>JACCEN010000012.1 GCA_013416435.1 Alcaligenaceae bacterium | reverse complement strand
CGGGATCCCGAGATGCATCAAACCAAGAAGGGCAATAATTATTTCTTCGGCATGAAAGCGCACATCGGGGTCGATCTGCATACGGGCCTGGTGCATTCGATGGTGGGCACGGCAGCCAACGTGGCCGATGTCACGCAGGTCGATGGCCTGCTGCACGGGGAGGAAGAACTCGTCTTGGGCGATGCAGGCTATCAGGGTGTGGGCAAACGTGCAGAACACCAGGGGCGCCAGGTGCAATGGCATATTGCACTACGGCCGAGTCTGCGCAAGACGCTGAGCAAGACAGTGCAGTCGTTGCAAAACGCCTATGAACACACCAAGGCCAGTCTGCGGGCCAAGGTGGAGCATCCGTTTCGAGTGATCAAGCGACAGTTCGGCTATACGAAGGTGCGGTATCGGGGGCTGGCGAAGAACACGGCGCAGTTGCTGACGCTGTTTACGTTGAGCAATCTGTGGATGGCGCGTCGGTATTTGATGGCAGAGGTGCGCCCATAAGGCGCCCAAGAGCCCGGAAAAGGGTCGCTTTTAGGGTAAATGGGCCGAAAAAACGGGTTTTTAAACGGATTTCCGGTTTTCCTGGAAATTCGCCGTTCCGGCTTGATCAATTCCGTTCGGCCGGCTTATTGATCAGACTGTCCTTAATCGCAGGGGTCAGACCCCGTACGGGGTCTGACCCCTTTCACCTAAGCCGCCCGGGGTCAGACCCTATAGGGTCTGACCCCCCCACCACTCCGTTCTTCACCGCTATCACTTCTGCCATGATGCTCACGGCAATCTCAGCGGGTGTCTTGCTGCCGATGAAGAGCCCGACGGGGCTGCGCAGCTTTTGCAGCAGTTCGGGCGGCTGGTCCAGGTAGTCGATCATTCTTTGCCTGCGCGCGGCGCTGTTTTTTCTGGAGCCGATGGCGCCTACGTAGAAGGCCGCGCTGTGCAGCGCGGAAAGCAGGGCGAGGTCGTCCAGTTTCGGGTCATGCGTCAGGGCGATGATGCAGGTTCGGGAGTCGGGGGCGAAGTCGTTCACGACGTCGTCGGGCATGCCGGTCAGTATTTCCACGCCGGGCACGGACCATTGCCCGGTGTATTCGATCCGGGGGTCGCATACCGACACCGAGAATCCATTGAACACGGCCATGGTCGCCAGGTATTCGGACAGTTGCCCAGCGCCGATGATCAGCATCCGGTAGCTCGGCCCGAATACGCTGCTCATCAGGGAGTCCGTGTGGACCAGCGCCTGGGCGGTGTCGGCGGGCAGCAGCCGGACTTGTCCGTCTGTCATGCTCAGTTCCCGACTGACCAGGCGCCCTTGGCCGATCGACGCGAGCAAGTCGGTCAGCAGTGCCGGGTCGGGGTCGAATTCCGCAACCAGTTCCACTGTGCCACCGCAGGGCAGGCCGAAGCGATGCGCTTCGTCGGCGTCGACGCCGTAGGTCAGGACTTGCGGCGTTCCGGGCCACGGGGTGCCCGTATGCCGGTGTATGAGGTCGTCTTCGATGCAGCCGCCCGATACGGAGCCGACCACGGCGCCGTCGTCGCGCATCGCCATGATGGACCCGACAGGACGCGGCGACGAGCCCCAGGTGTGTACTACGGTGACCAGCATGGCATGGCGGTTTTCCTGGCGCCATTGGCATAGGCGGCGCAGCACCATGAAATCGGCGCTATCCATTTGATGTCTTCATTGTCGTGGTTCTGGGGTCAGACCCCGTACGGGGTCTGACCCCCTTCTCTCATAATAAGCAGCCGGGGTCAGACCCCGCATGGGGTCTGACCCCTCAAACCCTAACCAGCCAGCTGCGCTGTGCGCGCGATCAGCATGCGGCCGATCTCGTCGATGTGGCCTTCCAGCCGTTGGGTGGGGCCGCCCACCAGCAGGGCATAGCATTCGGTGCCGAACCGGAACCCCACGGCGATGGCCGTCGTGTCCGATTGGTATTCGCCGATGGCGACGTGATAGCCGGCGGCTTCGCCTTCCTCGATGACCTGCTTCAGGCGGTTCATGTCGGTGACGGTGCGGTCCGAGTAGGCCACCAGCTTCAGTTGCCGCAGCACTTTGTTCCGCTCGTCGCTGTCGATGAGGGCAAGCAGCGCCCGGCCGGAGGCGGCGCTGTGCATGGGCTTGATCTGGCCCGCATACGCCGAGAAGCGCAGAGTGCGGTCGGGTTCCACGACCTCCAGGTAGAGTACGTGGTTTTCTTCGCGCTTGGCCAGGATGGCGGTTTCGCCGGTTTCGCTGCTGATGTGATGCAGCGATTCGGAGGCCATCGACAAAATGGGGTCATGGCGCGTAATGGCCTCGCCCTGATCGCGCCAGCGCCGCGTGGGGTAGTAGCCGTGATGCTTGCCCAGCCAATAAAGATAGCCTTGCTGCCTTAGCGTTTCCATCAGCGCATGGCCGCTGGACTTGGGCATGTCCAGCTCGGTACACAGGCGCGCCAGGGTTGCCGGTTCCATGGTCCGTGCAAAGAACTCCAGCACATCCAACACGCGTACTGCGCTTTTGACGCCCGCCGCGCGTTCCGTCATGGCTTGAGGTGGTTTCATTTCACTCCTGAACATTCATTCGACGCGCCGCCCACGTGGGATTATTGGGTCTTGATGCCGGCGGCGTCGATCACTTTCTCATATATAGCAGATTCGTGATGCATGAACGCCTCGAATTGCGCGGGTGTGCTGCCGATCACTTCGAAGCCTTGTTGCTCGAGCTTGCCACGGAAGGCGGGTTGCGCCATGGTGTCGGAAATGGCCTTCTGAATCTGGTCCAGCACGGGCTGCGGCGTGCCCTGCGGCGCCACCAGGCCATACCAGGAACCGATGCTCAAAGGCGTGAAGCCGCTTTCGGCCAGCGTTGGCGTATCGGGCAGGAGCGGCGAACGTGCATTGGACATGATGGCCAGCGCCTGCAGTTTGCCGACGCGCGCCTGGGGCACCACTTCGGGCAGGTTGCCCATGGTGAAGGACACATGGCCCGAGACCACGTCGGTCAGTGCCGGAGCCTGGCCGCGGTATGGGATGTGGGTAGCATCGATGCCGATGGCCTGCTTCAGCATTTCGGCCCCCAGGTGCGACATGGTGCCGTTGCCGCCGGAAGAATAGTCGAGCGCATCCGGTTGCGCCTTGGCGTGGGCGATGAATTCAGGCAGCGAAGCGGGCAGCGAGGCCTTGGCGGACAGGACGAACGGCACCGACGCAAGCAGTGAAACGGGCTCGAAACTGTTGAACGCGTCGTAAGGCAGGTCATTGCGCAGCAGTGGATTGGCGACGAAGCTGTTTGCGACGACACCCAGTGTGTAGCCGTCGGGCGCCGACTTGGCTACCGCGGAGAGGCCGATCATGCCGCTTGCGCCGTCGCGATTGTCGACCACTACGGCATGCCCCCAGCGTTCGCCCAGCTCTTGCGCCACCTGGCGCGCCAGGCCGTCCATGCTGCCGCCGACGGGGAAGGGCACGACGATGCGCACCGTCTTCGACGGATAGGCGCTATGGCTTCCTTCGGGCTGATTCGCGGCATGGGTTGCCGTCATTCCGCACAGCATGCCGATGGCCAGCGCGGGCAAGGCCTTGACCAGCGCGCGCCGCTTCCCTGTTTTCTTCCACATCAAGATCTCCTATCGCAGAGGGGTCCGACCCCATTCAGGGTCGGACCCCTTCGTTAATCATTCAGCAATGGGGTCAGACCCCGTACGGGGTCTGACCCCTTATTTATTCATACACATGAATGACTGTTCTCATGTGAGAATATAGTAATCCGCTGTACGGAACAGGGTCAAGCCGAAAAACAGCTTGACGCGTCGATTTCTGCGCTCTTAAAATATTCCTGTGTATGAATGATTGTTCTCATGTGTGAACAAAATGTTTTGCAAGGCCGTGCAGGCCGATTGTGGTGGCGCGCCGCCACGGGTAACTAGAGGGTGAAATGGATACGTTTAATGAAGGTCGAACACTGCCATGGCAGGATGTGGTCACGGAAGAAGAGCTGTCGATTTATCAGGCGGCGGGGTTCGGCAAGCGGTTCCAGGGGGAAATCAGGCCGGCCTTGCTGGTGATCGATGTGCAATACCGCTCGGTCGGGCACGAACGACTGCCCATCATGGAGTCGATAAAGCGCGAGTATCCGACCAGCTGCGGCGAATATGGCTGGCGCGCCGTGCCGCATATCGCGCGGCTCATCCAGGCCTTCCGGCAGCACAAGCTGCCGGTCATTTTTCCGCACGTGGCTTTCAAGGAAAACCACGACGGCCAGCGCTTTGCCGACAAGGCGCCGGGCATCATGTCCATACCGCGGCAAGGCTATGAAATGGTCAAGGAGTGCGCGCCGCAACCGGGCGATATCCTGCTGCCCAAGCATCATGCCAGCGCCTTCTTCGGCACGCCGCTGGTCAGCTACCTGACCACCCAGAACGCCAACTGCGTTGTGGTCACAGGCACCACCACCAGCGGCTGTGTGCGCGCATCCGCGGTCGATGCCTCGTCTTACGGCTATCACGTCATCGTTCCGCATGACGCCGTTTTCGACCGGTCGCAAACCTCTCACGCGGTCAATCTGTTCGACATGAACAGCAAGTATGCCGACGTGATGTCCACCGACGAAATGCTGGCCTTGATACCGGCCGCGCAGGGGCGGGGAGCATGACCATGCAGCAAAAAAAGCATGTATTGATTGCCGGTGGCGGCATCGGCGGCTTGACGGCGGCGCTGGCCTTGCTGCGGCGTGGTTTCGATGTGTCCGTCTTCGAGCAGGCTCAGGAACTGAAAGAGATCGGCGCCGGGGTCCAGCTGGGGCCCAACGGGGTGCGGGTACTGTATGAGCTGGGGCTGGAAGAGCCGGCCAAGCGCCTGGGTGTGGATGCCCAGGCCAAAGAAGTACGCGTCTGGAATACGGGCAAGACCTGGCCGCTGTTCAACCTGGGCAAAGAGTCGATGGACCGCTATGGCGTTCCTTATTTGATGATGCACCGCGCCGACCTGCATTCCATGCTGCTCGAGGCCGTGCGTGAAATCAAGCCCGATGCGTGCATGGTCAACAGCCGGGTGGCCGGTTTCGAGCAGGATGCGGATGGCGTGACCTTGATCTTGCAGGACGGCAGACGCATCCGGGGCGACGTGCTGGTGGGCGCGGACGGCCTGCATTCGGCCACGCGCAAGGCCATGTTCGGCCCCGATCAACCCAAGTTCACGGGCGGGTGCTGCTGGCGCGGCATCATCGACATTGAACGCTTGCCGGAACATCTGCGTCGGCCTGTGGGCGTCAATTGGATCGGTCCCAATGGGCACGTCATTCTGTATCCGCTGCGGTCGGGGCGTTTGCTGAACTTCGTGGGCCACGTCGAGCGTGACGACTGGGCGGGCGAATCCTGGACGGAGGAAGGCAGCGTAGAAGAACTGCGGGCCGACTATGCGGGCTGGCACAATGATATCCAGACCATCGTCAGCCAGATAGAGATTCCGTACAAATGGGCGCTGTTCCTGCGCGAACCGCTGCCGCAATGGACCAAGGGCCGCGTCACGCTGATGGGCGACGCCTGCCACGCCACGCTGCCCTATCTGGCGCAAGGCGCCAACATGGCCATCGAGGACGGCATGGTGCTGGCCCGCGCCCTGAGCCAGTTCGACGACGTGCCGGAAGCGCTGCGGCGCTACGAAAAGGCGCGCAAGGAACGCACGACGCAGATCGTCAGGAAGTCGTCCGAGAATCTGGGCCGGTTTCACAATCATGCGCTGCTCGATCCCGACACGGCCGACGACTACGTCAATACGGAATGGGCATCGGAAAAGATACGGGATCGCTACGAATGGATTCTGTCTTACGACGCCGTGAATGTGCCGCTGGATTGACCCGCGTCGCCGCGTGCGGGCCACGTTTTGCATCAACCACTAGAAATGAAGGGTAAATCATGAAGAAGATGAAGAAAGCGATCGTCGCGGCGACCCTGCTCGCCGTCGGTGGCATCGCATTGGCGGGAAATGGCCCGGATGGCTATCCCAACGAACCCGTGCGCTTCGTTGTGTCGTTCGCACCGGGCGGGGGCACGGACCTCGTTGCGCGCCTGGTCGGGGCCGAGCTGTCCAAGCGTATCGGGCAGACGGTGGTCGTCGAGAACAAGGCGGGCGCCAGCGGCATCATCGCCGCGCAGTACGTTGCGCGCGCCAAGCCTGATGGCTACACGCTATTGGTGGGCGGCAGCGGGCCCATGGTCTTCAACCCCATCACGCAGAACAATTTGCCCTACGACCCGGTCAAGGATTTCGAGCCTGTCACCATCCTGGGTTCCTATCCGCTGGTTATCTTGGCGGGCGTCAAAGAGCCGTTCGATACCGTGAAGGACCTGGTCAAGTACGCCAAGGAAAAACCGGGTGAACTCAATTACGGCTCGTTTGGCTATTCTTCGCAGGTGCCCACCGAATACTTCGCATCGATTGCCGACATCAAGCTGACCCAGATTCCGTACAAGGGTTCGTCGGAAGCGGCGCAGGCATTGCTCGCGGGGAATACGCAGCTTTTCAGCTCCGACATCGGCCCCGGCGCGCCGCTGGTTGCTTCGGGGCGGGCGAAGGCGCTGGCGGTGACGTCCGCCGAACGCAATCCGATCCTGCCCGACGTGCCCACGCTTGCCGAGTCCGGCTATCCGGGCTTTGACTTCTCGCTGTATTCCGCCGTGGCGGCGCCCAAGGGAACCCCGGCCGCGATCACCGATTACCTGCAGAAGGAGCTGCATGCGGTCCTGCATTCTCCTGAAGTCACCGAGAAGCTGGGCACCATGGGCATCAAGCCCGAAGGCATGCCGCCGGCCGAAGCCGCCGCGCGCTATGCGCGTGAAGTCGAAATGTTCAGTCCCATCGTCGACAAGATGGGCCTCAAGGCCAACTGATCGTGAAACCAAGCGCTTTTGTCTATCGGCGTCCCGCCGGCATTGAAGAGGCACTGGAACTGCTGCGGCAGCATCCGGATGACGCCCGGGTCATTGCCGGCGGCCAGAGCCTGGTGCCGGCCATGAATCTGCGCATGGCCACGCCGGGCATGCTGGTGGACCTGGCCGGCGTCAAGGAGTTGTCAGCGCTGGAGCTCGACGGTGATGGCAGGCTGGTCGCCGGCGCCATGGTCGCACATAATCGATTCCTGCGCGATGAGCGTGTCAAATCGGGCTGGCCCGCGATCGGGCTGGCGGTACGGCATGTCGCCCATGAACAGATACGCAACCGGGGCACCATCGGCGGCAGCCTGTGCCATGCGGATCCCGCCGCCGAGTGGGCTGCTGTCTGTCTGTTGCTGGATGCGGAAATGTCTTTGGCCGGCCCGCAAGGCGAACGTGTCGTCGCGGCCGACGACTTTGTCAGGGGCGTCTACGAGACGGCGCTCGAACCCGGCGAAATACTGAGCCGGATACGTTTTCCGGCCCCGCTGGGCGGGTGGCGCTGGGGCTTTCACGAAATCGCGCGCCGGCGAGGCGACTTCGCCCTGGCGGGCGCCCTGGTCGGGCTGAGCGTCGACGAGAACGGCGTGGTGCAGGCGGGAAGACTGGCCGTGTTTGCCGTGGAAGACCGGGCGCGGCGCCTGGATGCGGCGCTGTCCACCCTGATCGGCCGCGGCGTCGCCGACATCGACACGGAGCTCATCGGCTTGTCGGCCGCGGCATCGGTCGACCCGCGCTCCGACATGCATGCCAGCGCGGACCAGCGCTGCCATCTGGTGCACAGCTGCGTTACCCGCGCACTCGCCGGGGCTGGGGTCAGACCCCGTACGGGGTCTGACCCCTCCTTTCACGCCAACGAGGCAACGGCTGGGGTCAGACCCGGCGGGTCTGACCCCTTTCGCAGCGGGGTAAGACCCCGTATGGGGTCTTACCCCTCGACCCCCACTTGGAGCAATCAATGAATGAAACCCACAGCATAGACCTGGTGGTGAACGGCCAGGTGGTCTCACGCCAGGTGCCGGCCCGCCTGCTGCTGGCGGATTTTCTGCGCCAGGATCTTGGTTTGACGGGAACCCACGTCGGTTGCGAGCACGGTGTCTGTGGCGCGTGCACGATATTGCTGAATGGGGAAACCGCGCGTGCCTGCCTGATGTTCGCGGTGCAGGCGCAGGGTTGCGAGCTCACGACCATAGAGGGCCTGACGCCGGAAGATGGGCTGTCCCCGCTGCAACAGAGCTTTTGCGGCCACCATGCGATGCAATGCGGCTTCTGCACGCCGGGAATGATCGTGACTGCCGAAGCCTTTCTGGCGCGCGGCGAACCGGTCGATGCGGAATCGGTGCGGGAGGCCATGTCCGGCAACATCTGCCGATGTACGGGATACCTGCCCATTGTGGAGGCGGTCATGGAAGAGGGCCGGCGCCGCAACCTGGAATCATCTGGCGCCATCGACAGGCCAGGCGCGAAATGAAGATGAATAGCAATGAGATGATCGGCCAGGCGGTGCCCCGCCGCGAAGCGCCTCGTTTTGTCAGCGGCCGTGGCCATTATGTGGACGACTTGCGTCGGCCGGGCATGGTCTACGCCCGCGTCGTGCGCTCGCCCGTTGCCCATGGTTTGATACGCGGCATCGACACGGCCGAAGCGGCATCGATGCCGGGTGTACTGGTGGTGGTGACGGGCGCCGATATCGCCGATCTGCTCAAGGACATTCCCCAGCGTACCTGCCCTTTGCCGGGCATGGAGCATTTCCTGCAGAAGCCGCTGGCGGTCGATCGGGTGCGCTACGTGGGCGAGCCGATCGCCGTGGTCGTGGCCGAAGACGCCTACCTGGCCGAGGATGCGGCCGAGCGGGTCGTACCCGATATCGAGTCCCTGCCCCCTGTTGTCGATGCCCAAGTGGCGCTGCGCGACGAGACCCTGCTGCATCCCGAGCAAGGCAGCAATAGCTCGACGTCCTATCAGGTGGGCTTCGGAGACATCGACCTGGCGTTCGATCAGGCCCACCTGGTCGTGCAGGAACGCTTCTATGTGCACCGGCACAGCGCCGCGCCGCTGGAATGCCGGGGGCTGGTCGCCGAATGGGACGCGTCCCTGGAACACATGACGGTGTGGGGCGCGGCCAAGGTTCCTTTCGCGAACCGGCGCATTCTGGCGGACATGCTGGCGCTGCCCCTGGAGCGCGTCGACATGCTCGAATGCGACGTGGGAGGCAGCTTTGGCGTGCGCGGCGACTTCTATCCGGAAGACTTCCTCATACCGTACCTGGCGCGCCAGGTCGGACGGCCGGTCAAGTGGATAGAAGACCGGCGCGAGAGCCTGATGGCGCTGAACCATTCGCGCGAAACCTATTGCGATCTGGCCCTGGCCTTCGACAGCGACGGTACGATGCTCGGCATGCGCGGCACCATGGTGGCCGATAACGGCGCCTATGTTCGGACGAACACGGGGGTGATGGCGGGTAAGGGCACGCAGTTCCTGCCCGGACCCTACCGCATTGCTGCAACATCGTTCCAGGTCCGTTCGGTCTGCACCAATAAAACGCCCGCCGGCACGTATCGCGGCCCGGGCCGCTACGAATCGACCTTCTTTCGCGAGCGGCTCATCGACATCGCGGCGGCCAGGCTGGGCATGGATCCTGTCGCGATCCGTTCCGCCAACCTGATTCCCCCCGATCAGATGCCTTATGACGCGGGTGCGCTGGTGCCCGGCATGGGCCCCGCCGTCTACGATTCGGGACAATACCCGCAGGTGCTGGATCACGCCTTGAAGGCATTCGATTGGGCGCTGCGCAGCCGGCGATCGGGCACGCTGCAAGATGGCCGCTACATCGGTCTGGGCCTGGCTTGCTTCGTCGAGTCCACCGGCGGCGGGCCGGGCGAGCACGCGCGCCTTACGCTGCGCCACGACGGCTGCTTCGACCTGGCGCTGGGCGCATCCAGCGCCGGGCAGGGACATGAAACGTCCATGGCCCAGGTACTGGCCGAATGCCTGGACGTTCCCATGCAGGCCGTGCGCGTGCATCACGGTTCCACCACGCTGCTCGACACGGGCTTCGGCGCCTACCATAGCCGCAGCGCGGTCATGAGCGGTGCCGCCACGCACGAGGCGGCCCGCCTGATGCGCGCGCGCTTGATTTCTCGCGGCGCGCAAAGGCTGGGCCGAGACGAAGACTCGCTGGCGTGGCGCAACGGCTGCGTGGTGGACGCCCGCGATGGGGCCAAGCTGCTGACCCTGGTGCAGCTGGCCGAAGGCATTCCCGGCCATGCCGACGCAACCGAGCGCGGCGAGGTCGAGGTCAACGCCAAGTTCATGTCGGATCAGCTTACCTACACTTTCGGCGTGCAGATGGCCGAGGTGGCGGTCGATCCCGGCACGGCGCAGGTCGAGGTGCTGGACTACTACTGTGTCGAGGACCTTGGCCGCGTCATCAATCCCGAGATCGTGCATGGCCAGACCATAGGCGCGGCGGTGCAGGGGCTGGGCGGCACGTTGCTGGACGAGTTCATCTACGACGGCAGCGGACAATTGCTGACGGGCACGTTCGCCGACTACCTGCTGCCCACGAGCACCGATTTTCCCATGGTGCGCGGCGACACGCTGGAGCTGGCCCGCTCACCCAGCAATCCGCTGGGCGTCAAGGGTGCGGGCGAGGGCGGCATCATTGCCACCGGCGCCGCCATTGCCAATGCGGTCTCGTCGGCGCTTGCCGGCGCAGGGGTGTCGGTCACGGCGCTTCCCATATCCATGAAGAACTTGGCGGCGCTGCTGGAGCAGGCACGCAACAAAGAAAAAGGTGAAGAGATGAAGGTGCAGGGCGATTACCTGTTGAGCGCCGGCCGCGACCGAGTGTGGGCGGCCTTGATGGACCCGGAAGTCTTGAAGGCGTCCATACCTGGATGCCAAAGCATGGCCGAGACGGCTCCCCATACTTACGAGATGGTGGTCAAGTCCAGCATCGGGCCGGTCAGCGTGCGCATGAAGTCGGTCATGCAGATGCTGGATATCGTCGAGCAGAACTCATACCGCCTGGTGGTGCAGGGCAATGCCGGCCCGGCCGGGTTCGCCAAGGGGGAAATCCGCATCCGCGTCAGCGATGCCGAGTCCGGCGGCACACGTCTGGACTACGAGGCCTCCGGCGATATAGGCGGGAAACTGGCGCAGGTCGGCGCGCGCCTGGTGGAGGGCGTCGTCGCGAAAATGACGGCGCAGTTCTTCCAGAACTTCCAGAAGCGGCTTGGCGAGCCGGCCGCAGCGCCGATGGCTGTGCCGGCCGGTGCGCAGGCGCAGCAGCCGTCGATCTGGCCGACCTGGCCCATGGTGCCTTGGCTGATCGCGGCGGCTTCGCTGGGGGCGGCCGCGGCATCCTTGATCATGTGCGCGATGCGAGGCTGATGCGATGTCTAATCAGCATATCGATGGCGGCCATTTCAGGGCCAATGGCATCCGGCAGCATTACCTGCGCTGCAAGGGCCAGGGCGCACCGGTGGTGATCGTGCCGGGCATCGTCAGCCCCGCGGCTTTATGGATGCACGTGGCGGAAGCCCTGGTGGACGACGGGCACGATGTCTGGGTGGTGGACGTGCGCGGCCGAGGGCTCAGCGAGCAGGGGCCGCAATTGGATTATGGGCTGGATGCCTGCGCCGATGATCTGCAGGCTTTCCTGGCCGCTGCCGGCCTGCAGTCCCCCGCGGTCGTCGGGCATTCGATGGGCGCCCGCATCGGGGCGCGTCTTGCGGCCCGATCCACCGCCATCGGGTCCCTGATCATGCTGGACCCGCCCGCCAGCGCGCCCGGCACACGGCCCTATCCGATTCCCGCCGAGCGCACCATCGCCATGGTCGAGGCCGCACGGCGCGGTGAAGGCGACGCCTACCTGCGCCGACCGGGCGTTGCGCCATGGCCCGAACCCTTGCTGCGGCAGCGCGCCCAATGGATGGCAAGCTGCGATCCGCGCGTCATCGAAGCCGCCTACCGCGACTTCCACGGGCAGGACATCTACGACGATGTGGCGCGCGCGCGCTGCGAGGCCACGCTGATCGTGGCAACAGGCAGCGGCGTCATCAACCAGGAAGAGCTGACCAGGTTTCAACAGAGCCGGCCGGATTTGCGGGTGGTGCGCGCCGAAGGCGCCGCGCACCAGCTGCAGGCCGAGAACACAGACTTATGCCTGCGCGTGTTGCGGCAGGTTCTACCGAAGGGAGTGCGGCAAGCATCATGACGTCATCAACAGTGGATTTTGATCTGGTCGAATTGTTCCTTGAGGAACTGCGGCTGTGCAAGGTAAGCGAAGGCGAGCAGGTGGCCATCTTGAATGCCGGCACGGAATGGTCGGATTATGTGCAGGCCCTGCTCAAGGCGGCGGAACGCCTGGGCGCGCAGGCCTTCAATGTGACCGTCCAGCGCGACCAGACCTTGAAGGCGGCCGTGCAAGGACGCCATCCGTTCGTCGGCAGGGAACTGGTGCTGGATATGCTCAAGCGCTGCGACATGGTCATCGACCTGGTGGGCTTGCTGTTCTCGCGCGAGCAGCTGGACATGCAGAAAGCGGGCGTGCGCATACTGCGCATCATGGAACCGCCCAATGTGCTGCGTGCCATGTTTCCCACGCGCGAGCTGGCCAAGCGCGTCGAGCGGGGGCGCGAGATCCTGATGCAGTCCCGGCGCATGCACATCACGTCGCGGTTCGGCACCGACATCACCTATGAACTCGGCCAGTATCCGGTCATGTCCGAGTACGGCTATACCGACGAGCCCGGCCGCTGGGACCACTTCCCTTCGGGCTTCGTATTCACCCAGGGCAATGACGGTCAGGTGAACGGCACCGTCGTGCTGCGCCAGGGCGACATCCTGGCCGCGTTCAAACGCTATCTGCAGTCCGATGTCGTCCTCACCGTCGAGCGCGGCTACGTCACCAAGGTGGAAGGCTCCGGCATGGACGCCGACCTGCTGCGCACCTACGTGGCCGGCTTCAACGACCCGCGCGCCTATGCCATTTCGCACATAGGCTGGGGCATGAACGACGCCGCGCGCTGGTATCACTTCGAGGCCACCCGCAGGCTGCACGAGGAGCACGTCATGAACGCGCTTTCGTTCTATGGCAACGTGCTTTTCTCGCTCGGCCCCAACGTGGAGCTGGGCGGCGACAACGATACCGCCTGCCACATGGATATCCCCATGCGCGGCTGCAGCCTCACCCTGGACGGCACCGAAATCGTCCGCGACGGCGACATCGCCCACCCCGAACTCAGGGTGGACCGCGCCGTCAACCCGCCGGCGTTTTGACTTGGGGTCAGACCCGGGAATTACAGGGGTCAGACCCCGTACGGGGTCTGACCCCTCACTCCAGCCGCCGCCAAACACGCGATATCGGCGCCAGCACGCAAGCGTCATACACGCCGCTCACAACTGAAAAAGCCCTTGCCCCGAAGAGACGGTCGGCGGCGCCGGCAAGCAAAGCGGAAGCCAGGGAAAGCAGGACAGCTCCCGCCATGTCGGATGGCCAATGAACACCCAGATAGATGCGCGACCAGGCAACCGCCAGCCCGGCGAGTCCGGCAACGGCCGCCTGCCACTTGTGAGACATCAGCAGCAAGGACCAGGCGCAGGTGAACATGATGAGCCCATGGTTGCTGGGAAAGGACGGGCTGGCCCGATGAGCCAGCAACTGGTGGCCCATGGGTACGAGGAACGGCCGATCGAGCGGCAACAGCAGGCCGATCAGTGCACTCAAGGAGATGGCGATGTCGACCGCGGTGAACAGAACGAGCGCTTTTCTTCTCGCTTGACCGCCGCCCAGGATCCACAATGGGGCGATGCCTGCGGGCACGGCGTAGATCACATATTTGGCCACGATCAGCGCAAACAAGGCCAGCGCGCTGTTCGAGTCGCCCGCCGAATTGATCAGCAGGAAAAGTTCGCGGTCTATGTCGTTCATCGGAATGGCGCCCTTGCAATGGCAGCGTTCAAAGAATCCGAGGTCAGACCCAGGGGGGCCGACCCTTGAAAATCGACGCTGGGGCCAGACCCCCTGGGTCCGACCCCAAAAAAGTTGATGCCGGGGTCAGACCCCGTACGGGGTCTGACCCCAACGCCCCCCCATCATTTCTGGCCGGCCAGCGCCATCCCGGCGATATATCCAAACGTCAGCGCAGGACCCAGGGTGATGCCGGCGGCGGGGTAGCCGCCGCCCATGATGCTGGCGGCGTCGTTGCCGACGGAATACAAGCCTTGGATCGGGGTGCCTGCCCGGTCCAGGACGCGGGTGTGTTCGTCGGTGACGAGGCCGGCGAAGGTTCCGATGTCGCCGATGGTCAGGCGGATGGCTCGGAAGCTGCTGGACTGCGCCGCGGAAGTCTCCAGGTCGCTGGGCTACAGGGCTGAGGGGTCAGACCCCGTACGGGGTCTGACCCCAGAGAAACCCTTATTGATCACCGGTTCTACCTGCGATTACGATTCGGTTCAACCTTTAAGGCGCATCGGTATAACCTATATGCTTAGGTGGTTATACCAGCCAGTGAAATCGAGGGTAGTCCATGGACATTTCTGCTGTCCCCAAACAGGCGCGCACGGCGGCGCCCACCAAAGCGGGGCGAGGCGCGCGAACGCCCTGGTCACGTCTGCTGCACCGGGCGTTTGTCGTCCTGATGTATTTATTCATGCTGAGTCCGCTGATTTTCGTGCTGTGGCTCAGCTTCTTCAAGGATGCGATCCTTTACTTCCCGCCGTCGGGTTATACCTTTTCGTGGTATGCCAAGGCCATCACCGACTCGGCTTTCGTCAATGGCTTCCTGACGAGCTTCCAGGTCGCTGCGATCGCGTCCGTGTGCGGCGTGATCCTGGGTGTCGCGGCGGCGCTGGGCATCATCCGCTATCGTTTCCGGGGCAGCGACTCGGTCAACACCCTGTTGCTGTCGCCGCTCCTGATTCCCGGCATCGTGGCGGGCGTGGCCATCTACCTGGCTTACCTGCGCGTGGAAAACGTGCTGGACATGGACGTGGTCGGTACATACGGGGGCCTGGTTCTCGCGCATATCTGCCTGACCATTCCTTGGACGGTGCGCCTGGTGTCCGCCAGCATGCACGGGCTGGATCCTTCCATCATCGAGGCGGCACGGAACCTGGGCGCTCCGCCGGGGGTGGCGTTTCGCCGGATCACCCTGCCCATGCTCCGGCCCGCCATCGTCGCGGCTTCTCTTTTCAGCTTTGTGGTGTCGTTCGAAAACCTGGAGCTGTCCCTGTCGCTGGTCGGCCCGGGACGCACCACGCTGCCGATCGCCATCATGCAGTATCTGGAATTCAATCTCGACCCCACGATTGCGGCCGTTTCGGCCATACAGATCCTGTTGCTCGGGGTGGTCATGCTGGTCACTGACCGGTTCGTAAAACTCAGTCAGGTGGTTTGAACATGGCAAAAGTAATTATCGATCGCTTGAGCAAGCAATTCGGCTCCTCCGTCGCGGTGGCCGATTTTTCACTCGAAATCGAAGACGGCGAGCTGGTCGCGTTCCTGGGGCCCAGCGGCTGCGGCAAGACGACCACCTTGCGCATGATCGCGGGCTTCATCGAGCCGACCGCGGGCACCATCCATATCGGCGACGAAGACGTCACCCACATGCCGGTGCACAAACGCAATACGGGCATGGTGTTCCAGCGCTACGCGCTGTTTCCGCACATGACGGTCAGCGAAAACATCATGTTCGGCCTGGAAATGCACAAGATCCCCGTGGCGGAGCGCGACAAGCGCGTGAGCGGGGCGCTGGACATGGTGCGCATGACGCAATATCGGGACAGGTACCCCAGGCAGTTGTCGGGCGGGCAGCAGCAGCGTGTGGCCATTGCCCGCGCACTGGTCATCCAGCCGCGCGTCTTCCTGCTTGACGAGCCTTTGTCCAACCTGGACGCCAAGCTGCGCCTGGAAGTGCGCGAGGAAATCCGCAGCCTGCAGCGCGACCTCGGCCTGACGACGATCTTCGTGACGCACGACCAGGAAGAGGCGCTTGCCATTGCCGACCGCATGGCCATCATGTACGACGGCAAGGTGCAGCAGATCGGCACGCCTGACGCCTTGTACGAGCGGCCAGGCAACATTTTCGTGGCCGACTTCCTGGGCAAGATGAATTTCTTCGACGGATCGGTCCGCGAACCGGGCCGCTTCACCACGGCGTCCAGCCAGCAGATCGTCGTGCCCAGCGCCGGCGCGAACACGCGCAAGATAGGCGTGCGTCCGGAAAGAGTCCGGCTCGAAGGCGAGCCGCAAGGGCCCAATGCCTTGCCGGGCGTCATCGATTCGGCGGTCTACCTGGGCTCCATTCTGGACGTCCGCATCAAGCTGGACACGGGCGAAGCCGTCAGTTCGCAGCTCTCCAATGCGGGCGGCCATACGCGCGGCTATGCGCCCGGAACGCGCATCCATGCATGTTTTCATCCTGACGACTGCGTTGTCTTTTCGGAATGAGGCCGGGTTCGATCATGGATGTCGATATCAAGGGAAATTCCGAAAAACGCCGCGGCGCCAGCCTGGCGTTTCCCGCGTCGGTGCTGGTGCTGGTGATCATGATCGTGCCGATCCTGATGCTGTTCCGGTACAGCTTCAACCATTTCGACGCGTCGATGATGGTGGAAGGCTTCACGCTGGACAACTACGTCAAGTTCTTCCAGGACTCGTATTACCGGGACGTATTCTTCAGTACGGTCTACGTGGCGGCCACCTGCACGGTCCTGTCGCTGGTGCTGGGCTTTCCGGTGGCCTATTTCCTGGCCAAGACGCAAAGCCGCTATAAAAGCCTTTTCATCATCCTGCTGGTGTTTCCCTTGATGGTCGGAAACGTCGTGCGTGCGGCGGGCTGGATGGTGATCCTGGGCAATGCCGGGTTCGTGAACTTCATCGCGCAGAAGCTGGGCTTGGTGGATGCGCCCATGCAGATCATGTATACGCCGCTGGCGGTCATCATCGGCACGACCGGCGTGGTGCTGCCTTATCTGATCCTTACCCTCCAGAGCGTGCTGGAAGGCATAGACTTTTCCGTCGAGGAAGCGGCGCAGAGCCTGGGCGCGAGCTTCTTCACCGCGTTCCGGCGCGTGGTACTGCCGATTGCCGCCCCGGGCGTGGCGGCGGGCACGCTGCTCGTGTTCATTCTTTGCATGAATGCCTATGCCACGCCGGTGCTGCTGGGCGGCACGGGCATCACCATGATGGCGCCGGCGCTTTACGATCAGATCACCAAGGCGGCGAACTGGCCGTTCGGCGCGACGCTGGCCCTGGTGCTGGTGGTCGCCACCTTGCTGATGGCGCTGTTTTCCAACTGGCTCATACACCGTCGATACGTCAAGACGATGGTGTCGTGATCAATCCAAGGTTTTGCTGAAGCTCAAGGAGTCGAGTCGTGAGTGCTGTACTTTTCAAGAATGGGAATTTGCTGGATCCGGCGCAGCCCGAGCTGCTGGAAGGCTATGACATACTGGTTGAGGACGGCAAGGTCAAGGAAGTCTCCGACAAGCCGCTGTCCTCGGGCACCGCGCGGGTGATCGATATCGCCGGCAAGACCATCATGCCCGGCCTCATCGACCTGCATGGCCACGTGATGGCGACGCAACTGAACCTCAGCTCCCAGGGGTTCTTGCCGGATGCGCTGGTGATGATGCGCTCGGTGCCCATCATGGCCGCCATGCTGCGCCGCGGGTTCACGACGCTGCGCGACGCCGGGGGCGCGGGATGGGGGCTGAAATGCGCGGTCGAGGAAGACACCATCATCGGGCCGCGCCTCTTCATTTCAGGCCGGGCCTTGAGCCAGACAGGCGGGCATGGCGATCCCCGCCAGCGCTCGGATCAGCTGCGCCCCATGAGCTTTTGCGGGTGCTGCTTCCGCGCCGGCGACATCGGCCGGGTGGTGGACGGCGTCGATAACGTGCGGCGTGCCGTGCGCGAGGAATTCCAGATGGGCGCGGACCAGATCAAGATCATGGCGTCCGGCGGCGTGGCTTCGCCCACCGACCCCATCGCGGCCTACGGATACTCCGAAGACGAAATCGCCGCCATTGTCGACGAAGCGCGCAGCAGGCAGACCTATGTCATGGCGCACTCCTATACGGCCGATGCGATCGAGCGCGCCGTGCGCAATGGCGTGCGCACCATCGAGCACGGCAACCTCATCGATGAACGCGTCGCGAAACTGATGGCCGAGAAAGGCGCTTATGTCGTGCCGACCCTGGTCACCTACGAAGCCCTGGCCAACGAAGGCGCAACCTACGGCCTTCCCGCGGACAGCGTCGACAAGATCGCCACGGTGCGCACGGCGGGCCTGGAATCGCTGCAGCTGTACAAGCGGGCAGGCGTCAAGATGGGATTCGGAAGCGATCTGCTCGGGCCGTCGCAGCGCTTGCAGAGCGACGAGTTCCGCATCCGGGCCGAGGTCCTGTCCAATTTCGAAGTCATCCAGAGCGCCACGCTGATCGGCGCGGAAGTCCTGAACATGCAAGGGCAGTTGGGGCAGCTGAGCGCGGGCGCCATCGCCGACGTACTGGTCGTGGACGGCAATCCCTACAAAGACATCGCCTGCCTGCTTGGCCAGGGCGACCATATCCCCCTGGTGATGAAAGGCGGAAAGATCTATCACGATGAACTGGCCTAGAAGCCAGGAGTCAGGCAGGGATCAGACCCCGCACGGGGGTCTGACCCCACTCTGGCATTGACGGATCTTAGGGACGACCATGGCAAGCACTAATCTGGGCGTGAAGGTGGACAGCTCGATCCGGAATCGGCTGAAGAGTGCATCCGAACTGATGGGGCGTACGCCCCATTGGCTGCACAAGCAGGCGCTCATTTCCTTCCTGGAACAGATCGAGCGGGGCCATCTGCCGCAGTTGCCGGGCGAAGGCGGGGACGACGGACCCGCGGTGTTTGCGGACGACGCCGAATGGCACAACGCCCCGCCCTTTTTCCTGTTCAGCCAGGATGTCCGGCCGCAATCCGTATTGCGTGCAGCCATTACATCCGCCTACCGCCGGGCGGAACCCGAATGCCTTCCTTTGTTGCTGGAGCAGGCCCAGGTTCCCAGAAAGGACGAAGTGCGCGAGCTGGCCGCCGGTCTGGTGACGGCCTTGCGCAAGAAGCGCGTCAGCCGAGGGGTGGAAGGGCTCATCAAGGAATTTTCGCTTTCGAGCCAGGAGGGCATCGCCTTGATGTGCCTGGCCGAAGCCTTGCTGCGGATACCCGATCGCGCCACGCGCGACGCCCTGATCCGCGACAAGATTTCCAAAGGAGACTGGAAGGCGCATATCGGCGGATCCTCGTCGCTGTTCGTCAATGCGGCCGTATGGGGCTTGCTCATCACCGGCAAACTGGCGTCCGTCAACAGCGAGCAGCGGCTCTCCAAGGCGCTGTCGCACATGATCGGAAAGGGCGGCGAGCCCTTGATACGCCAGGGCGTCAATATGGCGATGCGGATGATGGGCGAGCAATTCGTATCGGGCCAGACCATATCCGAAGCCATCGCCAACAGCCGCAAAATGGAAAACAAGGGCTTCCGCCATTCCTACGATATGCTCGGGGAATCGGCGACGACCGCGCAGGATGCGGAGCGGTATTATCGCGCCTACGAGCTTGCCATTCATGCCATCGGCAAGGCCAGCGCGGGGCGCGGCATCTACGAGGGTCCAGGCATATCGATCAAGCTGTCCGCGCTGCATCCCCGCTATTCCCGCCAGCAGCACGACCGCGTCATGGACGAGCTCTACCCGCGCTTGCTTGAGCTGACAAAGCTGGCGCGCGAATACGACGTCGGCATCAATATCGATGCGGAAGAGGCGGACACCCTCGAGATATCGCTCGATCTGCTCGAAGCGCTGTGCGCCGAACCATGCCTGAAGGGATGGAACGGCATCGGGTTCGTCATCCAGTCCTACCAGAAGCGCGCTCCCTACGTGATCGATTACGTGGTCGACCTGGCCAGGCGCAGCCGGCGCCGCCTGATGGTGAGGCTGGTCAAGGGCGCGTATTGGGATACGGAGATCAAGCGCGCCCAGGAGGCCGGGCTGGAAGGCTATCCCGTGTATACCCGCAAGGTGTATACCGATGTCTCTTATCTTGCCTGCGCGGCCCGGCTGTTGGCGGCACCCGGCGAAATCTACCCGCAGTTCGCCACGCACAACGCCTATACCCTGGCGGCGGTGTATCACATGGCGGGCGAGAACTACTATCCGGGGCAATATGAATTCCAGTGCCTGCATGGCATGGGCGAGGCCCTCTATGAAGAGGTGGTCGGGCCGGTATCGCAATCCAAGCTGAATCGCCCTTGCCGCATCTATGCGCCGGTGGGCACGCACGAGATCCTGCTGCCTTACCTGGTGCGGCGCCTGCTGGAGAACAGCGCGAACACCTCGTTCGTGAACCTGATCGGAATGGACGGCGTCACGACGGAGCAGCTGATTGCCGATCCGGTGGACGTGGCCAAGACGCTATTGCCGCTGGGCGCGCCCCATGAGCGCATTCCCCTGCCGCGCGATCTCTACCGTGCCGGCGACGCCCGCGCGCGCTTCAACGCCCAAGGCATCGACCTGACCAACGAACACCGGCTCGGCTCGCTGGCCGCTGCCCTGGCCGGCAGCGTCAACCGGCAATGGCGGGCGGCGCCCATGCTGGGAGGCGGTGGCGACGGCTGGGATCCGGAACGGGCGGTGCCCATCGCCAATCCGGCGGATCATCGGGATATCGTCGGGTATGCAGTCGAAGCCAGTCCGGCCGATGTGGAACGCGCGCTCGAGCAATCCGTGGGGCCGGGCTCGGTCTGGCAGGCCACGCCCGTCGAAGAGCGCGCCCAGTGCCTGCGCCGCGCCTCGGACATGCTTGAAGGCGACATGCAATCGCTGATCGGGCTCATCGTACGCGAGGCGGGCAAGTCCGTGGCGAATGCCATCGCGGAAGTCCGCGAAGCTGTGGATTTCCTGCGCTACTACGCGGATCAGATCGAGCGCGGCTTCAGCAACGATACGCACCGGCCCCTGGGCACCGTCGTCTGCATCAGTCCCTGGAACTTCCCCCTGGCGATATTCCTGGGGCAGGTGGGGGCGGCGCTGGCGGCGGGGAATACCGTCATTGCCAAGCCCGCCGAGCAAACCCCCCTGGTTGCGGCCCAGGCAGTGTCCGTGCTGCGTGCCGCCGGAGTCCCGGAAGCGGCGGTGCAATTATTGCCGGGCGGCGGCGAGACGATAGGGCAGGCGCTGGTGGCGTCGAACCTGGTGGGTGGCGTGGCGTTCACCGGTTCGACCAGCGCGGCCCGGCATATCGCACGAACGCTATCCGCCCGCTTGTCCGACCAAGGGGGCGTCATTCCGCTGATCGCGGAAACGGGCGGACAGAACGCGATGGTCGCCGATTCTTCGGCGCTGCCTGAACAGGTCGTGCTCGATGTCCTGACCTCCGCGTTCGATTCGGCGGGGCAGCGTTGCTCCGCGCTGCGCGTGCTGTTCGTGCAGGAAGACTGCGCCGACAAGGTGCTCGGCATGTTGCGGGGCGCCATGCGGGAGCTTGCCGTCGGCAACCCCGATCGCCTGTCGATCGATGTGGGCCCCGTCATCGATGCCGACGCGAAGCTGCGCATCGAGGCGCATATCGAGGCGATGCGCGAGGCGGGCTGCAGCGTGGAGCAGGTGTCCCTGCCGCCCGAGGCACGCCATGGCACCTTCGTGCCGCCCACGCTCATCGAGTTGCACAACATGGACATGTTGAAGCAAGAGGTATTCGGCCCCGTGCTGCACGTCCTTCGGTACCGGCGCGAGGACATCGGCGCGGTGATGGATGCCATCAACGGCACGGGCTACGGGCTGACGTTCGGCGTTCATACGCGCATCGACGAGATGGTGGCGTACGTCAGCTCGCGCATCCTGGCTGGCAATATCTATGTGAACCGGAACATCGTCGGCGCCGTGGTGGGCATGCAGCCCTTCGGCGGCGAAGGCCTGTCCGGCACGGGGCCCAAGGCGGGCGGCCCCCTCTATCTGTACCGGCTGCTGTCGCGCCGGCCGGCGCATATGCCGGCCGGCATCGACCTTGCGGCGGGGTTGCCTTGCACATTGCCCCTGCCCGGACCGACCGGGGAGCACAATACCTACATGGTCATTCCGCGTGGCATCGTGCTGTGCGTGGCCGCCAGCTCGCAGGGCGCGCAGCGGCAGTGGGAGGCATGCCGGCTGACGGGCAACAAGGCTTGTTTTGTGGACACCGGCATTGCCCGCGCGGCGTTGCAGGCGCACGGCGCCGAATCGGACAGCATAAGCTGGGTCGATGCCGGCCGCATCGAAACAACCCCCATCGATGCGGTGCTGTTCGAAGGAGATAGCGACGCCCTGCGGGAACTGAACCAGCGGCTGGCTTTGCGGGATGGGCCGCTTCTTGCCGTGCAGGGGCTGACGTCGGAGGCGATCCGCGACGGCGCCGGCTACCAGCCGGAACTGCTCCTGCGCGAGCGCTCCATGAGCGTGAACACCACGGCGGCGGGCGGGAACGCTAGCCTGATGGCCATAGGCTGAATCATCGAAACTGGAAATCGAAATGAGCAAACCTGACAACCCCTACATCAATTCATTGCCCGGCGAAGAAATGGGCGACCTGAACGCCAGCAAAGGATGGCGTCCGCCCGTGCCGGCAAGCGGCCGGGATCGCGGCGAAGGGCCGTTCAAGCGCATGGTGCTGCGCGGCGCCACCATCATCGATGGCACCGGCGCACCGCCCTGGGGCCCGGTGGACGTCGTGATCGAAAACGACCGCATTGCCGCGCTGGTGGGCGTGGGCGCGTCGCTCGACACGATCAACCCGGACCGGCGGCCGGCCGCCGGCGATTTCGAAGTGGATTGCCATGGCAAATTCGTGATGCCGGGCCTGGTCGACTCGCACGCGCATATCGGCACGCCATACCATTCGATGTGCGGCGTCGAGCCGCCCGCCGACTACATCTATAAATTGTGGCTGGCCCACGGTGTCACGACGGTGCGCGAAATGGGAGGGCTGAACGGCCTGGGCTATACCATGCAGCAGAAAGAGGCCTCCGCACGGAACGACATCGCCGCGCCCAATATTCTGTCCTATGCCTATTTCCCGGCGGTCAACGACAGGGTCAAGACCATCTACACGCCGGACCAGGCGCGCGACTGGGTGCGCAAGCTGAAGAACCGCGGCGCGGACGGCATCAAGTTCTTCGGCGCGCCGCCGACCATCATGCAAGCGGCGCTCGACGAGGCTTCCCAGCAAGGCCTGCACTCGGGCTGCCATCATGCGCAGATGGCGGTGACGCGGGTAAATGCCTTGAAATCCGCGGGATGGGGGCTGACCAGCTCGGAGCATTACTATGGGCTCCCCGAAGCGCTGTTCGAGTCTCAAGTCGTGCAGCAGTTTCCCACCGATTACAACTACAGCGACGAATACTTCCGCTTCGCGCTGGCCGGCCAGACCTTCAAGCAGGCGGCCCAGCCCGGCAGCCCGAAATGGAACGAGGTCATGGAGCGCTTCCTGGAGCTTGGCCATACCTTCGTGCCCACCTTCAACATCTATGACGCCAATCGCGACCTGATGCGCGCGCGTCGTGCCGATTGGCACGACGACTACACATGGAAGGCGATCTGGAAATACTTCCAGCCACAGCGCGGCGGCCACGGTTCATACTGGTATCGCTGGAGCACCACGAACGAAATCGAATGGAAGGAGAACTACCGTCTCTGGATGCAGTTCATTAACGAATACAAGAACCTGGGCGGGCGCGTCTGCGCGGGCAGCGACAGCGGCTTCATCTTCCAGATCTTCGGCTTCGGCCTGATTCGCGAGCTCGAATTGCTGCAGGAGGCGGGATTCCACCCGTTGGAGGCCTTGCGCTCCGCTACGTCGCTCGGGGCAGAGTTGCTGGGCATCGATCACGAGACCGGGTCGGTCGATGTCGGGAAACGCGCCGACCTGCTGGTCATGGATCACAATCCGCTGGAAGATTTCAAGCTTCTCTATGGCACCGGCGCGTGGCGCCTGAATGACCAGACCGGCCAGCCGGAATGGGTGCGAGCACTACGCTACACCATCAAGGCAGGCTTGATCTTCGACGTGGATGAACTTCTTGCCGACGTGCGCAATCTGGCCAACGACAGCTGGGGCGACGACGAAGAAAGGCCTCCCCATGTCCGTTGAGCTTTTCATACTCGCCGGCTTCCTGGGCAGCGGCAAGACCACGCTGCTGCTCGACCTGCTGAACTCGGACAGCAGGGGCGAGACGGGCGTCATCGTCAACGAGGCCGGAGAGATCGGCGTGGACGGCGTGGTGGTGAAGGACGGCGCCGACGACATTCCCCTGACGCTGCTGTCGAACGGCTGCGTATGTTGTTCCTTGCGCAGCGGCATCGTGCTCACGGTCAGCGCCATGCTCGACGCCCCGCGGCCGCCCGGCGCGCGTCCGCTGCGGCGCATTGTGCTCGAGACCAGCGGCTTGTCCCGCCCGGGTCCCATCGTGGCTTCTCTGTCCGATCCGGAGCTTGCCCGGCGCGGCATACGGGTCACCGTGATCAGTACCTACGACTGCGTGCGCGGCGCGTTGAATGTCGATGAGTTCGATGAAGCGGCGGCGCAATTGGGCGCCGCGCAGCGTGTCGTCCTGACCAAGCTCGATTTGGTCGATCCCGGCACCGAGCAATTGCATGCCGAAGTCATCCGGGGCGTCAATCCCCTTGCTCAGATCGTGGCGGACCGGGATCGCGGCGCGGCGATTCGCCAGGCCTTTGCCGAAAGCGGCCCGGCCGGCGCGACCGACAGTGCCGTGGAAGGCCTGTTCGGCAGTGCGGTGGCCAAGGCGCATCCGCGCATCCATGTGATGGCCGGCACACTGAGTGCGGGCGCTTCATGGGACGACGTGGCGATGTGGCTGGATGACCTGTCTTCGATATGCGGCGATAAGCTGCTCAGGGTGAAAGCCATCTTCAAGGTCATCGACTGCCCCGAGCCCATCCACATCCAAAGCGTCGGCACGACGTTTGGCGCGCCGCGCCGATTGATGGGCCGCGAGGCCCATGAGGACATATGCGTGGTGATTGCCCGCGACATCGATGCCGAGGAAATCCAGGCGGCGCTGCCGCAGGCGCCCGTCGTGCTAAGCCGCTCAAGTCATTCAGCCGTAGCTCAACGCAGCAGTAAGGTCTTTGCCTGACTCTGCTGCATTATTTAACTTTCTCACTACGAGAGGCAACCATGCTAGAAAAAGAATTGAATCGACGCAATTTCATGAAACAGGCGGCAGGCCTGGCCCTGGTGCCTTCACTTCCCATGATCCCGGGTCTTGCGTTTGCGCAGACCTCGGATGTGGTGGTGGGCACCTGGGGTGGCGACTACCAGAACCTTTTGCAGAAATTCATTGCGCCCATCGTCGAACCCATGGGCGTAAAGCCCGTCTACGATACCGGCAACGCGACCGCCCGCACCACCAAGCTGAAGGCCGAGCGCAATTCCAGGCGTGGGTCGATGGACGTGGCCATGCTGGGCGACCTGGACATGTACGACGCCAGCACCGCAGGCGTGCTGGAGCCGGTGTCGGCCGGCAATGTGCCCAACCTGGCCAACACCATTGAAACATTCCGCACGCCGTATTCCATTCCGCACATCTTCAGCGCGATGGTCCTGGTGTACAACAAGGATAAGCTGCCCACGCCGCCCAAGTCCTTCAAGGAAACCCTGGACCCCAAATACAAGGGGCGGGTCGGGTTCTCGGACATCCTCTATAACTTCAACACGCTGTTCGTGGGCCTGGCGGAAGGCGGCAAGGGCGACAGCTTCGAGCCGGGATACAGCTTCCTGCGCAAGCTGAAGGCAAACCAGCCCAAGGTGTTTCCTTCCAACGAAGCGGTTGCGGCGGCATTCAAGTCCGAGGAAATCTGGATCGCATGCATGTGGAAGGCGCGTGCCCTGCAATGGCGCGACGCCGGCCTGCCTCTCGAATTCATCATCCCCGAAGAGGGCGCCATCCCCGTCACCTTCGAGGCCGCCGTGCCTAAGAACAGCCGGAACAAGGAAGCTGCGTTGAAGTACATGAACGCCTTGCTCGAGCCGGCCGGGCAACTGCACTTCGCCGAAACCATGGGCTACGCACCGACGGTCAAGAACGCGACCCTGCCGGACGAGCTGCAGAAGCGAGTGGGATTCACGCCAGAGGAACTCGCCCGCATCCACCCCTACAACCTGGAAGCCCTGGCCAAACAGCGAGCCGCCAGCCTGGACTTCTGGAACAAGGAATTCAAGGCCGGCTTGTAAAGCGGTGAGGGGTCAGACCCCGTACGGGGTCTGACCCCAGGCGATTTTTCGAACAGTTATCGCGGGGTCAGACCCGATGGGTCTGACCCCATAAGCTGCTGGGGACAGACCCCGCACGGGGTCTGTCCCTTACACCTGCTATAGGGGGTCGGACCCCATGCGGGGTCCGACCCCTCAGGCAACTTCATCTGGAGCAAAACATGGCCCGTCGCCCTGAACGCAAAGTGCCCAAAGCAAATGCAATGATCACCGCACCGCAACCCGAAGCGGTTTCCGCCGGCGCCGAGGTACTGCGGTCGGGCGGCACGGCGGTGGACGCGGCGATAGCCTGCGCCATGACGCAAGGGGTGGTGGACCCCTTGATGTGCGGCATAGGCGGATTCGGCATGTTGCATGTGTACGACCCCGCCACGCAGACAGGCAAGGTCTATGAAGGTTTTGGCGGCTGCCCTTTGGAATCCAGGCCGGATATGTGGAAGGACATCGCCCTGGGGGTCACCACCGACGGCTTCGGCTTCATCGTCAAGGATTTCATCAACGAAGCCGGTGCCCAGTCGGTGACCGCGCCCGGGCTGCTCCGGATGCTGTCGAAGGCGCATGCGGACCATGGCAAGCTGTCCTGGTCCGAGCTGTTCGATCCGGCGATCTCCTGGGCGAAGGACGGCTGGCTTATGCGACCGCATGTGCATACCGTGTTCAACCAGAACGAGCGTAAGTACGGGCGTATGAACTATGGTGACAAGCTCGGGCTGACGCCCGACGGCCGCCGCATCTACTTGGATGAAGACGGGTCATACAAGAGCCTCGGCTCGACCATACGCAACCCGGACTTGGCCGCCACCCTGGAAGTGCTCGCCCGCGAGGGCGCGGAAAGCTTTTATACCGGCTCGATCGCTTCGCACATCATTGAGGACGTGCGAAGCCAGGGGGGAATCCTTACCGCCGCCGACCTGGAGCAGATCGCCGTGGAAATCACCCGTCCGCTCTCCTTCGGCTATCGCGGATGGCGCGTCGACGCTCCCTCGCCGCCAGGAGGCGGCATACTCGTCGGCCAGATCCTTCGCATCGCCGAACAGTTCGACCTTGCCTCGCTGGGGCACAACTCCACCGAATACATCCGCGTTCTGGCCGAAGCCATGAAAATTGCCCTGCGCGACAAAGAGCAATTCATCGGCGATCCGAAGTATTCCGACAACCCCGTCGACCGCCTGCTCTCCGATGAGTATGTCCGGACCTGCGCGCAAGCCATACGTTCGGGCGAAAAGGCGAATATCGAGCGCGCCAAGCTGGCGGAGTCGCGCCACACTACGCACGTCTCGGTCGTGGATGCACGAGGCATGATCGCCACCATGACCCACACCCTGGGAAATCCTTCGGGCTTCATCGTGAAGGACACCGGCTTCATGCTGAACGGGGCCATGAGCACCTTCGATCCCATGCCGGGCAACCCGAACTCCATCGTTCCCGGCCGGCGCAGATACTCTTCGATGGCGCCCAGCATCATCTATGACGGAAATGAGCCCGTCCTGACGCTGGGCGCTCCCGGCGCGTCATGGATAGGCCCGGCCGTGGCGCAAGTGATCCTGAACGTATTGGAATGGGGCATGGACATTCAGGAAGCCATCAGCGCGCCCCGCATGGTTTCCACCAGCAACGCCATAGACATCTCCAACCGCATTCCCATGCCGGTGCAGAAAGGACTCGAACAGCTGGGCTACGAAGTAAGGCGCAGCCACCTGAGCTACGCCTTCGCCGCCGTGCACGGCATCACCCGCTTTGACGGAGAGCTCCGAGGCGGCGCCGACCCGCAACGGGACGGGTATGCGGAAGGCGTATAAAGAGTGGGGGGTCAGACCCTATAGGGTCTGACCCCACAACCATCCCAGGAGGCCTTATGTCCTCAGGCATCATCAACGTCCGCCCGGACCCCGACCAGGTGCTGGTCGATATCGCCGACTATGTGCTCGGCGATCAAATCGAAAGCAGCCTGGCTTATGAAACCGCCCGCAATTGCCTGATCGATACCCTGGGCTGCGGGCTGGAGGCGCTGGAATACCCGGCCTGCGCCAAGCTGCTGGGGCCGGTCGTGCCCGGCACGGTGGTGCCGCACGGTGCCAGGGTGCCGGGCACGCCGTTCGAGCTCGATCCCGTGCAGGCGGCGTTCAGCATTGGTGCCATGATCCGCTGGCTGGATTTCAACGACACCTGGCTGGCCGCAGAGTGGGGACATCCGTCGGACAACCTTGGCGGTATCCTGGCCACGGCTGATTGGCTATCGCGCAATGCCGTTGCCCGGGGCGAGGCCCCGCTGACCATGCGCGACGTCCTTGCCGCGATGATCAAGGCGCACGAGATCCAGGGGTGTATCGCGCTCGAGAACTCGTTCAACCAAGTGGGCCTGGACCACGTGGTGCTGGTCAAGGTGGCCTCTACCGCCGTCGTGTCGCATTTGCTGGGGCTGACGCGCGATCAAATCATCGATGCCGTGTCCCAGGCATGGGTGGACGGGCAGAGCCTGCGCACATACAGGCATGCGCCCAATGCGGGCAGCCGGAAAAGCTGGGCCGCGGGAGACGCAACCAGTCGTGCCGTGCGCCTGGCGCTTATCACGCGCGCGGGTGAAATGGGCTATCCGTCGGCATTGACCGCCAAGCGCTGGGGCTTCTACGACGTGCTGTTCAAGGGCCGGCCGTTCAAGTTCCAACGTGCCTACGGCAGCTACGTCATGGAGAACATCCTGTTCAAGGTCGCCTTTCCGGCGGAGTTCCATGCGCAGACGGCGGCGGAATGCGCGATGGCCCTGCATGCGCAGTTGCGCGCGGCCGGAAAAACCGCGGAGGACATCGCGCGCATCGCCATACGCACGCACGAAGCCTGCATCCGCATCATAGACAAGCAAGGACCGCTGCACAATCCTGCCGACCGCGATCACTGCATCCAGTACATCGTTGCCGTATGCCTGTTGTTCGGGCGCCTGACGGCCGACGATTATGAAGACAGCGCCGCCGCGGACCCTCGCATCGATGCATTGCGCGCCCGGATTTTCTGCGTGGAAGATCCTTTGTTTACCGCGGATTATCATGACCCGGAGAAGCGGTCGATTCCCAATGCCCTGACGCTGCAACTGTCGGACGGCAGCGTCCTGCCCGAGGTGGTTTGCGAATATCCGATCGGCCACCGGCGCCGGCGCGCCGAGGGCATTCCGCTGCTGGAAGCAAAATTCCGACGCAATCTCGCACGGCGCTTTTCAGCCGCACAGCAGGAACGGATTCTGAAGGTGTCGCTTGACCAGCAGGCACTGGAAGCCATGCCGGTCAACGAATATGTTGACCTTTATGTGGTGGGGTCGGACCCCATGTGGGGTCCGACCCCCAGCGCCTGAGAATTGGGGTCAGACCCCGTACGGGGTCTGACCCCTCAACCTATTCGCTTTCGCGATTGATGTGGCGCTGGACCAGGCGTACCGCCAGCTCGGCGTCGTGCGCTTCCAGCGCCTTGACGATGTCGGCGTGATCCAGCGCGCTTTGCAGCAGGGCGTCGCGCGATTGCCAGACGGTGTGCGATGAACCGCCCAGGCGCTGGCGCAGGTCTTCGATAAGGCCCTGGATCACGGGGTTGCCCGCACAGGCGTACAGTATCTGGTGGAACTGGTTGTTGATGTCGTTCTGTTCGCTGCGGGTGCCATGGTCGGCCGCCTGGCGGAATTCATCTGCCAGGGCGCGCAACGCAGCCAGGTTTTCCTCGTCGATGTTCCGGGCAACGCTGCGGATGGCCTCGGATTCCAATAACGCCCGGGCTTCCCGCACGTGGCGTATGGTTTCCGGGTCGGGCGCATAGACGCGGTAGCCGCGATTGGGCGCATGTTCCAGTATTTGCCTGAGCACGAGTTCCGACAAGGCCCGCCGCGCATCGAAGCGGGTGGCCTGGAAACGCTCTTCGATGTCGCCCAGGCGTATCCACTCGCCGGGCCGGAAACCGCCATTGCGGATCTCCGCTGCGATCTCATCGCCCAGCATGCGCGGCACTTTTCCTCGAACTTTAGCCATACGGCATCCCTCCATCACGTCTCGCACCATACGCAAGAACACGCCTCATTGTATCTTGCATGGCCGCAAATTTGTGTGATAAGATTTGCGCATAAATGTGCGGAGTACTTAAATGGATGTGATTTCAACCCTGGCGCCGGCATCGCGCGGCGTCGCGATGTACGATTTCGGCAAGACCACGGTCTTCTCTTGCCACGCCGATCCCCGATTCAGTTTCTGCCTGTATATTCCGCCCAACGTCCATACTGCGGCTCATCCGCCAGAGCTGGTCGTGGCCGTGCACGGCACCGGCCGTACCTTCACGGAATACCGGGACGCCTTCAGCGAATTCGGGCGCTGGAACAATTGCGTTATCCTGTGTCCTCTTTTTCCGGTCGGCGTGCAGCGCGACGACAACCGCGACGGCTACAAATACATGCAGGAAGGCGACGTGCGCTACGACCTGGTCGTGCTCTCGATGGTCGAGCAGATCAATGAGCGCTACGGTTTCAACTTCCAGGATTTCGGCCTGTTCGGCTTTTCGGGCGGCGGCCATTTCACTCACCGCTTCACCATCCTGCATCCTTCACGAGTCTGGGCGGCATCGGTGGGCGCGCCCGGCTCCGTCACCTTGCTGGATCCCGACAGGGACTGGTGGGTGGGTGTGCGCGACGTGCCTCAGCGCTTCGGCATCGAACTCGACATGGATGCCTTGTCGCGCGTTCCGGTCCAGATGATCGTGGGTGACGCGGACCAGGAAACCTGGGAAATCAGCCATGCCCCCGGGGGTCGGCACTGGATGGAAGGCGCCAATGATCCGGGCAGGACGCGGCCAGAGCGCCTTGATTCCCTGCGCCGCTCGTTCGAATCCGCCGGTGTGAAAGTACGGTTCGACCTTGTGCCGGGCGTGTCCCATTGCTGGGAAGACTGCATCGACCGCATTAGGACATTTTTTGCGGACAACTTGGCAATACGCCGGGCCCGCGTCCTTTGATCAACGGCGTGCGCACCCGTTCGCAGGTGCGTGCGCTACGCCATAAAAGATAACGGAGACTTTCCATGCGTAAACACATGCTTTCCTCGCTCGTGCTCACGGGCTCGCTTCTGGCCTGCGCGACGGCCCAGGCCTTGAACGTGCAGGTTGCCGCCGATTGGCGCAGTTCGCACCCCGGCGTCAATCGCGATAGCGCCGCCGACATGATCGTGATGCACCTGGTCGAAGGCTTGGTTGCCTACGACGAGCGCGGCCAAGTCAAGCCCTTGCTCGCCGAAAGCGTGGAGCAATCGGACGACGGCCTGAGCTACGTGTTCAAGCTGCGCGATAAAGTGTCCTTCCATAATGGCGAGGCATTGACCTCGGCCGACGTGCTCTGGACCTGGTCGCACTATATGGATCCCAAGACGAACTGGCGCTGCCGGGCGGAATTCGATGGCCGCCAGGGGCCCAAGGTCGTGGACGTGTCGGCGTCCGGCCCCTTGACGGTCACCATGAGGCTGGATCGTCCCAATCCTCTGTTCCTGAGCTCGCTGGCACGGCCGGATTGCGGCATGACGGGCATTCTGCACAAGGACTCGGTGAATCCCGACGGAAGCTGGAAGAGCCCCATCGGCACAGGCCCGTTCAAGCTGGGGACCTGGCGCCGCGGCACGTCGATCGAACTGCTGCGTTTCGATGGCTACGCCAATCGCGGCGGCGAGGTGGACGGCTATACGGGCAACAAGCTGCCGCTGGTCGAACACGTGAGATTCATCGTGGTGCCCGACGCGTCGGCCGCCAAGGCCGCCTTGCTGCGCGGCGACATCGACTTGATTCCGGACATCAGCAGCTCCGACTATGCCGAGCTGAAGGCGCAGCCGAACATCAATATTTCACATAGCTTCACGGCGCGCCGCAACGCCATCCTGATCCAGACGGCGGACCCGCTGCTGACGGCTCCGCTGCGCCGCGCGATCGCGGCCGCCATCGACAGCGACGCACTGGTGAGCATGGTGACCAGCGGCCTGGGCAAGCCGAACAACTCCATCATTCCCGAAGCCTCGCCCTATTCCACGCCCGCGATGAGGACGCGCTGGAAATACGACGTCGAGGAAGCCAAGCGCCTGCTGCGCGAGGCCGGCTACCGTGGCCAGCAGATTACCTTGAACACCAACAAGGACTATCCCGCGATGTACGACAGCGCGATTCTTGCGCAAGCCATGCTGCAGCAGGCCGGCATGAACGTGAAGCTGGAAGTCCTGGACTGGGCGACGCAGCTGGACCGCTACAACGCAGGCAAGTTCCAGATGATGGCGTTCTCGTACTCGCCGCGATTCGACGAAGCGCTGCTGTACGAGCACTTCATGGGCGACAAGTCGGTCCAGACACGCAAGGTGTGGGACAGCCCCGAAGCGCAGAAGCTGCTCGACGCGGCGCTCGCCACCAATGATCCCGCCATCCGGCAACCGCTGTTCGAGCAACTGCACAAAGCGTTCCTGAACGAAGTGCCGATGATCATGCTGTACAACGGGATCACGATCGACGCCTCGTCCAACAAAGTGCAGGGCTACAAGAGCTGGACCGGCTCGGCGGCGCGCTTGTGGCAGGTAGAAAAGAAATAAGGCCGGCTGCAGCTTAATCTCACCTATTCGAATTCTTATGCATAACCCCTCTGTTCTACCCTACATCGAGATTGCCGGGTCGCCGCGCGAACGCGGCAGGCAGCACGGCGAGCAGGCCGTCGACCGGATACGCCAGGCGGCGGATTTCTACGTCGGCCTGGTGGCGCGCCGCGGCATAGACGACGCCAGGCTGCGGGACCTCACCACGGCTTTCCTGCCGGCGATCGACGCCTTCGACACGAGCTACGTCGATGAAATGCGCGGTATCGCGGAAGGCGCCGGCATTCCCTTCGAGCATGTGGTCGCCATCAATGCGCGCCGGGAACTCCTCATGCACGCCAAGATGCAGCCGGACAACCTGGCTCCCGACGGCTGCACCGCCGCCGTCGTGCTGCCCGAGAGAAGCGCGGATGGCGTCCTGATGCACGGGCAGAACTGGGACTGGCGGGTCGAGTGCGCCGACACTTGCATCGTGATGAAGATCCGCCAGGAACAAGGGCCGGACATGCTGGTCTTCACCGAGGCAGGGCAACTGGCGCGTTCGGGCTTCAATGCCGCGGGCATCGCCATCACGGGCAACAACCTGGAGTCCGACCGGGCCGCCTTGCGCAACGGCGTTCCCATTCCCTTCATACGCCGCAAGGCGCTGGAGACGCCGCACTACGCTCACGCCATCCGCGCCGTCTATCGCAGCCCCAAGGCGGTGGCGAACAACATGATGCTGAGCCATCGCGATGGCGAGGCGCTGGACATCGAATGCGCGCCGGATGAAAGCTTTCTCCTGCACCCCGAAGCCGGCTTGCTGGTGCATGCCAATCACTGGGAAAGCCAGGTGGCCTTGCTGAAGCTGCGCGAATCCCTGCCCAGCCCGGACTCCGTCTATCGGGGCAGGCGCGTGCTGCGCCATCTGACGCAGGCCGGCGAAAAGGTAGGTTTCGAGGATTTTCGCCAGGCGTTTCTGGACAGTTTCGGCTACCCCTACGCGGTGTGCCGTCCGCCGCAGGCATCTTCTAGCGGCGACCACCTGAGCGCAACCGCCGCCACCATCCTCATGCGGCCGGCCGAAGGCATCATGGAAGTCGCCGTCCTGCCGGCCGTGAGGCCGGTGTTCCAGCGCTTCACCCTTCAGATCTAAACCCGGACGACCATCATGATGTTGCGCTTCCTGGCCACTCGGGTGGCCATGGCTTTGCCCACGCTGCTCATAGTGGCCGTCGTGGTTTTCATGCTCATCCGCCTGATACCCGGCGATCCGGCCGCCCTCATGCTGGGCGACATGGCCGACCCGGCAAGCCTGGCGGACTTGCGCGCGCACCTGGGCCTGGATCGCGGTCTGCTGGAGCAGATGCTGATCTGGTTCGGCCACGTGCTGCAAGGCGACCTGGGCGTGTCGATCGCCTCCGGGCAGCCGGTGCTGGCGCTCGTGCTGGAACGCTTCGCCGTCAGCGCTCCCATCGTGCTGGTTGCGGTGCTGTTCGCAAGCCTGGTCGCCGTGCCGGGCGGCATCATCGCGGCCTGGCGCCAGGACAAGCTGATCGATACGGCCTTCGTGAGCGCCGCCACGCTGCTGCTTTCGGTGCCGACCTTCTGGCTGGGCCTGCTGTTTCTTCTCTTCTTCGGGTTGAAGATGGGCTGGCTGCCGGTGGTGGGGTATGTGTCCCTGTCGGAAGACTGGCGCAGCGGCATCATGTATCTGGTCATGCCCATCATGACGCTCTTTCTCCATGAAACAGGCGTGATACTCCGGATGGCGCGGGCGTCCACGCTGGACGTCTTGCGGCTGGACTACGTGACGCACGCCCGGGCGAAAGGGCTTTCCGAGCCGGCGGTGCTGTGGCGGCACACGTTCAAGAACGCCTTCGGCCCCACTTGGACCTTGATCGGCCTGGTGCTCGGCAATCTGCTGGGCGGCATCGCGGTCGTCGAGACGGTGTTCACCATACCCGGGCTGGGCAGGCTGCTGGTGGATGCGATCTTCGCGCGCGATTATCCCGTCATCCAGGGATGCCTGCTGTTCATTGCCTTGATCTATGTGCTGGTCAATCTGCTGGTGGACCTGTGCTATCCCATTTTCGATCCGCGGGTGACTGTTGCATGAAAAAGAAGTTGGCCACCAATCTATGGCTGGGCAGTCTGCTGTGCGGACTCATCCTGGCCGCGGCGCTCATCGGCGCCTTCTGGACGCCTTACGATCCGCTGGCTCCCAATTTCGCGCATCGCCTGAGCGCGCCCAGTGCCGCGCACTGGCTGGGCACGGACGAGTTCGGGCGCGACACGCTCAGCCGCATCCTCTATGGGGCGACCACCAGCGTGGGCATCAGTTTTCTGACGGTGCTGATCGCCATGTCGGTCGGCACTTTGCTGGGCCTGATCGCCGGTTATCTGCGCGGCTGGATCGACCGCATCCTGATGTGCCTGACCGACGCGCTGCTCGCTTTCCCGGGCATCTTGCTGGCGCTGGGACTGCTGGCCGTCGTCGGTGCCAACCAGTACGGCATCGTCGTCGCGCTGGGCATTGCCTACATGCCTTCGGTACTGCGCCTGGTGCGAGGCACGGTGCTGCCGCTGCGCGAGCGTGAATTCGTCCAGGCTTCGCGCCTGATGGGCAATTCGGAGGCATTCATTCTGTTCCGCCACATTCTTCCCAATTGCTTCGGGCCGATGATGGTCCTGGCCACGTCGATGTTCGGCTGGGTGCTGCTGGCGGAAAGCTCATTGAGCTTTCTCGGCCTGGGCGTGCCGCCGCCCGGCCCCACCTGGGGGAACATGCTGGCCGGCAGCCGGCCGTTCATGGTGCAGGCGGCGTGGTTGGGCATCTTTCCGGGCCTGTGCATTTCGGTGACCCTGCTTGGCGTGAACCTGGTGGGCGATGCTTTGCAGGACAAGCTGGATCCGCAGTCCAAAGGAAAATGATGAACTCCGAACCTCTCTTGAATGTCAGCAATTTGCGGCTGGAGACGACGCGCGACGCGGCGTGCGTCGTGGACGACGTAAGCTTTAGCGTGGGCCGTGGCGACATCGTCGGCATCGTGGGTGAGTCGGGTTCCGGCAAAAGCCTGACGGCGCGGGCCATCATGCGGCTGGAGCCGCCCGCCATCCAGCGTACGGCCGGGTCGATCCAGTTCGAAGGACAGGAAATCACGACCATGCCGCGCAAGGCGCTGCTGAAGCTGCGGGGCGGCCGCATCGGCATGGTGTTCCAGGAACCGATGACCTCCTTGAATCCGTCCATGCTCATCGGCAAGCAGCTGGATGAAGGCCTGGCCCTGCATGGCAGGCACTCCGCCGCCCAGCGGCGCGAATTGATCTTGCGCATGCTGGAGCGCGTCGGCATCCAGGACCCCGAAAAGGCGTTGACCGCTTACCCGCATCACTTCTCCGGCGGCATGCGCCAACGCATCATGCTGGCGGCCGTCATGCTGGTCAAGCCCGCATTGCTGATCGCCGACGAACCCACCACGGCGCTCGATGCCATCGTGCAGCGCGACGTGCTCGAACTGATGGTGGAGCTTACCCGTGAGCATCAGACCTCGGTCCTGATGATCAGCCATGATCTTCCCATGGTGGCGCGCTATACGAACCGGATCATCGTGATGGAGCATGGCCGTGTGGTCGAGCAGGGGGAAACGGCGGACATCATCGCCCGCCCCCGGCATCCCTACACGCGCAAGCTGCTTTCCTCCCTGCCCGTGCGTGGCGAGGCCCGGCATGTCGACCGCGCGGTCACGCCCGTGGTGCAGGTCAAGGACATCATCGTCGACTATGGCCGGCCAGGCTGGCTGCGCAAGGACCGCGGCATGCGCGCGCTGCAAGGCATCGACCTGGATATCTATCCCAATGAAGTGGTGGCGCTGGTGGGGGGATCGGGATCCGGCAAGACCACCCTGGGCCGCGTGATTTCCGGATTGCTCAAGCCCACGAGCGGACAGCTGCGCTTTGACGGCCAGCCGGTGAGCCGCTCCAACGAAAGCTGGAGCCATTACCGGCATCATTGCCAGATGGTTTTCCAGGACCCGTATTCATCGCTGGATCCGCGCATGACGGTGCGCACGCTGCTCGAAGAATCCTTGCGCACCGAGACCCGTCTTGACCAGGCCGCCAGGCAGCGCCGCATAGACGAAGTCCTGGACGAGGTCGGCCTGCCCGCAGGCCAGTACGCGGAGCGTTATCCGCATGCCTTGTCGGGCGGCCAGCGGCAGCGCATCGCCATTGCCAGGGCGATCGCCCGGCGCCCGAAGTTCGTCATCGCCGACGAGCCGGTGTCCGCGCTGGACGTCACCGTCCGCGCCCAGGTCCTCAAGCTGTTCGCCGACCTGCAGAGCCACTATGGCTTTTCCTGCCTTTTCATCAGCCATGATCTGGCCGTGGTGGAGCAGGTCGCCGACCGCGTCATCGTGATGCAGACGGGCAGGATCGTCGAGGAGGGCGCGCGGGATACGGTCTTCGACGAGCCACGCCATCCCTATACACGGCGCTTGTTGTCTGCCATCCCGCTCCTGGAGCCCTCCGAGTCGGGCGGCGTACAGACGAAATGGCGTCTGCAGGCGGAGCCCTGACATGAAAGCGGACGTACTGGTGCTGGGCGCCGGCATCGTGGGCGTGAGCATCGCGCTGCATTTGCAGGCGCGGGGCCGCAAGGTGGCGCTCATCGACCGCAAGCCGCCGGGCAGGGAAACCAGCTACGGCAACGCGGGCCTGATCGAGCGGTCCAGCGTCATTCCCTACCCGTTTCCACGGGACCTGCGCCTGCTGCTGCCCTATGCCCTCAACCGGCGCACCGAAGTCCGCTACCATCTGCGGCAGCTGCCGCGCGTGGCGCGATGGCTCGCCCATTATTGGCGGGATTCCTCTCCGCGCCGCGTCGCCGCCATCGCAGCGCAAATGCTGCCGCTCATCGAGCGCAGCGTGCTGGAGCACGATGCGCTGGCCGATGCCTCGGGCGCCCACCGCTATTTCCGGCGCACTGGCTGGATCGAATGCATGCGCGACGAAAAGTCTTTCCAGCGCGCGATTGCCGAAGCCGAGAATCTGGCGCCTTACGGCTTGCGGCACCGAGTGCTGGACGCCGAGGCGCTGCACAAGGAAGAGCCGTCGCTCGGCCGCGTGCTGGCAGGAGCCATTCATTGGCAGGATCCTGTGACGGTCAGCGATCCGGGCGCCGTGACGCAAGCCTATGCGAACCTGTACCGTGACAGGGGCGGAGAATTTCTCTTTGGAGATGCCGCGACCCTGAGCCAGGACGGGAGCGCGTGGGTCGTGCGTACGGACGGAGGTGCCGTTCACGCCCCCGAGGCGGTGGTGGCCCTGGGCCCATGGTCCTGCGGCTTGCTGCGTCCATTGGGATACCGCATTCCGCTGGCCGTGAAACGCGGCTATCACCGGCATTTCTCCTTGTCGGACGGCGCAGTCCTGGAGCACCCCATCGTCGACGTCGAACACGGCTATGTGCTGGCGCCCATGGCGCAGGGCGTCAGGCTGACCACGGGCGTGGAGTTCGCGCATCGCGATGCGTCCCCAACGCCCGTTCAGCTCGAACGCGCGACCGCCATGGCCAGGCAACTGCTTCCTTTGGGACCGCCTGTCGAATCCGACCCATGGATGGGTTCCAGGCCCTGCCTGCCCGACATGCGCCCCGTCATCGGACCCGCCGCCCGCCATGCCGGCCTGTGGATGGCTTTCGGACATTGCCACCACGGTTTCACCCTGGGACCCGTGACCGGCCGCCTGATGGCGGACCTGATGACCGGGACGGACCCTGGCTTTGACGCAAACCCGTTCTCGCCTGCGCGGTTTGATTAGGGGTCAGACCCCGTACGGGGTCTGACCCCACCGCGCTGCGCTTTTGCATCTTCTGCAAGGCTGCTTACCGCTCATGCTGCTTATTGCCCCGATTGTGCTGCTATAGAATCCTTGACATATAAATCGCTGCGCAATGAAGTTGCATCGAGATACCAAAAGCGGGAGCAGCAATGTTTGTCGATCATGGCGTTGAAAGGAGTTCCGAGAAGCCTGCGGAGATGTCGGAGCACGCAACTGCGAGTAAATGGTTGCGAAGTTTTGAAGATGCTTTGCGAGCGTGCAACCGAGAGGCGTTGATGGCTTGTTTCGGCGCCGAGTGCCATTGGCGCGACATGCTTGCCTTCAGTTGGGATATTGCTCCGCACGATGACCAGCAATCCATTGTCGATGACTTGATCAAGTATCAGCCGCGAGTCAACGCGCGAAGTTTTCAAGTGGCGTATGGCCGTACACCACCTCGCCGCGTCCGCCGGCTAGGCAATGAAGTCATCGAGGCGATCTTTTCTTTTGAAACCGATGCGGCGCGCTGCGACGGCGTATTGCGTCTGCCGATAGGCGACCCAGACAGAGCTTGGGTGTTCTCCAGCTCCATCACAGAGCTGAAAGGACACGAAGAGCCAATTCTGCAGCGTAGACCGACAGGCATTGCGTACTCGCGCAATTTCGGTGGCGCCAATTGGTCGGATTTGCGCTCGGTGGAGCAAGCGTTCGCAGATAGGGAGCCGACGGTGCTGATCATAGGCGGTGGCCAGGCCGGTATCACCTTGGCTGCGCGGCTGCGCTTATTGGGCGTTGACACGCTGGTGATTGAAAGAAAAGCGCGTGTGGGGCAGGTATGGAGTGATCGTTATCATTCCCTCGCACTGCATAATCAAGTGGCGATAAACCACCTTCCCTATATTCCTTTTCCGCCGAACTGGCCGAAGTATCTTCCGAAGGACATGTTGGCGAAATTCCTTGAGTTCTATGCCTGGGCCATGGAGTGCAATGTGTGGACGAGTACAACGTTCATTACCGGCGATTACGATGAGGAACAGGCGACTTGGAGCGCGACTGTCGGCCGGAGTGACGGGACGACGCGCATTCTGCATCCGCGACACTTGGTCTTTGCCAATGGTGTGGCGGGTGGAAAGAAAATACCCGACCTCCCGGGGCTTGCGGATTTTGAGGGAGAAGTCCTTCACACTGACGACTACTACTCAGGCGCCAAATACAAGGGCAAACGCGTGCTTGTCGTTGGTACTGGTACTAGCGGGCATGATTGCGCGCAGGATCTTCATGGCCACGACGCGAAAGTCGGAATCATTCAGCGTGGCTCCACGACCGTGGTAAGTGTCGAGGCGGCAGCGTTTAATAATACGGTCCATTATCAGGAAAACATTCCGACCGAGGATGCTGATCTGATCGGTACAGCAGCGACGTTCCAGCTTTTGCAACGAGGCTATCAATTGAATGTGCAGAAGATGAAGGAGCATGATAAAGCGCTTCTTGATGGCCTGCGTGAACGGGGCTTCAAACTGGACTTCGGTCCCGACGAGGCCGGCCATCAAATGAAACTACGCTCGCGCCATGGCGGTTATTACCTAAATTGTGGATGTTCGGAGTTGATCGTGAACGGCGAGATAGGCCTTTTGCAGTGGGAGGAAGCACAGCGATTCGTAAATGATGGACTACTGATGAAGGATGGTCACATCGAGAAGGCTGATGTCGTGGTGGCCGCTACCGGCTATCAGCCTCAAGAAGAGGTCGTCAGACAGCTCTTGAGCGAAGAAATCGCCCAGAAGGTCGGGCCCATATGGGGCCTAGCCAATAACGGGGAATTGCGCAACATGTTCGGGCCTACCCCACAGCGTGGCCTGTGGTTCCTGGGTGGCGGGCTATCTCAGAGTCGTGTTTACAGTCATTATCTGGCCCTCCAGATCAAGGCGCGCGAGCTGGGGCTTGTTGAAGAGTGATGAGTAGACCACCCGGGGTACCGGCATGAACGACAAGCTAACAGAGCTGGATGAGATATTTTCCAGACCGGATTTTCCAGAGCGCCTGAGCCAGGTAGCGGGGCCCATGCATGAGGTGGCGCAGAATTTCTGGCGCGTGGCGACCGCGGACGAGTCCCTGACTCCCCGCATGAAAGAGCTGTTGCTCCTGGCCTTGCACGCAACGGCCACGTCCCTCAATGAAAAGGCGATAGCTCGGCATGTAAGACGGGCTATCGCTGCGGGCGCAAGCGAGACGGACGTAATCGACGTCCTCATTTCGGTCGTTGGCGCCGCCAATCATGCGTTGTATTTTGCCGTGCCCGTTTTAGTGGAAGAGCTACGCCGTGCCGCGGTCAAAGAGGAGGACTGTGCTCCTTTGCGAGCGGATGTCGAGTCCGTCAAGGCAAGATTCCTGGAAACCCGCGGGTTCTGGAATCAGGAAAGAGAATTGATTGCACGACTTCTCCCCGATTACTTCATCGCGTTGTCCGAGATTTCCATGGCGCCTTGGAAAGCCGGATCGCTGGCTCCGAAAGAGCGCGAGTTCATCTATATAGCCATCGACTGTTCAGTGACGCATATGTACGCACCGGGCTTGGCCATGCATATCCGGAACGCATTGGGACACGGAGCAACCACGGAGGAAATCCTTGCCATATTCCAGCTGTCTGCGTTATTGGGTCTGGAGGGTTACATCATCGGCGCCGAGAGGCTGGAGGGATTCGTCGAGGGGCAGGCGGTAAAAGCCAAGGGCAGTACGCCAGAATAGGTCGTTTTTCTCGTCTGGGGCAGCCGTTGAAACGATGCGCTTGAACGCATTCCAGCCGGTGCCGTATCCATAGCTTGCCTTGTCGGCCGGGAAGTTGCTTTCGAACATGCACCGCTTGGACCCGAAAAGTTCGATGCAGGTTTCGATCCAGGGCCGCCAGGCCTGTGCAAGCGCCAGGGAATCCGGGGCCTTGGCGAAGGAGTCAAAGCCGAAGCCGGATATTTCCATGCCCAGGCCACCCAGCTTCATCATCACATTGGGACGGTGAGACAAGGAGCGCAGCTGTTTGCTCCAGTAATCAAAGACCTCCTGGCGGCGATTCGTGTAGCCTCCTGTTCCCAACACGCCTCCGCAGTGGTTCAAGACGATGGGGACATTGGGAAAGGCATCGGCTAGGGCCGCTATATGTGGGAGCTGATGAAAATACAGCCATGCGTCGAAGGTCAGCCCCAATTGATCCAGATGCTGGAAGCCGGCGCGAAAGGCTTTTGATTGCATCATGCCGTCACTGGATGGATATGCCGGATTGAACAGTCGTGCATCGATATCCCAGGCGGTGGGATGGCGTATGCCGCAAAAGCGGCCGCCCGACGACGTCTTCCCGCCGCATGCCCCGATATGGGCTTCCAGCACTGGGCGAACCGCGTCTCCCAGCATGAGGTCGGCAAAACCAACGATGCCCGAGCATACATGTTCGCCGCCATAGATTCCACTGGCGCTCATGGCCGCCACGCCATTGGCGAACTCGGTTTCGCCCACAGGGCGGAATGCACTGGGGCCATGGCCTCGGTACATGGATCGCGCTTGCATGTAGACAGTGGCACGAATGTCGTGGCCGCTGTGGCGTATGTCGAAAATCAGATCGCCCAGAAGGTAGGCCAAACCGGGCCGCACATAAAGATGATGATGCGCATCGATGATCATCTGATTCGGATCCAGGGCTTCTTCCCTAAGGGAGGAGCGCTGGGCGGTACGTTTCGATATGGGCACTAGCGAGTCCGTACAAGGGTCAAACAGATACGCCGGCATCGTCCAGCTCGGAAGCGATATTATCGGGCAGCCCCAGCTCGAACGCATTGAGGGTGAGAGAAACCATGCAGTAATAGCCCAGAACGGCAACCAGTTCGACCACGGTCTTTTCTCCCAGGCTTGAGACGGCGAGCGTATACAGCGATGAGGGCAGCCGTTGTATCGTGAGCAGCGACATGGAGATTTCGTAGATCAACGATTCATTATCCTGCCGAAAATTGGGCAGGCGGTGGGATGCAATGCATTGAATGATCTCAGGATCGAGACCCGCCTTCAATGCCAGTGCTTTATGTGCGGTCCACTCATGGTGAGACGTCCAATGCCTGGCGCAATATGCGAGTTCAGGATTGTGCAGCCATGCGATCATTGGCGTAGGAACTTTTCCACGCAATCCCGAGGCAGTCATATCGAATACGGCCTGTTGTTCTGGTGTGAGCTGATCGGAGGAAGAGAGCGTCATTCGTGCCATGAGGCGCCTATAGTAAAGTCGGTTATGGTCAAGAGGCCGGCCGTGCTGCCGTCATGCCGCCATCTACCACCAGTTCCGTGGCCGTGATATAACGCGCCTCGTCGCTCGCGAGAAACAATATGGCGTGAGCGACGTCCCAGGCGTCGCCCATTCTCCCCATTGGGACGCTGGCATGCCTGCGGGCGATCAGCTCTTCTGCGCTGGCCGCGCCCAATTGACTGGTGAGCCGGTACTCGACCAGTGGCGTATGCATGACACCGGGAACGACCGTGTTTACCCGGATCCCTTTTTTGATGTATGCAATAGCGGTTGAGCGGCTGAAGGCGAGGACACCGGCCTTCGAAGCGGCATAGGCGCTGCTGACTCTTCCGTCGACTTGGAAGGTCATGCAGCCGATGCTCGATACATTGATAATTGCGCCGCCCCGTCCGCCTGCTTCAAATTGGCGTTCCATGATGGGAAGGACATGCTTGCAACCGAGAAAGGCGGACGTCAAGTTGATGTCTATCTGCGTCCTCCAAGTGTCTTCCGACATAGTGACCGGGTCGCCGGGCGCGCTCCCGCCCACGTTGTTGACCAAGACATCTATCCGACCGTATCTGGCCACGCATTCCTCGACGGCATCCCGGACGGAAGCGCTGTCCGTCACATCGCAGCGACGTCCGCCCCAATGCGCAAGCCCTTCATCGTGAAACGCCTGTTTCGTTGCTGCAAGCGCCTCGTCGTTGATATCGACCCCGAATACGTCGGCCCCCTGGCGCGCCAGCAAAACCGCAGCGGCCTTGCCGTTTCCCCATCCATTGCCAACCGACCCGGCCCCGGTGACGAAAGCCACTTTTCCAGCCATGCTCAACATTCGTCTGCGCCCTTATTCCGGCTGTATGTTTGCATCACGGACAATTTTCTCGGCTCTTTGCATTTCTGCATGAAGCAGTTGCCTCAAATCTTCGGCGTTGCCGACCATGGGCGCGGCATTGATCGCTTTGATTCTTTGCTCGGTTTCAGGGTCTTTCAGCACGACTGCGAGCGCGCTCGAAAACTTGTCGATTGCCGTTTTGGGTGTACTCGCTGGCCCAAACACCGCGACCCATGCGGAAAAGCTGAAGCCAGGCAGGCCCGATTCGGCCACTGTAGGCAATTCGGGTGCATTTTCAACTCGTTCCGGGCTGGTCACGCCAATGGCTTTGAGCCTGCCCGCGGCGATGTTGGGCAGAGCGGTCGCTACCGGCTCGCAGATGATATCCAGGCGGCCGCCGATCAAGTCATTGAGAGCTTGCGGCGAACTTTTATAGTTGATCATTTGCAAGTCGATGCCTGCCATGGTCTTGAAGCTTTCCATGCAGATCTTGGCGCCGCTGGTGGCCGCGCCATAGTTGTACTTCCCGGGGCTTGCCTTTGCGAGGGCGATGAATTCCTTCAGGTTTTTGGCAGGGATATCGGGATTGATGACCAGTACGTTGAAGAAGTCCTTTAACGCTGTGGATACAGGAGTAAGGTCATTGACGGGATGAAAGGGCAGATTCTTGCGCAAATAGTAGTTGGCGGCGATGGTGGAACTCGACCCCAGCACGTAGGTATAGCCGTCTGGAGCCGCCTTGGCTGCCGCATGCACGCCTATGGCGCCTTCCGCGCCGGGGCGATTTTCAATGACGACTTGTTGTCCAAGTTTTTCGCTGAGCTTCTCGGCGATCACGCGTGCGACCACATCTGTTGCGCCACCCGCACCCAGCGGCACGATCAGCGAGATGGGCTTCGATGGGTAGTCCGTGGTTGCATGACTGATGCTCATGACGCCGGCGGCCATGGAAAATAAACCCGCCAAAGCTATGCTCAATTTCTTCATTTTGTCTCCTGTGCTTCTCGCCGTTGTTCTTGGGCCTCTGTCGGCTGCTGCACAATTATCCCGTGGCGAACTGTGCCATACAAGGATTCTTCCCATGCTAAAAAATGAAAGGAGCTTTGCGCACAGCGCGCCCTATCCGCCTCGATACGGCGGTATATTGTTCCACTGCTTCGTACTGCGAAAGACTTGAGGATTGCAGATGTCCGACTTTAAGCTTGGTGTGGTGATCGGTGGGGCCAACGGCATAGGCGCGGCTTGTTGCGAGTTAATGGCCGAAAGGGGTTGGCGGATCGTGGTGATCGATCTGGACGAAGCACTGGCCCGGCGGCTTGCGCAGAGCATAGGCGGTGTCGGGATGGGTGCCGACATACGGGATCTGGAATCCCTGGAAAGTCTTGCCTGCACCATCGAAAAGGATGTGGGGCCGGTCAGCTCACTCGTAGTGTCCGCCGCCGCATTCCAGGAACGCCATGCTCCCGGCGACTTTCCCCGGGATCTGTTCCGGACAGTCATGGAAGTCAATGTGGAAGGCACTTTCAATGCCAACCGGGCATTTGGCGCCAGGATGGCCGAGGCGGGCAGGGGCAGCATCGTCAATATCGCATCCACTGTGGCGCATGGTTCCTCGCCGCTTCATGCATATGGGCCGAGCAAGGCCGCCGTCGTCAATTTGACGCGCAATTTCGCGAGCCAATGGGGCCGCTACGGGGTCAGGGTGAACTCCGTGTCTCCGGGGACGACTGAAGTGGCTCGTGTATTGCAACGGCCGCCTGGGCGTTACGCCTCTGACTTTCGTGACCACATGGCGCTGGGCCGGCGAGTTCAGCCCAATGAGGTTGCGGAGGGCGTTGAGTTCCTGGCGTCGGACAGGGCTTCCGCCATAACGGGCGTAGACCTCCTGATCGATGCGGGCTGGCTGGCAGCCAGCACATGGGGCCTTTATGGCGGTGTCCCCAGGCCCTAGTCCGAAGGCGCTCCGTTCGCCCTGGGGCCATTTGCTAGAATGGCCGGGGACTTTGGCCGAAAGGTAGCGTTGATGAACGAATTGGCGAGCATGCAGACTTTCATAAAGGTTGTCGAAACAGGCAGCTTTTCAGCTGTGGCTCGACATGGAGCTTCAGTCAGTTCGGTGGCAAGGCAAGTCAAGGCGCTGGAAGATGAGTTGGGCGTCAGGCTGCTCAACCGCAGCACGAGAAGCCTTTCTCTGACCGAGCCCGGCCGCCTGTATTACGAACGAGCGACTCAGATCGTGCGCGACCTGGCCAATGCGAAGCTGGCGGCCAAGTCTTTCCAGGATAGCGTCAAGGGCGTGTTGCGCGTTTCGCTTCGCGTGTCGTCGGGCGCGGCGATCATTCCCGCTTTAGCTCCGTTCTTCAGGCAGTATCCTGATCTGAAGCTCGACATTTCTTTGAACGATGAGCGCTGCGACCTCATTGCCAACCAGATCGATGTCGCGGTCTGGATGGGAGCCATACCGGATGCCGAGATTATCGCCCGTCGCCTGAGTCCAAGCAGAAGAATAGTATGCGGCGCTCCTTCGTACATTCAGAACCGCGGAATGCCCAAGACCCCGGACGATATTCGTTCCCATGATTGCATCGTTTATACCGCTCCGAAGTACGGAAACATCTGGGCCTTTACGAAGGATGGCAAAGAGCAGGAAGTCGAAGTCGATGGTGTCATTCGTTCAGATAACGCCATTGTGCTGCGGTCGTCGGCGGTTGCCGGCCTGGGCTTGATCGTGGTGCACGAATGGATGGTCAGGCCTCTGCTTTCCAATGGGCTCTTGATGAGGGTGCTCGAAGATTACACCGTCAAGCCCATCGACAAAGAAGCCGAGCTCTATGTCGTCTACCCGAGCAGCCGCGGGCTTTCCCGGAACGTCAGGGTATTTGTCGATTATCTATTGAGCTTGTTCAACGGTTCTCAGGATCTAGGCGCCATAGGAGTGGAGGAAGCGGAACCAGGAAGCTATTTCGAAGAAAAGGCGGCTCTCGTTCCTCCATCTACCGGCAGTACCGTTCCGGTCACGTAGCGGGAGCTTTCTCCCAGGAAGAATAAAACCACATCCGCCACATCGTCGGGTTCCGCAATTCTGCCCAGCGGCGACATGCCAGACGGCTGAAAGCCGGTGCCGGCTCCCGCCGGACCGGATGGATCGGAAAGCATGGGCGTCGCGACGGAGCCCGGCGCTACGGTATTGACCAGTATGCCGGCATCGGCGAGCTCGACGGCAAGAACGCCGGCAAGCACATGCAGCGCGGCCTTGGATGCAGCGTAGAACCCAGAGCCGACTTTTGGCCGGATTCCGCTGATGGAGCCAATGAAGACCACTCTAGCGGGCTGTCGAGGTATGCTTCCCTTCTTGAGCAAAGGCACGGCGCGTCGAGTGACGAGCCAAGGGCCTTTTATGTTGACATCCATCATCATGTCGATGTGCTCTGGCAACTGGTCCATCAGCCGCCCCGTGCGGAGGACGCCGGCCGAGCATATCAAGGCGTCGATTCTCTCTGACTGGTTCTCAATCTGTTCAAATGCAGCCTGGACGCTGGCAGCATCAGACACATCGCAGGCTAGATGGTTGAACATTTCCGCATGCTCGGATGAGGGCCCTGTTGAATCGGAAAGGGCGGGGCTGATGTCCAGAGACCATGCTCTCCAACCATCTGCCAGGAGGCGCTTCACAATCTGCAGTCCTATGCCCGAGGCCCCCCCCGTTACGACGGCTGTTCGTGTCATATCCGGAAATTCCGCTTTACTTTATGCGCTTGGCAACTTCGCTCCAGGTGATCAGCTCCTGGTCGATACGTGATGTGAACTCCTGAGATGTCCCAGTAACGGGGCGGAAATTCATCTCCACCGCGCGTTGCCGTATTTCTGGGAGCGATGAAATGCGATTGAATGCTTTATTCAGTTTTTCCGTCACCTCTGGAGGCATGCCCGCAGGCCCCAGGATCGCATAGAACGCATAAACGCTCATTCCCTTGAGTTCGGGAATGCTACCCTCTTCGAGGGTTGGAAGTTCGGGTAGGGATGCCAGTCGTTCCTTTGCCGTTATGGCGATTCCTTTGATTCTTTCAGCCTTGATCAATGGGGCGGCCGATGCCGGCACTGCTACTGCAAAATCTATATTGCCCGCCACGAGCTCGCGTACGACGTCTCCCGCGCTCTTGTAGGGAATATGAGTCATTTGGATATTGGTCAGACTTTGAATGTACTCGACCAAAAGATGGCTCGGCGCTCCAGTGCCCGCTGATCCGAAATTGATCGTATTGGGATGGGCTCGCGCATAATTAACGAGTTCATCGATAGTCTTGATGGGGAAGTCGTTTTTTACCGCCAATACTGCATCTGCCTCGGCGATGACTCCGATATGGGTAAAATCTTTTTTCGGGTCATAAGGCATTTCGCGCATGAGCGGCGCCTGGATCACGCCTCCCGTGGTGGCCAGCCATAGGGAATATCCATCAGGCGATGCCGTTTGAATCGTCCTGCCGGCTATTTGTTCGTAGGCTCCGGACTTGTTTTCGACATATACCGGTGTATCCAGTTGCTTCTGCAACTCCGCAGCGTATAGCCGTGCGATACCATCGGCTCCGCCACCGGGGCCGAAACCAAGAACCAGCTTTATTGGCCGGGATGGATATGCTTGGGCGATGGACTCGGAAGCTGCGAATACTGCGCTGCACGATAATGCGATTGCAACCAGGCTCTTGCTTAACATCATGGCTTGTCTCCTTTTTGCGTTTCAGCATAAAGGATGGTCACGATGATGGACAGCCGAGCAAATGGGAAGCTATTTTGCGGATCATGCAAAGGTTTAGCTAGCTTCTGATGCAGGGGTCAGACCCCGTACGGGGTCTGACCCCACCCCTCTTCATCCAGCGGGAATATCGGCCGTTCGAGCTTCGTGTAGTTGAACTGCGAAAAGTCGGAGCTGCAGACTCCGGGGCCGGCCACCATGACGATGTGTTTGGCGAGCTTTCCGAAGCCAGCCAGGAAATGCTGTTTGGACTTGATCAGGATGTATTTCTTGGTTTCGGGCTGGATGCCGGCGTGGGTGAAGATGCCGGTGTCGAAAGGCTCTTGGGGCTTCTCCGACACCAGGATCAGGATGCCGCCGGTGTCCAGCACCACGGTGCGTCCCAACGAAATCCGCATGCCGGTGAACATGGGGCCGGTCACGGTGTAGCTGCCGTCCGTGATATTGACGACGGTGCCGGTGAGGCGCAATGGCTTGCCGCGCAGGTTGATGGCGGGCATGTCGGTCTTGCCGCCCAGGTCTATCGTGCACTGCGCGCCCATGCCTGCGCTGATCAGCGCCTCAACCGAAGCGGGGTCCCAATAAGGGCCGGCAACGGCATCCGTCATGCCCAGCGCCATCATTTCCCGCAGCACGCTCATTTCATCGGTCGTGCCTCCCGACGCGCAGTTGTCGCCATGGTCCGCCAGGACCACCGGCCCATCCGGAAGCCGGGCCGCCTTGGCCAAGGTCTGCTCAAAGGGTTCGTAATCGGTGATGAAGTCGGCACGGCGCTGCCATGCCATCTCCGCCAGCTCATCCAGCAGCTCGATGGCGTCCGCCTCTTTTTCCTTGTCGGCGACGAGAACGATGGAAAGCCCGGTATACGGGGTGTCCGCCAAGGGAAAGCCGGCGAAGACGGATGCATTCAGGACGCGCCCGCTGCGTTCGGCGTCGAGGGCCAGATCCATGATGTCCTTCATGGGCCGGCGCGATGGAGACTGGTTCAGGATCTGCGTCAGCATGGGCAGGCGCCGCCACACCAGCGTGGGCTCAACGCGTTTCTCCAGCATGGCGAGCAGCGTTCTCGCGGCGCGTTCACCGGTCTGATAGACATCAATGTGCGGATAGGTGCAATAGCCGGTGACGATGTCCGCGTGCTGTATGAAGTCCGCGCTCAGGTTGGCATGGAAGTCCAGCGCAACGGCGATCGGCGTATGGGGCTGCACGGCACGCAGCCGGCGCAGCAGTTCGCCTTCCGCGTCCAGGTAGCCGTCTGCCACCATGGCGCCGTGCAGGTCCAGCATGATGGCATCGCAGCCCTTGGCGGCGCTTTCCACGATGGGGCGGGCAATGGCGTCGAAGGCTTCGCGTGTCACGACGCCGCTCGGCACGGCGTTGGCGCAGATCACGAAATCCACTTCGGCATTCAGTTCGCGGGCCAGGTCCAGGTAGGCGGCAACCGCGTTATTGGTGCCCGCGCAGGCCTTGACGGCGTCGGCGCCGTAACAGGGGCCTTCGTACATGGATCCACGGCTGAATGACTGCACAACCGTGGGCTGGGTCGAGAACGTATTGGTTTCGTGTTTGAACAGGGCAAGGACGAAGCGCATGGTGCTTTCCAACGGAAATGGTTATGTCATCAATCGCGCCTGGCGCATGACCTGCCGGCATTCTTCCAGCTCCGCTTCGCTGGCCGCGCCGGCGGGCGGACGGGCGTCTCCGCCCTTCAGGCCCAAGTGCGTGCTAAGTGCCTTCGACAGGGCCAGGTGATGGAAGCCTTGGGCGAAATAACGGCTTTGCAACTTTTGCGCGATCGAGACGATCTCGCGCAGCTTTGCGCAGGCGCCCTGCAAGTCGCCTTGCAGGGCGCTGTCGACAAAGTCGCCGCAGCGCGGATACTTTGCGTTCTGCACCAAGAGCGGACGAGAGGAGCCCATCATGAAATCCGGCGCGGTGTCCGGGTAGACCATCTTGCCGAACAGGAAATACTCTTCCAGAGATGTCGCGACGGCAATGGTGTCGCCCACGCTTTCCATCATCGACGCATACGCCGAGAAATCCATGGTGGAGTTATGCACGCCCACCAGATTATCGATGGGCAGCAGGGCCTTGACCATGGACGGGTTCAGATAGAAACCCAGCTCGGTCAGCGTGGTGCTGTACACGAAGAAGCCGCAGTCGATGCTCGATGCGACGGTTTCGTAGAGCGTCTGGATGCCGTCGGCGGTTTTGGGGCCGTAGTAGGGCGGCCAGATCATGACGGCGTCCGCGCCGCACTGACTGGCATGCCGGGCCTGGTCGATCACGTTCTGCACACTGGTGTCCGACACGCCCACGATCGTGGGCACGCGGCCATCGACCGTTTCCAGGATGATTTCCGTGACAAGGCAGCGCTCGCGCTGGGTGAGCGTCCAGAATTCCTGGTGGATGGAATGCACCGACAAGCCGCCCACGCCGGGCAGCTGGAGCGTGGTTTCCACGTTATGCCGAAGACCCGCCTGGTCGATCTCGCCGTTCGGCAGAAACGGCGTATACAGAACGGTAAAGTAGCGCTTGAAGCGATCGCGGATCTGTTGGCGTAGACGATTGTGCGGCATGGGCGTCATGCGTCGGAACGATGAAATCGGATCAATATGCCGACCGGCCGCCGTCCGCCGGGATGGACGCGCCGGTGATCATGCGGGATTCGTCGGATGCCAGGAACAAGGCGATGCCGGCGACGTCTTCAGGTTCGCCGAACCAATATGGGTAGGCCTTGATGGTGTCGTCGACTTTCATGGCGTCTTCGCTCTTGCCCGGTTGTCCGGGTATGCCATAGGTGTCGCGAATGCGCTGTGTATTGATGCGGCCGCAGCAGATCGCGTTTGCCCGCACGCCGTCCTTGGCATAGGCGCCCGCCAGGTTGCGTGTCACGGACACGATCGCGCCCTTGGCCGCCGAATAGATATGCGCCTTGCCCGATCCGCGCAGCGCCGCGCCCGACGACATGTTGACGACGCTGCCGCCGCCGGATGCCACGATTTTCGGGATGGCGTAGCGGCAGCCCAGCAGGGTGCCTCGCAAGTCCAGGTTCATGGTCTTGTCCCAGATATCGAGCGGCACGTCGGTGACCAGCGAGTCTTGCGGCAGCGAGCCGCCTGCGGTGTTGAACAGGCAGTGCAGCGCGCCGAAGCCGGCCACCACGTCTTCCATCAACTGCCGGACACTGTCGTCGCTGGTCACGTCCACCGCAAACGCCCTGGCTCTTGCCGAGTCGGGACAGATGGATAGCGCAACCGATTTCACGGCATCGAACTGGATGTCCGCCAGCGCAACCCGCGCGCCTTCGGCGGCGAACATCTTGGCGGCGCATTCGCCGATGCCGGTACCTGCGCCGATGATGAGCGCGACTTTGCCCGCCAATCGGCCGGGCCTGGATACGGTGTTTTCTTGATTGGAAGGCATGTCGTTTTCTCAGGCAGGTATGAAGGGGGAGCGTTCGTCGTACAGGCGGGCGGCCTGTTCCAGCGTAATGAACTGCGCGTTCTTTTCCTGCAGGGAATTCAGCAGTTTTTCCAGCATGATCATGCGGTGGCCGCGTCCGATGACATAGGGATGACAGGTGTAGGTCAGGATGCCCCAGTCGCAGGTCCGGCGCATGTACTCGAAGTCGTTCACCCAGTTTTCCAGCACGCCCGAGGCATTCTGCAGTCCGGGCGCCAGCGACTGGCCGACCCGCAGGTACTCGAAGTGCGGGAAGTCGTCGAGCGTCCAGCTGATGGGCAATTCGATAAGAGGAGTGGACTTGCCGAACTGCATGGGTTCGTCGACTGAAACGACGTCGCCCTGGCGCACGCGGTACGGTTCATGGTCGTTGCCCATCATGCTGCTCTCGTACAGGAAACCATGGCGCAGCAAGAGCTCTACCGTGGACGTGCTGAGGTCCCACGATGGAGAGCGATAGCCGCGCGGGGCGTCGCCCGTGAGCTTGCGGATGATGTCGATGCCGCGCACCAGACCGTCTTCTTCCTGCTCGGGCGTCAGGTTGGCGGGCGGCACGTGTGTCCAGCCGTGATGGCCGATTTCGTGGCCGGCGGCAAGAATCTGTTCGCATTCCCTGGGGTAGGTGCCGATGACGACGCCGGGGATGAAGAACGATGCCTTGATGCCGTAGCGCTGCAACAGCTCAAGAATCCGGGGCAGCGCGACCGCGCCGAATTCTCCCCGGGAAACCGGGGTGGGCGTGGTCAGGCCACGCGCCACCAGCCCCGACATTGCGTCGAAATCGAAAGTGATGCAAGCATAGTGCTGACTCATGATTGTGCCTTGCTCAGGAAGTCCAGCAGGTACTGGACACAGCGTTGCGGATAGCCGTCGCAGATATTATGCGCTGCCGTGTCGATGTATTGAAGCTGAGAATTGGGAATGCGTTGCTGCATGTCGACGTAGGCATTGGCGTGTCCGATCGATTCCTTGCCCGCCGCAACGATGAGCGTTGGACACTTGATTTGCGTCAGCTCTTCCATGAAGTCATGCGTGCACATGTGCAGCACGAAGCGGGCAATGAAGGCCGGGTCGTTGGATCCGGTCTGGTCGATGAACCATTTGACGAGATCGGGGTCGGCGGTTTCGTCGAAGCGCTCGTGTATGGTCTGGGCCAGAAACGGCTTCAGTCCGATCTCTTTGATCTTGGGAATCCAGGTGGGGGCGTGGCTATGCTTCAGGCCGGGTGTCGCGGCATAGGTAGCCAGCGTCTTGACCTTTTCCGGATGCTGTATGGCGAGCTGCTGGGCGACATAGCCGCCGGCGGAATTGCCCACCACATGCACGCGGCCTTCACCGGCCAGGTCGATCAGCTGGGCGGCGTCCTGTACCAGCAGGTCGAGCGAGAAAGGGTCGCTTTCAGCGGGCATGCCGGAATCGCCGTGCCCGCGCAGATCCATTCTGATCACCCGGTACTTTTGCAGCAAAGTCGGCATCCAGCTGAACCAGCGCGTCGAGTTTCCCATGGCGGGATGCAAAAGCAGTATTGTTTCAGCCTTGGTCCACGGCGGGGTGAAGTCATCGACGTGGTAAGCGATTTCCAGGCCGTCGTGTGAAGTGAAGGTCGAATGCATGTCGCGTCCAGTATCCGTGATTAGTTGATCGAGATTTTCGCAGCGGTAATCAGCTTGTTCCACTTTTCAAGTTCGGATTTGGTCAGCGCTTCGAATTCGGCGGGCGTACCGCCGCGCAGTACGTAGCCCAGGCCCACGACGCGTTCCTTGACCGCCGGGTCCTTCAGCGCTTCGTTGAACGCATGATTCAGCTTGGCGACGACGTCCGCAGGAAGATTCTTGGGACCGTACACGCCCCACTGGGTGCTGCTGTTCACGTTGGCCAGGCCGGCTTGATCGAAGGTCGGCACATCGGGCATGGCTTCGCTGCGCGTTTCGCCGGTGACGGCCAGGGCGCGCAAGCGGCCTTCTTCGACCGGGCCGCGAGCGGAGCTGATGCCGGTGAACGTCAGCGGAACCTGTCCGGACATGACCGCCGTCAGCGCTTCGCCGGTGCCTTTGAACGGCACGTGCTCGATGTCCACATCGGCAACCATGTTGAAGAGTTCGCCGGCCAGGTGCGTGGAAGCGCCATTGCCGCCCGATCCGTAGAAAAGCAGTCCGGGTTCCTTCTTGGCCAGGTCGATGAGTTCCTTGAGCGACTTCGCCGGCACCTTGGGGTTGGCAACCAGGATCACCGGGCCGGAAGCCAGATGCACGACGGGGGTGAAATCCTTGACCGAGTCGTACGGCAGGTTGTCGCGCAGGCTGGGATTGATCATGAAGGTGGAGTCGACGATGAGCAGCGTGTAGCCGTCGGGTGCCGCCTGGGCCACTTGCTGGGTGCCGATGATGCTGGAGCCGCCCGGCTTGTTGTCGACGATGATCTGCTGGCCCAGTACGTCGGCAAGCCGTGGAGCCATGACGCGGGTAAAGATGTCGGTTCCGCCGCCGGGGGCGAAGGGAACGATGACGCGGATGGGACGTTCGGGCCAATCCTTGGCGGCGCTGGGCGCCGATATCAATGCGGCCGACATGGCGAGTATTGAGCCTATGAGTTTAAGGCCGATTTTCATTGCAGTCTCCTGGAGGGTTTTGAGTGGCGCCGGATGCTCGCGCATCCCCCATATGGGACACGCATCCATATAGGAATATGAAACCACAGCCTGTCAAATTTTGCAATGAAAAAATCATTGTGCATTAATCAGTGCAATATGTATTGCACTGACAATACGTTGCAAGGCATTATTCTTTATGATGGCAATGTGCCATTTCTATTGTTGCGGAGGCCCATCATGCAGCGATTCGCCACACTAAAGCAGCTTAATGCGCTGTACATCACGGCTAATGCGGGAAGCGTGACCGAGGCAGCAAAGATCCTGCACGTAACGCAGCCCACCGTGACACTGCAGATCAAGCAATTGGAAGAGGCGGCGGGTTTGCCTTTGTTTGAAAAACTGGGTCGGGGGATCGTGCTTACCGAAGCCGGACGGATCCTGACTCAACATGCGTCGAGAATCATTGCCCAATGGCACGACGCCTCGCAGGACCTGGAAGCGTTAAGAACGAAAGCCCAGCAGACGCTGCGGATCGGGGCGATTCAGACTGTCGAATACCTTCTGCCGCCGCTGCTGATCGCCTTTTCCGAACAGGACCCGAGCGCCAAGATCGAGCTACGGATCGGCCAAAGGGACGAGGTGGTGAAGCTGCTTCGAGAGCGGTCCGTCGACATGATCATCCTGGAAGACGACACGGTCGACGACGAGTTCGATTATCAGGTGTTCGCCGACCACCCCATGGCATTCATTGCTTCGCCACAGCATGCCTTGTCTCACGACGGTTCATTCACGTTGAAGGAAGTCGTCAACTCCGGGCTGATCGTCCGGGAAACCGGCGCCAGCACGCGCAGGGTGGTCGAAGGAATATTCAAGTCCCACGGGACGCCGTTCCAGTTCAAGTCGGAGTTTTCCAGCAATGTCGCGATCAAGCGGATGGTCGAAGCGAACCTGGCAGTGGGCTTCGTGTCGCTGCATGCCTGCAAGGTCGAGATAGAGCGCCATCTCATTGTGCCCATCAGCAGCTGCCGGCTGCAAGGCTGGCCGCATCCGCAGTGGTGCGTGATTACCGAGAAAGGCGCCGAGCATCGGCCGCTTGCAAGAAGCTTTGTCGACTTCCTGCTGACCGAAGGAAGGGCGGTGACCGAGTCGTACTTTGGCTACCAGTCAGCGCTTGAGCAAAGTGGCGAACCAGCTTAGCTCTACGACCACTTCGTCATTCTGGTTCAACACCTCTCTTCGCATCTGAATCGTTCCACGGTTGCCGGCCTTGCTTTCGGACCGGCCGATGATTTCGGCGCGAACCCGGATGGTATCGCCTATGAATACGGGCTTCTTGAACGCGCAGCGGATTTCCTTCACGCCCAAAGTGCTGGTTTCGATGGCGCGCATGAAGTCGCTGCGGACCATCAGGCCGGTCGTGATGGAAACGACCAGCATGCCGTGCGCAATCCGCCTTCCGTAAGGCGTGTGCTTTTCGGCATACTCGGCGTCCATGTGCAGCTTGTGGAAGTCGCCCGACACGCCCGCAAAGTTGACGATGTCGGCTTCCGTGATGCTGCGGGCTCCGGTTTCGAACCGGTAGCCCTCGACGATGTCCTCGAAGTACAGGTCGCGCACGGCTTACTTCCCTATGGCGCGCGACCACTTCGCGTGCTCGCGCTTCAGGAACTCTTGGAACTCCGGCCCGCTTTGATTGATCGCCTCCAGGCCGGATTGGTTCAGCGCCTGGATCGCCTGTTCGGAGGACACCGCCGCCTTCAATGCGTCGGTGAGCTCTTTCACTTGTGCAGCCGGAGTTTGCGACGGCGCGAAGAAACCGAACCACGATTGAATGTTGTAGCCCTCGACGCCTTGTTCGCTGACGGTGGGCACATCGGGCAAGGCCTTGTTGCGCTCCAGCGAAGATATGCCCAGCACTTTGAGCCGACCGTTCTGGATATAGGGCAGGGCTACGCCCATTTCAACGGAGGAAACCTGTACGTGGCCCGCCACCAGGTCGGTGACGACGGCTGATGTGCCGCGGTATGCCACGAACAGCAGGTCGATGCCGGCTTCGCGGGCAAGAAGCTGCCCGGCCAGGTGATGGGGCGTGCCCGGACCCGAATCGCCCCACGAAAGGCTGTCTTTGCTTGACTTGGCAAGCGCGATGAGCTCTTTGATGTTGCTTGCGGGCACGGATGGATTGGCCACGATGACATGGGGAACGCCGGCGGTCAGGTTCAGCGGCGTCAGGTCTTTTGCGGGATCATAGCCGGGTGGCGGCTCGAGCAGCGGACGTACGCTGATCGTGCTGGTCGAGCCCAGAAGCAGGGTCTTGCCGTTGGGTGTGGAGCGTATCGTGTGCAACGCGCCCAGCGAACCCGAGGCCCCGGGCCGGTTGTCGACGACGACGGTGGACTTCAGTTCTTTGGCCAACGGCTCTGACACCGCGCGGGCAACCAGGTCGACGCTGCCTCCCGGTGCGAAGGGCACCACCAGCGAGACAGGCGCATTGGAGGCGCCCTGGGCAGCGGCGAAAGACGTGAAGGAAATCAGTAATGAAAAACCAATAGCCTGGATGGGTCGGGCTAACAAGCTGTGTTTCATGGGAATGCTCCTCGGGTGTTCATATATGCGTTCTTATCAGCATGAAGGCAGCGGGTGCTCAGCTATCAGCAATTAAAGAGGATGTCCGGTCGGGCATCCAATAAAATTTCTGGCTCGACGCATTAAGTAAATTTATGGATTGAGATAAATATTTAGCAAATCTGGGGATAGCGAGGCCGGTCTGCGGGAAGAAACGATGTCTGCAGCGGCGTGCCTGCATAGCACTCGGCCAGGCTGGTGGCCGCGGCCCGGTTGCTGGTCAGGTATTCCAGTTGGGCGAGCTGGACTTGGCGGTGGTATGCGTTCTTGTTGTCCCAGTCCAGTCTTTGTAGCACCGAGGTCATCTTCCAGGTGAACTGCTGCGCATGCCAAACGCGCTGCAGGCACAGCTGGGTATAGCTTTCCAGATACTCTATCGATGACTTCCTGAAGTATTCGGCGATCCCGTCCGCCAGGATGCATACGTCGGCAATCGCCTGGTTCAGTCCGCGTCCGCCGGTGGGCGGCACCATATGAGCGGCATCTCCGGCCAGGAACATCTTCTTGTACTGCATGGTGTGGCACACGAAGCTGCGTATGTCGAAGCGGGTCTTCTCCAGTATCTTGCCCTCTTCAAGCTTCCAGTCCGCATTCGTTTCCAGTCGCGTTTGAAGCTCTTGCCAGATGCGCTCGTCGCTCCAGTCGTCGACGGTGTCCGTCAGCGGGATCTGCAAGTAGTTCCGGCTGATACTGGGGGAGCGCATGCTATGCATGGCATAGCCGCGTTCGTGAGCGGAAGTCACCAGCCATTTGCTCGAGGGCTTGGCCTGGGCGACGATGCCCAGCCAGGCGAAGGAGTAGTTCAGCTCATACGCTTCCAGCTTGTCGGCGGGAATGGTCTGCCGGCCGATTCCGTGGTAGCCGTCGCAAGCGGCGATCAGGTCGCATTTCAGTTCTTTCTCCTGCCCTTCATGGATGTATTCAATGACGGGCCGGCCATCCAGATCCCTGATGCGCAGCGCCTGCGCTTCAAAGAAAAGCTTGCCATTGTCTTGCTGGCGCCGGTGTATGAAGTCCTTGACCACCTCTTGCTGGCCATAGACCATGTTGACGCGGCCACCTGCGAGCTCCCTCCAGTTGATGAACCGCCGCTTGCCCAGGAAGCGGATCTCCATTTGTTCCTGGGGCAGGCCTTCCTTCATCATTCGTTCGCCGACGCCGATTTCCCTGAAAAGGGCGCTCACGTCGGAATCGAGCACGCCCGCTCTCATCCGGGCTTCCACATACGCCTGGCTGCGCGCCTCCAGAATCACCGAGTCGATGCCGTGTAGGTAAAGTAGATGTGAAAGCACCAATCCCGATGGCCCCGCCCCGATGATGCCTACCTGTGTGCGCATGTTCTGCTCCTGGTCCTTGAATGGAAAATAAGTAAGGACTCTACCGAGCGTGGCGGGGCTTAACAAATTAAAAAAGCGGTGCGAACCATAGGAAAAAACCTATGGTTCGGCATGCGCGACGCATAGATTTTTCTCTATGATTTCAAGGGGAAAACTCATGCATTGCACGCGGCGTACGACGGTAAACTCGTCTCTGTCTCGCATAACCATCGAGGGTAAGCAATGCTTGGAAAGGAATGGAACGCCGTTGTCGACGGCAAGCTTGTCGTACCGGCGGCTTTCAATTTTGCGGCCGACGTGCTCGAACGCCGTGCTCGCGCGCATCCGGAACATACGGCGATCATCAGCGTGGGCGAGGGAGGTTCGGAAGATGTCTGGAGCTATTCCCGGGTCCACGAGACTGTCGGCCGCCTTGCCGCCGCGCTGGCCGAGCGCGGTGTAAACCCGGGCGACCGGGTGCTGATCTTCATGCCGAGAACGGCGCTTTGGCTTGTCGCGATGGCTGCGTGCCATTACGTGGGCGCCATCCCCGTACCAAGCGTCACTCAGATCGGCGTGTCGGAAGTGAGCTATCGAGTCAAGCGTAGCGGAGCCCGGGCGGCCATCACGTCCTCGGAGCTGGCGGACCGTTTCTCGGAAGTTCTGGACCTGCTTGCGTTGCGATTGTGCCGGGGATCCGCCGACGGATGGGAAAGCCTGGATGAAGTCATTGCGACGCCGCGCCCGGCCATCGTACCCGCCGTGATGCCCGCCGATGCGCCGGCCTTGATGTATTTCACCTCCGGATCCTCGGGCTTGCCGAAGGCGGTGGTGCATGCCGCGCGTGGTGTCTTCGTACGCAGCTGGCAGCCATGGCATATGTTCGGCACGTCGACGCGCGACGTGATCTGGACGACCAGTGACACGGGATGGACGCGGGCGGGCTCCTGCCTGTTGTACGGCGCCTGGTTCTGGGGCGCCACGTCGCTGGTCGTCGAGCCGAACTTGTCGGCTCAGGAAAAAGTCGACATGTTGGCCAAGTATTCCGTGACCATGTATAGCGCTGTCGCGACGGAGCTGCGGCAAATCATTTCCACGGCGACGAAAGCCTCGTTGCCCAAGCTGAAATTCACCCTGTCGGCCGGCGAGGCCATGACGGTGGACCTGTCACGGCGTTGGGCGGATTTTTCGGGCGCTCCGCTGCTGGTGGCATTCGGCCAGACCGAAACGCCTCAGTGCACCATCACTTCAGCGGAAGAAGTTTCTCAGAACGGATCCATCGGGCGCGCCATGCCGGGCAATGTCGTTGGTGTGATCGACACTCGTGATGCGCTATGCGAGCCTGGCGAAGTGGGCGAGCTGGCGGTGCGTGGAGACAACCCGGGCTTGATGCTGGGCTACTGGGTCGACGGCGCGGTCGAAAGCGCGTTTTCCGACGAGGGCTGGCACCGGACCGGGGATTCCGCGCGCAGCGACGCGGAAGGCAATCTCTTCTTCATCGGGCGCACCGACGACATCATCAGTTCATCGGGCTATCGCATCGGCCCTACGGAAGTCGAGAACGCTCTGATGGGTTATCCGGCGGTAAAGGAGTGTGCGGTGACCTCAGCCCCGGATCCGCTGAGAGGAGAAGTGGTGAAGGCGTATATCGTGCTGCATCAGGGCCATCAGCCGTCGCAGCAACTGATCGCCAGCATTCAGGACCACGTAAAGGGCGTTATCGCTCCGTACAAATATCCCCGCCAGATCCAGTTCCTGCAGGATCTGCCCAGAACTGCGTCGGGGAAGATTTCGCGGCGTATGCTGCGCGAAACATTCTCGGTTCGCTAGGGCCTGATAGCGTTAACAGGCCCTAGGCGTTCGATTCCGTGAACACGCCGAACTCGGTCCATAGTTCGTCGCCCAACTTCAGGCTTTGCTTGACCTCCTTCTGGCGTTCGATCGCCACCGCGGCCACGATGGCGTTGCATAGGCTGAAGGCCGCGGTATAGGAGTCAAATGGCGACGTGCTCGATGTATGGATGAGCAATCTGTGATCGGATAAATTGGCGACCGGCGCCAAGGGACTGTCGGTGATGCAGGCGACCGTTGCCCCCAAATTGCGAAAATGCTGGGCGGTCTGGACCACGGTCCTGGAGTAGCGCCGGATGGTGATGGCCAGCAGTACGTCTTCGCTGGTCGACCACAGCAGTTGGTCGGCCAGGGCCGTGCCCGTGGGCAGGGCATGGACATTGGGCAGGCACATGTTCAGGTGGGTGTACAGGTAATGCACGACCGCTGAACTGTTCTTCGCCGCCACCAGATAGATGCGACGCGTCTCCGGCTGCGTGAGCTTGCGGATGAGCGCCTCGAACGCCTTCAGGTCTATGGTTTCTATGGTGGCGCTGAGGTTCTCGCGGTCCAGCTCCAGGCTGCGCTCCAGTACATTGGAAAGAGAATGCTTGTTCTTGGATGCCAGCTTGGCGCGTTGCGATGGCGAGGTCAGCTTGGACGCCAGGTCCAGCCGCGCTTCGTCCTGCACTTCCCCCAGCGACGCGTAATCGAGCTTGGCAAAGAAGCGCACCACCGTCGACGCGCTGACCCCCACTTTATTGGCGATGGCCGTAGCCGACTCCAGCAGATGCTGGGGATAGCCGGACAAGATGTAATCGGCCAGCTTGGTCTCGTGCTTCGTCAGCTTGCGGGGATAGTTCGCGATCCGGTCGAACAGCTTCATAATGGGGAGGGCTCCTTGTGGGGGTCAGACCCCGTACGGGGTCTGACCCCATCGGTATGGAAAGGGGTCAGACCCCGCATGGGGTCTGACCCCACGCGAGAGATTCTACGCCAAGTCGCTGTGCCAAATCCTTGTTTTGCAATTTTCATTGCAAAATAATATCGTTTATGATGATAATGAGTCATTAACAGCCGCGGTGATTGACGGAGGTCCAACGCATGAAGCAAATTGCAGGGTACGAGAAGCTGGCTGCCTGGCTCCGGTCGCACGAACAGGAAATGTTCGATCTGCTCGAACGGGTCGTGAATACCGAGAGCGGCAGCTACCACAAGCAGGGCGTCGATCAAGTTGGCGAGCTCTTTCGCGCATTCTTCGATGAAGCCGGCATCCAGACCACCTTGTACCGCCAGGAATCCCATGGCAACTGCCTCAGGGCCGATATTCCGGGCTCCGGCGGCGAACAGACGCCCCACGTATTGCTGCTGGGGCACATGGACACCGTCTTTCCCGAAGGCACATTGGCGCAATGGCCTTATCGCGTACAAGACGGAATCGCCTACGGCCCCGGTGTCGCGGACATGAAAGCGGGCCTGGTGATGAATGCCTTCGTCGCCAGGGCATTCTTCGAGTGCGGCGGCAACGTCGCGCCCATACGCGTATTCTTCACAGGCGACGAAGAAATCGCATCGCCTTCGTCAAGAAGCCTCACGATCGACATGGCGCGCGGCGCGGGCACGGTGCTCAATGCGGAGCCTGGCCGACCCACCGGCAATGTCGTGGTCGAGCGCAAAGGCGCGATGTTCGTCGATTTCGAGGTGGAAGGCGTGGCGGCCCACGCCGGGGTCGCCCATGAAAAGGGCGCCAGCGCCATCGAAGCCCTTGCCAGAAAGGTCGTCGCCTTGCACGCGCTGACCGACCGAAGCACGGGTGTCACGACCAATGTCGGCACCATCGAGGGCGGAGTCTCGGTCAACACGGTGGCACCCTTCGCCAGAGGCCGCCTCGACGTGCGCTATCCGAAGGGCATCGACGAAGACCGCTTGCAGCGGCAGATCGCATCCATCATCGAGGAAGCGGCGCCGGCCTGCACCTGTGGACGCATCACGCATGAGGGGCGTTTCCTGCCGCTGTTCCAGACTGATGAAAGCCGCATGCTGCTGGATGACTACGCACGGGCGGCGCAGCAACTGGGCGTTTCGGTCAAGGGCGAATCCACCGGCGGGTCGGCGGACAGCGGATTGACAGCGGCGGCCGGTGCGCCCACGCTATGCGCAACAGGCCCCGTCGGCGGCAACGTGCATACCCGCAAAGAGTATTGCGACCTGCGCACCCTGGTCACGCGCGCCGAGATCTGTGCCATGACGATTCTGGCCAGGGACGCACTGTATCTGCCTTGACAGACGAATTCCATTCATTAAATTTCCTGGAGAAGCCAATGTCACGCCTGCCACTTCTTGATGAAGCCAAAGATCCCGAATTCGCCGAAGCACTGGCCGATGTGGAAAAAAGCCGCGGCAAGGCATCCAATGCGTTGCGGTCCATGGGGCACGCGCCTGAAGCGCTCAAACGCTTCGCATCGGTGGGCGACTATGTCCGCTACCACTCTGCACTGACGGCCCGTCAACGCGAGATCGTCATCGTCATCACCGGCCGCGGCTACGAGTACGCCATGCTGCATCACGTGCCGCTGGCACTGCAGGCAGGTATCGATGCGAAGGAAATCGAGGCGATGCGCAAGGGCGAAGTCCCCGCTACGTTCAGCGAAGCGGATCAAGCGCTCGCCCAGTACGCCCTGGAGTTTTCCACGCCGTCATCGGTCAGCGACCAGACTTTTTCCAAGCTCAAGCAGTTCATGTCCCCGCGTGAGATCACGGACGTATCTTTCAACGCGGCGTATTACGTGGCGTTTGCCTTGATGCTCGCCGCCATGGATCCCACTCCCGACTCGGCCGAGTATGTACAGGCCGGGCTGGCCTGGCAGCTCAAGGCGGATCAGTCGTGATCCTCGAATCGTTCAATCAAACAAGCACGGAGCCGTTATGAAAACCACAAAACTTTTATTGAGTGCCTGCCTAGGCGTCTCGAGTCTGGTCGTTGCGGGCGCGGCAATGGCCGCTGACGCCTATCCATCCAAACCCATCAAGGTCATCGTCGGCTATCCTGCCGGGGGCGCGAACGATCTTGTCGCACGCGCCATTGGCCAGGAAATGTCCAAAGACCTGGGCCAGCAAGTGGTCGTCGAAAACGTATCCGGCGCTGCCGGCACCATAGGCGCGGCGTCCGCGGCCAGAGCGGCGCCCGACGGCTACACGCTGTTCATGGCCGCCGGCGCGCACACCTTGGCGCCCAGCGTGCGCAAGTCCTTGCCCTATGACATCGTGACCGATTTCGCGCCGGTCAGCGTCGCAGCCATCGGTTCTTATGTCCTGGTCGTGCACCCCGACGTCAAGGCCAAATCCGTCAAGGAGCTGATCGACCTGGCAAAGGCGAGCCCCGAAACCATGACCTTCGCTTCCTCGGGCGTGGGCGCGCCTCCGCACCTGGCCGGCGTGCTGTTTCAAGAGCGCACGGGCACCAAGCTGCATCATATTCCGTTCCGTGGCGATGCCGACGCCAACACCGCCGTGCTGGCCGGCCACGTCAACATGATCTTCGGCTCCATGGGGCCCACCGTACCCCATATCCGCGGCGGCAAGGTCCGGGCCCTGGCTGTCACCGGAAACACCCGCAGCGCGGCGCTGCCCGACGTGCCCACGCTCGAGGAAGCGGGCGTGCCGGACTACAACGTGTCGACGTGGTGGGGTCTGCTCGCCCCGGCGGGCACGCCGCCCGCGATCGTCGACAAGCTTGCCAAGTCCGTGGAAAAAGCGGCCGCGCAGCCCCACATCAAAGAGCAGTTCGTCAACATGGGCGTGGAAGCGGCTTCCAGCACGCCCATCGAATTCGCGGGGTTCATCAAGGCGGAAGTTGCCAAGTTCAAGAAAATCACCGAGGCGGCCGGCATTGAACCCCAATAAGTTTAGCGGCCGGATCGCCATCGTCGGGGCGGGTGCCGTCGGCGGATTCGTCGGCGGCAAGCTGGCTGCCGCCGGCTACGACGTCACGCTCATCGACGCCTGGTCCGAACACGTGGACGCAATCCGCAAGCACGGCTTGACGATCATCGAGCCGGACGGCGAATGCTCGATCCCCGTGCCGGCCATGCACGCCGATGAATCGCCGTCGCTTCCGCCATGCTCCCTGGACATCGTGTTCATCTGCGTAAAGCTGTACGACACCGACTGGGCCACCAGTCTGGTTTCGCATGCGCTGAAGCGATCCGGCTGTGTCGTTACGCTGCAGAACAGTCTGGTGGAAAGCATCGTGGCGTCCCGGGTGGGCTGGGAGCGCACCTTGGGCTGCATAGGCAGCGGCATGTATGTGGGACTGGAAGGGCCGGGCCGCATACGCCGCAGCAAGAAGACGGTGAAGAACGGCGCTTGTGTGTTCTACGTAGGCGAAGCGCAGGGTCCGCTTTCTCCGCGCGTCGAGATGCTGGCCGATATGCTGTCCCAGGTGGACGCAGCGCAAGCCACCGACAATCTGTGGGGGCTGCGCTGGTCGAAGCTCGTGGCCAACGCGATGACGTCGGGGTTCAGCGCAGTATGCGGCTTTGGCTTGAAGCGGACATTCGGCGACCCGGCTTGCTGCCGCGTCATGCTCGGCCTGGCCGCCGAAGCCATCGATGTCGGCGCGGCGCTGGGATACGAAACGGAAAACATCTTCGGCGTTGCGCCCGGCGTATGGCTGGAGGCGCGCGCGGGCGATGCGTCGGCGCTTGACCAGGTCATGGCCGCCCTGAACGCGCAGCATCAGCTCGTCACGGAGGATGCCGTGTCGGGTACCGCCCAGGATCTGAAGAAGGGCAAGCGCACCGAAGTCGATTTCATGAATGGATTCGTCGCTGCGAAGGCAGCCGATGTGCGTGTTTCAACACCCCTGCATGCCGAGATCGCGCAGATTCTGCGCAGAATCGAAGAGGGTAGGGATACACCGGGCGTGCGGCATCTGGAACGCCTGGAAGCCTTGTCGGGGCCAGACCCGCTTGCGATGTGACAGGGTCGGACCCCGCATGGGGTCCGACCCGTTATAAATGTGGGGTCAGACCCGTTGGGTCTGACCCCTGTGTCGTGAGGATTGCGGGGTCAGACCCCGTACGGGGTCTGACCCCAACTGACACCAGCCGCTTACGACGCTTGCGGAATATATCCGATCGCGTCGATTTCCAGAGCGCAGTCAAAGGGGGTGCGGCCTGCCTGGATGCGCGTGCGCGTGGGAAGTGCGTCGTCGCTGCTGAAGTAGCTGCGATAGATTTTGTCGAAGGAGCCCATCTGGCTCTGGTCTTTCAGCCAGACGACGACCTTGAGCAGGCAATCCATGTTGGATCCGCCGGCTTCAAGCAGCAGTTTCAGATGCTTCATGACGATATGAACCTGCGTATCCATGTCCAGGTCAGGCATTTTCGGCAGCGGCTTGCCCAGTCGGCGTGCTTCGCGAAGCTCTGCGCAAAACGCTTCTTCGAAAGGCGGCAGGCCTGAAACATAAATCATGCCGTTGTAGCTGACTGCAAGATTGAAGGGGCCGCCTGTCTCGGGAACGAGTGGACTGCGTATGATTTTCTTCTGCACGTTGATCTCCTTTCTAGTGCTGGATACTACTTCCGGACGGTGTTTTCGAGCCGTCCGATGGATTCGATTTCGATGGCGACGACGTCGCCCTCCTTGAGGAACCGGGGCGGGTTCATGGCATAGCCGACGCCCGAAGGCGTGCCCGTGGCGATGATATCGCCGGGTTCCAGCGTCAAGCCGGCGGACAGCTGGGCGATGATCGAAGCGACGGTAAAGATCATGGAAGAGGTGTTGTCGCTTTGTCTTAGTTCGCCATTCACCCAGAGCTTGATGCCGAGCGCCTGGGGGTCGCTGATTGCCGAGCTGTGCACCACCCATGGGCCCACTGGACACGAGCCGTCCAATGTTTTTCCCTTGAACCATTGGCCATGCCTGCGCTGCAGGTCGCGGCCGGTTATGTCGTTGACGATGGTGTATCCGAACACCGCCGCATCGGCATGCGCGGCATCGATGTTGCTGCCGCCTTGCCCGATTACGATGCCGAGTTCAGCTTCATAGTCCAGTTGCGCGGTGATGCCGTCATGCAGCGGTATGGCGTCTTCGTGGCCGCTGACCGTGGTGGGCGCCTTGGTGAAGAACTCTATATGTTCGGGAAACAGATTGGGGTCGACGCCGCGGGCGATGTTTCCTTCGATGATGTGCCCGCGATAGTTGCGCCCAACGCAAAAAACGTTCTTCAATGGTTTGCCCAAAGGTGAAAGCAGGCGCAGTCCAGCCACCGGCGCGGAAGCGCGGCCTTCGTTCAAGATGCGCTTGGCGATGTCCAGGCCCTTGTCGCCCAGCCTTGCCAATTCGGCCACGTTGCGCGGCGCATCCTGTTGTTCGCCGGGCCAGGCCGCGGTCAGGTCTGCAATCGCCTCGCGGCTTGGCGATAGAGTGGCGCCCAGATGTGGCGCGCCTTTGCATTCGAATACGCAAAAATACATGTAGCTTCCTGGTTGTTGTGGTAAGGCGGCCGCTTGGACAGCCGCTAGGTAGGGGCTCTTGGGCCTTTCAAAGTGAACAGCCCTAATCGATGCGTGCCCCAGATGCCTTGATGATCTGGGCGTATTTGTCGACCTCTTTGCGCAGCCAGTCTTTGAACTCTGCGGGCGTACTGGCAATGACATCCAGACCGCGTACATTGAACGCTTCCTGCACTTCTTTTTCCTGGAGTATGGAAACGACGAGCTTGTTCAGTTGCTGGATGGTGGCATCGGGCACATTGGCCGGCGCCAGCATGCCGTACCAGGAGTTGGACTCGAACTCGGCAAAGCCTTGTTCTTCCATGGTGGGGACCTTGGGCAGGCTGGCATGGCGCTTGGGCGCGGAAATGGCCAGGGCCTTCAGCTTGCCGTCGTTCAGATAGGGGAGGACGTCCGGCAGGTTGCCGAAGAGCAGGTCCACGTGGCCGCCCATCAGTGCGGTCAGCGCCAAAGGTGTGCCTTTGTAGGGTACATGGACCACGTCGACACTGGCGAGCTTCTTCAGCATTTCCCCTGCAAGATGGGGAGAGGTGCCGTTGCCGATGGAGGCATAGGTGACCATGCCCGGCTCTTTCTTGGCCAGCGCCAGCAGTTCTTTCAAGTCGTTGGCGGGCAGATCGTTACGCGCGACCAGGACGTGGGGCGTGATGGTCAGCAAAGAGACCGGGGAAAAGTCCTTTTCCGAATCGTAAGGCAGATTCGTTTGCAGGCTTGGATTGACCGTGAAGCTGTTGGCCATCATCAATACCGTGTAGCCGTCGGCGGGCGCCTTGGCGACAGCGCCGGTACCGATGACGGTTCCGCCGCCGGGGCGGTTGTCCACGACCACGGCCTGGCCCGACTGATTCTGCATGCGCTGGGCGAGCGTACGGGCGACATAATCGATGCCCTGGCCGCCGGCAGGGAACGGTACGACGATTTTGACGGACTGCGAGGGGTAGTTGTCGGCGGCAACGCCGGCCAAAGGAACGGCCAGCAAAAAGGCCGCGGCGCTTGCGCGAAGGAATTTCCAGCTCATCGTCTCACTCCAAAAAAATTATATATAAAATTAAGTTTTTATTAATTTAATATATAAAATAAAACAGGTCAATATGAATCTGAGGAAACCGGAAAAGAGCATCGACGCGCCCGTCAGGAATGCGGGGGCTGCCGGCGCAGGGCGAGGGACGTTGGGTTAAAGTGTCACGTTGTTGTCTTCATCGATTTCCAAAGGCATTGTTTTATTGGGTTCACTATGCTTAAGCCGACATCTAATTTGCTGGAAAGCGCTGGGCAGGCGACCGCTGCAAGTTTGGTCTACCAAAGATTGAGGTCGGATATTTTGCTGGGCGAACTGAGGCCGGGTTCGAAGCTGCGCTTGAGCTCCCTTGCCCGAAGCTACGACGCGGGTGCGATACCTCTGCGTGAAGCGTTGAACCGCTTATCGACGGAACAGCTCGTCTCCCAGCATGATCGGAGGGGCTTTTACGTGTGCGACGTCAGCAAGGAAGACGTCGTGGATCTGACCCAGACCCGATGCTGGCTGTACGAAGGCGCATTGAGGGAGTCCATCGCCCGCGGCGATGGGGCCTGGGAAGACGAGCTTGTCCTTAGCTTCTATCGTCTGGGCGAGGTGTCGCGCTACGAGAACGATGATCCATCGCGGGTGAACCCAGCCTGGACGGATCCTCATCGCCGTTTCCATACGGCGCTGATTGCGGCTTGCGGCAGCAAGCGCACCATCGCGATCTCCGAGAATCTCTTTGATCAGGCGGAGCGCTACCGTAACCTGGCTCGCTTGAAGCATTACAAGGCATCGGTGCACGAAGAGCATCGCAGCATCATGGAAGCCGCGTTACGCAGGGACAGCGATGCCGCCGTGAAGGAATTGCTCGACCACCTGAAAGCCACCTGTGAGACGGTCGTCAAGGCGCTGCGTTAGAGGGGTCAGACCCAAATGGGTCTGACCCCGGTCGCGCCTTAAAAGGGGTCAGACCCCGTCCGGGGTCTGACCCCTGTGTCCTGCGGGTTGCGGGGTCAGACCCCGCATGGGGTCTGACCCCTGGACTGGCTGGGCGTTTCTCCGAACCGGTTCCGATACAGGCGATTGAAGGTCGAGACTTCGGCGAAGCCCCAGCTCGATGCGATATGCGACACGGGCCGGGCGGGGTGGCGCAGCAGCGCCTGCCGACAGCCCTGAAGGCGGGCTTCGCGCACGTAGCTGGCAAAGGTGTGCTCACCGGAGGCCAGCAGCTTGAACAGATAGCTGCGTGATATGCGCAGGGCGCTGCAGACGGCTTCGGGGTTGAGTTCGGGATTCGTCAGGTTGCGGTCGATGAAGTCCAGCGCACGCTGCCGCATGACGGCGCTGTCGCGGGCCGAGGGCGTTTGCCCGGCGGCGCCGGCGCCCGACCGTGCGACCAGCGATACGCAATGCTCGAACACCAGGTCTTGCAGCTGTGTGAGCTCTTCGATGGGCTGGTCCTGCAGCATGCCCAGATAGTTGCGCAGCACCCGGGTGCCTTCGCCCGACAGCACTGGGGAAGGCAGGCGGCCCATGGCCCCGAGGCGCGGCCGCAGGATTTCGTCGCTGATCTCGATACAGAACATTTCAAAGGGTTCGTTGAACGATACGGACCAGGGCGCCGCCGAGTCGACGACATAGATATCGCCGGAGGCGGCAGTGGCACGTTCTCCGTACTGAGTCACGTGCACGCTGCCGCGGCGCAATAGATTCACGAAAAAAGGCGAACCCTGCTGGCGCGCGATGCCGCTGCGCGTGAGGCTGACTTCGTGGCCATCGGCCGATATGGTCGAGATGCGCAGCGAAGGCAGGTGCAGGCCCCGGATGGCCCCCTGGAAATTGGCGAGGGCCGTCTGCCCCTTTGCCGGGACGGGTTCGAGCGGCACGAACGCATTGGAAATGGCGTCGCGCCAATAATCGAATCGTTCGCGTTGATCGACGCCGGATGTGGACCATTGGTTGTTCATGCTGGTTCCGGAACAGTGTGCAGGGCGTTCTGCCGCACGCGTTGCAAAGTGCACCGATTGCGCAGTTGCCGTGGACGGTTTGCAAACATGGCCGCGCGACGGCTTGATAGCATGGGCCAGATTAAAAATTGATGTAGATCAATATACGCGCGAGCGACACACCGCACAAGTTTAGGTGTGAAACCCGGGCAAGGCAAGGAGGCGGTAGTGCTGAATGATGAGCAATTGCGCGAGCGCCTGGAGTCATTCCAGGAGCAGGGCTTCGTGGTATTTGAAAGGCTGATCCCGCAAGAGCGAATCCAGTCGTTGATCGCCGCCATGCTGGCGGCCGAGGAGTCGCGCGGCTATTCCTATGCCAAGACCTCGTTCGAGGGCTTCAAGACGGTGCGGATCAACAATCTGTTGACCTATGGCGAGGCATTCTGGGATGTACCCCTGCAGCCCGAGGTGTTGCAGCTGGCCGAGGCTGTGCTCGACAAGGAACTTCTGCTTTCGTCGCTGTGCACGCTGACTCTGGGGCCGGGACAGCCGGCGCAGCCCTTGCACGACGATATGCAGCAGTTGCGCTTGCCCAGGCCGCGGCCGCCCTTGGCCGTCAACGCGGTATGGGCGCTATCGGATTTCACCGAGCAGAACGGGGCGACGAGAATCGTTCCGGGCAGCCACCGCTACGATCATCCGCCGCCTTATGGCGGCGAGGTCGAAACCGTCGCCGCCACGATGCCCGCGGGCAGCGTCATGCTGTTCGACAGCGCCCTGTGGCATTACGGCGGCGCCAATGAAAGCGCGGAGCGGCGCTATGCGATCTCCTGCTACTACTGTGCCGGGTGGATGCGCCAGCAAGAGAACCTTCAGCTGGGCATTCCCCAAGACGTCGCGCGCCGGTTTCCCCGCCGCCTGCAAGAGCTTTGCGGCTACGGCATCTACAAGGGCCAGTACGGCCATATCGATAATCAGGACCCCATCGCGATGCTTGGCAGGGAACCGCTGCGCACGACGGTGTGGGAGGCCTCCGACAGGGCGAAAGCGGCCCGCAGCGCCGGCAAGGGGCAAGGCGCATGAGCGGCCTGGCAAGCGACGCCGGGTCCATTGCCGGAGCGGGCGTGCTGAAGCCTGTGCCGGCATCGGTCGTGCACATGCTGCTGGATAACGCCAGGCAATGGCCGGATTTGCCCGCCTTGCGTTTCGGGCAAGCGAGCTTGAACTACGGCGAGTATGCAGCCGCGGTTGCCGGCCTGGCCGAACACTGGCGGCAATGGGTGCGCCCGGGAGATCGCGTCGTACTGGTGTTGCCGAACTCCATGGACCTGGTTCTGGCGACCTATGCCGTCCATGCACTGCGCGCGCAGGTGGTGGCGCTGAATCCGCGCTACACCGAGCGCGAGCTGACCGCCATGGTGCAAGATGCCGACCCTGCCCTGATGGTCTTCGACACGGAGTCGGGCCCGGCGCCGAGCATGGTCGCCGGCAGGCTGCCGGCGGAACGCCGCATCGCCCTCAAGGCCGGCGCCAGCCTGGCGGCGTATCGGGGCGATCCCGGCAGCCTGACCGATCTTCCCTTGCCGGACGACTTTGCATCGCTCCAATACACCAGCGGCACCAGCGGCCGACCCAAGGGCGTGAACATCACCCACCGGCACCTGGCCTACAACCTGATCCAGCGTGAAGCCCTCTTGCCGACTAGGCATGGACAGGAATGCATACTGTGCGTCACCCCGCTGTTCCATGTGTCCGCGGTCGCCATGGCGCTGCACCTGGCCTGCCATGCGGCGTCCGAGCTGGTCATTCACGCCCGGTTCGACGTCACCGCCACGCTGCAGGACATCGAGTCCCGGGCGATCACGCTTTTCTCGGCCGTGCCGACCGTGTTCCGGGCCCTGCTCGCGCACCCGTCGGCTCGGCAGACGGACTTCAGCCAATTGCGGTACTGCTATTCAGGGGCGGCTCCCTTGCCGGAAAGCGTGCTGGCCGGCTGGCGCCAACTGACGGGCCGGCCGATCATCGAGGGCTATGGCCTGAGCGAAGCAGGGCCCTGTCTGACCTACAATCCCGCGCTGGGCCGGCAAAAAATCGGGTCCGTCGGCCTGCCGGTGCCATGCAGCGAACTCCAGATCGTGGATCTGGAAACGGGTACGCGAACCCTGCCCGCCAATGAAGAAGGCGAGCTGCGTGTGCGCGGACCGCATGTCATGCACAGCTACCGCAATCTGCCGGAGGCGACGCAGCGCGCCTTGCGGGACGGCTGGCTGTATACGGGCGACATCGCGTGCCGGGATGCCGAGGGCTATGTCTATGTACGAGGCAGGCGGCATGATGCGATCAACGTGGGCGGCTACACCGTGCACCCGCGTGAAATCGAAGAAGTCTTGCTGATGCATCCCGACATCGCGCAGGCCGCGGCCTTTGCGGTCGACCATCCTCACTACGGCCAGGCCGTTCAGGCCTGGGTGGTGGCCAAACCGGGCGCAGCGCCGGCCCCGGCGGATCTGCAGTCCTTCTGCGCCGGCAGCCTGGTGCGCTACAAGGTGCCCGAAGCCATCGGCATTGCGGGCGAACTACCCATCAACACCACTGGAAAACTGCAGCGCAACAAGCTTCTGCCTGTGCTGCAACACACTCATTGAGCATCAGGAAGGAGCAGGCAATTCATGAAAACGCCGCACGATATTGAATTCATCAGCCACGAGCTGGCCGAGAAAGGCTATGTGGTCGTCGAAAACGTCATGCCGCCGGCCATGCTGGAGCAGGCCCGCGCGACGGTCGAGCGCGTGATGGAGCACGAGCGCGAGCATCCTTACTACCCCAAGGATGTCGATCCCGCGCCCGACGAGGAAGAGATCCGCGCCTATTATCGCAAGGCGTACACCGTGGATGACGAAGAGCTCGATCGCCTGGTGGCGCGCATTCAGGATTATCGCCGCCAGAACGCCGGCACGCATTGGCTGCAGCCGATCAACAAGGTGTCCAAGAATTTTCTGTTTCTGCCCACCATCTTCGACCACGGAAAATCCCAGCGGGTGTGGAATCTCATCAACAAGGCGCCGGAGCTTGCGCCGCTGATCGAGAACTCCCTTATTCTGCCGGCGGTGCGCAACGTGCTGGGCGCCGACTGCAATCTGCACGATTTCCAGTCCACCAGCATCGGGCCGCAAACGGGCGGCGGCGCCTGGCACGTCGATGCGCCGCTGGGGCAGATCGCCGAGCCCTTGCCGGAATTTCCCCTGACCTTGCAGAACGTATGGCTGCTGGACGACTTCACCGAGCACAATGGCGCGACCCGGGTCATGCCGTATAGCCACAAGCTGCGCAAGTCGCCGCCCTGGGGCAGCGACCCCCTGGATGGCGAGGTCGTGCTGACCGCGCCCGCGGGTTCGGTCGCCATGTGGCTGTCCAACACCTGGCATCGCTCCGGCCCGAACAACACCGACAAGCCGCGCCGGGCGATACTGTGCAACTACAACCTGTCCTGGCTGCGCCCCTTCTCGGATTTCGTTTCGACGATGCCGCCGGAAGTCGCGGCAGGGTTCTCGAACGACCTGCGCTATCTGCTTGGGTTCTCGGCCGGCGCGCCCCGGACACGATGATAGCGCCGACAGCATTGCAAGCGCCGGTGCAGGGATATTGCCAGGACCGTTTCCTTTCCGTGCGCCGGGCCTTCGAGGCCAACTTCCTGGAAAGCGGCGAAGCAGGCGCGTCGCTGGCCATCGAGATCGACGGGCAGCGGGTCGTGGATCTCTGGGGCGGCGTGTCCGACCAGGAAACGGGCGCGCCCTGGTCCAAGGACACGGTGAGCATCGTGTTCTCCAACACCAAACCCGCCACCGCCTTGTGCGCGCATCGCCTGGCGCAGCATGGTGTGCTGGACCTGGACAAGCCGGTGTCTCATTATTGGCCGGCGTTCGGCGACAGCCAGCGTCGCGACACGACCCCGCGCATGTTCCTGGATCACAGCGCGGGCCTGCCGGCCATCACCGACAAGCTGCCGCGCGATGCGGCATTCGACTGGGACTGCATGGTCGGTTTCCTGGAGCGCCAGGCACCGCTGTGGGAGCCCGGCACGCGGGTGGGCTACCACGGACTGACCTTCGGATGGCTGGTGGGCGAGCTGGTGCGCCGGATCTCCGGCATGTCGCTGGGCCAGTTCTTCCGGCAGGAAATCGCGGACCCGCTGGGCCTGGATTTCTGGATCGGCCTGCCCGAGTCAGAAGAGCATCGGGTGTCCCCCATTATTCCGGCACAGCCCGCCGCCACACCCCGAAACGCCTTCGAGTCGGCACTCTTGAACGAGCCCGACAGCATCTCGGCGCGTTACTTCGTCAATACCGGCGGCTGGCGTCCCGCCGGCTTCAACAGCCGGGCCGGCCATGCCGCCGAGATCGGGGCCGCAGGCGGCATCACCAACGCGCGCAGCATGGCCCGCTTGTACGGCACGCTCGCGCTGGGAGGCAGCCGGGACGGCATCGAAATTCTTGGCCTCGACGCGCTGCGCAGCGCGACCCGCGTCAGTTCCGCCACGCACAAGGATGCCTGCCTGCTCGTGCCCACGCGGTTCGGAGCGGGATTCATGCGGAACATGGATAATCGCGCCCGCGGCCTGGACAGTGCATGCCTGGGCGAAGACGCATTCGGGCATGCGGGCGCCGGCGGGTCGGTGGCTTTTGCCTCGCCCGTGCACCGCATGGGCTTCGCCTACACCATGAATCGCATGGGACCGGGCGTGCTGCTGAACGAGCGCGCCCACCGTTTGATCGCCGCCGCCTACGACGTGGTGGCGCAGGACCTTACGTAAACAAACCTACACCAAGGAGACACCCATCATGAAGAACCGCAATCGCTTCCGTTTGAACGGGCTGGCCGCCAGTTTGGCGGCTGCCGTGGTCGCCACAGGCGCCAGTTTTTCCGCTTACGCCGCTGATCCGGTGAAGGTAGGCTATCTGATTCCGCTGTCGTCCAGTGCCGCGTCCTCCATAGGCCGCGACATGAGCCGCGCGACGCAGCTGGCCGTCAAGCACATCAATGACGAAGGCGGCATCAAGTCGCTGAATGGCGCCAAGATCCAGCTGGTCGAGGTCGATACGCGCGGCGACCCACAGGTGGCCATCACCGAGGCCGAGCGCTTGATTTCCAATGCGAAGGTATCGGCGCTGATCGGCTCGTTCCAGAGTTCGGTCACTTTCCCGGCCACGGCCGTCGCCGAAAAGCATCAGGTGCCGTGGGTCGTCGACCTGGCCGCCAAGAAGGAAATCACCGAGCGCGGCTACAAGTACGTGTTCCGTCCCACCCAGGTGCCGGCGTCCTATAACGCGCAGAGCATGGTGGACTTCGTGAAGTACGCCAACGAGACCACGGGCAAGCCGGCCAAGACGGTGGCCATGCTGTACGAGAACACCGACTGGGGCCAGGACATGGCCAACACACTGCGGGACGGCTTCAAGAAGATCGGCGTCGAAGTCGTGCTGGACGAAGCCTACCCGCCCAATACGGCCGATTTGCGGCCTTTGGCATTGAAGGTCAAGGGACGCAAGCCGGACGTCGTGACCGTGACTTCATACGCGGCTGACGCAGTGCAGCTGCACAAGCTGCTGGCGCAGATGCGGGTGAGCGGCATGGCCTACATCGGCAGCGCGGCCGGCCAGATCGACAGCAACTTCATCCCGCTGGTGGGCGAGAAGATCGCCAACACGGTCTACACCACCAACGGCTGGGCGGGATATGACTCCGTCATCAATACCCCGTTTGCCAAGCGTTTCTGGGACGAGTTCGTGGCCGCGCACAAGGTAGAACCCAACGAACTGTCCGTCAGCGCCTATGGCGCCGTCTGGGTATTGAAGGATGCGCTCGAACGCGCCGCGTCGGCAGATCCGAAGGCAATCCGCGACGCGCTGGCGACGACCAAGATCGTGGACACGGACATCACCAAGCTGCTGGGCTACAACATCATCATCGATGAAACCGGCCAGAACACGGAGAAGGGCTTCGTGATGCAGCAGATCGAAGGCAAGGCGTATCGCACCGTCTGGCCCGAGAACCTGGCGGTCAAGGACTACAAGATGGTGTGGCCCGCGAACACCAGCGACTGATGTAGTGGGGATCAGACCCATATGGGTCTGACCCCAAAAGACGGCGGGGTCAGACCCCGCATGGGGTCTGACCCCTACATGTTCACGGCCATGCCGCGCGGGGCGGCATGGGCCATCAAACCGAGACTCCTATTGTGACGACAACGCTCATACAAGCCTTGTTCAGCGGTATCGCCAGCGGCGCCTTGTACGGCTTGATCGCGCTGGGCCTGAGCCTGCAGTTCGGCGTAATGAAGATCATCAACTTCGCCCACGGGTCGTTCTTGATGTTGTCCATGTTCGTATCGCTCTGGCTATCGAACATCCTGGGCTTTCATCCACTGGTGACCATTCCCTTCACCGCCGTCGTGCTGTTCGGGGTGGGCTATCTGACCCAGCGCTGGCTGATCGACCCCATCTACCAGAAGGAGACGGCGCGCGAGCCCATCAGCGTGCTGATCTTCACCACCGGTTTGTGGATCATGCTCGACCACCTGATGCTGATCGCCGTGGGCCCGGAGAACCAGTCCGCTTCAAGCGAATGGAATGACGGCATGCTGTTCTTCTCCGACTACCTGCTGACCTATCCGCAAGCCGCCGGTTTCGTGTTCTCGTGCCTGGCGACCGCCGCGCTCGTCGCCTTCCTGCGTTACACGCGCGCCGGGCGGGCCATCCGCGCCACCGGCCAGGACCGCGAAGCCGCCAGCGTGCTCGGCATAGACAGCTTCGCCATCTACCGGCTGTCGTTTGCGATAGGGCTGGGCGTGCTGGGCATTGCGGGCGCCTTGCTGCTTCCGCTGTATCCCGTCAATCCCTTCGTGGGCGACATCTTCGGGCTGCGCGCCTTCGTCATCGTGGTGCTGGGCGGAATCGGCTCGGTCGGCAGCGCGTTCTGGGCCGGCATCCTGGTCGGCGTGATCGAATCCGTGGGCGGGCAATTGATGCCCGTGACCTATACCGAAGCCCTGATCTTCGCGCTCTTCCTTGCCGTCCTGTACTTCCGTCCCTCTGGCCTCTTCGGCGTGGAGAAAGAATAATGAGCCAGACCACAACCATCGCTCGATTCGGCATCGGGCTGCTAGGCGCCGTCATACTGTTCCCCATGGTGTACGGGGACACGTATTTCCTTTCGGTGGGCATCCTGGCCCTGCTGTATGCCTACCTGGCGCTGTCCTGGAACGTCCTTGGCGGCATCGCCGGGCAATTGTCGCTGGGCCATGCCGCCTATTTCGGCATCGGCGCCTATACGTCCACCTGGCTGTTTTCCAAGCTCGGGCTCACGCCCTGGCTGGGCATGTTCGTGGGCGCGGCCTTTGCCATCCTGGCCGCCATCCTGATCGGGGCCGCCAGCTTCCGGCTGCGCGGCGCCTATTATGCGCTCGCCACCTTGGCGGCCAGCATGGTGCTGAAAACGCTGGTCGAGAACGCCGACACCCTGCTTGAAGGCTCGCGGGGCATGGAGGTGCCGCTGCTGCGTGACGCGATCCTGTACTTCCAGCACACCAGCAAGTATTTCTATTATGTGATCGCGCTGATCCTGGTCGTGATCGCCGGCTACCTGAATCATGCCATCCTGCGTAGCCGCATGGGCTTCTACCTGACGGTGATCCGCAACGACCAAGAGGCGGCCGAGGCGCTGGGCGTGCGCGTCACACGCTACAAGCTCTACGCCGCCATGCTGAGCGCCGCCCTGACGGCAATCGGCGGCACCTTCTACGCCCAGTACGTTCTGTTCATCAGCCCCGACAAGGTGTTCGGCGCGGACATCAGCGTGGTGATCGCCGTCATCTGCATCATAGGCGGGCGGGGCACATTGTGGGGGCCCATCCTTGGGGCGGCGCTGCTGTTGCCTGCCGAAGACATCGCCCGGCACGTGACTGGCGGCCTGGTCGGCGCCGATATGCTGCTGTACGGCCTGTTGCTGATGGTGGTGATCCGGCTGCAGCCCCAAGGACTGCTTGCCATACTGGCCGGCCTATTCGGCGGCGCGCGCCGGACAGCGCCCAAACTTGCGGAGGCCAAGCGATGAGCCTGCTTCAATACAAGAATGTGTCGATGCACTTCGGCGGACTAAGGGCCATCGACGATGTCAGCTTTGATGTGGGCGAAAAGGAAATCCTTGGCCTGATCGGGCCGAACGGCGCCGGCAAGACCACCTTGTTCGCCATGGCATCCGGCTTCCTGAATCCCACCCGCGGCGAAATCTGGTTCCAGGGAAAGCGCATCGACCGCCTGACCCCGCCGGACATCTGCGAGCTGGGCCTGGTGCGCACCTATCAGATCGTGCGTCCGTTCGGCGAAATGAGCGTGCTGGAGAACGTGATGATCGGCGCCTTCCTGCATTGCCGCTCGGCTGAGCAGGCGCGCGAGCGCGCCGCCCGCGTCGTCGAGCGAGTGGGACTGGGTCCGCGTGCGCAACAAGTGGCCCGCACCCTTACCCTGGCCGGCCGCAAGCGCCTGGAAGTGGCCAAGACGCTGGCCACCCAGCCCAAGCTGTTGCTGCTCGATGAAGTGATGGCGGGCCTAAATGCCGTCGAAACTGCCGAAATGCTGGACTTGGTGCAAAGCGTGCGCGACGAAGGCATAAGCGTGCTGGTCATCGAACACAATATGCAGGCCATCATGCGCCTGTCCGATCGCATCGTGGTGGTACACCATGGCCAGAAGATCGCCGACGGCGAGCCGGAACACGTGGCATCCAGCCCCGATGTGGTGGCGGCCTACCTCGGAGACCAATACAAAGGAAACCTCGCGCATGCTTGAAATCACCAACCTTAGCTCGGGATACGGCGATGTCCAGGTACTGAGCGGCATTTCGCTGACCGTCGGCGAAGGCGAGGTCGTCAGCCTGGTCGGCGCCAACGGCGCAGGCAAATCCACGCTGGTGCGCACCATCATGGGCACCTTGCCGCCTCGGGAAGGCAGCATCCGGCTGGACGGCCAGGACATCACCGACCTGCCCGCGCACCGTATCGCGCGCCTGGGTATTGCGCAGGTCATGGAAGGGCGCCGCCTGTTCAACCACATGACGGTGGAAGACAACCTGCTGATCGGCGGCGACATCCTGCGCGACAAGCAGCGCAGCCGCGAGAACCTGGAATGGATCTTTTATCTGTTCCCCAAGCTGGAAGCGCGCCGGCGCCAACTGGCCCGGTCCTTCAGCGGCGGCGAGCAGCAGATGCTGGCCATCGGCCGCGCGCTGATGACCAGCCCCAAGCTGCTGCTGCTCGATGAACCCTCCATCGGCCTGGCTCCCATCATGGTCGAAACCGTATTCGAGAAACTGCCCGAAATCAATGCCCGGGGCATCACCATCTTCCTGGTCGAACAAGACGTGCACCGCGCCTTGAACATCGCCAGCCGCGGCTATGTGCTGGAGCATGGGCAAATCGTCATGTCGGGATCAGGCGCGGACCTGCTTGAAGACGACGGCCTGCGCAAAGCGTATTTGGGGATTTGATGGGGTCGGACCCCGTACGGGGTCCGACCCCAAAAACCGCAAATGAGCCGAGGGGTCAGACCCAAATGGGTCTGACCCCGCCGGAGTTTTGGGGTCAGACCCCATTCGGGGTCTGACCCCGACCGCGCCGATCTCATGTTTCGAGCGTCAGGCTCCGTACAGGGGCTGACCCGATGTGTCGCGCGCGTCCAGCCGCAGTGCTGAAAAAATTGTCGCGGAACGACGAGATATGCGTTTCTATAGCGAGCGCCGCCGCCTGTTCGTCACGACGTTCGAGTGCCTCGATAATGACGTCGTGCTCGTGAACCACCCGATCCACGTGCCCGTCAATGTCTAGGGACATGGCCCAGAAGCGTTGCGCGCGCGCATGCAGCCGTGTCAGAACGTCCGGCAGCACACGGTTGCCGGACGCTTCAGCAAGGGTCTCATGAAAAATACGGTCTGCTTCTAACGCATTGCCCATCTGCCCCTCGAATATCGCCTTCCGGTAATTCGCCTGCGTCTTTTTCAATCGTGTCAATTGATCGTCGGTTATGCGCTGGGCGGCCAGACGCAGGCAAAGCACTTCATTGGCGATACGCACCTCTATCAAATCGAGCGCTTCGTCCATTGAGAGAGGCGTCACGATAATCCCTTTGCGCGGAACGATCTGTACCAGCCGTTCGTGTGCTAGGCGATGAATGGCCTGGTTGATGGGTGTACGCCCCATTTGATACTGGGCCATGAGCTGGGCGACGTTCAAGAATTCGCCAGGTGCAAGCTGAAGCGTTACCAATGCCTTTTTGAGCGTTTCGTACGCAATGTCGTTTTGCTTTTTCGCGACCGACATACCTCTCCTTTTAAGAAAGAATTGTCACCCCCGGCAATCCTGTGATTAAATTGTAAAACACATTGTGAAATTTCACAGGCATTTCTCAGGCGTAGTTCTACTTTCATCCGGAGTCATCATGTCAGCCCATTCCAAATCGCTGGTCCATTGGTTTTCCCGCTCCATCCTTCTTCCCTTGATTGCAACCGCATCCATTGCCGCGCAAGCTGCATATCCTGAACGCCCCATCACTTTGATCGTTCCTTTTCCCGCAGGCGGCGGCAGCGACAACGTGGCACGCATGGTGGCGGCCAAGCTCGAAACGGAGCTCGGGCAACCAGTCGTCGTGGAAAACAAGGCGGGGGCGGGCGGCAACATCGGCACGCGTCTCATGACACAAGCCAAGCCGGACGGCTACTCGATCGGCTTGGCGACACCCGGCCCGGTAAGCGTGGGCAAAAGCCTTTACAAGCAACTGCCCTACGACCCGGAAAAGGAACTGCGGCCGGTGATTCTGCTCAATGAGAGTCCTTTGGTCCTGGCGTCCAGCGCAAAGCTGCCGGTAAAGGACATGCCTTCCTTGCAGGCTTGGGCGAAACAACAGAAAGAAGGCGCCAACGCGGGAATAGGCGGTACGGGCTCCATCAACCATCTGATGACCGAGCTCTATCGCCAGGAGTCGGGCGCCTCACTGATGGACGTGCCCTACAAAGGCGGCGCGGAAGCGGTGACTGACACGATTGCAGGGCACGTGGACATGCTCTTCATTCCCATCTCGGCCGTACTATCGTCCATAAAGGCGAACCAGCTTACTCCGCTTTTCATCACTTCAAACTCGCGCAGTGCCCTGTTGCCTGACGTGCCAGCGGCCCAGGAAGTAGGGCTGCGCGGGGTCGTGGGAAGCGCATGGAATGGTATCGTCGTTCCGGCCGGGACGCCGGACGGCGTTGTTGCGAAGCTGAACGAGGCGCTGAATGCCGTCCTGAAGCGTGACGATGTGCGCGAGGCATTTCGCAGCCAGGGACTAGAAACAAAAGGCGGCACACCGGATCAGTTCCGGGAATTCATCAAAGCGGACGCTGACAAATGGCGCGGCGTCATCGAAAAATCCGGCATGCAGAAAATCTGAAGGCGATAGTAGCGATGCAAACTTATCCTGAACATCTTCGCCTCCGTCTCGATAAGCTCGAGGCAGAGTGCAAATCACGCAATCTTTCCTCCGTGGTCGTATATGGCCGCGGCAGCAACCTGGGTCCGGCCACCAAGAGCCATGGCTACATGCGCTATCTGTGCGACTGGGATGGGCACCAGAACGATTCCGTCCTGATCGTCACACCGGGCAGGCCGCCGGTTCTACTGGTGTCCGGAATATTCTCGAAGTTCTTCGCGCAGCGCTACTACTGGATCGAAGACACTCGTTTCGTCAAAGCGCCTCTGTTGGGAAACCACATAGCCGAGTTCTGCGGTGACGCCGCCCGGGAAGCCGGCGCGATCGGAGTGGTGGGCGCTAATGAAATGCCGGTCAGTTTGTGGCAGCCTTTCACGCAAGGATTGAGCGGAATAGAACTGGTCGACATGAGTCCTTACCTGGATCAGGAACGGGTCGTCAAGGACGCCTTTCAACTGTCCCGCCATCAAGCGGCGGCGGATGTCTGCGATCAATTGTTCGACACGCTGCGCAAGGAGCTGCGCACGCCCCGCCCGGTGTTTCAATTGCAAGCCGAACTGGAGCGTGTCGCTCGATACGCAGGCGCCGAGTACTGCATGACTTGGCTCACTGTGGGTCCTGAAGCGGATTACTGCCGATTCTTCAAGGAGGAGTGCCGGCATGTGCCCCAGAAGGGCGACCAAGTGCTGCTCGGAATCTATTTGATGCTGGATGGATACTGGGGGCACGCGATAAGGACGGGGTCGCTGGGCGAGCCCGACAGCAAGCACCAGCAGGTGTTCAAGAGCGCCCAATCCATGTGGGAAGAAATGATGGCCCGCTTCAAGGTGGGTAATGATCTGGCTACGGTGCACCAAGCGGCGGAAGACGTCCTGCTCGCTGATTATCCCGATCGGCACGAACAAGTATTTCGTTTCCGCCATGGGCATGGACTGGGCCATTCATACGAGGATCCCATCAGCAGCCTGGCGTTTCCGCAAGCCTACGATGGGGGCGCGTCTCCGCAATCGGTTGCCGCTCAAGCCGGCATGCTGTTCGAAGTGCACCCGAACCTGTTCGTTCCGAATCTCGGCGGTGCAGCCATTGGCGATATGGTGGTGATAACACCAGAGGGCAACAAGACCCTTACCAACTATCCGCGCCATTTATTGAACTGGATGGATTGAATAGAGGCTGGGGTCAGACCCCGTAAGGGGTCTGACCCCGACAGCCCGCCGGCCACGATCCCGGTAAAATAATTTTGCAATATTCGCTCACTAACATTCCGGGCTAATCGACGGCCCGACCGCTTGGAAGCGGACGGACGTCTTTCTTGAATCAACCGGAGAGCGTGGGTGTCCTTGCAAAAATTGTTCGATTCGAATTGGTATCTGGCGCAGAATCCCGATGTGGCCGAAGCCGTAACCCTTGGCTTGACGAATGCCTGGCCGCATTTCGAACAGTATGGCATGCACGAGGGCCGGTCGCCGCTGTCGTGGTTCGACGAGGCCTTTTATTTGAGCCGGAATCCGGATGTGACCGCCGCGGTGGACGCCGGACTGGTCAATGCGGTAGAGCATTTCGTCCTATACGGTCAGCAGGAGGTCCGCGCAGTCGCGCCGTTCATCGATCTGGCTTCCTACTTAAGTGCCAATCCCGATGTGGCGTCGGCGGTGGAGGCGGGCCTGACGTCCCCATTGTTCCATTTGGTCGAGTACGGCTTCCTGGAAAGCCGCGATCTTGGCAATGGGATAAGCCTGGCGTTGTTCGCGGATGACCCCGTCTTCAAGGCGGCTGCCGAAGCGGGCAACGTCGCAGGCGCATTGGGACGCGTCGACGCGGTCGCGCCATTCTTGCCGGGTTTCATCGCGCCGGAAGGTTGGGTGCCGGCCGCTGACACGCCCATCCCTGTTGATTTCGTGCCGCCTGCCGGGCTGGATGTAAAACTGGTGGTGCCGGCCGGCGTGATCATCCCGGAGGGCGTTGAACTGCCTTCGACGTTCCAGCCGGTTACGTCGGGTGGGGGCTCGGGCTCCTCCGGCGGCGTTTCGTCCGGTGGTGGTTCGTCTTCGCAGCCTGAAACGGCTACCTTCAAGCCTAAAGTAGACTTCAATGAGGGCGCCTCGGATGCCTCGACGGCGCTGGTTTTGGACGAGCAGTTCATGGTGGTCGCCGACGACGAAGGCAGCGTGCTACGGGTTTATGATCGCAGCGGCGGAGAGGCCGTGCTCGAATGGTCGATCAAGAATGCGGCGCCTTCGGGCAGCAATCTCGGAAATGATGAAATCGACATCGAGGCCGGCACCCGCATCGGCGACACGCTCTACTTCACGGGCTCGCACAGCAACAAGAAAAGCGGCAGCGATGCGCCGGAGCGCGAATTCCTGTTCGCCGTAACGGTATCCGGCACCGGTGCAGACACCGAGTTCCAGATGCGGGATGTCCAGAGCGGTCTGGCCACGGCCCTGGCGGCTTGGGACACCGGCAACGTCCATGGCAAAGGGGGCGGCTATTACGGTCTGGCGTCGTCCGCTGCAAACGGCATCGTGCCGGAGCAAGTAAGCGGGTTTTCGATTGAAGGCATGACAGCGTCGCTGGACAATAATGATTTACTGCTGGGCTTTCGTGCGCCTCAGGTCAATACCACCGCAAGGGAGAATGCGCTGATCGTGCCCGTGTCGGTCGCAAGCGTGTTCGATACACCGGTTTTTGGAAGCCCCATCGAGCTGAACCTGGGCGGCCGGGGCATCCGTTCCATCGAGAAGGCGAATGACGAATCGGGCTATTTGATCATTGCGGGCCCGGCGGGCTCGGCCAGCGGCGAAGTGACGCACGACTTCCGGCTGTATCGCTGGGACGGCACCAGCGAGGGCGGCCAGGCGACCGGACTGCAGGCGCTGGATGTTGTTGACGCGAACGGTGCGCAACTGACGCTGGACGGCTTGCTGGCGGCGACCGGAGGCAGTTTCGAGACGCTGGTGGACGTGGCCAGCGTGAATGCGGGCACCAGGATCCAACTGCTGCAAGATAATGGCGACACCGTCTGGGAAGGGAAAAGCGATGTTTCAAAGGACCTGCCCACTGCGGAACAGCAGTTCATTGGCAACTGGGTGACGATAGGAGGCGTGGCGGCGGACGTTGCGCCGACTCTGGCCGCATCGAATATCGGCTCGGGGGCGGTCATCGGACGCAAGGCGGACCTGGTTCTGAAGTTTGATGAATCGGTGAAGCGCGGCACGGGCGACATTGTCTTGAAGAGCGGGGGCACTGTGATACAGACTTTCAGTGTGGCTGAATCCAACGCAATAACGTTCGATTACAACATCGTCACCATCAACCCGACCGCCGACTTGATCGCGGGCCAAAGCTATGTCCTGGAATTTGCAGCGTCGGCTATCGTCGACTCAAGCAACCAGGCCTGGGCGAGCGCGGCTTCAATGCCGTTCTCGGCAGCTCCGCCGGCGAGCTACAACTTGCTGATCACCGAGGTGACGTCCAAGCATACGTCTGACATCGACTTCTTCGAGTTGTACAACTATGGCACCGACGCCATTGACTTGAGCGGCTGGCGCTGGACGGACTCCTCAGGGGCAACATATGGGTCGTTCGCATCGGAAACCAGCATCGCGGGCGGCGAGGTGTTGGTGGTCGTGGGAGAGGCCGGCAAGCTAGACGGCTTTCTTTTGGCCTGGGGATTGACGTCCAACCCTGCTCGCTTCATCGAGGTGGGCGGGCCGGGACTCGGAAAGAACGATGCCGTGATCGTCTACGACGCGGCGGATAACGCAGCCGCGTGGTTCAACTACAGCGCGAATGCCATCACTGCGCTGGACGGCGCCATCATCGAGAAAATTCCGGGTGGCGGCGACAAGCACGCCGGTGTGGCGGCCGGCGCCTCCAGTGAAGCTGTATCCGCCATATGGGATGGAGCGTCGACCACGGATCCGGTCTACGTGGCGGCCACCACATTGACGGGGGCGCCGCAAGGAACGCCCGGCTCGATCTCGGTGGGTATCTAAGGGGTCTGACCCCGGTAAAGCCGGGCTTACGGTCCGGCTTTTTCTGGCACAAAAATAAAACAATAAATGTCAAAAAAGTTATATTTGACGTAATTCGTTTTATTCACTACTATTCGCCCAATCAAGAATTATTCGAGACACATAACTTTCTGGTGGAAGCGTGAATACAGCCACTCTTAGTGACGCAAGGCTCCGTCTTGCCGACGTTTCATCCGGCTACGGTTCAATGAATGTCCTGAACGGGGTGTCCCTTGATGTCGGGGATGCGGAGGTGGTCGCGATCATTGGTCCGAATGGTGCTGGAAAGACCACTTTGATCAAGACAGTGTGCAGCCAGGTGCGGCAGACCAGCGGCAGGGTATGGCTGGATTCCCGTGACATCACCGATGCGGCCGTGAAGGAAATCGCATCTCTGGGCATAGCCGTGGTGCCCGAAGGCCGGGGGATTTTTCCAAGCCTTACCGTCATCGAGAATCTGAAGCTGGGTTTGTACTGGAGAAGAAAATCCGCACACATGGATCAAGAGATCGAGGAAGTCGTCCAGCGCTTTCCACGATTGCGCGAACGTTTCAGGCAAGCTGCCGGCTCTCTGTCCGGTGGAGAGCAACAAATGCTGGCGATAGGAAGGGCCTTGCTGTCCAAACCGAAAGTGCTGCTTCTGGACGAACCATCAATGGGGCTGTCTCCCTTGTTCGCGCAGGTTGTATTCAAAGTCATCAGGGAATTGAAAGCGGCCGGCGTTTCCGTGCTGCTGGTTGAGCAGAATGCCGAAGCGGCGCTGCGCATTTCCGATAGGGCATACGTTCTGGAGCGGGGAAGAATCGCCATCAGCGGCGAATCGCAGGTATTGCGGGCAGACCCGCGTGTAAGAAGCGCTTACCTCGGGGGATAGATTCCATCTCATGGATGCGCTTTCAAATAGTCAATAACGATACTCAGGAGACGAGCATGAACATCATCCCGAAGAAAACGGTGAAGTGGCTGGCATTGTGCGCTGTGGCGTTTGCGTCGTCGGCCGGCGCGGAGATAAAGATCGGCCTTATTGGGCCGATGTCCGGCGCAGCGGCCGTGTATGGAACGGAAGCAAAGAAGGGCGCCGAGTTCGCGTTGGCGCAATTGAAGGAAGCGCGAAACAAGGCGGCCGAAGAAATCAAGCTCATCTCCGCCGACAGCACCGGCAACCCGGGCCTGGCTGCCCAAGCGGCGGAACGCATGGTGTCCAGCGATGGGGTCACGGCGATCATTGGCGGGATGACAAGCGCCGAGACGCAGGCGATCATCGAGGTTACGCGCAAGGCGGGTGTTGTGCAGCTATCGCCCCTGGCGCAAGACAACTCGCTGACGCAGCAGGGAAATCAGTGGTTCTTCCGGATCGCCCAAAACGCGGACGACTTCGGCGCCAAAGCGGCGCAGTGGATGATGAAGGATCACGGCGCCAAGCGCGTGTTCATCCTGGCCAGGAACGACAACTATGGCATTTCGAATGCAGACGGTTTTGCGGCAGGCCTGAAGGAACTTGGCGGGGTCGAGGCCGGCCGCGCGACATACGAACCGACGGCGAAGGATTTCCGGCCCATCCTGCGCAACGTCGCCCAGGCGAAACCGGACTTCGTGGCCATCATGGGCTTCTACACTGACGCCGCGCTCATCGTGAAACAGATGGGCGAGATGAAGATGAAGGTGGCGGTGTATGCCAATACCGCACCCGGCCTGCCTCAGTTCTCGCAAATCGCCGGGCCGGCCTCCATCGGAACCTACGGGGCGCTCTACTATTTTGCAGGCTCGGTCGATACCGAACGCGGCAAGCAGTTCGTCGAGCAATGGAAGTCGGCGTACAAGCGCGCTCCCAGCCAGTATGAGGCAATGGGATACGACGCCATGCTTCTTCTGGCGCATACGCTCGACACGCTGCCGGACGTGAAGAAAGCGACGTCGGAGCAACTTCGGGATGCGTTGCTGAAGGTCTCAGGCTTTCAAGGCGGAGCCGGCCCGATATCCATCAAGCCAAACGGCGACGTGGAGCGCCCCCTTCCTTTCGTCCGCCTCGGAAAGAGCGGCCTCGAGCTTGACCGCCTGGTGCAATAAGTCAGGTCCCTTCACTTACAACGGTGTGGATAGAACGTGATTACTGCTCTTATTAGCGGGCTCGCGGTGGGCTGTGTGTATGCCCTGGTGGCGATCGGCTTCAGCATGATCTTCCGTGCAATGGCCTTGGTGAACTTTGCGCAAGGCGACATCATGATGCTCGGCGCATTCGCCGGGTACACGATTCTCCTTTTCATCCCCGAGGCGCCTTACCCATTGCTGGTGCTCGGCGCGATCGTGGCGGGCGGCGTGGTTGGCTACCTGCTGGAAAGGCTGATACTGCGCCCGGCCGTCAAACGGAATGCGAACCAGATCTACCTGGTGCTGCTGACCCTGGGCATCGGCATGGTGCTCAGCAATGGCGCGCGGCTGATCTGGGGCGCGAATCCCGTGGTGTACGACCTTCCGCTGCGCTTCGAGATCGTGGAGTTCGGAGACGAGACCTTGCCGGTGGTCTATTTCTACATTGCCGGGGGCATGGCGGTCATATTGCTGCTACTGCACTATTTCTTCACCAGGACATGGACCGGCTTAACGCTCAGGGCGGTGGCAGACGACCCCAACTCCGCCGGCTTGATGGGCATATCGGTAACGCGGGCTTCGTCCATTGCATTCATCATCGCGGCCATGCTGGGGACGGTTGCCGGCGTGTTCTATGCGCCGCTCTACTTCGTGTCCTTCGACATGGGCCTGATCGGCATCAAGGCCTTCGCTGCCGCGGCGGTTGGAGGTTTCGGGAATGTGCAGGGAGCCGTAATAGGCGGCCTGGTAATCGGCGTCGCCGAGGCGATCGGCGGCTCCTTCCTGGGGACGGAGTTCCAGGACAGTATCGCTTTCGCAACCATGATCATTCTGCTTTTGATTCGTCCCAAGGGCCTCCTTGGAAAAGGAGTGCTGGCGCCATGACCTCAACCGTTAAAACATCCGGCCTGGAATACCAGGTGCGGAATCGCAGGAACTGGCTTGCCTACGGGCTGGTGATGCTGGCCATGATCATCATCCCGCCCCTGGCGGGTGACTTCGGCCTGTATCTGGGCTGCGTGATCATCTGTTACGCCATTGCGGCAATAGGTCTTCAGGTCATGGTGGGTGTGGCGGGGCAGCTTTCGCTCGGCCATGCGGCCTTCATGGGCATCGGCGCCTATGCCACGGTGCTCTTGCAGACCCGGCTCGGCTTTCCCTTCCTGGCCGCGGCGCTTGCCGGAATCGCACTGACGGTGCTTTTTGGCCTGTTGATGGCGCAGTTGATCCGCCTGTCGGGCATCTATTTCAAGATCGCGACGTTCGGGTTCGGCGTCATCGTCTATCAGTTCCTTGCCAACTGGTCCTCATTGACCGGCGGCCACACAGGCTTGACGGGCATTCCCGGCGTCGAACTGTTCGGCGCGACGGTCGAAAATCGGCAGCAGTTGTTCGCGGTGCTGGTGATCGTGTTCGCCCTGGCTTACGCCCTGGCCGTACGCTTGGTCCAGGGTCGCGCGGGGAGGGCCTTTGCCGCCATCGGGCAGAACGAGGCCGCGGCCGAGTCTCTGGGCATCAATGTTCCCGGCTACAAGGTGGGCGTCATCGTCATCGGATGCGGCTTCGCGGGACTGGGCGGCCTGTTCGTTCCCCAACTGAACGGGTTCGTGAACCCGGACCACTTCACCTGGCTCGAGTCGCTGCTGTTGTTGATCATGATCTCCGTTGGCGGGCTGGGAAGCCTGGCCGGAGCCGTCATGGGCGCGGCCCTGCTGGTCGTGGTGCCGGAATACCTGAGGGCATTCGCGGAATACAAGATGTTGATCTTTGGCCTGATTCTCATCGTATCGCTGACCTTGATGCCGAAAGGCCTGGCGGGCGTGGCGACACAGGTGCTGAACAAGCGCGCGGAGGGCCAGGCGAAATGACGGCGAGCAACACGACTTCAGTCCTGCTGGAACTCATCGATGTGGGCAAATCCTTCGGCGGCCTGCAGGCCGTACGCGGGGTATCGATGCAAGTGCGCGCAGCCACGATACATGCACTGATCGGGCCCAATGGCGCCGGCAAGACCACCACGTTCAACCTCATCAACGGGATCTTGCCGGTCTCGACTGGGCGGATCCTCTTCGAGGGCGTAGACATCACGGGATGGCCGGTCCACAAGCTTGCGGCGGCGGGCATTGCACGCACATTCCAGACCCCGCGCTTGTTCGATGAAATGACGGTGATAGAAACCGTGATGTGCGGGTGCCATTTGCAGGGGCGGCTGGGGCCGCTGGGGTCGATGTTCTCGCTGGGCGGCAAGCCCCGGGAAGAACAGGCCGTCCTGGATCGCGCCGTCGAGCTGTTGAGGCGGGTCGGCCTGGATGGGCTGATGGACGAAAAGGCCGCGAACCTGTCGTATGGCCACCGCCGGGTACTGGAAGTGGCCCGCGCGTTGGGAACGAATCCAAAGCTGCTTTTGCTGGACGAAGTCGCCGCGGGCCTGAATCCCACCGAAACCCAGTATATCGCCGGCCTGATCCGCCAGTTTGCCGCGGACGGCATGGCGATCCTGCTGGTGGAGCACGACATGCGCTTCGTCATGGAGATGAGCGACAAGGTCACCGTGCTCAACTTCGGAGAGATTCTGGCCGAAGGCCTGCCCGACGATGTCGCTTCCAATCCGTCGGTCATCGAAGCCTATATCGGCAGCTGGGAGGAGTAACGATGCAGCTTGCGACATTCAACATTATTGGAGAGACAACTTGGCGCACATCGTAGGGGTAGATATCGGGGGAACCAACACGGACCTCGTGTATGTAAATACGGAGACAGGCGATTTGCGGACCGCCAAGGTTCCGACGACCGCTCATAATCAGGCTTTCGGCCTGATGAACGGGATAGAGGCGCTTGGCCTTGCGGCCAGGGACATCAGCTTGATCACCCACGGCACCACCGTGGCCACCAATGCGACGATCGAACGTAAAGGGGCGAAATGCGGCTTGCTGACGACGCGGGGCTTCCGCGACGTGCTTGAGCTGCGGCGCCGCGACAGGCCCAGGACGTACGGTCTGATCGGCGAATTCACGCCTCTGATCGAAAGACGCTATCGCGCGGAAGTCGACGAGCGCATCGGCGCCGACGGCGAGACTATCGTCGAGCTGAACGAGCAGGAGGTCATGGAGCAAGCACGCAAGCTGCGCGATCTGGGCTGCGAGGTGCTGGTCATCAGCTTCATGCATTCCTATGTCAATGCCGCGCATGAAGAGCGCGCCCGGGAACTCGTCAAGCAGGTCTGGCCCAACGACTACATCGTCATCAGCAGCGATGTGCTGCCGGTGATGCGTGAGTTCGAACGGACCAGCACCACTGTCATCGCCGGATACGTCCGGCCTTTGCTCGAGCGCTATCTGTCCTCGCTTACCGGCAAGCTGGGCGCGGAAGGCTACCGCGAGGACCTGCTTGTCGTGCAGTCGAACGGCGGCCTGGTGTCGGCCCAAACGGTTCCGCAATTCGCGGCCAACACCATACTTTCGGGCCCGGCGGCCGGAGTGACCGCGGCGGTTTCGATTGCCAGGACGGCCGGCCTGAAGAATGTCGTCTCATGCGACATGGGTGGCACCAGCCTGGACATCTGCGTGATCAACGACCTGATTCCGGCCGGCACGCATCAGCAGCACCTGGATTTCGGCATACCGCTATGCGTCCCGATGATAGACGTGCATGCCATCGGATCGGGCGGCGGCAGTATCGCGCGAATCGATTCCACGGGCATACTGCAGGTCGGCCCCCAAAGCGCCGGCGCCGATCCCGGGCCTGCATGCTTCGGCAAAGGCGGCACCCTGCCAACGGTAACGGATGCCAAGCTGGTCCTGGGCATGCTCGGAAAGAGCCTCGCCATCGGCAAGAATACCGGTATTGGATTCCATCTCGAGCTGGCCAGGCAGGCGATCGAAGGCGCCATTGCCGAGCCGCTCGGCTTGTCGGTGGAGGATGCGGCCGAAGCCATCCTGAAGGTAACGGGCGCGCAAATGGGTGCATACGTCAGAAAGAAACTGTTCGAACGAGGACTGGACCCGCGCGACTTCAGCATCCTGGCATTTGGCGGTGCCGGCCCTTTGCATGCCAATCGCATCATGCGCGAGACAGGCTGCGAGCGCATGGTCATCCCGCCCTACCCGGGAATTACGTCGGCGATGGGATGCCTGCTCGGTTCGCTGCGGCATGACTTCATACAGGCGTTCAACCAAGCCATTCCGAGGCTGGACGTCCGGTCCCTGGATGCCGTGTATGGCCAGCATATCGCCAAAGGCACGGAATTGCTGGTGCACGAAGGCGTGGCGAAAGACAAGATAACGCCGGTGCTGGGCGCCGACATGTGCTACCTGGGACAAACCCACAGCATATATGTGGAGTTCGATCCCCAGGCGGAACTTACGCAGGCATACCTGCAGCGTGCTTTCGAAGAGGCGTACCAGCGCCAGTACTCGCAGCTTCTGGAAGGCTACGACGTGCTGCTGGTGAACCTGAGAACCTCCCTGATGGGCGACCCTGCGGTCAGCGACATGAGCGCCTTTCATCAATTGCCGATCGCGGCGCCTCCCGAGCCGGATATATGTCCGGTGTATTTCGATGGCTCGCACCGGCAGACGGCGGTCTACGATCGCCACGCCCTGCCTCGCGGCTTCGCAATCCCCGGACCCGCCTTGCTGCTGCAGCAGGACTCAACATCATTCATCGAACCCGGCTATCGCGGCGTGGTTCAAGCATGTGGAAGCATATTCGTCGAGAGGACCGCAGGATGAGCGTCGACCCCATTACCCTTGCCGTGATGCGCGGCAACCTGGAACAGATCGCAGACGACATGGACACCGTGCTGGGTGCGTCGGCGATATCCTCCATCATCGCCGATGCTTGGGACCTGGCCAGCGGCGTGTTCCACCCCGAGACCGGCGAGGTCATTGCGCAGGGGCCGAACGGCCTGCCCATCTTCATCGTCGTCATGCAGCATACGGTGCAGAACGTCCTCGCGGCATTTCCGCCGCACACCATGCGGCCCGGCGACGTTTTCATCGTCAACGATCCGTACTCGGGCGGAACGCACACGATGGACGTGAAGCTGGTCAAGCCTTATTTCCGGAACGGCAAGCTGACCATGCTCGTGGGCAATACGGGGCATTGGCCCGATGTTGGCGGAATGACGCCCGGGGGATTTACGCCGGCCTCGACGGACGTCTATCAAGAGGGCTTCAGGATGCCGCCGGTAAGGCTGATGAGCGGCGGGGAAATGAACGAAGACCTGCTGAACGTCATGCTGCTGAACATGCGTTCCGCCAATGACCGGCGCGGCGACCTTGCGGCGCAGATCAATTCGCTCGATGTCGGTTGCACCGGGCTCGATCGCCTGTTCGATCATTACACCGAGGATACCGTCTTCAAGTGCGTAGACGAGCTCAAGCTGCGCTCCGAGCAACTGATGCGCAATTGTATCGAGCAACTGCCCGATGGGAAATACTCGTTCGAGGATTCCTTCGACAACGACGGAGTCGTCGATGAGCCCTTGAAGATATCCCTGGAAATCACCATCCACGGCTCCGAGATGACCTTCGACGTATCCGGAAGCTCCCAGGAATGCCGAGGCCCCTTCAATTGTCCGCTGAGCAGCACCATCAGCGCGCTTCTCATCGGCATGAAGCATATATTTCCCGACATACCGGTGAACTCGGGATGCTTCGTGCCCTTCCATTTCATCGTTCCGGAAGGCAATATGTACAACCCGCGGCCGCCCAAGCCCGTGTCGGCCACGACGACCGAGACGGCCCAAAGGCTGATCGGAGCCGTGCTGGGCGCCCTGGCGCCGATTGCCCCGCAGAGCATCCCGGCCGGCACTTTCTGCACCGGCACGAACATCGGCATCGGGGGCACGAGCCCGACCCGGGGCGGATACGTGAACATGTTCTTCTTTGGCGGCGGATACGGCGGCTCTGAACTCTGCGATGGTTTGACGAATGGCTCAACACTGGTGTCGACAGCCCGCAATACGTCGATCGAGGTGCTGGAGCACGCCACGCCCTTGCTGTTCACGCAGTACGGCATACGCGAGCAATCCGCGGGAGCGGGGAAGCACCGGGGCGGATACGGGGTCGAAGTCGCATTCAGGCTTCGCGACGGCGAAGCCTACGTCACCCTGGTCGGCGACCGGGGGACGACCAGGCCGCATGGCTTGTTCGGCGGAGAGCCGGGGCTGTCCGCCGACCATAGCTTCCATGTGGGCGGCAAGTCCTTCAAGGCCCCTTTCCTGACCAAGATCGACCGGCTCTATCTTCAGCCAGGAGACGGGGTGGTGCTGCGCACTCCAGGCGGGGGCGGCTACGGCGACCCACGGCTGCGGGCCAAGTCATTGATCGACCAAGACATCATCAACGAGCTCGAGAAGCCAATCGTGGCGTGAGCGAACCATCAGGAGAACCATCTTATGTCACAGAAGGAACCAAGCCCGCTCCAGTCGACCATCGAGCTGCGCGTCGATAGCCATTACGCGAATCAGGTCGTTTCGCTGGGGACCATCATGGAGCTTTTCGGGATGGCCGGCGGAAAGCTGTCGATGATGTTCGATGGCGATGCGGGCTTCATGAAGGCTTTCGACGAAGTCGAATTCGTGGCGCCGGCATACGAGGGCGACTATCTGAGGGTGACGGCCACGCAATTGGAGGCGGGCAATACGTCAAGAAGGCGCAAATATGAAGCATATGCCGTTGCCAGGACTCATGGCGTAGGGCAGGCGCCGTCCCATGGAGATGTTCTGGACCCGCCAGTGCTTATTGCGCGCGCAGTCGGCACGGTAGTTGTACCGAAAGAACTTCAACGGCGCGAGCAGAACAGCTGACGCATTTGGCACTCTCACCAAGGAAACTTCTGCAACCATGTCACGCGCACAGATACTGTCGCTCCATCGCCCTCCCTATACAGAGCGCAAGACGAAGATAGAAAGTGAACCCTTACCAAAAAACCTCGGACACCTGCTGGAAAAAGCCGCGCACACGTATGCGGATGAGGCTGCGCTCCATTTTTTTGAATCCGGCTTTCCACTCCTGACCTATAGAGAGTTACTGGCGCAGGTCAACCGCCTGGCAAACGGGTTGGCAGCCAAAGGGGTGGAAAAGGGCTCCCATGTCGGCGTGATGCTGCCCAATGTCGTTCAGTTCCCCATCACCTGGCTTGCGCTCGCCCGCATCGGGGCCGTCATGGTGCCGATAAACATTTCCTATACCGGCCGAGAGCTCAAGTATGTTGTTGATGACTCCGAAACACAGTGGCTGATCATTCATGATGACTGCCTTGCCGCCTGGAAGGAAATTGGCGAGCAGCATCGGGCCATGCAGGGCTCGGAAAACGTATTTGTCGTCGATTCATCAGACGACGCCTATACGGCCTGGAAGAGTCTTCAGGACGGGCAGTCCGACGTTTTCGAGCCGGATCGGGAAGCCGGTCTGGATGATTTGATGAACATCCAGTACACGTCGGGAACGACCGGCTTCCCCAAGGGATGCATGCTGACGCACAGGTATTGGCTCATTTCGGGAAAGCAGAACGCATTTCGGGATGGGCTTTCATATCGGCGCATCCTGGCGTCGACTCCCTTCTTCTATATGGATCCCCAGTGGCAGCTGCTGATGTCGATGTATCGCGGCGCTTGCCTATACGTTGCCAAGCGCCAGAGCGCAAGCCGGTTCATGTCGTGGGTGCGCGACTACAAGATAAATTTCGCCCTGATGCCGGACGTGGTGCTCAAGCAGCCTCCATCGACGCAAGATCGTGATCATGAGTTGATGCGCGTGAACGTGTATGGCCTGAGCAAAGACAATCACCTTCTGCTGGAAGAGCGCTTTGACGTATGTGCTCGCGAGGCGTTCGGAATGACCGAGATCGGCACCGGGCTGTTCATGCCTGTGGAAGCTGTGGATATGGTCGGCTCGGGATCCTGCGGCATTCCAGTGCCTTTCAGAGAAGCAAGAATCGCGGATGCGGAAGGCAATACCGTTCCGGACGGCGAAATCGGCGAGCTGCTGGTACGGGGTCCGGGCATCATGAAGGGCTATTACAATAGGCACGAGGCGACGGCGGCGTCATTCCATGGCGACTGGTTCCGTACCGGCGACCTGTTCCGGCGGGATGAGCACGGGTATTTCTACATCGTTGGCCGGATCAAGGAAATGATCCGCCGTGCCGGAGAGAATATTTCCGTGCATGAGCTGGAATCTGTACTATTGGCTTATCCGGAAGTATGCGAAGCTGCGGTGGTGGCGGTGAAGGACGATATACGCGGCGAGGAAGTGAAGGCTTACGTCGTACCGCAGCAAGGAGTGCGGCGCGACATGATGCTCGACCCCTTGATCGACTATTGCAAGAGCAACCTGGCGGCGTTCAAGGTCCCGCGGTATTTCGAGTTTCGCGATGTCCTTCCAAGGACGGCCTCGGGCAAGGTGGCAAAGCACATGTTGGTTTCCGACAAGCAAGATCCACGGACCGGCAGTTATGACCGGGTGGCGGGCGCTTGGCGCTGATCGTTTGAAAGTTCAAGATGGCTACAAAAACAAAGCGACCCATTACCGTAACCGACATTCAGCAACGCATCGAGGCCGAATATCCGAATCTGAGCCCCGGCATGCAGAAGTTCGGCCGATTCGTTCTGAAAGAACCGTCCCGGATTGCGCTGCTTCCCATTCGGCAGGTCTCTGAGCTGGCGCAGGTCAGCACCTCGACGGTGATCCGCTTTGTGGACATGCTGGGGTTCCACGGTTATCAGCAATTCAGGGATGTATACAGGATCGGTTTGTCGCTCACCGGGCCCTCGCGCTATGGCGTGCACACCAAGCACATCATCGGCAGCGGCAAGAAGGATGAAGGCGGCGACTTCTGGAGCCGGACGACCGATAATCTGGTTCGCCATCTGGCCGATACCCACAAATCTATCCAGCCCGAAGAGCTCAAGGAGATTTCCACTTTATTATTGAATGCCCGCCAGGTCGGCGTGGTCGGAACCAGCGGCGTATTCCCCGCGGCTTTTTATCTGCGGTACGTGCTGAGCCTGATCCTGGACGACGTCCATCTCTTTGAAGGGCGGTTTTCCACTTTTGACGAGGATCTGGTCTCATTCAACAAAGACGACCTCGTGTTCATCATCAGTTTCGATCCGTATGCGGCGGATGCCGTGCGCATCGCCCAGTACTGTGCACAGCATTCCATTCCCGTCGTGGCGCTTACCGACAGCTCCGTGTCTCCGGTGGCATTGAAGGCGAAGCGCAAGATCATTGTGCCCACCACAAGCACCAACTTCTACCAGACGCTCGTACCGACATTCGCGGTATTCGAAGGGCTGCTGTCGAACCTAGTGGCCGAGATCGGAAAAGAAGCAGTGAACCGGGTCAGCGCGAAATTCAAGCGCAAGGAAGAGCTCGGTCTTTACTGGAAGAAGTCTTAGCGAAGAGGGCAAAGGGGTCAGACCCCGTACGGGGTCTGACCCCAACATCGTGTCACGGAAACAGGCCCCGTTCGGGGCCTGATCCTTCGAAGCTCGCTCATCGCTTGTCATTCGCGGGCGTGGCCCCCGCACCGAATCTGGATACGAGGATCAGGATAATCGACACCAAAGCAATTTGTATGACCGATACCGCGGCGATGGTCGGATCTATTTCATTCATGATATTGTCGAACATCTTCTTTGGAAGCGTCATGTTTGATCCGCCCAGAAACATAGCGATGACCAGTTCGTCGAACGAAGAGATGAAGGCCAGGAAGGTGGCCGAAATGAGCGACGGCCTGATTTGTGGCAACGTGACGCGCCAGATCGCCATGGCGCGGCTTGCCCCGAGGTTCATGGCGGCGTGCTCGTAGCTCATGTCGTAGGTGCGCAGCGCAGCGCCTACGATGATGACGACGAAGGGAATGGCATGCACCGTATGTGCCAAGACAATGGCTTGCCAGTGCCCGATGAGCCGCCATTGCGAAAACAGCCCATAGACGGCGATGGAATAAATGATGGTGGGAATGATCAGCGGCAATATGGATATCTGATTCACCATTGACTTTCCGGGGTATCGCCCCCGCACCAGGCTGAAGGACAACAGAGTGCCCAGCACCACCGACAGTATGGTGGTGCAGGCGGCAATCTTGAGGCTGCGGAAAGTGGAGCTCATCCAGGTGAAGTCATTGACGTACGCTTCATACCAGCGCATGGACCAGCCGGGTGGCGGAAACTGCAAATAGGCCGACGAGCTGAACGAGATGGGGAAGACGATCGCCAGCGGGGCCATCAGAAAAAGAAAGGCCAGGCAGGCCCATGCGCATAGCGCGAAGCGCAAAGGCGACCAAGCGCTCCTGCGCGCATAGGGGCGTGTAGTCTTCAATTCCATTGCATGTTCCCCCGAAGAGCTATGCGCAATATCAGGTACACCACCAGGGTGGCGGCCAGCAGCACGACGGAAAGGGCGGACGCGAAACCCCAGTCCAGGAACTGGCTGACCTGTTTCTCGATGAGCAGAGCCGTCATGGGAACTTTGCCTCCGCCCAGTAAGGCCGGGGTGATGTAGAACCCGACTGACAGCACATATACGAGGGTGGTGCCCGCCAGCACGCCAGGCAGTGTCAAGGGAAAGTAAATCCGTCGAAACATTTCCCACCGGGACGCCCCCAAGCCTTCCGCCGCTACTAGCAGATTGGAGTCCACGCGCCGCATGATGGCGTACAGCGGAAACACCATGTACGGCAGCAGCACATGCACCATGCCGATGAGCACGCCCATCAGGTTGTTGATCATGATGATGGGGCTGGAGATGATGCCCAAGTCCAGCAGCAGGCGGTTGACGATGCCGTTGCGGCCAAGGATCACCATCCATCCGTAGGTGCGGACCAGGACGCTGGTCCAGAAAGGCAGCAGCAGGAAAATGAGGCCGATAGTGGGCCAGTATCCGCTGGCGGAGGCGAGGAAGTACGCTACCGGGTAGGCGATTAGCAGGCATATCAGGCTTACGTAGGCGGCAACCAGCAGTGTATCGGCCAGCACGCCGACATAGAGTCCATCGGTCATGGCCTTCCGGTAGGCGTCGAGTGTCCCGTCCTGAAAGCCTTGTGCGAACAGAATGGCCAGTGGCAGCAGGAAAAGCACGGCAATGAATGCTGTGGCGGGTATGGCGCTCCATATCGATGCGCCCGCTACGCGCCGCAGCAGTCGCCGCAGGGCGGATCGCGCGGGCCTGGAATCGGGTGCTGGCTGCCGCCCGGCCGATGTGGTGGGTATCATGTCCATTGGATCACATGGATATCGTTGCGGTCCCAGCCGATGGCGACACGCTCGTGCATGGCGAGCGCATGCCGGACGGCGCCCAGTGGCCATCGTACGATCAACTCTACGCCGGTATCTGTACGCAGGCGATATTTCGTGGTTTCGCCCATGTATACGATCTCGATGACCGTGCCATCGAGTATGGTGTCGGCTTGGTCTCCTTCCTTCAGGTAGCGAGCGCGTTCGGGCCGCAGCAAGATTCCGATGTCGCGGTTCTCGGTGTCGGCGTCGAGCGGCAGGGCGACGCGCGTGCCGTCGTCCATCGTGGCTTCGTTTCCGCCATCTGCACGTGCATGAAGCAGGTTGGATTCGCCGATGAAGCCGGCCACGAAGCGATCGACGGGCGACTGGTAGATTTCTTGCGGTGTCCCCAATTGGGCAATGCGACCCTTGTTCATGACCGCGATGCGATCAGAAAGCACCAGGGCTTCTTCCTGGTCATGCGTGACGAACAAGGCCGTCAGGCCGAGGCGGCGCTGCAGTCTTCGCACTTCGAGCTGCATTTGTTCGCGCAGCTTGCGGTCGAGCGCGCCGAAGGGTTCGTCCAGCAGCAATAGGCGTGGCCCGAAGATTACTGCGCGTGCCAGTGCGACTCGTTGCTGCTGCCCGCCAGAGAGTTGCTTCGGCAGGCGATCGCCGAACTCAGGCAGGTCGACCAGCTTTAGAACCTCTTGCACTTTGCTTGCACATTCCGCCTTTGGAACTTTTCGCATTTGAAGCGGAAAAGCGATATTTTCTGCAACGGTCATATGCGGGAATAAGGCATAGTTCTGAAACACCATGCCAATGTCCCGCTTGGCGGGAGGCATATAGGTAATGTCCAGTTCGTTCAGGCAGACCGTACCTTCATCAGGTTGCTCAAAGCCTGCTATGACCTTAAGAAGCGTCGTTTTGCCCGAGCCGCTGGGGCCTAGTATGGTGAGCAGTTCTCCCTCCCGGACGGCCAGGTCGATGCCCGTCAAGGCATCGACCTGGCCGAAGCGTCGAGTCACGCCTTTGATGTGCATGCCCTGGGCGACGGAGCCTGCAACCGTATACGTGGGGCTGCCGGTCATAGGCCGTTTCCTTTCAAGTAAATTGGATGGATCTTGTTCGTCAGGACAGGCCAGCGGCTTCACTCAAGAAGCCAGCGCGCCCAGCGTTCCTGGATGGCGGCGCGGTTGTCGGACCACCATTCAAGGTTCACCCAAAATTGCTTTGGGAGGTTTTCCGGACTGGTCGGAAGATAAGGCACGATTTTAGGATCTGTGTATTGCGTGGCTTCCAGGTTGAGCCCAGGGTAGCCGATAATGTTTGCATAGGCTCCCTGCAGCTTGGCATCGGCCACTAAGGCCAACAAGCGTTGCCCCCAGTACGCGTCTTTGGCGCCCTTCGGTATGCCGAACGCCGATTCCTTGATCGCCCCCTGATTCCATACCATGGCAATGGGCGCTCCCTCCTTGACCAGCGAGTAGTATCGGCCGTTCCAGGCCGTTCCGATGACGGCTTCTTGATCGACGAGCAGTTGCGCGGATTGTGCGCCGGTGGTCCACCAAGCGGCGATATGCGGCTTGATTTCATTCATTTTCTTGAAGGCGCGGTCGACGTCAAGAGGATACAGTTTGTCGGGCTCTACACCGTCTGCCAGCAATGCAAACTCCAGATTTTCAATAGGGCTGTTCTGCATGGTGCGCGGTCCCGGGAACTTCTTTACGTCCCAAAAATCCTTCCAGTTTTGCGGGCCTTTGCCGTCCTTGAATACATCGCTTCGATACCCGATGATGGTGGAATAGGCACTTTTCGGGAACACGTATTTGCGATTCCGTAGGTGCTCGGGAAACTTTGATAGATCGATTACGGACAGATCCAATGGTTCCAGCAAGCCCGACCGCTCCGCCAGGACGGCATCTGGTCCCGCGATTTCGGTGACAGTCCATTCGATGTTGCCTGCCTGCACCATGGCGCGCAGCTTGCCTAGGTCGACTGGGCTGGTAGTTTGCACTTTGATGCCGTATTTCTGCTCGAAGGCATCGTAGAAGGTCTTTTTGTTGGCGGCCTGCGTGGCGCCGCCTGAATCGTTCATCACGATTTTCTGCGGCTTCTCTGGCTGGGTTTGTGCCAGCCCGGCCATAGGCTGGATGAATGCGGCAGCAGTAAATATGATGATGCCAAGGCGAGTATTGACGTGGCGCAACTTTGACATGGTTGTCTCCTATTGTGCGTATACGCTTATCGACATACTTCTCAGGCTCCTCCGAAGCGCGTGACAACGGTGGGCCGGTTACTACGTTAAGCCAAGGAACTTCGCAGCATTGTCATGCAGCCACTTGCGTTTGACCTCGTCCTTGATGGGGAGGGCCTTTATTTCGGTCAGGCTGCGGTCTATGGGCTGCATCGGATAGGCGGAGCCAAAAATCATTTGATCCTGCAGCATGGTATTGCCATACTGAAGCAGCATCTCATAACCGGAATTCGGCACGGCAAGGTACTTGGGCCGCACCGCCACCAGGCCGATGCGCACATTCGCGTGGCGCCATGCCACCGCCAATAGTTCGGGCACCCAGGGCCAACCCGGAGGAGACGCGCACACGTTCAGTTCGGGGAAATGCATCATGACATCGTCCAGGTAACGCGGCTGGCCGTACTCCATGGAAGTGGCGGTGGAAAAATTGGTGCCTACGTGGATGTTCACGGGAATGCCCAGCTCGATGCATTTGGCATACAGCGGATACATCTTTGGATCATTGATCCGCAGCTTGTGCTCGAAGCATTGAAGATTTAGACCGCGCAGGCCCAGGTTGGTGACTGCATGGTGCAGCTCGCGCACCGCTGCCATCCCCTTGTTGGGATCGACGCCCGCGAAGCCAATGTAGCGGGGGCCATGTTTTTCGCAGAAGGCGGCAACGTCTTCGTTGGCGATGCGGAAGCCGAACGTGGATTCCAGATCTCGTCCTTTAATGACGACGTGCCGTGCATTGCAGGCCGCGTACATGTCTAGATAGGCTGAAAGGGGCTCGGGTGCCTGCTTGATCTCGCTGGCGGCTCGCTCGCTGGAGTTGTAGACGCGCCGGTAGTTCGCCAGATGCGGAGCTGTCTTGCTCAGGGTCGGGGGTGTGCTGCCGTAATCGATGAATGTCATAGCCATTTTTCCTGTATGCGATCGTAGCTGCCGGTCCTCAAGTCTTCGACGCCTTGCTTAAGTTGCTGCTTGGCGACTTTGCCGGATGGGGTCTTGGGCAATGTCCCGTGATAGGCGATATAGCGGGGTATCTTGAAGCGGGCCAATTTGGCGGTGCAATGCTCAATGAGCGAAGCAATTGGCAAGTCGTCGGGGCTGAATCCTTCGCGCAGCGTGACGTATATCTTGACCTCCTCGCCGCGGACCTCGTCTGGAACCGGCAAAGCTGCGGACTCCGCCACCTGCGGCAGCGCGTTGATGACGGCTTCGACCTCCCGTGCGGCAATGTTCTCACCGGCGCGCCGTATCATGTCCTTGACGCGGCCCACGATATAGAAATAGCCGCGCTCGTCCTGGCGGAACAAGTCTCCAGTGCGGAACCAGCTGCCATCGAATGCGGCGTCCGTCGCCTGCGGATTTTTGTAATAGCTTTGCAGCATGCCGGGTCCCCGCACCTGCAGCTCGCCTACTTGGCCGGCCTCTAGAGGCTGACCGGATTCATCGACTATGCGCGCCTGCCTGAAGGGGCCTGGCTTGCCGCAGGAACCCGAGCCCGTCATGTCGGTGGCTTCGATCGGCATGAACAGGCAGGTGCCGCATTCCGTCATGCCGAATGCTTCGCGCGCGATCAGGTCGAACCTTTCTTCAAGATTTACATGCAGGTCTTTTGGTATTCCATATACGTTGACGCGAACCAGCGCATGTGCCTTTTCGTTGGGCGCTTCCGGCTGCTTGTGCACTAGATAGGGCAGCAGGCAAAAGTTGATTCCATGTTCGCGCACCCAGCCCATGAAACGGCTTGGACTCTGCCGATTGGCGACATAGAGGGTGCCGCGCTGGAAGAATGTCATCAGCAGCAGCCATTGGGGGTCCATATAGAAGAATGGCGTGGGCGCCATGATGCGCGAATACTTGCGACCATCCCGGAATGCATTGGATTTGCTGGTAATCAGCCAATACCGATGCGACAGCACGCAGCCCTTGGGAAAACCAGTGGTACCCGACGTGTACTGAATGTTCATGGGGGCGTCCAGATCGACGTCGTAAGGCGGGCGGAAATCGTCCTGCACATTGGTAAGCAGTGTTTCCCAATGCCGTGTGGAACTGGGCTCGCTGTCCACCGTGTAGATATGGGTTTCCCGCAGCTTGCCCGGCAAGGTAGTCAGCGCGTCGAGGGTGGGAAGGCAGCCGTCATGGATAACCAGCCACTCCACATCCCCATTTTCGATGATGAAGGTCAGCTCCCGCGGCGTGTAGGCAATGTTTATCGGCACCATGACGGCGCCCAAGCGCGCGAGCGCCAGCCATGTCAGGGGAAACGCGGGAATATTTGGCAGCATGACGCCGACATGCTGACCCTTGCGAATACCGGCTTCGAACATGCCGCAGGCCAGGCGATTGACCGTTTTTTGCAGTGTTGCGTAATCGATGGTTTCGCCAAGCTCGAAAAAATTCCAGGCCAGTGTGCAGGGATTCGTTGCAGCGACTTCATCGAGCAACGCGCCGATATTCTTCGGCAGCGGTTCCGTCTCCAGTTTTTCGATGCGTGCCGCCAGCGGCGGCACGGTCTCATTCAAGACCTGCTCTCTGCTCATGACGTTGTCTCTTATGGTTTATGGGCTGTTTGGCAACCTGTTTCTTGTACTGTATGCTCACTTGCCTATTAAAACTAATACAATTTATAAGCAGTGAAGGAAACTAAAAGTTATAGGTTGGGGACAAGATGCTCAACGTTCGCTATCTGGCTGTATTTCGGGCGGTAGCCAAAGCCGGTTCCGTTTCCGCCGCAGCGCGTACGCTAAATGTGTCTCAACCGGCTGTGACGAAAACGGTACGGCTACTGGAAGAGCGGCTTGGGCTTGCCTTGTTCTCACGCATAAACGGCCGCTTGGTCATCACGCCCGAGGCCGAACAGCTCATGCCGGAAATCGAGCGTTTGTTCGGCACACTGACGGTTATAAAAAGCCTTGCTGATGAAGCCAGGGAAGGGCTGTCAGGAACGATTTCCATCGCATCCGTCACGACGCTATCCATGTCGCTGGTGGCGAAAGCCATCGAGAACTTTCATCGCACGCATCCAAGGGTGCGGTTTGACATTCAGTCGCTGCCTACGCGTCTGGCCGTGCAGTACGTCGCCACGAATTATGTGGACCTAGGCGTGCTCGACGCGCCCACCGCTGCGCTGGATATGGAGACGGTTGAACTGTGCCGTTCACGCGTGGGTTGTGTGTTGCGCCGCGATCATCCGCTGGCCAAGCGCAGTTTTGTCGAGCCTCGTCATTTGGTCGACGAGAACGTTATTTCCTTTAGTGACGAAACGACCACCGGCATGTTGCTGCGAGAAGCTTTCCATTCTTCCAACATTGCATATAACGTGCACCTTACCGTCAATCACACCATGACGGCCTACACGCTGGTGCGCCGCGGCGTCGGCGTCGCGCTCGTCGATTCATTTCCCCTATCTTCGGGCGACTACACGGATCTGGTCATAAGGCCTTTCAGCCCTACGATAGAAACGCGGGTCTGTGTCGTGTTTTCATCCACACGGGCGGTGCCCATCGTTGCAAGGAAGTTCGTTCACGCCCTAAGGCAAGCGGCGTCGGAAATGATCGACGAGCACGGGGAGATGGTTGTTTCGCCTTGAAGCGGTTGACTTGGGTCAGGGGGTCGGTTTCGGAATTAAGGGGTCAGACCCCGTACGGGGTCTGACCCCTCGCTCAGTGCTGCATGAAGATATTGAAAGGGCTGCTGATGCCGGCGCGGTGCAGGCGGCGGGGCATGTTCCCGTAGTCCGTGATGGCCAGGTGCTGGGTGCCGATGTTATCCCAGATCAGCAGGTCGCCTTCGCGCCACTTATGGCGATACAGAAACTTGGTCTGCGTGGCGAAAGAAGCGATGTTGTCCAGCAACTGGCGGCTTTCATCGTCCGGCAGGCCGTGTATTGCCTTGGTGTGGCCTTCCGTCAGGTAGATTCCCTTGCGCTTGGTGACCGGGTGCTCGATGACGGCTGGATGAAGCACGTCCGGCTTGGTATCTTTGGCAGGAGGCGCTTTGAAATTGCCTTCGATTTTGCGTTGTATATGGTATGAGAGGCTGTGGACGCCTTGCGCGTTGTGAATCTTTTCCCGTATGTCGGCAGGCAGGTTTTCATATACGGCGGCCGTGCTCATGAAGCAGGTGTCTCCCAGCGCAACATTGTCGCGCTGCGGGATCTGGATGGCATGCAGCACGGTGTACATGTCCGGCTGGGGCAAGTACGAGCCGTCGGTATGCCAAAGCGCGCCGGCATCCACCAGTCCTATGGGCTTGCCGTCCTTCACGATGTTTGAAACGATGGTCAGTTCGGGGGCGTCCGGAACCGACACCTCGGTCATGAACGACACCCGCATCGGACCAAGGCGCTTGCAGAAAGCCACTTGCTCCTGCGGTGTGAGGTGCTGATCGCGAAGGACGATCACCCCATGCGTGTGCAGGGCGTCCAGCACGGCGGCCATCTGTGTGTCGTTGACTCCGGCGGCGACGTTGACGCCTCGCAGCTCGGCGCCCAACGCCGCGGCGAGCGGCCGTATTTCGATGTTGTCGATGTTGCGTTGCATGCCTGCAATCTCAGGGCTAATTTGGTTCATGCCTCATCCTCTTGGTCGGTGGCGCGAGGCCCCCGGCGGGCTCGCGGTTGGTATGGCCGCGCTTCGAGCGCGACGACAAATTCATCTTATGTATATACATATAGGATGTCAAGCAAATGTATATACATAATGGCGATTTGCAATGACATGGATGTCCGCATCGACAATGATCGCTTGCCGGGCTAGCATCTACGGAATTGATAATGCATGTACAAGGCGAGAACCACGAATGTCGGGCGAAAAGGCGGGCCCAGCCTACCAGAGGATAGAGCGGCATCTGCGCGAGCTGATACAGTCCGGAGCGGGGCGCACCGAGCCGTTGCCGGCGGAGCCGGACGTCGCCGCCCGGTTCAACGTAAGCCGCATGACGGCGCGGCATGCCTATCAGCGCCTCGTCAACGAAGGTGTAATCATCCGCAAGCGGGGTGTCGGATCTTTTGTGAGCGGGCATTTCCTGGAGCGACTGCCTGTCTCCGGCGTGCCGGATTTCTCTGGCTGGACCGAAGGCGGCACCAATTCGGTGGTCGAATCCTATGGCGTTGTAAGCGCACCGGCGGCCGTCGCCAGGCTCATGAAGTTGAAGAAAGGCGAGAAGGTCACCCGGCTCCAGCGTACGCGCTCAGTCAATGGGGTCATCGGCCTGGACGTGCGGTATATGCCGGCCTCCATCCACGATCAAGTGCCGCCCGCCGAGATCGAGCGGAAGAGCCTGCTGGTGCTGCTGCGGAATGCCGGCTTGCACATCGCCTCTGGGGAGTTGGAAGTGGATGCGCATAGCGCCGGCCCGGACGATGCCGAAAAGCTGGGCGTACCGCTCGGGCACCCCATTCTGCAGAGGCGCCTGGTGTACCGGGACGCGCAAGGCCGGGCGGTGCTGGTCGGAACCTCGCGATATCCTGGCGGCCAGTCCTATACCTTCGGGTTTCAGTTTCAGGCCGCGAGATCTTCATAAGGGCGCTGCCACTTCCGCAGGCCTGCCAAGCCCGGCTGCCTGTCGAGCCCGTACAGAAAATCGAACAGGCCCGAAACGTCGTCAAGGATGCCGCCCGCCCGGGCGCACTCTTCGAATTTCTCTTTGAGCTCGTCCGCCGTCAGGGGGATGGCATGGGCGCCGCGCGCTTCGCGCACGTCGGCGCTTCTGATCGTTCGGCTGTCGTCCAGCGTAACGACGACGTGGTCGGAGGGCGCATAGCCGGACTCCGGATCTTCGTCGGGGTTGATCGTGACGGATACGCGTTTCATCAGGTCTTGCACGGTTTTCTCCCGAACGAAGTCGTCGTTCACTTGCGCCAGACCCACGCGTTTCGCGATGAGCGCGGAGGCTATGGCGAACTCGATGCTGAATTTCGCTTCTAGCCCCGTCTGCGGATGGTGATTGCGCAGCACGGTCGCGTTTCTTCCGCTGATCGAAACGTCTATGTTCGCAATCCGGGCGGGGTCCCATCCGTGCTCGCGCTGAAGCGCAATCATGGCGTCGATAGGGCGATGCGTGCAATAGCACATGGGATACTGCTTGATATTCAAGCCATACTCCTCGATGTGCCACGAGCGGTTCTGGTGGACGGACGAGCACTTGTCTACCTTGCCCGATGGGGACACGGCCGACAGGAAGCCTTGGGGGTCCTCGAGAGTGTTGGTGGATCCGGTCGCTCCGGCGGCGGCTAGCCGGGCGGCAATGACGCCGGCATGGGCTGCATTGCCCGCGTGTATGGGTTTGGTCATGCTGCCGAAATTGGACATCAAACCGCTGCTGCGCGAGGCGGCGATGGCAAGCGTGTGCATGGTGCGTGCGGCGTCTAGACCTTGCAGAGACGCGCATGCGGCGGCGGCGGCAATAGCACCGAATATACCCGTCGGATGCCAGCCTTTTCGGTGGTGGCTTTCCGCATCGCGATGCGCCAGTTCGGCCCAGGTTTCGTACCCCGCAACATAGGCGGTAACGGCGTCCGCACCCGAGCTGCCGAGGACATGTCCTTCCGCTAATATGGCGGGCACGAGCACGGCGCTGGGATGGCCTCTCAAGGCCGCATCATCCCAGTCCAGCGCATGTGCGGCCACCCCGTTGACCCATGCTGCATGTGCGGGATGCATGGTGTGCCGACTGAAGAGGACGGGCGCATCGCCGATGCAATGGCCGATGGATGAAAGAATTTTTCCGATGACGGGCTCATCCGCTCCGGCAAGCATGACTCCGATGCAGTCGACGAAGCCGGTACGGGCGGTGGCAATGGCTGCCTGAGGAAGGTCTTCGAATTTCAGGGCGGAGATGAACCGCGCCAGTTCCGCGGTCAGGGCCGCCTGCTCGGAAGCGCTGTAGTCTGTGATGGGCATGATTCTGGCCTCGGCATCATTGAGAGCGTTGAGAAAAACCGTAAAGATCTTCAGGATTCGAAACGAGAATCTTCCGCAGCGTCGAGTCATCACCGCACCAGCTCGCCAGGGCGTCGATCTTCAGGGTGTCGTTGGGATAGGGCCGGGTGTTCACGGCAGACATCGCATGAGGCCAATCGCTTCCCCACACCATGCGGTCGGGCGCCGCGGCAATCAGGGTCCTAGCCAGTTCATCGAGCGCCGGGCGCGCCGATTCTAGTTGCGGCCACGCCGTCGCGAGCGAGAGCTTCAGCCAGGTCACCCCTCCTTCCAGAAGACGGAGCAGGGCACGGTAGCCCGGATGCGATGCTCCGCCGTGAATGGGAATGCCCGCCATATGGTCCAGCACCGTCGGGATGGGCAGTCTCTTGAGCATGGGCACCATATCTCCGAGGCCGTCGGGATGCATCCAAAGCTGCAAGTGCCACCCATAGGGAGCGACCCGTTCCGAGATGGCGGCCAGGGAGTCCAGGTTGTTGATGGCGCTGCGGGCCAGGTTGTATCGGAAACCCCGGGCGCCGTCCCCGTGCATCCGGGCGATTTCTTCCTCGGTGGTGTCGGGCCCGAGCGTGACGATGCAACGAGCGGCTTCGCCAAGCCGCCTGCTGGCATCCAGCGTACAGCGGTTGTCAAAACCGTACATCGAAGGCGCTACCACCACCGTCCTGGTGAAGCCCATGACGCTTTGCCATATCCTGTAATCGTCCACCGTGGCATCCGGCACGCTGGGCGCATTTGCCACGAAGGGATAGCGACTGTCGAAGATATGCATGTGCGAATCGCAGGCGTCGACCGGGACCTGCAACGTCGGGGGAATCGTGCCCGTGGAAAAGGGGATTTGCATAAGAATTCCTAGCTTCGTTGGAGCGGTATCGGGGCGGTCACTGCTTCTCGACGCCGCTCAGGGCCACGGCCTTTTCCCATTTCGCGGCTTCATTCTCGATGAACCTGGCGTAATCGTCTGGCGTGCCGCCGACGATCTCCCCGCCCTTCATTTTCTCGAGAAACTCCGGCATGCTGAGAATGGCGTTGATGTCCGCGTTCAGCTTCTCGATGATGGGCTTTGGAGTTGCCAGGGGAGCCGATATGCCGAACCACGATGAGCTTTCGAATCCCTTGAAGCCCGCCTCGTCCATCGTCGGTACGGCGGGCATAAGGGGGGAGCGCTTCAGACTGGCGATCGCCAAAGCCTTGACCCTGCCAGCTTCAACGAGCGGCGCCCAGGCGACGCTGTTATCGAAGGCCATCTGAACGAAGTTGCCTTGCAGCGCCGTCATGACGCCTGACGATCCCTTATAGGGAATATGCTCCAGCTTGACGCCCGCGGCATCCTGGAAAAGCGCACCGGTCAATTGGGCCGTGGTTCCGACGCCGGAGCTGCCGTAGTTGAATTTGCCCGGATCGGTCTTGACCAGCTTGACGAGTTCTTCGACGCTGTTCGCCGGCACCTCGTTGTTGGCAATGACGGCGTTGGGGGTCTTGATGATCAGTATCACCGGCTCGAAGCCCTTCACTGGATCGAAGTCGATCCTTTTGTATATGAACTGGTTGATGCTGTTTGTGGCAGTGTTGGAAACCAGCAGGGTGTAGCCATCCGGGGCCGAACGCGCTACTTTGGAAGCGCCCAGGTTTCCGCCTGCGCCAACGACGTTTTCCACCACCACGGGATGCCCCCATTTCTCGCTGAGCAACTTGCTCAGCAGACGCGCCATGATGTCGGTGAAGCCGCCGGCGGAATACGGCACGACGACTGTGACCGGCCGGCTTGGGTATGAGCCCGCCGCCGATTCTTTGGCGGCCAGTCCCTGCGTGAAAATCATTGCGGCTGCCGTGGCGATTGAGGCCGCGGCGCGTCGAATGGTCCTGTTGTTACCATGTTCCATGTCTCTCTCCAGGGTTATCGGCCTTCTGAGGCCGAATGGTTTGCGTTATGGTTTTTGATATAGGCGGGCGCGCAGCAAGATTCGTTCGGCCCGCTCGATGATGGGTTTATCCACCATGCTGCCGTCGACGGCGAACGCCGCCTTGCCTTCTCGGTGGGCCGCTTTGGCTCCGTCCAGCACCTTTCGTGCGCGCTCCAGCTCGTCTTCGCTGACGCCGAACACTTCATTGACGATAGGAACCTGAGCAGGATGGATGCAGGTCGCACCGTCGAATCCGTAGGTTCTGGATCGCCGCGCCATCGCCTCGAATGCTTCAAGGTCGCGGAAGTTCGATAGGGAGCCCAGGTAGCCCAGAGGCCTTGCTCCCGCGGCGCGCGCGGCCAGTATCATCTGCTGCTTCAAGCCGCGCATAACTTCCTCGGAAGGTTCGCAGCCGCATTCGTGCGCGAAATCCTCACCTCCCAGCATCAAGCCCATGATGCGCGTGGAAGATGAAGCGATGCGGCGTAGATCGTAGAAAGCGGACAGCGTTTCCACGGCGACGATGAACCGGGTGGTGCCCTTGTTCAGTCCTGCTTTCGCTTCACACTTCTCGACAAGCTCTTCAATGAGCTGCACATGCGCCGACCCAGCGATCTTCGGCAGCGCGAGGGCCTGGACGTGCCTGCCCACCGCCGCCTCGATGTCTCTGACCGCGAGATCCAGCGGTTGATTGATGCGTACCGAAACGGACTTGCCCGCTGCATGCAGCGCGGCTGCCGCCTCCGCCATGCAGGCCCTTGCCGCCGCCTTGTCCGCCAGCGCAACGCTGTCTTCCAGGTCCAACTGTATGGCGTCGGCCTCCACGTGCTTCGCCTTGTCGACGAACCGCGCGTTGTTGGCAGGTACGAAAAGGATGGATCGCCAGTGTTCGGGTTCTAGCTGCATGCGTCAGTCCACGCTAAGATTGATGCGTCGCGCGACGCTGCCCCACTTTTCACGATCGTTGATGATGAACTTGCGAAAGTTGACCGGGCTGCCGCCAACGACTTCGCCACCATTCATCTTGGATTTGAAGTCCTCGGTCTCAATGACCGAGGCGATCGCTTCATTAAGCGTTTGGATGACATCGTCGGGTGTGCCGGCGGGAGCGGAGATACCTGCCCAGGATGCCGTTTCAAACTCCGGAAAGCCGGATTCGGCAACGGTGGGAACCTCTGGAAGCAAGGGAGAGCGCTTCAGGCTCGTTACTGCCAAGCCGCGTATATGATCGCCTTGTACTTGGCCGGCGAGCGTGGTGATGTTATCGACCGTCATGTCTACCTGCCCGCCCACGAGGTCAGTGAACACCTGTGCGGACCCCTTGTAGGGCACATGCTGGATGTTGATGTTCGCAACGCCGTTGAACATTTCGCCGGTCAGATGGCCGGTCGTTCCCACACCCGGCGTTCCGAAGTTCAATTGACCGGGATTGTTGCGGGCCAGCTCCACCAGTTCCGATAGCGTTTTTGCTTTCACTCCTTTATTGACTGCGACGAGGTTCGGCGTCTTGACGACAAGTATGATGGGCGTGAGGGCTTCAAGCGGGTCGACGGACTGGTGCCGGTAGATATTGGGATTGATCGCGTCGGTCGCAGAGTTTGACAGGTACAGAGTGTATCCGTCGGGCTGTGCACGGCTTATCTGAGACAGCGCCAGCGCGCCGGCCGCGCCGGGCTTATTTTCGACAATGGCCGGAACGTTCAGCTTCGCGCTGACGCCTTCCGCGACTAGCCTGGCAACCTTGTCGCTGAATCCGCCCGCGGTGAACGGCACGACGATCGAAATGGTTTTTTCGGGGTACTTCGTCCAACCACTCGGGCTGACCGCTATTCCGAGAACCGCCAGCGCACATGTGCGAATGATCTTGTTCATTTTGCCTCCTGGAAAAAGCACACATTCATGGAATTTGGAATTCATATTACCCGTCAGTGTTTTCTATAAGGAACGTAAAAAGCGTCTTTTGAATGAGCGTTTCGCTCCTTCTATGCACCATGCTCATGCCCTAGTATTTCCATACCGAGCAGGAGACATCACATGCAGCAAGCAGGATCGAACGACGTAATGGAAACGAGCAACTTTCGGAAAGCGGATTATCAAAGAGAGGCGACAGGCTCTTTGACCGGCGTGCGCGTCCTGGATCTGTCCAGGCTGTTCGCGGGGAACGCACTCACACAGATGCTCGGCGATTTCGGAGCGGAGGTCATCAAGGTGGAGCCGAAAGAGGGCGATACCTTGCGGGGTTGGCAAACGCATGGTGTCGAAACCAACTGGAAGCTATACGCGCGGAACAAGAAAAGCATCGCGCTGAATTTACGCCACGAACGCGCGCAACAACTGCTCAGGCAGCTAGCCGAGAAGTGCGACGTCCTGGTGGAAAGCTTCCGGCCCGGCACTTTGGAAAAAATGGGGCTGGGTCCGCACGACTTATTGGACCGCAACCCGAGATTGGTGATCGTCAGGATATCGGGCTGGGGGCAGGACGGACCATACAGTCACCGGCCTGGCTTTGGCACGTTGATCGAGGGGATTTCCGGCTTCGCGTCGTTCAATGGTTTTCCCGACCGCGAACCGGTACTGCCTCCGTTTTACATGGCCGATGCGTTTGCCGGAAGCTATGGCGCCACCGCGACCATGATCGCATTGAGAGAGGCCGAGAAGCCGGACGGCAAGGGCCAGGTTATCGACATATCGCTGCTCGACCCGTTGTTTCATGTGCTGGGTCCGCAAGCGGCCAACTACCGGCTCACTGGTAAAGTGAAGCCGCGGGTCGGCAGCAGGTCCACAAACTCCGGGCCCCGCAACGCCTATCGCACCAAGGATGGCCGGTATGTCTCGTTGTCGGCGTCGACACAGAAAATGGCTGAGAGGCTGTTCAAGTCCATTGGTCGAGAGGACCTGATCACCAATCCCAGGTTTTCGACCAATGCCGAGCGGGTCAGGAACGTGGACGAACTGGATAAGATCGTGGCGGATTTCATCGCGCAAAAGACTCAGTCCGAAAACGTGGCGTTTTTCGAGGCGGCGGAAGTGACCATCGGCCCGATCTACGATATATCGCAAATTCTGGAAGACCGACATTTCATCGAACGGGAAATAATCCAAGAGTACCCGGACGATGATATGGAATCATTTCCTATGCACACCGTGCTTCCGCGGCTGTCAGGCACGCCCGGAAGCATCAGGACGCCCGCGCCGGCGCTGGGCGAGCATAATCGCGAGGTTCTGGCGAGGGTCGGCGTCGACGGCTCGGCTTATCAGGAACTATTGAGGGCCGGCGTGGTGTTCGAGGCGTCAGAGTAAACGACTTGGCGCTTTCGCCCGGGTGAGCACGTGGCGGACGTGGTCTATGACTACGTTGACTAAGCCGTTCTTGGGCGAGCCACGTTTCCATACCGCGCCTATCAGGCGTTGATGCCGTGTGTCGGACAATGGCAGCTTGGCCAGCCTCAGGCCGGAGGGGGCGGGGTATGCCGAATCCGGAACCAGGGACACGCCCAAGCCCCTATCCACCATTAGAGCGATGGTTAGCAAGGACGCCAGCTCGAACCGTTCGTGCGGAACGATGCCCATTTCCTTCAAATACCGGTCCGCAAGTTGCCCGCCCCAATGCCGCCGATCATATCGAATGAAGGGTTGGGTGCTCAGGATCTCGTGAGGATCTCCGGCCCGAAGGCGGGCGGGCGCAAGTACCACGAGCGGTTCCACAACCAAAAGCTGCCAGTTCAGGGATTTGGGAAAGTCGTATTGTGGATGTGGGATGATGACCGCGTCCAGCGAACCTTGCATCACGTCTTCCAGCAACTTCTCGGAGGTGCCCGCATGAATGAAGACGGAAAGAGACGGGAAACTCTCCGTCAATCTCAGTAGGGTGTCCGGTATGAACGATTGTAATGCCGTGTTGATCGAGCCCAGACGAAGTTCTTTGGGCGGCAGGGCGGAATTGGCGGTCGAGTGCATGCTGGCGTAGTCCCTAACCAGCGCGCGGGCTTGCTCGAGCACTCGGTGACCCGGTTCGGTCAGTGATACCGTGCGCCCACTGCGGGTGACGAGCTTCACGCCCAAGTCCTTTTCGATGGAGCGCATCTGTTGGGCGAGCGTCGTTGGCGAAAGGTTCAGCCGGCGCGCCGCTTCGGCGACGGAGCCGGCGTCCACGACGGTTAGAAAATTTCTGAGGAAGGTGACATTCATGGGGTCAGAACCCATTGGGAGTCTGACCCCTGGCCTGCAGCATGCCTTCCGCGATCGTTATCGCGGTGCCCACCGAGTCCGTCAGGCCTAGGTGTCCATGCCCCACGGCTAGCCATAAGCCGGGGTGCCTGTCGCTGGGTCCAACCACGGGGACGGTGTCGGGCATACACGGTCGATGCCCCATCCAGGTCTCAAACGGCTGCCCTTCCAGTCCGGGGAATTTTTCCTTGGCGATGCGCGCAAGAATCGCGGCTCGGCGGGGGTTCGGCTCGGCAGTCAAGCCCGCGAACTCGACGGTGCCGCCGACACGCAGACCTTTTTCCATGGGCGTGAAGAAAGCCTTGTGATCGGTCAGGACGACAGTCCGGCTGACGGGTGCGGTTTCGCTTTGGAACTGGACGTGATAGCCGCGCTGCGTTTCCAATGGAAGCTTGATGCCCAGCGGGCGCAGCAGCCGGCCCGACCAGGCGCCCGCGGCGACGACCACTTCGGAAGCCTCGATCGCGCCGTTGGCCGCTGATAGCGTCCAGCCATCGTTGGCGCTGCGCTGGATGTCCTGTACGTCGGCATGGACGAAGCGCCCATCGCCATCCTTGTACTTCTGGAAGATGGCTTGAACATATCGAAAGGGATTCCTTACCGTCGCTTGGTCTTCGATGTAGACGCCGACGTTATAGTCGGCTGGCGCCTGTGGCTCCAGCTCTAGAATCTGTTGCCGGCCGATGCGCGTGAAAGCAATGCCATGCTGTTCGCGCAAGCGCCAGGCGGCGGCGTCGCCATTGAGCGCCGCGTCGTTCCGGTACAGGTGCAAATGCCCCCGCATGATAAGGATTTCCGGGACGCCGACCTCGTTGGCAAGAGCTTCGTGCCGATCCACGGCATGCCGATGCAGCTCCGCCAGGCGGGCGGCAGACCTTTCAACGACGGATGATCGCGATGCCAGTACGAAACGCGTCAGCCACGGCAGCGCGCGAGGAAGATATCGCCAGGGCAGGAACAGCGGGCTGTCGGGCTTGCCCAGCATGGCGGGGACGGACGCGAGAACGCCCGGCATGGCCAGAGGGGCCACCGAAGCGGAACTGATTGCGCCAGAGTTTCCGTAGCTGCACCCCATTCCGGGCTCGCCCTTGTCGACGAGCACGGTGTCGATGCCCCGCTTGGATAACTCGTAGGCAATGCATACGCCGACGATGCCTGCGCCCACCACTGCGCATGTCGCTCGCTCCATGTGTCTTCGCTCCCGGGTCCAAGGTTGAATCAAGCTGCGTGGTGGGTTGATTCTATTTCATTTGCGGGGGTCAGACCCCATGCGGGGTCTGCCCCCTCGGGAACGGTTCTGGGGTCAGACCCCGTACGGGGTCTGACCCCTACCACAGGCTGCGATAAAGCGTCGAGGCATCCGGCGCCGCGCTGATGTTGCGCCAGGACGAATACACGCCGGCGCCAGGCTGCGTTCCGGCAAAGGATGCGCAGTCCTGGAACTTTGCTTCCAGCTCGGCTTCGGTCAGTGGGTGCTCGGGGTAGCCTTTGGGGTTAATGACCTTCATTGTGCAGGAACCGGAGGCGGTGGTGATGGTGACGTTGGCCCATGATTTCTCAGTTGCCGGCATGTCGTGCGGCTGAGCGGGGTCGGCGGCCATGCTCACGCGAGGCAGGAATGATCGGATGTCCGCGCGTGACAGCGCTTCGGGAGTGAAGGTCGACAATGTCAGGTCGCCATCCAGCACCGCGGCCGCCAGGCAGTAGGGCATGCTGAAACGTGCTTGCATGACGTTGATGGGGCGGTCGTACATCAGGTTGCGGACAGCGGCTTCCGATACGATGGTGTCGATGCGTACGATGTCTTCGGATTCGATGCGATGGACTCGTTTCAGTTCGAGCACCGCGTCGATGGCGCGGTGCGTGCTGGCGCAGCAAGGGTAGCGCTTTTGCCAGACGGCGGGCACTGGCGCGGCGGGCAGCGCTTCGAGTTTTTTGGCTGCAAGCGAAAAACCCGCCGAACCCTGTCCCGCCATCAAGTCGAGAAATCCGCGCTCTCCTTCGAACGGCGCCGGGTCGGCCGTCAATCCCGCCTGCGCCATGCGCGCGGCGATCAAGCCATTCTTGGCGGCCAAGCCGGCGTGGAAGGGCTTGGTGTTGGTTCCGAACTGCCGCTTGAACCCTCCGGACAGGCTGCACGCGATACTGAGCGCGTGCCGGCAGCGTTCCGCGTCGAGGCCAAGAAGCCTGGCGCAGGCCGCCGCCGCGGCGGGCGCGCCCAACGTGGACGTCGTATGCCAGCCTTTGGTGTAGTGCGACATGTTGACGGCTTCAGCCAGCAGCATCTGCGCTTGCACACCGATGATATAGGCGTCGACCAGCGCCGATCCGCTCGCTTCATTGTCTTTCGACAGCGCAAGCAGGCTGGGTATCAACACCGCGCTGATATGCGATGCGGCGGGATCCAGTACGTCGTCGTAGTCCAACGCATGGGCCGCCGTACCCAGAACCAGAGCGGCCCATGGCGCTTCGAGGTCCGGATAGCCGCTGCTTTCGGCGATGGAACCTCGATGCAGCAGCGCCGACAGGCCGCGGCGGACGCGAAGCACGGTCTCGTCGCCCATGCCGGCAATGACGCAGGCGACCGTATCGGCCATGGCCCTTTCCGCGACGCCAACGGCTTCCGGCGAATGGTGATGCCGTACGTCAGCTATCCACTGTGCAAGAAGTTGAGTGAATCCGCCCGGGTTGTTTGCATATGCGCTCATGGAGGATCCCATATCCTTTACTGTTGCTCGATGCCGGCCTCGTGTATCAGGCTTTTCCATTTGACGAGCTCGCTCTTGATGAACTCCGTCATCTCCGCGCCTTTGATCGGCAGGCGTCCGAAACCGTTAGGCGTCAGGGCTGACAGAAATTCGGGCGTGGCCGTCACTTCCAGTACGGCGTCGGCCAGCATGTTCGTGATCTCGGGCGGTGTTCCCTTCGGTGCGAATACGCCTACCCAAGAACGCATTTCCGGAAAGTCCGGCAAGGTGTCCATGATGGACGGTACATCGGGCAACTGCTCATTGCGCTCTTTGGTCGTAACGGCCAAAGGGCGCACCTGGCCGCCGCGGATCGCGCTCATGCTGGAGTTGAAGTCGGGGCACAAGGCAAGAATTTGCCCACCGATGAGATCGGTCAGCGTCTGCGGGCTGCTCTTGTACGGGATCTGCTGCAGATCGATGTCGAAACCTCGCCTGATCCGCTCGCCGCAGACCGTCATCATCCCGAATGCCGTCCCATAGGAATACGTATTGGGTGTAGCCTTGACTTCCTTGACCAATTCCACCATTGACTTAATGGACGACTGCGCAGAAACCAGCACCACCAGAGGCACACCTCCGATGCCGGCGACGGGTTCGAAATCTTTGATGGGGTCATACGGCACAGATTTCATCATCCAGGGAACCTGGGTATGTGTCGTGCCGGAGCCTACCAAAAGGGTATAGCCATCGGGCTTCGCTTTCGCAACGGTGTTGCTGCCTATGGTGCCGTTGGCACCAGGCCGATTGTCGACGATGAAGCTTCCTGTCTTGAATTTTTCATTCAAGATCTTCGCCGCCTGGCGCGTCATGATGTCGGTCGAGCTGCCGACGGCGAAGGGCACGATGAGCGTGACGGGCCGATCCGGATACGCATGGGCGGCGCCTATTCCCGTAACGCCAAGGGCGGCGGCGCATAGCGCCAGCTTGGCTCGCAAGGCCCAGCAACGAAGCGCGCCGGCTGTGTGTTGCCGGGCGGCACTCTGTTGGTTTGTAACGTGAATGTTCTGCATTGCTCTCTCCTGTTTCCTTATTTCGTGGACACGGCGATTTGATCTGCCTTGGGGTTGCCGGCGCATATTACTGTGGCGTCATCCCATCAGGACCATGTGCCGGCGCCGCATAAGCGAATCTAATAGTTAGGTTCAATTTGACCGATGATGGCGTGCACGTCCTAGGCGCCGGGTGTCCGGATGGCTAATATTTCCTCCAGACGAATCACACACCAAGGAAGCACATGCCGAAAGCCAATGTGAACGGGACATCCATCCACTATGAAGTCGTGGGTGCGGGAAGCCCGCTCGTCCTGACGACAGGTCAGGGAACCGGACCCGCCGCCAGGCAGGCACTGATCGACCAGCTGGCGCGCCATAGAACGGTGCTCACCTACGACCAGCGCGGCACGGGGCGCAGCGATGCCGCGGACCAGACATGTCCGATGGATATGCTGGCCGACGATATTTCCGCCTTGATGGATGTTGCCGGGTTCGAACAGGCCGACGTCATCGGAATCTCGACCGGCACCGGCAAGGCCACCGCGCTTGCGGTGAGGCATGCCAGGCGCGTGTCCCGGCTGATTCTTGCCGCGCCCTGGACGCACGGAGACGACTACCTGATCAATCTGCAAAGAATGCGTATTGCCGCCGCGCACAGCATGCCGGCCGACCATTACTTTCATTTCAATACGCTGCTGATCTATCCGCCGGAGTATCGGCGCGATCATCTTCAGGACTTTGATGCGAAGGCGCGGCAGGCGCTTTCCGCTCCGCAGGATGCGGTCGGCATCGCCGGCAGGCTGGAGGCGATACTGGCCTTCGATGCCAGGGAGCTCTACCCGAAAATCCAATGCCCCACGCTGGTCATGGGCGCCAGGGACGACCTCGTGATGCCATGGTGGTTCGCGCGCGATGCGGCCCAGGCGATTCCACAGGCCGAACTCGCCGTGCTCGAGCATGGCGGCCATCTTTTCGCGGAAACCTTGCCCGCGGAATTCCTAAGGCACGCCTTGCCTTTTCTACAGGCCTGACCCATCGGCGGGTTATGAACAAGAATGATTCAACAGGAGAAGAAATGTCAGTGAATTCGCTTCATCAGTCGGCCGTCGTCATCGATGGCCTGGTCTTATCCCGCTGGTCCCGAGAGGTATTCGAGGACATGCACAAGGGCGGTCTGACGGCCGCCAATTGCACCTGCTCGATATGGGAAGGCACGCGCGGCACCTTGATCAACATTGCCTGGTGGAAGCAGGCCTTCGTGGAGCATGGCGACATCATCATGCAAGTGCGGTCTGCGGCGGACATCCGCAAGGCCAAGGAGCTTGGCAAGGTGGGAATACTGCTGGGCTGGCAGAACACCAGCGCAATCGAAGACCGGCTCGACTTCCTGCCCTTGTTCAAGGAACTGGGCGTCAGTGTCGTGCAGTTGACCTACAACACGCAGAACCTTGCCGGTTCGGGGTGCTGGGAAAGCCGGGACGGCGGCTTGTCGGACTTCGGGCGCGAGATGATCGACACGATGAACCAGCAGCGGATGCTGGTCGATCTGTCGCATGTGGGAATCAAGACGGCATCCGACACGATCGCGCATTCAAAGCTTCCCTGCGCCTACACGCACGTCGGCGCATATGGCATGTTCGCCAATTCGCGCAACAAGACCGACGAGCAATTGCGCGAAATCATCGACCACGGCGGATTCGTGGGCGTTGCGCCCTATCCGCCATTCATGAAGACCGGTGCCGACACGACGCTGGACGATTGCCTGGAGCTGTTCGAGTACATGATCAACATCTGCGGCGAAGGCAATATCGGCATAGGCACCGATTTCACGCAGGGGCAGGACGACGAGTATTTCGATTGGCTGAGGCGAGACAAGGGATACGCCCGCCGGGCGAACCCGGGCCGTGGAAAAGCGCCTTTCGTCAAGGGGCTGGATTCGCTGGCCCATTACCCCAATCTTACCGCCGCGATGGAAAGGCGGGGCTGGACGGAGCAGCGCATACGAGGCGTGCTGGGCGAGAACTGGCTGCGCTTCCTGGGCGAGACCATCGGGTGATGCATCATGCCTAGCGATACGCAACGAACAGAGATGTCACCGATAGAGTCCTTGCAGGGGAAAATTGTGCCTGATACCAGGATAGAAACAGATCACTTGGGTAACGTAACCCTTTCCGCGAACGCCCTGTACGGGGCCAACACCTTTCGCGGATACCATAACCTGGGATTCTCCCAAAGAAGCGTTGGCTGCGAGACGGAATTCGCCAAGGCGTTTGCACAGTGCAAGCTTGCCGCGGCGCGGACCAACGGCCAGCTGGGCATCATTGCGCCGCAGGTGGCCGAGGCCATCGCCCGGGCATGCCAGGACCTGATGTCGGGCATGTACACGGACCAGCTGCTGGTGGACGTCATCGAGGGTTCGGGCGGGACGTCGACGAACATGAACTTCAATGAAGTCATCGCCAACCGGGCTCAGCAACTGCTGGGCGGCGAGTTGGGCAAGTACGATCGGGTGCATCCGAACGACCATGTCAACCGGTCCCAGTCCACCAACGATGTCTATCCGTCGGCGATGAAGATCGCGGTGCATGCGCGCCTGACGGGCCTGGCGGACGAGATCGACGAGCTGGCAAGCGTTTTCGACGAGAAGGCGGATGAGTTCAAGCACATCCTTCATCTGGGACGGACCTGCCTGCAGGACGCTCAACCCATGTATCTGGGGCAGCGATTCCAGGGCTATGCCGCTTTGACCCATCGGCTCGCGGATCAGTTGCGGGAAGCGCAAGGGCAGCTTCTGGACCTGCCGCTGGGCGCGACCGCCATCGGCACGGGCTTTGGTTCGCCACCCGGCTATAAGGACGGCGTCTTTGCGCATTTGCGTGAAATCACGGGCGTGGACTTCAGTCCGGCAAACGATCCATTCGATGCCATGCAGAACATGGACGCGTTCTCGCGCGTATCCGCTGAATTGCGCACCATTGCGACGGCAATGGGCAAAGTGGCCTCGGACCTGATCCTGCTCAGCTCGGGGCCCGTCGGTGGCATCGGCGAGATTCTGCTGCCGCCCGTCCAGGCGGGGTCGTCCATCATGCCGGGCAAGGTGAATCCCGTCGTGGCGATCGGCATCGTGCAACTGGGCTATGCGGTGGTGGGCAACGACGTGTGCGTTGCCCAAAGCGCCCAGGCGGGGCAGCTGGAAATCAATCATTTCGAACCCATCATCCTGTCCCGCGTTTCGGACTCCATTTCGCTGCTCAATAACGGTATCCGCCTGTTTCGCGAGCGTTGCGTGAAGGGGCTGCGGGCCAACGAGGAAAGGAACGTCGACAACGTGCTACGCTCGTCTGCGGTGGCGACGGCCTTCATTCCCAAGCTGGGGTACGATGTGACCGCCGCGATTGTCCATGAAGCCCATCATGCGGGACGGAGCTTCGTCGAGCAAATGGTCGAAAAGGGCTATCTCACGCACAATGATTCTTTTGAACTGGTGAAAGCTTCCGCTTACGTCGTGCCATCGTCCGCATAGCAAGCGCCGTCAAGCCAGGGCCCGGGCATTGGCGGGCCTTGGCCTTGGTGACAAATTTGCGGGCCTCGAAGGCAAGGATTGCATTTCCATGAGCGCCCGATACAAACACCTGGACCTGGCAACGCTTGAAGTATTCGTGGCGGTTGCCGAAGAACGCAGCATGTCGGCCGGGGCGTCTCGCCTCGGCATGACCCAGTCTGCCGTTTCGCAAAGCATGCGCCAGCTGGAAGAACAGTTGGGAGCGGTGTTGTTCGACCGCAAGCGCCGGCCGCTGCAGATGACGGCGGCCGCCGTGCTCCTGCTGAACAAAAGCAAGGCGCTGCTGGCGGAAAGCGCGCAGATCAGGTCGCAGGTTCTGGAAGCCAACCTGGGGATCTCTCCCCAGGTCACCATCGGGCTGGTCGACTCGTTCGCGGCAACCTGCGGCCCTACGTTCATCAAGCGCCTGCTGGACAAGACCTTGCGGCTTGCTGTGCGAACGGGCCTCACGCCTTTCCAGGGCGAGCAACTGATGGCCCGCGAGTTCGACATCGTGGTGACCACCGACGCCTGCGAATGGCTGGAAGGCAAGGTGGACCGATGCCTATTTTCCGAAAGCTTCATACTGCTCACTTCCAAGAGCATCAAGACCACCCGCTACTCGCGCGAAGCGATGCATAAACTGGCGGCCTCCACGCCGTTCATCCGTTTCAATTCTCAGTCCCACCTGGGTGCGCAGGTGGAAACGCTGTTGCGGCGACTGGGCGTGAAAGCGCCTTTGCGCCTCGAGGTCGATACCGCGGATACCTTGGTGGCGATGGTGGCCGCCGGCCTGGGCTGGGCCATTACCACGCCCAGCTGCCTGGTGCAGGGCATGCAGCACGCCTCCATGGTAAGAGTCGGCATGCTCGACAACATACACGCCGGCCGCTCGATTTATCTGGTGGGCAGGGACGGCGAGCACGGGAAGCTTTTCGACGAGTCGTATGACGCCGCGGTCCATGCCGTGCGCGAAACCCTGCTGCCCGCGCTGGAACGGGTTGCACCCGGGACCGAAAAGCTGATCGTCATGGGGGAAGGGTCGACAGCTTTTGGGGTCAGACCCGACAGGGTCTGACCCCTCGCGGGGATTCTGGGGGTCAGACCCTGTCGGGTCTGACCCCAACACCATTTTCGGGGTCAGACCCCATGCGGGGCCTGACCCCTGGGGGAAAGGTTATGGGGTCAGACCCCGTACGGGGTCTGACCCCTCGCCCTCATCCAGCAATATCCCCGCTTCATCAGTCAGCACGCTCAGGGCGCGGCAAAAGACTTCGTATTCGCTTGTGCTGAGCCGCGCACGCAGGCGTCTTTCGCGCTCCAGCGAGGCGGGCAGGCCGACGCGCAGATACTCGATTCCTTTTTTCGTCAAAGACAGCAATTGCTTGCGGCGGTCCTTGCCGTCGCTGTTCTGCTGGATCAGGCCCAGCTTGGTGAGCTCGACCGCGATGCGGCTGACCTGGCTGTGGTCATAGCTCGCCAGGCGGGCGACATCGCCGGAAGCGGCGGTGCCGAGGCGATTCAACACCACCAGTATGCGCCATTGGCGGCTCGTCAGGTCCATGGACGAGCGTACGGACGCATCCACCAGGCGCGACATGGCCTGGGCCGCCACGAATACGCGATAGGTGATCAACGTTTCGGGCACATGCTGAGCCAATTGATCTTCCGTGGCGAGACGGACGTTTTTCTTCGATGTGGTCGATTTGATTTTATTTGTCATGGCAATGTTTGCTATAGCACATAATAATATATACTCTCATTCAAGCGTAAACATAACTGATTCCATGCCGGAACAATAAAGGAGACGATGGTGCAGCTAATTTCTCGACGCCGCTTGCTGGCGGCTTTTTCTTCCATGGCGTTATGCGGGCCGGTGCTCGCGCAAGCCTCGGCAAGCGACTTTCCCGCCAAGCCGGTCACCCTTGTCATTCCGCAAGCGCCGGGCTCGGGCAGCGATGTCGTGGGCCGCATGCTGGCCACCTTCATGGCGCCCTCGCTGGGGCAGACGATTATTGCGGAGAACCGGCCGGGGGCGGGCGGCATCATCGCCCACCAGTCGGTGAAGCGCGCTCCGGCGGACGGATATACGATCCTGTTCACGTCCACCGCCCAGTTGCTCGTCGTACCGGTCATGAATTCGGCGGCCAACTACACACTCGATGATTTCACCCCGGTGGCTCCGATTCTATGGGCGCCCTTTGCGGTACTTGTGGCGAACACGCCCGAAGCGCCCAAGGACATCAAGGAGCTGATCGACACCATACGCGCCAAGCCGTCCGCCTATGCGTCCGCCGGCATGGGCACCATGACGCACCTGGGCACGGAAAGCTTCCTGCGCCGCGCCGGCCTGGAAGCCACCCACGTACCCTACCAGGGCAGCGGGGCGGCGCTTACCGATCTGATGAGCGGCCAGGTGCTGTTCGCCACCGATTCATTGACGGCATCGATGCGGCATATCAACTCGGGCAAGCTACGGGCGCTGGCGGTCACGGGCGACAAGCGCGAGGCGTCTTTGCCCAATGTCCCCACGCTGGCCGAGGCCGGGCTGGAAGGGCCGGCAATCGGCGTGCTTGGCGGGTTGTTTGCGCCGAAGGGAGTACCGCCCGAAGCCGTACGCAAGATCAAGCTGGCGGTGGAGGAAGCGCTGCGCAACCCCAAGCTGCAGGAACAATTTGCAGCCACCGAATCCACGGTGCTCCACGTGAGCAACGATGAATTCCTTGCACAGCTGAATCAACAGGCGCCCTTCTGGCAAGGGCTGGTGGCGGATCTGGGCTTGAATCCAAAATGACGGGCAGCCGGGCTACACCCGCCACGGCGTTGGCGGCCTTGCGCCCCGATCCCGCCTTGCGGGGCGTGCTGGACCGCGTTCGCGTCCTGGACATGTCGCGGCTCGTCGCGGGCAATATGCTGTCGCTGCAGCTTGCCGACTTCGGCGCCGACGTCATCAAGATCGAGTCGCCGAAAGCGGGAGACACGCTGCGCCATTGGAAGGAAGAGCTCGAGCACGGAGGGGAACTGGATGCCTGGTGGCGCATCTATGCCCGTAACAAGCGCAGCCTGGCGATCGATCTGCGCGACGAGGAAGCCCGTAACGCGCTGCGCGGCTTGCTGAAGTCTGCGCAGGTTCTCATCGAAAGTTTCCGTCCGGGCACCCTCGAGAACATGGGGTTCGATCCCGAGAGTCTGCATGCCTTGAATCCCGGGCTCGTCATCGTGCGTGTGTCGGGATGGGGGCAAAGCGGCCCTTACCGGACCTTGCCGGGCTTCGGCAGTCTGGTGGAAGGGTTCAGCGGATACGCGCACAAGCACATGACGCCCGATGGCGTGCCGCAGCTGCCTAATATGGCGCTGGCCGATATGATCGCGGGCCTGACCGGCGCGTTTGCCACCTTGGCGGCGCTGCGCGAAGTCGAAGTCAACGGGGGCGGCGGCCAGGTGGTGGACTTGTCGCTGCTCGAGCCCATGCTGGCCATCATGGGGCCCGATGTCTCGGTCTATGCCGAGACCGGAAAAAAGGCGGATCCCACCCGTAAGATCGCCTCGCCGCGCAATGCCTACCGCTGCAAGGATGGCCGCTGGGTCGCATTGTCCGGGTCGACGGACATCATGGCGCGGCGGGTCATGGAAGCGATAGGGCGGCCGAACCTGATCCACGATCCCCGTTTTTCCACCAACGAGGCCAGGCTGGCGAATGATGAGGAGCTGGACGGGATGATTGCGGATGCCATCAAGAAGATGAATCTTGACGAGTGCCTGGGCTTGTTCAGAAGCAAAGGCGTGACCCTGGGCCCTGTTTACGACGCGCCGCAGCTTCTGTCCGATCGGCACGTGGTGGGGCGCGAGTGCTACATCGCGCTGGAGGCGGATCAGGGCGCCGCGGTCATGCACAACGTTACGCCTCGCCTGAGCCGGACGCCCGGCTCGATTCGCCGCCCCGCTCCAGGGCTGGGGCAGCATACCGGCGAACTTCTGAAGGAGGCCGGCATTGGCGACGCGGAAATCCGGGCCATGCAGAAAAGGGGGGCCATACGATGTCTTTGAACATGTTGCGCTCGGTGCTGTTCGTGCCGGCCGTTTCCACGCATCTGCTCGCCAAGGCGGCGCAGCGGGGCGCCGATGCACTGATTCTCGATCTCGAAGACGCGATTCCACTGGACCGCAAGCAGGAAGCCCGGGAAAAATTGGCCGATGCCATACAGGGCATCGGCGGCGCGGCGCCTGTGCTGGTGCGCGTCAACGCCGATCCGGACATGCTGCGCGCCGATCTGGCCGCCCTGCCCGCGACGGGACTTGCGGGCATCATGCTGCCGAAGGTGGAGTCGGCGGCGCAGATTCAAACCCTGTGTGCATGGCTGGAAAAGAACGGCGCAGCGTCGCTGCCTGTCGTTGCCTTGATCGAAACGCCTTTGGGCGTGCTGCGCCTGGAGTCGATTGCCTCGGCCCACCAGAGCGTGGCGGCGCTGGGTTTTGGGGGGGAAGACTACGCAACCGAAATGTCGATCGCGCCTACACCGGACTCGCTGGCCTGGGCCGCCCACGCGGTAGCCAACTGCGCACACGCGTTTGGCCTGGCTTGCTGGGGCTTGCCCGGCAGCGTGGCCGAGATCCACGACATGGAGTCCTATGCGAGCCTGGTGGCGCGTGCTCGATCCATGGGATTTACCGGCACGGTGTGCATACACCCAAATCAAATACCGCATGCCAACCGCGGATTCAGTCCATCCGAAAAAGAGCTGGAGTGGGCGCGGGCGGTCGTTGCGGCGGGCGAAGATGCGCAAGCGCGAGGGCTGGGCGCTGCAACGTTCGAGGGGCGGATGATAGACCGCCCGGTAATAGAGCGTGCGCAATCTTTGTTGATGAGGGGCCGGACTCCATCCGGGGTATGAATCTGTGCGAGTTTTTTGGGGTCAGACCCCGTATGGGGTCTGMCCCCTCGCCGCAGTTCTGGGGTCAGACCCTATAGGGTCTGACCCCTCGCGGGAGTTCTGGGGTCAGACCCCATACGGGGTCTGACCCCTACTCTTACAACGCGAGCGAAGCCGTATCGATGTCCGGCAGGCCGACGATCTTGAGCCCGCTCAAGTCGGGGCCGGCCGAGGTGATGTCCACCACGACGTCTCCCGCCGCGTCGAATCCGGCGGTGCCGTCGTTCAGGATCAGATAGGTGCTCGCACCGGACGTGATGGCCGCGGCGCCGTTCGCAGTGAACGACTCCGCAGTCAGGACGGCTGCCAGGCTGTCGGCGTCCATGGTGTCGACGATGCCTGTCACGATGTTTCCGGCCGCGACCGTCGAGCGTCCGACGATGAAGTCGCTGCTGACGTCGAAGTCCGCAATCATGTCGATGGCGCCAAGGTTTGACGTCGACACATCGTTCAGAACGAAAAGGTCCGCGCCGGCGCCGCCGATCAAGGCATCGGAGCCCGCGCCGCCGATCAGGGCCTGAGTGCCATTGCCGCCGACCAGTGCTTCACCGTCGTCGCCGGCCCGTATCACGCCGCCCTCGCTGATGTTGATCCTGGCCGTTTGATAGACGGGCCCGCCGGGCACCAGGCTGGTGTCCGGAATCAGGAAGGTCATGGTGTCCGCGCGCGCACCGGTGACTTCAACGTTGGCCGCCGAGCCGGTGAACCAGATTCCGACACTGTCGCCGGTATAGTCTTCCCATATCCATTGGGTTCCGTCATGCTCGGCCCCGCGCACCTCCATTTCGGCAAGGTTGAGCCCTTCGACGCCGCGCAGGTCGATGACGTCTCCGGATTCGGAATCATAGTCGCCCACGGTGATGACGCTGGGCGTGCCGGCTGCGCCGGAAATCACGAAGGTGTCTGCGCCGTCCCCGCCTAGCGCGGTTTGCCCATCCGCGATGGTAATGGTGTCATCGCCCGCTTGGGCGTCTATGGTCAGTCCGACCAGGGCCGCCTCGGACAGGTCGATCTCGTCGTTTTCCTCGGTGCCTTGGGCCGTCACGGTGCCCGCGCCCACCACGCTCAGTTGCTCCAGGTCTTCGAATCCGGCAACCAAGTGCTGGCCTTCGGCCAGGGTGATGGTGGCCGAGCCGTCGAGCGGAACGGAATCGGCGGTGATGAAGCTGCCGCGCGCGAAGGAGGCCTGGCCGTCTTCATTGATCAGCGTGATATCGCCCTCGGCCGAACCTTCAAAAGTCATGACGCCATCGGTATCGACGAGCGCGAAAGGCTGCTCGAAGGAATCCGGCAATCGTACCGGCTCATCGGGTGTCCATCCTTCCGGCACGGTCAGCAAGGCGCCGTCGGGATGCACATAATCCTGCGGAATCTCCCAGTTGGACGGCAGTTCGAAACCTTCCGGCGGCGTGAACTCCGGCAGGAACGGCGCCACTTGGCTGACCCGCGCCAACGCTGCGTCGGTTTGTCCCGCCTCGAGGGCTTCCTGGAAGACGGGATCTTCGGCGAACAGCGCCAGGTCGAGGCCATTGCCAAGGTTGCGGCCTTCCGCGATCCCGAAGGAAAGCAGGTGCTCCAGAGCGGTCATGCTGCCTTCGTCCACGGCGGCGGCCACGTCGGAATTCTCGGCCAGGTAGGCGCCCAGCACGATGACCATGTTGGGGTTGCGGCCTTCATTGATGCCGTATCTCTGGAAGTGTTCGGTCGCGGTCGTGTCTCCGGCTTCCACGGCTTCTGCGACATCCGGATTGGCGGCCAGATACTGCTCCGCATTGAAGAATGCAAGGGGAGAGCGGTCTTCGCTCGCGCCATACATATGAAAGTGTTCATATGCCGATGTGTCGCCGTTTTCCACCGCCTCGGCTACATCGGTATTCTGGTCCAGGTAATAGTCCACATTGAAATACGGGCTGGCCGCCCGTCCTTCGGCGTGGCCGAATTGCTCGAAATGCCCATAGGCGGTTTGCGTGCCGGCGGCGACCGCTTCCGCCACGTCGGTGTTATGGACCAGGTAGTAATCGGCGTCGAAGAGAGCGCTGGGTGAGCGTCCTTCGTTCACGCCGTACATCTCGAAGTGCTGCTCAGGCGTGGTTTCGCCCGCCTCGACGGCGGCAGCAACGTCGGGATTGTTGGCTAGATACCATTGGCTATCAAAAAACTTCAAGGCCATCGGAGATCTCCTTGGGGTAGGTTGAAACGAGACCCCGGGCAGCAAATCGCGTTCCAAGGGGTCAGACCCCAGGGTCTGACCCCATTCCGGTGGTGCAGGGGTCAGACCCCGTACGGGGTCTGACCCCACTGACCCCCGTTGCAAAATTTGCACGCCGTGGAAGTTCTACAGGATTACCCTGATTGCGCGCCGGCTACGCTGAGATCAAAATCCGATTAATAAGAAAAATATTACCGATATTCGGAATTTAATATAAACCAGTGAGGAGACAACATGAGACATTCTTTGAAAAAGCTATGCGGGGCGCTTTCCCTGCTAATCGGCTGCAGCATGGGCGCGTTCATACCGGCTGCCGCCTCGGCGCAAGCCAGTCAGACGGATTCGCGTCTGCAGACCATACTCAAGCGCGACAAGCTGATCGTCGCCACATTCAGCACCGCGCCGCCATTCGGCTTCACAGACGAAAAGGGCAAGCTGGTGGGGTTCGACATCGATATATCCCGGCTGATCGCCAAGTCTCTGCTGGGCGACGAGAACAAGGTGGAATTCGTGTCGGTGACCAGCGAGGGGCGCTGGCCGGCGGTAGATTCGGGTCGGGCGGACATCGGTGTGTCTTCGACTACGGTTTATCCTGACCGCGCGATACGTGTCGCGTTCACACGTCCGTACATCGACTCCGGCATGTCGGTGGCCGTCCGCAAGGACGCGAACGTCAATACGCTGGCCGAGCTGAACAGCAACAAGTACACCCTGGCCAATCTGAGCAATCCGCAGATGATGGACCGGCAGAAGCGATTCCTGCCCGATATCAAGGTGCTGACCTTCGATACGCCCAGCAGTCAGTTCCTAGCATTGAAGTCGGGCCAGGCCCAAGCCATGCAAATGGATACGCCGGTCTTGAACTGGTATGCGGCCAACAACCAGGAACTGAAGGTTCTGCCCGAGGCATTGGCCGTGACGTCGGGCAACGCCATCTTCATGAAACAAGGAGACTTCCAGCTATGGCTCTGGATGGACACCATGGTGCAGGAGATGACGGCCGGCTCCCGCTATAACGAGTACACGGAAATCTATCGGAAGTGGTTCGGCCGCAATCCGCCGCCCCAGCGTTTCTATAGCGCAGCCGCCAATTGATTCCTGCCGGGGCGGCAAAAGCATGGCGCCCTCGTCATGCCCCTCTCAGGGCACGAAGCGCGCCTATGCACAAGCCCGGAAGCATCCGTTTTCAAAGTATCAAACAAGAGGCAAAGCTGAATGAACCAATCACAAAAAGGGCGTGAGGAAAGCCCTGACGCGCCGCGCAGGGCCGGACCATTGAGCGGCATGCGTGTCATCGACGCCGGCTCGATGATTGCGGGTCCGCTTGCCGCCACGCAACTGGCGGACTTCGGTGCCGACGTCATCAAGATAGAGATGCCCGGCATAGGCGACTCCATACGCCAGTGGGCTCCCATGAAAGAGGGGCGCTCGTTATGGTGGAAGGTCATCGGGCGCAACAAGCGACTGCTGACGCTCAAGCTGTCGGATCCTGACGGGCAGGAGATTTTCCGCGAACTGGTGCGCTCGGCGGACATCGTCATTGAAAACTACAAGCCGGGCACGTTCGAGCGCTGGGGCCTGGGGTACTCGGAGCTGGCCAAGATCAATCCCCGCCTGGTTCTGGTGCGCGTTTCAGGCTTTGGCCAGACCGGGCCTTATTCGCAGCGCGGCGGGTATGGAACGATCGCGGAAGCATTCTCCGGCATCCCTTCGTTTACCGGCTTTCCCGACAAGCCGCCGACATTGCCGGGATTTCCCATGGCGGATTCCGTGGCGTCGACCTTTGCCGCCATGTCGGCAATGTTCGCCATCTACAACCGCGATCACAACGGCGGCAAGGGCCAGGAAGTGGACGTCAGCCTGTACGAGCCCTTGTTCCGGCTGGTCGAGGCGCAGGTCATCGGCTTCGATCAACTCGGGATCGTCAAGCAAAGACAGGGCAACCGGCTGGCGGAGGACTCGCCGCGCAATACTTACCAGACGCGCGATGGAGTATGGATAGGCATTTCCGCCAGCTCGCAGCGGACCTACGAGCGCCTCGCCCAGGCGATCGGCATGCCGGAACTGATCGACGACCCGAGGTTCGTCGACAACGCCACCCGCTGCGACAACGACAAGGCGTTGGACGCTCTGCTGGCCGCCTGGTTCGCCCAGCGCGACAGCCAGGACGTGATGAGCCTCTTCGAACGCGCGGACGTGGTCGCCGGACCGGTCATCGATATCCGCGACATTTTTTCAGATCCCCATTATCAGGCCAGAGAGAACATCGTTGAGGCCGCGGACGACGATTTCGGATCGGTGCGCATGCAGAGCGTCGTGCCAAAGTTTGCCGAGACGCCCGGGGAGGTGCGACACGCCGGCCGGCGGCTGGGCGCCGACAACCGGGAGATATACATCGGGGAACTGGGCATGACCGAACAAAAGCTTTCCGAGCTGCAATCGAAAGGAGTCATTTGAATGAGCAAGCTTTTCGACGGAGTGCGTATCGTCGGCGCCGGGCAAACCGCCTACGCGAAGCGATCGCCGCATGGGGTGCACCGCCTGCTGTATCAGGCGGGCACGGCGGCCTTGAAGGATGCGGGACTGGAGTGGGGTAGCGTCGACGGCCTGGCGGTCTCTTCCTTCATGCTCCCGCCCGACAATGTGGCGATCGTGGCGGAGCACCTGGGCATCCAGCCGCGCTTCATGTTCCAGGGCGTGTATGGCGGTGCTTCGGGCGTCATCGGCATGGCCCACGCCGCTCGCGCCATCCGCGATGGAGCATGCGATGTCGTGGTCGTGGCCGCTGCCGATGCCTTCGATGTCACCTCGCACAATGCCACGCTGGATCATTTCAATACTTCAGTGCGCGATTTCATGTCGCCCCAGGGCTTCGGAGGCGCCAATGGCATGTTCGCGCTGCATACGCGCCTCTACATGGAGCGCCATGGCGCGCTGCGCGAGGATTTCGGCCGATTCTGCATTGCGCTGCGCGCCAACGCGCTGCGCAATCCCAATGCCTTGTTCAAGGAAGCGCTGACGATGGACGCCTACCTGAATGCGCGGCAGATCGCCGATCCTTTGCGCCTGTACGATTGCGTGATGCCCTGCGTGGGCGGAGACGCCATTGTGCTGGCGTCCGAGAAAATCGCCGCCGGGCTCAAAGGCCCCAGCCTGCGCATTCTGGCGTCCGAGGAAATCCACAATTATCCCGCCCACGACGTATACGGCCTGCCCGGGGGCTGGGAAGGATTCGCCGATCGGCTTTACGAGCGAGCCGGCTGTGGCCCGGAGGACCTTCACTTTGCACAGGTCTACGACGACTACCCGGTCATGTCCTTCGTCCAGCTCGAGGGCCTCGGTATTGCCCCCAAGGGAAAAACCGCCCAGTTCCTGCGTGAAACCGACATAACCGTCGACGGAGAATTTCCCGTCAACACAGGCGGCGGCCAGCTGTCCGCGGGGCAGGCCGGCGCGTCCGGCGGCATGATCGGCCTGGTGGAGGGCGTCACTCAGTTACTGGGCAAGGCGGAAGGCCGCCAATTCAAATGCAAGCGTGGTGTGGTGTCGGGGTACGGCATGGTGGCATACGGGCGTGGCCTGTCTTCCAGCGCGGCGATTCTTGAAAGGGTGGAATGAACATGGCAGAGCATCACATAGCCGGCAAACCTCAGCCGCGCGTCAATGAGGTCAACGAGCCTTTCTGGACGGGCGTTAACGAAGGCCGCATTCGTTTGCAGCGTTGTCTGAATGAATCTTGCGGACGAGTGATCTTCTATCCGCGGGTATGTTGTCCGTTCTGCCACGCGCCCGACCTGAAATGGGTCGATGCGGCGGGAGGCGGCCGGGTGTTATCCCACACGACGATACACCGGGCACATCATGACGGGTTCAACGAGGAACTTCCTTATGTCTTTGCGGCGGTCGAGCTGGACGAGGGCGTCATCTTCTATGCGCAACTGCCAGGAGCGCCGGCCGATGGGACCTCTTTGCTGGGCCGCAGGGTCAAGGCGGAGTTTTCCGAGCATGGGCCTGATCGCAAGATCGTCGTCTTCAGGCTGGCATAGCGGCTCTTCAGTCGCCGGCCTGCGCTTCTTCGGATGCGGTGGCGATCTTCTCCGCCGCAGTCCGCAGGGCCGGCAGAAAGTCCTTGATCCGCTCGAAGGGCATTCTGGCCGTAGGTACATAAAGGCCCAGGCCCGCCATCAGTTTTCCCGAGGAAAGCCTGATGGGTACGGCGCAGCCGACCAGTCCGGGCAGGAATTCTTCGTTGTTTGCGGCCCAACCCTGTGCGCGAACCTCTTCGATGGCGGCCTTGAACTTTTCTTTGGACAGTATGGTGCTCGGCGCCAGTTGCGTGAAGTTGGCGTCGGCAAGCCAAGCATCGAATGCGGACGGGGTCAATTCCGCCAAGTACAGCTTGCCGATCGAGGTGCAGTGTATGGGCGAACGGCGGCCCTGTTCGAAATGCAGGCCGGGAGACGGCGTGGTGCGCGCGGTGTCGATATACACCACGTTGTCATCGGAACGTACGCCGATCTGGCAGGACTCGCCGATCTCGTTGGCCAGCGCAACCAGTATCTGGTGTGGACGGTCCGTCCGCATCGCGGCTTCGGTGGCCGCCACGCCCAGCCGGACCAGGCCCGCGCCGACGATGAGCTTCTTGGACCCTATGGCGCGCTTGACGAGATTGCGTTTTTCGAGCTGGGCGGTCATGCGATGCACCGTCGTTACCGGCAGATCGCACAGGGCGGCCAGATCGGTGACGGACAAGGGGCGTGCTGCCTCGGTCAATGCGGTAAGGATCGCAATGGCGCGGTCCAGAGGTTGTTCAGCGGTTGTTTTGGATACGGTTCTATTCATTGCCCAATTAGCGTTAGTACTCATTGACCGTGAAAGCGGGCAAGAGTCAAAATCCACTTTATAAGAAAAAAACTTCCGATTTTCGGAATTATCAGAATACCACCGAGGAGACACCATGTCACTGGATCTAGCTTTCTTCCAGCGTATCCTGTCGACGCTTTCCGAAGGCCTGCTGACCACCCTGGTGCTGGCCGCTCTGGCCATCGCACTGTCCGCCTTGTGGGGCGTACCGCTGGTAATGGGTCTGCTTTCCCGCTCGCGGCTTTTATCGCGCCTGACCGGCGCCTATATCGAAGTCGTACGCAATACCCCCGTGTTGGTGCAAATGTTCTTCATCTTTTTCGGTTCCGGTACGTTGGGATACCCGCTATCCGGCTTCGCGACGGGCCTGATCGCCATGGTATTGCAAAACGGGGCGTATATCGCCGAAATCTACCGGGGCGGAATACAGTCCATACCGGGCCAGCAGGCGGAAGGAGGCCTGGCGTTGGGCCTGACGCCGCGCCGGGCCTTTCGCATCGTTATCCTGCCGCAGGCCTTGCGCAAAGTGATTCCCCCGCTTTCCAACCAGGGAATCCTCATCATCAAGGATACCTCGCTGGTCGCGACGATATCCGTTGCCGAACTGACATTCCATGCGCGCATGCTTGCCGACCGAACGGCCGCCGTATTCGAGATCTTCTTCACCCTGGCTGTTTTCTATTTGATCATAACCGCGGTTTTCGGCGGCGCGATGCGCCTGCTCGAGCGCCGCATAAGGATAGCGTGATGGAACTTCTGATCAATAGCCTGCCTTTGCTCGGCATGGGTGCGGTGACGACGCTCTATCTATCGTTTGCGGCCATCCTGCTGTCCACGGCGCTGGGCCTGGCATTCGCGCTGTGCCAGCTGTACGGCGGGCTGCTGTTGCGCATCGTGGTCGAAACCTATCTGTACATCATGCGCGGCGTGCCCTTGCTCGTCTTGCTGTTCACCATGTATTACGCGGCGCCCTATGCGGGCATGGAAATCGATCCGACGACGGGCGGCATCGTGGTCATTGCCGCGTATTTCGGCGCTTTCATGACAGAGGTATTCCGCGCCGCGGTGCTGTCCGTCGCCGTCGCTCAATGGGAAGCCGGCAAGGCGATAGGGCTTACCGGAAGGCGGATATTCACGGACATCGTTGCCCGCCAGGCCATGCGGGTGGCAGGTCCCGCATACGTCAACACCTGCATAGGGGTAGTCAAGGGGACATCCCTGGTGGCGATCATCGGACTGGTGGACCTGACCTATGTGGGGCGACAGATCGTCGAACGCACCTTGGCGCCGTTCGAGATCTTCGGCTTCGTGGCCTTGGTCTATTTTTTCATTTGTTATGGACTGTCCCGATTGGGCAAGTATCTGGAGAGGCGGTTGGACTATGTCAATTAATGCCTGCTTGAGCGGCGACGCGGCGATTGCGATAAGCAACGTATCCAAATGGTTTGGGCACCACCAGGTTCTCAAAGACATCAGCACCGAGGTGCGGCATGGCGAAGCGGTGGTCGTCATCGGGCCCAGCGGCTCGGGAAAATCCACACTGCTGCGCTGCGTGAACTTCCTGGAAGAATTCCAGCAGGGCGAGATCACGATCGGCGCAGAAGCCATGGGATACAAGCGCGATGCCAACGGACGCCGCGTGCGCCGTTCGGAGGTCGAGATCGCGGAGATGCGCGCCCGGGTCGGCATGGTCTTCCAGAGCTTCAATTTGTTTCCGCACATGAGCGTTCTGAAGAACGTGGCGCTCGGGCCCGTGCGCGCGCTGTCTGTCCCTCGCCGAGAAGCCGAGGAAAGAGCGGCGGCTCTGCTCGACCGCGTCGGCCTGGCGAGCAAGGCCGACGCCATGCCCAGGCTATTGTCGGGCGGGCAGCAACAGCGGGTGGCCATTGCGCGCGCGCTGGCCATGCAGCCCAAGGCCATATTGTTCGATGAAGTCACGTCGGCGCTGGATCCGGAGCTGGTGGGCGAGGTGCTGGACGTGATGCGGCAGCTCGTGCAGGACGGAATGACGATGATCATCGTTACGCACGAAATGGCGTTCGCCAAGGCCTTTGCGCATCGGGTCGTATTCATGGCGGACGGTGAAATCGTCGAGCAGGGGCCACCGGAGCAGATTTTCGACGACCCGCAGTCCCCCCGGCTGCAGGCCTTCTTGAAGCGGTTCAAGCAAGGGTATCAGTTCTGATGGGAAACGGGGGCTTGGGGTCAGACCTTGGGGTCAGACCCTATAGGGTCTGACCCCTTCCTTTCCGCCGCCTGGGGTCAGACCCCGTACGGGGTCTGACCCCCCAACGCCGCTTAAAGCAGTTTGCCCGGATTCATGATGCCCTTGGGGTCGAACAGCTGCTTGATGTCTTGCATCAGGCGGATCTGCAAGGGATCCTTGTGCTGGTGAAATGCGTGACGCTTGAGCTGGCCGATGCCATGTTCGGCACTGATGCTGCCGCCGTACTGCGCGACCTCATCGAAGACCAGTGCGGAGATGCGCTCTTCCCACTCGCCGGCCCAGCCGCGGTCTGCGCCCAGCGGGCGAGACACGTTGTAATGGAGGTTGCCATCGCCGAAATGGCCGAAGATGAACAGGCGCGCATCGCTGGCCAGGCCGCGCAGGCGTGTTTCCGCCGACACCATGAAATCCGGGATGCGTTCAATGGGAAGCGAGATATCGTGCTTCAGGTGCGGGCCGTCGGCTTTCTGGGCCTCGGAGATTTCCTCGCGGAGCCGCCACAGGCTTTGCAACTGCGACAGGGTGGCGGACAAGGCGGCATCCACGCACACTTCCTGCTCCAGTGCCTGGCCAATGACGTCCTCGAGCATGGCCTGCAAGGCCTCTTCGTTGGCGGTGTCGGCCAGTTCAATCAGTACGTAGCCGGGATGCCGCTCTGAGAAGGGTGCATGCAGCCCTTCAACCTGGCTCAAGACCAGATCCAGGCATTGGTCGGTGAAGAATTCAAACGCCTGCAGCCGCGGCCCGCAAGCGCCAAAGACCAGGCGCAGCAGTTGCAGCGCCTGCTGCGGTGAGTCGACCGCCGCCAGCACCACGCTGCGCACGCGCGAGGGTGCTTGCAGACGCAAGGCAACCCCGGTGATGATCCCCAAGGTACCCTCGGAGCCAATGAAAAGCTGCTTCAGGTCGTAGCCCGTGTTGTCCTTGCGCAGCGTTTGCAGCCCCTTGTAGATTTCGCCGCTAGGCAACACGGCCTCGATGCCCAGCACCAGTTCGCGTGCCATGCCATAGCGCAGCACGTTGACGCCGCCTGCGTTGGTGGCAATGTTGCCGCCTATCTGCGAAGAGTCTTCCGCCGCCAGGCTAAGCGGCAGCAGGCGGTCGGCCTCGTTGGCCGCGCGTCGCAGCGTGCCCAGGATGCAGCCGGCGTCCACCACCATGGTGTTGGCCACGGTGTCGATGGCGCGGATGTGGTTCATGCGGTCCAGGGACAGGATCACGTTGGCCGGCGAGGCGTCGGGCGTGGCGCCGCCGCACAGGCCGGTGTTGCCGCCCCGGGGCACGACGGGCACGCCGTGCTGGTTGCACAGCCGCAGGCAGGCCGCGACCTGTTCGGTGCTGCGCGGGCGAACCACGGCCTGGGCATTGCCTTTGTACACCCCACGCCAGTCCGTCAGCCAGGGCGCGATGCCGTCAGCTTCTGTTTCGACGATGTCGTCGCCTAGCGCGTCGCGTAAATGCTTGAGAAATTCAGTTGTCATGAGATGAAGGGATTGGCGTTGGAAGGAAGGCGCGGTTCCAGCGGAGATCATTTCCGCTGGTATGAATCATGTTATCAGGTTTTCAGAAGACGTCGGCTGAAGCACAGATATGGTCCCGCGCTTTCCTACAGCTTCAGACGTGCGGCCGCATTGCTCAAGTGCTTGAACATGGCGGCTTTGGCGGCCTCACCGTCCTGGGCTTCGATGGCACGCAACAGAGTGCGGTGCTCTTGCAAGGCTTCGGCGCTGATGCCGGCTTCGGCGGAATGCGTGCGCGCAATGAAAATGGTGCTGTCTATGCGTGCCGCCAAAAAGTCGAAGAACTCCAGGAACAAGGGGTTGCCGGCCGCGCCCGCAATGAGGCGGTGGAACTCTTTGTCGGCCGCCGCGCCTGCTGCCGCGTCTTCGGCATGCATGCGCTCGAAGGCCTTGCGCATGCCTTGCAGCGTCTTGGGCGTGCGCCGCAAGGCCGCCAGGTAAGCGGCGCCTTCTTCAAAGGCAAGGCGCAGCTCGAAGATCTGCTTGAGCGCTTTGCGGTCCCCGTCATGGGCCTCGAGCCTAAAGGTTCTTGAGCTGCCGGCCGCGGTGGCGAACACCCCCGCGCCTTGGATGGTTTCAACCAGGCCGTCGTGCTTCAGGCGCGACATTGCCTCGCGAATGACGGAAAGGCTGACGTTGAACGCGGCGGAAAGCTCCGCGCCCGTGGGCAGGCGGTCACCGGCCTTGAAGTCGCCGCGCAGCAAACGCGCACGCAGCGCCTCGGCCACGTCGTCCGCCAACGAGGCTCTGCGCCTTACCGGGTTGAGGCCGTCCGTAGACATAGTTGTGTTTCTTCGATCAATAGGGGCGACACAGATGATATCAGGGGTCAGGTCCTGAATGGGTCTTGACTCATTATGGGTGACTTAAGCTTCCCATGCTGTATGCACAGGCGTATGAAGGATTCGGCAATGGGAGAGGGCGACTGCGTTTTTAAGCAGGAGGCGCAAATCGTGCGGGATAGCTCGCCATCGGAAATAACGCGATAAGTCACTGTAGCGCGGTCGTAGGCATGGAAGAGCGAATAAGGCAAGATGCCTACGCCGTGCCCCTGCGAAATGAAGCTGATCATGGAACTGACGCGCTCAACTTCATAAAGAATCTTTGCCTGAATGCCGTGTCGTTGATATTCCTGTTCGATGAGCTGTCGGACATTGCTGGCCGTCTTCAGCGCAATCTGCTCATAGCGCATGATCTGATGCCACTTTACCGAATCGAACTGCGCCAGAGGATGATCGTTACGGCATACCAGTATGAGCCGATCCTCAAACAGCGCATACTGAAGGAGGTCGTCGGCATCGGCTTTTCGCGGTGTCAAAGCCACCTCCACCTTCTCGGCACGCAATAAGCCTATGCACTGCTCGAATACTTCTTCGTGTAATTGCACCTCGATGCGCGGGTGCGCTTTGCGGAACTCTTTGAGCGCTCCGGGCAAAAAGCCGGACATGACCGATGGCGAAGCGGCGATCGCAAGAACACCAACCTTGCCGTCGATTACATCTGACATGCGCCCAAGCGCTTGATCAAAGTCAGTAAGCAACTGTCTTGCAATCAAAGAGAGCTCATGGCCCACGGGAGTAAGGGCGACGCTGCGTGTGTGGCGATCAAATAGGCGTGCCCCTAGCGCGTCTTCCAGGTTTCGCACGGTCGCGCTAAGCGAGGGCTGTGAGATGTTAAGTTGCTCTGACGCCTTGCTGAAACTGAGACAGTCGGCGACGGCCACGAACACGTCAAGCTCACGGACAGTAACGCGTCGCCTGGGGTTATTTATTGGCATTGCCTATGCATACTTTGGAATAAACGATAAACCGCAAGTCAATATAGCACTATCCTTTTTCTTGATCTGAATCAAGTCTGGTACGGGCTTTCAAGCCTTGCCGTTAAAGGAGCCTCATATGACGACCGTTAGTAAAGACACCGTTGAAATTGCTGTTCGCCCTACCGGCGCAGCCTTAGGCGCAGATGTGGTTGGCCTGGATTTCAGTCAACCTTTGAGTCCTGAGACTTTGCAAAGCATCAAACAGGCATGGTCGGAACATTTGGTCTTGCGCTTTCGAGGCATGGGCAAGCTAAGCCCAGAAATGCTGATTGAATTTTCGCGTCATTTTGGTGATTTGGACATGAGGCCAATTGCGACAGGCAATCGCAGTCAGTTTTTAGAAGTGGATCGTCCAGAGCTGACCATTATTTCCAACGTCATTATCGACGGGAAGCCAATAGGCGGGTTGGGCTCATATGAAGCTGACTGGCATGCCGATATGACGTACGTGGAGCGTCCGCCAAAGGGCAGCTGCCTTCATGCCGTCGAGCTTCCACCGTCGGGTGGCGATACATACTTCTCGAATATGTATATGGCTTACGAGACCTTGGATGACGCCGTCAAGAAGGAGATCGCATCGCTCACATGCGTTCACGACGCCAGTCGTAATAGCGCGGGCGAGTTGCGTCGTGGTTTCGAGGAGATCGATGATCCGCGTAGGACGATCGGCCCGTCGCACCCGTTAATCAGGGTGCATCCGGAAAGCGGGAGAAAATGCCTGCTGCTAGGTCGTCGGCGAAATGCGTACATTAACGGATATACCCTCGAGGACAGTGAGCGGCTCCTGAACATGTTGTGGTCTCATGCAACACAAGCCAAATTTACGTGGGCCCAAGAGTGGCAGTTGGGCGACATGATCATGTGGGACAACCGTTGCACCATGCACCGAAGGGATTCGTTTGATCCCTCTGCGCGCCGCATTATGTTCCGTACACAGATTTCTGGTGAGCCAGTCGTTGCGGCTTAAGACTGGCGGATCACCATGAAGATAGAAGGAATAACGTTATACCAGGTGCGGGTGCCCCTGACAGTCCCCTACGTGGTGTCTACAAGAACGATCAGGGAGTTCGACCCAATTATCGTTTGTGTGCGAGATAGCGCTGGTGCCCAAGGCTGGGGTGAAGCTCTGATCGCCCCGGGTTACACCAGTGAGACGGTCGAGGGCGCGTGGCAGTTCTGCTTAAGCGCAGCCGAGACGTTTGCTGGTAAGACGACTACACAACTGCGGGAGGGAATTGCTGATCGCGTATCGACGTCGCCTGGCGCAGCCAGCGCATTGCTTGCCGCCCTGGATATGCTGGAGGGGTCTTCCGTTCTATTTCAGAATCGTGCGCTGCGCATTCCATTGCTCGCGCCACTTCAAGGTCATTCGGCGGCCGAGATCAACGATGAGATCGATCGTCTGGTTGAGCAAGGGTTCGCGACCCTGAAAGTAAAGGTGGGGTTCGACTGGAAACAGGATTTGGAACGTGTAGAACGCATACAGCAAGCCACGGCGGGGCGCGTCAGCCTGAGGCTGGACGCCAATAGGAGCTTCAAGCAAGCCGATGCCATCGAGTTTGCCGAACGACTGAATCCGGCGGGTATAGAGTTGTTTGAACAGCCCTGCGGGTCGGCAGACTGGTCGGCCAATGCAGCCGTCGCAGGGCGATCAACCGTTCCCGTCATGCTGGATGAGTCGATATACGGCATGGATGACGTGCGCCGCGCTGCGACGATCGATGGCGTTCGATTCGTCAAGCTCAAGCTCAAGAAGATCGGTAGCGTGGACATGCTTTGCGATGCCCTGGACGAAATACGAAGGCTTGGCATGACGCCGGTACTGGGCGATGGCGTCGCCCTGGAGATCGCATGCTGGATGGAAGCCTGCGTTGCTGCATCCAAGATTGACAACGCCGGCGAAATGAACGGTTTCCTGAAGGTGAAAGACCACTTCTTCGAAGAACCTTTGCGCTTTAGCAAAGGAGCGGTGGAAATTCCAGATGGCTTTCACCCGAGGATCAATCTTGACGCCTTGGCGCACTACACCACCCGCAGTAAACACTATTCATAGCAGGGAGTACGGAGACATGAAAAGTATATACAAGACGCTGCTGGGCGCCGGAACAAGCTTCATGCTTATAGCCTCGCCGGCGGTTGCCACAGCCAAGTATCCAGACGCACCCGTCACGTTTGTGGTGCCTGGACCGGCCGGCAGTGGCACCGATGCGATCGGGCGTTTGCTGGCCGATGAGTTTTCAAGAATGTGGGGCCAGCCAGTCGTCGTAGAAAACCGGGCGGGGGCATCCGGAATGATAGGAACGCAGTATCTGCTCCGTGCTGCCCCAGATGGCTACACCATCTTGCTCGGACATGTATCGACGCATTCCATCGTGCCTGCTGTTCGCCGGCCTGCACCTTATCACCCAGTCAAAGACTTTGCGGCGATAGGAAAAATAGGTACCTCCTCCAATGTACTTGTGGTGGCCGGAAACTCAGACATTCGTACCGTGGAAGATTTGTCGGTGCTAGGAAAAAACGGCCAAACGATTTCCTATGGGTCGCCCGGCGTCGGGCTGTCTCAGCACTTTAATGGCTTTACCTTTGGGCAGGTCACCAAAAACGATATGCTGCACGTCCCTTACAAAGGTAGTGGTCCTGCCATGACTGACCTTATCGGAGGCCGTATCAACATGATGTTCGTCACTCCGCCCGCCGCCAAATCGGCGGTGGATTCGGGACAGCTGCGCGCCTTGGCTCAAACTTCGGAGCTGCGCCAGAAAGCGTTCCCGAACACACCGACATTCGCCGAGCTAGGCATGCCGGAACTCACCAATCTTTCTTGGTGGGGGCTGTTTGCTCCGGCCGGTACCCCAATTGAAGCGGTGCAAACATTAAATCATTCTTTAGAACAGGTCCTGAAGAAACCGACGGTGCAGCGCCAGCTTGAGGCGATGGTGATCGAGCCCGCCGAGCCCGTTTCCCCAGCCGAATTCAGGGAGTTCGTTGGGAAAGATTTTGAAGTATGGAACAAACTGGTGGAAGAGTCCGGCATACGGATTCAAGGCTGATCGTCCATCGCAAGAAGTCATAGAGGAGACACACATGTTAAAGAAAATGGCTTGGTTAGCAGGCTTGGTATCGCTCTGTGTATTGCCAACGGCTTACGCAAGCACAGAATATCCAAGCAGGCCCGTTAGCATCGTCGTAGCGTATCCGCCGGGTGGGGGCATCGATACGCTCGCACGTCTGGTGAGTATCGAACTCACCAAAAGACTTGACCAGTCGGTTGTTGTACTAAATAAGCCGGGCGCTGCTGGCTCTATTGGTACGGCTGGGGTTGCCAGGGCCGCACCCGATGGCTATACGTTTGTGCTCAGTGGAGCCAACGCAATATTGAGTCCGCTTGTCGATCCGAATCTTTCCTTCCGCATACAAGACTTCGAGCCTGTCGCGCGCCTTACCGAGACGCCGTACTCCTTGGCCATCAGCCCCGACTTGAAAGTAGGGTCCCTTAAAGAGCTGATCGCGCTCAGCAAGGACAAGCCCGGACAGCTTAACTTTGCCTCGACCGGTCAAGGGTCGGTACAGCATCTGTTGGGCGAGCTTTTAAAGCAAAGAGCGGAAATTGATTGGATGCACGTGCCGTATCAAGGCGGGGGTCCAGCATTGCGAGAGCTAGCGGCGGGGCGTGTGCACATCATGTTCAGTAATCCCATTCCGCTTGCACCCTATCTCAAAGAAGGAACCATCCAGGTGGCGGGCGTTGCAACAGATGAACGAATTTCACTCATGCCGGATATCCCCACATTCGGTGAGCAAGGCATTGATGACTTCGACGTCAAGACCTGGGTTGGGCTTTTAGCGCCGGCTGGAACACCGGAGGCGATTCGAAAACGTGTAAGTGATGAAGTTCAGCACGTCTTGGCTCTACCGGAAATCAGAGAAGCGATTGAGCAACAAGGCAGCATCGTTTCATTTTTGCCCGTCGAGAAGTTTGCCGAGTTTCTTGAAAGAGACGAGGAGCGATGGAAAAGAATTATTGATCAATCAAAATTTTCATCGACCATGTGATTGGCTGGGCGGTGTTGAATCCGCCAACATTGGAGGCAATTTTGCGTTTGATTTCCTATTTGCAAGACGGCGAACCGGCCCTTGCCGCTGCGTTGGATGAGGGGGTGTTACCGCTGCAGGGCATTTGCCCGGCGGCTGACCTGATGGACCTGCTGCAACGGGGTGATGCTGCAATGGAGCATTTAAAGCATGCTCTGAGTACGACAACGACTACTGCTTTGCTCGGCTATGACGACGTGGTCTTCAGCCCTCTGTTACCGCGGCCGGGAAAGATCATCTGTCTTGGTTTGAATTACGCGGATCATGCGGCCGAAGGTGGCCACGCCCGTCCGTCTTACCCAAGCTTCTTCATGCGTTCCGCCACATCACTTGTCGCGCATGGCATGCCCATGATTCGTCCGCAATGCTCCACGCATCTCGACTACGAGGCCGAGCTCGCGGTCATTATAGGCAAGCGGTGTCGGCACGTTGACGAAGACAACGCGTACTCGGTCGTTGCGGGCTATAGCTGCTTCAATGACGGAAGCATCCGTGATTACCAGAAACGAACACCCCAATGGACGATCGGCAAGAACTTTGATTCGACGGGCGCGTTCGGGCCGACATTCGTTACACCCGATGAGCTGCCCGAGGGAGCGCGACAACTGCGTATACAGACGCGCTTGAATGGGACGGTGATGCAAGACGCCAATACCAGCGACATGTTGTTTCCCGTTGCGGAGGCCATTTCGCTGATTTCGGGCTGCATGACACTCGAGCCGGGCGACGTCATTGTGATGGGAACTCCATCTGGAGTTGGTGCGGCGCGCTCTCCTCAAGTATGGATGAAAGAAGGCGACATAGTGGAAGTGGAGATCGAGGGGATAGGCGTCCTGCGTAACCCGATACGCGACGAAGCGCCCAGGTTGTAGCGCTGGCTGGGCTCGGGGGCCATGGATCTTACGGTGTAATATCCAAAATTTTCAGGGGCGTTCAGATGAAGGCTACGAATGATCCAAGGTTCATGATGCTCGGCCTAACCCCTTGAGCCCAGAACTACAGCTCGCGCAGCGGCTTGCCCAGGCCGGCCATTTTCAAGAAATGCAGGGCGTTTGCGCGCAGTTCTTGCAAGCGCGGGCGCAAGACGTATCCGCCTTGTTGGACGTCGGTGGCTTGCTGCAAGGCTACGGCTTCTTGCTCATGGCGCAACAGGCCTTCGAGCAGGCATGCCGGCACGCGCCACAGGATCTCCGCGCGGCCATCAACCTGGCCAACGTGCTTCGAGATCTGGGCGAACATGGTGAAGCGCGCCGCCTGTACGACGGGCTGGCATCAAAGTTACCCGACCATCCCATGTTGCGTCGCAATCTTTTGACCGGCATGGAGTACGACCCTGACGCCTCGGACGAACATCGCGTAAAGCAGGCGCGTGCCTGGGGCCAATGGGCCATTGAGCGTGCCGGTGGCGAGCGCCCTAGGCCGGCGGCCGTACCGCTGAATGGGCGTCCGCTGCGTGTCGGCTATGTGTCGGCCGACTTCTGCCAGCATACCGTCGGCTTGTTCGTCAAGGACGTCATCAAGGCGCATGCGCCGCAAGCGGTTGCCCCCTTTGCCTATAGTGCGGGTCCGGTGCAAGACTGGGTGACCAAGGAGCTCCGGCAATGCTGCGAGTTTCGCGACGTACGGGCGCTGGACGACCCCGCACTGGCTCAGTTGATACAAGACGACGCAATCGACGTGCTGGTGGACCTGTCCGGCCATACGGCGGGGTCCCGCCTGTCCGCGTTTGCGTACCGGCCCGCCGCGGTGATGGTGTCATGGCTAGGCTACTTTGCCACCACCGGGCTGAGGTATATGGATGCCGTCGTGCTCGATGAATGGCACGCGCCGCCGGGCATGGCGTCACAGTTTGTCGAGCCCATTGTCAGCCTGCCGGGTGGGCGCTTCTGTTATCAGCCCGTACCGTGGGCGCCCACCGATCCTGCGTTGCCGCCCTTTGAGCGCAAGGGTCACATTAGCTTTGGCTGCTTCAACAATACGGCCAAGCTGAATGCGCAGGTGCTTGACACCTGGGCAGGCGTACTCAAAGCCGTTCCAGACGCTCGCCTGGTGCTTAAGTGGCGCACGTTCAATGATGACACCTATCGCCGAAAACTGACGGCGGAGTTTGCAAGCAGGGGGGTGGTGCCTGACCGGCTGGAGCTCAGAGGCCCGAGCTTTCATGCGGACCTGCTCAAGGAGTACGCCGACATCGACATCGCCCTGGACCCCTTTCCCTTCACAGGCGGGCTGACTAGCTGCGAAGCGCTATGGATGGGCGTTCCCGTGGTGACCTGGCCTCAAAGCCGCGTCGTCAGCCGACAGACCTTCGCCTTCCTGAGCGCGATCGGCCTGGCGGAGCTTGCTGCGGAAAGTGCCGACGACTACGTCGGCATCGCTTCTGCGCTGGCGCAAGACCCGGCCCGCCTGCACACCTTGCGCAGTGGCATGCGGGCGCGTATGCAAGGGTCGCCTTTGATGGATGTCGAGGGGTTTGCCAGACGGCTGGAGGGGGCGTTTGTGGAGTTGTTCGTCGAGATGAATCAGCCCGCTTAGCTTCTGTTCATCCATCCCCCCGGCATAGCATATGATCCTGTACTTACATGGAAGCGGCCGTTTACCCGTGTAATGCCGCTACAGCTTGCGTGGCTTGAGTTTTCCACTTGCTCTTGAGTACAGGTAGCCAAGGGGCGGCACGCTCCAGTTCTCCCGAAAGCCGCAGCACCACGTCGTCTTGTCCGAAATGGCCAACGAGTTGGACGGCCACCGGGAGGCCTGCTTTGGTCCAGGTCAACGGCAGACTGGCGGCGGGTTGCCCGGACGCGTTGAGTATGGCCAGAAACGTCGTATAGTCCGCTACCTTGCGGCGGAACTCATGGAAGTTTCCGAAGGGATTCAATGATCCCAGCTTGGCCGGCAGGCTGGTCAATGTAGGCGTCAGGATGATATCGAAACCATGCATTCCAGTCTCTATTTTTCTGCCCACCATATGGAACTCGTTGATCGCCTGGACATAATGCGCGCCGGATATGGTCTTGCCTACTTCGTAGCCGTCCGCGATGGCGGGCTCCAGGTCGCCTTCTTCCAGCGTCCTGCCCAGTTGCCTTAAGCGTGCATCTGCCAGCAAGACGATGTTGGTCGCCAGGACCGTGGCGTGGGCATGCACGAATTTTGAGTAGTCAAAGTCGGGAAGCGTCGCCTCGATGACCGTGTGGCCCAGTTCACGGAGTAGCGATGCCGTTTCGTCAACGGCAGCGATGCATTCGGGCGAAATCGCTATTCCCTCCCATGCTTCGCGCCATACGCCAATGCGTAAAGGCTGTGATTGGAGCGACGGATACGTGCAGGACAGGAATGATGCCCGTTTGGGTGGCGAGGCATAGGGTCCCCCGGGTTCGTAGCCGCCGACGGCGTCCAGAAGAGCAGCCGTGTCGCGTACGGTACGGCTCAGCATGCCGTCCGACGCCATTCCCCCCAGGCTCTCTCCACGGTTCGGCCCTAGCGGTAGCAAGGTCCGCGAGGGTTTGAAGCCAAATATGCCGCAGCAGGCGGCGGGAATGCGTACCGAACCACCGCCGTCGCTTCCATGCGCCAAGGGCACGACACCGGTGGCCACTGCCACCGCGGATCCTCCGCTTGAGCCGCCTGCGGATCGGCTGATGTCCCAGGGGTTCAATGTGGGGCCTCCGTTCGCCAGTGCTTCCGTTGTAGGCGCCATGCAAAGCTCCGACACGCGGGTTCTTGCGAACGGTATGAGCCCCGCTTTTTCAAATCGATCGACCAGTGTTGAGTTCTGTGCGTACTGGGTATCGGCGAACAGGCGTGAGCCTATGCTGGAGGGGAAGCGGCGGGCAGGGAGCCCGGAGTCCTTCAAAAGGAACGGAATTCCCGAGAAGCGTGTGGCGGGAGCGCCTCGAGCCGATAGCTCCAACGACTCTTCTATCCGTTCGTGGCATAGGATATTGAACTTGTCATCGAATTCTTGAGCAAGTCCGACTGCGCATTGCATCGTGTCGGCCGCAGAGACCTCCCTCCGGCTGATCAACTCGGCCAGATCCAGGCCGTCAAGGTGTTTGTATTCTTCCCTTTTCATACATCATTAGCCCAAGTTTTGTTCGGGGTGCCGATCCAGTTCATTGCCTCGGTCAAGACCGTTCTAAGTACGCGCTGAATTCCCACAGCGCGTTCGGGATGCCATTTCGGAGGCCAGTTTTCTTCGTTCAGGTCAGTTAGTGGTTCGTCCATATAGCTTCGGCAAGCCAATTCCATTTGCACGGCATGCACGCCGGAGGAGGGGTTGCCGTGAGCTCGCGTAATCCAGCCGCCTTTGAATCGGCCGTTCAAGACACAACTGAACTCGCTTGCCTCGCAGACGGTCCGTATCATTTCGCCCAGACCTGCTCCGCAACTTTTCCCGTCGTTCGTACCAATATTCATGTTGGGCAGAATGCCTGGGAAGAGGCGCGGAATTACCGAGCGTATTGAATGACAGTCGTATACGAGAATGGCGGAATGCAGTTCCCGCAACCGGATAACCTCCTTGCTCAATGCGGCATGATAGGGCTCGTGGAAGGCCTTGCGCCGTCGCTCTATATCATTTTGCGAAGGTTCGCCTCCCGAGCGGTATAGAGGGGCCCCATCGAAATCGCTGTCAGGGCAAAGGCCGGTGGTAGCCATACCGGGGTACAGAGAAACGCCGGAAGGGTCGCGGTTTACATCGATGACAGACCGGCTGATTTCTGTCCGCACGATGGTGGCACCCATATCCCTCAGAAAGCCATAGAGTTCGGGCATCCACCAGTCTGCATCGCGGGTGGCATGCCATGGCGACGAGAAGTCGTGCACATACTCCTTCGGGATGCACGTCCCCGCATGAGGGATGCTGCATAGCAAGGGGCTGTTGCCCCGCTGGACAATCAGCCAGTCGTCAATTTTCATGGTCGTTCAATGCTTCATTCAAGTCGGTTCAGGCTGTATTACGATTTACTGCTGAAGCCTTGCGTGAAGGACTCAAACAGCGCAACGACTTTATCGATATCGGCTTCGCCGGTGAAGAAATGATCTGCGGCGGCCCCGCACTGGGGGGCCGCCTTGAAACCGCGGCCATTGATTGGCTCCAGCGCGGCCTTGATGAAGCCGGTCACGTCGAACGGTAAAGGCCCGTCGGTGGAAATAACTTTCAGTGGACCAAACTTCTGCCGTTCTAAGCTCTCCGCACCTTGGGCTGTCCAAGTCGCGTCGTCAACCAAGATGGAGTAGCCAGTCTGGTCGCGGATGAGCGCGCAGTATTTTCCTTGCGCTGCGTCCATCACGTTAATAGCGGTGGCCGTTGCGTTCGGGGGCAGGTCGATCAGCCAATAGCGTTCGGGCCAGACCTTCATCTTCATTTCTTTCCAAACGGTTATCGGGTCATGTGCCATGGTTTCCTCTGCTGAATAGATGGGTATTAATATCGTCTTAGGGAGATAGCGGACCGCTATCCCAGGTATATGGCTTTCTTGCGGCTGAAGAACTCGACGCCGTCTTCGGTTAGTTCATTGGGGCCAAGGCCGGATTGCTTCCAACCCCCGGCCGGGGAATAGGGGTCCAGACCGGGTGTCGCTTCGTTGATTTTCAGGACGCCGACGTCGAGATGGTCGATGGCGAATTGAATAGACTTACTACTGTCCGTGAAGATGGCCGCCGCCAAGCCGTACGGATTGTGATTGACGCTTTCCACCGCGTTGGATAGGTGCGTGAATGGTGCGCTGAGGAGGACCGGGCCAAACAATTCTTCGGTCCAGACTCGGTCGTGCGTATCGTCCGCCGCCAGGACAGTGGGCTCGATGTAGTTGCCATGGGCCAGCTCTTGGGGCGAGGGTGCCTCGCCGCCTTGTGCAATCTTTAACCCGCGTAAGTTGAGGGTGCTAATGGTGGTAAGTAATTTACGATGCTGCGCGCGCGTAATAAGTGGGGCGCAATTAGCGTTAATCTGCTGAGCAGATACGCATTGGTACGGGGCCCTGGCGCGGTCCAGCGCGTCATGGAACGCGTCGATAATGTCGCGATGTACCAGCACTCGGCTCAGCGCAGTACACTTCTGCCCGGCAAACGAAAATGCGCCAAAGGCGATTCTTTCCGCTGCATGCTGGATATCAGCATCCGGCATGACGATTGCAGCATTCTTGCCCCCCATTTCGCATTGCACTGCCGCACCTCTGGCTGTGGCGGCAGCGGCGATTTGCAGGCCGACTCGTGTGGATCCGGTAAAGCTGACCGCTTGTATCTCTGTGGACTCGATCAGTCTCTTGGACAGCGTATCGCCTTTCTCCAAAAAGAAGTTAAAGACGCCGGGCGGTATGTCAGCATGTTCAAATGCACGTGCCAGGGCAACTGAGCACGCGGGCGTCAAGCCGGAGGGACGCCAGATGACTGCGTTGCCAGCGATCAGCGCCGCGCCGAGCTTCTGACATGGGTTGGATATTGGGTAATTCCATGGCGTGATGAGCGCTGCGATGCCTCGAGGGCGCTTTTCAGTCAGCACGCGTCCTTTGGCGTGGCGTAACGCGCCGTGCGCGCCCCATTGCGCCCAATGAGCGAAGGTATCAAGGAACTCCGCTGCAGTGGCGACTTCCGCTTCGGATTCGCCCAATGGCTTTCCGGCTTCGGTATGAAGTTCTTGAACTATTTTCCCAGCCTCGTTACGAATGAACGCGGCAGCCCGAGTCAGCGCTTTGCCGCGTTCCATGATGGGAGTATGTTGCCAGCGAGCCTGGCCCGTGCGGGCTGCGGCAAGCGCGTCGGTCAAGTCCTGAATTCTGGCGTTGCCAAAGCGTCGGCCTGCGATTCGATTGTCTTGAGGACGGGAGAGCGAGAAGTAATCGCTTTCGTTGCACCGCCATTTTCCATCGATGTACGCACTGATGTAGTTCGCATCGTTCATGTTCTTCTTCATCAATGCCTCGCGTCCAGAGAAGGGAGACACCAAGCCGCCGAAACTCGCTCCGGTCGTGGATGGCCGAGCATCTTGTCCGCAGCGGGTGTTCCCAACACGCACTGGAAGTGGTACAGCGTTTCCATCAATTGCGCATTGGCGCTTTCCTTGATGTGAAACTGGCCGTTATCCTGAGTGATATCGGCTTCAGGAAGAAAGTAGCCTTGAATGATGTGGCGGGCGCCCATCGACTGGAGAACCGGGCGCAATGCGTAGTCCAGTGCCAGCACGTGGGCAATAGTGCCGCCGGTTGCAAGCGGCAGCACGGATTTTCCTGCCAGGGCGAACTGCGGAAGAATGTCGAGAAATGCCTTTAAGAGCCCCGAATATGCGGCTTTGAAGATAGGCGTGGCGATGATGATGGCGTCCGCGTCTTCGACGGATTTGACCGCGTTAGCTACGTCGGCTTGGTCCATTTGGCCGGTTAACAAAGAGTCGCCGGGTATATCGCGCAACCTGAGGTGCGTGAACGCCAAATCCGAAGTCCCCATTCTATGGATGACGTGCTCGACAAACTTTGCTGTTTTGGAATGGGGGGAAGGGCTGGCCGAAATGGCCAGGACCTTGGTGATCCTCGTCATGCCGCATTTCCTTTGGTCTTGCTGGTAGTGCTTCTTGAGCCGGTCTCCCAGAATAGGGCGCGGCGCTGTATATATTGCATGGTCATCGTTGCGAACGCTCCCATTAAGGCAAGCGTCACGATGCACGCAAACATAGTGGGCAGATCGAAATTCAGCGATGCCGCCTGAATCAGGCTGCCCAGACCTTGCTGGGAGGCTACGAATTCGCCGACCACGGCGCCTAATAGCGACAGCACGATGGCAATCTGCAGACCGGCGAATATGGCAGGCAGAGCCGATGGTAGCTTGATGTCCTTGAATATCTGGAACCGCGTGGCCGAGAACGCCGTATACAGATCAATGAGTTCGGGGCGGGCGCTGCGCAATCCGCTCACCACATTGACGAACATGGGGAAAAAGCAAATCAGCGCCACCAGAACCACCTTCGACATCAGACCAAAGCCGAACCACACCAGCAGCAATGGTGCCAGAGCAACCTTAGGCATGGACTGAAGGGCGACGACGAAGGGATAGACGGCCTTTTCCAATAGCTTGTACTCGGCGACGAGGCCTCCGAGTACAAGCGCTACCGAGCATCCCAGGATGAAGCCGAACAAAGTCTCGGCTGCGGTTGTAAGCAGGTGCGGCCAAAGTAAGCCGGTGCTATACCCGTGCCAAAAAGCTTTGAATACGTCAAGCGGGGGCGGTAGTAGGTAATTCGGTACACCGAACCACCGAACGGATATGTCCCACAGCGTCAGGACGAGGACGAGCGTGCCCAAGGGCAGCAGAATATCAATGTAGCGTGCTTTCATACAGTATTCGGATCCCTGTTCTTCATCGCTGCCCACTCAGGCGGCTTGGCTTTCTGGTGTACTGAAGTGGCGGCGCAGATAGGCGCAGACTTCCGCATACGCCTGGGTGGAAATGACGGCGTCGTTACGCGGGCGCGGTAGGTCGATCTTGACGTTGTCTATGACCGTTGCGGGTCGGGGGGAGAGGACCAGAACTCTATCAGCGAGGAACACCGCTTCCTGAATAGAGTGCGTGATGAACAGTACTGCCTTGTCTGTTTCCAGCCAGATAGTTTGCAGCTCTTCAGCCATTTGGTCTCTAGTCATGGCGTCCAGGGCTGCGAATGGCTCGTCCATCAATAGTAGCCGCGGGTTGTGTACCAAGCCTCTCGCTATGCCTACCCTTTGCTGCATGCCCCCCGAAAGCTCGTGTGGGTAATGCTTGGCGAAGTCCGCTAGCCCTACCAGCTTGAGAAGGCTCATGGCTTGATCCATGTAATCCTTTTCGGGTTGGCGCAATGCGCGTATGGGAACCAGAACGTTGTCCAGTACTGTCTTCCAGGGCAGAAGTACTGGCTGCTGGAAGACAATACCTACGTCGGAACGTGGGCCGGTAATTTCACTTCCGTCGAGAGACACGGTGCCTTGGCTGGGCGCGAGAAGTCCGGATACGATCTTCAGCAGGGTCGATTTTCCGCAACCTGAAGGACCAAGCACTGCTACGAACTCTCGCTCGTCCACATGCATCGATAGCTCATCGACTGCGCGCAGGCTGCCGCGCGGGCTTTCATAAACAACAGAGAGTCCTTCTATTTGGAGCTGCCGTTTGGTAGGGAGGTCAGTCATAGGGAGGGTTGGTCCTTCGGGCTGTGTAGGCCGGGTCAGTGTTTCTGGGCTTGCTTGACGACTTCGTCGACATCGAAGTCGTTGTAGGCGGGTACCAGTTCATTGGTGTAGAGCTTGTTGAACGGAATGTTCGTGACTGTGATTTCCTTGCCGGCCTTGAGTGCTGAGATCAGAGTCGTCCAGTCTTTTTCGGAAAACTTGCCATACTCAGGTGCTTCGCCGTCATTGAAAGCCATCAGGTTCTTCATCCTGACTTGCAGCACTTCCTTTTCCCGTTGGAGCGTTTCCTTTTCCAAGTCGGGGCGCGGCTTCATAGCGGGATAGGCTTCCCAATACGACCTGATGCATGCCTCGAGATTCGCATTGCAGGCGAGCGTGCCTTTGGTCAGGGCACGGCCGAAGCGAGCCACGAGATCCTTATTTTTTTCGAAGAAGGCTTCGGTCACGGAAATACCATGGCTCGATACACCCTGATAGTCCTTTGGTGGGTCGACGCGGCGAATGGGAATACCATTCTGCTCTGCCCGGACGTGCGCCGTGTCGAACAAGTTGAGGACGCTGATCTGCCCCGACTTCAGGGCGTCGAAGGCGGCGGCTCCGGTTCCTACCCCAAGGAACTTGATGTTTTCGCTGGGAACGCCTTGGCTTTCCAGCATGGCCCTGGACATGAATATGTTGCCGGACGTCAGTGCCAGCACGCCGATCGCGGCACCTTTCATGTCGGAAATCTCGCGTATGGGCGAGTCTTTCAGAACGGCGAATTCCCAGATGGAGTTTCTTAAATAGTTATAAGGAAAGATGATGGGATAGTTCGGCTTTCCCGGCTGGCGGGCGACGACCAGTGTTTCAAGACTGGAGTAAGCGCCATGGATGTTGCCGGCCAGAAGCTGGGGAACGATGACGCCCGAGCCTGTCAAGACCTGTATGGTCAGGTCGATGTTCTCGGCGTCCCAATATCCGAGCGTCTTGGCATAGGTCAAGGGCGCGACACCCGAATTGATGGCCGAAGGCCAGGCGAAAACGAACTTGTCCTTGGCTTGCGCTGCCGTGCCGGCCAGGCTGCCGATCCCGACTAGGGCTGCGAAACCCATGGTCATCAGGCGTTTTTTCAGCTTCATGGTGCTTTTCTCCAGTGTTTGGTTGGCTTACTGTGTGTTCCAGGTACTGCTGGGCGTCGATTGGGCGTGCTCTTTCCAGGAATGCAGCTCCGGCAGCACTTCTTTGCCGATGAGCCTCAGCGCGTTCTTATTGTTTTCGTGGCCCATGCCGTCGATGCGCCAGATCACATCGTCGATGCCCATGTCGTGCAGCCGACGCGCCCGCTTGATGAGCTCGTCCGGAGTGCCGGCCATGATGTAGGGGGAGGATTCGATCAGGTAGTCGAGGTCATGCATGTTTTGGCGGATTTTCTCGATGGCTGCGAAATACTCGTAGCCTTCGGAGCGCTTGGCCAGCTTGGTCATCCAATCCATGATCACCTCGATGAATCGGACTGTGTTTTCCTTCGTGGTGGCCAGGGCCGTGGCGCGGTCGGTGTGGCAATTGACGCCCACGGAAAATAAGGCCTGCCGCGTGGTGATGGCACCCGCGACGTTGCGTGCATTTTCCGCACCCTTTCGGTATGCATCGATGCAAGCTTGGGCATAGTCCCAGCCCAATATGCTAAGGCCCGTCATCGCGCCCACACCCATGGCGCCTGCTTCTTCGTGCGATTCGATGCTGGTAGCAGATAAGTGAACCGGAACGGGGCGGCGGCCCACTGGCCACGGCGACATCTTGCGAGGAGGGATTTTGTAGAACTCGCTGTCATGTTCCAGTTTTTCCTGCGTGAAGCCCTTGCCGATGATCTCCAGGTGTTCGTCCCGATACTCGCGGGTGAGCTTGGGATCAACATTGAAGGCATCCAGCGTGTAAGGATTGTTGGAGCGAGCACCACCTAGTTCGGCGCGCCCATTGGACAACAGGTCGAGCGTCGCCATCTGCTCAATCACTCGAATCGGATGGTTGTACGGCAGGAGGTTGACCGAAGCGATTCGAAGGCGTAGGCGCTCTGTGCGGGCGGCTACATACGGAAGAATGATCTCCGGCGATGAAGTGATGGCTTCCCCGCTTGCGAAGTGCTGTTCCGATACGGCGTAGCCATCGAAGCCGCATTCTTCTGCTAATACGGCCTCGTCCACGGCTTCGCGCAGGCGCTGATGCCAGGTTGTACCGCTAGGGCAAATGCCCTCGTGAAAGAGAATGACGTTCACACTGACTCCTAATTGCGATCAATAATAAAATTCTTTATATAATGTTCCTGTTATAGGAACACTGTTCCTTTTAACTTGTGTGAATGATAAAAATAAACGCATTTAATGGACACTAGTGGTAACCCTTATGAACAGATATGGTTGTAGTGAATTAATGAGAGTAAAGTGTTCCTATAAAAGGAACAGTCGGAGTTTCAAGCCGTGAATCAGATCAGCAAGAAGAAGGAAAGGGAACCCGTGGACTCCGCTTCAGGTAGCCAGGTCCTGACAAAAGGCCTTAGAGTGCTGACGCAAATTGCGCACGCGGGGGGAGAAGTCGGTGTGCGCGAATTAGCGCGCGATACGGGCATGCCTGTCACCGTCGTGCACCGCTTGGTGCGTTCGCTGGTGGAGCAGAATTATCTGGAGAAGAATCAGGAAACCGGCAAATACCGAATCGGTTTTCAGGCTTTTGAAGTCGGTCGCACTTATCTGCGCTCGGCGCGCATCGAAACATGCGCGCCTCCGGTCCTGCGCAACATCGTAGAGGCACATAACCTGAATGCATTCCTTGGCGTAATGCGAGACTTGAGCGTGGTCTATCTGATAGCTATACAAGAGTATGGCCACTACGACATCCGCATTGCGCCAGGGTCAGAGGTTCCTTTGGCAACCACAGCCATGGGCAAAGTATTGCTCGCGGACTTGAGCGATGATGAGATCATGCACAAGTTGGCGCAATATTCCGAGAAGCGGTTTTCTGCCTTTGAATTGTCTGCAAGGGACGACATCATGGCAGAGATTTACCGCATCCGGAAACAAGGGTATGCCGTGTCCGAGGACGGTTCGTTCCGGGGCACTATTTCGGTGGCGGCCCCGGTATATAACTTCACCGGTCGCGTCATCGCGGCTATAAGCGTAGGGCGCCCCACACGTGTCCAGCATGGCCTTGAAGTGGAAGCCATGGTGGACTCCGTAATGCGTGCTGCAGAGAGCATCTCGTCCTGCTTAGGCGCTCGGCTCGGAGGTATGTGAAAGGGAAGAGTGGCGTCCGCTTATGGTGGCGCAGGCACGCCGCTTGCTCAAAACCCAGGGGGTCAGACCCCATGCGGGGTCTGACCCCTCAAAATCGCAAGCGACACAGGGGGACATCATGAGCAAGCAGCAGCAGAGCAAGTTTCCAGAAAAGATCGGGGATTTGGAGAACATCAAAGACCTGAACCCGGCGACTGAAGAAGGCCGGCAAAATGCAAGCGACCATCCTAAGCCCGAAGCCGACGACGACCCCCGCGTCAATATCTCGACCGCGGACGACGTCGACATCGAGCCCGATGAGGAAGAGCAAAGCGACGAGCCCGCTCCGCCCATCGTTCCACCTGAAAAGGTGTAGTGAAATACGCTGAAACCATCCATTCCCGCCCCTTCTTGACCTGGATCATGCATCCGGCAGAAGGGGGATTGCGGCTTGCCTGCGTGTGGCTAGACTCGGAGTGATCGGCTGCGACATGGGCGTCGCCCGCTGCAGCGCTTTGCTCCTGGCTGCCAAAAGCGGCCGCTCTTTCAGGGAAGATTCATGAAGAAAACATTGCTCGCGGCCGCCTTTCTCGCGGCGTCTGGTTTGGCCGTTGCGCAGGAAACCGTTTACGACGTCGAGCCGACGCACAGCTTCGTCCACTTCGAGGTCCTGCATTCTCAAACCTCCACCAATCGTGGTCGGTTCGACACGGTGGAAGGCACGGTCATGCTGGACAGGCAGGCGCGCAAGGGCAAGGTCGACATCGTGGTGCATCCGGCATCGGTCAACACGGGCATAGAGTCCTACAACGATCACCTGCGCAATGCGGACTTTCTGGACGTCAAGGTCCACCCCACCGCGAAATTCGTCGGAGACGATGTCGTGTTCGAGGACGGCCGGGTCAAATCGGTGTCGGGCAACCTGACACTGCTGGGCAAGACGCAGCCGGTTACCCTGAACGCCTTGCGGTTCAACTGCTACGACAACCCGCGCGCCAAGAAGGAAGCCTGCGGAGGCGACTTTGAAACCACGCTGACGCGCAGTGATTTCGGCATGAAGTTCGGGCTGCCCGGTATCCCGGACAGCGTCCGTATTCTGATTCAGATCGAGGCCTTGAAGCGCTAGGTAGCAACAAGTAGGTAGACCCCAACACCGCCTGCGCGAAGCTTCTGGGGTCAGACCCCGTACGGGGTCTGACCCCTCAGTTCTCATTGACGATCCGCGATTCAACCCGTTAGAGTAGCGGACGGATTTTCGATATGGCTAGGAAGGACAACAATGAGCAACTGGAGCGCGGGCTATGTGGCCGACATCGGCTACACCTACGGGTATTACACCGAACTGAACCCCCTGCGGGTGAACCTGGCGTTCTTGAACGCAGGGCTGTCCATGCCCGACGTGGGCCACGCCTGCGAACTGGGTTTTGGGCAAGGGCTTAGCGCCAACATCCATGCTTCCGCTTCGGTGGTCAAATGGCACGGCACCGACTTCAATCCCGCCCAGGCGGGCTTTGCACAAGAATTGTCTGCGGTGTCCGGCTCGGGCGCAGCCCTGCACGACGATGCCTTTGCCGACTTTGCCAATCGCCCGGACCTTCCGGACTTCGACTACATAGGGCTGCATGGGATCTGGAGCTGGATCAGCGACGAGAACCGCGCCGTGATCGTGGACTTCATCCGTCGCAAGCTGAAGGTGGGCGGCGTGCTTTACATCAGCTACAACACCTTGCCGGGCTGGGCTGCGTTTGCGCCCATGCGCCACCTCATGACCGAGCACGCCGAAGTGCTGGGCGCCGAAGGGCGCGGCATCGTCAGCCGCATTGACGGCGCCATCGAGTTTGCCGAAGGCCTGCTGGCCACCAACCCGCTGTTTTCGCGGGCCAACCCCTTGGTGGGCGAACGCATCAAGAAGCTCAAGGAACAAAACCGCCATTACCTGGCGCACGAGTACTTTAATCGCGACTGGCACCCCATGCATTTTGCCACCATGGCCGAATGGCTCGAGCCCGCCAAGGTGCAGTATGCGTGCTCGGCCCATTACCTGGACCACATCGAAGCGGTGAACCTGTCGGCGGAACAGCAGGCCTTTTTAAAGGAGATCCCCGACCCCATGTTCCGCGAAAGCGTGCGCGACTTCATGGTCAACCAGCAGTTTCGTCGAGACTACTGGATAAAGGGTGCCCGGCGCATTACGCCTTTTGAACAGGCGCAAGCGCTGCGGCAGCAAAAAGTGATGCTGGTCACCCCGCGTGCCGACGTTTCCATGAAGGTCAACGGCGCGCTGGGCGAGGCCACGTTGAACGAAGGCGTGTACGTACCCCTGCTGGATGCGCTGGCCGATCACAAGGCGCGCACACTGGCCCAGATCGAACAAGCCCTGTCCGAAAAAGGCGTGACGTTTGCGCAGATCATCCAGGCCGTCATGGTATTGGTGGGGGCGGGCACACTGGCCGTGGTCGCCACCGAAGACAATCAGATCAACAAGGCCCGCAAGCTCACCGACAAGCTCAATGCACATCTGTTGCTCAAGGCCCGCAGCATGGGGGACATCAGCTACCTGGCCAGCCCGGTAACGGGTGGCGGCGTCATGGTCGGCCGCTTCCAGCAGCTGTTCTTGCTTGCCCTGTCTCAAGGCAAGAAGCAGCCCATCGAATGGGCGCAATTCGTATGGCAGATTCTGGCCGCTCAGGGCCAGAAGATCGTCAAGGAAGGCAATACGCTGGAAACCGCCGAAGACAACTTGGCGGAGCTCTCCGCGCAGGCGACCTCGTTCGCACAGAAGCAACTACCCGTGCTCCGGGCATTGCAAATCGCCGGCTAGGTAGGGTTGGGGTCGGACCCCGTACGGGGTCCGACCCCCTTGTGCCGCCTGGGGTCAGACCCCGTACGGGGTCTGACCCCTTAACCATCACTGCCCCAGGGTCAGACCCCCACTGGGGTCTGACCCTTCAACCATCAGATACTGACGAAGAACGCCGTGCCTTCGAAGTTCATGGTGCCTGCCAGTTCTACCCGAACGGATTCCATCTCCGCGCGGTTGCTGGTGTAAAAGTGGGTGCCGGTTTCGGTATTGAAGAAACGGTAGAGTTCGGTGGCGCCGTCAACCGCGGTGTCGTACGCCTGATACGCCACGCCTTCATGGCGGAAGGCTGAATAATTGGCCTGTATGTACTGGGCTTCCTCCACGTTCGCGGTATAAAAATGCGTGCCGGTGACGGTGTTAAAGAAGCGGATCACGTCTATGGTGTCAGCCGATGGCGCTGACTTACTGAAGGCCTGCCCCTCAAAACGAAACTGGGGCGCCGTCTTCAGTACGTGTTCAACCTCACCCTTGCCGCCGGAATAAAAGTGCGTACCGGTAGACAGGTTGAAGAAGCGATAGACGGCGGACGCGTCGTACTTGCCGATAATGCCCAAGCCAGTGGGGCCGTCAAGTGTGTTCAAGTAAATGGAGTACGACTTCTGCCCCATTTCGTTGGTCGAGGTGATCAGGTCGGGCATGCCGTCCTTGTTCAGGTCGCCCACCGCAACCAGGTTGCTGAACGATCCCGGTTGCGGGCCGGCAACGCCCGACTCCGCCGCGCCGACCACATTGAACTTTCCTGTGCCGTCGTTAAGAAGAATACGCGGGCCGGCGGTGGCGTTGTCGAGCACCATGTCGTCATACCCGTCGCGGTTCAAGTCCACGACCTCTATGGACTTGTACCAGCTGGTCTGCTCGCCAGATACCTTGCTTTGCGGATAGCGGGCAGCGGTTTCATCAAGGAACCGGCCCTCGCCCTGGTTGACCAACAACTGGACGTACGGCACTTTGTAGAACTCGCTGAAAGAACCGCCGTTGGTGATCGACACCGCTAGGTCTGGTAGCGCGTCGCCATTCAGGTCTATGGCCCTGAAGTCCAGGACGATCTCATTCCATACGCCGGAGATGGGCAGTTTGGTGGCCGTCGAACCCGAAAACCCGCCTTGGCCGTTATTCAGGAACAGCACGGACTGGTCGGTCGACGCTGGGTTGTCCCAGGTGCCCAGCAGCATATCCATGCGGCCGTCCAGGTCCACGTCGATGAGACCGGACCAGGTGTGGGTCTGGGCCACCAGCGTGCTGCCGTCCCAGGGATTCGGCTCAGTTAGGTTTGGCAGCCGTTGGTTGGCCAGTTCAAACACGCCCAAGCCGTTGTTCAAAAGCAATTTGTTGCCGTCACCCATCAGCGCATTGACCAGAATGTCCAAATCGCCGTCATTGTCGATGTCGCCGAAGGACGCACCGTGGTTGTTCCACATGGCTTGCGGCAGATTGCCCGTGGCGTCGACCAGCTTGCCGCCGGAAGACAGGAAGAGCTTGTTCTGCCCGCCGGTAAAGGGCTCTTTGTCGATGCCGTTGTCGATGGCAAAAATGTCATCGACGCCGTCGCCGTTGAAGTCCGCGATCAGCAGGCGGGGCACATAGTTGATCCAGGGCGCGCCGCTGGCGAACATGGCTTGTGTCTGGTTGCTGAAACCACCCAGGCCATCGCCAAGATACAGCTCAAGCTGTGCGGGATCGGTGCCCAGCGTGCGCCAGTCGATATGGGCGACGACAAAATCCATATGCCCGTCGTTGTTGAAATCGCCGATCTTGATCTGGTCGGCCGCGGCGTCAAGATAGGGCGTCGCGTTCAGGGTCGAGACTTTACGAAACATGTGTATGGTGCTTTCTTCGATTGTTGCTGAAAGCAAGGGAGTGTATCTCAGTCGTTAGCTGTTGGGGCTGGGGTCAGACCCCGTACGGGGTCTGACCCCCCAGCCCCCCACCGCCCAAAATCCTAGTCCACACGACGAGTTTACTTCGACGCCCAGCTACGTAAGATCATTGCACCGGAAGCTTTTTCGATGCGCCCTTGCATGGGAGGCGATGATGGCTGAGATTGACTCGTTGTTCAACGAATGGTGGTACCTGGACCAGAACCCCGATGTCGCCGAGGCGGTGGACCTTGGCCTGCTGACGGCCCGTCAGCATTTTGACCTGTATGGCAACGCGGAGGGACGCTCTCCAGGCCCCTTGTTCAACACCGGCCAGTATCTGGCCGCCAATCCCGATGTGGCCGCTGCGGTCGACCGGGGCGACATCACCGCTTACGATCACTTCGTCCGTTGGGGCGCGGCGGAGGGCCGTTCTCCGCTCTCGCTCTTTGACGTGGCCTTTTATCTCGACCAGAATCAAGACGTGGCGGCGGCCGTCGAGCAGGGCGTCATGTCGGCCACCGAGCACTTCCTGTTGTACGGCCAGAATGAGCGGCGATACATCCATCCTGCCATCGACCTTGGTGCCTACCTGGATGCCAACGCCGACGTGGCGACCGCCGTGGGCGGCGGCCAAGCACTCGCGCTCGTGCATCTGATCACCTATGGCATCTTCGAAGGACGCGACCTTGGCCGAGGCGTGGACCTGTCGCTGTTCTCGGCCGACCCCGTCTTCCTGGCGGCAGTGGACTCAGGCGATGCGTTTGGCGCCTTGGCGCGCGTGGCGCAAGTCGCGCCTTTCCTGCCCGACTTTGACACCCCGCCGGGCTGGACGGCGCCGCCCGACACCCCCATCCCGCTGGACTTCGTGCCGCCCGAAGGGGTTACGCTGATCATTCCGCGCAGCGTGGTGGTGCCGCCGGGCACGGTGCTGCCGCCCACCTTCGAATTGGCTGACGACGGGCTTGGTACGCCGGATGCCCCGTTGCAGCTGACGCTGGAAGAGTCGCCGGTTCAATTGCCCGATGCGCCCAATTACGTGATCTTGCCGGAGCTGCCCAATATGGACACGGACAGCCAGTTCGTGATCACGGGCGGCAACGACGAGGATGAGTTCTATGCGTTCGGCTCTGCGGCGGTAAGCCGAGGGCTCACGCTGGACGGGGGCGAGGCCTGGGATGCGCTGTTCGCCACTCTGGATACAGCGGCCGACGCCGCCATGGCGGCAAGCCTGGCGCCCTCGATCAGCAACGTCGAAATACTCTTCCTTAAAGCCGAACCCAGCTCGGGCACCGGGGCAGGCATCTACCTGAGCCGCGCCACCGGTATCGGGGAGATCTGGAACGACGCCTCGGCAGCCGACCTGCTGGTGGCGGACGTGCGCGCACCCGCGCTGATCGGCGCATCGGACGTCAGCAGCAGCGCCTTTACCGTACGCTATAGCGCCGACGCAGCCTTGCTGGGCCAGCAGCAACTGGGCATGATCAACAGCACCCTTACCGTGCTTGCCATCAGCATGCTGGGGGCGGGCAATACGGTGGCAAGCGCCAACATCACCGACTTGTCCATTGACATCGACGGCGACAACGCCATTGGGTCGCTTGGCGAGCTGCTTGCGGACAGCCTCAAAACCATTGCCGTGGACGGCAGCGGCGACCTCGCCCTTGGCCTGGCCAATGTCGAGGCCGACATCACCTTGGGCGACGACGTGACGCTGGCGCTGAGCATGGCGGACGCCGCCGAGTTCAACGACTGGACCGGCTTCGACCACACGAACACGATTTCCGGCGGTGGCATGGTGATGATCAACGGTGCCGCCACCAACCTGTTTGGCACCGGCGAAATCAACGTGATGGGCATCGAAACCTGGATCGAATTCGAGAACAACGTGCTGGAACTGCAGGACGACGGACTTATCTTCGTACTCAATGCGGACTCCGCATCGGGCGGTCTCCTGACCATACGAGGGAACGGCTTGGACTCGGTGGCGGAATCCGTGGAGTTGCGGGGAACTTCAGCGGACGATGACATCGACGTCCAAGGCATGACCGCCGAGAACGGCGCCATCTTGATCTCCATTGGCAACCTGGGATCGGACACCTTGAGCCTGGGCAGCGCCGGCGTCGCTGCCGACCGCCTGGCCTACCTGAGCCATGCCGACGGCGGAGAGACCGGCGACGTCATCAACGGCTTTGACACCGCCGGCGACCGACTGGTGTTTCGCCAGGATGGCTTCGGGGCCCAGGGCCAGAACCTGGAGGCCAGCGGGACCATGTCCGTATCGGCAACCGCCAGCGCAGCGGCGAACGTCGACCTTGCCAACCTGCCGCAGAACTTCAGCGGCATCATCCGCATCACCGACACCGCCGTCGACCTCGCCGCCACTGCCAACGCCGCGCTGACCGGCGCCCGCAACGGCATCCAGGCCATCTTGCTGATGGAAGTGGATGGCAACACCGAGATCCACTACTGGAACGACAGCCTCACCGCCAACTCCAACGTCGACGCCGGCGAGCTTACCTTGCTGGGTACCATGATGGGTATTGCCGACGCAGGAACCGTTGAAGGACTGGCCCGCACAGGCATGGGCCTGGACTTGGTGTACACCGCGTAAGAGGGAGGGAAGGGGGGGTCGGACCCCGCATGGGGTCCGGCCCTTTAGCGTTACCAGTCGGCCAATTTACCGGCCTTTGCCTGCTTGGTGAACTGATCGCATAGATTCAGGGTTTTGTGGTCATCTACTATGGTCATGAGGCAGCGGCCGGTGGTGAACACGAAGGCGACCATCAGCTTGTGCCGCTCTGCCAAGTATGCTTCGATGGGCAGCAGCGCCGGCATCAACCCGATCTCCTGATGTGCTTCCTGCAAAGTACGTTCTACCGCCGTCGGGTCGCCTTGCCTGTCCACGAATTTGTAGAGCTGGTTGAACGTCCAGGCGGTGCGTGGCCGCGCTTCGAAGCTTTCAATCAGATACCGCGCCGCCTTGTCGCGGTTGCCGGCCATGGCGTGAGCCACCGCCAGCTTGTTGCTGACCGCCACGTTGCCCGCCAGTGAGGCAGGCCGGCTTTGCCGTTCGATGGCGGCAAGCCCTTTTTTGAGCCCCGGCGCATTGTTGGAAACAAGTGCATTCATGCTGAATAAATAATCCACGGACGCAAAGCTGGGTACCTCGGCAACGCTCCTGCGACGGCGCTGTTCAGCCGGCAGCCCCGTCGCGGCCTCCGTGACGGCCTTGAGGCGCTTCGTGCCATCCTGGTACAGGCTGGCGTCGGCACCGGTCAGCATCTTGCTGCACGCCTGCGCATCGGTAACGATCTTGTTCCCCACTTTCTTGCGGCACTCCTGTGCGTAGTCGGGCCGCGTGGCAAGGGTCTTGGCCCCATATTCCGACAGCCTTCGCACCGCCATCTTCATGCCGTCCGGAGAGTACCCGGCCTTCGCAATGAGGTCCAAGGCGAACATGTCCGCTTCGATTTCCTGATCGACATTCCACTGGTGGTAGATAAGCCCGCGGGTTGCGTCGTCGACGAACTGGCCCAGCATCAAGGTATAGCCGCCCGCGCCAAGCGCCAGCCCACCTGCCTTCACCGTGTAAAGGGCGGCGTCCTGAAAAAGGCCTTTGATATTGTCCCGGCTATAGGTATGGCCGAGTTCATGTGCAATGACGGCCGCAACCTCGTCTTCGGAGTCTGCTTGTGCAAGTACGCCGGCCGAAACAACCACCGTCTTGTGTGACAGAGAGTACGCCTCATAGCCACCAAATGAGTCAACCAACACCACGCAGTTGCAGAGTTCGCCGTGTGCCGTTTCAAGCCGCTTGCGTATCCTTTCCACGTACTCGATCAAGGCCTGGTCCTGCACGATAGTGCGATCCATTTGATACAGTCGTTGCGTATCGATGATATTGACCGGATTTTCATAGCTCGCCATTTCCTTGCCCTGGCCGGTACCACCAATGCCGGCGCAGCCAGTGAGCAGCGTGATTGCAAAGACCGTCAGCCATCTGCGCAGGATCATTTGCAGGTCTCCCCAGCGCCCTTGACGCTTGCCATCTTGGTATTGGCAGTCACGGTGGTGGGCACGGTCTTGCACGGCTCATTGACCAGTTTCTCATTCATCAGCGTGACGTCTGCGCGCGAGATGCTGTACTGCTTCTTTTGGTGCCTGAAGTGAAGCGTGCGGTCAGCTTGCTGTGTCGCCTGCAGTGGGAAACGGATCTCGCCCAGCTCGGCCACCATCAGGTAATCTTCCGTGCCGACCACCATGACCTCAACGTGCGCCGGGTTGGGAATGGCTGCGATCTGCACTGTTCTGGCGGTTGCCGGCGCGGCCCAAACCAGTCCGGCGCTCAATAGGTAAGTTGCCCACTTTTTCATTCTTTTTTCTCCTTCTCCATGTCAAACCTGTTTTCGGTACCTGCGACGATCTCCCGCAGGATAGGCACCAATGCGATCAGCGACAGCCAGCCCTCAGGGGCGATGTCCGCCTCGACGTATAAAACATAGTGCATGGCCAGCACCACAATCGAAAAAAACACGATCCATCGCGCTTTACGGAAGAGCCATAGCGCGACCCAACTCCTCGGGCCGACTGCGCGAAACTCAAATTTCTTCAAGAATGACCTCATGCGGCGGGGCCGCGGCTTTGTCCGGCGCTGTCGGTGACGCTGCAGCCAGAACGCTGTCAGCACAACGAGCCAGGTGATGATGCTCAGAGGCCGCAAGTCTTGATCACGGATGTAGCCCTCGTCCAGGCGGATCAGGTTCTCCAGCGCCATCGCATGAACATGAACCCCAGCGATGCGGCCGTACACGGGCGAGTCGTGATAGTCGTGCAGGCTTTCCATCGCTACGCCTACCAACACGGCGTAGGGTTCGTCGCTATGCGGCGGCTTGAGTCGCGTCCTGTCCTCATAGAAGTCGGCCAGACGTATGCGGTGGTAGGGAAGGCAAGCGGCGCTTACATGATCGACAGCGGATGACAGGCCCAGCGCGCGCCATATGATGCTCTTCACGCCACTCACGGCTCTGGTCCAACGGTCTGTCGTTGTCGACATGCTGCACTCTGGCTTGTCCTGCACCTCCCATTGCAAAGCCATGGAAGGCGCTTCGTCGGACAGTGCCCAATCGCACGAGAGCCCGCGTTCGCGGCAAAGATCCAGGAACAGCGCCGTAGCGGCCAAGGGTGCACGTTCGGGAACGGCAGTTGAGGCGTCGGCCGGTCTAAGTCGGGCATGAAGGGGATAGACGCCGCTGCCCGCTTCCCAGGCGACCACGGCGAGTGCTGGCTCGCGCATGGCACGATAGGCGGTTGCTTCCATGGGTATGGGTTCGCCGCCGCCCGACACGTGGATGGGTACGGCCTCCTTGGAGCGGGTCAGGCTGGACAGTGTGCGCCCCAGTCGGCCCAGATCGCCGCTCATGTTGCGGGGGCGCTCGAAGAAGATGTCGTAGAAAAGTGTCGCGGGCGGCGCGACTCCGTCGGGACTGGCAAGGTCGCGCAAAATCCGGGCGTGATCCTGGTAGCTCAGAGGCCAATCGTTGGCGCCCATCCAGCCTTCCGCGGCGCCATGCAGGCTCTTGATGCTTTCGTAGTCAATCTCGACGACGGTGATCGGAGCGGGCGCAACGGGAAACAAGTAAGCGCGGATGCGGCTCAGCTCTTCAGAAAGTGCCCTGTCGGAGGCGGCCGACAAGCCAAACGGATTGGCTTGAATGACCCAGACGCCAAGCAGGAAGTACACTGCCATGCGGCCCAGAGCCCAACGGCTCCACTGGGTGCTGACCCAAACCAGCCACTGCTTAAAACCCAACCTCGCCTCCCCATCTTGCCAGCCGATAACGGCATCTTCGTGTTGTTTTTAGAGACGAAGTATACATTTATACACATGAGAGAGGGCGTCCGGCGAGCCGTCTAGGCCTGATCGGCATACATGCCCATAGTGTTATCGTAGCAATCAGGCCATTACAGGCATACATTTAAAGGCTGCAACCATGACCACTACGGCAGAAACCACCGACATCAGCTACCCGCTGGCCACGAACATCAACATTGTGTTCAGCGCGTACGAAGATCGCCTGATCGTCAACGCCGAAAGGCCCACCCACGGATCCGTGCACATGCTGCTGACACGGCGCATGGCCATGATCGTTTTGCACCAGTTGCTGACCAAGCTGCCCGAGTTGACCGGCCTGGACCAGACGCCCGCCGAGTATTGGCAGGAGGTCTTGCAGATGGCGCATCAAAAAGCCATGCAAGCCAAGCGGGACACCGACCAGGCCGCCGAAGAGTCGGCCGGCCTGCAAGCCGCCCAGAGCGAGAGCGCTAGCGCCGAAGCGCCGGCCGGCAGCGACACACAAGTGCCCATCTACCTGTCGACGGAACTGATCATCAAGCTGGACGACAAGCAACTGATTGTGGCGTTCAAGGGCTTGCCAATGCCTCAGGCCATGACCCAGGCCAGCGCCCACGAGCCGGTGTTTGCCATGCCCCTGACCGCTGATCACGTGCACCAGCTGATTGAACTGTTGATCAAGAAATCGCAAGACGCCCAGTGGCATTTGCCCCTGGATTTGCCGTGGCTGGACAGCCCGGAACCCCAGGCCACCACACTGGGTGTCTTGCTGCATTAACTGCAATATCACGCAATAAAACGCATGCCGGCTGTGTTGATGACAGCCGGCTTTTTTTGTTGTCTTTTACTTGTAAAAATAGAATAACCTCTGCTATCTAGTGGTTTTCCATAGTTTTTCTGCGCATGCGACAAAGGTAAATTTCTGCAGATACATATTTCACGATATGTATATATTGCAAGGTATATCTTAAAAAGATGCATAAAGATTGCATCGTCGTCACGCTCAGGAGTCCCCCGATGGCCGCAAATTTTTCACTGTTCAACCGCCAGTGGTATCTGGATGCCAACCCCGACGTTGCCGAGGCCGTGCGCCTGGGTTTGATCGATGCCGAAGACCATTTCAACCAGCATGGCAAAGCCGAAGGGCGGTCGCCCGGGCCCTTGTTCAACCTAGAGCAATACTTGCTCAACAACCCCGACGTGGCCGATGCCGTCGCACGCGGCGAAACCACGGCCTACGACCACTTCATGCTGTTCGGTGCCAGCGAAGGGCGTTCACCCGTCAATATGTTTGACGAAGCCTTCTACCTTACGCAAAACCCGGACGTCGCCGCCGCCGTCGAAGCCGGGCTGACCAGTGCCATCGAGCATTTCCTGGCGTACGGCCAGGGCGAACCGCGCGCCTTCAACCCCGCCATCGACCTGGGCGCTTACTTGAACGCCAACCCTGACGTCGCCGCCGCTGCCGCGCAAGGACTGGTCTCCCCGCTTGAACACTTGATGATGCACGGCGTAAGCGAAGGCCGCGACCTTGGAAACGGAGTAAACCTGGGCATGTTCGGCGATGACCCCGTATTCCAGCAAGCGCTGGCGTCGGGCGATCTGGATGCGGCCCTGGACCGCGTCAGCGATGTCGCGCCTTTCATCCCCTCTTTTGAAACGCCGTCAGGCTGGACACCGCCTGCTGATCTGCCGATTCCCACGGATTTCGTGCCACCAGAGGGTATGAAGCTGGTGATCCCGGAGGGCGTGGAAGTGCCGGAAGGGACGGAGCTGCCGGATACCTTTGAGCCGGCGACGCCGCCTGTTACGCCGCCGGGTGGTGGTTCTCTACCGACTGCCCTGCATACCTTATCGCACGGTCAGGCGGCATCAGGGACAAATGGGGTCATTGATACATTTGTAATTCAGGCGACCGCCAGTACTTCTGCTGTAATTACGGTCGCTGGTTACAACTATGCAGAAGGAGACACTATTAACCTTCGTTCTGTAGACGGTCTAAAGCTCACAGAAATGGAATTACGTCATGCGACCCATGATGGTAATGGTTGGGTGTGGGGCGGAGCTTATACGGGACCTGATCTGGGTATGTGGTTTAAGGATGATGTCGCCCACTTGATTATCAAAAATGGCGGTGGGGGGTCTGTTAAATATGATGTCACGGATGTTGACGGAGCGATGGGCTATAGCACTCTTCGCATCAATATTACGGATGGTGGCACACTCGTGGGTGGGCCAAACGGGGAAATTCTAAGTGGAGGAAACGGCGCTCAAACGATCACAGGAGGAAGTGGTAATGACTACATTCTTCTCGGGGCAGGTGACGTAGTGGCAGGAGGAGCAGGCAACGATACGTTTGTAATCCAAGCAAGTGCAGCGGTGGGCCCCGATACCCATTTAACGGTGACAGACTATTCTCAAGGGGACACGATTGCTCTAAACGCTGTATCAGGCCTCGCCGATATTTCAAAGCTCGACATACGCCAAGGTGGACAGAGCGGTGATTATGGACAGATACCTGGCGAAGACAACGACATGGTAGTCCAATTGAGCGGTGCAGGCGGCGCTCAGCTTATTCTGAAAGACGCATACACAAAAACGGTGCTTTTTAACGTCAATCCAACGACTGCAACTATGGGTAAGTCAGTTCTGCAGGTGAATATTTCCGAGGACGGTCGAATTGAAGCCGGGGACGACGGTCAAATTCTTAGCGGTGGTTCAGGTAAACAGACACTCGTGAGTGGCAACGGCGATGACATTATGCGCGGCGGCGACGGAAATGATGTCTTTGTGTTTGGCGAGAGCTTTGGTACTGATCACATTTTAGACTTTAAACAAAATGAAGATACTATCGATTTGACTGTATTTGGCATTGATTCGATGGACGACTTGACGGTCGTACAAAATGAAGGCAATACAACCATCCAAGTGGTTGGCAATTTGACTGCAGGCACAATCACCCTTATGGGCTTTACCGGTATACTGGAGACTTCGGATTTCGGAATTGCGCTGACGTAAACTAAAAACAACAAGCAAGGTAGCGCAACTTACCAGTCGTATGGGTTTCATGCAATCCGCGTTGTTAGGATGGGATTGTATGAGGCCCAGGCAGGATGCGCCAAGGGAGTAGCCTGGCTGCGGTTCGCACGATCTGGGGGCAGACCCCATGCGGGGTCTGCCCCCCCGATCAAGGGGAGTGTCAGTAGTCGACCCTGAATAATGCGCGAAGCCAATGGTGGCGCGGGTTTCAGGGTAATTTTGGTGGTTTGGATTTGCAGGAATTGAGATAATGTGAGCATGTTTTCCTGCAAATTTCTCCGGTGTTTTTATGGGTCCGAAGCCGATTATTCCAGGATCAGGCGAGTTGTTCCGCCAGACGCTGCGCGAGCAGATCAACCTGAAGCATCCCTTGGTCAAGCTGGCCGACTTGATCGAATGGGAACGCATCGATGCGGTGTGTGCCAGTCGTTTCAAGTCCGGACGTGGCCGCCCTGCCACCTCGCCGCGACTGATCGCCGGCCTGCTGTACCTGCATCACGCGTTTGACCTCTCGGATGACGATGTCGTGTGGGGCTGGGTCGAGAACCCGTATTGGCAAGTTTTCACCGGTGAAACGTACTTGCAAATTGAGCCGCCGATTGACCCGTCGAGCCTGACCCGCTGGCGTCAGCGCCTTGGCGAAGAAGGCATTGAAGAACTTTTGGCGGTCACCATTTCTGCGGGTCAGCGCTCGGGAGCGGTACGCAAGAGCAGTTTGAAGACGGTGATTGTCGACACCACGGTCATGCCCAAAGCCGTGGCACACCCGACGGATTCTCGCCTGCTCGAACGCAGCCGTGAGCATCTGGTGAAAGCGGCGGGCGAATGTGGCCTGAAGCTGCGTCAGAACTACAACCGTGAAGCCCCGAAGCTGGCCATGCAGATTGGCCGTTATGCCCACGCCAGGCAGTTCAAACGCATGAATAAAGCGTTGCGCACGCTGCGCTCCCGAGTGGGCCGGGTGTGGCGTGACATTGACCGGCAAAAGGATGCCGTGACCGGCGCAGCACGGCAAAAACTGGACGAATTGCTCGCCCGCACCCATCGGATTCTGACCCAACGCACCAAAGACAAGAACAAGCTGTATGCACTTCACGCGCCCGAAGTCGAGTGCATTTCCAAGGGCAAGGCCCGCACGCCCTACGAGTTTGGCGTGAAGGTCTCGATCACCACCACACTGAAAGAAGGCTTTGTCGTGGGGGCACGTTCCATGCCTGGCAATCCTTACGATGGTCACACGCTGCCCGAAGCCTTGGAACAGGCCGGCATTCTGAGCGACACGCCCATTCATACGGCCGTTGTTGACAGAGGGTATCGGGGTATGGAAGTGCCGGGCACCCGAATACTGCGGTCAGGCCAGCGCCGAGGTATCACCAAAGGGCTGAAAGCAATGATCAAACGCCGAAGCGCGATTGAACCGACGATTGGCCACATGAAATCGGACGGAAAACTGGACAGAAACTGGCTCAAGGGTCGGCTCGGCGACGCCATCCATGCCATTCTGTGTGGCGCCGGCCACAACATTCGCCTGCTGCTGCGCCGGCTGCGGCTTTTTTACGCCTTGATGCTGGTGTGGTTGACGGGCGGACTGAATGAAAAACATCGAATGGCGGCGTGAGCACCGCCTTCCATTGACGAAAAAGCTGAATTATTCAGCTCCGACTCAGTAATTCCGTGTTCAAGGCGAGTTGAACATCAGGCGGAAGGCCGGATGAATCGTTCTTCATAAAGCATAGCAAACTGATTCATGGCTGACTTCCAATCAAAGGCAGCGCGCACGGATTTGTTCAGCACGTTGCGCAGTGCCAGCCACAGCAGCTTGATGGCCGCTTCGTCGTTAGGGAAGTGACCTCGCGTTTTGATGATTTTACGCAATTGCATGTTCGGTGTTTGTCAACAATGATGTCCGTTTTCTTCATGCCGCGTGACTCAATTCTTTAGGTGCTGCGACATGTTCTTTCGGCGGGTTTAACCACACCTCGCCAACTGGGTTCCAATCCCGCGTGTGGCGGCCTTTCCAACGTTCAGGCATGGATTGTTTTGCCGCTTCGTAGACGCGGCGGCGGCGCTCAAGAATGACGTGCTCCTGCCCATAATGGCGCTGCGTGGGTGTCACGAACTTGATGCCGCT
>JACCEN010000011.1 GCA_013416435.1 Alcaligenaceae bacterium | reverse complement strand
ATCGGCTATCGTGGACTTGTTGGGCACGACATATCCTTTGGCACGAAACTGCTTCTTCCAGTTGTACAGAGTCGCCTCTGAGACCCCAATCTCCCGACTCAGGCTGGCCACCGTCCGATTGTGCGGCGGCATCAATTTCCTGACTGTCTGTTCTCTGAATTCTGCGCTGTAGCTGGCCACTTCTTCACTCCGTCCGCTCCCTCAAATTTCCAAATCAACCGAGCGGACATCTATTGTGACAGAGGGGGTGTTCAGGCTTTCGATGGCGTTGGTGGTGTAGATGACACGTCGAATCTCCGGCGGGAATACGAAGAACGGAATTACGTATTCCCATGCCCGTTGCCAAGCCTGCACGATGGTCGGATACTTGGCGCCCCATTGGGGAGTATCCGTCTTTTTGTGGGCGAGGCGGTTTAACAACTTTATCCCCGAGCCTGCGTGAACCGTTCGCCGAACATGATGGCAAACTGATTCATGGCTGACTTCCAATCAAAGGCAGCGCGCACGGATTTGTTCAGCACGTTGCGCAGTGCCAGCCACAGCAGCTTGATGGCCGCTTCGTCGTTAGGGAAGTGACCTCGCGTTTTGATGATTTTACGCAATTGCATGTTCAGGCTTTCGATGGCGTTGGTGGTGTAGATGACACGTCGAATCTCCGGCGGGAATACGAAGAACGGAATTACGTATTCCCATGCCCGTTGCCAAGCCTGCACGATGGTCGGATACTTGGCGCCCCATTGGCCCTGGGCAAAGTCCTGCAAAGCCATTTCGGCCTCTTGCGCGCTGGCGGCGGCATAGATGGGCCGCAACGCCTGGGCAACCGCTTTGCGATCCTTCCAGCCAGCGTAATCCAGGCTGTTTCGGATCAGATGCACGATGCAGGTTTGCACGGCGGTCTTTGGGTAGGCGGTATTGATCGCTTCTGCCAAACCCTTCAGGCCGTCCACGACAGCGATCAGAATGTCTTGAACGCCGCGGGTCTTCAGTTCATTGAAGACCTTGAGCCAGAACTTGGCACCCTCGGTCTGCTCGATCCATAAGCCCAGTACGTCACGCTGACCGTCGGCCTGGATGCCAAGAGCCAGGTACACCGCCTTGTTGCTGACGACTCCATCGCTGCGAATCTTGACTCGCAGCGCATCGAAGAATACGACCGGGTACATAGCTTCCAGCGGGCGGCTCAGCCAGGCGATGGCCTCGGCCATGACCTCGTCGGTCACGGAACTGATAAAGTCCGGCGACACCTCGGTGCCGTAGCTCTCGGCCAAGAAGCCCTGGATCTCGCGCACGCTCATGCCGCGCGCGTACATGGCGATGATGCGTTCATCAAAGCCGGTAAACCGGCGCTCGTGCTTTGGGATAAGAATGGGCTCGAAGCTGCCGTCGCGATCCCGGGGCAGGTCTACGCGCACAGGGCCGCGATCGGTAATGATCGTCTTGCCGCTGGCACCGTTGCGCTCGTTGGCTTGCTCAGGTGGCTTGGCCTCGCCGGGCCTGTAGCCCAGATGTATGTTCATCTCCGCACCCATGGCCCGTTCGATGATCGCCTTGTTGAACGCCAGCATCAAATCCTGGACTTCAGTGGGCGTCATCGGACCCTTGACCAGTTCATCGAGCAGTTCCATGGGTAGATCAGGCAACGGCCCACGGGCGGCTGCCTGAGCGGCAACGGTACGCTTCTTCTTCATTGGCATATCCATGGTTTTTAACCTCTATGATATGCCTCACCCACAAAATTACGGACAGGCTCACCGGCAGGAAAGTCACCATCAGGGGTCAGACCCCGTACGGGGTCTGACCCCAAAAGATAAGAGCATAAAATTCTTGCAGACATAAGAGTTACATATGTAAACTAAAGATACATATAGAGCGACATGCAGGGGACGATATGAGCGTTACAACGCCCTTATTCAATCAAGTGTGGTACCTGAGGCATAACCCAGACGTGGCCGAAGCCTTCGCCCAGGGCTTGGTCGACCCGTTGCAACATTTCCTGCAATACGGAGTCTACGAGGGCCGTTCGCCTGGTCCGCTGCTCGACGTTCCGTACTATCTGCGCCAAAATCCCGATGTTGCCGCCGCGGTGGCTCGCGGTGAAACCACCGCGTATCACCATTTCCTGGCCTTCGGCATGGCCGAGGGCAGGGCGCCCCTTGCCTTGTTCGATGCAAACTACTACCTGACCCACAGCCTTGACGTTGCTCAAGCGGTGCGCGAGGGGAATTTCACGCCCATTCAGCATTTCGTGGAATACGGCCAATACGAAGGCCGCATCGTCACGCCCATTATCGACTTGGGTGCATACATGGACGCCAATCCCGACGTGTATCGCGTGGTGCAGGCCGGCGAAATGTCCGCCATGGAGCACTTGATGCTCTATGGCATCCACGAAAAGCGGGATTTGGGCAACGGCATCACCTTTGGGATGATGTATGGGGATCCGGTGTTCCTGCACCTGCTTGGCGAGGAAAGAATCGTCGAGGCCTTATTAAGGGTGACCGAGGTGGCGCCTTATTTGCCGGATTATGGTCCGAAGCCGGACCCGGATCCACCCGGGCCTGGCCCTGATCCCGATCCGGGACCAGGGCCTTGGGGGACACCGGACAATCCGTTTCCTTTAAGGGCTTCCGTGTCGGAATACCACACGCCCGATACGGAAAACTATATCAAGCTGGCGAACTTGTCGGCCAGCCAATCGCAAATCATCCATGCCGAGCTTGGTGAAAATAATTTCTTTGCAACCAGCTCCGCGGCGTTGACGGACCATCTGACCATCGATGGGGGCTGCGGCTGCGGCGGCTCGGAACTGTATGCCACGCTGGATCAGTCGCTCGACTCAAAATACGCGCCCCATCTTCTGAATGTTCCCATATTGCATCTGACGGCGGAAGGCAGCCAGAACAATATTGGCCTGGATTTGCGCAATTCGACGGGCGTGGAGCTCATCATCGATGAAGGGTCGACGGCCAACCTGACGCTCACGAACGTGGCGCCCTGGCAGTTTGACGTCGACCTGATTCCGATATGGCTGGCCGCGGTCGATATAGACCGATCTGTCGGCCACGAGCTTGCAGTCCAGTACACAGAACCCACGCAGGAATCATGCGGCTGCGGGTCGCAGCAGGAATTGATTCTGGTGGATGCCCACTTGGCCAGTTTTGCCGTGACCGCCCTGGACGGCACGGGTACTGAAGGCTCGGCCAATATCGATACCTTACTCATTGAAGCGTACGAAAATAGCGGCATTCATAGTTTCAAGGGCAATGGCCCGGCCGGTTCGGGCCTGGATGCCAGCTTGACTTTTGTCTGGGTGGAAGGCTCGGGCTCGCTTGAGTTGAACCTGGCTGAACTCAAGGGCAACGGCGCAGACGACGATGAACCGTTCGTGTCGGATTTCCTTGACTATGCGGCCGAAAGCCTGACTCTTAAGCTTGCCGATCTGGATACGGTAAACGGCAACAAAAGCGATTTGTCTACCGTTGTCGGAGAGCAAAAGTCCAATCACCTGGTTGTCTTGCCCTGCCCACTAGAAGACGCGGTGATCGAAATCCAGAATATGACCTTGACGTCGACCTGGGGCTATTCAGACGGTCCCGTGTTCAACGACTCACTGGATTTGACCGCTTGGTGCATCAGCGATAAAGACGACCTGATCAGTAGCGTCACGTCGCTGACCGTCAAGCAAGGGGATCTGGTCAAGGACGGAGGCGCCTCGCATTACGTGGACTTTATATTCAGCCTGGACTTGAACGGAGCTGCTCCGGAGGGGGTATCCACGCTGATCCTGAGCAACGTCGTCACCGACGGCGAATACAATCTTATGCTGGCGGCGATCGATACCGTTAACGCTAATGATGATTTGACCGACACTCTGGACCTGATTGGCTGGGGTGGCGTCATTGCCGCCGGAGTTCTCTCTAATGCGTTCTCTTATTCGCCGAGCTCCGGAACGGAAGTAAAGATCGAATCAGGGGTAGGCTACGGTTCTGCCGCCATCCAGGGCATCATCGGCGTCTTCATTGACGAATTCAATTTCGAACTCCATTGACCATCAATGTTGGGCGGCTTGGCCTATACCGATCCATGCCGCCTGACATTCAAGCCCGCCAGCTTCTCGTTCGCCGCCCGCGCGCGCCGAATCGCCGCCAATTCCCGCTTGTCACCATGCCGCCGTTCCTCTGTCTGGAACTGGCGGCAATATTCCAGCGCCAGCGCCCGGCCTTCAGCCGGCGTTGATGCCACCGTCATTTCAGCCACACCCAACACCGCTCTCCTGAATGCATCGAAGAACTGTGTCTCCATAGGCTGCGCCTTCAGCACTTCCAGGCTGGGCTCGAAACGACGGGCATGCACCAGCGCCAGCATGTAGTGAAAATCGGATTCCAGGCGCACGTGGCCGCCGGGTATGGCGGTGATCAGGGGGAAATAAGGCGCCAGGTCCGGCAGGATATGGTTGGCAAAGACGTACGCACCCCAGTACTGGCGCGTCATGTGCGCATAGTGCAGGTAGTCGCGTATGGGCGCAAAGCGCGCTTGCTCGAAAGGCAGGATCTCGATCTTGGGCTTGCTCGGCGTCACCGTGTCGTTGGACACATCTATATATAGAGTGCCCATGAGAAAGGCATTCTGAAAGAATTCCCCACGCAGGTCGCCCCATACTTGACGGGCGCTTCCTCCATGCTGCAGGAAGTCGCGCAACGCGGCATAGCCCTGTGCCGCCGGGGCTGGCAGCTTGCCGGCGTCCAGACGCTGCAGTTTTTCCTGGGCAGCCAGCGTGATTTCCAGGCAGCGGCCTATGGGATAGGGCTGGGCATAATTTGAGGGCGCGTCCCGCAGCTCTTCGTCCACCAAGCTGCGGATATGCTTGAACAGGGCCTCTAGTTCCTGCAGTGCGGGCGTCAGGAACCGATGGGTCAGCGCCGCTTGCGCTGTAGGGTCAGTTATGCGGGGCTCATTTGGCAGCAAGGGCGCAACAGGGGTGTCAACGGTGTTCATTTTTTTCTTGCTCTGTGCCTTGCCTGCCTCTAGAATTTTTACCCCGCGCGACAATTTGTATCGCGTTCCGGGTTTTCCATGCATATTGTAGGCTGTCGACAGCCATATGCCTGGTGCCCGAATGAATATTCTCAAGCCGAGGCCTGGACGACATGGCGTTACCCTTTCTGTTCAACGAAAAATGGTATCTGGACCACAACCCTGATGTTGTCTGGGCCGTCAAGCAAGGGATGTTTACTGCGCAAGAGCATTTCGAGCTCTATGGCAAGACTGAAGGCCGCGCGCCGGGCCCACTTTTTGATCCGGACCTGTACCTTGTCCAGAATCCCGACGTGGCCGCGGCGGTTCAGCGGGGCGAGACCAGCGCTTACGACCACTTTGTGAACTGGGGCATAGACGAAGAGCGAGCCCCCATCGCCTTGTTCGACCTGGATTTTTATCTTCTCCAGAATCCCGACGTGGCGGCGGCGGTGCAAGCGGGGCAGGCAGGGGCCGTGCGGCACTTCCTGAACCATGGGCAGGGCGAGCCGCGTTTCATCAATCCCTTTATCGACCTGGGCGCCTATCTGCGCACGAACGGTGATGTCGCCGACGCCGTGCAGCGTGGCGACATGTCCGCCCTGGAGCATCTGATGCTGTATGGCGTGCATGAAGGTCGCGATCTCGGCAACGGTGTCACGCTGGATCTTTTCAAGAACGATGCGGCGTTCAATCAGGCGCTGGCAGCGGGCGATGAGGACGCCGCCTTGCAGCGCATGGCGGCCGTCGCGCCTTTCTTGCCCACCTTTCAGCCTCCCGCAAACTGGGCACCTGCGCCTGATACGCCCATCGTCACGGATTTTGTGCCGCCCAACGGTATGAAGCTGGTGGTGCCGGACGGTGTGGTTGTGCCAGAAGGCATGGTGTTGCCGAACGTATACGAGCAGCCTTCGGTGCCCGATGACCAGGGCGGTGCGCCGCCTACGTTTACCGTGCATGTCGCGTCCGATGGCACCCCCAATGTCGTCACGTTTGGCGGGTCGGCCACGGGGGATATCGTGCTGACGATTAATGGTGACGGCGACGGGTCTTTCAGTCGTGGAGGGGGGACGGCTGATGTCACCGTGCCGACGGTGTTGAATACTAAGATACAGGGCAGCGCGGCGACGGAAACCTTGAGGCTGGCTACGGCACTAACCGGGAGTCAATTGCTTAATTTTGATGGCGTTGGCGGTGAGGACAAGCTGGTGCTTGCTGATGGCGGCAATGTGCTTAGGCTGGCTGTGGATAATGTTGCCGAGGTGAAAGGTGGATCGGGAAATGATGAGCTACGGCTCATCAATCAAGCTAAGGACTTAGTTATTGACGGCGGGGCGGGTGTAAATAAAGTTGTTTTTGTATACAACAGCGCGCCCAATGCGGCTACCTTGAAAAACGTGGAGAGCGTCCAGGGAGCTTATTATCAAGCAGATACCATTACGCTGAGAGAGTCTATGGCTGCATTTGAATTTGATGGACAGGATGGCGATGATACCCTGACACTCGCCGATGGTGGAAACTCCGCGATCAAACTGACGTTGAAGGACGTCAATGAGGTCATTGGTGGCAATGGAGATGATGTTATTACGCTCGTTAATCAGGCCAACGGTTTGATTATCGATGGTAAAGAAGGGAATGATCACCTCAAATTGATGGCGCATCATAACGGTGCCTACACGGTCACTGCTAGAAGCATTGAAAGAGTTGACGGCGATGGTGATGATGACAGTATCACGCTCGACACCCCTATGAGTCATTTTGCTTTCCACGGCGGAGGGGGCCATGACACCTTGAATCTGTCGACGGCATTAGGCGGCACTATCGAGCTCGAACTTTCCGACATCGCGGAGGTGACCGGTTCCAGCAATAATGATCAAATCACAATCGTGGCGGGCCATGGCTCTACAGCGAGCATAGATGCCGGAGAGGGCAACGACACAGTGACAGGTAGTGCACTCCATGTCGAATCCATAACCTTAGGCGATGGCAACGATATCGTTGTATTGAACAGTAAGTGCCATGCCGATCAACTAACGGATTTCAAGATGGCTGGCGTCGACAAAATACATTTATCCCTGTCCGTTTTTGCCGAGCTGCTAGAGCAAGGGGATCTGAATGCTGCGGCATTCCTGGCGACTAGTGGTGGCGGTGCCGCGGCTGCAACGGGCGAGCTTCGCGTTATTTACCATACCGATACCGGCGACTTGTATTACGACCCGGATGGTTCTGGCCTTTCGGAGCAGGTACTCATCGCCCAGCTTTCATCTAAGCCAGGGCTCGACTACACGGACTTTCTCGTCATTGCCTAAGACGCAGCGGGCCATTCGCACGGCTCGCTCCCTTTCTATGCTGCAGCGTTACGTTACAAAGTTATATGAATCAGTAAGCGCCCACTTCTGCTTTAGAAGAATAACGAAGCTTTTTGTCATCAACCGATAATTTCCATAAATAATTGATTTTTATATAGGAATTTTGGCTTAGACTCTTGTGCGGTTGAAAATTTCCGGTAAGATTGCGTCATCCTCATATGTAACTATACTTATAAATATCTATATATATGAGTCTATAGCTTCAGCGACGGCGTAATTAGGAGACCGCTATGGCAATTGAGCTTAAAATTTTCAGCCTTAAATGGTATTTAGATCACAATTCCGACGTAGCGGCAGCTGTCGCTCAGGGCTTGGTAGATGCTTTCCAGCACTTCGAGCAATATGGCAAGGCCGAGGGCCGTTCCATGGGGCCACTGTTCGATGTTGATCTGTACCTAGAACAAAACCCGGATGTGGCGGCCGCGGTCGCCCGTGGGGAAACCACCGCCTACGATCATTTCATGCAATATGGAGGGGGCGAGGGCAGAGCTCCCTCTGCGCTTTTCGACGAGGCGTTCTATTTGCTTCAAAACCCCGACGTTGCGGCGGCGGTTCAGGCCGGCGCCATGACGGCTGTCCAGCATTTCCTTGCCTATGGGCAAAGCGAGCCCCGTCCGTTCAATCCGTCCATTGACCTGGGCGCATACCTTCAGGCTAACCCCGATATAGCCGAAGCCGTTCAGAACGGCTTTATTAGTGCCATGGAGCACTTGATGGTCTACGGTGCCGGCGAAGCGCGCGACTTGGGCAATGGCGTGAATCTTGGCGTCTTCGCCAACGACAGTACGTTCCAGCAAGCGCTGTCTTCGGGCGATATCACGGGAGCACTGCAACGGGTAGGGGAAGTCGCACCATTCCTGCCAACTTTCCAGTCACCGGCCGGATGGACGCCGCCGCCTGATACGCCGATACCGTTGGATTTTGTACCACCCGAAGGTCTGCAACTTGTGATTCCGCCGACGGTGGTGGTGCCGCCGGATGTCGTGTTGCCGCCGGTGTTCACGCCGCCTGCACCGCCGGGGCCGACGCCTGGAGGAGGCGGTGGCGGAGGAACGACATTTACTGTGACCGTGGATGGCGGAGTGGTCGAATTTGGCGGCAACGCGACTGGCAACATATCGATGACCGTTGAAGACGACGTTGTTGTCTTTTCCGGTGGCGGTATTAGGGTAGCAACGGAGCTAAAGCTAAGTGCCGACTCGACGTTTGAAATTCATGTATCGAAGAATCAAAAGCTTACTGTTGTGGGAAGCGTCCTAGACGAGAAGGGCGTGAAATTCTCTGGTGACGGTCTGGTCGATATTAAAGATATCACTATTGCGGAGTCATCGGTGAGTGAAGGGGTATCTAACTTCGCTAAAGTTAATGTGGATTTATCGAAAGTGCTATTGCCCAATATCGATGACCGGATCGCAATGGGCGATACTACACCTATTATTTTAGTAAACGGAACTGAAGTAGATTTTATAAAAGCGAGCTGGGTGTATTTCGATCAAAAGTATTACAGTGGATGGCCTGACGCATGGGAAAATTACTACAACACTCCACTTAATGAAGCGAAGGCTAACCTCGCCCTCCTGTATGTGTCCTATTTAGAAAAAGGTGGTAGCCCAGATCCATTTCTGAGTTTCGTAGCTAAGACAGCTGTTAGCGCAGGTCAGCAGACACGCAGTCAGTCAGTTCACGATAACATTCTCGGTGAGTTGACTTCTGCTGCTTTGAGGGATCGTGGTCTTATTGAAGAATATGGGAAACTTGCAGGAGCTTATACCGAGCGCCCCTGGATTGACGGCGTATATTCCAATGCATACATCAATAACCACAAAGAAGCGCTGCGGTTTGATTATGACAAGGGATGGGTCAGGGGTGATTATATTCGTAATTTTGTAGGCGTTATTGACGAGACGGCGGTTAACGAAGTAAACGGTGTCGATCAACTGTATTTCGGTAGTGGGAATACAGTCACGAACTTCAGTATTGCTCGTCATGAGGGGGCGGGCATAGAGCTTGCACTTAAAGCGAAACTGCGCCTAGGACCTGATGAGTATAAGCCGGATGCTAGCGATGGAATTCCAGTCTATACGGTACCAAGCGGAGCTGGTAATGTGGCATCATGGGGCTCTCCTGCCGCTTGGAGTTTTGATTTCTCTGTGGCTACAGGCTTGAATAAATCCGGACAAAAACTAGATGGATTTGATTTCATTCTTTCGGTGGACGTCGATCCATCGGAAAATAAAGACTTTATTCAGTTCAAACTCCTTAAAGAGAATGAGGCTGATCCCGGTAGTAGAGCGTGGGTATTGCTTCAGAAAAATGGATCTTATGATTTCACTGCCGGGTTCGATTATGCTCAAAAAACCTACGCGGATGTTAACGAATTAGTTTCTCAAAATAGTGTAAATCTTGGATTTGACTTCATAAAGGAAAAACTGCCTCAAGATTACGTATTCGGAGAGGGGGAGTTTGATATTCGACTTGATGCCTATGATATAGAAAGTGGACTTAAGGTGATTGGTAACCAAATAAAGGTACTAGTCGAAGAGCATCTTCCAGCTTAGTAAGTTGATCCATGCTGGCTATGTTTGATGGCGTAACGTAGCCAGCTTTTTCTGCTTGGAGGCACGACATCTTCAAGAAAGCCCATCCACCCCCTGCACCTCCTCATGCTTCAACCCTCCAACCCGGGCATTGACCCGCCCGCGATTGGTGAATGCCATGATCAGGACGATTTCATCAGGGCCTGGAGTGTCCGCAAACCTGAGCGTCATGCTGTTGTAGTGCGACCGGACATACAAGGCATCCTTGTGGGCGAGCGGAACGTCAATGGAGTCACCGGCGGACGCTTTTTTTGTCACGGATGAAATCCAGGCCTTTCCGCCGCCTATTGCTTCTCGAATCGGGGTTGCGAAATCGGTGGTAAGCAAGGCGTTTACATGCTCCTGTTCGCCGTTCACGCCTACCAGGCCCGCTTTGCCATAGCTTGCGAATCCATAGGGCTGCATGGCTTCGATGGCCGCCTTGCCCATTTCCCGGCCGATTTCTACGCTGGCCCGGACCAATGGGCTCAAGTCCTCCACATAGCCCTTTCCAGCATGGGGATTATCGATAACGACGCAGATCGCCACCTTCTTCAAAGGCATGGCTTCCGAATCTTCGCCGGGTGTTTGTTCCGTAAAGGTCAACCACCGTTTAATCTTCAGCTTCATTGTTTCCCTCTAGCATTTTCTTGGCAGCGTCGCGTGCTTGCTCAACGTGGTACTTGGCCGCAGCGGCGGCTGCGGTCGGATTTCGCTCTTTAGTGGCCTGGAAAATGGCCGTCATTTCTTTCAGGCTGTGGGTTGCCCGGTGTGGCGAGGACATGGACTGGTAGCGAAGGTAATTGATTCGACCCTGCAGCCCGTTAAGAATTTCGCGCACCACTTCATTGCCCCAGCTGTTAAGGATGGTGCTGTAGAAGTCGTCTGTTGACTGGATGCGTGCCAAGGCATCGTTGGCGTACACCGATGCTTCGAAGCGTTGTAGCGCTTCCTCCAGTGACTTGAGCTCCTGAGGCGAGGCGTTCGCTGTAAACAGCCCGACGGCATGCGACTCCAGCAAGCCACGCACTTCGTATATTTGCTCGGCATCCTTGAGTGTCATGCGCGTGACGGTAGGGCCTTTGAACGGCGTAATGGTAATGAGCTTTTCCGCTTCCAGTTGACGCAGCGCTTCGCGTATCGATGTGCGGCTTACTTGCAGCACTTCGCAAAGCGTGGTTTCCACCAGTCGTTCGCCTGGCTGAAGCCGCCCTGTCAGGATGGCTTCGCGAAGGTTCGCCAGCACTTGGGCGCGAACGGGGGCCACGACCGGCTGAACCGCAAAATCCCTGAGCATTTTGTTTTTAACGCCAGACATCAATTTTTATCCGCGAGCTGAAATTTTATCGACACCATATTGTCATACGATACCATGTCATAGTATTGTACGACAATCGTACAGTAAAAGTGGCACCAACGTAGCGAATTCATGTTTCTTAACTCGAGGAATACCCAATGAGCTCAATCTGCAGGTACGTTTCGGCCTTTCTTGGTTCGCTGGCAATTGCTGGTTCGGCCGCTCATGCCCAATATCCTGACAAGCCCATACGCATTGTGGTCAGCACTTCTCCCGGCGGCGGCGCCGATGTCACGGCGCGCTTGCTTGCGCCGGGTCTCGGAGAACGGCTTGGGCAGCAAGTCATCGTTGAAAACCGCCCCGGCGCATCGGGAATGATTGCAGGCGAATATGTCGCCAGGCAGCCCGCGGACGGCTATACGTTTTTGTTTGACATAACCACTTTCGCGGTCAATCCCAGCCTTTATCCCAAAATGAGCTATTCGCCGCTGAAGGACTTGGTGCCGGTCACGCAAATCATTCAGGCGCCCAATGTCCTCAGTGTGAATCCATCGCTTCCCGTCTCGAACGTCAAAGAGTTCATGGCCTACGCGAAAGGGAAGAAGGGTAATCTGGCCTACGCCTCGTCCGGCAATGGCTCCGCACAGCATTTGGCGGCCGAGATGTTCAAGGATAGAACGGGCATCGAGATGGTCCACGTTCCCTACAAAGGGGGCGGCCCCGCGCTGACGGACGTAATGGCCGGCCACGTACCTGTGTTCTTTGCCTTTCTTTCTTCCGCAGCGCCTCATATCAAAGAGGGTCGGCTGAAAGCGCTGGCCGTGACGGGAAGCACGCGGTCCAAGCTCTTGCCGGACGTGCCGACGCTCGATGAATCCGGACTGCCGGGGTTCGAGGTCTACGATTTCAACGGCTTGTTCGCGCCGGCGGGAACGTCCCCCGAAATCATCAACCGCGTGCAACGCGAGCTGGCGGCGACATTGAAATCGCCCAAGGTCAAGGCGCAATTCGATGCGATCGGTGCTGAGCCGCTGGGAAGCACACCGGAAGAGTTCGATGCGTTCCTGCGAGCGGAGATCAAGAAGTGGCAGGAGGTTGTGACCAAGGCTGGCATCAAGGCGGAGTAAGACCGCGCATCGTCGACAAAATCCATGACTGACATATAGCAGGACGCATCAATGAACAGCAATACGTACGCACTCAAGACCACGCCAATCTACGCCGTTTCCTCTGGCAACGGCCCCACGGTGATATGCATGCATGGCATTACCGGCAATGCCTATGTTTTCGAACCCATCATGAGGATGCTGTCCGATCGTTTTCAAGTGGTCAGCATCGACCAACGAGGCCACGGACGCAGCGGCCGTCCGACGGGCTATCGGGGGGAAGATTTCGCTGATGACGTTGCCGCTCTGGTAGAGCAGCTTGGCTGTGGTCCCGCCATTCTACTGGGCCATTCTTTGGGAGCACGGAACGCCTTGGTCGCAGCCAACCGGCACCCAGAGCTTGTGCGTGCCGTCGTCGCGTTGGATTTCACGCCCTTCATCGAAAAAGAAGTTCTGGATCAACTGGCGGAACGCGTCAATGGCGGGAATCGCAGCTTTGAAAGCATAGAGGAAATCAAAGCATACTTGACGCAGCGATATCCGCTTCTGCCGGAAGACGCCATCAATAGAAGAGCGCATCATGGCTATCATGAAACTGAAGACGGATGGCGTCCTTTGGCAAGTCCCGAAGCCATGCAGCATACCGCTGAAGGGCTCAGGGATAATCTGGAAGACGCGGTGGCCTCGATAAAGCACCCTGCGATTTTAGTGCGTGGTGCCGAAAGCAAATTGGTCAGTGAAGAGGCATGGCGCAAGACGCAGCAACTGCGTCCCGACCTGCGCTACGTCGTGTTGGCGGGCAGCGACCACTACATTCCTGAAATCAAGCCGGCGGAAGTTGCGGAACTGGTGAGCCAAGTTGCATAGGAACTTGGCCGCATTTTAGTAGGCGGGGCACCAATCCCGCCATTGACCGCTCGGGTGGGCGTTTGAGCGATTTTCACGCGCTTTCGTCTTTGGAAGCAGATGCCAGCTCGCTATGATCGCTATGGTCCAATGGTGCCGCCAGCTTGTTCCGCGGTAAATACCTGGTCAAGGGAATTTGCATCCACAAAGTTCAAAGACCAGGCTTCGAGTTCGGAAGCGCTGCCTTGTTTGATTCGCTGGGCGAGCGTATCCGGCAAGGGGCCAAACTTGCGAATCAATTGGCGTTCCAGCAGAGCGGCCTGGCCAGCCTGCATGCCTTCCTTGCGCCCTTTCTGAATCCCTTCCTGTTCCCATTGCCGAGCCCATATGCCCGGCTTTTCACTGATCGACATGGCAAGCTCCTGCAAAGTCGTGACGGTTGGTATCGGCTCCATGGGTTTGGCCCGGGACAATACCAAATGCTGTATGTAGGCGGTCAAACTGCGGTTCAGCTCTTCGAAGTCCACGCCGAGCACTATACGCATCAAAGTGTGCAGCAATTGCGGGATTTCCTCAATGGCGGTGCTGTGCTCCAGGCGGAACAAGAGTGCGGCCAGGTTTCGGTCGGGCAAGCCGCCTGCCCGCAGGATCTCGCCGTCGTCGATCAGTAAATAACGAAGCTGCAGCTGATAACTGGACAGTTCCATATCGTCGAGGCAAGAAGATGACCCTGTTCAACCCGCCCACAAATTAGCCGCCACCGCATTCGAATACCCCGAGACGAACGCCTTGGGTTCACCGCTTTTCGGATCATATACCGCGCGGCGTATCCGTCCGATATTGCCGCCGTACAGATGGATGCTGATGGAAACCCGGTCCGCGTAAGCATTACTGACCTGATGGACGTCGCCTATCGTAGGAGACACACAGGCGACTTCGCCCGGTTCCAGCCGGCTCTCCGGGCCGACGGCCACCATGCCCTCATTGGTTCGGTGGTAGTGCCGTTCAAGTTCGGCGCCCCGCAGCATGGCGATGACGCCCCACACGGTGTGATCATGGATCGGCGTTTTCTGCCCGGGCCCCCAAACGAAGCTGACCAGGGAAAAGCGGTCCAGCGGGTCGCCGTACAGCAGGTATTGCCTGTAGAACTCGGGATGAGGCTGGGCGAAGGCGTCGGGCAGCCAGTCGTCCCGCTCGACCAGGCTGCTCATCAGGTCGCGGGCCTGGTCCAGCACGGCGTCGTCGCCGGGGGCGCGGTCTTCCATCAAGCGTGTCAGGCTCGCCACGGTATTCAATAAACGATCGGTGCCCATCGAGTCATGCCTCCTGTGCCAAAGAACGGGTAAGGGCCTTGCGGTCGATCTTGCCTACGGAATTCTCGGGCAGCGCATCGACGAAGTAGACGTCTTCCAATCGGTAGATGCGCGACAGGCGTTCGCTGACGATGGCCTGGATGCGCGCCTTGTCCTGCCGGGCGGGATCCGATGGCACCACGAACGCGACTGGGACTTCGCCCAGGTCGGCGTCCGGCCTGCCTACCACGCAGCAGTTGCGCACGTCCGGGCATGCGCTGATGGCCTGTTCGATGAGGGCGGGGGATATGTTTTCGCCGCCGCGGATGATGACGTCCTTCAGCCGGCCGGTGATGTAGAAGTAGCCGTCTTCGTCCATGCGGCCAAGGTCGCCGCTGCGCAGGACGGCTGCGGAGGGTTCGAGCACGCCGTCCTCTTGTACGCCCAGGTAGCCCAGCATCAGGCTGTCGCCTTCGATGCATATCTCGCCGTCTGTGCCGGTCTGGTCGATGACGGTGCCGTCGCTGGCTCTCAGGTATACCCGCTGGTGAGACAGGGCTTTTCCGATGGAGCCGATCTTGCGCTGTGTCGGCGGGTTGATGGTCGAGGTGCAGGTGGCTTCGGACAAGCCATAGGACACGACCAGCGGGCACTTGAGCAGGGATTCTATTCTTGCGTGCAATTCACGGGTAATGGGCGCGGAGCCGCAGCGCGCGAAGCGCAGGGCGGCCAGGCTTTCCGCCTTGAAGGCAAGATCGAGCATGCGGGAGTACATGGTGGGCACGCCGGTGATGATGGTGGGGCGGTGCGTGTCCAGTAGCTTGGGCATGTCCGGCGCGCGGAAGCGGTCGGCCAGCACGACATGGGCGCCCGCCAGGAATGGGCTGAAAATCTGGTTGTTGAGCCCGTTGGTATGGTACAGGGGCATGACATGCAGCAGCTTGTCGCGTTGCGTCAAGCCCGTTGACGGAACCACGCCCCTGGCATTGTTGAGCAAGCCTTTGTGGCTGAGCAGCACGCCCTTGGGCCGCCCGGTGCTGCCGGAAGTGAACAGCAGCAGGCCCGGGTCGTCGGCCCTTATGTTGTCGGCCCAGTATGGCGGCGCTTCGGGGAGCGCTTCGATGCGCAACAGGCAAAGGCCGTCGACGAGGCCCAGGCCGTGCAGGTTTGCCGCGTCCGCCAGCACGGTTGCGGCGCCTACCGAGCGCAGCCGGTCGCGGATTTCCTCCTGGGTCAGGCGCGGTTCGAGCGGGCAGGGGCAGGCGCCCGCGGCCATGATGCCCAGGATGGCGATCACGCTTTCCAGTGAACGCTCCATGGCCAGCGCTACCAGTTGCCGGGGCTGTACGCCGGCCCGGCGCAGGCTGCCCGCCATGGCGCCGACCCGGTCGAACAAGGCCCCGTACGATATGGCGCTGCCGCCGTCGGCTGGGCTCAGTGCGGGGCGCGATGCCCAGGATTCCGATCGCCACAGCGACGGATAGGCATCCAGCAGGCAGGTGTCGTCGTCATGCATCGGGCGGCTCCTATCGCAAGGCCACGGCGGCGTCGCGCTCGAATGCGCCGTCCGGGTCCAGGGCGGCCAGCGCATCGATTTCGCGCTGGGTGGGCGGCTCGGTGGGCCGGGCTCCTTCGCTATCGAACTGGAATCCGGTGCGGGCCTGGACTTCGTCCAGGCTCGATTCGGGATGCCAGGATTGCAGCGCCAGGCGGCCGTTCTTCTTCACGAACACGGCGATGGGCGTGGCCACGCCATGGAAGCCGCCCCATGAGGTCCGGAAATGCAGAGTATCAACGAAGGTGCGCGGGGAATGCTCCGTGCGCCAGGTGCAGGCGCGCCGCGCGGTGGGCAGCATGACGGCTCCGCCGCCGCCGCCCGGTAGGCGCACCTTGGGCTGGTGCCAGTCGCCGATGCAGGAATTATTGGCGTTGCCTTCGCCGTCGATCTGCGCCGCGCCCAGGAAGGTGAGGTCCATGCGGCCGCGGCAGCACAGGTCGTAGAAGTCTTCGTTGTCGAACACCGACGCGGTGTGCTCGGCGAGCACGGGGTCGGAGCTGGAGATGGGGATCTTGGAGGGGCGCGGATCCACGCCGCCCGCCACGTTGATATAGATGAAATCCCAATCGTAGGCCTTCTTGGCCATCAGGCAGGCCAGCATGGGCATGGTGGAGCTCACGCCGCTGAAAGTGATTTCGTTGGGCCGGATGAACCGGGCCAGATTCGTGACGATATAAGAGAAGGGGGTCCAGTTCGCGTTCATTCGGCATGCTCCGGCAGGGCTTCGGGCGCGGCGTCGAGGTGGGATTGCAGGGCATCGGGCCCGGGTTCCAGGTATCGCTCGACGGCGGGGTAGTCGATTTCGTAGTCGGGCCAGCACGAGCCCGGCCATGCGCCGTTCGGCACCACGGCATAGGCTTGCACTAGGAAGTAGGGGATCAGCGTGACCTCGGGCTGCCGCTCGAAGACTTCGCTGTCCACCAGGCGCTCGGCCACGACCAGGACGCGTTTGGCCGAGCGGCTCATGATGCGGTCCCAGTGCGAGGTTCCCAGCACGCGGACATTGCCTTTGGCGTCGACTTCGTTGGCGTGGATGACGGCGACGTCGGGCTGGATCGCGGGGATGACCCAGACCGGATCGCCTTTGCCGTAGGGGTCGTCCAGCTTCTTCCAGCCATTGATGTCGATGAGATGGCTGCCTTCGATCCCGGCGCAAGGCTGGAAGGGCGTGCCGAACGCGGCGGCGCGCAGGCCTGCGGTCAGGGTGGCGCATGCATGCTCTTCCAGCTTGAGCGCGCCGCTTTCGATCGATTTACGGTAGTGGGGGGCCAGGCCGAAGTTTCCCTCCATCGCCACGATGCCGGTGCGCGCGCGTGTGGCGACGCCGGCGCGGCACAGCAAGTCGATGTCGTAGCCGGGCGACTGCTTCACGATTTCGAGATCGGTTTTCTTCTGGCGAACCAGTTCGCGCACCAGGGCGAAGGGGCCGCGATGCAGGAAGCTGCCTCCCAAGGCCACCGAGGCGCCGTCGGGAATCAGCGCGGCCAGTTCTTGAATGGATACGTGCTTGTCGGGGCTGATGAATCCGGATGACATGTTTTTCTCCTTTTTGCGTTGGCGGGACTTGGGGTCATCCTGCCAGGTATTGCTGTATGCGGTTCTTGAATCCCGGTTGGGCAGCGGAGCGCACGAGCGCGGCCATGTCGGCTTCGGCGTCGTTCGAGTCCAGCGCGGCATACAGGCGGGTCCGGGTGTCGGCGGGGAGTGCGGCAGCGGTCTGTTCCGCATCCAGCAGCAGGCCGGGCCACTCGCTTTCCTGGGCGGCCTGCGTGGCGAAGCCAATGCGCAAGGCCTCGTCGGCCTGGAAAGCGCGGGCGCTGCCCAGTATGGAAAGCGCATGGGAGGAACCGACGATGTTGCGGAAACGCCGTGTGCCGAGCACGAGTCCGAACTTGAGCCCTGGCATGCGAAAACTGGCGTCCGGCGTGCAGTAGCGCAGCTTGCATGCCGCAAACAGGTCTACGCCGGCGCCGAAATTCTTGCCGTGCGCTAGGCCCACGGTCAGCGCGGAAGACTTGGAGACCATCTGCAGGAGAGTTTCGATACGCACCATGCGCAGGACGAGGTCGCCCTCGCTTTGTTCCTCGTAGCCCGTGAAGTCGAAGCCCGCGCTGAAGTTCTTGCCCGCGCCGCGAAAGACCATGAGGGGCGCGCCGGCGGCGTGTGCGGATTCGACCCCTTCGATCAGGGCTTCGACGAGTTCCCGGGACAGCGCGTTGCGCTTCTCGGGCCGGTTGAGCGTGAACGTCCAGCCGCCCGGCTGGCGATCTATGGTGAGCAGGTCCGGCATGGGCTTACTCCACCGCTTGAGGTTTGAGAAGACCGGCGAAGACTTCGTCGTTGTGCTCGCCCAGCGCGGGCGGCCGAAGGCGGATGCCGGCCGTGCGGTTGTCGAAGCGGATAGGGGAGACGAAGCTGCGGGTTCGCACGCCGTTGGGAAGCTCCAGGTCGCGCACCCATTCCATGTGTTCGACCTGGGGGTCGGCGAGTACGTCCGAGTAATTGTTGATGGGCGCGCACGGCACGCCGGCAGCCCGGAAGCGCGTAAGCCAGTCTTCGGCGCCGGCGGTTTCAAAGATGGCTTCAAGGAGCTCGCGCAGGGCGTCCTGGTTGGCGGCGCGATCCGTGGGATTCAGGAAGCGGGCGTCCTGGACCAGGTCTTCCCGGCCGACTACGGCGCACACCGATTTCCATAGGGAGTTGTTGCCCGCCGCCATGCCGAAATAACCGTCCGAGCAGCGGAACACCTGGTAGGGCGCGTTGCGCGGGTGGGCCGAGCCCAGCTTGACCGGATCGACGCTTGTGCCGAAGTACTGGGATGTCTGCAAGGCCGCGATGCCCAGCGTGGCGCCGAGCATCGAGACGTCGATGTGCGTGCCTGCGCCGCTGGCCGCCACGCCGCGCAGGGCGGCTGCGATGGAAAAGGCGGCATACAGGCCGGCCGTGAAGTCGCAGACCGGGACCCCGCATTTGACGGGTGCGCCGTCGGGCTCGCCGGTGACGCTCATGAGGCCGCTCATGGCCTGCAGGGTAAGGTCGAATCCGCCTTCCTGGCTGCGCGGACCGCTTTGGCCATAGGCCGAAATCGAGCAATAGACCAGCGCGGTATTGCGCTTGCGCATGGCGTCATAGCCCAGGCCCAGGCGATCCATGACGCCGGGGCGGTTGTTCTCGATGATGACGTCGGCCTGGGCGATGAGGTCGGCGGCCAGTTGCTGGTCGCGGTCGTTCTTGAGATTCAGGGTGACCGAACGCTTGTTGCGATTGAGCGAGGCGAAGTTTTCGCTGTAGCCGTCGGTGATGGGCGCCCAGCTGCGCAAGGTGTCGCCGCAATCGGGCTGCTCGATCTTGATGACGTCGGCCCCCATGTCGGCCAGCAGCAGGCCGCAGAACGGGCCCGCGGCAACGTTGCAGACCTCGATGACGCGTATGCCTTTCAGCGTTGATTCCTGATTCATTGAATTTCCTTTTATGTCGCGATGCCGAAATAGCCGCCGCGGTAGCCCATGTGTGCTGACAGGTCGCGCGCGGCTTGTTGTACGAGGGGCGCGAACTGCGCCATTTTCTGGTTGGTGAGGCGCTCCAGCGGCCCGGAAATGCCGAGCGCGGCGACCACCTTGTCGAGTCCGTTGAAAACCGGCGCCGCGATGCCGCCTATGCCGTGGCGCCATTCGCCGCGATTGATGGCATAGCCGATGCGGGCGATGTCCGCCAGTTCCTGCTTGAGGGCGGGAATGGAGATATGGGTGTCTTCGGTGTGTTTCTGGACCGAATTGCCGTAGTGCTCGATGTAGTCCGGAGCCTGGAAGGCGAGCAGGGCCTTGCCGGTGGCCACGGCATAAGCGGGGGCTCGCCCGCCTACGGTGGAGTAGGCCAGCAGGGGCTGGGCGCTGTCGATCTTGTCGACATAGACCACGTCGAGCCCGTCGAGAACGGACAAGTGGACGGTTTCCCGTGTTTCGCGGGCGAGATCGCGCATGAAAGGCGGCGCGAGCCGGCGGGCGTCCATGCCCGCAAGCTGGCGTGCACCTAGTTCGAACATTTTCAGCGTGCATCGATAGGCGCCGGTGTCGGGGTCGCGGCGAACGTAACCCGCATGAGCCAGGGTCTGCAGCGTTCGGTGCGTATTGCTGCGAGTCAGCCCGACTTCAGCGGCGATCTGATCCAGCGTCTGCACTTGGTCGTCGAGTCGGCTGATGGCTTCCAGCACGGTTAACCCTTTCAATAAAGTTTTATCCACTTGAATCCTAATTATTGGGAAATAAAAAGAATTCTACCCCGTTTTACGTAAAAGCTATCGCAATTACTCCAGGAACCATGTTATATATTCGCCTACAAAAAATCAAATATTAAAATATACATCCCAATATTTAGGATAAGGAGATAAACCATGTTGAAGAAAGCCGGACACCTTCTTGTTGCCGTCGCGCTGGCGGCCACTGCCACCGTTGCCTCCGCCGCATCCTGGCCCGACGGCCCGGTGCGCATGATCGTGCCGTACCCGCCTGGCGGGGCCACCGACTTTTCCGCCCGGGTCTATGCGGAACAACTGGGCAAGATCCTGGGCAAGCCCATCGTCGTGGAAAACAAGGCGGGGGCTGCAGGTGAAATCGGGGCGCAGTTCGTGGCGGCCGCTCCCGCCGACGGCTATACCTTGCTGCTGGGCGCGCTGGGAAGCCTGGCCATCAATTCGCTGCTGCCGTCCAAGAAGCAGCAGTACAAGTTTCCCGATGCGTTCGAAGGCGTGTCCATGGCAACGTCCACGCCCTTGGCGGTCGTCGTCCGCGCCGACTTGCCGGTGAAAAACATTCAGGAGCTCATCGCCTACGTCAAGAAGCGCGACGGGCAGGTCAGCTACGGTTCGGCGGGTTATGGTTCGTCGCAGCACATGACGGCCGAGAAATTCCAGCTGGCAACCGGCGTCAAGCTGCTGCACGTGCCCTATAAAGGCAGCGGCCCCGCACTGACCGACCTCATCGGCGGCCAGGTCGACATGGTGTTCGACACCATGCCCACGCTCATGGGCCATGTGGATAACGCCAAATTGCGTTTCTTGGCGGTCACGACCAAAGATCGCACGAAGTCGCTGCCGAATGTCCCGACGCTGCAAGAGGAAGGCGTGAAGAACTTCGACGTCAGTACGCGCTATGTGCTTTTGGCGCCCAAGGGCACGCCCGAGCCGATACGCAAACAGGTGTCCGACGCCATGAAGAAGGCCGCCAATGAGCCGTCCGTCCAGAAGGCCATGGCAGGGCAGGGTGCCGACGCGGTTCCGAGTGCGCCCGATGAAACCTACCAGGCGCTTTCTGCCGAGGTCGCCATCTGGGCCGATGTCGTGAAGAACGCCGATCTGAAGTAAGAACGGGGATTGAGCCATGCGGCGAAGGCCGTCGCCGCGTGGTTCGCACAGGAGCAAACATGGGAAAACCGATAGACCTGGCCGTAGTGGGCGGGGGCTCCACCGCGATGTCGTTCTTGGCGCAATTCGTGGCGGAGCTCGATCGCGCGGATTACAGCGGCTCGCTGCGGGTTGCGGTGTTCGAGCCGCTGCCCGATGTAGGCCCGGGAGAGCCTTATGCCAAGGACCTTGCCACGAATCTGCTGAACATTCCCGCCGGAAGAATGTCTGCATATGCAGAGAACCGCGGTCATTTTCTTGAGTGGATCAAGGGCCGGGGACCCGAGATCCTTGAAAAGTATGGCATCCGTGAACTGGATGCCGGCGCTTTCCTTCCCAGGCCGCTGTTTGGCGAGTATTTGATCGATGTATGGCGCACGCTGTGCGCGCAAGCCAAGGAGCTGGGGATACGGATCGACCGGGTGCAGGCTCGCGTCGATGGCATCGACGTGCTTCGTGAAGACGAAAGCGCCTGCCTTGAAACGTCTGCGGGCGAATTCCGGGCGAAGCGGATCGTGCTGTGCAACGGCAACTTGCCAACCGTCAGCTACGCCGAGCTTCAAGGCTGCAAAGCTTACTTCAATAGCCCTTACCCCGTCGCGGACCTCGTCCGCCGTGTCGGATGCGACGCAAGCGTGGGCGTCATCGGCTCCAGCCTCAGTGCCATCGACGCCATCGTCGCGCTCAAGGAATCGGGCCATGCGGGACCCATGCTCGCCGTGTCCCGCAGCGGCCGCCTGCCCGCGGTTCGCGGCACGGTTGCGTCCCCCGCGCCCATCGTCCCGCCTACGGCACAGGAAATCGCTGCACTGGTCCGATGCAACGAAGGGGGATTGACGCTTGAAGACCTGTATGCATTCTTGAGCGAACGCCTGGCCGCCTCGGGCGACGGCCTGGACCTTATCGACATCATGGGATACGGCGACGACCCAAAAGAAGCGCTGGGCCGGGAGATCCTGGCGTCATCCACGCTGCCGCGCAACTGGCAAGCCATCGCCATCTCGCTCAATGAGGCGATCGAACATGCATGGAAACTGATGCGCGACGCTGAAAGACGCCGTTTTCAAACCCAATGGCGCTCATTGTGGATGACGCGCCGCGCCACCTTTCCGATGGCCAATGCGACCAGGATCAAGCGCTATCTGGATAGCGGCGCTTTGCGGATACACGCGGGCAGAAGCGATATGGAAATCAAGGCCGCGGACAAGGGTTTCGAGATCCGGCTGCCCGACGCGCCAGGCGGCACGACGGTCCACCGGGTCGACTGCATCGTGAATGCAACAGGCATGTCCACCGACGTCAGTCTATCGCGGGATCCCTTGGTGCGGTCGCTGCTTGAGCGCGGGATTGCCAGGGCGGATCCTTATGGGGGATTCAGCCTGGATTTTGATACCGGCTGTCTGTTGGATGCGAAAGGGGGCCTCGTCCAGAACATCAGTGTGCTCGGCAGCCTTGCCGTGGGCACCTATTTCTGGACGATGTCCTTGGATGTGAACGCTCGCCTGGCTTTGGATCAGGCCAGGAAAATAGCCGGCGAGCTGTCGACGGTGGGCTTGTTGGCGTGAGTGATTTTTTACGTGCGTCTGTGGCGGTGAGCAGATAGAGAGTAGTTCTTGCGATTACTCAGCTTAGCGTTTGCCGCCAGGTTTTTCCGTAGTAAATACCTGTTCAAGGGAATTCGCCTCTACAAAGTTCAAAGACCAGGCTTCGAGCTCTGAAGCCGTGCCTTGTCGAATGCGCTGGATGAGCGCCTCGGGCAAGCCGCCGAACTTGCGAATCAATAGGCGCTCCAGCAATGCAGCTTGTCCGGCACGCATGCCTTCCTGACGACCTTGAGTGCGTCCTTCTTCACGCCCCTCTTCACGTCCTTCCATACGTCCTTCCACACGCCCTTTCTGAATCCCTTCCTGTTCCCATTGCCGAGCCCATATGCCCGGCTTTTCACTGATCAACATGGCAAGCTCCTGCAAAGTCGTGACGGTTGGTACCGGTTCCATGGGTTTGGCCCGGGACAATACCAAATGCTGTATGTAGGCGGTCAAACTGCGGTTCAGTTCTTCGAAGTCCGCGCCGTGCACTATACGCATTAAAGTGTGCAGCAATTGCGGGATTTCCTCAATGGCGGTGCTGTGCTCCAGGCGGAACAAGAGTGCGGCCAGGTTTCGGTCGGGCAAGCCGCCTGCTCGCAGTAGTTCGCCTTCGTCGATCAACAGATATCGAAGCTGCAATTGATAGCTGGACAGTTCCGTCACGGAAGGTTCGATCAGATCGGCCAGATTCCGATGCGCTCGCCAGGGCCGTCGTCCGCTGTAGAGTACCACCGGCAGAATAGGCGGCAGCAGTCCGGTGATCAACTTCTGGCGTAATAGAGACTGGTACAGCAAGCCCGCGTAAGTGGCCATGCGCAGCGCCATGTAGGTGTCGGCGCGGCTTTGATGTTCGAGCATCAGCAAAACGTACAATCCGCGGTCGCGGTCGGACCGATGAGGGATCCGCCAAGCGCCATCGCCTATACGCTGCTGCAGGCGTTCGGCCACATAGTGCGCGTCCAGTTCCTGCAAGCCTGCCCAGTTCAGGTCCTGTAGCCAGTCGGCGTCCGTTACGCAGGCAAGCAGATCGCGCAGCATCTTAGGGTGCTTGAACAAGCGTCGATAGATGGCGTCGTGCCGGCTCATGCGTGCCTCCCGGTGTGGATATCCGGAAGCCATGATGGCTCAATCGAACATGCGGAATCGCTATATGTGGATGAAAATGCCGATGTGGAAATAGCTTATGGACACGGCTGGGCGTATGAGTAAGGCTCTTCTTGACAGGCGGCACTACGGAATACCGATCTCTACGTTATAAGCGCCGCCCTCCTGCTTTACAATAGTCCCATTCTAGGCCTGCCGCTGCATTTGCATTGCCGGCGGGCCTTATTCATTTAAAGGACTGCTGTATGGCCAATCTACAAGCCGTATCCAAGGAACGCCATGCCGGCAAGCGCTGGCAGCGTTATTCTTCCTATTCATTCGCGGCCGCCGATGCAGTGGCGTCGCTGGTCGTGCAAGAGCTGCCGAAGGCATGCATGTCTTTGCCCATAGGCTTCATATCCATGGAAGACCGCTATGTGCCGGTGGCGGTGCAGGGTTTGGCGGGCGGCAAGAATCTGTTCGTGGCGCCCGATGGCCGCTGGCTGGGCGGCTATGTGCCGGCCAGCTATCGGGGCTATCCCTTTGCGCTGGCCAATACCGAGGACGGCCAGCAGGTGCTGTGCGTGATCGAGGACAGTGGCTTGATTTCCGAGCTTGAGGGCGAAGTGTTCTTCGATGAGGGCGGGCAGCCGTCCAAGGCGGTGAGCGATGTGCTGAATTTCCTGAGCCAAGTGGCGGCCAATCGTCAGGCCACGCAAAACATTTGCGCGGTGCTGCAAAAGCATGAACTTATCCAGCCTTGGCTCATCAAATTGCAAACGGAAGCAGGCGAGCAAACGGTTCAGGGCTTGTTCCGTGTCGACGAAGCGGCGCTGAATGCGCTTTCCGCCGAGGCGCTGGACGAAGTCCGTAAGGCGGGGGCGTTGCCCATGGTGTATTGCCAGTTGCTGTCCATGCAGCATCTGCAGAAACTGGGCCAGTTGGCGCAGCAGCACGCGGCGGCACAGGCGTCGTCCTTGCAGACGGCCGATGGCGAGCTGGACCTGGAATTCCTGAACGATGGCGGGACCATTCGTTTCAGCTGAGGAATAAAGGGGGGTCAGACCCCGTAGTTTGATTGCTGGGCCGTGAGGGGTTGGGGTCAGACCCCGTACGGGGTCTGACCCCAGGAATTTGCCATTCGGGGTCAGGCCCTTGAAGTTGCCGGGGTCAGACCCCGAATGGGGTCTGACCCCTTGCGACGGCTCTTTCCGTCAGCTGAATTTAAGGTTTATGGGGTCAGACCCCATGCGGGGTCCGACCCCTGGAAGCACCTCTTAACGTGATATAGTAAAAGGCTTTTTCAAGAAATTAAAAGTTGGTTCTCTGGTCTTTACTCTTCACATGCGGCGCGTATTGCGGGTGTGTGATGCTTACAGGTTAATTCATGAAGTCAACCCGTCGCACCGAACTGGGCGAGGCGCTATATCGCTTTCGCAAGACGTTCTATAGCCTGGCCGCATTCAGTTGTGTCATCAATATTCTGGCGCTGACGCCTTCCATCTACATGCTGCAAGTGTACGATCGCGTGCTGGCCAGCAGCAATGAAACCACGCTGTTGATGCTGACGCTGTTGGTCGTGGGTTTGTACTTGTTGTCGGGTTTGCTGGAATTCACGCGTTCTTCGGTCTTGATCCGGGTGGGCAACCGTTTCGACATGATGCTGAACCAGCGTGTGTTCACCGCCGCGTTCGAGCGCAATCTGCGTCGCCAGGGCGGAAATCCTTCGCAGGCCATCCACGACCTCACCAATTTGCGCCAGTTCCTGACCGGCAACGCGCTGTTCGCTTTTTTCGATGCGCCCTGGACGCCTATATATATAGCGGTCACCTTCATGGTGCATCCGTTGTTGGGCCTGATCACCCTGGGCGGCTCGATCATTCTGTTCGTGCTGGCCTACATCACCAATATCGCAACACAGAAACCGCTGGCCGAAGCCAACCAGGCTTCCATCGCGGCGGGCGCGTTCGCCAACAACCATTTGCGCAACGCCGAGGTCATCGAGGCCATGGGCATGCTGCCCGGTCTGCGTTCGCGCTGGTTTGGCCAGCACAGCCGGGTGCTGTCGCTGCAGACCCTGGCGTCGGATCGCAACGCGCGCATCAGCACGGCCACGCGCTTCGTGCGTATTTCCCTGCAGTCGCTGATTCTGGGCGCGGGCGCTTTGCTGGTGATTGAAGGCACGATCACGGCGGGCATGATGATCGTTTGCTCCATCCTCATGGGTAAAGCGCTTGGTCCGGTCGAGCTGGCCATCGGGACGTGGAAGCAGGCGCTGTCCACGCGCCAGGCTTATGCGCGCCTGGACGAAATGCTGCAGTCCGCGCCGCCGCGCGGCGAAACCCTTAGCCTGCCCGCGCCGAAGGGCGAGCTTTTGCTCGAAAACGTTTACGCCTCGGCCCCCGGTGGCCAGGCGGCCATTCTGAAGGGTTTGAATTTTGGCGTGAAGGCGGGCGAAACCGTGGGCATCATCGGGCCGTCGGCGTCGGGCAAGTCCACGCTGGCTCGGTTGCTGGTGGGCGTATGGCCTGCGCAGGCGGGCAAGGTGCGGCTGGACGGCGCCGACGTCTATTTGTGGAACAAAGACGAACTCGGGCCGCATATAGGCTATCTGCCGCAGGACATCGAACTCTTCGAAGGCACCATCGCCGAGAACATCGCGCGTTTTGGCGAACCGGACTCCACCAAGGTGATCCAGGCGGCCGAGCGCGCCGGCGTGCATGAAATGGTGCTGCGTTTGCCCAAGGGTTACGACACCCGTCTGGGCGTCGACGGCGCGTCCTTGTCGGGTGGCCAGAAGCAGCGCATCGCACTGGCGCGCGCCATCTATGGGGATCCTGCGTTGGTGGTGCTGGACGAGCCCAATTCCAATCTGGACGATGTCGGCGAAGCGGCGCTCGTCCAGACGGTGCTCGATCTGAAACGGCGGGGCGCGACGGTCATTCTGATCACGCACCGCATGAACGTGTTGAGCGCGGTCGACAAGCTGCTGGTCATGCGCGATGGCACGCCCACCATGTATGGTCCACGCGAAGAAGTCCTTAAAGGGCTGCGTCAGCAGCAGATCCAGGCGGCGGCGTCGGCTGCCGCGCAGCCGGGCGGAAGCGCCCCTTTGCAGATCGTCGCTAAAGGCCAGGCTTGAACATGAATTGGTTGAAAAAGAAAGACTCCGACAACAGCCTGGACATGCCGGGCGGCAAGGTCGATACGAACTTCGGGGCGCCGTTGCGCTGGGGCCTGGCGGTACTGCTGATCGGTTTCGGCGGCTTTGCGGCGTGGGCGGCGTTTGCGCCCCTGGATGCCGGCATTCCCGCCAACGCTACCGTGCAGGTCTTCGGCAATCGCAAGTCGGTCCAGCATCTGGAAGGCGGCACGATCGAGGAAATCTTGGTGCGCGAGGGCGACCAGGTGAAGTCCGGGCAGATCCTCATACGCCTGAACGACACCCGCGCGGTGGCGGAGCAGGGGGTGATCAGCTCCCAGTACATTCTGGCCAAGACCTCGGAAGCGCGCTTGCTGGCCGAACGCGACGGCTTGCCCAAGATCGTGTACGACCCGGCCGTGGCCGAGCGTTTCCAGGCGGATCCGCGCTACATCAGCGCCACCAGCACGCAGGACATGCTGTTCGCCACGCGGCGCGAGGCCCTCGAGGGCGAAATCGCGATCCTGCAAGAGAACCTGAATGGCGCCGAGCAGCAGTTGAAGGGCCTGGCCCAGGTGCAGGCCAACCGCAAGAACCAGATCGGTTTCATCCAGCGCGAGCTGAAGGGCGTGCGCGAGCTGGCCAAGGAAGGCTATCTGCCGCGTAACCGCATGTTCGAGCTGGAGCGCGACGCGGCGCAATTGCAGGCCGCCCTGTCCAATGATGTGGTCGAGGCCGGCCGCACGCGCAATCAGGTGGCCGAGCTGAAGCTGCGCATCCTGCAGCGTCGCCAGGACTATCAAAAAGAAGTCCAGTCCCAGCTTTCCGAGGTCCAGAAGGAAGCGTCCGCGCTGGGCGACCGCTTGTCGGCGCTGGATTACACGGTGCGCGAAACCAAGATCCGCGCACCCATCGACGGCTATGTCCAGAACCTCAGCGTGCATACGGTGGGCGGTGTCATCCGTCCGGGCACCGAGGTCATGGAGATCGTGCCTCTGGACCACACTTATATCGTTCAGGCGCAGGTGCCGGTGCAGGCCATCGACAAGGTTCACCCCGATCTGGACGTCGAAATCACCTTCCCCGCCTTCAACCATGCGCAGACACCCAATATTCCCGGCAAGGTGCTGACGGTGTCGGCCGACCGGCTGGTGGACCAGGCCACGCACATGCCCTACTACCTGGCGCAAGTGAAGGTTACCCCCAAGGGCATGGAGATGCTTGCGGGCAACGCCATTCGTCCGGGCATGCCGGCGTCGGTGTTGATCCGCACCGGCGAGCGTACTATGCTCAGCTATCTGCTCAAGCCCTTCCTCGAACGGCTCGATAAATCCTTCAAGGAGCAATAGCATCATGCGTATGGCCCTGGCTCTTGCAAGCGTGGTCTGCCTGATGGCCGCGCAGGGCGGCGCCCTGGCTCAGCAACCCCCCGCTTCCGTGCCGGCCGCTGTGGCGCCCGGTTCGGTGCTGACTTTGTCAGACGCATGGCGCGCCGCGCTGCAGAACGATCCCACTTATCAGGCGGCCATCAGCGAGCGCGAAGCGGGGCAGACCAATCGCGCCATGGGCCGTGCGGGGCTGCTGCCGCAAGTCAGCGCCTCGCTGGGGCGCAACAAGATCCGCGGTACGCTGGACAGCCCTACGGCTTTCGGGGGCGTGGCGACGACCGATCTGGATTACATGGCCAAGACGAACGAGATCCGGGCCACGCAATCGGTTTTCAACTGGAGCCGCATCGCCGAGTACCGGCAAGGCAACGCTCGTGCGGACTACAGCCTTGCGGTGTTCGATACCCGGTCCAAGGATACGGCGGTGCGCCTGATCAACCGGTATTTCCAGACTCTGCTTTCCTACGAGAACGTGGTGCTGTCGCAAAGCTATCTGGAAGCCAACGAGAAACAGATCCTGGCCGCGCAGCGCCGTTTCGACAGCGGCGAAGGCACGATCACGGATGTCCGGGAAACCAGTTCCCGGCGCGATCTGGCGCGGGCCGACCTGATCCAGGCGCAGGACGCGCTGGTGGTGGCGCGGCGCGAACTCCAGGAAATGGTGGGCAGTGCGCCGTCGGCCATCGTCGGCTTGCAAAGCGGCTTCAAGACGCGGTCGCTGGACCCGGCCACCCTGGAAGGCTGGCTGTCGGCGGCCATGTCGAACAATGCGGAAATCCGCGCCGGCATAGAGGCCGTACGCATTTCCGAGCGCGAAGTCGACCGCACGTTTGGCGGGCATCTGCCCACGCTGGACATCGTCGCATCGCGCAGGCTGGTCGAAAACGAAACCATCTCGACGCGCGACCAGGACAGCAACACGACATCCTTCGGCGTACAGATCTCCCTGCCGATTTTTTCCGGGGGGCTGACGTCCGCCCAGGTCGCGCAGGCCCGCCATAACCGCGACCGCGCGTCGCAGGAACTCGAGGCGACACGCGAGCGCATCGCGGTGGAAGTCACCCGCCAGTATCAGGCGGTCGTCAGCGGCGCGGAGCGCATCGCGGCCCTGGTCGTGGCGGTGGAGTCCAGCGCGGCGGCCTTGAAGGCCGTCGAGCGCGGCTACCAGGCCGGCACGCGCAGCATCGTCGACATCCTCGACGCACAAGACCAGCTTTACCGCTCGCGGCTGGAGCTTACCCAGGCCCGGCTGCAATATGTCCTGGCCCGCCTGATGCTCGCCGGCGCCGCCGGCACACTGGACGCCGCCGCCATCGACACGGTCACCAGCGCGTATTTCGATGGGGGCGGAAAGCCCGTGAACATCGAAGGCAGCCGGCTCCCGGCCGGGGCCTGATTCAAGCTGACTGGGGTCAGACCCTATGGGTCTGACCCCGTTACTTCCTGTTGCCTGGGGTCAGACCCCGTACGGGGTCTGACCCCCCCACCGCGAACGCCGGGGTCAGACCCCGCATGGGGCCTGACCCCAAGCTCAGCCTACGTTGTCCCGCAGCCAGCGCTCGGCGTCGACAGCCATGTCCATCATGCGCTTGACGATCAGTTCATCCGGCGTGCCCAGCGCGCGCTGGGCGGCGAACATGGCCTCCATGCTTTCCGGCGTGGGAAACCAGTCTTTCTCGGGCTGGAGTTCGAGCCCGTTCGTATGCTTGATGTTGCCGTTCGGCAGAATGTACCAATTGCTCATTAGGATATTGTAAGCGGTCGAGGGGTCAGACCCCGCATGGGGTCTGACCCCTCGACCCCTTAACCGCCGCCGATTTTCCTGCTACGATCTGTAGGCTTTTCAATATCGAGACACTGCGTTCATCATGACCTGTTACAAGCTTGGCAATCTGGCTCCCGACATCCACGAGTCCGCTTTCGTTGCGGCCGAGGCCACGATCATCGGGCAGGCCACGCTGCATGAAAACACCAGCGTGTGGCCGGGGGCGGTGATTCGTGCCGACAACGAGCCCATCGTCATCGGCAAGGGGTCCAACGTACAGGAAGGGGCGGTGCTGCATAATGATCCGGGCTGCCCGGTGCATATCGGCGAAAACGTCACCATCGGCCACCAGGCCATGCTGCACGGCTGCACGGTCGAAGACGGCGCGCTCATCGGCATACAGGCGGTGGTGCTGAATCGGGCGGTCATCGGCAAGGACAGCCTGGTGGGGGCCGGCGCGGTCGTTACCGAAGGCAAGGTGTTCCCCGAAAGGTCGCTCATCCTGGGGGCCCCGGCCAAGCTGGTGCGTACGCTTTCCGACGAAGACATCGCCGGCATGCGCCGCAACACGCAAACGTATATAGAGCGCGCGTCGCGCTACAAGAAAGAGCTCGTTGCCTTGTAATGAAACCGTCAGCCAGTGGTACCGGTCGCCCCTTCGTGGGCATAGGCGTGCTCGTGCTTTCGTCCTGGGCGCTGTCCGGCCTGGACGCCAGCGGCAAATGGGTGATGGGCGCCGGTGTCTCCCTGGTGGTGCTTTGCTGGGTGCGCTACGTGGTGCACCTGCTGCTGGTGCTGGGGCTGGTCCTGCCTGCGCGCGGCGCCAAGGTGCTGCGAACCAAACGCCCGGGCGCCCAGATCACGCGCGGCGGCGTCATGCTGCTGGCAACGCTGTCCTTTTTCACGACGCTGCGCTACCTGCCGCAGGCGGAAGCCACGGCCATCAATTTTCTGGCGCCGCTGATCATGCTGGCGGTGGCGCCCTGGCTGCTGAAGGAACCTGCCCGCCTGTCGCGCTGGGTGGCGGCGGGCGTGGGTTTCCTGGGCGTGCTGATCATCATCCGTCCCGATGCTGGGCTGCATCCATTGGGCACGCTGTGCGGGCTGCTGACCGCCTGCCTGTTTGCCACGCAATTCATTGCCACGCGGCGACTGGCCGCCGAGGACCCGTTCACGACCCTGCTCTGGAGCGGCGCCGTGGGCAGCCTGCTGCTCACGGTGGCCTTGCCGTTCGTATGGCCCACGATACAGCCCATGCTGGCGGCGCTCGACGCCTGGCAGTGGGTGGTGCTGGTCTCGACGGGTTTCTGGGGTGCATTGGGCCATTTGCTGCAGATCCAGGCGTACCGCTACGCCCCCGCCTCGATGCTCGCCCCCTTCCTGTATTTGCAGATCGTCAGCGCGGCGACCTTGGGCTGGCTCATATGGGGCCAGTTTCCGGATCCGCTCACCTGGCTGGGCATCGCCGTGATCTGCGCCAGCGGCGTCACGATCGCATTGGTCGAATGGCGCAGCCGCAAGCCCGCTTGAGAACTGAGATTTACGGCGGATACGCCCCCGGCGCGATGTATTTATAATGGCGCCATGAGCAAGAAAATCCTGATCGTCCGCACTTCCTCGCTCGGGGATCTGGTCCATATGCTGCCCGCCATGTCCGACATCGCGGCCCACGTTCCAGGCGCGCAAATCGACTGGATCGTCGAAGAAAGCTTCGCCGAGATCCCGGGCTGGCACCGGGCGGTCAGCGAAACCATACCCGTGGCCCATCGGCGCTGGCGCAAGCATTGGTGGTCGGCGGAAACGCGCGCGGCGCGCGCCGCGCTGCGCAAGAATCTGGATGCGCGCCACTACGACATCGTGCTCGACATGCAGGCGCTCATGAAATCCATCTGGCTGGTGCGCCAGACCCATGGCCTGCGGCATGGTCTGGACATGCGCTCCGCGCGCGAACCCCTGGCCTCCCTCTTTTACGACGTCAAGCACACCGTCGAATTCTGGCAGCCCGCAGTCGCGCGCCAGCGCAAGCTGGCGGCGGCCGCATTCGGCTATACCTATGAAGGCCCTCCGGATTTCGGCCTGGAACGCATCACCGACGGTGTCGAAATACAGCCGTACGCGGTGATCATGCCCTCGGCCAGCCGCGACGACAAGCTCTGGCCGGAAGAAGACTGGCACAAGGTCTTCGGCCGCCTGCGGGAAAAAGGCCTGAGCCTCAAGCTGCTGTCGGGCAGCCCCACGGAAACCGCTCGCGCCCAAAAGCTGGTGCAGGGCAATGCGGAGGCCGAAGTCCTGCCCCGGATGAGCCTCACCGAAGTGGCCAAAGTGCTGGCCGGGGCGCGCATCATGGTTGGCCTCGATAGCGGGCTGACCCATTTGTCGGCGGGCCTGGGCCGACCGACCATAGGCATCTACAAGGCGTCGACGCCGGTCCGGACGCCGCTCGAGGGGCCGGCCTACACGGCCAGCCTGGGCGAGCGCGGTAACGCGCCTTCGGCCGAAACGGTGCTGAGCGCGGTTGATCAGGCGCTGGCGACACAGACTGTGCCCCTGGGGGGCGATGCGCTCGCTTGATCGGCGCACGTTACTGTTTTATACGTGCTGTAAGTGATTCTTCTATTTTATGCTTAAAATAGTTCATCTTCTGGACGCAACAGGCTTTTTTTGAATCGTTTTTTCTATACCGCGCTCGTCAGACTGCTGTCTCCCGGCTTGCTGGGCTGGATGGCCCTGCGCGCACGCCGTTCGGGCGGAGACTGGGGCGTGTGTGCCGGCACCCGGTTCGGGCGCTATGCGGCCCCCGCGCAAAGCCGAAGCCCGGTATGGGTGCATGCGGTCAGCCTGGGCGAAACGCGCGCGGCGCAGCCTTTGATTCAGGCACTGCTGGACCAGGACTTCCCGGTGTTGCTTACCCACATGACGGTCACCGGCCGCGCCGAGGGGCAGCGGGCCTTTGCCCAGGCCGTCGCGCAGGGGCGGCTGGAGCAGCAATGGCTGCCGTATGATTTTCCGGGCGCGACAAGCCGTTTCATGACGCACTACAGTCCCCGGGCCGGCATCCTGATCGAGCGCGAGGTATGGCCGAATCTATTGGCATCGGCGCGCCGGCATGGGGTGCCCATGATCCTGGCCAGCGCACGGTTCTCCGACCACGCCTTGCGGCAAAGCCTGCGGATAGGCAGTGTCATGCGTGATGCATACGCGAGCTTCCATGCCGTCTACGCCCAGACGCTGCATGATGCGCAGCGGCTGGAGCAGGCGGGTGCCGTGGGGGTGCGCGTATCGGGCAACTTCAAGTTCGATATTTCCTTGCCGGCCGACAAGATACAGCGCGGCCGGGAGTTCGGGGCGGGCCTTGCCCGCAAGGTCATCGCCATCGCCAGCACCCGCGAAGGCGAAGATGCGTTGTTCATTGCCGCGATCGATCGGCTGGTCAAGCGCGCTCAAAACCATGGAAAGGACATTGCCGATCGCGTGCTTTTCTGCCTGATTCCGCGGCATCCGGAACGATTCGACGAGGCGGCGGAGCAATTGAAGCAGGCGCGCTTGCCGTTCGTGCGCCGTTCGGAGCTCATCGAGGCGGGAGACTGCAGTTCAACGGCGTTCCACGCTTGCGAGAACGTCGCCGTGCTGCTGGGCGACACCTTGGGCGAGATGCCGTGGTACTACGCCATGAGCCAGGTCGCCATCGTGGCGGGAAGCTTCGAGCCGTTGGGCGGCCAGAACCTCATCGAAGCCTGCGCGGTGGGCGTGCCGGTGATCGTGGGACCGCATACACGCAACTTCGAGCAGGCGGTGGTTGACGCCATGGACGAAGGCGCGGCACTGCGCGCGCCCAATGTCGATGCCGCCTTGCAAATGGCGGTGCAATTGCTGGACGAACCTCAGCGCCTTGCGCGCATGGGCGAAGCGGGCGCGCATTGGGTGCAGAAGCACACCGGGGCGGTGGCCCGTGTGCTGGGCGGGCTGAATGAGGGGGTCAGACCCCAAGTGGGGTCTGACCTCTCGTAATGGCGCCGGGGTCGGACCCCTGGGGTGAGTTGGGGTCAGACCCCGTACGGGGTCTGACCCCTGGACCTCCGTATGGGGTCTGACCCCTGGACCTCCGTATGGGGTCTGACCCCTGGACCTCCGCATGGGGTCTGACCCCTGCATCACAGCATTAGTCCATGGTACTTCTTCCCCAGCTCCACAGTCGCCTTGAAGAAGCCCTCCTTATTCCCGCAGTCGTAGCGCAGGCCTTCGTATTGCAGGCCGAACACCGACTTGGCCTTGAGCAGGCTGGCGATACCGTCGGTCAACTGGATTTCACCACCGACGCCGGCGCTGGTCTGGCGCAGATGGTCGAAAATTTCGGGTTCGAGCACATAGCGGCCAACGACCGCCAGGGTGCTGGGCGCGACGTCGGGGGCGGGTTTCTCGATCATGCCCGACACGCGTGTGGTGTTGGCGTTGACCGAGTCCCCGGAAATGATGCCGTACTTGTTGGTGTCTGCGCGATCCACATTCTGTATGGCGAGCACGCTGCCGTTCTGCTGGTGCGCGGCTTCGACCAGTTGCTGGGTGACCGAGGTGTCGGCGTCGATCAGGTCATCGGCCAGCAGGACGGCAAATGGTTCGTTGCCGACGATGGGCGCGGCGCACAGCACGGCATGGCCGAGGCCCAGCGGCGCCGGCTGACGGGTATAGATGCAATTGACGTGGGAAGGTATGACGTTGCGCACGACGTCCAGCAATGCGTTCTTGTGCTTGGCGGTAAGCTCCGCTTCCAGTTCGGGCGCGCGGTCGAAATGGTCTTCGATTGCGCGTTTGTTGCGGCCCGTGATGAAGATCAGGTCTGTAATGCCCGCGGCAATGGCTTCCTCGACCGCATACTGGATCAAGGGTTTGTCGACGATGGGAAGCATTTCTTTGGGCATGGCCTTGGTGGCCGGGAGGAACCGGGTACCTAGTCCGGCAACGGGAAAAACAGCTTTGCGTATCGGTTTCATGTGGCTCGCGGAGGTAGGTTGGAACTGCGGAAAATCATACCTGAGGATCGCCATGCCCAGCGGTGGTGCATCGTTCCCCCGGCATTGGCGAGCTGCCGGCTTAGAGCAATTGTCGTGCCCGGCATGTGGCGGGATCCTGCTTCCCTCCCTTGGCAAAACCCTTTAATAAGGCGTCTTATGACGTGTAATCGGCGCTTGAAGAGCGTATTTGGGCCGATAAAATGAATAAAAATCAGTATTAATGGACGGGGGCGCCTGCTCGACACGTTGAACCGCCGCCGCACTTTTCCGTATCCCGATATATGTTCGTCACCAATACAGACCGTGTGCGCGCGGAACTCGAAGGCCGCATTGTCGACGGTGCACTGGCGCCCGGTACGACCCTGGACGAAACCTTGCTGTGCAAGATGTTCGACGTATCCCGCACGCCCGTGCGCGAGGCGCTGCTTCAGCTTTCCGCGGAAGGCTACGTCCGTATTGTGCCCAGGGCCGGAATCTATGTGGTGCAGCTTTCCGCTGGCGAACTGCGCGAAATGTTCGAATCGATGGCGTATTTCGAAGGTCTGTGCGCCAGCCTGGCCGCCCAGCGCATCAGCGATTCGCAACTGAAGAAGGCGCGCTATCTGCAGGAATTGGGCAACGATGCCCTATCACGGCAGGATATCGACGCCTACCGCCAGTACGACAAGGAATTCCACGAATGCATCTACGGCGGCTGTGGCAACAGCTATCTGCGTTCGCAACTGATCTATCTGCGCAAGCGCACGCGCCCCTACCGCCGACACCATGGTCCGTTCTCTTTCGAACAAGCCCAGTCATCGTGGGACGATCACCAGGTGTTGCTGGAAGCGTTGCAGCGGCGCGACGAGACGCATGCCATGCAAGTGGCCTCGCGCCATGTGCGCATATATGCGCTTCCCTTCATCGAGGCGGGGGAAGTCGCGCCGGAACATCTGTACTTCGGCGCGGGGCCGCGACAGGCAGGCGAGCTTAGCGTCATGGACATGCCGCGCTTGTTCCTGTCCGCGAGGCAGCGCGACGAATCGCTGGTTCCCTGACGCCGTCATCCGGCAACGGCTAAGGCTCCGCTTGCGGTAAACTGGCGCGCATGAGATTCCTATTCATTGTCGTATTGCTGGCCAACGTGGCGGTCCTGGGCTTCGGCCAGGGCTTCTTTGGTACGCCGCCCAGCGAACGGGGCCGCGAACCGCGCATGCTGTCCGAACGCAACCAGAACGCGATTCAGCTGGAAGCGCCACAGTCGAAGGTAAACGGCTGAGGGGGCGGGGGGGTCAGACCCCATTCGGGGTTCGACCCCTTAGCTCGTATTGGGGTCAGACCCCGTACGGGGTCTGACCCCTCAGCTCGTATTTGGGGTCAGACCCCGAATGGGGTCTGACCCCTCAATCGATTCGACCAGCCGGCTCTTCGCCAGTCGCGCCAATCCATCCAGCACGGGCGTTTGCAGCCACTGTATGCCTTCTTCCGGCAGACCCAGGTCGCGCTGCATCAGCGCAAGGGCATGCCGTGCTTCTTCTTCCAGCATGGGCCATCCCCCCCCGCTGCAGAATATCTGCGGCGGCTGCCCGAAATGCGCCAGGCCGGCGCGCCATTGCCTGAGCAGCGCGCCGGATTGCGCGGCGGCGATGCCGCTGCTGATGGCGGCATGCGTATGGGTCGGAAAAGCGACGGCGCCGCCTTCCGCGCTGGGCAGGTTTGCCGTGCCGTTGGCCAGCGACGCACGCATGAGTTCGGGCCCGGGCAAAATCAGGCCGCCGTGAAAGGCGTAGCTTGCGGCCGGCGCGGCATCCAAAGGGTGCGCAAGCGTGTCGATGGTGGTGGCGGTGCCGAAGCTGGCCAGGATGGCGGGCGTGCGCGGCTTGCGTTGGGCGAGCCCGATCATGGCCACCCAGCGGTCCGGTCCCAGTTGGGCGGGCTGGTCGTAAAGGTTGACGACTTCCGGCACGGTCGTGCCGCCGTCGACCCAGTCTATCGCCAAGCCTTGGCTGAAGCTGAATATGTATTCGATTTCCCTGGCCAGCGCCTGGCCCGCCACATTGACGCCGATGGCGGCGCGGGGCGATTCCGGCAAGGCGGCGAGCCAGGCCGCCACCTGCTGGATATTGTTGTGCTCCAGGGCCAGGACCTGATCCTCGCGCTGGCCGGTGCCGCGCTGTGTCCAGCCCAGCTTGATGCGCGTATTGCCTGCGTCGATCAGCACCTGCATCAGTTGTGCTCCTGCTGCGGCCGCACGGAAACCTCGCCCACGGATACGGCGGTTTCCCCTTCCGAAGAGCGCAGGATGAGCTGGCCCTGTTTGTTGATGCCACAGGCGATGCCGGCGTGCAGCAGGCGTCCGTTGTCGAGAACGTCGATACGCTGTCCCGCCAGCGCATCCACCTGCGCGTAGCGTTCAGGAAGCGAATCAAAACCATATGCCGTGACCTGATTCAAGCTGTCATACCAGGATTGCGCCAGGGCCGCGACCATGGTGCCGGCCGGGACGGAATGCGCGGCTTCGTCGTCGCGGGCGATTTCCGCCCAGTCGGCCACTTGCCGATTCAGCGACTGGCTGAGCGAGCGGGCGTCGTCGAGGTTGACGCCCATGCCGATGATGGCGACGTAGTGATCGGCCGTCAGGCGCGAGGTGCCGGCACGCGTGGCTTCTACCAGTATGCCGGCGAGCTTGGCGGAATCCCACTGCAAGTCGTTGGGCCACTTCATGGTCAGCCGCGGGCGGTTGGCCGGATCGATGAGGCTGCGCAAGGCTACACAGGCGGCCAGGCCGACCAGCGGCGAAAGCGTCGGCAGCCGATGCGCCGGCAGGAAAAGGTCGAAAGCGCAGGAGAACATCAGGTTTGCGCCGCTGCGGTTCTGCCAGCTTCGGCCGGCGCGCCCGCGGCCGCGATTCTGAAGATGGGCGCCCAGCAGCCATGGGCGGGCGAGCGGCCCTTGGGGGGCGCGCGCCTTGGCCATCAGGTCGGCGTTGGTGGAATCCGTTTGGTCGACCCATTGAACCTGCTTGAATTGCGGCAGGCAGGACTGAAGCTCGGCCTGGAGATCTTCCGGGTCGGGTAGAAAAGGGCGGGAAGGGGTGTTCATGGTTGTAGCGCGTTGTGTCGGAATGCGTGGCGTAAAATAGGCACGCTTTGTTTATATCTTAATCTGCCGATATGCTTGCTCGCACCCAGAATATCACCTTCGAGGGCGTTGCCGGCGCCATAGACTGCGCGCTCGATCTGCCCATGTCGGCGCCGCGCGGCTGGGCGCTGGTCCTGCACCCCCATCCGCTGCACGGCGGGGCGCGCGAAAACAAGATCGTCACGACGATTGCGCGCGCCTGTGTCCAGGAAGGATTGGCCGCATTGCGCCCCAATTTCCGAGGCGTGGGCGCTTCCGCCGGCGAATTCGACGCCGCGGTGGGCGAGACCGCCGACATGGAATTGCTGGTGCAGCAATTCTCCCGGGCCTACCCCGACCTGTCGGAAGGCAAATGGGTATTGGCGGGCTTTTCATTTGGCACGTCGGTGGCGGCACAGCTGTATTCGCAGCTGGCGGAGCACTCGCAAAAAGTGCCGGATGCTTTATTATTGTTCGGCTCGGCGGTCGAGCGCTTCCGGTTCCGCGATGTTGCCGTGCCGGCCGATACCTTCCTGGTTCACGGCGAGGCCGACGAGGTCGTGCCGCTTGCGGAATCCATGGAATTCGCGCGCGCCCACGGCCTTCCCATGGTGGTCGTTCCCGAAGCCAGCCACTTCTTTCACGGCAAGCTGATTACGCTCAAGCAGCTGCTTCAGTTGCGCCTGGCGGCGGTGTGACGGCCCGGAAAAATTCCTTTACGATATGCCGATGACATACAGACATTCTTCCTTGCATTTTTCCCGAATTTCCCATTTCGCCGCTGCGCTGGCGCTGGCCCTGGCGCCCACGCTGGCCTTGTCGCAGCAGGCCGCGGCGCCTGCGGCCGCGCCCGAGGCAGCCGCCGTTTCCGCAACGGCCATCGACGGCCGCACGCAAGTGGGCGCGCTGGCCACCGTGCCCGCGCCCAACCTCACGGCCAAGGCCTGGCTCACCATGGACGTCAACAGCGGCCAGATCATCGCGTCGCTCAATCCCAACGAGCCCGTCGAGCCGGCTTCGCTTACCAAGCTCATGGCCGCCTACCTGGTGTTCGACGCGCTGGAAAACAAGCGCCTGACGCTCGAGCAAGCCGTGACGGTGTCCGAAAGGGCCTGGAAGACCGAAGGCTCGCGCATGTTCATCAAGCCCAACAGCCAGGTCACGGTCGATGAACTGCTGCAGGGCGTGATCGTGCAGTCCGGCAATGACGCCACCGTGGCATTGGCCGAGGCAGTGGCCGGTAGCGAAAACGCCTTCGTCAGCCTCATGAACGATGAAGCGGCGCGCCAGGGGCTGAAAGACACGCATTTCACGAATTCCCCCGGCTTGCCCGACCCCACGCATTTGACGACGGCGCGCGACCTGGCCGTGCTGGCCCAGAACCTGATCACGCGCTTCCCGCAGTACCTGCACTATTACAGCCAGAAGGAATACACCTACAACAAGATCAAGCAGAACAACCGCAACCGCCTGCTCTGGACGGATCCGACGGTCGACGGACTGAAGACCGGCCACACGCAATCGGCGGGTTACTGCCTGGTCGCCACGGCGGTGCGCGACGGCCGCCGCGTGCTGTCGGTGGTGGTCGGCTCGACCAGCGACTCGGCACGCAGCGAAAACAGCCTCAAGCTGCTGAACTGGAGCTTCCAGAATTTCGATACCGTCAAGCTGTTCGACGACACCAAGCCGGCGGTCACGGCCCGGGTCTGGGAAGGCCAGATCGATTCGGTCGGACTGGGCTCGCAGGGCGCTACGTGGGTAACCGTGCCGCGCGGGCAGTCGGCCCAGGTCCAGCCAGTGGCGCAGTACGCGCAGCCCTTGGTGGCGCCGCTGAAGAAAGGCGATCGCGTTGGAACGGTTTCCCTGTCGCTCGACGGCAAGGTGCTGCGCGAAGAGCCTTTGTATGTGCTGCAGGATGTCCCCGAAGCCGGGTTCTTCGGTCGAATCTACGACAAGATACTCCTGATGTTTGAATGACGGCGCGCGTCGTCTCTTTCCCGTTTACAAGGTGCAATAATGATTCCTGATGTCGATAACGACAGTATCGTCTACCTGAATGGCGATTACGTTCGTTTGGGCGATGCCAAGATTTCCGTGCTGGATCGTGGCTTCATTTTTGGTGACGGCATCTACGATGTCGTGCCGGCCTATGGGGGCAAGCCGTTTCGCATGGATGGGCACCTGGCCCGCCTGGAACGCAGCCTGGCCGCCATCGACATCAAGGTGGACCTGAAGCGCGCCGACTGGGAAGGCATCGTGCAGGATCTCATCGCCCGTTCCGGGCTGGGCGACTGCATGGTCTACATCCAGGTCACGCGCGGCGTGGCCAAGCGCGATCACGGCTTTCCCAAAGGCGCCACCCCCACGGTCTTCTGCATGGTCTCGCCGTTCGTCCGGCCTGGCGCGCAGGTCCGCGAGCAGGGCATGTCGGTGGTCAGCATGACCGACGTGCGCTGGCTGCGCTGCGAGATCAAGTCGGTGTCCTTGCTTGGCAACGTGCTGGCCAAGCAGCACGCCGTCGACAACGGCGTCGACGAAGTCATCCAGTTCCGCGATGGCTACATGTCGGAAGGCGCTTCCTGCAATATCTGGATGGTGAAGGACGGCGTGCTGCTGGCGCCGCCCCGCAGCAACCTGATCCTGGAAGGCATACGTTACGGTTTGCTTGAAGAGCTGGCAGAGGCTGCCGGCATTCCCTTCAATGCGCGGCCCATTTCACAGCAGGAAGTCGATCAGGCCGACGAGCTCATGCTGTCTTCGGCCACCAAGGAACTGCTGCCCATCACGACCTATAACGGCAAGCCCGTGGGATCCGGCAAGCCCGGCCCGGTGTACGCCAAGCTGCGCGAAGGCTACGACAAGGCCATCGCCGCCCTTTGACCACCATGCGCGAGATTCCGCCCGAGCAGTCGCTCATCGAGTATCCCAGCGACTTCCCCATCAAGGTGATGGGGAAGTCGCATCCGGATTTCGCCCAGACGCTCACCGACCTCGTTTTGCAGTTCGACCCCGGCTTCGACCCGGGCACCGTCGAAATGCGTCCCAGTAAAAGCGGCAACTACATCGGCCTGACCTTCATTGTCCGGGCGACCTCGCGCGAGCAGCTCGATGCCTTGTATCGCGCATTGCATGGCCACCCCATGGTGTCCGTGGTGCTTTGATGTAATGATCCAGTATAAATGGCTGCCGCGGCCCATGCCCTATTTGCAGGCATGGCAGGCGATGCGCGACTTCACCGAGGCGCGCGGCGAACAGACTCCCGATGAAATCTGGCTGGTGGAGCACCCGCCGGTCTACACCCTGGGTCAGGCGGGCAAGCCGGAACATGTGCTGAATCACGGCAATATCGAACTCGTCCATTGCGATCGCGGCGGCCAGGTCACCTACCACGGCCCCGGCCAGGTGGTGGCCTATTGCCTGATCGACTTGCGGCGCATGAAGTTGTTCGTGAAGGAATACGTCGCCTTGCTGGAAGATGTGCTGATCGATCTCCTGACCGACCTGGGCGTCAGGGGCGCATGCCGCAAGCCCGACGCGCCCGGGGTCTATGTGCCGCTGGATGGCGCGGCGAACGGCGAACTGGCCAAGATCGCGGCATTGGGCATCAAGGTGCGCAACGGCTGTACTTACCATGGCCTGGCGCTCAATGTCGATATGGACCTGGACCCGTTCCTGGGCATCAATCCTTGCGGCTATGAAGGCTTGAAGACCGTCGATTTGCGGTCTTGCGGGATTGGCGCTACCGTTGCCGAAACAGGCGAACTGCTGGGACAGCGGCTGGCGGCGCGGTTCCAGGCGTTTGCGGGGTCCAGGGGTCAGACCCCATGCGGGGTCTGACCCCAAAAAGAAAAGCAAGGGGTCAGACCCCGTACGGGGTCTGCCCCCCCACAACAGGAGACATGCATGGCAAACGCAGGCGATGTGCTATTGGTCGAGCGTGGCGATGGCGTAGCCACATTGACGCTGAACCGGCCCGATCAATTCAATGCGCTGTCCGAAGAGCTGCTGGATGCGCTGCAAGCTGCGCTGGCCGACATTGCGCAGGACCAGGATGCACGCTGCGTGGTCCTGGCCGGCAATGGGCGCGCCTTTTGCGCGGGCCATGACCTGAAGCAGATGCGCTCCAAGCCCGATCAAGACTATTACAACCAGTTGTTCCAGCAGTGCGGCCAGGTCATGCAAAGCATCGTCAACCTGCCCGTGCCGGTGATCGCCCGGGTGCACGGCACCGCCACGGCCGCGGGCTGCCAATTGGTGGCCAGCTGCGACCTGGCCGTGGCGGCCGACGCGGCCAGGTTTGCCGTGTCGGGCATCAACGTCGGGCTGTTCTGTTCGACGCCGGCTGTGGCGCTGACCCGCAACGTGGCCGCCAAGAAGGCCTTCGAGATGCTCGTGACCGGCGAATTCATCAACGCGCAGGATGCGCGCGAGAATGGGCTCGTGAACCACGTGGTGCCGCTGGAAGAGCTGGACGCCAAGGTGGCAGCGCTGGTCTCGGCGATTTGCGCGAAAAGTCCGCTGGCCGTGCGCACCGGCAAAAGCATGTTCCAGCGGCAGCGGGGCATGGGCTTGGCCGAAGCCTATGATTTCGCCGCAGGGGTAATGGCCCGGAACATGATGGCGGAAGACGTATCCGAAGGCATAGACGCCTTCATGCAGAAGCGGCATCCTATCTGGAAGGGGCGGTGAATCTCGGGGGTCAGACCCCATACGGGGTCTGACCCCAAAACCCAAGGGGTCGGACCCTACAGGGTCCGACCCCCAGCCCGTTCAAGATCGGGGTCAGACCCTGGACAGGGTCTGACCCCAGTATAGGGGCAGAATCGGGGTCAGACCCCGCATGGGGTCTGACCCCTGGATAGGGGAATTAGGTGAAGCACGGAGCGGCGCGGTAAAATACGGTCTTTCTTTCATTCAGCGGGCGGTGTGAAGCACGCCGCCGCTTTCAGCGCGAAGCGATGCCGCTTCGTGGCAGGGACCTGTATGACTACACCCGTTGACCAGCCCGAAGTCCGTAAACCCACCGTGCGCCCGGCGCCCTACGACCCCACGCAAAAGCAGAAGTCCGGGGACAAGACCTCGCGCATCCCCATCAAGGTCGTCCAGGCGGAACGCCTGAAGAAGCCCGACTGGATACGCGTCAAGGCCGCCGCGCCGGGTTCGCGCTTTTACGACATCAAGCGTATCCTGCGCGAGAACAATCTCTTCACCGTCTGTGAAGAGGCGTCATGCCCCAATATCGGCGAATGTTTTGGCAAGGGCACGGCCACTTTCATGATCATGGGCGACAAGTGCACCCGGCGCTGTCCGTTCTGTGACGTGGGCCATGGCCGCCCCGATCCGCTAGACACCGACGAGCCGGCCAACCTGGCGCGCAGCATCGCGCTCATGAAGCTGTCCTATGTGGTCATCACTTCGGTCGACCGAGACGACCTGCGCGACGGCGGTGCGCGGCATTTCGCCGATTGCATCAGCGAGGTGCGCGCAAAGTCGCCTTCCACCCGCATCGAAGTACTGGTGCCCGATTTCCGCGGCCGCCTGCAGCGCGCGCTGGACATCTTCAACGAATGCCCGCCCGACGTCATGAACCATAACCTGGAAACCGTGCCTCGCCTGTACAAGCAGGCGCGTCCGGGGGCGGACTATATGCACTCGCTGAAGCTGCTGGCCGAATTCAAGGCGCTGCAGCCCAATGTGCCGACCAAGTCCGGCATCATGGTCGGCCTGGGCGAAACCGACGAGGAAATCCTCGAAGTCATGCGCGACATGCGCGCGCACAACATCGACATGCTCACCATAGGCCAGTACCTGCAGCCGTCCGAGCATCATCTTCCGGTGTTGCGCTACGTACACCCTGACACCTTCGCCATGCTGGAGCGCGAAGCCTACGCCATGGGCTTCACCCACGCCGCCGTGGGCGCGATGGTGCGCTCGTCCTACCACGCCGACCAGCAGGCGCATTCGGCCGGCATCGCCTGACATGGCGTGAGGTCCTTGGGGTCAGACCCTATAGGGTCTGACCCCATCCTTTGACGCCTCCGTGGGCCGGACCCTTTGCGGTCTGACCCTCTTCCTTTGTGCGGCCGGGGTCAGATCCCATACGGGGTCTCACCCCTCGACTCCTTCCGTCTTTGTCCCAGCACAAAGACGACGCATGACGAACGCGGTTCAATGTACCTGTAAGGCTGGAAGCCAGCCGACATACAAGGTACTGAACCATGCGTGCCCCAGCAGTCAAGACTCTATCCAGATTCACCGCCCTTGCCCTTGCGGCGGCATTCATGGCCGGTTGCGTGCAGGAAGGGATTAGGTCCGCCGAGGAAGCCAACGATCAGGACGCCACGGAGCTCGTGATCCTGCCGGCCGGCCAGGTCAAGTATTACCCGCCTGGTGAATACTTGCGCAACGGCTTTCCCGTCACGCCGCAACAAGCCACGGACACCCTGGGCGGCGGGCTGCGGATGATGAAGCGCCAGGTCAGCCAGGCCGAATACGCCGCCTGCGTGGCGGCCAAGGCGTGCAAGCCCCTGGACCGCGACCATCGAGAGGATGCCGATCCTGATCTGCCGGCAGTGGGTGTCAGTTGGCGGGATGCCACGGACTACGCGCGCTGGCTGTCCCGGGAAACCGGCCATCATTACCGGTTGCCGACTTACGCGGAATGGGTATATGCGGCCGGCGCGGCCTACAAGGAAGACGTGATCCTCGACGAGTTCGATCCCAGCGACCCGGCCCAGCGCTGGCTGGCCGAATATGCGCTGGAAACGCAGCGGAAAACCACGGTCGACGGCACGCTCCGGCCTTTTGGCGGCTTCGGGCAGAATGAAAACGGGTTGCAGGACATGGCCGGCAATGTCTGGGACTGGACGGACACCTGCAGCACCCGGGTGAACCTGGACCTGGTCTCGGGCCCGGCGGCCGGCGGGTCGGAGAACTGCGGCGTACGCGTGGTGGCCGGCCCGCACCGCAGCTACATCACGGATTTCATCCGGGACCCGAAAAGCGGCGCTTGTTCAGTGGGGGTGCCGCCCAGCAACCTGGGCTTCCGGCTGTTGCGGGATGAGGCGGGCGGGGTCGGACCCCGTACGGGGTCCGACCCCGGAACCGGCTCCTTGCGCGAGAAACTGGGCATTGGTTGATAAGGGGTCGGACCCCATGCGGGGTCCGACCCCAGACGCAGAGATTCGGGGTCAGACCCCGCATGGGGTCTGACCCCTGAAGACCCCAGCGCAACTTTCAGGGGGTCAGACCCCGTACGGGGTCTGACCCCAGCCCGGTTCCGACATGCTGCCCTTCGGCGAGGCGGATGAGCTCGTCCAGGGAGCAGACGGTGATGCGTTTGCGGCCGCTGTTGACGAGGCCGCGGTCTTTCCATTGGCTGAGGAGGCGGCTGACGGTATGCAAGGTGGTGCCGGTCATTTCGGCGATGTCTTGCCGTGTGATGGGGAAGCTGATTTCTATCCCTTCGCTGGTCTTGGCGCCGGACTGGTCGACCAGCCGCAGGATGGCGCGCGCGACGCGCTGTTCGACTTCTTCGGTGGACAGTTCGCGGATGCGCGAGTGGGCGTCCTGAAGGCGCTGGCCCACGGTCTGGAGCGCGTTGAAGGCGAACTGGGGATTGCCCGCGATGAACTGGTCCCATTCGGACGACGGCCAGGCCAGCACGATGCTTTCCTGGACCGCCAGCGTGGTGGCGGGATAGTGGCTGCGCCGCATGGCGCGTGCAATGCCGAAGACCTCGCCGGGGCTGACGTAGCGCACGGTGACCTGTTCGCCGTCGGGCGTGACCTGGACGACTTTCAGGTGCCCGTGCAGCAGCACGAAAAAGCGGTCGGCTTCTTCGCCCTGCGCGAACACTTTGGCGCCTTCCTGAAGCAGGATCGATTGCGCGCTTTCCAGGGCCTGGTCCAGTTCGGCTTCGGACAGCGAACGGAACAGATCGAGATTCTTGATGAGCGAGCGGTTCAGGAGAGAGCTCATTGGGTTGTCCACGCAAGGATCCAGGACTTTCGATTCTATCACCCCCGCTTTCGCACGACCCGGCGACAAGAAAAACAACAGTCGACCCAATCTGCATCAAGAATAGGGGTAAACCCGGAAAAATGTGTCGAGAAGTTTGTTCTGCAGCAAAGAAGCGCAACCCCCGCAGGAGTCAAATGGAGTTGTTGAAATTGACAACGTAAATGAAGAAGGGAGTTGCAAATGAAAGCGTTCCGTCCCACCCTTTTCGCCGCTGTGATGACCGCGCTGATGGCGGGCGTTCCCGTAATGGCCGACACTGCGGACAAGCTGGATCGCGTCAAGGTCGATCTGGTCACACCCCCCATGGTGCACAAGCACGAACAAAAAGCCAGCTCGGGTCCCAAGGTCGTCGAAGTCACCATGACGATAGAAGAAAAGAAGATTGTCATCGACGACAAGGGAACGACGATGCAAGCCATGACGTTCAATGGCTCCATGCCGGGTCCGACCATAGTGGTGCATGAAGGCGACTACCTTGAAATCACCCTGGTCAACCCGTCGACCAATGCCATGCCGCACAACGTCGACTTCCACTCGGCAACCGGCGCGCTGGGCGGCGCAAAACTGACCGACGTGCATCCGGGCGAGCAGGCCACGATGCGCTTCAAGGCCGATCGCGCGGGCGTGTTCGTTTATCACTGCGCGCCCGAAGGCATGGTCCCCTGGCACGTGGTGGCGGGCATGAGCGGCACGATGATGGTCCTGCCCCGCGAAGGCTTGAAGGATCCGGAAGGAAAAGAGCTGAAGTACGACGTTGCCTACACCATAGGCGAGTTCGACCTTTACATTCCGAAGGATGAAGACGGCAAGTACAAGGACTACGCGTCGCTGGCGGAAAGCTACGCCGACACGGTGGAAGTCATGCGCAAGCTGACGCCTACGCACGTCGTGTTCAACGGCAAGGTCGGCGCTCTGACGGGCGAAGGCGCGCTGAAAGCCAAGGTCGGCGAGACGGTGCTGATGATCCACTCGCAAGCCAACCGCGACACGCGCCCCCACTTGATCGGCGGCCACGGCGACTGGGTCTGGGAAACGGGTAAGTTCAACAACCCGCCCGAGAAGGATCTTGAAACCTGGTTCATCCGCGGCGGGTCGGCCGGCGCAGCGCTGTACACCTTCAAGCAGCCAGGTGTGTACGCCTACGTCAACCACAACCTGATCGAGGCCTTCGAGCTGGGCGCCGCCGGCCACTTCGTGGTCGAGGGCAAATGGAACGACGACTTGATGAAGCAGATCAAGGCAGCCGGTCCGGTCTCGCCCGACAACGCGAAGCTTGCGGCGGACAACGCGGCCAAGACCAAGCACCTGGTGGCGCCGGCCAAGACCGCGGCGGCTCCCGCCAAGAAGGTCGCGGCAGCGACACCCGCCAAGGCTGCGGCCAAGGACGAGGCGAAGGCGACCGCCAAGGCGGCGGTCCACCCCAGCGGCGAGAAGCTGTACAAGTCGGCTTGCGTGGCCTGCCACACGACCGGCGTGGCCAACGCGCCCAAGCTGGGCGACAAGAAGGCCTGGGACCCGCTGATCGCCCGGGGCATGGACGCCATGATGGAAGTGGCCATCAAGGGCAAGGGCGCCATGCCTCCCCGGGGAGCCACGACGGCCGACGACGCGACCCTGAAGGCGGCTGTCGAGTACATGCTCAGCACCGTGAGATAGGTAGTAACCTTGCATCGGGAAAATACCGATCTTTGAAAACAACTTAGCTGGCTACACTCGCTCCATGTCCAAAAAGGCATGGAGCGATTTCTTTTTGCCGCTGCAGTGTTATTGCGTCACCCGTTTAACTTACTCCTAAAAAGGGGCAGCATAACCATGAAGTTGATACGCAAAACCGTTCTCCTGTCCGCGCTCGCGGTCAGTTTCCTGACTGTGTCAGGCTTGGTCCAGGCCCGCGATCTCACCATTGCGCTGCGTTCCGAACCCAGTTCCATGGATCCGCAGTTCCACTCGCTCACCCCCAATACGCAGCTGTCGGAAACCATTTTCGATCCCCTGGTGCGCACCGACGGCAATGCCAATCCCGTTCCTTCATTGGCCGAGTCCTGGACGGCCGACGGCAACGTCTGGACCTTCAAGCTGCGCCAGAACGTCAAGTTCTCCGACGGCTCTCCCTTCACGGCCGACGACGTCCTGTTTACCTACGATCGCGTGCCCAAGGTGCCCAACAGCCCCTCGTCCTACGCGCTGTATCTCAGCACGGTCGACAAGGTCGAAGCGCTCGATCCGCATACGGTCAAGATCACCACCAAGGGTCCGTCGCCGGTCCTGCTGGCGAACTTGTCCATGGTGCCCATCATGTCCAAGAAGGCGGCATCCGGCCCGGCCCCCGAAGGCAAGACCACGGTCGAACTCAACCGCGGCGACGGCCTGGTCGGCACCGGCCCCTACAAGTTCGTCTCCTGGAAACGCGGCGCCGAAATCGTCCTCGATCGCAATGAACACTACTGGGGCGACAAGCCCGACTGGAACAAGGTGACGTATCGTCCCATCACCAACTCGGCCGCCCGGGTCGCCGCGCTGCTGGCCGGCGACGTCGACGTGATCGAAGATCCCCCCACCGACGACCTTCCCAAGCTCAAGAAGGACAAGAACCTGTACGTACAGGAAACGCCGTCCGTGCGGGTGATCTACCTCGCCTTGAACCAGGGCAAGGAACCGCCTCCCGGCATGGAAGGCACCGACGGCAAGAATCCGCTGACCGACCGGCGGGTGCGCGAGGCCCTGTCCCTGGCCATCGACCGCAAGGCGATCGTCGAACGCGTGATGGACGGGGTAGGCCTGCCCGCGGCCAACCTGCTGGCCTATCCGGCCTTCGGCACGTCTGAAAAGCATTCCAAGGTCGCGGCGGCCGACGCCGAGAAGGCCAAGAAGCTATTGGCCGAGGCGGGCTACCCCAACGGCTTCACCCTGTCGCTGGGCTCCCCCGACGGCCGCTATACGAACGACAAGCGCATCGCGCAGGTCGTGGCCTCCATGTGGGCGCGCATCGGCGTCAAGACCACGGTCGACACCATGGCGCCGTCGGTATTCTTCAAGCAGCGCAATGCCTTTGCGTTCAGCACCTACCTGGCGGGGTGGGCGGCCAGTTCGGGCGAAATGCTCAATCCCATGACATCGCTCGTCGTCACCAAGGACCCGGCGCGCGGCGTCGGCACCACCAACTGGAGCAAATACACCAATCCGGAAGTCGACAATCTGGTGCTCGAGGCCTCCAAGACGCTCGACGACGCCAAGCGCGCCGAACTCCTGAAAAAAGCCGGCGACATGGCCATGGAAGACTACGCGCTGCTGCCCCTGCAGTTCGAGCTCTCCGTCTGGGCCATGAAGAAGGACGTCCGCTACGGTGGCCGCGCCGACCAGATGACGCTTGCCCAGTACATGACGGTGGCCAAGTAGCGGGACGCGCGCGCGGTGCTATCGACCATCGTTCGCCGTCTGCTGCAAACGTTTGTCGTCGTGCTGGTCATGTCAGCACTGGTGTTCGCCGGCTTGTACGTCATCGGCGACCCGGTGCTGATGCTGGCCAGCCCCGAGGCAAGCGACCTGGAGCGCGAGGCCATACGCGAAACCCTGGGGCTCAATCTGCCGCTATGGAAGCAATACGCCATCTTCATGTCCAAGGCCATCCAGCTGGACTTCGGCAAAAGCTTCCTGAACGGCGAATCGGCCATGATGCTGATCCTGGAACGCATGCCGGCCACGCTCGAACTGGCCACGCTGGCCATGCTGCTGTCCGTCCTGATCGGGGTGCCGCTGGGCATCTATGCCGGGCTGCGGCCGCGTAGCCTGGCGGCGCGCGGCATCATGTCGGGTTCCGTGCTGGGCTTCTCGCTGCCCAACTTCTGGGTCGGCTTGATGCTGATCATGCTGTTCGCAGTGATGCTGGGCTGGATGCCCGCGGGCGGGCGCGGGCCGGTCGAATCCTTCGGGCCCATACAGCTCAGCATCTTCAACTGGGAGGGCCTGAAAAGCCTCATCCTGCCGGCCAGCACCATTGCCGTGGCCAAATGCGCGCTCATCATACGCGTGACCCGCGCCGCAACGCGCGAATGCCTGCCCCAGGACTACATCAAGTTCGCCCGCGCCAAGGGCCTGCGCGAAAAAAGAGTGCTGGGCGTGCATCTGCTGAAGAACATCATGATTCCCATCGTGACCATCGGCGGCCTGGAATACGGCCAGGTGTTCGCCTTTGCCGTGGTAACGGAAACGGTGTTTTCATGGCCCGGCATGGGCAAGCTGCTGATCGATTCCATCATCACCCTGGACCGCCCCGTGGTGGTGGCTTACTTGATGCTGACCGTGGTGTTCCTGGCCATGCTCAACCTGGTGGTCGACATCGCCTACACCATACTCGACCCGCGCGTGCGCCTGGGAGCCGCCTGATGGAATTGCGCAAGCCGCTGGCGCCGGCCGTACCCGATACCGCGATTCCGGTTCCGGAACACGAAAGCCTGCTGCGTGTCTTCATCGCCCAGTTCTTTTCCAACAAGATCGCGGTGATCGGGCTTGTCATGCTGCTGGGCTTCATCCTGCTGGCGGTTCTCGCACCGTGGATTTCGCCGCAAAATCCCTATGACATCGGCTCGCTGGACATCATGGATTCCAAGATGCCGCCGGGCAGCAAGAATTTCGACGGCACGCTCACATACTGGCTGGGCACCGACGGCCAGGCGCGCGACGTGCTCTCGGCCATTCTGTACGGCTTGCGCACCAGCCTGTTCGTGGGTTTCGTCTCGGTCATCGTGGCATTCCTGATCGGCGCGGCGGCCGGCCTGACCGCGGCGTATTTCGGCGGGCGCATTGACGCCATCCTGATGCGCATCGTCGACATCCAGCTGTCGTTTCCCTCCATCCTCCTGGCGCTCATCCTGCTCGCAATGCTCGGCAAAGGGGTGGACAAGGTCATTTACGCGCTGATCGCGGTGCAGTGGGCTTACTTCGCCCGGGCGGCGCGCGGGGCTGCCATTGTCGAGCGCAACAAGGAATACGTCGAGGCGGCGCGCTGCATGTCGCTGTCCTGGCATCGCATTCTGTGGCGGCATGTCTTTCCCAACTGTATCCCGCCGCTCATGGTCATTGCGACCATAGACCTCGCGCACGCCATCGCGCTCGAGGCCACTCTTTCCTTCCTGGGTGTGGGCGTGCCGGTGACCGAGCCATCCCTGGGCATGCTCATTTCCAATGGTTTTGAATTTTTGCTGTCGGGCAATTACTGGATTTCCTTCTTCCCCGGCATCGCCCTCGCGCTGATCGTGATCGCCATCAATCTGGTGGGCGATCACTTGCGCGATATCCTCAATCCGCGCAACGAGATCTAGGCCCCAGGACGAACCATGCATGACCTCGCCGTTCCCCGCCAGACCCAAGCCGCTGCCGGCCATGCGCCTGCTGCCGGTCTGCTGCTCGACGTTCAGGGCTTGCGTACATGGTTCCACACGCGGGATGGCATCGTGAAGGCGGTGGACGGCGTATCGCTGCAATTGCGCGAGGGCGAGATCCTGGGTCTGGTGGGCGAGTCCGGCTCGGGCAAGAGCATCACCGGCTTTTCGCTCATGGGCCTGGTCGATGCGCCCGGCAAGGTCAGGTCCGAACGCATGGTCTTCAATGGCCGCGACCTGCTGGCGCTTTCGCCCGAGCAGTACCGCCAGCTGCGCGGGAAGGACATGGCCATGATCTTCCAGGATCCGATGATGACGCTCAATCCCACCTTGCGGGTGGATACGCAGATGATCGAAGCCGTGCTGGCGCATGACAAGGTTACGCGCAAGGCGGCACGCGATCGCGCCATCGAGGTCCTCGTCAAGGTCGGCATCCCTTCGCCGGAAGAGCGGCTGCAGGTGTATCCGCACCACCTGTCGGGCGGAATGCGGCAGCGCATCGCGATCGCCATCGCTCTGCTGAACTCGCCCAAGCTCATCATTGCCGACGAGCCCACGACGGCGCTCGACGTCACGATACAGGGGCAGATTCTGTTCGAAGTACAGAAGCTCTGCCGCGAGTCGGGCACGGCGCTGATCTGGATCACGCATGACCTGGCCATCGTTTCCGGGCTGGCCGACCGCCTGGCCGTCATGTATGCGGGCCGCATCGTCGAAACCGCGGCGACTCCGGAGATCGTGGGCGGGGCGCGCCACCCTTACACGCATGGGCTGATATCCTCGATTCCCTCGATACATACCCGCGGCAAAGAGCTGTTCCAGATTCCCGGCTCCACACCGTCTTTGCTGAATCTTCCCCAAGGCTGCCCCTTCCGGGCAAGGTGCTATCGCGCCAGCAGTTCGTGCGTGCAGGATCCTCCCTTCGAGCAGGTCGGCCCCGGCCATTGGGCCGCCTGTTGGCACCAGGGGGTGCAGGCATGAGCGGACAGGAAGTCATCCTTGGCTTGCGCAATGTGCAGCGGGTTTATTCCCAGCCCGTGGATCTCTTGTCGCGCCTGGGCGGGGCGCTGAAGGGCGGCGTCAAGCCGCGCTCGGTGCAGGCCGTCGCCGGCGTGGACCTGGACGTCATGGCCGGCGAGGTCATTGGCATCGTCGGGGAGTCCGGCTGCGGCAAGTCGACCTTGGGCCGCATGCTTACCGGCATCCTGCCGCCCAGCGCGGGCGAGATCCGCTACCGGGGCAGGCCGGTGGCCCAGTTAAGCGGCAATGCGCGGCGCGAGTACGAGCTCGGCGTGCAGATGATCTTCCAGGATCCGTACTCGTCGCTCAACCCGCGCATGCGCGTGATCGACATCATCGGCGAAGGGCCGGTGGTGCACGGCATGATCAAGAGCGGCGAAAAGGAAGCCTATGTGTCGCAGCTCATGCGCAAGGTGGGGCTCGACCCGTCATACCGCTACCGGTACCCGCACCAGTTCTCGGGCGGGCAGCGCCAGCGCATCGGCGTGGCGCGAGCGCTTGCCGTCAAGCCTTCCGTCATCGTCTGCGACGAGGCCGTGGCCGCGCTCGATGTATCCATCCAGGCGCAGGTGCTGAATCTGTTCATGCAGTTGCGCAAGGAATACTCGCTCACGTATTTCTTCATCAGCCACAATCTTGGCGTGGTCAGCCATCTTTCTGATCGCGTGGCCATCATGTACCTGGGCCGCATCGTCGAGATCGCCGATACGGACACCATCTTCAGCCGGGCGCGCCATCCCTATACGCAGGCGCTGATCAAGGAACTTCCGGTGCTGCGCACCGACCGGCGCCAGTTCGATACGATCAAGGGCGAACTCCCATCCCCGCTCAATCCGCCGTCGGGCTGTCCGTTTCACCCGCGCTGTCCTTTCGTGATGGAGCGCTGCACGCGGGAACGCCCCATGCTAAAGCCGGTGAGGTTCGACGCGGCGGCGAAGGTATCCGGCGCGTCCGCAGGCCTTGAAGGTATCGACACGGGCAAGCCGCATCTCAGCGCCTGCCACCTTGACGATACCTAGCAGCCGGCGCGACGCCGCGAAAAGGGCCGTCAGAGTCCCGGAACCCCATGCACTGGACACCAAGCAGTTCAACCTTTCTGGAGACGTCATGAAATTCGCCGACACGGAGTTCGAGCCTTATGTCCTGTCCCTTCCGAAAGCCAGCGCCATCCCGCTGGTTTGCGATTCGCCGCACAGCGGCGTGATCTACCCCGCTGATTTCCAGTACGCCATACCGATCTCGGTGCTGCGCTCGGGCGAGGACACCTATGTCGAGGAACTGTGGCAAGCGATCCCGTCCGTGGGCGGCACCCTGCTGGCCGCGAATTTCCCGCGTACCTATATCGATCCGAATCGCGAAGAAGACGACATCGACCCGAATATCCTGGCCGAGCCGTGGACCACGGACCTGCATCCAACCGAGAAATCGCGGCTCGGCCATGGCCTGGTCTGGAGCCGCGCGCGCAACCAGGCGATCTACGATCGCAAGCTTTGGGTGGGAGAAGTCGAGAACCGTATCGGCAGCTACCATCGTCCCTACCACGATGCCTTGCAAAGACAGATCGAAACAGCCCACGAACGCTTCGGGGTGGTCTGGCACCTGAACCTGCACTCCATGCCGGCCAACTCCTACGAAGTGCTGGAAATCGACACGGACAAGCCGCTGGCGGACTTCGTGCTGGGCGACCGCGACGGCACCACCTGCGACCCCACGTTCATCGGCATCATCGAGGACTATCTGCTCGAACAGGGCTATACCGTGGCGCGCAACGATCCTTTCAAGGGCGTCGCGCTCATCGAGCGCATCGGCCGCCCCGGGGAAAACCGGCACAGCCTGCAGATCGAGGTCAATCGCAGCCTGTACATGGATGAGGAGTCCTACGAAAAAAGCGCGAATTTCGCAGCATTGCAGCAGGATCTGACCGGCCTGACCAGGAAAGTGGCGGAGTTCGTCCAGTCGGTGCTGTGAGGGGTCAGACCCCGTACGGGGTCTGACCCTTACCCCATGTTGGGGTCAGACCCGATGGGTCTGACCCCTTGGGTCAAGCTTCGGGCGTTCACGTTGGGGTCAGACCCCGTACGGGGTCTGACCCCTTCCGAGTTGCGGGGCCCGCCCCTCCAGGGTGGCGTCATATTTCCAATTGTTATATGCTTATAATCATCTTGGTCGAAACGGATCCTCCTTCGGCCGCCAACACACCGCCCCGCATCATGTCTTCCCCCGCGCAACGCTTTTTCAACAAGAACCTCATCCTGCTCATCGTTTGCCAAGGGCTTTTCCTTACCAACAACGTCACCTTCATTGCCATCAACGGGCTGGTGGGCATGAGCCTCACGCCGGTTCCTTGGATGGCCACATTGCCGGTAATGGGCTATGTGGTCGGCGGGGCGCTGTCCACGGGAATCGTCGCGCGCACGCAAAGCCGGTATGGGCGGAAAAAGTCGTTCCAGCTGGGGCTGGTCACCGCCATCCTGTCGGCCCTGATGTGCGCGGTGTCGGTGTGGACGCAGAATTTCTGGCTGCTGACCATGTCGACCCTGATTGCCGGCTACTACAGCGCCAATGGCCAGCTTTACCGTTTCGCGGCCACCGAGTTGGTCGACGCCGACCATCGTGAAAAAGCGATTTCCTGGGTTCTGGCGGGTGGTCTGATTGGCGCGATCATCGGGCCGAACTTGGCGAAGTATGCCAAGGATGCCGCATCCTACCCCTTCATGGGGGCGTATCTGGCCCTGGCGATGGTCGGCCTGGTCGCCATGCTGGTCATGCACTGCATCCGTTTTCCCGACGATGCGCGCAAGAATGCGCCACGGGACAGCGGCCGGCCGTTGTCGGAAATCGCGCGGCAGCCGGTGTTCATCGTGGCGGCACTGGCTGCCGCGCTGGGATACGGCATCATGAACCTCCTGATGGCGGCCACGCCCCTGGCCATGGAAGTCTGCGGCTTCGAGTTCGGCAGCACGGCCACGGTTCTGCAGTGGCACGTCATCGGCATGTTCGCGCCGGGCTTCATCACGGGGTCGCTCATCAAGCGCTTCGGCGTCCTGCAGGTGATGGCCATGGGCCTGCTCATCAATTTTGTATGCATAGCCATCGCGCTGTCAGGCACCGATTTCCACCAATTCCTGTTCGCGCTGTTCCTGTTGGGCGTCGGCTGGAACTTCCTGTTCACGGGCGCCACGACGCTGGCCACCCAGGCGTATACACCGCAAGAGCGAGACAAGGCGCAGGGCGCCATCAACTTCGCCGTGTTCCTGGTCATGGCCGTGTCGTCGTTCAGCTCCGGTGCGCTGGTCACGACGCAGGGATGGTACTGGCTGAACGTGGGTTCGCTGGTGCCGGCCGCCATCGTGGCACTGGCGCTGCTGGGTCTTTTCATGCGGCGCGCCAGAAAGAGCCAGACCCCGTACGGAGCCTGACTGTCGGGGTCGGGCCCCGGATGGGGTCCGGCCCCTAACCCTAGGGGTCAGGCCCCGTTCGGGGTCTGACCCCAGATCTGCTTCTCTTTGTCACTAAGGTAAGCGCCGGTCCGGTGCAACTGATCCTCTGCATGTTCGATGCCGCTGACCGCCTGGCTGCCGGCCTTCGCCAGCAGTTGTTCGATGAGGAGTTCCACGAGCGCGGTCGCCGATGCGCTCGATGGGAAAAATGAAGGGGTTTCTGTCGAGAACAGCAAGGTGCTGTCGGCGACCTGAGCGAGCGGGGACAGGACACTGTCGCAGATGGCGATGATGCGGCAGCCCGCCTGGCGGGCGGCATCCGCGACGCGTACGGATTCCCGCGAATAAGGTTCGAAGCCGATGATGACCACGGCATCCGTGGCGGTGAGCGCACGCAATTCCATTTCCAGCGTGCCGGCGTCGCCGCGCAGCATGGCGACGGTTGGGCGGAATAATCGGTACAGGTACTGGAAGCTGAAAGCGGGCGCGAATGAAGCGCGAAAGCCTGCGACGTAAACACGTTTCGCCCGGTTCAGGAGCTTGACGGCCTCGGGAAGGCGATCGGCGTTGTCGGCGCTCAGTTGCCGGATGTTGTCGGTCTGTGCCATGACGGCGCGATCGAGTGCGTTGCGCGGGTTCCTGCCGCGGATGAGTTCACGCGCCTGGTCCGCGTAACGGCGCGGGTGGTGGTGGAGGGAACGCACGAAGACTTGCTTCAGGTCTGCCCAGCCGGGATAGCCCAACGACTGCGCCAGGCGGACGAGGGTGGCGGGCTGCACACCGGCCTGGGCCGCCACCTTGCGCATGGATGCGACGGGAATCTCGGAAGGAAAATCCAGCAGGTACTTGGCGCCTACCTGGAACTGCGGCGTCATGGCGGCGAAGTCGCGCTGGATGCGTTCGCTCAGGGTGTCCAGGCTGGAGGGGGCGGATGGAGGGTTCTTGTTGGTCACTAGGATGGACGGGCCGGTGGTATGGGTTGCGAAGTATGCGTCCAAAAACCACAACAGGTTCTGGATACGAGAAGCGCCTCATGCATGATTATATTGATTTGTTTGTTGCATGGGTTATGATTGATACAACATTTGTTGAAATTTAGGGCTAAGGCGCCATGACACACGTTTTTCATCGCAATCCGAAACAGCAGCTGGAATTTGCCGTGCGCGGCGAAGGCATCCGGCTGTTCGACCAGAACGGCAAAGGCTATATCGATGCATCCGGCGGCGCGGCCGTATCCTGCCTGGGGCATGGGCACCCGGCCGTCATACAGGCCATCAAGAATCAGCTGGACCAGGTTGCCTATGCCCACTCTTCGTTCTTCACTACTCAGGTATGCGAAGACCTGGGGGATTTCCTGGCCGAGCGTGCGCCCGGCGAGCTGAACCACGTCTATTTCGTATCCGGCGGCTCCGAGGCAATCGAAGCCGCGCTCAAGCTTGCCCGTCAGTATTTCGTTGAAATCGGCCAGCCCCAGCGCCGCCATTTCATTGCGCGCCGGCAAAGCTACCACGGCAATACGCTGGGCGCGCTTGCCATCGGCGGCAACGCCTGGCGCCGCGAGCCTTTCCTGCCCATCCTGGTGCCCGCGCATCATGTTTCGCCATGCTACGCCTACCGCGATCAGCTTCCCACTGAAACCGAAGAGCAATACGCCGATCGCCTTGCCCTGGAACTGGATCAGAAAATACAAGAGCTGGGGCCTGAAAACGTCGCGGCGTTCGTGGCGGAAACCGTGGTCGGCGCAACCGCCGGGGCGCTGGCGCCGGTGAAGACCTATCTGCAGCGCATCCGCCAGGTCTGCGACCGCCATGGCGTGTTGCTGATCCTGGACGAGGTCATGTCTGGCATGGGGCGCACCGGCCATTTGTTCGCTTGCGCCGAAGACGGCGTCACGCCCGACATCCTCACCATCGCGAAGGGCCTGGGCGCGGGCTACCAGCCGATAGGCGCAATGATTGCAAGCAGCCGCATCTACGACGCCATTGTGGCGGGCAGCGGCTTCTTCCAGCACGGGCACACGTATATGGGCCACGCAACCGCATGCGCAGCCGCATTGTCCGTCCAGCAGGTCATTGAACAGGACGGGCTGCTGGCCAACGTGCTGGCGCGCGGCGAGCAATTGCGCGCTGAATTGCGCCATGCGCTGGACGCGCACCCCAATGTGGGCGACGTGCGCGGGCGCGGCCTGTTCGTAGGCGTGGAGTTCGTGCAGGACAAGGCCGACAAGTCAGTGCTCGATCCCGCGCTCAAGACTCATGCCAGGCTCAAGAAGCAGGCCATGCAAAATGGTTTGATGATGTATCCCATGGGCGGCACAATCGATGGCGTGCTGGGCGACCACGTGTTGCTCGCGCCACCCTTTATCTGCACCGAGCAGGACATCGGAGAAATCGTGTCGCGCTTCGTCGATACGGTTCAGCAAGTCCTGCCCGCCTGAACCTTACTGTAGGAATTTCAAATGGCCCGTTTGCCTTATGCCGATCTGACGCATCCTGAAGTCAGCCCGCTGGTCGATCAAATCGTCGCGGAACGCGGCAGCGTCCTGCATCTTTATCAGATGCTGCTGCAAAGCCCGCCCGTGGCGCGCGGCTGGCTCAACCACTTGACGGGCATACGCCAGCAAAGTTCGCTGGCCGGCGATATCCGTGAAATGGTCATTATGCGGATCGCGATCCTCAATGGCGCCCCCTACGAGGCCGACCAGCATGCGCCCATCGCCTTGAAGGAAGGCATGAGCCAGGCCCAGCTGGATGCGCTCGACGCCTGGGAAGGCTCGGCGCTGTTCAATGAAAAAGAGCGCGCGGTGCTTGCCTACACAGACGCCATGACGCGTCACGTGCAGGTGCCCGACGCGGTATTCGACGACGCAAAACAGCATTTCTCGCCGCGCGAGATGGTGGAATTGACGGCCACCATCGCGACCTACAACATGGTGTCCCGCTTCCTGGAAGCGCTGCAGATCCATTCGCACGACGACCGTTAACGGATGGGGTCAGACCCCTGTTCTGAGCTGTTGGGGTCAGACCCCGTGCGGGGTCTGACCCCGGATCATGCCGTACGGGGTCGAGCAGCGGAGGTGGGGTCAGACCCCATACGGGGTCTGACCCCTCAGTCTCGCTGCCACAGAACATCACCCCGGCCCGCGTGCTTGTTCAGCGCGCGAGCCAGCACGAAGCACAGGTCGGACAGCCGGTTCAGGTACTGGATGACGGGTTTGTTCGCCTCCAGGCCGACGGCGCAGCGCTCCGCGCGGCGGCATACGGTGCGCGCCATGTGCGCCATGGCGGCGGCGCGAGTGCCGCCGGGCAGAATGAATTCCTGCAGCTTGCCCAGGTCTGCGTTGTAGCGGGCCAGTGCCTCGTCCAGGAAGAGCACGTGCTCTTCCTTCAGCGCCACGTGGCCCGGTATGCATAGCTCTGCGCCCAGGTCGAACAAATCGTTCTGGATGCGGCCGAGCAGGGTGTCGATGGCTTCCGGCAGGTCTTCGCAGCGCCACAGCCCGATGGTGCTGTTCAGTTCATCGACATCGCCGAGCGCGTCGATACGGGGAGTGTTCTTTGCGACGCGCGTACCGTCGCCCAGGCCCGTCGTGCCCTGATCGCCGCCGCGCGTGGTGATGACGGAAAGTCTCGTGGCCATGATGCTGTGTCCTTGAATGTTCAGTTCGCGAGTTTCGTCAGCGCGTCGCCCGTCACCCGGACGATGCGCCAATCCGGCAATACCTGCGCGCCCAGGTATTCGTAGAAATCGATGGCATTGCGGTTCCAGTCGAGCACCGACCATTCGAATCGCCCGCAATCGAGCTCCACCGCCAATTGCGCAAGATGCCTGAGCGCAAGCTTGCCCACCCCTTTGCCGCGATGCTCCGGATCGACGTAGAGGTCTTCCAGATAAAGGCCGCGTTTATCCAGGAAGCTGGAGTAGTTGTGAAACCACATGATGTACGCGATGGGCGTGTCGGGATCGCCGGCGGCAACGCCCACCAGGCAATTGACCGCCGGCGGATCGCTGAACAGGCTGTGGCGCAAGCTGTCGCGCGTGGCTTTGAAAATGCCGGTGAGGTTTTCGAACTCGGCCATGTCCAGCATGAGCTTGTGGATATGGGGGATGTCTTCGGTGCGTGCCGGCCGCAGAAGGTATGGGGGTGCTGCGTCGCTCAAACGTATTCCTTCAAATAGCGTTATGCTTTGACTGTGTTTATCAGGAGTTTAGCGTATGGGTAAGCCAAGCAGAGTACTGCTGCCGGCGGTTGCGGCCGCGCTGGCGGTATGCTCGTTCTATTCCGTTCAGGCTTTCGCCCAAGAGGCCAGCGCCACCGGCGAAGTGCGCCGCATCGATGCGCAGGCGGGCAAGATCACTCTCAAGCATGGCGCCATTGCGGCGCTGGATCTTCCAGCCATGACGCTGGTCTACCGGATCGACCCCGCGCTGCTGGGCGATATCAAGCCGGGCGACAAGGTGTCTTTCAAGGCTCGCCGCGATGGCGGCATATACACCGTGACCGCCATTTCGAAGTAGGCGGTGTGTTGCTGGGGTCAGACCCCGTACGGGGTCTGACCCCCTCCAAAGCATCGGGGTCAGACCCGAAAAGGGTCTGACCCCTTACAAGACGTAGCGCGCCAGGTCCTGGCTGGCTGCCGTTTCCTGCAGCTTGTTGTTCACATAGGCGGCGTCGATGGTCACGCTCTGGCCGCTATTGGCGGTGGCGTCGAATGACAGGTCCTCCAGCAGCTTTTCCATGACCGTGTACAAGCGGCGCGCGCCGATGTTCTCCGTGCGCTCGTTCACTTCATAGGCCAGTTCCGCCAGCCTTCGGATGCCGTCGTCGGTGAAATCCAGCGTGACGTCCTCGGTGCCGAGGAGCGCGCTGTATTGCTTGGTCAGCGACGCGTCGGTGTCGCACAGGATGCGGACGAAGTCCTGTGCCGTCAGGGAATCGAGTTCGACACGTATCGGGAAGCGGCCCTGCAACTCGGGGATCAGGTCGGAAGGGCGCGACAGATGGAAGGCGCCGGATGCAATGAACAGAATGTGATCGGTGCGCACGACCCCGTATTTCGTATTGACGGTCGTGCCTTCGACCAATGGGAGCAGGTCGCGCTGCACGCCTTGGCGGGACACGTCGCCGCCCGAATGTTCCTGGCGGGTGGCGATCTTGTCGATTTCATCCAGGAAGACGATGCCGTTCTGTTCGGCGTTGGCGACCGCCGTGGTGCGCAAGTCTTCTTCATTGACGCGGCGCGCGGCTTCCTCTTCGGTGAGAAGCTTGAACGCGTCCTTGACCGACATCTTCTTGACCTTCTTTTTGTCGCGGCCCAGGCCTGCGAACATGCCCTTGAGCTGTTCGGTCATTTCCTCCATGCCGGGGGGCGCCATGATCTCCATCTGGGGCGCCATTTGCGCGATCTCGATTTCGATCTGCATGTCGTCCAGCTTGCCTTCGCGCAGCCGTTTGCGGAAGGTCTGCCGGGCGTTGTTTTCCTCGCGTTCGGGCTCGCCGTGCGCATTGCGCGGGGGCGAGATCAGCACGTCGAGGATGCGGTCCTCGGCGGCATCCTCGGCCTGGGTGCGGACGCGCCGCATCTCGACGTCGCGCGTCTGCTTGACGGAAATTTCGACCAGGTCGCGGATGATGGTGTCGACATCGCGGCCCACGTAGCCGACTTCGGTGAACTTGGTGGCTTCGATCTTGATGAAGGGCGCATTGGCCAGCTTGGCCAGGCGTCGAGCGATCTCGGTCTTGCCCACGCCCGTGGGTCCGATCATGAGTATGTTCTTGGGAACGATTTCGTTGCGCAGCGGCTCGGGCACCTGCTGGCGGCGCCAGCGGTTGCGCAGGGCGACCGCGACGGAACGCTTGGCACGGTTCTGGCCGACAATGTTCTTGTCGAGTTCGGAGACGATTTCCCCGGGGGTCATGTTGGTAGCGGACATAATGGTCTGGAATTCGTTACAGCGTTTCGACGATGTGGTTCTGGTTGGTGTAGATGCACAGGTCGCCCGCGATCTCGAGCGATTTCTTCACGATGTCCGCTGGGGACAGGTCGGTGTTGTGCAGCAGCGCCAGCGCGGCCGACTGGGCATAGGCGCCGCCCGAACCGATGGCGGCCAAGCCGTGCTCGGGTTCGAGCACGTCGCCGTTGCCCGTAAGCACCAGGGTGTGTTCCTTGTCGGCCACGATCAGCATGGCCTCGAGGCGGCGCAGCACGCGGTCGGTGCGCCAGTCCTTCGTGAGTTCGACGGCGGCACGCATCAGGTTGCCCTGATGCTTTTCGAGCTTGGCCTCGAAGCGTTCCTGAAGCGTGAAGGCGTCGGCGGTGGCGCCGGCAAAGCCGGCCAGGATCTTGTCCTGGTAAAGCCGGCGGATTTTTCTTGCGGTGCCTTTGATGACGATGTTGCCCAGGGTGACCTGGCCGTCGCCGCCCAGGGCGACTTCATCGCCTCGGCGGACGCAAACGATGGTGGTAGCGTGAAATTGTTCCATGGATCCTTCCTTTGAAGTTGTCATATGGGGATGGAATCGACGGATTCAAGATGCGGTGGCGGGGTCAGACCCCGAAGGGGGGCTGACCCCTTGAGTCCACAAGATGCCATGGTGGGGTCAGACCCCGGACGGGGTCTGACCCCTTGAACGAAGGGGTCGGTTCCCGTTTGGGGTCTGACCCCACAAAAAGCAAAAGGGGTCAGGCCCTGCGAAGGGTCTGACCCCTGAGCGGGGACCATGGCCGAAGGATCAGTCGCCGTAGAGCTTTTGGCGCATTTCACGGCGTTCCTGGGCTTCCAGCGACAGAGTGGCGGTGGGACGGGCCAGCAGGCGCGCGATGCCGATGGGCTCGCCGGTTTCTTCGCACCAGCCGTATTCGCCGGAGTCGATGCGCGTGATGGATTGCTGCACTTTCTTCAGCAGCTTGCGTTCGCGGTCGCGCGTGCGCAGTTCCAGCGCGTGCTCTTCTTCGATGGTGGCGCGGTCGGCGGGATCCGGCACGAATTGGGTTTCGCGCAGGTTTTCGGTCGTGGCGTCGGCGTTGTTGAGGATTTCCTGTTCCAGTTCCTTCAGGCGATTGCGGAAGAATGCCAGTTGGGCCTGATTCATGTAGTCAGCCTCTGGCATTGCCAACAGTTCCTTTTCGGTCAGCAACTGACCTTGGTTCTTAACGGCTGCGGATTTGCTTGCCATGATGTGTCCTCTTTTTGTGGTGTTGGTGCTGGAATCCGTACCATCCGCACTACGGGCGGGCGGCGAGGTTCGCAATCAGACCAAGCATTGTTCTAGTCCCCGGGTGAAGATCTCCTGGGGAAGTTTACGGCCAATGAACACCATTTTGGTACTAGGCTTTTCACCCGATAGCCACGGCTTGCCGGGTTCCGCGCCCATCATCATGTGCACGCCCTGGAAGAGCATGCGGCGGTTGATTCCTTTCAAATACAAGATGCCCTTGTAACGCATGAGGTCGGGGCCGTAGACCTGGACGATGCCGCCCAAGAATTCTTCCAGGCGCTCCGGATCGAAAGCCTTGTTGGAGCGGAAGACGAAAGCGCCGATCTCATCGTCGTGGTGGGCGTGATGATGGTCGTGGTGGTGGTGGCCGCAGTGCTCATCGCATTCATGGCCGTGGTCGTGGTCGTGGTCATGGCCATGGTGGTGATGATCGTGGGCGGCGTCGGGATGCTCTTCGGCCAGGAATTCGGGGTCGATATCGAGAATGGTGTTCAGATTGAAGCCGCTGATGTCCAGCAGCTGCTTGATATCGGCTTCCCCGAAGTGCACCGGCATGATCGAAGCGCGCGGATTGATGCGCACCAGGCGCGATCGCAAGGCCTGGTATTCCTCTTCGGAGACCAGGTCTTTCTTGGAAATGAGGATCTTGTCGGCGAAGCCCGCTTGCTTCTGCGCTTCTTCCTGCTTGTCGAGCGTGTCCATGCCATGCTTGGCGTCGACCACGGTGATGACGGCATCGAGCCGATAGTAGTCGGCGATGTCGTCATCCATGAAGAAGGTCTGGCAGACAGGGCCGGGGTTGGCCATGCCGGTGGTTTCGATGATGACCCGTTCGAAGGTCAGTTCGCCTGCCTGCCTGCGCGTGCGCAGGTCGTTCAGGGTGCGCATGAGGTCGCCGCGCACCGTGCAGCAGACGCAGCCGTTGCTAAGTTCGACGATTTCTTCGTCGCTGTCCTGCACCAGCAGGTCGTTGTCGATGCTCTCGGGCCCGAACTCGTTTTCAATGACGGCTATTCGGCGCCCGTGGTATTCGGTCAGAATACGCTTGAGCAATGTGGTTTTACCCGCGCCCAGGAAACCAGTGAGTATGGTGACGGGTACCATTTTATCCAGGTCGTCAGCGCCTTTCATCGAAATGCCTCGCTGCGCAATCGCTGCGCAAAAAAAAACTCAACGTGCGATTACATCACAGCATGCGTTTTAGCGCAAACATATGTTTCTAAAGTGTTAATGTGCCCGGCAATCGGCGCAGATCGCACGCAATTCGGTCTCGTGGCCGGACAGCTTGAAGCCGGCGTGGGCCACTTTATGGGCAAGCTGGCGGCTGAGGGTCGGGTCGCTCAGTTCGGCCACGGCGCCGCACTGGGTGCAAACCACCAGCAGGTCGTGCGGTTCGCCGGCGGCGTCCATGCAGGCGGTCCAGGCGTTGATCGCATCCAGCCTGTGGACCAGGCCTTCGTCAACAAGAAAATCCAGGGCGCGATAGACCGTGGGGGGCGCTGCGCCCGGCTGGACGGCCCGGATCAGTTCGAGCAGTTCGTAGGCCTTTACGCTGCGGCGCTGCTGGAGCAGGATCTCCAGCACCTTGCGGCGTATCGGGGTAAGGCGTTTGCCACGCTGCATGCACAGCGATTCGGCGGTGCGCAGCTGGGCTGCCAGGGCAGTTTGCTGTGTCGAATGGTTGGCAGGCATGGTAGAAATCAGAAAAAATCCAAGTTATGTTATAACATAACGCGTGAGCGCGCGGCAGCAATGCCGGGCGCGCGCGCATTTGTGCTCCCTATCGATCCTAACGCAATCATGCCTTCTCTGCTTCCCTCTTCATCCCGCCGGCACCGCGGATCGGCCTTGCTGGCCTCGTGCGTTCAGCGCATGGCCTGCATGCTGGCTGCGGTCGCGCTGCTTTGGCTGCTTACAGGATGGGCGATGGGATGGTAGGGCGGGCCATGGCCGTCATCGAGCTGGACCAGGTGTCTTTGGGGTGGCGCGACCGCGTGGCGGTGCGCGACGTCAGCGGCGCGTTCGAGCGCGGCTCCCTCACCGCCATCGTGGGACCCAACGGCGCGGGCAAGTCCACGCTGCTCAAGGGCATCACCGGCCTGGTGAGCCCCTTGCGCGGCAAGATCCGCACCTCGGGCCGGGCCGACTCGCAGATCGCCTGTCTGCCGCAATTGGGCGAGCTGGATCGCAGCTTCCCGATCTCCACCTACGATCTCGTGGCCATGGGCGCCTGGCGCCGCGTGGGCGCCTGGAAGCGGTTCACTGCCGAAGAGCACGAGCGCGTGCAATCCGCGCTGGAATCCGTCGGTCTTGCCGACTTCGGGCATCGCATCATCGGCACACTGTCCGGCGGCCAGTTGCAGCGCGCCTTGTTCGCGCGCTTGATGCTGCATGACGCCGACACCTTGTTGCTGGACGAACCTTTTGCCGCGGTCGACATGGCGACGACGGAAGACTTGATGGTGCTGCTGCACCGCTGGCACGGCGAAGGCCGGACCGTGGTGGCCGTGCTGCACGACCTGGAGCTGGTGCGCAGGCATTTTCCGCAGTGCCTGTTGCTTGCAGGGCAACTGGTCGCCTGGGGCGGAACGGAAGAGGTCCTGACGCCGGAGAACCTGCACCTGGCGCGCCATCTGTGCGCGGGAGACTTTTTGTGAGCTGGATATTGGACGTGCTCGTCGGCCCCTTCATCGAATATGCGTTCATGCGTCGCGCGCTCGCTGGCTCTTTCGCCTTGGCGTTCGCGGCGGGGCCGCTGGGCGTGTTTCTGGTGCTCCGGCGCATGAGCCTAATGGGTGACGCCATGGCCCACGCCATTCTTCCCGGCGTCGCGGTCGGTTTCCTGACGGCCGGACTGTCATTGAGCGCGATGACGATCGGGGGCATGATCACCGGCCTGCTTGTCGCAGCGCTGGCCGGTGCCGTCTCGCGGCTCACGCCGCAGCGCGAGGATGCCAGCTTTGCCGCGTTTTACCTGGTCTCGCTCGGCCTGGGCGTGTTGCTGGTGTCGCTGCGCGGCTCCAACATGGACCTGATCCATGTACTGTTCGGCACGGTGCTGGGCCTGGACGACGCCGCCCTGCTGCTGGTTACTTCGGTTTCGAGCATCACGCTCCTGGCGCTCGCCTTGATCTTCAGGCCGCTGGTGCTGGAATGCCTCGACCCTCTCTTCCTGCGCTCGCAGGGCGGCTCGGCATCCCGGGTGCACATGGTGTTCCTGCTGCTGCTGGTGGCCACGATGGTGGCCGGATTCCAGGTCCTGGGCACGTTGATGGTTGTGGGCATCATGATGCTTCCGGCCACGGCCGCGAGGTTCTGGACGAGCTCGGCCGGCCGCCAAATGGTGCTGGCCGCGGCATTGGGCACGGCGGCATCCTACGCCGGCCTGCTGTTTTCGTACTACGCCAATGTTCCGGCTTCTCCCGCCATCATTCTTTCGGCAGGATGCTTGTATTTCCTTTCGGTCTTTATTGGGCCTCACGGAGGGTTGTTGCAGGCGGCACGGCAAGCCCGCGCGCGCCGGCAGCGCCTGTCCAGGATCCTGGAGCATCCCTAATGTCCCGCATCGGTGTTGTCTTCCATGAGTTCCGGTCTTCGCGCCGTTTCGTGCTCACCTCGCTTGCCGCGGGAGCCGTTGCCATGCTGGAGCCGGCCTACGGACTTGCGCAGCCGACCTCTCTTGCGGGGCCTCCGCTGAAGGTCGTCGCCAGTTTTTCCGTCCTGGGCGATATGGTGCGCGAGATCGGAGGCGAGCACGTGGCGCTGTCTACCATCGTGGGGCCCGACGCCGATGCGCATACCTTCGAGCCTTCGCCGAAGGACGTCCAGGCGCTGGCGGGGGCGCAGGTGCTGGTTCTGAACGGACTCGATTTCGAACCGTGGCTGCCGCGCCTGATCGAGTCGGCGGGCTTCAAGGGCTTGCAAGTCCTGGCGTCCAAAGGGGTGCCGGTCAGGCGCCTGAGCGCTGAAAGCCCCCATCAGCACGCCGGCCGCCCGGCGCAGGATCCCGCGCCGGGCCGTGGGCAGACGCCCGGGGATGTAGATCCGCACGCCTGGCAGAGCCTCAGCAACGGGATGCTCTACGCCGCCAATATCGCCGAGGGGCTGGGCATGGCGGATCCGGCCCGGCGGGCGTATTACAGGAACCGCTCCAAGCTGTATATCGAGAAGATGAAGAAGCTGGATACCGAGATCAAGCTGGCCTTGTCCGAGATACCCGAGCAGAGGCGTACGGTGATCAGCTCCCATGACGCCTTCGGCTATTTTGCCGACGCTTACGGCATACGGTTCCTGTCGGTCACGGGGGTGTCCAACGAGGCGGAACCTTCGGCGCGCGATGTTGCGGCATTGATCGACCGGGCCAGGCGCGAGTCGGTTTCGGGCGTGTTCATCGAGAACGCCGCCAACCCCAGGCTGGTCGAACAAATAGCGCGCGAAACGGGCGCGAAGGTGGGCGGCACGCTTTATTCCGATGCGCTGACCAAGGCCGATCAGCCGGCATCCAGCTACCTGGGCATGTTCAGCTGGAATGCAGGACAGCTCATTTATGTGTTGAAGTCGAATTGATGGCAGGGGTCGGACCCCATACGGGGTCCGACCCCAAGCCCTTAAGTCGAATTGATGTGGCAGGGGTCAGACCCCGTACGGGGTCTGACCCCAAGTCCTGAAGCCGAATTGATGTGGCGGGGATCAGACCCCGTATGGGGTCTGACCCCAAGTTCGGATCGTGGGGTCTGGCCCCTATGCCGCTTAATCCCGCTTGCGCCCCGCCCTGGGATGAGCCTGGTCATAGACCTTGGCCAGGTGCTGGAAGTCCAGGCGCGTATAGATCTGGGTCGTAGAGATATTCGCGTGGCCCAGCATCTCCTGCACGGCGCGCAAGTCTTGCGCGGATTGCAGCATGTGGCTGGCGAAACTGTGGCGCAGCCCGTGCGGATGCACATGCACAGGCAGCCCGACCTTCAGTGCCAGACGATCCAGCTGCAACTGGACGACGCGCGGCGATATCCGCTTGCCGCGCGCGCCCAGGAACAGGGCCGCATCGGTGTCGGGATCGGACGCGCCTTGCAGGAGGCGCGTGCGCAGAGGCAGCCAGCGCTCCAAGGCCTGGACGGCCTTGCCTCCCAGCGGAACACTGCGTGTCTTTCCGCCCTTGCCGCGCACCACGGCTTCCCGTTCGTCCAGTTGCAGCCAACTGACGGACTCATAACCGTCCCGCCGCGTGTATCGCCAGTCGAGGCTGGTCAGTTCCGACAGCCTCAAGCCGCTGGAATACAGCACCTCGAACATGGCCTGGTCGCGGCAGTCGATCGGCGTAGAGGGCTCGGGCAATCCCGGACGGTCGAGCAGGGCCTGCGCCTGGTCGACGGAAAGCGCCTTGGGCAGGCTGCGCGGAACCTTGGGCGCGCGGACGCCGGCGGCCGGGTTGGCGTCGAGGCCGGCGGCCGGCGCCCACCATTGGAAGAATCCGCGCCATGCGGCCAGCGCACGGGCCAGGCTGCGCGGCTTCAGCCCTTGTGCGTGAAGCCGCGCAATGGCCTGGCGTATGTGGCTTTCGGTGCACCGGTCGAGCGCCAGGCCGGGATGGCACTGCCCAAGATGGTTGAGATCCTGACGGTACGCCGCCAGCGTGTGCGGGGAATAGCGCCGGTGCGCCTGGAGATGGGCAAGCCATTGTTCCATGGGCGGCGGTAGCGGGTGCATGCTGGCTTCCTTTGCGCTATAGCCGTCGGGCAGGATCTAGGCGCAGTCGTCGCTGTCGACACGGCCCCGCAGGCGCGACAGGCCGGCGCCTGCCAGACTGCCGATGATTTCCAGGAAGGCGGTGCCCATGTCCGGGGTGAATCGTTCGATGTCGTCCGAGCCCAGGACCAGCAGGCCGATGGGCGACGCATCGTCGGCCGCCGGCAAAGGAATGACGGCCAGCGACGCCGGGACCTCGGGTAGCCAGCCCGCCGCTTCCTGGTTCTTGTAAGGACCGCAGTAGGGCCGGGACAGTTCGCGCGCATAGTTGCGTATCGACGGGGTGACATCTCGCGCATGCGGGCTGTCGGCGTCGAGGTCGGACAGGTCCCACACGCGCAGCGCGACGCCCGGCAAGTCGAAGAGTTCGCGCAGGTGGTCGACGATGTGTCCGGGCAAAACGGCAGCGTCGTCTTCGGCCAGCATGCGGCAGCACCAGCTGGTGAGCGTCTTGCTGGTCCGCTCGTTGCCGCTGGCATTGTGCGCAAGCCCCGAGAGCTTCCATTCCAGGTCTTTGACACGGGCGCGCAGCGTGAGGATCTGGCGCTCGCCCAGCGATATGGCGCGTGTCTCATTGGGGTGGGGGACACGCAGATTGGCAAAGAGCTCCGCATGATCTTGAAAAAAAGAGGGCTGCTCTTGGAGGAAACGCGCGATCGTGTCGGCGGTAAGGCTCTCTGCGGTCATGGTGGCGAAACATCCTTTAAAGGGAACTGTTGAACCAGGTTGTCGATATCGACCTGGCCGGAATAAACGGTGGTGGCGGGGCCGCTCATGCGCAGTTGCCGGCCGTCCCAGGCGACACGAAGCGGCCCTCCCCGCGTGTGGACTTGTACCGGACTGTCGAGCAGGCCTAGCCGTATCCCGGCGACGACCGCGGCGCAGGCGCCCGTGCCGCAGGCCAGCGTTTCGCCGGCGCCGCGCTCGTAGACGCGCAATCGTATGGTGTGCCGGTCGACCACTTGCATGAACCCGGCGTTGACGCGCTGTTTGAAGCGTGGGTGGGACTCGATCATGGGGCCGATCTCTTCCACGGGATAGCGATCCACGTCATCCACCCGTTGCACGGCATGGGGATTGGAGATCGCCACCAGGGAAAGCAGGGCGTCGGGGTGGCCGGCCAGCGGCAGCGCCCATAGGGTGTCGACGCCAAGAGCCTGCGTTGAGAGGCCTGCAGCGTCGAAGGCGACGTCCTGAGGAAGGAAGCGGGTCTGGCCCATTTCGACCGAGACGCCGCCTTCGGCGCTGTTGTCCAGGGTGATCAGGCCGGTGCAGATTTCGGCGCGCAGGGGATTGCGCCGCGACAGGCCCTGTTCGTGCACGAAACGCACGAAGCAGCGCGCGCCGTTGCCGCAGTGCTCGACTTCGCCGCCGTCGGCGTTGAAGATGCGATAGCGGAAGTCGGCCTCGGGATGATGCGGCGCTTCGACGAGCAGGATCTGGTCGGCGCCAATGCCGAACTGCCGATGCGCGAGCGCGCGCGCCCGTTCGGGTGTCATTTCTATGGCTTGGCGAACGCCGTCCAGGACGACGAAATCGTTGCCCGCGCCATGCATTTTTACGAAGTTCCAGATCATGGGAGTGATTATGCCCCGATTCATTGTGTTTGGCTGCGCCGGCGCCGCGTCAGTAGATGCGGGCTTCGCCTTCCGGCCGGGTCTTGAAGCGCCGGTGCACCCAGTAGTATTGCGGCGGGTCCTGGCGAACCCAGTCTTCGATGAGCCGGTTCAGGCGGGCGGTGGCTGCTTCCGGCGTGTCGTCGCCGGGAAAGTCTGCCAGCGGCGGGAGAACCTGGACGTGATACTTGCCGGTGGCCAGGTCCAGCCGGGACACAATAGGCACGACCGCCGCGTCGACGCTTTTTGCGATCTGGGCGGTGGCCAGCAAGGTGGCGGCCGGCACGCCGAAGAAAGGCAGGAAGGCGGCGCCCGTCGTGCCGAAATCCATGTCCGGCAGGTAATAGGTGGGCACGCGATTGCGCAGGTGGCGGATGAGGCCCCGGACGCCGTCATGGCGGCTGACCAGATGCACGGTATTGAAACGGCCACGGCCCCGGCGCACGATCTCATCTACGTCGGCATCGCTCTGGCGCGTGTACATGGTGGCCGATTCGCGCAGGAACAGCGTCAATCGCGTTGCGGCGGCATCCAACGAAATGAAGTGCGGCGCAAGCATAAGGATACGGCGTTCGGACTTTATCAGCGCATCCAGGTGTTCCAGCCCGGTAATGGGTGTGGCGTTGATGATGGTCGATGGGGCGCCGAACCACAGCAGCCCGCGGTCCACCACGGACTGCGCGAGCAATTGGAAGTGCTGCTTCAGCCAGATTTCGCGGTCTTGCGGCGACCTTTCCGGAAAGCACAGGGCAAGATTGGTGCGTACGATGTGCGCCCGCGAGCGCATGAGCTTGGGCGCGAGCCAGCCCAGCGCGCGCGCCCAGCGGCGGCGCGTGCCATACGGGCTGCGGCCGAAATAGGAGAATACGCCGCGTAGCAGGGGAAGCTTGTTGAATTTCATTGAGGAGGATCGGCGGGGCGCGGTGGCGCCTCTTCGGGAATCTTGTAGCGGTTGTAGCTCCACAGGTATTGCTGCGGAAAACGGCGGATGAGGGTTTCCATGGCGCTGTTGATGGAAGCCGTCAAAGCCTGCGGGCTGGAGGGCAGGGGTTCGGGCAGCCGCAGATAGTGAATGCGCCAGCCTTTTCCGCCAGGCAAGCGTTCACCCGCCGTCAGGATGACCGCCACGCCGGTCTGCAGCGCCAGCTTGCTTGCCAGAGTCATGGTATAGGCCTGCTTGCCGAAAAAGGGCGTCCAGATGCCGTCGCCGCTGCTGGGCACCTGGTCGGGCAGCATGCCCACCGCCTCGCCGCGCTTGAGCGCGCGGACGAACTCGCGCACTCCCTGCGTCGAGGCGGGAACGGCCTTGAGGCCGGGCATGTCGCGGGCGTGCTGCACGATGGGTTCCAGAAACGCCTGGCGAGGAGGGCGGTACATGACGGTGATCGGCCCATGCTTGGTCGTGTAGCGCGCGGTGATCTCGAAGCAGCCCAGATGCGGCGTCAAATACAGGATGCCCCGGCCTTCGGCGAGGGCATCGCGCACCACCTGGTCGTCGGCGCTGTCGGTGAGGTCCAGGCATTGCTCTGTGTGCAGCCAGATGCGGGGCGTTTCGAGAATCATCGCGCCGGTTTCCGCGGCGGCTTGCCGCGCGAACGACGGGTTGCGATAGCCCGCCTGGCGAGCATTCTGCAACAGGCGCCGGCGGTATCGGCCGGGCAGGGCATAGACGAGCATGCCGGCGAGGCGCCCGACCCTGTGCAGCACGGGAAGCGGCAGGGAGGCCAGCAGATGAAACAAAGCCCGGAACATAGACGGCTGAAATAACCCTTGCGGAAGGTGGTGTAAATAGTATCCGGGGCTATTTTCGCTTAAAATGCCATTTATCGCTGAGTTAACCGACAACTTGCGGGGCGATAAAGCGCTGTCTCCGGGTGGCGTGCAACTAATCCGCTAAAGCGTCGCGCCCGATTTTCACTGCTACGCAGGTGTCCGAGGTGCAACGCGTTTCGTTCAACCTCCAGGCCGGGCAACCGGCAATACAAGGACGCAATCGCCGTGGCAAATAACGATTTCCTTTTTACTTCCGAATCCGTTTCCGAAGGTCATCCCGACAAGGTCGCCGACCAAATTTCCGACTCCATCCTCGACGCCATCTTCACGCAGGACCCCAATGCCCGCGTGGCGGCCGAAACCCTGTGCAATACCGGCCTGGTCGTCCTGGCCGGTGAAATCACCACCACCGCCAACGTCGACTACATCCAGGTCGCGCGCGACACCATCAAGCGCATCGGCTACGACAACACCGATTACGGCATCGACTATAAAGGCTGCGCGGTGCTGGTCGCCTACGACAAGCAATCGCCCGACATCGCCCAGGGCGTCGATCGCAGCGAAGAAGAAATCCTGAATCAGGGCGCGGGCGACCAAGGGCTGATGTTCGGCTATGCCTGCGACGAAACCCCCGACCTCATGCCGGCGCCCATTTGGTATGCGCACCGCCTGGTCCAGCGCCAAAGCGAACTGCGCAAAGACGGCCGGCTGCCGTGGCTGCGCCCCGACGCCAAGTCGCAGGTCACCTTCCGCTATATCGACGGCAAGCCGGCCGAGGTCGACACCGTGGTGCTGTCCACGCAGCACGCGCCCGATGTCTCCCAGGCCGACATCCGCGAAGCCGTCATCGAAGAAATCATCAAGCCCAGCTTCCCCGACGGCCTGCTGACGCCCAAGAGCAAGTTCCTGGTCAACCCCACCGGCATCTTCGTCATCGGCGGGCCTCAGGGCGACTGCGGCCTGACGGGCCGCAAGATCATCGTCGACACCTACGGCGGCGCATGCCCCCATGGCGGCGGCGCGTTCTCGGGCAAGGATCCCTCCAAGGTCGATCGCTCGGCCGCCTATGCGGCCCGCTACGTGGCCAAGAACGTGGTGGCCGCCGGCCTTGCGCGTCAATGCCAGGTGCAGGTCAGCTACGCCATCGGCGTGGCGGAGCCCATCAACATCACCGTCTACACCGAAGGCACCGGCGTGATCCCCGACGAGCAGATCGCCCGCCTGGTGCGTGAACACTTCGACCTGCGTCCGAAGGGCATCATCAACATGCTCGACCTGCTGCGCCCCATTTATGCCAAGACGGCCGCCTACGGCCACTTCGGCCGCAGCGAGCCCGAGTTCAGCTGGGAAGCCACGGACAAGGCGCTGGCACTGAAGCAGGCCGCCTGACATGGACGCACACGAGGCGAAACGCAAGCGCGACGACGCGCGCAGCCTGGATCCCAGCGATTCGCCTTGTGTCGCGGTGTGCTCGACGCTGTACGACGATATTTGCCGCGGCTGCGGACGCACGGCCATGGAGGTCGCCAACTGGGTGTTCCTGGATGACAGCGAAAAACGCGCGGTCTGGGAACGCATCACGGCTCAGGGCTATCCAAAGCGGAAGGGGTAGCTTTTCGGGGTCAGACCCTGGCTAGTTTCCGGGGTCAGACCCCGCATGGGGTCTGACCCCTTCAGCTTTTAAGAGGTCGGACCCCGGCTGGTTTTTTGGGGTCAGACCCCGTACGGGGTCTGACCCCCATGCTACAATCCAGGCTTCCCGAGGGGCGCTGCAACGGTGTCGATCCACGATCCACCGCTAGGCTCGGGAAAGTCTCTTCACCCAACGGCGCTCATCGTTCCCTGTACAGGCGAAGATGAGCTCACGTTGCAAAGGTGCTTTGGCTGCTACAGGCTTACTGGAATACCACCATGAATACTGTTGCCGAAGCCACCGTCACTGACTACAAAATTGCCGATATCGCCCTGGCCGAATGGGGCCGCCGCGAAATCGCCATTGCCGAAACCGAAATGCCCGGCCTCATGGCGACCCGCGAAGAGTTCGCCGCCAGCCAGCCATTGAAAGGCGCCCGCATCGCCGGCAGCCTGCACATGACCATCCAGACCGCGGTGCTCATCGAGACCCTGAAGGCCTTGGGCGCCGACGTGCGCTGGGCGTCGTGCAATATCTTCTCGACCCAGGACCACGCCGCTGCAGCCATCGCCGCCAGCGGCACGCCCGTTTTCGCCATCAAGGGCGAAACGCTGGAAGACTACTGGCAGTACACCCATGAAATCTTCGAATGGCCCAATGGCGACCACGCCAACATGATCCTCGACGACGGCGGCGACGCAACGCTGCTGCTGCATCTGGGCGCGAAGGCGGAGTCCGACATCTCGGTGCTTGCCAACCCGGGCAGCGAAGAAGAACGCATACTGTTCGCCGCCATCAAGGCCAAGCTCGCCACTGATCCAAAATGGTATTCGGAGCGCCTGGCTGCGGTACGCGGCGTAACCGAGGAAACCACCACCGGCGTGCATCGCCTTTATCAAATGTCGAAGAAGGGCGAGCTTGCCTTTCCGGCCATCAATGTCAATGACTCGGTCACCAAGTCCAAGTTCGACAACCTGTACGGCTGCCGCGAGTCGCTGGTCGACGGCATCAAGCGCGCGACGGACGTCATGATCGCCGGCAAGATCGCCGTGGTCTGCGGCTTTGGTGACGTCGGCAAGGGCTGCGCCCAGGCGCTGGCGGCTTTGCGCGCGCAGGTGTGGGTCACCGAAATCGACCCGATCTGCGCCCTGCAGGCTTCCATGGAAGGCTACAAGGTCGTGACCCTGGATGAAGCAGCCGACAAGGCCGACATCTTCGTGACCGCCACCGGCAACTACCACGTCATCACGCGCGAGCACATGGAGCGCATGAAGGACCAGGCCATCGTCTGCAACATCGGCCATTTCGACAACGAGATCGATGTCGCTGCTGTCGAAGACCTGCCCTGGGAAGAGATCAAGCCCCAGGTCGACCACATCATTTTCCCCGACGGCAAGCGCGTCATCCTGCTGGCCAAGGGCCGGCTCGTGAACCTGGGCTGCGCCACCGGCCATCCGTCCTTCGTGATGTCGGCTTCGTTCACCAACCAGACCATCGCCCAGATCGAGCTCTTCACCCGCGGCGAGGCATACGAAAAAGGCCAGGTCTACGTGCTTCCCAAGCAGCTCGATGAAAAGGTGGCCCGCCTGCATCTGAAGAAGCTGGGCGTGCAGCTGACCACGCTGAGCCAGGCACAGGCCGACTACATCAACGTTTCCGCTTCGGGCCCCTACAAGCCTGATCACTATCGCTACTAACCCCGTAAGGAGAATAGCTCATGGAACTCATTCTGGTCTGGATACTGAATGCCGTCGCGCTGCTCATCGTTGCATATATCTTGCCTGGCATCACTGTCGCCTCGTTCGGTTCCGCATTGATCGCAGCGCTGGTCCTGGGCTTGCTCAACACACTGGTCAAGCCCGTGCTCATTTTGCTGACGCTGCCCATCACCATCGTCACGCTGGGCTTGTTTTTGCTGGTGCTCAATGCGCTGGTCTTCTGGTTTGCCGGTTCGGTACTGAAAGGCTTCCAGGTCAACGGGTTCTGGTGGGCGCTGCTGGGTGCATTCGTCTATAGCATCGTCTCGGGACTCCTGTCGAGGTTATTGGGTTCATGAGTAGCAAGAAGGTTGTAAGTCTGGAGTTTTTTCCGCCGCGCGATGCGGCGGCGCAGGAAAAGCTGGCGGAGTCCGCCGGCAAGCTGCTGGCGCTGCAGCCCGCGTATGTCAGCGTGACGTTCGGCGCGGGCGGTTCCACGCGCACCGGCACGGCGGACACCGTGCGCATGATGCAGAAGCTGGGCTGCGACGCGGCGCCGCACTTGTCCTGCATCGGATCGACCCGGTCCGTGCTGGGCAATATCCTGGATTCCTATCGCGAGCAGGGAATAAAGCGCATTGTTGCCTTGCGGGGCGACCTGCCCTCGGGCATGGGCGGCGATCCGGGCGAGCTTCATTACGCATCGGATCTCGTCTCGTTCATACGCGAACACAGCGGAGACTGGTTCCACATCGAAGTTGCCGCGTATCCGGAAATGCATCCGCAGGCAAGCAGCGCGCAGGCCGATCTCGATCGTTTCATCGACAAGATCCAGGCCGGCGCCGATAGCGCCATCACGCAGTACTTCTTCAATCCGGACGCGTATTTCGATTTCGTCGACCGCGTGCGTGCAAAAGGCATCGACGTTCCCATCGTGCCAGGCATCATGCCGATCACGAACTATGCGCAACTGGCCCGCTTTTCCAATATGTGCGGCGCCGAGATCCCGCGATGGATGCGCTTGCGCCTGATGGATTTCGGCGACGACAAGGCGTCTATCAAGGCGTTCGGCATCGACGTCATTACACGCATGTCTCAGCGCCTGTTGGATGACGGCGCCCCAGGGCTGCATTTCTATACCCTGAACAACGCCGATGTCACCACGGCGATCTGGAAGCAGCTGGATGTGGGGTCAGGCCCCGAGTTGAATATGGGGTCAGACCCCGTACGGGGTCTGACCCCATAACGCCATCCAGGGGTCAGACCCAAATGGGTCTGACCCCACAGCGCTTGAAAAGGGGTCAGACCCGCCGGGTCTGACCCCATCCCGCAGCCTAGGGTCGGACCCCGTACGGGGTCTGACCCGCCACTCAAAGCACGGGCGCGGGCTTGGCCCAGCCTTTGTCGGTCAGGATGGCGTCCAGCTGGACGTCGTGGGCGGCTGGGGTATGGTTTTCGCCTGACAGATCGCCGGTGGCCCAGGCGATGCCGATGGTGGTGAAGACGTGGCCCTGCGCTTTCAGGGCCGCCAGCGTGCGGTCGTAGTAGCCCTTGCCGTAGCCGATGCGGTCGCCCTGGCGGGTGTATCCCAGCGTGGGCACCAGAATGACGTCGGGCGGCGGCGCGGGCTCGCCCACGGGCTCCATGATCCCGTAGGCGCCCGGCTGCAGCGCGGCGTCCGGCGTCCATAGGCGGAACGCCAGCGGCGCGTCGGGGGTGGTGACGACAGGCAGCGAGACGCGGTATCCTTCTTCTTCCACCCATTGTTGCAGCAAGGGCTGCAACGCGGGTTCATCTTCCATTGCCCAGAAGGCGGCTATGTTTTCGGGGGCCCGACGGCCTTCTTCGCGAAGGCGCGTGCGGGTCGTGGCCAGCCAGGTGAACAAGCGTCCTCTGATAAGCAGGGCGCCCCGGTTGCAGTCCACCGAATTCTGGGCCGCCCTGCGCTGCTTCAGGCGCGTGCGTAGCGGCGCTGCGTTATTCTCTATGCTGTTATTCATGAGCGATGTTATGTGGGACCCAATCAAAATGTTAGCTAACCAAGAACGGTATCAGAAATCCCGGGGCAAGTGTGGCTCGGCATTGGTCTCGCCCGCGCGCCTGAGCCTGTGGCTTGCCTTGACGATGGGCCTGGTCGCATGCGCCGGCGCCGAGAAACCGGTGCTGCCGGCCGATGGCGGCATTGCCGCAGAACAAGCGCCCGCGGCGGGAAGCTCCGTGCCGCAGGACTCCGTACTCGGCGGCGCCGTGCAGGTGGCTTCGCTGCAAGGATACGTGCCGCCGCTGCATGCCGCGCCGTCCAGCGATACGATCCAGATCGTCCCGCCGCCGCCGGCGCGTAAATTCGTCGTCGACGCGCGCGAGGCGATGCAAAAGAAGCAGTGGGCGACGCTCGACCGGCTGGTCCCCGCGGCGAAGCCGGATCCGCAGCTTGGCGTCTATGCGGAGTACTGGTCCTTGCGCCGCACGCTCCAGGATCCCACCCAGCCGGTGGCCAACGAGGCCATCGGCCGTTTCCTGCAGAACAACGCCGGCACCTATCTGGCCGATCGCCTGAAAGGCGATTGGGTCGTGGCCGCGGTGCGCGCCGGCGATTACGGCCTGCCTGCGAAGCTGGGCCCCCTGGTCAACATGAATTCCGCGGAAAACTGTTCGCTGATCATGGCGCAACACATGACGGGACAGCGTGTGAAGGCGCTCGACGCCATCGACGCCTTCCAGCCCAACAGCGCCTGCTGGACCATGCTGGATCAACTGGCTGAAAGCAAGGTGCTGGCCAGGAAAGACCTGGAACGGCTCTTGCAGGCCACGCTGGAAACGAACAAGGCGTCCAATGCGCAGCGCATGGCGGCCGTGCTGTTCGACGGAGCCGGCATGGTGCAGTACGCCGCCATCATGAAAGACCCACGCAAATGGCTGGAAGGACGCAAGGCGCCGCGCACGAACGCCGAGGTGGAGCTCACGACGATTGCCTTGTCGCGCCTGGCCTATGGCGACAAGCGCGACCAGAACGCCGCCTACGTCGAACAGCATTGGTCCAAGGTGCTGCCCAAGGACAACATGCACTGGGTGTGGAGTCAGTTCGGCTTGGTTGCGGCCTTGAATGTCGACCTGAAGGCGGCCGACTGGTATCGCCGGTCCGGCAATACCCGGCTCACCGATTACAATCATGCCTGGCAGGTCCGGGCGGAATTGCGGCAGCCCCGCGTCGACTGGGACTGGGTCGCCAAGGCGATACGCCGCATGTCGTCGCGCCAGGCGGCAGAGCCCGTATGGGTGTACTGGTATGCGCGCGCCCTGGAGGCCCAAGGCAACAAGGCCGCAGCGATCCAGTATTATCAATCCATTGCCGCCGAACTTAATTTCTACGGACAGCTGGCCGGCGAAGAACTCGGCATCACACCCGCCTTGCCACCCGCGCCCGCGCCCGTCACCCGGGCTGAACTCGCCGAGGCCCGGGCCAATCCGGGCTTGCAGCGCGCCATTGCGCTCTTCGACCTGGGATGGCGTCCCGAGGCTGTACCGGAATGGAACTTCGCTCTGCGCGGCATGTCCGACCGCCAATTGCTGGCGGCGGCCGAACTCGCCCGCGCCGAGCATATCTACGACCGTGTCGTGAACACGTCGCTGCAGACCAAGCAGGAAGTGGATTTCTCGCAGCGATTCATTGCTCCCTTCGAAGGGCGCGTCACCGAGAAGGCCCGGCAGATCAACCTTGATCCTGCCTGGGTGTATGGGCTGATCCGCCAGGAATCGCGCTTCATCATGGACGCCCGCTCGCGTGTAGGCGCATCCGGGCTCATGCAGCTCATGCCGGCCACCGCGCGCTGGGTGGCGCGCAAGATCGGCATGAAGGACTTCAGCCCGGCCTCGGTGAACGATTTCGATACCAACACCGTGCTGGGCACCAATTATCTGCGCATGGTCCTGAACGACCTCAGCGGTTCCGAAGTGCTGGCCACGGCGGGCTACAACGCCGGCCCCGGCAGGCCGGTGCAGTGGCGCTCCAAGCTCGCCGCGCCGGTCGAAGGCGCGATTTTCGCCGAAACGATTCCCTTCACCGAAACGCGGCTGTACGTCAAGAACGTCATGTCCAACGCCACGTACTACTCCATGATGTTCACCGGCAAGCCGCAATCCCTGAAGCAGCGGCTGGGCACGATCGCGCCGGCGCCACGCAAGAAGGTCGATCTGCCGTGACCGCCGGCAAGCCGGACGTTCAAGGGCAGCGCGCAGCAGAGGCCGATCCCGCCATCGCGGGGCTGGATGTCTATATCGTAGGCGGAGCGGTCCGCGATGCGCTGCTGGGCCGCGCGGCACAGGACAGCGACCGCGACTGGGTGGTGGTGGGCGCCACGCCCGAGCAGATGGCCGATCGCGGTTTCATTCCGGTCGGAGGCGACTTCCCGGTTTTCCTGCATCCGCGCAGCAAAGAGGAATACGCGCTGGCGCGCACCGAGCGCAAGTCGGGCCGCGGCTACAAGGGCTTTACGTTTTACACCGGCACCGACGTCACGCTGGAAGACGATCTGCGGCGCCGCGACTTGACCATCAACGCCATCGCCCAGGCGCCGGATGGCCGTCTGGTCGATCCGCTGGGCGGACGCGCCGATATCCGCGACCGCATATTCAGGCACGTGGGACAAGCCTTCGTCGAGGATCCCGTACGCCTTCTTCGTCTGGCACGCTTTGCCGCGCGCTTCCCGGATTTTTCCATAGCACCGGAAACCATGGATCTCGCACGCCGGCTGGTCGATGAGGGCGAGGTCGATGCGCTGGTGCCCGAGCGCGTCTGGCGCGAAATGGCGAAGGGGCTGGCATGCGAAGAACCGGGGCGGATGTTCCAGGTGCTGCACGCAACCGGTGCGTTGCCGCGCATCATGCCGGGATTCATCTATGATTCTTCAGTGCTCGAGGCCGATCTGGCCTGCGCCGCCCGCCGTGGCCTGGGGCTGGCTTCGCGATTCGCGCTGGCTTGCCGCCTTTCGGATTCGCCGCAGGACATCGGGCGGCACCTGCGGGCGCCCGGCGAATGCCAGGATCACGCCCGGCTGCTGCCCGCAGTGGTGGACGCATTGAGCGTCCAGTCCCGAGGCGGCGGGCCGGATGCCTGGCTGGATCTCATGGAACGTTGCGATGCGTTGCGTAAACCGGCGCGATTCATGGACTTGATCGCGGCGGCGAATTGCGTGAGCAAGGTCGATATCGATGGCTGGCGAAAGCGCGTGGACGCCATGCGGTCCATCGATGCGGGTGCGATCGCGCTGACCATGAAGGGGCAGCCGGAACGAATCAAGGCCGCATTGCGCGAAGCCCGCTTGCGTACGCTGCAAGACTTATAGACGGTCGCGACGATCGCCCCGCGTGAATCCCATCAGGGGCGCATCGATGCCGCGGCCTATGGCCAGCACTTTGAAAAGCTCGCCCATTTCCGCTTCGGACAACAGCTTCTGCACCGCCGACATGGCTCGCCCGGCGGCCGCCGGATCCGTGCCGTTGCGGGTGCTCGCCACAAGAAGCTCGGGCAAACCGGCGTTCATGAGAAAACGCGCCTGCGAGGTATAGCCCAGTACGTCCAGTCCGCCGGCCAGCGCGGCATCCGCCATGGCCGTGAAATCCACGTGCGCGGTGATGTCCTGGAGCCCTGGATGGATAAGCGGTTCGGCATGGGCATGGTGCCGGAAGTGGCACATCAGCGTGCCTTCCGCGCGCTGCGGATGGTAGTACTCGGCTTGCGGAAATCCGTAGTCCAGCAGCAATGCCGCACCCTTGCTCAGCCAGGCGCCCATTTGCCGAACCCAGGCCTCGGCCTGCAGATTGAGTTCCGACCGGTATCCTGGCAGCGGCGGCATGCGCTGCGACATGATGTCTGCAAGTTCCGCCGGGGCGGGGCGCTCGGTCCAGGCGAAATCCGTCTCTTCCAGCCGAACGCCAAGCTCTTGAAGGGCGCCGGCTTCGTCCCACCGGAAGAGGGTGGCAGGCATGGCATCCAGGACTTCGTTGGCCAGGATGCAGCCGGAGAAATCTTCGGGAAGGGCGTCCAGCCATGTAACGGTGACACCGTGATCCGCGAGCCTTTCCTGTTGGCGTGCGCGCAAATCGGCCGAGACTTCCAGGATCAGATAGCGAGCCGAAATGCCCATGTCGGCCAGTGCCGGCAGGATGGATGCCGCAAGCGCGCCAGAGCCGGCGCCGAACTCCAGGATGGTATCGCTGCCGCTGCGCTCCAGGATTTCCGCGACTTGGCGGGCCAGTGTCTTGCCGAAGAGCGGGGTGAGCTCGGGTGCAGTGGTGAAGTCGCCGGTGGGCATGCCCGCGCCAAACTTGGTGTTTCCCGCAGCGTAATAGCCCAGCCCCGGTGCGTACAGCGCAAGGCGCATCCAATGCTCGAAGGGCATGAAGCCGTGCTCCGACTGTTGGACTTGCCGTGCCAGGTAATCGCGCATCGCCTGTGCATGGGCGGTGGATGCGTCGTCCAGTGCCGGCAGGCCGGCAGGCAGGCGGGATGCCGGGTTCATGGACGCCTCTTCCTGTTCATCAAGTAAAGAGTGTGGCACATCGACAGAAGGAAGGCGGTAATCAGCGCGACCGAAACAGCCACGATGTAATTGTCGAACACTACCCACAAAGGAAGGGACAGCAGGATAGCCAGAAGAAAAGGCCTGTTGATGAGCTGTTTCATGCCGGTATTGTAAAGGGTCGGACCCCATGCGGGGTCCGACCCTTCGAGAGACTGGGGTCAGACCTCGCATGGGGTCTGACCCCTCAATGACCTCTCAACGTCAATCAGGCGAAGTCGCCGCGGCGGGCGTAGCTTTTGCCGGCGGAGGCCGGCTTGCCGCCGAAGCTTGGGCGCGACTTGCCATGGCTTGCGGGCTTGCCTGCCGGCTTGCGGGCGAATGCGGGGCGATCACCGAATTCGGGACGGTCGCCGCGCGCAGGACGCTGTTCGCCCTGGGGGCGCTCGCTACGGTGCTTGAAGCCGCCGCGATCATCGCCGCCAAAGGCCTTGCGGCCTTCGGCGCGATCATGGCCGGGCCGGCCCTGGTAAGCCGGCTTGTCGCCGAAACCGCCGCGGCTTTCGCCACGGCCGTGCCAAGGGCTGCCTTCATGCCGGGGTTTGTCGCCAAAGCGAGGCTTTCCTTCAAACGAAGGCTTGTCTTCAAAACGCGGCTTGCCCTCGAAAGATGGCTTGTCTTCGAAGCGAGGTTTCCCTTCGAAGCGAGGCTTGCCTTCGAATGCCGGCTTGTCGCCAAAGCGGGATTTGCCTTCGTAGCCGGGACGGTCGCCGTACGGAGCGCGGTCGCCGCCGAACTTGCGGCCATGCGCCGGCTTGCCGCCGCCGAAGCCGCCGCGAGCGCCGTAACCCTTGCCTTTGCGGTCGGTGTAGGTGGGACGCACGGTTTTCTTGGGCTCCAGGCCTTCGATCACTTCCGACGGAATGGGCTGGCCAATGAAATGCTCGATGCGACGCACTTTATGGCGCTCGGAATGGGTGGCCAGGGTGAAGGCCAGGCCATCGCGTCCGGCGCGGCCGGTACGGCCGATGCGATGGACGTAGTCTTCCGCCTGCATCGGCAAGTCGTAGTTGACGGCATGGCTGATGCCCTGCACATCGATGCCGCGCGCCGCCACGTCGGTGGCGACCAGGATGCGCAGCCGGCCTTTTTGCAGCAGGCCGAGCGTGCGGGTGCGTTGGCGCTGATTCATGTCGCCATGCAGGGCGGCCGCCGCAAAGCCCTGGTCGTTCAGATGGTCGGCCAGGTCGTCGGCGCCACGCTTGGTGGAGGTGAAGACGATGGCCTGATCCAGGTTCGCGTCGCGCAGCAGATGGTCCAGCAGGCGCATCTTGTGGCTGCTGTCATCCGCGTAAAGCAGGCTTTGCGTGATGTTGTTGTGCTTTTGCTTCTGGCCGGAGATCTCGATCTGCTGGGGCTCGCGCATCATCTTGGCGGCCAGGCGCGCAATGCTGCCGTCCAGCGTGGCCGAGAACAACAGCGTCTGGCGGCTTTCGGGGGTACGGCTGACGATGTGCTCGATGTCTTCGATGAAGCCCATGTCGAGCATGCGGTCGGCTTCGTCCAGCACCAGGGTGTGGACGGTGGACAGGTTGACACGCTTGGCCTGCAGGTGATCGATGAGGCGGCCGGGTGTGGCGACCAGCACGTCCACGCGGCGCGACAAGGCCTTGAGCTGCGCGCCGTAAGGCATGCCGCCCACGACCGTGGCGATGCGCAGGTCCTTGATATGGGCGCCATAGAGCTTGGTCGCATCGGCGACCTGCATGGCAAGTTCCCGCGTCGGGGTCAGAACCAGCACTTGCACGCCCGAACCTTTGTTGGGCGGCATCTGGGAAATACGGTTGAGTGCGGGCAGCATGAAGGCGGCAGTCTTGCCGCTGCCAGTCTGCGAAGAGACCATCAGGTCATGGCCTGCGAGCGCCTTGGGAATGGCGGCTGCCTGAACGGAAGTGGGATCGGTGAAGCCCGCTTTCTGGACGGCAGACAGCAGGGTAGGCACGAGACCTAAAGAATCGAAAGACATGAATATCCTTTGCCGGTAAAACGGCATACACATGGCGGGGGCGAGAAAGTGAGCCCGGAGCGCTGGTTGATTGGAGCATCGTGCCGACCTAATCAACCTAAAGTGCAGCGTAGTGTGTCTTGAAGACGCGGCGAAAGGCTCGGGGGTCAGGGAGCGATGGCGTTCGACATGGGTGCTGACGAATCAGTCAACTGCTATGCGACAGCGTTATGGAAGGCTGTATGAAAATGTCGACGCTTGAAAATGCAGTCGGAGAATTATAACGGGAATTGGGCTTAAGGGAAATCCCTGTATTGTAAATTTACGACAGCGGGGGGTCAGACCCCGGACGGGGTCTGACCCCGGCACATCAAGTCAACGGCATCCCATCAAGGGGTCAGACCCCGTACGGGGTCTGACCCCAGCCCACCAGCTAAGCACCTAAGGGGTCAGACCCCGAATGGGGTCTGACCCCAGACATTCGAACCCCGCAACGACCGCTGCGTGATAATCGGGCAGCCGCTTGGCAAGGCCATCGGCTTGCAGACACCAGCGCTCTTGTTCTGCGACATCGCGCGTTGCGGGAGGCGCCCAGACGGCTTCCGGAAAGCGGCTGTCGCCCCGCCAGCGCGGAATGATGTGCCAGTGCAAATGGGGAACCATATTCCCGAACTGGGCAAGATTGACCTTATCGGGCCGCAAGACGTTGCGCTGAGCCTGTTCAACCAGCCAGACCGCATCCATGAGTTCCCGGCGTTCCGCGGGGGACAGCAAGGTCATTTCGGCAACGTGGCGATTCCATATCACCCGGGTATAGCCCGGATAGTCCGCGTCGTCGACCTGGACAACCCGGAAAGCATCGTTGCGCCACAGCACGGGGCCGCCGGGCTGCCGGCACAAGGGACAGTTTTCATTCGTGGTCATGGTGCCGTCCTGACGTCCAAGGCGTTTTCCAGGGATTCGACGATGGTTTCCAGCACTTTGATGCGTGCGTAACGCTTGTCGTCGGCGGGGAAGATATGCCAGGGGCAGCGCCCGGTGCTGGTGCGTTCGAACATTTCGTTGGCGGCTTCCAGGTAGTCGTCCCATTTTTCGCGATTGCGCCAGTCGTCCGGCGTGATCTTGAAGGACTTGAACGGAGACTGCTCGCGGTCGTGGAAGCGCTCCAGCTGCTTTTCCTTGCTGACGGCCAGCCAGAATTTCAGCACCAGCGCGCCGTTGTCCTGAAGCAGGGATTCGAATTCGTTGATTTCGCCGTAGGCCCTTTGCCACTCGGCGGGCGAGCACAGCTTTTCGACGCGCTCGACCAGCACGCGTCCATACCAGGAGCGGTCGAAGATGGCGATGGCGCCGGGCAGGGGAAGATTCTGCCAGAACCGCCAGAGATAGGGGAAGGCAAGCTCGTATTGGTTGGGTGCGCTGATGGGAAGGGCATGGAACTGGCGAGCGTCCAGCGCATGGGTGATGCGCCGTATCGCGCCGCCCTTGCCGGCGGCGTCCTGACCTTCGAAAACCAGCACCAGGGGAAGCTTGCGGAACTTTTCATGGCGGGTGAGCTTGGCCAGCCCGGCCTGCCAGCGGGCAAGCTCGCGATCGTAATCGACGCTTTTGGGCAGCGACAGAGAATAGTCGAGCTCCTGCAGCACCTCCGGCGATGCCGCCTGGTCGGTTGCGGCAGGCTGCGCCGGCGACTTGGCCGCCGTGTCGCGCAGTGCCGCCAGCACGGCTTTGCCGGTGCAGGTGGCACGCATGAGGGGGTCGGCGGCAGGAATGATCTGCCAGGGGCGGGACGGATCGTTGCTGAGGCGGATGGCCAATTCCCCCGCCTTGCGCAGGCGGTCGAATTTCTTCCTGACCTTGATGTCTTCGGGCATGACCTGCCAGGCCGTGTCGGGATCCGCCAGCAGCTGATCGGTGCGCCGGACCTGTGCGTCGCGGGACAGATGGAACCAGAGCTTGACGATCTGCACGCCGTTGTTGTCGAGTGTTTCCTCGAATCGGCGGACTTCCTGCGCCATGGCCGAAAGCTTTTGCAGGTCTGGCGATTTCCTTGCCGCTTCGGCCAGCAGCGGCTTGTACCAGGATCCGAAGACGATACCGGTTCGACCGCGCGGCGGCAGCCTGCGCCAGTAGCGCCAGAAGAAAGGCTGTACCTGCTCTTCAGTGCTGGGCTCGCCGAAGGCGAGGGTGCGGATATGGCGCGCATCCATCCACTCGTTCAGCAGGGTGACGGCGACGCCTTTTCCCGCGCCGTCGATGCCCGCGATGACGACGAGCAGGGCGCGCCCATTCTTCTGCAGGCGTTTGTATTGGGCCTTGAGCAGCGCGGTGCGCAGCCGAGCCTCGATGGGCTTGGCCTGCTCTTTGGTGAGCGCCGGATCGGCTTCGGCTATGGTGAACATGGGGCGCTTACCTCGTTAACAGGCCCTGAACCCTAGTACCGACCTCAGGACGCGAAGAAGAGCTGGTGCAGCGCGGCGCCCGGTTCTTCGGCACGCATGAAGGCTTCGCCCACCAGGAAGGCATGCACGTCGTGGTCGCGCATCTTCCTGACGTCTTCGGGCGTGAGGATGCCGCTTTCGGTGATGACGCGCTTGCCTTCGGGAATGTGCGGCAGCAGGTCCAGCGTATTCTGCAGAGAGGTCTCGAAGCTGCGCAGGTTGCGATTGTTGATGCCCAGCAGCGACGTGTTGAGCTCAAGCGCGAGATCGAGTTCGGCGCGGTCGTGGACCTCGACCAGGACGTCCATGCCAAGCTCGGTGGCCAGGGCCTCGAACTCGCGCAATTGCTGCGGGCTGAGCGCGGCGACGATGAGCAGCACGCAATCGGCGCCCAGGGCGCGGGCATGAATGATCTGGTACGGGTCGATCATGAAGTCCTTGCGCAGCACCGGCAGCGAGCACGCGGCGCGCGCTTGCCGCAGGTAGTCGTAGGAGCCCTGGAAGAACTGGACGTCGGTCAGCACGGACAGGCAGGCGGCGCCATGCGCCGCATACGAGGTCGCGATTTCGACGGGATTGAAGTGTTCGCGGATCACGCCCTTGGACGGAGAGGCCTTCTTGATTTCGGCGATGACGCCCGGTTTGCCTTGCGCGATCTTGTCTTCGATGGCGCGCGCGAATCCACGCAGATCCTTGCGGCTTTTGGCTTCGCGCAGGAGATCGGATTCGCTGCGCATCTGCCGAGCCGTCTTGACTTCGGTCTTCTTGGTGTCGAGTATGTTGGCAAGGATGTCGTTCATACCAGTGTCCGTGTGTAGGTGCAGAATTCATCGAGCTTGGCGCGGGCGGCGCCGCTGGATATGGCGTCGAAGGCCATCTTCAGGCCTTGCCCGATGGAGTCCGCCTTGTTGCCGGCATAGATGGCCAGGCCGGCGTTAAAGCCAACAATATCACGAGCGGGGCCTTCGATGTTGTTCAGCGCGTCCAGCACCAGTTTGGCCGATTCGACCCGGCTCGCCACCTTGATGGAACGGTTCGATACCATGCTCATGCCGAAGTCCTCGGGATGGATTTCATATTCCTTGATGATGCCGTCCTTGAGTTCGCCCACCAGGGTGGCCGCCCCCAGCGACGCTTCGTCCATGCCGTCCTTGCCGTGGACGATGAGCACGTGGTTGGAGCCCAGGCGCTCGAGCACGCGCACCTGGATGCCGACCAGGTCGGGATGGAATACGCCCATCAGCTGGTTCCCCGCGTTGGCGGGATTGGTCAGCGGGCCTAGAATATTGAAGATGGTGCGGACGGCGAGCTCCTTGCGGACGGCGGCCACGTTCTTCATGGCGCCATGGTGGGCGGGCGCGAACATGAAGCCGATGCCGATGCGCTGTATGCTTTCGGCGACCTTGTCGGGCCCAAGCATCACGTTGGCGCCCAGCTCTTCCAGCACGTCCGCGCTGCCCGAGGAGGACGACGCGCTGCGGTTGCCGTGCTTGGCGATCTTCACCCCCTGCGACGCCGCCACAAACATGGCCGCCGTCGAGATATTGAAGGTATTGGCACCGTCGCCGCCCGTGCCGCACATGTCGAGCAGATCGTTTTTTTCGGGAACGTCGACCTTCAGTGCGAATTCGCGCATGACCTGGGCGGCGGCGGTGATCTCACCAATGGTCTCCTTCTTCACGCGCAGGCCCATGATGAGCGCGCTGGCGATCTGCGGCGACATTTCTCCGCGCATCAGGCTGCGCATCAGGTCCAGCATTTCATCATGGAAGATTTCACGGTGCTCGATACAGCGGGTCAGGGCTTCGGTGGGAGTGATGGAGGTCATGAATGAGTCCTTTGTCTTGGTCTTGGGCGGAGGTTCAGATTTTCAGGAAATTGTTCAGCAAGGCGAGTCCGTGCTCGCTGAGCACGGACTCGGGATGAAACTGCACGCCGTAGACCGGCAGCGTCTTGTGGCGGACGCCCATGATCTCGCCGTCCCCGGTTTCGGCGGTGATCTCGAGGCAGTCGGGCAGCGTGTCGCGCCGGATGGCCAGCGAGTGGTAGCGCGTCACGGTGAAGGGCGAGGGCAGGTCGGCGAAGACGTCGGTGCCCGTGTGCGTGATGGAGGACACCTTGCCGTGCATGATCTGTTTCGCACGGACGATGTCGCCGCCAAAGGCCGCGCCGATCGCCTGGTGGCCCAGGCAGACGCCCAATATGGGCAGCTTGCCCGCGAAGCGCTGGATCAGCTCTATGGAAATCCCCGCCTCCGCGGGAGAGCACGGGCCGGGCGAGACGCAGATCCGGTCCGGATTCATGGCGGCGATTTCATCCACCGAGGCTTGGTCGTTGCGCACGACGCGCACGTCCTGGCCGAGTTCGCCGAAGTATTGCACCAGGTTGTAGGTGAACGAGTCGTAGTTGTCGAGCATCAGTAACATGTGTTTCTCCTGCGGGCGCCATGCGCATTAAATGGGTTCGTCGAGACCATACTGGACCTGCTCGGCCGCGCGCAGCACCGCGCGAGCCTTGGCTTCGGTCTCCTGCCATTCTTTTTCGGGGTCCGAGTCGGCAACGATGCCGGCCGCCGCCTGTACGTAGAGCATGCCGTCCTTGATGATGCCGGTGCGTATGGCGATGGCCACGTCCATTTCGCCGCCGTAGCTCATGTAGCCCGCCGCGCCGCCGTAGATGCCCCTGCGCACCGGTTCGAGCTCATCGATGATCTCCATGGCGCGCACTTTGGGCGCGCCGGTCAGGGTGCCCGCCGGGAAGGCGGCGCGCAGGACGTCCATGTTGCTCATGCCGTCATTCAATTCGCCGCAGACGTTCGAAACCAGGTGCATGACGTGCGAATAGCGCTCTATCGTCATGGTGTCGGTGACGCTGACCGTGCCCGTCTTGGCGACGCGCCCGATGTCGTTGCGCGCCAGGTCGATCAGCATGACGTGCTCGGCGCGCTCCTTGGGGTCGGCGGTGAGTTCTTCCGCCAGCGCCGCATCTTCCTCGGGCGTGGCTCCGCGCTTGCGGGTGCCTGCCAGGGGCCGGATGGTGACCAGGGTTTTCTTGCGATCCGCCTCGGTGACGATTTCCTGGCGGACGAGAATCTCCGGCGACGACCCCACCACCTGGAAGCTGTCGAAGTTCCAGTAGTACATGTAGGGAGAGGGATTGAGAGAACGGAGGGCGCGGTAGAGGGAGAGAGGGGAGTCGCGGAAGGGCTTGGCGATGACCTGGCCGATCTGCACTTGCATGAGGTCGCCGGCGGCGATGTATTCCTTGGCCTTGAGCACCGCGTCGATGTAGTCTTTCTTGTCGAAGTCTCGGCGGCTGTTGGTCTGCATGCTGGCGTAGGCGTAGGGGATGACGACCGGTGTGCGCAGTTTCTCGCGCAGTTCCTTCAGGCGTCGCTTGGCCAAGGCGTAGCTTTCGGGCTGCGTGGGGTCCGCGTAGACCATCAGGTAGGTGCGGCCCGCCAGGTTGTCGACAATGACCAGCTCATCGACCTGCAGCAGCATGATGTCGGGCGTGCCTTTTTCCTGGCCGGCCGGGAAAGGCTTGACCGCCGGGCCGAGGCGCGGTTCGATATGGCGCACCGTGTCGTAGCCGAAGTAGCCGGCCAGCCCGCCCGCGAAGCGAGGCATGCCTGGAAGCAGCGCCACCTTGAATCGGGCTTGAAAGGATTCGATGAAGGCCAGCGGGTCGCCTTCGTGGGTCTCGACCACTTGCCCTTTGTGCAGGACTTCGGTCAGCGTGCCCGTGGACCGGATTACAGTCTTGGCCGGAAGACCGATGAAAGAGTATCGACCGAAACGCTCGCCGCCCACGACGGATTCCATCAGGCAGCTGTTGCGGCCGCCTTCCGGGCCGCTGTGCGCGAGCTTCAGGTAGATCGCCAGCGGCGTGTCAAGATCGGCGTAGGTTTCCGCGATCAGTGGAATGCGGTTGTAGCCTTGTGCCGCCAGGGCGTTGAATTCGATCTCTGTCATAGTGGTCTCTGTGTGGAGTTGCATACAGGCCGGGACAGGGATACAAAAAAAGCCCGGCCATTCAAGGGGTTCCGGGCTTTGCTTACGACTGGTAAATGCTGACGGCACGAAAACTCAAGGTCTTGGCGCCGGGAGTGGATTACCGCTACCCAGAACACAAACGCCACCAGCGCCAATAGGCGCGGGGCGTGGTCGTGTAATAAGGAGCGGCAAACATTTGTGTGTATTCGGCTGTTTAAAAGTCTGGTTAAGGGGTCAGGCCCTATGTTGGTTAAGGGGTCAGACCCCGTACGGGGTCTGACCCAGCATTCTGTAATACGGGGGGTCTGACCCCTTCAGCGATCCGCCGCCCACTGGGCGGCTTCCGCGATGGACATAACTATATCATCCACCGGAAGATTTCGCACGTCCATTCCTTCGTTGTAGCCATAAGGCAGCGCGAGGACCGTCATGTTGGCGGCGCGGGCGGCCAGGGCGTCGTTGATGGAGTCGCCGATGGCCAGCGACTCGGCGGGCTCCGCACCCAGCAGTTCGCAGGCATGCAGGAAGGGCATGGGGTCCGGCTTCTTGCGGGCGCAGGTGTCGCCGCACACCACTTGGCTGAAGTAGCTTGCCAGGCCCATGCGTTCGAGCAGCGGCAGCGTGAACTCGGTGGGCTTGTTGGTGACGACGGCCAAGGCGGACCCGGCGTCCGAGAACGCATCCAGGCCTTCGATGACGCCGGGATACACCGTGGCTTCGTCGCCATTGACCCTATGGTAATGATGGTGGAAGATCCGCAGCGCCCGGGTTGTTTCATCGGCGCTCGGCTGCTTGCCTTCGGGGTTGTCGGCCAGCAGTTTCTTCACCAGGTTTTCCGTGCCCTTGCCCACGTAGGTCGCCACGGTGGAAATGGGCAGCTCATCCATGCCCAGCTCTATCCGCATCGCATTCGAGGCGCGCGTCAGGTCGGGAATCGTGTCCAGCAGCGTGCCGTCCAGATCCAGCAGTACAGCGGAGAAACGCATACGAAAGTCCTGTTCAATATTTCAGCCAAGTGTTGCAAGATTGTATGCGCGAAAAAATCCAGATGTCGGCCCCGACACTTGCCTGTAATATGCTGACGTTAAATTGGCCGTCCGCAGCGGCGCAGGTTCGCGCCTGCGCCATGACAGGTTGATGAGAGTGACAGCAATACTGAAGTGTCCGGGGCAGCCAGGCATCAGCCTGGGCCAGGAATACAGCGAGAGTCTGAAAATGCTGGCGAGTTTTCGCAAGGTAATGGTGGAAGAGTCGGTTGCACCGTTGTTTCAACCTATCGTGGATTTGCAATCGGGAAGCATACTGGGGTACGAAGGCCTAATACGCGGGCCGTCGAATTCGCCCTTGCACGTGCCGAACACCTTGTTCAATGTGGCCCGCATGTGCGGGGCCACGGTCGAGCTCGAACGCCTGTGCCGCAAGGTGCACATCGAGCAGTTTTCCCGCCATGGGCTGGAGGGCAGGCTGTTCCTGAACATGAGTCCCGACGTCCTGGTCAATCCCGAACTCCAGACGGACACTTGTTTTTTTTCAGAGCAGGTGCAGGGCATTTCGCCGGAAAGCATCGTCATCGAACTCACGGAATCGAGTTCCGCGGCCAGCTACAACCGCATCAAGCAGGCGGCTTCCGATTACCGCGCCTACGGTTTCCAGGTGGCGATCGACGACCTGGGCGAAGGCTTTTCCAGCTTGCGGCTCTGGTCCGAGCTGCGGCCCGAATTCGTCAAAATCGACAAATACTTCATCCAGGGCATCGACAAAGACCCCATCAAGCGCCAGTTCGTTCGTTCCATTTTCGAGATCGCCCAGCAGTCGTATTCCAAAGTGATCGCGGAGGGCATAGAAACGGAAGCGGAATACATCACCGTCCGCGATGTGGGCATCCAGTACGGCCAGGGCTATTGGCTGGGCCGCCCCGCCATGCCGCCGATCACCAAGCTGCCTGCCGAGACGCTGTCCGTCATCAGCAGGCGGTCGGATACAGCCCGGCCTAACGGCGGCCAGCCCTTCAAGAACGAGCTCACGGTGCGCAAGATCCTGCGCGCCATTCCGGCGGTGGTCGATGCAACGCCAACCAACGCCGTCTATGGGATTTTCGAAAGGCAGCCCGAGCTGCAGGCGCTGGCCGTGCTGCGCGAAGGTGCGCCGATCGGGTTGATTCAGCGCCTGCGCATGCTGGATCGCCTGGCGCGACCCTATCATCGCGAACTGTATGGCAACAAGCCTTGTTCCCATTTCATCGAGAACGAGCCGCTCATCGTGGATATCGGGACCAGCCTGCGCAATCTCAGCTACCTGATCACCGAGGGCAATCCGCAGCATCTGTCGGATGGCTTCATCATCATCGAAAACGGCGATTACCGGGGTGTGGGCACGGGTTCCGACCTGATCCGGGAAATCACGCAGATGCAGATACATGCGGCGCGCTATGCGAACCCGCTCACGCAGCTGCCCGGCAACGTACCCATCAACGAGCATATCGAATCACTGCTTGCCGACGACGAAGCCTTTGCGGTGTGCTATGCGGATCTTGATAACTTCAAGCCGTTCAATGACTTGTACAGCTACCACAAGGGCGACGAAGTCATACAGATCACCGCCGGGCTGCTGCAGCAGCATTGCGAGCCCGACAGGGATTTCGTAGGCCATATCGGCGGCGACGATTTCATCATGGTGTTTCGCAGCAAAGACTGGCGCGAACGCTGCCAGAGCATCCTGGATGCCTTTCCGGACGCGACCGCGGCGCTATACCGGAAAAGCCACCTGGAGGCCGGCGGCTACCGGACCGAAAACCGCCAGGGCGTCGAAATGTTCCATCCCTTGATCAGCTTGTCGATAGGCGTGGTGCAGGCCGATGCCACAGTGCCGTTTTCCAGCCACCAGATCGCGGAATTCGCCGCCTCGGCCAAGTCCGAAGCGAAGAAGATCCCCGGCAATGCGCTGTTCGTGGAGCGCCGGTCGCTGCTTCCGTCGGTATACGCCGACAGCAATCGGCGTCGGCCGCACAGTTTTCTCGATGCCGGCCTGAGGGGTCAGACCCCGTACGGGGTCTGACCCCGATTCTTGGTTTGCAAGGGTCAGACCCCGCATGGGGTCTGACCCTGCTCCGTTTATTTTGTGGGGTCAGACCCCGTACGGGGTCTGACCCCTTCGCCTTTGGCGATCTCGCGCCGCATGGCGTCGATCACGGCCTTGTAGTCGTCCTGTCCGAAGATGGCCGACCCGGCCACGAAGGCATCGGCACCGGCTGCGCGGATTTCGGCGATGTTGTCGACCTTGACGCCGCCATCGACCTCCAGGGCGATGGGCTGGCCGCCCGCCTGCTGCCAGGCGTCGATCTTCTGGCGCGCCTGGCGCAGCTTGGACAGCGTGCCCGGAATGAATTTCTGCCCGCCGAATCCCGGGTTAACGGACATGAGGAGGATCATGTCGAGCTTGTCCATGACGTAGTCCATCCATTCCAGCGAGGTGGCCGGATTGAAGACGAGGCCGGCCTTGCAGCCGTGTTCCTTGATCAGGGAAAGCGTCCGGTCGGGATGGCGGGATGCCTCGGGATGAAAAGTGATGATGTCGGCGCCCGCCTTGGCGAATTGCGGGATAATGGCGTCGACGGGTTCGACCATGAGGTGGACGTCGATGGGTGCCTCGGTATGAGGGCGGATCGCCTCGCAGACCATGGGTCCTATGGTCAGGTTGGGAACATAATGGTTGTCCATGACGTCAAAGTGTATCCAGTCGGCGCCGGCGGCAACGACGTTCTTGACCTCTTCCCCCAGTCTCGCGAAATCGGCGGACAACAGGCTGGGGGCGATGCGGGTAGGCTTGGTAAAAGGCATGATATGAATGACGGATGTGCGTTGGGCAAAAATCGCGGCGGGGAATATGTCATTATTGTAGGTGAGTGCCGAATTTTTCTGGAAACGCCATGAATCCTTCCGATATTTCTGTCACGGTCACGCCCCAATACCTGCCGGATCAATCCGATCCTCCCAGGCAGCAGTATGTGTTCGCCTATACGGTGCGCATCACCAACAACGGCAAGCAGGCGGCGCAGGTGGTCAGCCGGCACTGGGTCATTACCGACGGCAGCCAGAAAACCCAGGAAGTCCGCGGGCTGGGCGTCGTCGGGCAGCAGCCTTTGCTGGGTCCCGGGGAAAGCTTCGAATACACCAGCGGCTGTCCGTTGCCGACACCGGTCGGCACCATGCGCGGCAGTTATCATTGCGTGGGCGAGAACGGCATCCCGTTCGATGTCCCCATCCAGGAGTTCGTCCTGGCCGTTCCCCGCACCTTGCACTAGGGCCTGTAGAAACAGGCCCCGGCATCCGTTCCGGCGCCTCACGTCATTCATGAGTTTATGAAAAGAATTCTGTTTTCAAGCGGTTTGCTCGCCATCCTTGCAGCATGCAGCACAGTACCCACGGATACCGGGGTGCCGGGCGCCGGGGAACCGGGCGCTGCCGCGCCCAATATTGCTGAACAGCCCTTGACCGTCCCCGCGCTGGAATCGATGCGCGACACACCGCCGCGCGGGCTCTCCGGGAAATTCCAGCAGGCGTCCTGGAACGCGCTGCCCGGCTGGCGCGGCGATGACCTGGACCATGTCTGGAAGGCCTTCATCAACAATTGCAAGGGATTGATGCGGCCGGTGTCGGGTTCGCTCGCCATGCAGGCGCGCGCCACGCCGCGCGCCTGGCAGCCGGTGTGCGCGGCGGCGCAGCAGTCCGGCCTGTCGGCCGATGCGGCCGGCGAAACGGTGCGCCGCTTTCTCGAGCAGCATCTGCAACCCTGGCGTCTGCTGGATGGGGCGGGCAAGCCGGCCCAGAATACCGTGACCGGCTACTACGAGCCCCTGGTAAGGGCGTCGCGCAAGCGCGAGGGCGCTTACCAGTGGCCGCTGTACTCCGCGCCCGATGACCTGCTCACCATAGACCTCGGAACGGTGTACCCGGAGCTCGCAGGCAAGCGGGTCAGGGGCAAACTGGCGGGGAAACGGGTGGTCCCCTACGATACGCGGGCCGAGATCGCAGCCGCGCCCGACAGACAACCACCGGCCATCGCCTGGGTCGACGATCCGGTTGAAGCCTTTTTCCTTCAGATACAAGGGTCCGGACGGGCTCAGTTGCCGGACGGCAGCACCATTCGTCTGGCCTATGCCGACCATAATGGCAGGCCTTACCAGTCCATCGGGCAGTGGCTGGCGCAGAAGGGGGAAATCACGCTGGCGCAGGCGTCCATGCAGAATATAAAGAGCTGGGCCAAGAACAATCCGGCACGTGTCCAGGAAATGCTGAACGCCAATCCGGCCATGGTGTTTTTCAGCGAAGAAGCGATCCGCGACCCGGAGCTCGGTCCTCGGGGCGCTTACGGCATCCCGCTGATCGGCCAACGCGCGGTCGCCGTCGATACGACTTTCGTCCCGCTGGGCGCGCCGCTTTACTTGTCCACCACCTATCCGGGCAGCAGCCGGCCTTTGGCGCGGCTGGTCTTCGCGCAGGATACGGGCGCAGCGATCAAAGGGGCGGCGCGCACCGACTTCTACTGGGGCTTTGGCGACGAGGCCGGCGCCATGGCCGGCCGCATGAAGCAGCGCGGCGAGATGTGGGTCTTGTGGCCCAAACAGGCGGGAGCTCCCTCGGCGCGATGAAGAAAGAATCCATTCTGGTCTGCGGTACCGGCATTGCCGGCCTGGCCACGGCGCTCGGGCTGGCTCGCGCCGGTTTCGATGCCGCGCTGCTGGGGCCGCGCAGCATGCAGGAAGCGCCGTCCGGAGATCTCTACTGTCCGCGCGTATACGCCATATCAGGCTCAAGCCAGGCGTTTTTGACGCGCCTGGGTGTCTGGGACATGATGGACGAACGCCGCATCACGCGCATCGACACCATGGAAGTCTATGGCGACGCCAGCGGCGCGGTGACCTTGCATGCGTGGCAGGCGGCCGAGCCCGCCCTGGCCTGGATCGTCGAGTCCAGCGAGATGGAAAAAGCGCTGCAGCAGGCGCTGCGCGTGTTCGGCATTCCGTGGCATGCACAAAAGTTCGACCGGCTCGAGGCCGGACGCGTCCACACCGATGAAGGCGCCGTGCTGAGCGCGGACCTGCTGGTCGGTGCCGACGGGGCGCGTTCAGCGCTGCGCCGCGCCGCGGGCATCGCGCATCATTCCCGGCCCTATGGCGACACCGGCGTGGTCGTGCACCTGGCTGCCCAGCTGCCGCATCAGAATATCGCCGTGCAGTGGTTTACCGGGGACGGCATACTGGCTTTGCTGCCCATGCCCGACACGTCGGAGGGACACCAGGTATCCATGGTCTGGTCCATGCCCGCCGCGGCGGCGCAAGCGCTTCTGGACTCGCCGGAAGCGGCCCGAAGGCAAAGGCTGGAAGCCGACCTGGCGGCCGCTACGGGAGGCCGCCTGGGCCAACTGAAGGTACGCAGCCCGATGTTCGGCTTTCCGCTGTTCCTGGAACACAGCGGGATGGTGGCCCCGGGCGTGGCGCTGGTTGGCGATGCCGCGCACCGGGTGCATCCGCTGGCCGGGCAGGGCCTCAACCTGGGCCTGGGCGACGTCCAAGCCCTGCTGCAGGTGCTGGCCGAAAAGGAAGCCTACCGCAAGGCGGGAGACTTGCGGGTGCTGTCCCGCTACCGGCGCGCCCGCGCCGAACCCGTGCTTGCCATGAGGCTGGCGACGGATGGGCTGCATGGCTTGTTCGCGGCCCGGTCGTCGCCCGCCGTATGGGCGCGTAATCTGGGCATGGCGTGCGTAGACCGCCTGCCCATGGCAAAACGGTTTTTGATAGGTGGCGCCGCGGGGCGCTGACACAGGAGATCTTATGCATTTGAAGCATTGTTTGGCGGTGGCGGCCTGGGTCGGGCTGTCGTGGGTAAGCGGGTCGGCAATGGCCCAGAATGTCACTTCCACGTCCGGCGCCGCAGCGGCCGCTCCGGCGCAGGCGGTGTCCACGAAAGGCAGCGAAAACGCTGCGCCCGCCGCCGTGCTCTCGACGCACGACAAGGCCACGCCCGACAGCGTGCGCGCGGCGTTCCGCGAGCGTTTCCCCGGCATCGAGGTCTCTTCGGTGGAACGCACCAAATTTCCGGGCCTGTTCGAAATCCGCATCGGCATGGACTTCGTCTATACGGATGCACAGGTCGACTACATTCTTCAGGGTGCCCTGATCGACGCCAAGTCGCGGCGCGACTTGACGGCCGAGCGCGTCGACGAATTGACGCGCGTGGCGTTCACCGATCTGCCGCTCGAACTTGCGGTCAAGCAGGTCAAGGGCGACGGGTCGCGCCAGATGGCGGTCTTCGAGGACCCGAACTGTGGCTACTGCAAGCGCCTGCACCAAACCCTGAAAGACATCGACAACACCACGGTCTATACCTTTCTTTTCCCCATCCTGTCGCCCGATTCGTCGACCAAGGCACGGAACATCTGGTGCGCCAAGGACCAGGCGGCTACCTGGCGGGCATGGATGATCGATGGCAAGACGCCGCCCGAGGCGCAGTGCGATACACCGGTCGAGACCGTGCTCGCCCTGGGCCGCAAGCTGATGGTGCAGGGTACGCCCGCCATCATCTTCGCCGACGGCAGCCGCGTCAACGGCGCGCTTCCGCTCGATGCGCTGAAGAAGAAGCTGGATGCGCTGTAAAAGCGCTTAAGGGGTCAGACCCGTTGGGTCTGACCCCATGCCCGGTTCCTCTGGGGTCAGACCCTTTGGGTCTGACCCTATGTCCCGGTTGCGCAGGGGTCAGACCCCGTACGGGGTCTGACCCCTCCCTCACTTCATATACCGCGCGAAGTCCAATCCCCGGATGATGTCGGCGGTGGCGTTGGCGAGGCGTTGATTGCTGCCGTTCAACGGCAGGGCCAGCGTCAGGTTGTTGCGTATCACCGGCTCCACGATGCGCGAATAGCTGAGCTCTTCATGGCCCAGCGAATCCTTGATGGCCGAACGCGGAATGATGGTGAACACATTGCCCTGGGCCGTGGTCTCCACGATGGAGTGCACGACGTCCACTTCCGCCACGACGTTCAGTTCCACATTCAGGTCCCGGCAGGTGCTGTCGACCAGCGCCCGTATGGTGTTGGGTGCGCTGGGCAGCACCAGGGGATAGCGTGCCAGCTCGGCCACTTTCACTTGCACGGGCGGGGCCGGCCGGCAGTCGCGGGTATAGGCCAGCACCAGTTCTTCCCGATAGATGGTTTCGCAGGTCATGAGCACCGAGGGGGGCGGCTCGTAGAGCAGGGCGAGGTCGACGCGATCCTTGATGAGCCATTCGCGCATTTCCGTGCTGAGCCTTTCCGCGATGGTGATCGACGAATTCGGAAACAGCAACCGGAACTGCTTGACGATATGCGGCGTCAGCCGGCGGGCGATGCGCGGCGGCAGGCCGAGCTTCACGCGCCCCTGCACGGTCGAGCGGAAATCCAGAAGGTCCTGTTTGGCATGGACGGCCAAGGCATGGAGCGCCTTGGCATGGTTCAGAAAGCGCAGCCCGGCTTCGGTCGGTTCGACGCCGCGGCCGGTGCGCCGCAGCAGATGCTGTTGCAGTTCCGCTTCGAGCAGCTGGACCTGGCGGCTGATCGAAGGCTGGGCAACGTCCAGGACGTCGACCGCGCGCGAGAAGCTGCGCTGTTCGCACACAACGATGAAGTAATGGATCTGCTTTAGATTCATGTCTTCATGATATACGAAAATTCTATATCTGAAGTCAGCGAAGCGATCTTGTTCCCCCGGTCGCCGCGGGCCATCATGGCTGGATGAATCAACACAACACCACGGCGAGCTGTCCGCCCCCATTGCCGCTGAGCCAGGTCCGCCAGCCATCCCGCCGCTTGCCCGTGGGCAGCTGCGATGCGCATGCCCACATCTTCGGTCCGGTACGCCGCTTTCCTTTCGTGGCGAATCGGCCCTATACGCCCGACGATGCCTCTTTCGAAGACCTGCGCGCGCTGCATGAGAAGCTTGGCATAGACCGGGGCGTCATTGTCCAGCCGGGTTGCCATGGGTTCGACATGTCGGCGGTATTGGACGCCTTGGAAAAGGGGGAAGGGCAGTATCGGGCGGTATGCCTGCTCGCGGCCGATGCGCGGCCCGAAGACGTCCGGGCGCTCGATGCGGCCGGTGTGCGGGGCGTGCGCTTCAATTTCGTGGCCCATCTTCAGAACACGCCATGGGCGGACATCGAACGGATCGCCCGCCTGATCGAGCCGCTGGGCTGGCATTTCTGCATACACAGCGATAGCCAGTCGCTCTCCGGATTGATCCCCTTGCTGAAAGGCCTGGGCCTGCCTTTCGTGCTGGATCACATGGGCAGGGTAGCGGCCGCCGACGGCGTCCATGGCGCCGCATTCCGCGATGTGCTTGCTCTGGCCGGGCATCCGCGCGCATGGGTAAAGGTGTCGGGCATCGATCGGATTTCCTCCACCGGAAAGCGTCCCTACGACGATGGCCGCCCGATGGTGCGTGCGCTGATCGAAACCATGGCCGACCAACTGTTGTGGGGCAGCGACTGGCCTCACCCGAACGTGCGGGGCGACATGCCCGACGATGGCGAGCTGGTGGATGTCTTTACAGACCTGTGTCCGGAACCGGACCTGCAGCAACGGATACTCGTACGCAATCCCCAAATCCTGTACGGCTTTGCGGACCTTGCCGGAGACCATGTTTCGAGGAGCGAGCCATGAATGTTTTGCTGATGAAGCTGCCGGAGATGACGGTAGACAGAAGCCGGATCGAAGAGGTGCTGCGCCTGGCCGTGCCGGAACTGGGAGCCTATACGCTCGATGTGATGCACGCCGTCGAAGCGGTGGAAACCTATGCCTACCTGGAGCTCGCCGTCGATTCGGGCCGGCCGTCGCTCGAAACGGTCAGGCGCCTCATGGCCGGCCAATTGGGCGCCTTGTTTCAGCAAGCGAGTCTGCTGAAGCTCGAAGCCACGCTGGATGTGCCCGGCGCCTCGGCGGGGCAAGCAGCCCCCTGGCATTACGTGGTCGAAACAGACGTGTTGCCCGACGCAGCAGAGGATTTCAACCAGTGGTACGACACCGAGCATCTGCCCGGCCTGGCCGCCGTGCCCGGAACGGTGCGGGCGCGGCGCTATGTGGCGGCCGACGCCTCGCCCCGCTATCACGCCGCCTACGATCTGGCGAGCCGCGAGACCTTCGGCTCCGAACCGTGGCTGGCGGTGCGCGCCACGGAATGGAGCTCTCGCGTCCGGCCGAACTTCACCAATACGCGGCGCATCATGTTCAAGCGCGCCGATGCATAAGGAAACCGACATGCCAAGATTGCTTCCTCCCGATCCTTTGCTGATGGATGACCATCAACGCCGCGTGCACGACGCCATCATGGCCGGCCCGCGCGGACGGGTGCGTGGACCGCTGGCGGTCTGGCTGCATCGTCCCGGGCTGGCCGAGCATGCGCAGGCGCTGGGCCGGTATTGCCGATACGACTCCAGCCTGCATCCATCGTTGTCCGAGCTGGCGATTCTGACGATCGCAGCGTGGTGGCGATCGGATTTCGAGTGGTGGGCTCATGCGCCCATCGCGGTGAAAGCGGGTGTTCCGGAGGCGGCCGTCGAAGCCATACGCCGCGGCACGCCGCCCGAGCTTCCGGACGAGGAGCAGGCGATGGTGTACGAATTCGCGACCATCCTGCTCAAGAGCCGCGAGGTTCCCGACGCGGTGTACGCCCGGGCGGTTTCTCTGCTGGGCAGGGACAGGGTGGTGGACCTGGTCGGCGTCTGCGGCTATTACACGCTGATCTCGATGACGCTCAATGTTTTCCGGATACCGGCGCCTGAAGACGCGGCGCCGCAATTCGAACCGCAGAATCGGGAGGCGGAATGAAAGGGCGCCTGCAGGACAAGGTGGCGATCGTCACCGGCGCAGGCAGTGTCGGCCCCGGCTGGGGCAACGGCCGGGCGATCGCCTATCGTTTTGCACAGGAGGGCGCCAGGGTATTCGCCGTGGACCTGAACGAACAGGCCATGGTGGAGACCGTCGAGCGCGTCAAGGACGCCGGAGGCCAGATCGCCACCTGGAAGGCCGACGTGACCTCCAGCGATTCCGTGCGGGACATGGTGCTGGCCTGCGTCGAGGCGTTCGGCACGGTCGATATTCTCGTCAATAACGTGGGCGGGTCGATGAAAGGCGGGCCGGTGCAGCTCGACGAAGCGGGATGGGATCGTCAGATCGACTACAACCTCAAGAGCGTATACCTGGGTTGCCGGCATGTATTGCCGCTGATGGCCGAGCGGGGTAGCGGGGCCATCGTGAACATCTCGTCCACGTCGGGCATACGCTGGACCGGCTCGGCGCAAGTGGGCTACGCCAGCGCCAAGGCGGGCGTCATACAGCTGTCCCGGGTGGTGGCCATCGAATACGCAGCCAGGAACATCCGCTGCAACACCGTCATTCCCGGGCAGATGCATACACCCATGGTCGAGACCCGCTTGGCCGGGCAGCGAGCCGGGGGCGACGTGGAGCAACTGCTGGCGGAAAGGCAGGCCCGCATCCCGCTGCCCTTCATGGGCGACGGCATCGATACGGCCAACGCCGTGCTGTTCCTGGCGTCGGACGAGGCTCGCTTCATCACCGGGACGGAACTCATCGTGGACGGAGGCATGAGTGCGCGCTGCGGCTGAAACCATGAGCGGTCGTTATCCCGATCCCGCCGTCATTGCGCTGGACGAGAGCTTCCACAGGCTCGTGCTGCCTCTGGCGGCGGTCGAGCGCATTGCCGGCGGATCGCGCTGGGCCGAAGGGCCGGTGTGGGTGGGCGACGGACGCTATCTGTTATGGAGCGATGTCCCGAACGATCGCATCATGAGGTGGGATGAGATCTCGGGCGAAACCCATGTGTATCGCCATGCCGCTAACCACGCCAATGGCAATACCCGGGACCGTCAGGGCCGGCTGATCACCTGCGAGCATCTGGGGCGGCGCGTGACGCGCACCGAGCACGACGGACGCGTCACCGTGCTGGCGGAGCGCTATCAGGGCAAGCGCCTCAACTCGCCCAACGACGTGGTCGTGAAGTCGGACGGATCGATCTGGTTCACCGATCCGCCCTTCGGCATCGTGGGCTTCTACCAAGGCGAGAAGGCGGAGCAGGAGCTGCCAGCCAATGTGTATCGCTTGGACCCGGAAAGCGGCGAACTCGACGTGGTGGCGGCGAACGTGCAGGGGCCCAACGGCCTGGCGTTCTCGCCGGATGAAAGCAGGCTTTACGTGGTGGAGTCCCGCGCGCGGCCTCGCAACCTGCTGGTATTCGATGTCGAGCCGGACGGCAGAACGCTGTCCGGCCGACGCGTGCTGTTCGACGCACAAGACGGCACGCCGGACGGATTCCGTGTCGACGTGGAAGGAAATCTTTGGTGTGGCTGGGGCATGGGCACCCAGGAGCTGGACGGCGTGCGTGTATTTTCGCCGGAAGGAAGGCTGATCGGCAGGATCGCTCTGCCCGAGCGCTGCGCAAACCTGTGTTTCGGTGGCAAGCATCGGAACCGGCTATTCATGGCGTCTTGCACGTCCATTTATTCCCTTTATGTCAATACGCAGGGTGCTGCGGGCGGCTGAAGCGGATCCAAGAACGAAGGAGTTATCAATGTCTATTCTAAAAAACACAGTAATGATCAAATCGATTCTCGCGCTGGCCCTGGGGCTGGCCGCCACGGGGGCGGCGGCCAGCACGCCCACGACCGTCGTCGTCGCATTTCCGGCAGGAGGGCCCGCCGATACGCTGGCACGCGTCGTGGCCAAGGAACTGGAAGCCAAGCTTCAGGTGCCGGTCGTCGTGGAGAACAAGCCGGGCGGCAATGGCGCCATCGCGGCCAGCTATGTCGGACGCGCGGCGCCCGACGGCAACACGCTCTTCCTGAGCTCGGCGGGCGCCATCGCCATCAATCCGCCGCTGTATCCCAAACTGGTCTACAACCCGAAGAAGGACTTGCAGCCCATCACCATGCTGGTGTCCACGCCGGAGGTCCTGATCGTGCCCGCCAATGGCAAGATCAAGGACGTGAAGCAGTTCCTGGACAACGCGGCAAGCAAGCCCGGTGATGCAACCCTGGCCTCGTCCGGCATCGGAAGCATGCCCCACATGGCGATTTCGCTGCTGAAGGTCGCCACCAAGGCAGAGATCCTGCACGTGCCCTATCGCGGCGCGGCGCCTGCCATCAACGACACCGTGGGCGGACAGGTCGGGGGCTTCTTCGGCGATATCTCTGGGCTCATGCCCTTCATCAAGGACAAGCGCGTCCTGCCCATCGCCATCGCCGCGCCCAAGCGTTCCGCGCTTCTGCCCGACGTGCCGACCTTCGATGAGCTGGGTTATCGGAATGTATACGCCAACAACTGGTACGGCATGTTCGCACCCAAGGGTACGCCCGCCGACAAGGTCGATGCCCTGAACAAGGCGCTGCGCGAGGTGATGGCCAGCGAGTCCCTGAAGAATTATGTCGGATCCACCGGCATCGAGGCCACGCCGACTTCTCCGGACGAGTTCGCCCGCATCATCGACGAAGACACCCGCAAGTGGGCGGACGTCATCAAAACGGAAGGGATCACGGTCAACGAGTGAAGGGGTCAGACCCCGTACGGGGTCTGACCCCTCACCCCTCAGTTCTGACCCCCCGGACCAAAACGCAGGCTGACGCGCAGGCCGGGGTTGGCGTTGGCAAGCTCGAAGCGGGCGCCATGCAGTCTTGCGATGGCCATGACGGTGGTCAGCCCCAGGCCGTAGCCCGGTATATCCGGACGCAGCCGATAGAAGCGCTCGCCGATGCGCGCGTGCTTGTCGGGCGATATGCCGGGGCCGTTATCGGCGATCGTGATGACGGTTTCGTCGCCGGCCTGCTTGACGGAAACTTCTATCCGCGCCGGGCTGCCGGCATACTTCAATGCGTTGTCCACCATGCATGCGACGGCGCCGGCGAGCAGGTCGGGGTCGCCATGGACGGTGACCGGCCCCGTCGGCGCGACCACCAGCGTCGCTTGTTTTTCTTCCGCCAGCGCTTCATAGAGCTCGACGACGTCGGCGGCGATGACATCCAGCCTGGACGGTTCGAATTTCTTGCGCATGGCTCCCGATTCCAGCTCGGATATCTGCAGCAGTTTTTCAGATACCTTGGCCAGGTCCTCGATCTCGGTGACCAGATAGGCGATGCTCGCTTCCAGCTCGCGGCGTTCCGCCCGCGCGAGATCGATGGTGCGCAGGCGTGCCAGCATGCGTGTGAGCGGCGTGCGAAGCTGGTGAGCCACGGCGTCCGAAACATTGCGCACGCCCAGCATCAGAAGCTCGATGCGGTCGAGCATATTGTTGATGTCGTGGGTCAGCAGCGCGAACTCGTCGGGCTTCTGTCCGGTTGGAACGCGCTGCTTGAACTGGCCCGCGCCGACCTTGGCCGCGGTGCGGCGAATGACTTCGACCCGGCGCTGCATGGCACGCCGGAACAGGAAGGCGCCCAGCAGCACCAGCAGGGCCGTTACGCCCACGGCGGCAAGGCTGGCGTGCTTGATCAACTGCGTGATCTCGCGCAGGTCGCGAAGATCGTGGCCCACGATCAAGCGGGATCCGTCCGGCAGATCGTGCGCCACCACATAGCCGTGGGCAGCCTGGCCACGCAAGAGGACGGTCAGGTCGGTGCCGTCGGGGCCCAGCGCATTCAAAGACGGATCCGGCTTGATGTTGCCCGCCAGCGCCCGGCCCCCTGGATCAAGCAGCAGAAACATCTCGGTGTCGGTGTTGACCTGGTCGGCGAGCTCGAGCTCGATCTCCCGTACCAGCCCATCGATGCCTCCCTGGTTGTAGTGAGCGCCCAGGCGCTGAGCCGTGATGGCCACCTGCCGAGAGAACTGCGAGGCCTGTATGCCCGTGGTCTGGTAGTACACGATGACCAGCAGGACCAGCGAGGTGGAGAGCGCAAACAGGCTGTAGTTGAGCGTCAGACGGAACGCGACCGAATTCCAGATGGCATGCAGGGTATTGCGCAGGCGGTGTTTCATGCGGTGTCGGACGGTTCTTCCTGCGCGAGCATGTAGCCCGTGCCGCGCACCGTATGGATGAGGGAGCGATCAAAGGGGCCGTCGACTTTCTGGCGCAGGCGGCTGATGTGCACGTCGATCACATTGGTTTGCGGATCGAAGTGGTAGTCCCATACCGCGGCCAGCAGCATGGTGCGGGTCAGCACCTGGCCGGAATTCATCATCATGTAGCTCAGCAGCTTGAATTCGCGGGGTTGAAGCGAAATGTTCTGGCCCGCACGGTTCACCCGGCGGCTGATGAGGTCGAGCGACAGGTCGGCAACTTGTAGCTGTCGCAAGTTGTAATCGGACGAGGCCCGGCGCACCAGGGCTTCGAGGCGGGCGGCGAGTTCGGGGAAGGCGAAAGGCTTGCTGAGATAATCGTCGCCGCCGGCTTTCAGCCCCCTTACGCGTTCGTCCAGCGCGGTCAGGGCGCTCAGCACCAGCACAGGGGTCTGCTTACCCAGGCCGCGCAGCGTGGCCAGTATGGACAGGCCGTCCACGTCGTTGGGCAGCATGCGGTCGAGCACGATGACGTCCCAGTATTCGCCGGTCGCGCGCTGCAGGCCGGTGGCGCCATCGGCGCAGGTGGTGACGGAATGGCCCAGCTCTTTCAGTCCCGCCGCGATGTATCGCGCGTTGTCGATGTCGTCTTCAATGATCAGGCAGCGCCACATGGCTCGTATGCCTGCGCGGCAGGCACTCCTCTTTCGTGTGTGAATGGGCATCAAGGATGCAATGCGGGCACGGAATGGTCAAGCGCGCAAGGTTACGAAACGGTAATGCCCCGGTAATCCTCGGCGTCCCGCTTTTTACCTACCATCATCCCCTGGCCCATCAAGGTGATGGCTTGCCGCGCGGCGCCCACGAAGAAAGAGACGCCGTGCCGATTCAGAAAGAAGGGGGTAAGAGGAAAGGATGAGAATACGCTCTAAGCAGGATTTTTGGTCGGGCCTGATGTTCGTCGGCATCGGGTTGTTTTTTGCGTTGCAGGCAACCAACTACCAGATGGGCACGGCGGCGCGCATGGGACCGGGATATTTTCCCTTCTGGCTGGGCGTGATCCTGGCTGTGATGGGGGCCGGCGTTGCGCTGGGAGCCCTGTCGATCAAGGCCCAGGAAACGGAGGTCGAGAAGTTCGACTGGCGCGTCACGGCCCTCATCATCGGTTCCGTCATGCTGTTCGGCGCTTTGCTGAATCTGCTCGGCGTGTATCTGGCGACCTTCATCCTGGTGGTCGTGAGCAGCGTGGCCGGCCATGATTTCAATTGGAAAGTGGCGGTGGCCAACGCCGCCTTTCTTGTGTTTTTTTCCTATTTGGCGTTCATCAGGGGGTTGGGACTGATCTTCCCCCTCTGGCCGAGTTTTAGCTGAGGAGCCGGCCATGGAGCTGCTTGAACATTTGTCTTTGGGGCTGTCGGTTGCGTTCACAGCCGAAAACCTCGTCTATGCCTTCATGGGCTGTCTGCTGGGAACCCTGATCGGCGTGCTGCCGGGAATCGGGCCGGTGCCGACCATCGCCATGCTGCTGCCCATCACGTACATCCTTCCGCCGACGGCGGGCTTGATCATGCTCGCCGGCATCTATTATGGCGCGCAGTATGGCGGCTCGACGACGGCCATACTGGTCGCGCTCCCCGGCGAGACATCGGCGGTGGTGACAGTGCTGGACGGCCACCAGATGGCGCGCAACGGCCGCGCCGGCTCGGCCCTGGCGATCGCGGCGCTGGGTTCGTTCTTCGCGGGCTGCGTTGCAACGGTCCTGTTGTCCGCGTTTGCGCCGCCCCTGGCCGAAGTCGCCTTCAAGTTTGGCCCTGCCGAGTATTTTTCATTGATGGTGCTGGGCCTGGTGGGCGCGGTGGTACTGGCTTCCGGGTCCCTGCCCAAGGCCATCGCGATGATTCTCCTGGGCCTGCTGCTGGGCATGATCGGCACCGACGTGAACTCGGGCGTGGCCCGCTACGACTTCGGTATTCCTGAGCTGCAGGACGGCATCGATTTCGCCATCGTCGCCATGGGTGTTTTCGGTTTCGCCGAGATCATGAACAACCTGCAGCAGCGCGAGAATCGTGTCGACATCACCGACAAGGTGGGAACGCTTTATCCCAATCGCCAGGAGTTTCGGGAAGCCTATCCCGCCGTCATCCGCGGCACGGCCCTGGGGTCGGCGCTGGGCATCCTGCCAGGCGGCGGCGCGGTGCTTTCATCGTTCGCGTCCTATACGCTCGAGAAAAAGATAGCCCGCGATCCCGAGCGCTTCGGCCACGGCCATCCGGCAGGCGTGGCGGGGCCTGAGTCCGCCAACAACGCCGCGGCGCAGACTTCGTTCATCCCGCTGCTGACGCTGGGCATTCCAGGCAATGCGGTGATGGCCTTGATGGTCGGCGCGATGACGATACACAACATCCAGCCCGGCCCGCAGGTCATGACCAGCCACCCCGAACTGTTCTGGGGGCTGATCGTATCGATGTGGATCGGCAACCTGATGCTGCTGATCCTGAATCTGCCGCTGATCGGCCTATGGATCAAGCTGCTCAAGGTGCCTTACCGCATCCTGTTTCCGGCGATCCTGGTGTTCTGCACGATAGGCGTCTATTCGCTCAACTACAACGTCTTCGACATCTACATGACGGCGGCGTTCGGAGTGATCGGCTATCTGTGGTCCAAGCTGAAGTGCGAGGGGGCGCCCCTGCTGCTCGGCCTGGTGCTCGGCCCGATGATGGAAGAGAACTTCCGGCGCGCATTGCTGCTGGCCCGAGGCGAGTACGCCACCTTCGTAACGCGTCCGCTCTCGGCGTCCTTGCTGGTGCTGGCGCTCATCCTGGTGCTGATCGTCGCCTTGCCGTCCATACGCAAGAAGCGCGAAGAAACCTTCGTGGAAGAAGATTGAAGGGGTCGGACCCCATACGGGGTCCGACCCCTGAATGCCGGGGGTCAGACCCACAAATCGGGTCTGACCCCTGGCGCATTCGAGGGCATCCACGGGGTCAGACCCCGCATGGGGTCTGACCCCCACTACTTGTTGGGAACAGACCCGCGCATCGGGTCTGTTCCTTCCCAGGGTTTTCACCTAAAAGACCGCGAGGGATCTGGCGACCTTGCGGTTTTTCATTTACATTGGGTGGCCTGACCACTGGACCACTGGTGTCGATGACATGATTCCCCTTCAAGCCGTGAGCGCGCCTCGTCTCTACCGGATCATCGCCGGGCAGATCGCCGGGCGGATCCGTGCGGGGGAGTTCGCGGCGGGCGAGCGCCTGCCTTCCGAAAGAGACCTGGCCGAGCATCTGCAGGTCAGCCGCGCCTCGGTGCGCGAGGCCTTGATTGCGCTGGAGCTCGAAGGCTATGTCGAGGTCCGTGTGGGAACCGGCGTCTTCGTCATGCCGGCGCAGACGGGCGAGCGGCCGAGCCCGAAGCTGGTCCAGCCCAGCACCGACATGGGCGGCGACATCGGGCCCTTCGATTTGCTCGAAACGCGCCTGCTGCTGGAGCCCGAATCCGCGGCACTGGCGGCCCAGGTGGCGCTGCCCGCGCAGATTGCGGCGATCGAGGCGGCGCACAGGGCAATGAACACCGTCGAAGAGCCTGGCCGCCATGATCGCGCCTTCCACCTGGCGATCGCCACTTCTTGCGGCAATGCGGCCTTGGCGTCGGCGATCGCGCATCTTTGGAGCCTGAGCCAGGGCAGCGCCGTCTATTCCCGCATGGAAGCGCATTTCGTCACGCAGCACATATGGGAACAGGCGCGGCTCGAGCACGAGCAGATTCTCGATGCCATCGCGGATCGCGATGCCGGGCGCGCACGTCATGCCATGCATGATCACTTGGTCGGCATCCTGGCACGCCTGCGGGCGGATTTTGGCCGGACGTCGTTGTAAAGCGCGTATTCAACCCCAAACATGGACCAGAATCATGTCGCTGCCTAATCTTCCCGGCAATCATTCAAGTCTGGTAAGCCACGAGGCCCGCAGCTGCTTGCCGGGCTGCGTTTCATCCCGGCGGCGAAGCTGGCTGTTCGTGCCGGGGCTGGACAGCGCTGCCCAGCGCCGGGGGATCGCCTCCGGGGCGGACGTACTGGTCGCCGACCTGGAAGGATTGACGGCGCCGGAAGACAGGCAGGCGGCATGCATACGGGCGGTGGACTTCATGGCGGAGTGCCGCCAGGCCGGCACGGTGGCGGCGGTACGCATCAACGCTCTGGATCATGGGGGGCGAAGCGAGCTCGAGAAAATCATCGAAGGCGGCCCCGACGCCGTGCTGACGTCGCAGGCTGATGCCGCTCGGCATATCGAAGAACTCGATGCGCTGCTGGAGGCATGCGAGGAGCGCCTGAAGCTGCCGCTCGGACGCACCGCGATCGTTCCGGTGCTGGCCTCGCCCTTGGCCGTGGTGCGCATGTTCGACGTGCTGACCGCCAGCGCGCGCATCAAGGCCGCCGTGCTGGCAGGAGAAAGACTGGGCTTCGCCCTGGGAATGGAACACCCGGACGATGCGACGGCGCTCAGGCATATACGCAGCCGTTTTGTCCTGGAATGCACCGCGGCCGGATGCCTGGCCGTCGACAGCGCGCACGCTTACCGGGACGCGCAGTCCCTGGAGGAAGATCTCGCCTGGGTGCGCGGCGCAGGGCTGAAATCCAAGCACGCGGTCTCGGAAGACCAAGTGGCCGCGTTGAACCGGGCGCTGTCGCCGTCCCAATAGAAAGAGGAGAACCCGCATGAAAGCTCTGCCCGGCGTTGAACGAAGTGGTGGCCAGATCCTGATGCAGCAGCTCCGGCTGCAAGGAGTGCGTCGGCTATTCATGGTCCCGGGTGAAAGCTATCTGCCGTGCATCGATGCTTTGAACGAGCATGTGGGCGCCATCCAGGCGGTGGTCTGCAGGCAGGAAAGCGGCGCGGCATACATGGCCGAGGCTTATGGCAAGCTGACCGGCGAACCGGGCATCTGCTTCGTGACGCGCGGGCCGGGTGCCACCAATGCGTCCATAGGCGTGCATACCGCGTATCAGGATTCGACGCCCATGATTCTATTCGTCGGCCAGGTGGGCAATGATTTTTACGAGCGGGAGGCTTTCCAGGAAATCGATTATCGGCGCATGTTCGGGCAGATGGCGAAATGGGTGGCCCAGATAGACCGCAGCGATCGGATACCGGAATACATCGCCCGGGCGTTCGCGGTTGCCACCGGGGGCCGGCCGGGCCCCGTGGTGCTGGCCCTGCCAGAAGACACCTTATGGGGGCGCGCGGTGGTCGAAGACCTGCCCAGGTATCAGCGGACCATCGTTCATCCCGGCATGGGCGATATGACGCGGCTGAAATCTTTGCTGGATGAGGCCCAGCGCCCTTTCATGCTGGTCGGTGGCAGCGGCTGGACCGAAGAGGCCATTGAGCGGGTGGGTGATTTCGCGCAACGCTTCGAGCTCCCCGTGGGCACCGCCTGGCGACGCCTGGAATGCTTCCGGCAGAGCCATCCCAATGCGGCGGGGCACGTGGGCTGGGGCATGACCGACCAACTGCGGGACCGAATGCTGAATGCGGACTTGATACTCGCGGTGGGCACCCGGCTGGGGGAGGCCACCACGCTGGGCTACACCTTGGTCGAAAGCCCGCATCCACGCCAGAAGCTGGTGCACGTCTATCCCGACAGCAACGAGCTGGGCCGGGTCTTCATGCCCAGCCAAGCCATCGTCGCGAGTGTCGCGGGGTTTGCCCAGGCGCTGGATACCATCGAGCCCGGTCATGCGGCGCCGCGCGCAGCAGCCGTCAAAGAGGCGCATGCCCAGTGTCTCGACAGCTTCAAGCCGCTGGATTTCCCAGGCCCCATGAGCCTGGACGCGGCGGCCGAACACCTCGGGCGCCGCCTGCCCGACGAGGCTTGCCTTACGGTGGGGGCGGGCAACTATGCGTTCTATCTGCATCGTTACCGGCCGTTCAACGGACTGGGCACCAGCCTCGCTCCGACGGTGGGCTCCATGGGCTATGGTCTGCCGGCCGCCATTTCGGCCAAGCTCGAGCATCCGGACCGTATCGTCGTATGCGGCGCGGGCGACGGCTGCTTCCAGATGACGATGCAGGAACTGGGCGTGGCCATGCAGTATCGCCTGGGCATCGTGATACTGGTTTACAACAATGGAATCTGGGGCACGATACGCGCCCACCAGGAACGCGAATTCCCTGGCCGCGCAATTGCCCTGGACTTCGAGAATCCGGACTTTACCCAAGTCGTGCGCGCCTATGGCGGACTGGGCATCGCGGTGGAAAGGACCGAAGACTTCCCTGACGCCCTGGAGCGCGCGCTGGCCTACGCGCAATCCGAACGCTTGCCCGCCTTGCTCGAAATACGCTATGACAGCAACGGCATTGCCCCGGGCGAGACCTTGTCGGAAATACGCAAGGCAGCGCTCGCGCGCGCGCAAGATATGCTCAGCCCCGGCCTGCCGGCTTCTTCCAACTGAACCTTTGGACTGTAGATCGACGTGAACATCATTTTTGCCTCCACCCTGGATCTGGACGACGACGCCTGGATCAAGCCGCTGCAGGCGGCCATTCCTTCCGCACGCCTCCATGGCTGGTCCGATAACGGCGTCTCGGTAGGCGCGGACCTGGCCATTGCCTGGAATCCTCCTCAAGACCTGTTCCAGCGCGAGCCCGGGATAAAAGCGGTGTTCAACCTGGGGGCAGGCGTAGACGCGCTGTTCCGCTTGCCGGGCCTGGGCGACGGCGTATCCGTCGTGCGCATCGAGGACGCGGGCATGGCCGTGCAGATGGCGGAGTACGCCGTGTATGCCCTGGTTCGCGCGTCGCGCCAGTTCGACGAATACGAGCGCCTGCAAAAGCTCAAGCGCTGGGAACAGCAGCCCGACATACAGCGGGGGAAATGGACGGTCGGGGTCCTGGGCATGGGCGTCATGGGGACGCGCGTGGCGCAGACCATCGCAAGCCTGGACTACCCGGTGGCAGGCTGGTCACGCAGCGGAAAGGACTTGCCCGGCGTGCAGAAGTTCGCCGGCGCGGACGAGCTTCCCGCTTTCCTGGCGCGGACCCGCGTGCTGATCAACACGTTGCCGCTGACAGACGAGACGCGAGGCATACTGCGCCGCGAGACACTGCAGCAGCTGCAGCCCGGCGCTTATCTGATCAGCATGGGGCGCGGCGCCCATCTGGTCGAAGAAGACCTGCAGCCGCTGCTGGATTCCGGCCAGCTGCTCGGCGCGACGCTGGACGTGTTCCAGCAGGAACCGCTGCCCGAGAATCACCCGTTCTGGTCCGACCCGCGCATCACCATCACCCCGCACGTGGCCGCGGCCAGCCTGCGCGAGGAAACCATCGAGCAGGTTTCGAACAAGATCAACTGCTATCTGCGCGGCGAGCCGTTGACGGGCGTGGTGGCTAGGGATAGGGGATATTGAACCGGCTTGGGGTCAGACCCCATGCGGGGTCTGACCCCTGGGGACTTCCGGGACTGTGTGAGCGATGGGGTCAGACCCCGTACGGGGTCTGACCCCTGAACAGCCCATGCGGGGTCTGACCCCCTCAACTAAGCCAAGCTGATCCAGGTCGTCTTCAGCGAACTGTACTTGTCCAGCGCATGCAGCGACTTGTCCCGCCCGAAGCCGGACTGCTTCACGCCGCCGAATGGCACGGTGACGTCGCCGTCGAAATAGCAATTGACCCACACCAGCCCGGCACGCAACTTTCGTGATACACGATGCGCGCGTGACAGATCGGCTGTCCACAGGCCCGATCCCAATCCGTAGATCGAGGCATTGGCCTGCGCCAGCGCTTCGTCTTCGGTATCGAATCGGCTGGCGGCGAGTACCGGCCCGAAGATTTCCTCGCGGACGATGGTCAGCGACTGCGAACCGCATTCGAAGATGGTCGGTTCCACATAGAAACCGCCGGTTTCCGTGCGCACGCGGCTGCCGCCCACGCGTAGCGTGGCTCCCTCCTGCTTGCCGCTATCGACGTACTGCAGCACGCGCGCGAGCTGCCGTTCGTCGACGATGGCGCCCATCTTGGAGCCGGGATCGAGCGGATCGCCCGGCTGCATGGCGGCGGCATGCGCTTCCATCCTCTGCATGAATTCGTCGTAGACGCCGGACTGCACATACAGCCGGGACCCGGCGATGCATACTTCGCCCTGGTTGTTGAAGATGCCGATGGCCGCGGCCAGCGCGGCCCTGTCCAGATCGGGACAGTCATCGAAAATGATGTGGGGCGATTTGCCGCCGCACTCCAGCCATATCTGCTTCAGATTGGACTGGCCGGAGTATTGCATGAAGCGCTTGCCTGTCGCGGTGGAGCCGGTGAAGGCCAGGCAGTCGACATCGGGATGCATGCCCAGGGCTTGGCCCGCCACAGGCCCGGTCCCCGGGACGACGTTGAGCACCCCGGGCGGGATGCCCGCTTCCAGGGCCAGTTCGCCCAGGCGGATGGCGGACAGGCAGGACTGCTCGGCGGGTTTCAGGATGACGCTGTTTCCCATTGCCAGGGCCGGCGCCACCTTCCAGCTCGCCATCAGCAAGGGATAGTTCCAGGGCACCACCGCCGCCACGACCCCCAGGGGTTCGCGCGTGATGGTGGCCAGTGCCTGGGCATCGGTGGGCGCGATTTCATCGTATTGCTTGTCTATGGTTTCGCCATACCAGGCATAGGTTCGCGCGGCTTCCGGAATGTCGTACCACAAGGTATCGGAGATCGGCTTGCCCATGTCCAGTGTCTCGATGAGCGCCAGCTCTTCGGCATGGAGCATGATCAGCTCCGACAGCTTGAGCAGCCGCTTCTTGCGCTCGGCGCGAGGCATGCCGGACCAGTAGCCGGATTCGAAAGTGCGCCTGGCGGCGCGGACAGCCTCGTCGACGTCGTGTTCGTTGCAGGATGCGACTTGGGCCAATCGCCTGCCCGTGGCGGGATTGATGGCGTCCAGCGGGTTGGCCCGCCCGGCATGGGCCTGGCCGTCGATGATGGCCTGGGTGCTCAGCTTCAGCCCGCCTGCGCGGGCTTGCCAGTCTTGCAGCGTGAGGTGTGAGGTCATGTGTCGGCTCCGTATTGAGTCAGGCCGGCGGCGTATTGCTGCGCGGCAGGGCGAGGAAGACGCCGGCCGCGGTGATCAGGGCGATGCCGGTCAGGGCCAGTGCGTCGGGTGGCTGGTTGAACAGGAAGGTGCTGAACGCCACGGCCATGAGCAGCTGGCAATAGTTCAGCGGGGCCAGTGTGGAGGCGGCCACACGCTGAAAGGCGGCGATCAGCAGCAGGTGGCCCGCGCCATTGCAGACGCCCAGGCTCAGGATGAACAGGAAGTCTGGCAGGTCGGGCCAAGGATCCGGGAGGAAGAAAGGAGCCGGCAGGCCAGTGATCACCACGCACACGAAGGCGGTATAGCTGTATTGGATATGGCTTGCGACCTTGCCCGCCAGCTTGCGTGTCAATAGCTGGAATATGGAAAAGCAGATGGCCGATACCACCATCAGTGCCGTGCCCAAGGCCGGCAAGTCGTTGCCGGGCCGCACGACCAGCAGCATGCCGGCAAAACCCGCGAGAACGGCAAGCCACTTCGCCGGCCCGACCTTTTCCTGCAGGAACCACTGAGACAGGACGACCACGATGAGCGGCGATGTGAAATAGATGGCCGTTGCCTCGGCCAGCGGCATCCAGATGAGCGCCGTCATGAAGCAGGTGCCCACCGTGCCCAGGGCCACGCCCCGCCAGATCAGCATCGCCTTGTGCGGCGCATCGCGCAGCCTGGGCCCGCCATGCCGAAGCAGCATCGCCACGGCCAGCAAGGCCACGGTCGCGTAGCGCATGATGTTCAGAAAGGGCGCCGGATAGGTTTCAAGCAGATACTTGGATGACGCATCGAACACCGAAAACGTCATCAAGCCGCAAAGAAAGATCAGGACGCCCGCCTTCTGCGTTGCGGACGAGGACTGCACCGGCGCGGGTATCGAGCTCATGGATGTCAACAGGCCCTAGTCCGACGCCACGCCCGCATGCGCCAGCATGGCGCCCAACAGCACGTTGGCGCCGGCTTCCAGGTGTTCCGGCCTGGCGTCCTCGACCTCGTTGTGGCTGATGCCGTCCTTGCAGGGCACGAAGATCATGGCGGTCGGGCTGACGGTGGCCATATAGACCGCGTCGTGGCCGGCGCCCGTCACGATGGGCATATGCGCATAGCCCCGTGCTTCAGCCTGATTCCTTACCGCGTCGATCAGTTCCGGCGCAAAAGGCGTGGGGGGGAAATGCTGCACGTCTTGCAAATCGACGTCGACGGCATAGCCGCAGAGCTCGCCGTCGGACAAGGCCTTGCAGGCCCGGCGCAGCCGGGCGTCCATGTCGGCAAGGCGCTCGGCGTTCTCATGCCGCAGATCGACCGTGAACGACACGCGGCCGGGAATCACGTTGCGCGAGGCCGGAAAGACATTGGCCACGCCGACCGTGCCGCGGCCTTGCGGCGCATGATCGAGCGCGATCCTGACCACCTCCTGCATGAGGTGCGTTGCGGCATAGAGCGCATCGCGGCGCAGGGGCATGGGTGTCGGGCCCGCATGCGCCTCCATGCCCGTCACGGTCACGTCGTACCAGCGCATCCCCAGGGATCCCGTCACGACGCCGATGACCTTGTCCTCCGCTTCCAGGATGGGACCTTGCTCGATGTGCGCCTCGAAGTACTTGCCGATTTGATGCGATGGAACGGGGGCCTTGCCGGCATAGCCGATGTTCACGAGCTCGTCGCGCACCGCTTTGCCGTCCACGTCGACGGCGGAAAGCGCGGTTTCCAGCGGAAAGACCTTGCAGAAGGCGCCGGAGCCCATCATGACGGGCACGAAACGCGTGCCTTCTTCATTGGTCCAGATGACGAGTTCCAGCGGCGCTTCGGTTTCCAGGCCTTTTTCATTGAGGGTGCGCATGACTTCCAGCCCGGCCATGACGCCGAAACAGCCGTCGAATTTTCCGCCGGTGGGCTGTGTGTCGATATGGCTGCCGGTGGCCACGGGCGCGAGCGACGGCTGGCGCCCCGGCCGGCGTCCGAAGATGTTTCCGATCTGGTCGACGGTGATGTCGAGGCCTGCATCCTTCATCCAGCCCACCACCAGGTCGCGCCCCTGTCCGTCCAGGGGAGACAGCGCAAGCCGGCAATTGCCGCCTTTGGCGGTCGCGCCGATCTTGGCCAGATCCATCAGCGATTGCCAGAGGCGGTCGCCGTTTATCGTCAGTTGGGAAATGTCGCTCATGCCGGACTCCTTTCGAATGTTGGCCTTTGACGGGATCTAGGATTGAGTGGCCTTCAGGCCTCGCAGCAACGAGTTCAGGGCTTGTCCGAGGATGTCCACCATATAGCCGCCCTCCTGGACGACGACGGTGGGCAGGCCCAGTGCGCTGATGCGTTCGCCGATCTGCCGGTACGCGTCCAGATCCAGATTGAGGACGCTGATGGGATCATCGCGGTAGGTATCGAAGCCCAGCGCCACGACCATCGCCTGAGGACGGAAGTCGCGCAGCGTGATCAGGACTTCGTCCAGCGCGCAGATGAAGCCCGCCGAGGTGGTGCCGTGAGGCAATGGAACATTGACGTTGTAGCCGTGGCCGCTGCCGTATCCGCGCTCATGGGCATAGCCCGAGTAGAAGGGATAGTAGTCGGCCGGATCGGCATGCAGCGACACGGTCATGACGTCCGAACGCTGGTAGAAGATGTTTTGCGTGCCGTCCCCGTGATGGGCGTCGACGTCCAGGACCACGACCGACGAGAACGTTTCACGCAGGCGCTGGGCTGCAATGGCGCTGTTGTTCAAATAGCAAAAGCCGCCGGCCCGGTCATAGTGCGCATGGTGCCCGGAAGGGCGGCACAGCGCGTAGGCGATGTCCTTCGTCGCGCTGACCCAATCCGCCGCTGCGATGGCGCAGTGCGTGGAGCGCACGGCGGCCTGCCAGGTGTGCGGGCCGATGGGGCAGGCCAGATCGCTGATGTAATAGCCGGCCTGGGCGATGATGGAATTGGAGGGGCAGGGCGGGCGGCCCGCTAGTTCCAGGCGCCCGTTATGGTACGGAGACATATTGGGCAGGACCTCGGGGCCTGGTTCGAGTCCCGGCCGCTTCAAGGCCTGCCATCGGGAATAGGCGCTTTTCAGGAACTCGAGGTATTCCAGGCTGTGCACGGCAAGCATGGCGTGCCCATAGTCGGGCGGAGTCTCGCTTCTGATGCCCGCCTGGGCGAGCATGTCGTTCAGGATGCTCGCGCGCGCGGGCACGTCGGCGGGTGCGCAGATGCGCCCCGCCCGCATGAATTGTTGAGGCTGATGCAACAGCTGCTCTTCGGAGAAAAATGCTTTCATGTGAGTCCCGGGATTACTTGATTTCGATCTCGACGAACACGAACTCGGTCTCCGACGGGTTGATGACGTTGTGCTCGACCCCCACCGGCCTGAAGTAGGAGACGCCCGCCGTCAGCTGGCTGGTGACCTCGCCGTCCGGTGTTTCGAGCAGCAGCGGGCCATTGGTTTGCGGCACGACCACATAGTTCATTCCGTGGCGGTGCCAACCGGTTTCTCCTCCGGGCGGAAAACGCCATTCCGTTACCTTGACGGTATCGTTGTCTATCTGCACGGTGGGGATTGCTGCTGGGCGCGTCATGGTCTTGCTCCTGATGTTCAACTGCAATACTGGTGTGTTCCAGGATCTGGAACGCTATGCCGTCTCCGCCTGGGTGGGATCCCAGTGCTTGCCCGGCACAGCGGCGATCAATTGCTGCGTATAAGGGTTCTGTGGTGCATCGAAAATCTGCGAGGGCCGGCCGAACTCCACGATTTTTCCCCGGTGCATCACCACGACGGAATTGCAGACCTGTGCCGCCACCCGCAAATCATGCGTGATGAAAATCATGGCGATCTGCAATTTCTGCTGGAGGGTGCGAAGCAGTTCCAGCACTTGGGCCTGTACGGAAACGTCCAGCGCCGATACGGATTCGTCGGCCACCAGCAGCTTCGGATCCAGCGCCAGCGCCCGGGCAATGCCGATGCGCTGGCGCTGGCCTCCCGAGAATTCGTTGGGGTAGCGATGAAAGGCCGAGGCATCCATGCCGACCAGGTCCAGCAGTTCGCGCGCGCGCGCTTCGGCTTGTGCATGCGGCTTGCCATTGGCGACGGGGCCGTCGGTCAGGATCTTGCCTATGGTGTGGCGGGGATTGAGCGAGGCGAACGGATCCTGGAAAATCATCTGGATGTTGTGGCGCATGGGGCGGAATTCGCCTTCGGACAGCGGCGCGATGTCCTTGCCCTGGAAGAGCATTTGCCCCCCATCGAGCCCGATGAGCTTGAGCAGGCATTTGCCTATGGTGGACTTGCCGGAACCGGACTCGCCCACTATTCCCAGCGTCTCGCCATGGCCAACCGTGAAGCTGACGTCGTCGACCGCCCGGACGACGCGTTTGCCGGCCAGCAGTCCCCCGCCGGTCACGTAGGTCTTGCGCAGGTTGCGGACCTCGAGCACGGGGGCGGGTTGTTCGGCCTGCGCGCTCTCGTCCATGCGGCGGTGGGGCACCGAGGAAATGAGCCGCTTGGTATAGGGGTGCGCCGGCTGGTTCAGCACCTGGTCAGCGGGCCCTTGTTCGACCAGTATGCCTTTTTCCATGACCGCCACGCGGTGCGCTATCTCGGCGACCACGCCGAAGTCATGCGTGATGAACATGACGCCCATGCCTTTCTCTTTCTGAATGCGGGCGATCAGCGCAAGGATCTGCGCCTGGGTCGTCATGTCGAGCGCGGTGGTGGGTTCGTCGGCGATCAGCAGGTCCGGCTCCAGCGCCAGCGCCATGGCGATCATCACGCGCTGCCGCTGGCCGCCCGACAGGCGGAAGGGATAGACGTTGTAGAGCATGTCGGGGTCGGGCAGGCCCACGAAGTTCAAGAGCTCGAGCACGCGCTTCTTGCGTTGTTCTCCGGGGTACTTGCCGTGCACCTGCATGACTTCGCCGATCTGCTTGCCGATGGTCATGAGCGGGTTCAGCGCCGATAGCGGTTCCTGGAAGATCATGCCGATCTCTTGTCCGCGCATGGCCTGCAGCCGGCTTTCGGGCTGGGTGAGCAGGTCGGCGCCCTTGAAGAGAATGCGGCCCTGGGTGGGTTTCAGGTAGTCCGGCAACAAGCCCATGATGGCGTTGGCGCTCATGGATTTTCCCGATCCGGATTCGCCGACGATGCAAAGGATTTCGCCGGGAAAGATGTCATACGAAACATTCTCGACGGCGTAGGGCCGGTCGCCGCCGGCGGGCAGCGGAATGGATAGATTCTGTACCGAAAGCAGTGGTGTCTTGCTGTCCATGTCGCGCTCCTTATTCGCCGCGTTTGCGCAGTTGCGGGTTCAGCGCGTCGCTGAGGCCTTCGCCGATCAGGTTGATGGCCAGCACCGTCAGCAGAATCGCCACGCCCGGCCAGACGCTCATCCACCAGGCTTCGCGGATCATGGTGCGCGAAGCGCCGATCATGAAGCCCCAGCTCATCATGTTTCGATCGCCCAGGCCCAGGAAGGACAAGGCCGATTCGGTGAGAATGGCGGTGGCCACCATGAACGAAGCCGATACGATGATGGGCGACATGGCATTGGGAAGAATCTGGGACCAGACGATGCGGGAGGGCATCTGGCCGATGACGATGGCGGCCAGCACGAACTCGCGCTGCTTGAGCGTCATGAATTCCGACCGGACCAGGCGCGCCGCCGGCGGCCAGGACACCGCGGTGATGGCGCCCATGATGGAGTAGAGGGAGGGGCTCATGACGGCCACGATCACCACCGCCAGCGCAAGCTGAGGAATGGTCTGGAAGAACTCGGTGAATCGCATCAGGGCATCGTCGATGCGCCCGCCGCAATAGCCGGCCGCTGCACCGATCGCGATGCCGAAAGCCAGGGCAATGGCCGTGGACAGCAGGCCGACGATCAGGGAGACGCGGGCGCCCCACACCAGGCCGGCGGTGATGTCGCGGCCGAGCATGTCGGTGCCGAATGGATAGGCGGGATCGGTGAAGGGCGGGATCAGCGGCGCGTCGACCATCATCCACGGGGATTCCTCGTAGATGTAGGGGGCGCCGACCGCCAGGGCCGCCACCACCAGGATGATGCACAGGCCGAACACGGCGCCATAGTTGCGCGCATATCGTTTCGCGAATTTCTTCATCATGCGGCTCCCGGTTCGGCGCCCGCCGAAATGCGCGGATCGACGAGTCGATACGTGATGTCGGTCAGGAGGTTGAAAACGACGACCATGGTCGAGGTGACCAGGAAAATCCCCAGCAGCAGCTGGTAGTCGCGCTGCAGCAGCGCATCGAACATCAGCCGGCCGATGCCCGGCCAGGCGAACACCGTTTCGGTGAGCACCGCGCCGCCCGCCATCTGCCCGAGCTGTATGCCCGCAAAGGTGATGACCGGCAGCAGCGCGTTGCGCAATACGTGAACCCGGATGATGCTGCCCGCAGGCACGCCTTTGGCGCGCGCGGTCTTGACGAAGTCCATGCCGATCACTTCAAGCATGGAGGCGCGTGTGAGCCGCACATAGAAGGCCATGAAGAAGCAGCCCAGCGTGACGGTCGGAAGAACGAGATGCATGGCGATGTCTTGCGCGCGCGCCAGGCCGGTCAGCCTGGAACCGACCGATTCCATGCCGAAGGCGGGCAGCCATCCGAGCATGACGGAGAAAAGAAGAATGCCCATGAGCGAGAGCCAGAACAGCGGCGTGGCGTACAGGATCAGGGCGCCTGTCATGACGGTGCTGTCGAGCCAGCGGCGCTTGTTGCTGTAGCGGGCCTTGGCCGCCACGACGCCCAGCAGGACGCCCAGGGTGACCGAGAACAGGAACGCGCAGATCATGAGCAGGAAGGTGGCCGGCAGGCGTTCCAGGATGAGGTCCAGCACGGGTACGTGGTTGCGGTAGGAAAAGCCGAAGTCGAGCTGGACGACGCCTTTGAGGTACAGGAAAAGCTGGGTGAGGACGGGCTCGTCCAGGCCGAAGGATTCGCGCAGCCTGGCGACGTAGGTGGGGTCGCTGGCGCCGGCCTGGCCGGCCAGCACCGCCGCGGGGTCGCCGGGCGCAAGGCGGATGAGGAAGAAATTGACGATCACGACGCCCAGGATCACGAAGACCGCCTTGGCAAGCCGCGAGGCAAGGAACAAAAGGAATTTCATAGGCGAAGCACCGATATGTACACGAAAGGCCGGGGCCTTCGGGCTTTTAGCCTTGACCGCCCCGGTATTCTCGGCCGGCGGGGCGAGCGAGTGGCTGCGCCGCCGGCCGGAAAAGGATTACTTCTCTATGTACACATCATCGAACGATTCGTTCAGGCCGATGGCGGTCTTCACGAGGTTCTTGACCTTGCTCCTTGAAAGCGTGGGGAATTCCATGTCGACCAGATAGCCCAGCGAAACGTCCTCGACCAGCTTCTTCTGGATCTGGGTGTAGAGTTCCTGACGCTTTGCGGGATCGGTTTCCGAAGCGGCGGCGCTCCAGACTTTGTCGAGCTCCGGATTGTTATAGCCCTGGACGTTCGCGAAAGGCGAACCTTTCACGATGTTCGAGGCAATATGGAAACGCTCGACGCCCAGCGCCGGGTCGCCGTACTGGTAGGCGTAGGTGGTGGTCAGGTCGAAGTCCCAGTTGCCCGTGCGGCTGGCCCAGCCGCCGGCGTCGGTGGCTTCGAGGTTCACCTTGAAGCCCAGCTGTTCCAGGCTCTGCTTGGTGTATTCATCCAGGCGTTCCCAGGTGGCGCCATACGGGAAGCTGAGATGCCGGATGGTGTAGTCGCCCGGGTTGATGCCCGATTCCTTGATCAGCGCGCGCGCTTTCTTCATGTCGAAGTCCAGGGAAGGCATGTTCTTGTCGTAGAACATTTCCGTGGCGACGAAGGGGCCGGTGGAAATCTGGCCCAGGCCGAAGAAGATGTTGTTCACGATCAGCTTGCGGTTCATGGCGGCCATGACTGCCTGCCGCACCTTGACGTTGTCGAACGGCGGCTTGCGCTCGTTGAAGATCAGGTAGGCCTGGGGCGAGAACATTTCCCAGCCCTTGGTGGTGTAGTCCACGTTGGGCATGGCGCGCAGGCGCTTGATGTCGACGTTGTCGACGTCGCCGCCGCGCAGAACGTCGACCGTGCCTTGTTCGAAGGCGACGGCGCGCGAAGCGGAGTCGGGAATGACGTTGAAAATGAGCTCGTCGAGATAGGGCTTGCCTTCCTTCCAGTAATTGGGATTGCGTTCGAGCTTGATGTATTCGCCGCGTTTCCATTCCTTGAACATGAACGGCCCGGTGCCGATGGGTTTCTGGTTGGCCGGGTTGGTGGCGTAATCGGCCCCCTCATAGACGTGCTTGGGCATCATGGGGGCGAAGCCGGGCTCGAACATGATCATGAAGGCCGCGAAGGGGCTCTTGAGCTTGATCTGTACGGTCAGGTCGTCGACTTTCTTGACGGAGTCGACGTACTTGGCCAGGATGACGCGGGCGCGCCCGTGTGTCTTGGGCAGCATTTCAGCCAGCGAAAATACCACGTCGTCGGCGGTGAACGGCTTGCCGTCGTGCCATTTGACGCCGGAATTCAAGTGGAAGGTGTAGCTCAAACCATCGGGCGAGACCTCCCAGGACTTCGCCAGCCCGGGCTGGGGCTTGAGGTCGTGCGTATAGGTCAGCAGGCTTTCGTAGATCTTGCCCGCAACGTATTGTGTGGGGGCCTGCTGGTTGAGCGCAGGAATCAGTATCGGAGGCTCGGGCTGAACAATCATGCTGAGCGAGCCGCCCTTGGTCTGGGCGATTGCGCCATTCACCGCCAGGCTCATGGCCATGGCGCCCAAGCTTAGTTTGAACCATTTTTTAATTTTCATAGATGTCTCCCTTTGGAATCCAGCAAGTGGGTATGGATGGATAACGACAGCTTGTTGCGGTACTGCGGATAATCTTGCACGCCGCACCAGTCGACGATGAACTGGACCATTGTGGCGGCGACGCGCTTCATGCTGTCCAGGGACACGCACTCGTCGATGCCGTGGATGTCCTTGGCCAGCGGGCCGTAGCAGGTGACGGGGATGTCGGTCATGAGTCGGAAATGCCGGGCGTCGGTGCATGCCGTGCAGGCGATGCGCTCGGGCTCGGCGCCAGTGACCTTGGCATGCGCTTGGGCCAGCGCGCGCATGGCGGGAGCTTCCAGGTCGAATTCGCAGCCGGGTGCGAACTGGCCTTCGAAACGCAGATTGAGGTCCAGCGAACTGTTCAGCCGGGCCACGGTTGCGCGCACGCGTTCGCCGACGATGCGCTTGGCTTCGTCGGGGCTCATGTCGGGAAAGAAACTGATGCGCGTGCCCAGCGTGCAGGTGCATGGAACGGAGGAGTTCCATTCACCGCCTTCTATCCTGCCCAGGTTGAAATTGATGGGATGCGGTTCGTCCTTGAACAGTGCGGGACGGTTTTCCGGTAAGTTCCACTCGGCCTCGAGCTCTTTCAGGTCGGCCATGACGGCGATGCCCGCCTCAATGGGGTTCACGCCTTTGCTCATGTAGGCCACATGCGCGGGGCGCCCGGTCAGTTCGACGAACATCCAGAACACGCCTACCTGGGCCGACAGCATCGTTTCGCCGAAGGGTTCCGGAATGATGGCGGCGTCGAAGTCCTGAAGCCTGGCTTTGGCCAGGGCGTTCTTGAGCGCATGAATGGTGGCCAGGGAGCCATTTCCGCCGTCTTCCTCGTTCAGGACGGCGTTGAAGCCCACGGTGGCGGCGGGCTGCAGCCCCAGGTCCTTGAGCGCCTTGAAGGCGGCCATGGAGCAGACGATGCCCGCTTTCATGTCGCCGCTGCCGCGGCCATAGAGCCAGCCGTCCTTGACGACAGGGCTGAAAGGCGGGTTGGACCACATTCTTTCGGGGCCGGTGGGGACCACGTCGAGGTGGCCGTTGAACAGCACGGAACGGCCGGTGGCCTGTTCGGGCACGTGGCGGGCAAGAAGGTTGTAGCGGCCGTTGTCAGGAGAACAAGGGCAGGCGAACAGGGGAAGATCCTTCAGGAGCGCGTTGTCGAGCGTGATGCGCTCCGGCTCCAGCCCCAGTTCGCGCAATGCCTGTTCCATGAACACTGCCGCCGGTTCTTCCGCGCCCGACGGGCTTTCCGCCCTGACGAATGCCGAGAGCGTTTCGATCATATAGGGCTCGAGCGCGTCGATCGCCGCCGTGATCTGTCTGGTGTCCAGCTCCAATGCTTGTCCCCTTGGAAAATTATTCTTTTAGGTATCGCAATGCCGAGACACAAAGGTAGATGACATTTGGTACTCTATAAAGGTCCATTACCTGAATTCTTTACGGAGCCATTATGCGTGAAGTGATTTTGTCAGAATATTTGCTGCAAAACCTTGAGCGTAAAGGAGCCGTATCGCTTGCCAGGCAGTTATATGACACATTGCGCCAATTGATACTGTCGGGCGACCTGCGCGCGGGTACCAAACTACCCGCCAGCCGCGTGCTGTCGAAGGAAACAGGCCTGTCGCGCAATACCGTGCTGGGCGCATATGAGCAACTGCAGTCCGAGGGCTATGTCGTGTCAACGACCGGCAGCGGAACCTTTGTTTCCGACACGGTGCCCTCGCTGCCGGCGCGCGATCCGGCGCGATCGAACGCCACGGTGGTGGTGCCGCCGCATCTTGCCTTGTCGCGGCGGGGCGCGGAACTGGTGCGCAACGCGCAGGCCTCCAGCGTGCAATGGGGCGCTTTCACTCCCGGCGTGCCCGACGTGTCGCTGTTCCCGCACGAAGTCTGGTCTCGCCTGATGAGGCGGCGCTGGCGCAAGCCCGAGCCCGGCCTGCTGACCTATTCGCATGGGCCGGGCTACCTGCCTTTGCGCACCGCCTTGGCCCAGCATCTGCGGCTGGCGCGATCCGTGGACTGCGAGCCCGACCAGGTCGTCGTGACCAATGGGATCCATCAGTCGCTGAGCCTGATCGCCGGCCTGCTGGGCGATGGCAACGAAGTTGCATGGATCGAAAACCCCGCATATTGGGGAGCGCGCACCGTGTTGAAGGCGAACGGCATCCGGGTCCTGCCCATCGATGTGGACGACGAAGGCATGGCCCCCAGCGAGGAGCAGATGCAGACGCCGCCGCGCTTCATGTTCGTCACGCCTTCGCATCAATACCCGCTGGGCACGGTCATGAGCCTGAGCCGGCGACGCATGTTGCTGGAATATGCGCATCGCAACAATATCTGGATCATCGAAGACGATTACGACAGCGAGTTCCGCTTCGATGGCCGCCCGATCGCATCGCTGCAGGGACTGGACAGCAATGATCGTGTCATCTACCTGGGTACGTTTTCGAAGACGCTCTTTCCGGGATTGCGGCTGGGGTTCATGGTATTGCCCAAAGTCTTGAGCGCGCATTTCGGCACGGGCTTGTCCGAGCTGTACCGGGAAGGCCGGCTGATCGACCAGGCTGTCCTGGCGGACTTCATGAACGATGGGCACTATGCGGGGCACATCCGGCGGATGCGAACCCAGTACGCGCGCCGGCAGGTCCTGCTTCGCGATGCCATCCTGCAGCATTTCGGCGGCGATTGGCCGATATCCACGCACGAGGCGGGGCTGCACCTGGTCATGCATCTGCCCGAAGGCACGGATGATGTCGGCATCGTGCTTGCGGCGCGCTCGCTGGGCATTTCCATCAGGCCGCTGTCGCGCTACTACGCCGGCGGCGGCGGACGGCCGGGCCTCATTTTCGGCTATGCCTGCGTGCCCGACCATGTCATCGGACCCGCCTTCCAGACGCTCGTGTCGGCCATCATGCCCGCCCTGGACCACGTCAGCCGGTCGCGGCAGCAACCCCGAAAATCGAGCAGCATGATCAACGAAGGCGCCTGGAGCGGCGCGTGATGGGCAGGGGTCGGGGTCAGACCCGATAGGGTCTGACCCCCTCCATGCTAGGGGTCCGACCCCCCGATGCGCCTGGGGTCAGACCCTATGGGGTCTGACCCCCTGCAGGTTTAAACCCCAAGGTCGATGCAAAGATACTTCAGTTCCAGGTACTCATCGATTCCGTACTTGGACCCTTCGCGTCCCAGGCCGGACTGCTTGACGCCGCCGAAGGGGCCGACTTCATTGGAGATGATGCCGGTGTTGATGCCCACGATCCCGTATTCCAGGCCTTCGGATACGCGCCATATCCTTGCATAGTCGCGCGTGTAGAAGTACGCAGCCAGGCCGAAGATGGTGTCGTTGGCCATCGACAGGACTTCTTCTTCGTCCTTGAACCGGAACAGCGGCGCCACGGGGCCGAAGGTTTCCTCGCAGGAAAACTTCATGTCATGGGTGACGTCGCGGACGATGGTGGGCTCGAAGAAGGTGCCGCCCAGCGAGTGCGGTTTGCCGCCGGTGACGACTTTCGCGCCTTTACTCAGGGCGTCGGCAATATGTTCCTTGACCTTCTTCACGGCGTCGTCGTCGATCAGGGGGCCTTGCGTGACGCCTTCGCTGAAGCCGTCGCCCGTCTTCATGCCCTGGACCTTCGCCGTCAAGCGCTTGAGCACGTCTTCGTAGACGTCGTCATGCACGTAAATCCGATTGGCGCATACGCAGGTCTGGCCGGTGTTGCGGTACTTGGACGCCATGATGCCGTCGACCGCGCTGTCGAGGTCGGCGTCGGGAAACACGATGAAGGGCGCATTGCCGCCCAGCTCCAGGGACAGCTTCTTGATGGTGGGTGCGCATTGCTGCATCAGGATGCGGCCCACTTCGGTGGACCCGGTGAAGCTGAGCTTGCGGACCACGTCGCTGTCGCACAGGGCGCCGCCGATCTCGCGGGCGTCGCCCGTCAGGACTTGCAGCACTCCGGGCGGCACGCCCGCTTCTTCGGCGAGCACGGCGAGGGCCAGCGCGGTCAGGGGCGTTTGTTCGGCCGGCTTGACGATCATGGTGCAGCCTGCGGCCAGGGCGGGCCCGACCTTGCGGGTGATCATCGCGGCCGGGAAGTTCCAGGGGGTGATGGCCGCGCATACGCCGATGGGCTGCTTGAGCGCCATGAGACGCTGCCCGGCTTTAGGGCTTTGGATTACATCGCCCTCGATGCGCTTGGCCTCTTCGGCGAACCATTCCAGGAAAGACGCGGCGTAGGTGACTTCGCCCACGGCTTCGGCCAGCGGCTTGCCTTGCTCGGAAGTCATGAGGGCGCCCAGGTCGTGCTGGTTCTGCAGCATGAGCTGGGCCCATTTCATCAGGATGGCGGCGCGCTCCTTGCCGGTCTTGGCGGACCATGGGCGCAGTGCCGCCTGGGCGCCGGCGATGGCCTGTTCGGTTTCTTTGCGCCCGAGCCTGGGAACGGAGGCGATGATCGTGCCGGAAGCGGGGTTGTTCACCGCGATGGCGTCCGCACCGTTCGCGGCTTGCCACTGCCCATTGATATAGCATGCCTGTCTGAGGAGGTCCGGTCTGTTCAGTGCTGGAACCTGTTGTGTCATGGATGATCCTTGGTTGTGTAGGGTTAAGCGCTCAGCGTGGCGGCCAGGATGTCCAGCGCCCGGTCGAATTGTTCGTCGGGAATGGTAAGAGGGTACAGGAAGCGCAATACATTTCCATAGACGCCGCAGCTGAGCAGGATCAGCCCCTGTTCGATCGCCTTGTCCTGGACCTGTTTGACGCGCGCGGCGTCGGGCGCGCCGGTGCTGGGGTCATTGAGTTCCAGGGCCACCATGGAACCCAGTCCGCGCACGTCGGCAATGGCTGGGCAGGAGGCGCGCAGGTCGTTGAGGCGGCTCATGAGCTTCTGCCCCAATTGGTTCGCGCGTTCGCACAGTTTCTCTTCCTGGATGATGTCGAGCACGGCGTGCGCGGCGGCGACAGCCAGCGGGTTGCCTGCATAGGTGCCGCCCAGTCCGCCGGGGGCGGGGCTGTCCATGACTTCGGCACGGCCCACGACACCCGAGATGGGCATGCCCCCGCCCAGGCTCTTGGCGATGCACATGATGTCGGCTTGCACGGAATGGTGCTCCATCGCGAACAGCTTGCCGGTGCGTGCGAAGCCTGTCTGCACTTCATCGGCAATGAGCAATATGCCGTGCTCGTCGCAGATCTGGCGCAGTGCCGTCATGAGCTCCGGAGGCGTGATGTTGAAACCGCCTTCGCCTTGCACGGGTTCGATGATGATGGCGGCGACCCGCTTGGGATCGATGTCGCTCTGGAAAAGGAGATTCAGCGCTTTCAGGGAGTCGGCCACGCTGATGTCTTGCGCGACCGTCGGAAACGGGACATGGAAGATGTCGTTGGGCATCGGGCCAAAGGAAAGCTTGTAGGGCGCCACTTTGCCGGTCAGCGCCATGCCCAGCAGTGTGCGGCCGTGAAAGCCGCCGGTGAAGGCCACCACGCCCGACCGCCCTGTGTGGCTGCGCGCGATTTTCACGGCGTTCTCGACTGCTTCGACGCCGGTGGTGAAGAAGGCGGTTTTCTTCAGCCCGGAAATCGGGGCGATGGCGTTGACGCGCTCAGCCAGCGCCACATAGCTTTCGTACGGCACGATCTGGTAGGCGGTGTGCGTGAAGTGGTCCAGCTGTTTCGCGATGGCGGCCTTCACCTTGGGATGGCAATGGCCGGTGTTCAGTACCGCGATGCCGCCCGCGAAGTCGATGTACTCTTTGCCGTCCGCGTCCCACAGGGTGGCGTTTTCAGCGCGTTCCGCATAAAAATTGCACATGACACCCACGCCCTTGGGCGTGGCAATGGAGCGGCGGGTATTCAAGTCAAGGTTTTTCATGGCGATCTCAACAAGTCCGTGAGTTGCCCCGATGGGGCGAGAAGAAAATCCTGTCGTCAGCAGGCCTGGGAGCCTGTCGGACTTGGAAATCGTCGGCGGCAAATCGACCGCAGCGGCCGATTTTCGCTATCGACGATCCAAGCCCGACAGGCTCCTGGGATTATTAAAAGCCAAAATGGCCCCATGAAGTAGATCCACTTTTTAAAATTTCATGGTGCCATTTGTCGGTTGCCCCCGGAAAAGCCCTATTTGAGCCTGGGCCGCCGACCTTTCTTGTGATGCTGATTCAATAGTTCGATGATTCTGCCGGTTGCCGGGGTCAGCGTGCCATGCGGGTAGGTGATCCCCAGCTTGCGCACCATGGTGGTTTCCTTCAGCCTGACTTCTTTCAACAGCCCGCGTGTCTTGGGATGGTCGAGCGTCAGCTTCGACAGGAAACAAAGAAGCTCCGTGCTGGCAATGAGATCGTGGATCGAAGGAAGCGTGTTTGCCTCGATATGCGTGATCGGCTTGGGCAGATTGTTTGCCACGAATACCCTGTCCAGCCATTTCCGGCTTTCGACGGGCGGCGTGGGAAGTATCCAATGATATTCCAGCAAGTCTTCCAGCCGGATGGAAGGCTGCGCAAAGATGGGATGGCCTTCGCTTGCCGCCACGACGACGATATCGTCGATGAAACCCTGGTTGACGAACTCGTCGTCGGTCGAGATCACGCCGACGATCATGTCCAGCTGCTCTTGGCGGATACCCTCCTTGAGCTCGTAGTTGGTGCCTATGGTGATCTCCAGCGATATGTTCGGCGCATGGCGCAATGCCAGCGCGCACACGGTGGGAAGGAGATAGTCGGCCGTGATCGGACCGCAGCCGATGCGTACTCTGCCGGCGGATCCGGCGATGAAGTCTTCCATGCCGTTCAGGTGATGATCGCTGGTTTCCCTTATTTTCTTCGCGCGCAGGTAGAACTCCTTGCCCACCGCCGTCAACGCCAGGCCGCGGCCCTTGCGTTCGAATAGCGGCGCGCCCAGCTCTTCCTCAAGGCGCTGTATGCATTTCGTCAGCGCAGGCTGGCTGCGATGGAGCGCCTCCGACGCCTGCCCAAGGTGCTTGAGCTCCGCGATGGTTTCGAAATAGCGCAGATCACGAAATTCGATATTCAATTCATTCCTGGAAGTTATCGTTTGATCAAAATAAGCGAATGGATGTTTATATCACGATGGCGTCTAATTCCCCTGCCGGGCGTTCCGCCCGGATCGAATACATGGGACACACTATGCAGCACACCATTCTGGTCACCGCTCGAACGCTCGACGCCGCAGGCATGGCGCTGCTGGAACAAGAGGGATGCCGGACCATTTTCCTGCGCGGAGCGGGGGATGCCGCTGAAGTCGAAGCCATCCTGGGAAACGAGAAGGTCGACGCCGTCATCTCCCGTACGGTCGATCTGTCCGCACGCGCCATCCAGTCCTGCGCCAGTTTGAAAGTCGTGTCCAAGCATGGGGTCGGCGTCAGCAATATCGATGTCCAGGCCTGCACGTCAAGGGGAATCCCCGTCTTCGTCACGCCCGGCGCGAACGCGCAGTCGGTTGCCGAGATGACTTTGGGATTGATGCTGGCGGCGGCTCGCAGTCTTGCGCACATGGATGGCGAGATACGCGCGGGCCGCTGGACGCGGCTTCAAAACGGCCTGGAGCTGAAAGGCAGGACCCTGGGACTGGTGGGATTCGGGCAAGTCGGACGCCTGGTTGCGAAATTCTGCCTGGCCCTGGGCATGCGGGTGGCAGCCTACGATCCGCATGTGAAGGCGGACTCGGCATCAGGAGAGATCGAATGGCTTGCCGACCTGGACTCGCTCTTGAGCCGGTCCGACGTATTGAGCCTGCATGTGCCGCTCACGTCCTCCACGCGTTCGCTGATCGCCGCGGAGCAACTGGGCAAGTTGCCATCCGGCGCCATTCTGGTGAATACGGCGCGCGGCGAAGTGGTGGACGAAGACGCGCTTATCGCGGCGCTCGCCGATGGCCGGCTCTATGCCGCGGGGCTTGATACGACGGCCGAAGAGCCCTTGGCCGCCGACAGTCCGCTGCGCCGCATGAGCAACGTCGTATTGACGCCCCACGTGGGCGGGTCCACCCATGCCGCCCTGGCTGCGATGGCTCTGGGCGCGGCTCGGAACGTACTCGGCTATCTGAAGCACCAGACCCTCGATCGCGACAGGGTCGTGAATTTCAACCAACTGCAACCTGAAGTCCATGGAGGGACACATGTCCTCTGAAGAAAGCTGGCCTCCCGGCTATCGCATCAATGAAATGCCTCGCGGCTTGTCCGCTCGGTTGATTGCCGAGTTCAGGGACGTGCCTGTGGCGGTGGCGGGCGATTGCATGGGCCGGTCGCTCGGCGCCATGGGGCTGAAGCCCTATCACGAGGACCTGCATGCGGTGCTGTGCGGGCCCGCGCTGACCGTGCAGGTCCGCCCGGGCGACAACCTGATGATCCATAAGGCGCTGATGATGGCGCAGCCCGGCGACATCATCGTCATCGATGGCGGCGGCGACCTGACCCAGGCGCTCATCGGCGGGCTCATGAGAACGACGGCGCTGGCGCGACAGATCGGCGGCTTCGTCATCGATGGAGCCATACGCGATCTGGTCGAGTGGGCCGACGGCCGCATGCCGGTCTTTGCGAAGGGGCATACCCATCGCGGGCCCAGCAAGGAAGGCCCGGGGCAGATCAATGTGCCGATCGCTTGCGCGGGCCTGGTGGTCCAGCCGGGTGATCTGATCATGGGCGACGCCGATGGAGTCATATGCGTGCCGGTTGCAGAGGCGGATGGCCTGCTGCCCCGTGTGCGCGCGCACCTGCAACGCGAGCAGGCCATCCGCTTGTCCAACGAGCAAGGTACTTCGGACCCCGAGCGGTTCAATGCGGTACTGCGGGCCAAAGGCCTGCCTGTTTAGCGTCAGCGGACGCTGGCTGTTGTCATTTCATCGATAAAACGAAATCCAAGGAGAGGCATGATGATTCAGTTTCGCAAACTCGCCGCCATATCGGCGTTGGCGCTCGGCACCCTGGCGGCGCCGTCCATTTCCCAGGCGGCCGAGGCTTATCCGTCGCAGACCGTTAAGCTGCTGGTCCCGTTCCCGCCCGGCGGCGGCACGGACACAATGGCGCGCTTCGTTGCCAACGCGCTTGCCGAAAAGTTCAAATGGAACATTGTGGTGGATAACCGGCCGGGCGCGGGCGGAACGGTGGGCCTGGGCATGCTGGCCCGTTCTACGCCGAACGGCTACAACATGGCGCTGGGTCAGACGTCCAACCTGTCAATCAATCCTTATCTGTACAGCAATATTTCCTACGACGTGGCAAAGGATTTCGCGCCGGTCGTGTCGGTTGCGTCGCAGCCCATGGTGTTGATCGTCGCCGCCGACAAACCGTACAAGAACGTGCAGCAGCTGGTGGATTTCGCCAAGGCAAACCCGGGCCGGCTTACGGTCGGCAATGCCGGCACGGGCACCGTGGGCGACATCACGGGCCGGTTTTTTGCGCATGAGGCCGGTATCGAGGTTCTGCATGTGCCGTACAAGGGGGCGGCCCCCGCCATGAACGATCTGCTGGGCGGCCAGATCGATGCGTTCTTCGCGTCGACGCCGGCCGTCATGTCCCAGCAGGACAATCCGAAGATCAGGGCGCTGGCCATCACGACGCTCGAGCCCATTCCGCAATTGCCCAATGTGCCGCCGCTGGCAGGAACCTTGCCCGGCTTCGAGGCCGCTTCCAAGACGGGCCTGATCATGCCGGCGGGAACGCCCAAGGACATCATCGAGACCGTCAATCGGGCCGTAAACGAAGTCCTCAATACCGACAAGCTGCGGACGAACATCATGGACGAAGGCAATGTGGTGCTGGGCGGCTCGGTGCAGGAATTCGCCGGGGTGATCGCCGACGATTCGGCCAAGTGGTCCAAGATCATCTCGGACGCGAACATCCAAATCAAGTGATCCCATGTCCGAAGCGCTGAAGCATATCCGCGTCCTCGACCTGACCAATGTCTTGGCGGGACCATTCTGCTGCCACCAAATGGCGCTGATGGGCGCGGACGTCATCAAGGTCGAGACCCCCGGCACGGGCGACCTGGCCCGTCAACTGGGCGCGGACGCCGACTTGAACGGGCGGCTCATGGGGCTGTCCTTCCTGGCGCAGAACGCCGGGAAGCGTTCCATTACCGTCAACTTGAAAAGCGCCAAGGGAAAAGCGCTATTCCTGAAACTCGTGGAGACGGCTGACGCAGTGGTCGAGAATTTCAGGCCTGGTGTCATGGACAAGCTCGGCCTGGGATTCGAGGTCCTGCGTCGCCACCAGCCGCGGCTTGTCTATTGCGCCATCTCGGGATTTGGCCAGGACGGCCCTTTCAAAGGCTTGCCTGCCTACGATCAGATCGTTCAGGGCATGTCGGGCGTGATGAGCATCACGGGCGATCCGGATACCGCGCCTTACCGCGTAGGCTATCCCATCGCCGACACCATAGGCGGCATGACGGCGGCCTTCGCCTTGACCGCCGAGCTGTGCAACGCATCCCGCAGCGAGGCGCGTTTCATCGATGTCTCCATGCTGGAATCGGTCATTGCGACGATGGGGTGGGTGGTGTCCAACTACCTCAACGCCGCGCACACGCCGGCCCCGATGGGCAACGACAACTTCACGGCCAGCCCTTCAGGCACCTTCCGCAGCGGCGACGGCTTGCTGAACATCGCGGCCAATAAGCAGGAACAGTTCGAAGCCCTGTGCAAAGCGGTCGGCAAGCCCGGGCTCATCGAAGACAGCCGGTTCTCGACGCGGCAGGCGCGTTTGCAGAATCGCGCGGCGTTGAAAGCGCTGCTGGAAGACGCTTTGTCGGCACGCTCGGCCGAAGACTGGTGGCCGATGCTGGCAGAGCAAGGCATTCCTGCGGGACCGGTCTATGGCATCGACAAGATACTGGCTCATCCGCAGGTTCGGGGGCGCGGAATGATAGGGCGCTTTGCCCAGGTGCCCGGTGTCGGCCGCGATGTCGAGATCGTGCGCAGCGGGTTCAAGGTGGACGGACGCGCGCCTTCGGTCCAGGAGCCGCCGCCGGTGCTGGGCCAGGATACCGATGAGCTGCTTGTCCAGCTTGGCTACACGAGCGATGACATCATCGCCATGAAAAACGAGGGAGTGGTATGAGCGATTCGGCTGACGATGAACTGGCCAGCAGCAATTGGTGGCGCACGCGAATTTCCGACATAGCACCTGGAAGCATCCGCTACCACGGCTATGCCGTCCAGGATCTGATCGGCAATATCGGCTTCGCTGAAATGATCTGGCTCATGCTGCGCGGGGATCTTCCCGCCCCGGGCCAGGGAGCGCTGCTGGAGGCTGCGTTGATGTCCGCCGTGGATCACGGGCCGCAGGCGCCCAGCATCGCGATCTCGCGCATGGCAATGACTTGCGGTGTCAGCCTCAATAACGCCATGGGGTCGGCGGTCAATGTACTGGGTGACGTCCATGGCGGCGCCGGTGAGCAGGCGGTGGCCTTGTATCAGGAGATCGCCGGCGATATCGAATCGGGTACGGAAACGTCCGCGGCGGTCCGCAAGGGGCTGGATGCGTTCATTGCACGGCATGGCAAGTACATCCCAGGCTTTGGCCACCGGTTTCATCCGATCGATCCGCGCGCAATCCGCTTGCTCGAGCTCGTGGATCAGGCCCTTGCGCACGGTGCAGTCAGCGGCCGTTATGCCGCCATAGCAAGAGCCGTGGAGACAGAGCTGCAGGCGCGCAAGCAGCGTCCCATACCAATGAACATCGATGGGGCGACCGCGGTCATCTATGCGGAATTGGGTTTTCCGCCCGCCTTGGCGCGCGGACTGTTCTGCCTTTCGCGCTCCGTCGGGATTCTTGCGCACGCCTGGGAGCAGGCACAGCAAGGCGGGCGAAACAAAGGGCCCATTCCACGCCAGTACCTGCCTGCCTACGACGGCCATCCGCCCCGCGACTTCCCGACGGCAAGGTAGAGCCCGCCGACAGGCGACCCCGCATGTAAAATCAGCGCCTACCTTTCAGCGTTAGCAGGCCCTAATCGTCTCATGCCCTCTTCTTACATCGCGGTGATCGGCGGCGGTCCCGCCGGCCTCATGGCGGCCGAAACGCTGGCCCGGGCGGGTGCGCAAGTGCAGGTCTACGATGCGATGCCGTCCGTGGGCCGCAAGTTCCTGCTGGCGGGGCGCGGTGGGCTCAACCTGACCCACAGCGAACCGGCCGACAGGTTCGTGTCGCGCTATCGCGAACGGTCAAACGAGGTGGGCAACTGGCTGCGGCAGTTCAATCCCGACGATCTGCGTGCCTGGACGCATGAGTTGGGCGTGGAAACCTTCGTCGGATCCTCCGGCAGGGTGTTTCCCAGCGAGATGAAGGCCGCGCCCATGCTGCGTAAATGGCTGCATCGCTTGCGCGCGCAGGGTGTGCAAGTGCATACCCGTCACGTATGGAAAGGCTGGTCGGAGAACGGGGACGTCCTGTTCGACACGCCGCAGGGGCCGATCGAATCGCGTCCCGACGCGGTGATTCTTGCGCTGGGCGGAGCCAGTTGGCCCCGCCTGGGTTCGGATGGCGCATGGCAGGGGCCGCTGGCGGCAAGGCGGGTGCGCATCACGCCTTTGCGCCCCGCCAACTGCGGCTTTCTTGCCGGTTGGAGCCCATTGTTCCAGGAACGCCATGCGGGGCAGCCGCTCAAATCCATCGCCATGGCGCCGCGCGGCGAGACGCCGATGCGGCGCGGAGAGTGCATGGTGACGTCGGACGGGCTGGAGGGCGGACTGGTGTACGCCTGGTCGGCGCTGCTGCGCGAAGCCCTGGAGCGCGAGGGCGAGGCCTGGCTGTGCATGGACCTCTTGCCCGACAGGGATCCGGACCAAGTACTGGCCGAGATTTCCAGGCCGCGCGGCTCGCGCTCATGGTCCAGTCACTTGGCGAGCCGCTTGGGCTTGCAGGGTGCGAAAGCCAGCCTGCTGCGCGAGTGCCTGGACAAGTCGGCATACGGCCGACCCGATGTTCTGGCGCGCGCGATCAAATGCCTGCCGCTGCGATTGACCGGCACGCGGCCGCTGGATGAGGCGATCAGCACGGCGGGTGGCGTGGCGTTCGATTCTTTGGATGCGGACCTGATGCTGCGTGACGTGCCCGGCGTGTTCTGCGCGGGCGAAATGCTGGATTGGGAGGCGCCCACCGGCGGCTATCTGCTGACCGCCTGCTTCGCCAGCGGGCACGCGGCGGCACAGGGGGCCCTGAGATGGCTGGAAGCATCGCGAGGGGTCGGACCCCATGCGGGGACCGACCCCAAACCTTGATTCTGCAGGGTCAGACCCCATGCGGGGCCTGACCCTTACTCTCCGCCGCCCGGGGTCAGACCCCGTCCGGGGTCTGATCCTCAACCGCTCCGGGGTCAGACCCCGCATGGGGTCTGACCCCCCAGGCTTCAACGCCGTGCGCGCAGCTTCTTCTGCCGCCTCAGGAAATAGGCTCTATCGTCCGCGCTGGAGAATATCAAGGCCAGCACGATGCCCAGCGCGGCGCCGACGATGGTGTCGATCACGCGTTCGACGGGCAGGTTGCTGTTGGCGGCGGGCGCCACCAGATGCGTCATCAGCAAGGCCATGGGCGTCACGGTGATCTGCCCCAGGGCGTAATTAAAGCCGATGATCAGTTCCGTGACGAACTGGAAGAGCACGATGGCGGTGACCATCGTCCAGAACGAAGGGTGATGTGCAGATGTCCGCCCTGCATCACCGCAACGGCGCCGATGGCGGCCCAGGCGGGATACTGCCAGCCGGCGGCATGGGTGACCAGGGCGGCGAGCGCGGCCCCGGCGGTGATCCGGGAGGCCGCGATCAACTGATGATTGAATGGCGGTTTCCGCCCAGAGGGTGCGCCAGGCACGCTGACGTCCTGGCTGCGCCAGCGATCGGTCAGCATGCAGACCAACCATGCCAATGCGGCGCCCCATATCGTGGCGAGCGTTCGGGCCGCCACCGTTTGCAGCGAATCGACCGGGCTCAGCGCGGCGCCCACTGCGAAGACGATGATGACCGCGCCCGGGCCGCCCAGGCTCCAATGGGAAACCGCGATCGTCGACGCGCCCGCAAACAGCGCAAAGACCAGCACCATCATGGCCCGGCCCGCGCCCGCATAGGCGATTAGCGAAGGCAGCAGCACGCCCAGCGTCAGCAGGATCCCGCAGATGAAGACGATGCGCCGGCGCCGCTTGATCGAGGCATAGCGGCCGAACAGGGCGGCGAGCGCCCCCAGGGCGGGAAAGCCCACCAGCTCCGGCCATGGCGACAGGTGCGCCGTGCCCAGGGCCAGCAAGACGGCCAATGCCGCCTGCAAACCGGCGATCATGGCAATTTGCAAGGAGGGCGGCGCAGCCACCTTCATGCTTTCCTGCAGCTGCGCCAGAGACAGCAAATGCCTGGCTGAGCGCCTGCGTGAGTTCTTGACGCGCGCCCGCAACCGACGGCCGCCGCGCGCTGGCGCGGGTGATGTGGACGCTGCGGGCTTTTGGTCGGGCATCCGAATAGTCTACGCCAAGTCCGATGACAATGGGGTCAGACCCAATCGGGTCTGACCCCTGCTGACCCCAACCGCAGACCTAATCGGGTCTGACCCCTGCGGCCTCCAACCGCAGACCTGATCGGGTCTGACCCCTGCTGCCCCCAACCGCAGACCCGATCGGGTCTGATTCCTCCGGCAACGCCCCGCCGGGAAGGGCCGGTGCTTACTCGCTGGTCACGATGACCTTCAGCGCCTGCTCCCGCGAGGCGTTGCCGAACACCTCATAGGCCTTCATGAAGTCGTTGAAGGCGAATCGGTGGGTAATCAACTGTTCGGGCTGAAGCCTTCCGGACTCCACGGTCTTCAACAGCATGGGCGTGGTGTTGGTGTTGACCAGGCCGGTCGTGATGGTGATGTTCTGGATCCACAGCTTTTGCAATTCGAGACTCACGGCGGTGCCGTGTACGCCCACGTTGGCCAGGCGGCCGCCGGGACGCAGGACGCGCTGGCAGACGTCGAAGGTCTGCGGTATGCCGACGGCTTCTATTGCAACATCGACGCCGTCCTTGGTTTCCTTCCTGATCGCCTCGGCCACGTCGCCGTGGCTGCTATTGATGACGTGGGTCGCGCCGAACTTCTTGGCCAGATCCAGACGGGCGTCGTCCACATCGACCATGATCAGCTTGGACGGCGAATAGAACTGGGCCGTCAGCAGCGCGGCCATGCCCACGGGGCCTGCGCCGACGATGGCCACGGTGTCGCCGGGCTGCACCTGGCCGTACAGGACCCCGATTTCGAATCCGGTGGGCAGGATGTCGCTCAGCATGACCAGTGCTTCTTCGTCGCTGCCCGCCTTGATGGGATACAGGCTGTTGTCCGCATGCGGGATGCGCACGTACTCGGCCTGGGTACCATCGATGAGGTGGCCGAGGATCCAGCCGCCGTCTTCGCAATGCGAGTACATCTGCTTCTTGCAATATTCGCACTTGCCGCAGGCGGTGATGCAGGAAATCAATACGCGGTCGCCGACTTTGAAACTGCTGACGGCGCTGCCGACCGCCTCCACCACGCCTACTCCTTCGTGACCGAGGACACGGCCGGCGGTGACGGCCGGTACGTCGCCTTTCAGAATATGCAGATCGGTACCGCAAATGGTGGTCTTGGTGATCCGGACGATGGCATCCGTGGGCTGGCTGATCTTCGGTGCGGGAACGGTGGCGAAAGCCTTCTTGCCCGGACTTTCATAGACGACGGCTTTCATATGGGACGGCGTGGCCATGATTGCCTCCTTGTATGTAAGGGATGAGAGAACGTGATCATTCACACCATGTTCTCACCCGGGCAGGACTTCGGCATTGATATTGCGCAAGCGGGGGAAGCGGGGGGTCAGACCCCGTACGGGGGTCTGACCCCATCTCCGATCGCCCGGGGCAGGCTCCGCGTGGGGTCTGACCCCATCCCTGATCGCCACGGGGTCAGACCCCGCACGGGGGTCTGACCCCTCCCACCTCATATAATGTTCGCCTTCAGGCATTCAGAGCAGGAGACCGGATTTTGGCGAAATGGGCGATAGGCATTGATATAGGCGGGACTTTCACGGATCTGGTCGCGATCGAGTACGAGACCGGCGCACTGCACAGTCTCAAGATACTCACGACGCACACGGACCCCGCCACCGCGGTGGTGCAGGGCGTGGGCCGCTTGATGCGCGAGAACGGCATCGCGGCACAGGACGTCTTGAACGTGACGCACGCCACCACCTTGTTCACGAATGCGCTCATCGAGCGCCGGGGCGCGCGCACGGGCATGCTGACGACGCAGGGCTTCAAGGACATCATCGAGATGGGCAATGAGCGCAAGTACGATCTCTACGATCTGCAGCTGGACCGCATTGCGCCTCTCGCGCCCCGGACGTTGCGCGGCGAAGTGGCCGGCCGGCTGGATGCCGAAGGCCGGGAAATTGAACCCCTGGATATTGACCAGGCGCTGAAGGTCACCGGCGAACTGGTGGCCGACGGAGTAGTTTCGCTTGCCATCTGCCTGTTGCACGCCTACAAGTCCGACGTCCACGAGCAACATCTGAAAGCGGCCATCGAGCAAGCCCACCCCGGGCTGGCGCTGACGCTTTCGTCCGAGGTCGCTCCCGTGATTCGCGAGTACGAGCGCATGTCCACCACTTTGGCCAATGCTTACATCAAGCCGATGGCCCAGGGGTATCTGGATACCCTTGCGCAGCGCCTGCGCGAGCTCGGGCTGCGCAGCGAGATCCTGATGATGCTTTCCAACGGAGGCCTGTCGCATCTGGAAGATGCCAAGGCCCACCCCATATCGCTGCTGGAGTCCGGACCCGCGGCGGGCGCCGTGTCGGCGGTGCATCATAGTGTGCGCGAAGGGAAGGACAATCTGCTCGCCTTCGACATGGGAGGCACCACGGCCAAGCTTTGCCTGATCGAGCATGGCCAGCCTTCGGTTACGTTCGGCTTCGAAGCGGCGCGCCAGAAGCGCTTTGCCGAGGGCAGCGGCATTCCCATCAGCATCACCACGGTCGACCTGATAGAGATCGGCGCGGGAGGGGGCAGCATCGCCCATCAGGATGAGCTGGAGCTGCTCAAGGTCGGCCCGCAGAGCGCAGGCTCGGAGCCCGGACCCGTGTGCTATGGGCGCGGCGGCGAAGAGCCCGCCGTGACCGACGCCAACCTGATCCTGGGCTATCTGAACGGCGGCTATTTCGCCGGCGGCACCCTGCCCATCGATATCGAAGCAGCGCGCGCAAGTTACGCGAAGCTGGGCGGGATGCTCGCGCGCCATCCCGATGACGTCGCCTGGGGCGTGCACGACATCGTTGCGGAAAACATGGCGGCGGCGGCGCGGGTGCACGTCGCGGAGCGCGGCAAGGATCCGCGCAATTTCGTCCTCGTCGCAACGGGCGGAGGCGGCCCCCTGCATGCCTATTACGTCGCACGCAAGATAGGCGTCAAGACCATCATCTGCCCTCCGGACGCCGGCGTGGCATCCGCCTTCGGCCTGCTGGTGTCGTCGGCGCGAACGGATCGCTCCCGTACTGTCAGCTTCAAGCCCGCCACCGACGAGGTGCAGGAGCTCGAGGACATGTTCGCGGCGCTCGAACATGACGTGGCGGCCAACCTGGAAACCTTGTCAGGCAGTTTCGGGCCCTGCGTGTTGCGTCGGCGCGCGGACGGCAGATTCATCGGCCAGGGCTTCAACCTGACGGTCGACCTCCCGGATGGCCCGTACGCCGCTGCTGCATCGGCGGAACCGGACGCGGCGAGCTGGGCGGCCCGGCTCGAGCAATCATTCCGAAAAGAGTATGAACGCAAGTTCGGACGCACGCCGCCCAACGTGCCGGTGGAACTGGTGAACCTGAGGGTGACCGGCCTCTCCGCGCCGCGCCGGCAATTCGAGCCGGCCCGGCGGGACGTGGCCGGCGCCGCAGCGCCCATCGCCGCGCGCCCGGTGTATTTCAAGGAGGCGGGCGGCTTCGTCCAGACGCCGGTCTATCGGCGCGAAACCCTGCCCATCGGATTCGGCGCGCAGGGACCGCTGCTGGTCGAAGAAGCCAGCACCACCCTGGTGGTGGGCCCCCTGGGGCATGCCACGGTGGCGCCGTCCGGCAGTCTGGTGGTCAGCATTGAGGACTTGCAATCATGAAAAATCCCATCGACCTGGCGTCCGACGCCATTTTCCTCGAAGTATTCTGGACCCGCATCCGCTCGATCGTTACGGAAGCGGCCAAGGTGATCGTGCGCACATCGTTCTCGACGCTGTCCTCGGAGGCCAACGACTTCGCCGTCGTGCTGACCGATACGCGCGGCCAGACCCTGGCCGAGAATGCGGGCGCCATCCCGTCCTTCATCGGCACGTTGCCAAAGACCGTGCAGGCCACCGTGGCCAGCGTAGGCATGGACGCCATGCGCCCGGGCGACGTCTTCATCACGAACAATCCCTGGATAGGCACGGGCCACTTGAATGACGTCTGCCTGGTCAAGCCCATTTTCCACGGCGAACGCATCGTCGGCTTCGCCGCAACGACCGGGCACGTGCCCGACATCGGAGGCAAGATCCGCTCCGTCGATGCGCGCGAGCTGTTCGAAGAAGGCTTCCACATACCCATCATGCATTTCCTGCGCCAGGGCGAGGTCGACAACACCTTGCTGAGCCTGTTGCGCGCCAACGTGCGCACGCCGGACCTCACGGTGGGAGACATCTGGTGCCATGCGGGTGCGGCCGAACTCATTGCACGGCGGGTGGACGACCTGCTGCGGGAATATGGGCTGCACGAGATCGACAGCCTGGCCGATGCCTTGTTCGACCGCAGCGAACAGGCCATGCGCAAGGCCATTTCCGCACTGCCTGACGGCGAGTACCGCTACAGCATGGATACCGACGGCTTTGCCGAACCATTCCATTTCAATGTGGCCGTCCGCATCGCCGGCAGCGAAATCGAATGCGATTTCGCCGGATCCTCGCCGCAGCAGCCCCGGGCCATCAATTGCGTTCTGGCTTACACCAACGCCATGGCCGTGTATGCGATAAAAAGCCTGCTGCTGCCTGACCTGCCCAATAACCATGGCCTGTTCCGTCCGCTGACGGTGACCGCCCCGCAAGGCTCGATCCTGAATCCCGTGTCGCCCGCGCCGGTGGGGGGCCGATCCTGCACCGGTCACTACGTCCCTACCGTGGTGTTTGGCGCACTCTATTCCGTGCTGCCCGACCGGGTCATGGCAGGGGTCGGCTCGCCGGTGTGGATCACCAACATGAACGGCATCCGCGAGAACGGCAAGCCGTTCGCAACCGTGCTCTTCTACAACGGAGGGATGGGCGCGACGGCCGGCAAGGACGGCGCGTCGGTCATGTCTTGGCCCAGCAATATTTCCCCCACGCCCATCGAAATCGCCGAGCGCGACTCGCCGCTTCGGTTCCGCTATAAGCGCCTGTGTTCCGATTCCGGCGGAAAAGGCGAATTCCGGGGCGGCTTGGGCGAAGAAATATGTTTCGTCAGTCGGCATACCGGCCCGCTATCCGTGGTCTTCCTGACCGAGCGCATCAAGGTGCCGGCTCCCGGCCTGGGCGGCGGCGGGGAGGGCGGCTGCGGCGCGGTGCTGATCAATGGCCGTCCGATTGATTCGCGCGTGCCCCAGGTGCTGCAGCCGGGCGATGAAGTCACGCTCCGCACGCCGGGTGGCGGCGGCTTTGGGCCGGCCGGAAAACGAAGCAAGGCCGCTCAGGACCGTGATCGGGAATTGGGTTATGCCTCGGCGTGATTAGGAACGGCTTATTGCCTGCGTACGGGTAATATGGATATGATCGATAGGTATTAGACAAAGCGCCTTGCCGCTGCAATACTGCTTTCCCTATTCTTCTGTAAGAATCCAGGCAGTTCGCCTGCCGATCATTGTGGTGTCCATCATGTCTATCGCACGTTTCTTCACGGCCGTGGCGCTTGCCGCCGGCATCGGTTTTGCGGCACCAGCCGCTGCAGCCGGGTTTCCCGACAAACCCGTCACCCTCGTGGTCGGGTTCTCTCCCGGCAGCAGCATCGATCTCGTGGCGCGTACCGTGGCCAAGAAGCTTTCCGAAAAAATCGGTCAGCCCGTGATCGTCGAGAACAAGTCGGGCGCGGGCGGCAACCTGGCGGCGGACTACGTGGCGCGGGGCAAGGCCGATGGCTATAACCTGCTGATTGTCGCCAACAGCATCGCCATCAGCCCCGCTTTGTACAAAGACCTGAAGTTCGACGTCAAAAAGGATCTGGCCGCGGTGGCCTATCTGGGAATCGGTCCCGTGATCCTGAAAGTGCGCAATGAACTGGGCGTCGATTCCCTGAAGGAACTCGTGGCCTACGCGAAATCCAACCCCGGCAAGCTGAACTACGGCTCTTCGGGCGTGGGTGGCACCCCTCACATGGCGACGGTACTGTTCAATCAGGTTGCAGGCACCGAGATGGTGCATATTCCCTACAAGGGCGGCGCGGACGCGCTGGCGGCCTTGCTGGGCGGCCAGGTCGATCTGCTGATCAACCCCTTGCTGGGCGATACGGCGTCGGACCGGATCAAGTCGCTGGCCATCACGGGCGAAGCCCGTTCCGTGCTGGCACCCGACGTTCCCACATTCGGAGAACTCGGATACCCCGAATACGATGTGGGTGTCTACTATGGCGTCATGGCTCCGAAGGCCACTCCCAAGGACATCGTCGACAAGCTCAATGCCAGCTTCAATGAAACCTTGGCCGATCCCGAGGTCGTCGAAGCCCTCAGCACCCGCAGCGGCATCGTGTTGAAGGCCGGCAGCGCGGACGACTTCCAGCGCTTCCTGGACAAGGACATCGAGCTCTGGCGGGAAGTCGTCGAGCGCAACAAGAACGTGTTGAACTGATCGCCAGGGTCAGACCCCATACGGGGTCAGACCCTTCTTCTTTCTTCCGGGGTCAGACCCCGCATGGGGTCTGACCCCTTCCCATCACCGCAATTGCGCGCGAAGCTCGTCCTGCAAGGTGGGCGCCAACCCCAGCTTGCGCCCCAGCTCATCCAGGTAGGCCTTTTCCATGAAGCTGTCGTCTTCGATGACCAGCAGGCTGGCGAGATAAATCTCGGCAGCGATCTCGGGTGTGCGAGCCAGTGCCGCAACTTCCGCCGGATCAGCGGGCTTCTGCAATTCAGCATCGAACCAGGCCATGTCGGCGGGGCTGCTTGCCAGCTTCGCCACTTCGGAATCGATCAATTGCCTTTCCTTGTCGCCGATATGCCCATCCGCCTTGGCCGCGGCGATCATGGCGGCCAGGATGGCTTTGCTGTGCTGTTCGGCATCGGTGGCACCGGTCGTCAGCGTGGGCGACGGCGGCGGGGAATAAGGCAGTGGCTGTGCAGGCTGGGGGGCGGGCTGGCCAGCGGGCTGGGTCGATTGTTTCGTCTGCCAGTCCTGGTAGGCCTTGAGCGCGACGGCGCCCAATGCGGCCGCGCCACCGTAAGCAGCTAGTTTGCCGCCCATTTTCCGGAACTTCTTGTTGCCCAGCAGCAAACCCAGGGCGCCTCCGGCCAGCGCGCCGCCGCCGAAACCGCCAAGATTGGACCCAAGGCCCGGCGCGGCATCCTGGATGCGCGAGCCGGCATCCTGGCCCAGGCTTTTTCCGGACTGAAGCAGTTGTTGCAGGAGCTGTTGTACCGACATGTGGTTGACGTCCTCTTTGTGAAATAAACGGCTAAAGGACGTCAGACAGCGTTCCAAGACGAAAGTTGCATATGCGAGGGGTCAGACCCCGTAGGGGGTCTGACCCCGCTTGCTTTCCTTTTTGCCAGAAGCCAGACCCCGTTCCTCCTTTGCCTGGGGTCAGACCCCGTACGGGGTCTGACCCCTCAACTCCCCCTCAACTCTTCGCGCGGGGGTCTGACCCCTCAGGTCTCTTCATTCCGCCGCCGTAGCAACAGGCTGTGCCCGGATCGTGGTGCTTCGGGAGGGTAGGCCGAGCGAAATCGCCGCGGCGCCGAACAGCAGAAGGCCTGCCGCTCCGAAGGCGATCAGATGAGTGCCGAACGCCTCGTACGCCCAGCCGCCCAGCCATGAACTGATCATGCCGCCGATCTGGTGGCCGACATACGCCCAGCCGCAAAGCACGCCGACCAGACGGGTGCCATAGACATCGGCCATGATGGCCGATGACAGGGCGACGCTGCCCGCCCACACGAGGCCGCCGACCGATGCCACGCTGTACAGCTGCCAAGGGGCGAGCGCTTCGACCAGGCCGAAGAAGCCCAGGCCGCGGACCGTATAGATGACCGCCAGGATATAGCGCCGCTCGACCATGTCGGACAGCTTTCCCAAGGCGAAGGAGCTGAAGATGGCGACCAGGCCGATCAAGGCGATGCCGAACGCGCTGCTCTGGGCATCGAAGCCATGGTCCATCAGCATGGGCACACCATGTGTGCCAAGCAGATTCATGCTGAAGCCGCAAGCGAACATACCCAGCGTCAGTTGCCAGAAGGGAAGGGTCCGCACGGCGGCAGCGGCCCGTAGCGGATGCGCCTGTGCCCCAGCGGAATGCGGCGGGATTGCACAGGAGGCCTGCACCGGCGCGTGAGGCCGGACGGGCGCGGGTGCCGCGAGCATGTCCGCGTGTTCCGGGGCATCGTCGCGGATGACGAACAAAGCGCAAGGCAGCGTGATCAGCGTAAACACGGCAGCGAAGCCCGCCAAGGTAGCCTGCCAGCCAAAGGCGCTGATCGATGAGGTAAACAAAGGGGTCAGGATGGCGATGCCGGCCATGGACCCGGCGGACAGCACAAACAGCGCCATGCCGCGCTGACGGACGAACCAGCGGCTGATGACCGGGGTTAGCGAGACGGGGCTGGCGAGCGCCAGGCCGATGGACAAGCCCACCCCGTAGCTGAGCGCGAGGCTGAGCACCCCTTGCGCATAGATGGTGCCGACGATGGACACGGCGACGAAGAGTGCGCCAAGAAGCAGCACGCGGCGTGTTCCCCAGGACGTGACCAGTTGCCCCGCAAGCGGCATGGTAAGGCCGTAGGTCAGCATGCCGGCGGCGATGATGCTGGAAAGCTCGCTGCGCGTCATGCCCAGATCCTGGGTCATGGGAAGAAAGAAGGGGCCCGCGCCCAGGCGCAGGCCGACGGTCAGAAGAGTCAGCACCGTTGCCGCCCCGACTATGGCCCATCCGTAATACATGCTTTTGCCGCCCTTGCCGCCCATCTTCTTGCTCCGCCTATTCCGATCCCCCTATTCAAGCGCTTTATGGCGATTTCGGCAAGTGCGCCGCAGGGGCGGCGTCCGTTGCTCCAGGCCACGGGCGCCGGACTCCGCTCAGATGCCGCGCCACTCTTGCATGACCAATTCAATCATCTTGCCGGCAAAGTAGGTCTGGTTCCTGCTTTTGAGCGCAACAAGGCCCATCGTCCGGCTCAGCTTGGGCTTTTCCAAGGGCCGTGCCGAAAGGCGCGGACTCATCGATGCGGCGGATAAGGCCCCTTCGGGCACGATCGCGATCCCGACTCCGGCGGCGACAAACTGCATCATGGTGGTGAACTGGGTCACGGTGATGGAATGGCTGAGGGTCAGCCCGTTCGTGACGGCGACGGCGTCGATCACGCGCCGCGTCCGGGAGTCCGACGGCAATGAAACCAGCTGCTCTGCCTGTATGTCGTGCCATGACACCTGTCTGCGTCTTTCAAGGCGGTGGCCCTTGGGCAGCAAGACGTGGAAGTACTGTGTGCTCAACGGCACGGTGGAAAAAATGGGCGCAATATCATCGAGATACGTCAAACCGAAGTCGGAGACGCCCGAGCGCAGGTTTTCGATGACGGTGCCATGCACACCCTCATGGATATGCAGGGTGACGTTCGGATGGGCCTGGCGGTAGCGGGCGGCGATCGCGGGAAGCACCGTCGCGGCTACCGACATGACCGACGAAATGATGACTTGGCCGCGCTGTCCGGCTTCGCGTTCTTGCACTGCTTTCAGGTAGATCTGGACATCGTTCAAGACTCGCTCGGCAAGCGCAACGAATTCCTTGCCTGCTTCAGTGATCTCCACGCTGCGGGTCGTGCGATCGAACAAGGCGAGTCCCAGAAGGCGCTCGACTCGCTGCACGGTGCGCGTGAGCACGGGTTGCGAAACATTCAAGGTGATCGCGGCAGCGTTGAAGCTTCCATATTCGGCAATGGTTTTGATGGCGAGCAGCTCTTTCGCGCTGAGATCCAGCTGATGGGGTTGAATCATGGCCAAGCCTGATTTATGTTCAAAACGCAATTATCTCAGTTAATAGATTCCAGTTGGAAACAATAAAAAGGCTCATTAAGATGGCCTCATGTCATTTCAGGAGGCTTGGAATCATGAACGCCATGGCAGAAGACAGTACCGTCGACGCGGATGTCGACTTGGTGGAGTATTACTACGAGCAGGGCTTCAGTGACGGACTTCCGCTCGTGCCGCCTACGCCCGAGAAAATCGAAGCGGTCGTTCGCGAGCTGGGCGGGGATCCCGGCCATGTGGAGTGCAAAGTCGCCCCGCGCTGGGGCGAACTCACGCGGGAAGTGATGGCGATCAATATGGTGATGGCCGGCTGCAAGCCCGCTTACGCTCCCGTCGTACGCGCGGCAATGCTTGCCTTGACCGATCCTGCGTTCAACTTGAACGGCGTCCAGGCGACGACCCACGTGGCTTCGCCGCTCATCGTGGTCAATGGCCCGATTGCCGCCGAGATCGGCATGAACGGGGGGGCCAATGTCTTTGGCTCGGGAAATCGGGCCAACGCGACCATCGGTCGCGCGATCCGGCTGATAATGCTGAACGTGGGCGGGGCCTGGCCGGGCGACCTGGACAAGAGCACGCTGGGGCATCCCGGCAAGTACACATACTGCGTGGCGGAAAACGAAGCGCAAAGCCCGCTTGCGCCCTATCACGTGGAGCACGGCTTCCCTGCCGGCGAATCGACGGTATTTGCCCTTGCCGCAGAAGCGCCGCACAGCGCCACGAATCACGTCTCGAACGACCCCGAGGGGATCCTGGACACGATCTGCTCGGTGATGAGCACGATAGGCTCGAATACCGCGGTGCTGGGAGGCCACATGGCCGTCGTGCTTGGCCTGGAACACGCCAGGACGATCGCCCAGCATGGATGGAACAGGGCGGACATCCGCAACTACATCTTCATGAACCATGGCAACCGTTTCATCGATCTTGCCTATGGCCATCGCTACGGCAAAGTCTACAACCGCAATCTTCCCAAGTGGTACAAGCGCGAAGACGACACGCGCATCCCCATCGTCCATGACCCCGACAACATTCATTTGTTCGTCATGGGCGGAGAAGCAGGGCGGTTCTCGGCGGTCATCCCCGGCTGGGGCCACATGAGTACGCCGGTGCTGAAGCCCGTCGATGCAGCCGCGATGCCGGACGGGCCGGATTGCTCCAGCGGCACATGTTCACTTTGATACGGGGGAAAAACATGCTGATGAAAACCAAGGACGGAAGTGTGCGCGTCTATGATCCGCGCGGCATCGTGCGCTCCGTTGAAATGCCGACGGCGGCAAGAAAGGCCAGTCTGGACGGATTGAGGCTGGGCGTACTCGACAATTCCAAGTGGAATGCCAACAAGCTGCTCAGGGGCTCCATCGACGCGCTCAAGCAGGAGGTCGGCTTCAAGGCGGTGAACTACTACGTCAAGCACAGTTTCTCGAAGGATGCGGCGCCGGAACTGATCGCGCAGATCATCCAGGAAAACGACATCGTATTGACGGCGATCGGCGACTGCGGCTCGTGCACGTCCGGATGCCTGAGAGACGCCATCGCTCTTGAAAGCGCAGGGGTTCCGACAGCGGTCATCGTCACGACGGAGTTCGTCAAGGAGACCGTCCTGACCCGGGAAGCGCTGGGCATGCTGGACCTGGAGCCGGTCATCATCGCACACCCGGTCAGCTCGATCACGATGGAAGAGGTGGCACAGCGCGTAGCGCAGATTCTGACCCAGGCGCAAGCGGTCTGGAAGGGAGAGCAAAAGGGCGCAGCCGCGAAATACCTTGAGAATCGGCGTTCACCCGACTGAGGACCGGGCCGGCTTGAGTTCCCGCGCCGCACGATACCGCCGCATGGCGGCTGTCCTGCGGCCGCGATGTCAATACCAAACATAAAACCATCATCAGTGGAGACGAGACAATGAAGAACGCGAAATTTTCCGCGGCGGCAGCGATGCTGGGCCTGGCGGCTTCCATGCAGCCGGCACTCGTGTCGGCGGCGGAGTCTTATCCAAGCCGGTCGATCACCATGGTCGTTCCCTTTCCCGCCGGAGGGCCGACCGACATCGTGGCGCGGGTGGTCGGGCAGAAGCTATCGGAAGACCTGGGGCAATCCGTCGTCATAGACAACAAGCCCGGGGCCAGCAGCGTGATCGGGGCGGGCCAGGTGGCGCGCGCGGCGCCGGACGGCTACACCTTGCTGCTGAATTATTCCGGGCATGTCATCAACCCGTTCCTGAAAAAGGATCTTCCCTTTGATCCTTTGAAGGACTTCGAGCCCATCGTGGGGCTGGCATCCACGCCCCAGATCCTCGTCGTCTCGCCCAAGGTCCGGGCGAAATCCGTGGAGGAGCTTCTAACGCTTGCCCGGAATTCCGGGAAAAGCATGACGTTTGCTTCTTCCAGCGTTGGAGCGCCGGGACATCTGGCCGGAGAGCTATTCAGCCAAATGACGAAGTTGCCGCTCATGCACGTTCCTTATAAAGGCAGCGCGCCCGCGCTGACGGATCTGGTGGGAGGGCAGGTGGACATGATGTTCGACAGCGCTCCGTCTTCCATCGTGTTCGTCCGCTCAGGCAAATTGAAAGCCCTGGGCGTCACTTCCGAGAAGCGGACCGAGGTCGCGCCGGAACTTCCCACCATGGACGAGTCAGGCCTGAAGGGATTCAGCGTGACCACTTGGTATGGCGTATGGGCACCCGCCAAGACCCCGCCCGACATCATCGAGAAGCTGAATGCCGCCCTCAACAAGGCGCTAGCCGATGCCGACGTCAGGGCCAAGCTGCTTCAAGCAGGCGCGGATCCCTTGGGTGGCTCACAAAAGGATTTTGCCGCTTTTTGCCGATCGGAATCCGAACGCTACGGAGCGATCGTGAAGGCGGCCAATATCCAGCCGCAGTCCTAGGACCAGCGCCGTCTACTTTTAGCGTCGGCAGGCCCTGGGCCAGCGCTCAGTGAAGCTTGACTCGGGGGGCGCCGCGCTTAAGCAGCAGCCGTCCGAGTGCCAGGGCTGCCGTGCGCCCGAAGCCGAGGACGGCCAGGTGATGGGCAAGGTGCAGGCTCATGTACATCAGGCGCGCCACCAGTCCCTCAACGAACCAGCTTTTCCCCGACATGACGCCCATCAGGCTCCCCACGCCCCGGTTGTGCCCGATCGAGACCAGCGAACCATAGTCGCGAAACTCGAAATCCTGGTTCGTTTCCGCCGTCCCGGGGATGCGCGCGCCCAAGGCCGTGCACAAGAACGAAGCCTGTTGGTGGGCAACCTGCGCACGCGCCGGCAGATGCGTGTCCTGGCCCGCCCAGCGGGCTTGCGCGCAGTCGCCGAATGCATAGATGCATGGGTCCGCGGTGCGCAATCGCGAGTCCACCACCAGTTGATTGGCGCGATTGGTTTCCAGCCCCAATTCGCTCAGCATGGAAGGTGCTTCGATCCCCGCCGCCCATACGCACAAGTCGGTTGGATAGCGCTTGCCTTCCTTGTCGGACAGATGGTCTTCGGATACGCTGGCGATGCGTACGCCCGTGAGCACCTTTACGCCCCGCGATTCCAAGAGGGATTGAGCCGTGGAAGACAGCTTTGGTGGCAGGGCCGAAAGAATCCGGTCGGCGCCTTCAATGAGGGTGATGCGCATGCCGTAGCCCGAGCTTTGCTCGTGCAGGCCGTAGTAGACCAGCCCGGCGCGGGCCTCCAGCAGTTCGGCCGCCAGTTCCACCCCGGTGGCGCCCGCACCCACGATGGCGATCTCCAGCCCGGGGGATTCCGCGTCGCCCGGGCCGCCGTCGCGCTGGACCGCCGGAGCGTGGCGAACCATCAGGCTCAGCAGTCGCTGCCGGAAACGTTCGGCCTGCTCGGTGGAGTCCAGCGTGATGGCATGCTCACGCGCGCCGGGCGTGCCGAAGAAATTGGTTTTGCTGCCTATGGCGACCACGAGCGTGTCATAGGCGACATGGCGGGCGGGGAAGATCTCTAGGCCGGCGGGGCTGGAAACGGGCAGCAGCGACACTTCGCGCGAGGCGCGGTCCAGGCCCTGCATTTCGCCCTGGATGAAGGTGAAGCCGCTTTCGCGCGCGAGCATGAAATACGAAAGGTCTTCCCGATGTATATCCAGGGTGCCGGCGGCCACCTCGTGCAGCGACGGTTTCCAGATATGGCTTTCCGCCTTGTCGATCAGGAAGACATGGCCGGGACCGAATTTCCGGCCCAGCTTGGCGGCGAGTTCCAGACCGCCGGCCCCGCCTCCGACAATGACGACCCTATGGCTCTGATCAGGCATGCTTTGCTCCTGGTAAAGCGACGCGCGTTCCCACAGCATACAATAGAGCCCGAAAATCCTTGCGATTCAATCGTTTTTCATCTTTTCGAGGTCAGTATATGTCCATACAGAAACTAGGGGCCGCGCTGGCGGCTGTCGCCGTCTTCGGCGCCCTGTCCACCAATGCGGCAGCCGCGGAATGGCCCGGCGCAAAGCCCATCACCATGATCATTCCTTACGCGGCAGGCGGCTTCGCCGATACCCGCATGCGCATGCTGGGCGAAGAGCTGGCAAAGGAACTCAAGGCGAATGTCGTCATTGAAAACAAGGCCGGCGCCGGCGGCGTCATCGGCACCGCGGAAATCGCGCGTGCCAAGCCTGACGGCTATACCATCGGCAGCGGCCACCTGGCCCCCTTGTCGGTGAATCCGACGCTGATGCCCAAGAACGTACCCTACGACGTCCAGAAAGACCTGACGCCTGTCATCCTGATCGAAGAGGCGCCGCTCATCCTGAACGTCAACAAGAAAGTTCCGGTCAACAGCATTGCCGAACTGATCGCCCTCAGCAAGAAAGACCCGGGCCGGATCACCTTCGGCTCGTCGGGCGTGGGCGGTGCCCACCACCTGTCGGGCGAGCTGTTCGCCAATAGCGCCGGCGTCGAAATGACGCACGTGCCCTACAAAGGCGGCGCGCCCGCCGCCACCGACCTGATGGCCGGCCACATCGACATGATGTTCGAAATGGGCTATGCCGCCATGCCGGCCATCCAGGCCGACAAAGTGAAGCCCTTGGGCGTGACCAGCAGCCAGCGCCTGCCGCTTTTGCCCAACGTACCGACCATCGCAGAAGTCGGCCTGCCCGGTTTCGAGTCGTACAACTGGCAAGGCATCGTGGTGCCCGCCGGCACGCCGCAGGACGTCGTCGAGAAGCTCAACACAGCCTTCAACAAGATCCTGAAGAAGCCTGAAGTCATTCAGGCTTTCGAACAGACCGGCGGCCAGGTCGGCGGCGGCACGCCCGAAGAGTTCGGCAAGTTCATCCAGGATGAGCGCGCCAAATGGGCGGAAGTGATCAAGGAAGCCAATATTTCGGTCGACTAACAGGGAACTGGGGGTCGGACCCCGTTCGGGGTCCGACCCCAGAATCATGCCGGAGTCAGACCCCGAATGGGGTCCGACCCCAGAATCATGCGGGGTCAGACCCCGAATGGGGTCTGACCCCTACCCGTCCCGATCAGCGCTGCAGCAAATGCTTGGCGATGATCAGTTGCTGAATCTGGCTCGTGCCTTCATAAAGCCTTAGCAGGCGGACGTCGCGGTAGAACCGTTCAGCCTTGTACTCGCTGATGTAGCCCGAGCCGCCATGAATCTGCACGGCCCGATCGGCCACACGGCCCACCATCTCGGTACAAAACAGCTTCACGCAAGACGCCGCCATGCTCAGCTCGGCATTCCTTTGGCCGGGCGGATTGGCATCGTACATGCGCGCGCAGTCGCGCATCATGGAAAGACCCGCGTAAAGCTCCGTCTGGCTGTCGGCCAGCATGGCCTGCACCAGCTGGAACTGGGCGATGGGCTGGCCGAACTGCTTGCGCTGCTTGGCATAGTCGACGGCGTCATGGATCAGGCGGTCGGCCATGCCGCAGGCCAGGGCCGAGATATGCAGCCGGCCGCGATCCAGGACTTTCATGGCGGTCCGGAAGCCTTTTTCGGGCACGCCGCCGATGATGTTCGCCGCGTCGACCTTGACGTCCTCGAGTACGACGTCGCAGGTCTTGGTGCCGCGCTGCCCCATTTTCTTGTCGGGCTTGCCCAGCGATATGCCGGGCGCATCGGCGGGAACGATGAAGGCCGTGATGCCGTCGGCGCCGGGGCCGCCCGTACGCGCCATCAGCGTGAAGGCATTGGCGCGCGAAGCATTCGTAATGAAGCGCTTGGTGCCGTTCAGGACATAGTGGCCGTCCTGCAGCGTGGCCCGGGTTTGCAAAGATCCCGCATCGGACCCGGCGCCAGGCTCGGTCAGTGCGAACGAGATGATAACCTCGCCGGACGCAATGCGCGGCAGCCAGGCCTGCTTCTGTTCTTCGGTGCCGTCCATCAGGATGCCTTGTGATCCGATGCCTACGTTGGTGCCGAACACCGACCGGAACGCGAAAGCGGTATGGCCCAGGTCATAGGCAATGTCACATTCCTGCGACATCGACAGCCCCGAGCCGCCGTATTCCTCAGGTATGGAAATACCGAAGAGGCCAAGCTCCTTCATTTCGGCAACGATGTCCGCCGGGACGTCGTCGGTTTCTTCCAGGATGTCTTCCGCGGGTTTCAGCCGTTGTTCAATGAAGCGCTGCACGGTCGAGCGCAGGACCGAGAAAGTTTCATTATCGAGTGCCATGTTCTTGCCTAGATAGGGATGAGAGGGTTGTCCTGCGGTATGGTACGTCGGTTGTCGATTCGTTTGACGATTTGAATCCATGTCAAATATTATTTGACAATCTCTGTTTGGTTTGACTCCCATGGATCTCAACTCGCTGCATTTCTTCATTGACATCGTCGAGGCGGGTAGCCTCAGCGCAGCCGCGCGCAAGCGTAATATGTCCAGGGCGAACCTCAGCTATCGGCTCAAGGCATTCGAAGACGCCCTGGGCGCGCAACTGCTCAGGCGTACGACCAAGTCCATGCAATTGACGGATATCGGTGCGGCCGTCTATGCGCACGGCCGCAACATGCTGCAGGAGCTCGCCGCCGTGACCGACATTGTCTCCAGCGCCGCCGGCAGCATTTCGGGGCATGTGCGCTTGAGCGTGTCGGCGGGCCTGGGGCATCTGGTACTGTCCGACACCCTGGTCCAATTCAGGCGCGACCATCCGGGCGTCACTTTCGACGTGGTGTTCAGCAACCAGATTTCGAACCTGGTCGAAGAGGGCATAGATATCGCCTTGCGTGTCCTGTCCCGGCCGCCGGCCAATTCCATGGCGATCGAGCTTGCCGATGTCGACTGGGTCGTCTGCTCCAGCCCGGAATACATGCGTGGCAAGCCTCCGATACATGTGCTGGAGGATCTGCAAGGGCTGGACATCGTCTGCGCTTCCGCCGTGGGTGCTGCCTTGAGCGTGACGGGGCGCTACGCCGGCGGAAGCAGGAGCGTGGAGCTCGATCCGGTGCTGAGGTCGGACAACTTCGTATTCTTGAAGCAGGCAGTGATGGAGGGCGGCGGCGTGGGCTTCCTGCCCCGGTACATGGTTCGCGCGGAACTGCAATCGGGATGTCTGGTCAGGCATCTTGAATACTATCGCATCAGCGTGTTCGGGGCGAAGCTGTTCCTTCTGACGCCGCCTACGCGCTACCAGACCGCCGCCGCCCAGGCGCTCATCCAGTCCTTGAAGGCGCGTCTTTGCAACGCGAGCCTGTACGATTGACGTCCGGGCTAGGCAGCATGGCCGCGCAGGCGCTTCAGGAGAAAAGGCACGAACAGGAACAGGACGGCCAAGGTCAGGAAGGTGATCGAGATGGGGCCTTCGACCAGCACGGCCACATTGCCCTGGCCGGCAGCCAGCGCAGTACGTAGCTGGTTCTCGGCCAAGGGCACGAGGATCAGGCCGATGAGCAGCGGGGGAATGGGAAAGCCGTACACCCGCATGGCATAGCTGACCAGGCCGAGCCCCGCCATGAGCCCCAGGTCGAAAACCGAACCCGAAACGCCCCAGATGCCGATCATGGCGAAGACCAGGATGCCGGCATACAGCTGTGGCTTGGGTATGTACAGCAGCCGCACCCATAGTCCAACCAGCGGCAGGTTCAGCACCAGCAGCATGAGGTTGCCGATATACAGGGAAGCGATCAGCCCCCATACCAGTTCAGGATTGCTGGTGAACAGAAAGGGGCCGGGCTGCAGCCCATAGTTCTGGAAGGCGGCCAGCAGCACGGCCGCCGTTGCCGATGTGGGCAGGCCCAGCGTCAGCAAAGGCACCAGGATGCCGGCCGCCGCCGCGTTATTGGCCGCCTCCGGGCCCGCTACACCTTCGATGGCGCCCTTACCGAATTCGTCCCGGTAGGGCGATAGCTTCTTTTCCAGCGAATAGGACAGCATGGTGGGGATCTCGGAACCGCCGCCCGGGACGGCGCCCATGGGGAATCCGATGATGGTGCCGCGCAGCCATGGCTTCCAGGATCGCGCCCATTCCTGGCGGGTCATGTAGATTTTGCCCTTGATCGGAATGATCTCGTCCTTGCTGTAGGTGTACCGGCTGGCGACGAACAGGATTTCGCCCACCGCGAATACCGACACCAGCACCACGGTGAGCTCCACGCCGTCCAGCAGGTCGGGCAGGCCGAAGGTCATGCGGGGCTGTCCGGTCATGCCGTCGATGCCGATCACACCGAGGGCCAGGCCCAGGAACAGGGAAATGAAGCCACGGACCCGCGATGCCCCCATCACCACCGCCACGGATGTAAAGGCGAGCACCGTCAGCGCGAAATAGTCGGCGGGCTTCAGGATGAAGGCGAGTTCGGCGACCACCGGCGCGGCGAAGGTCAGCAACAGCGTGGCGATGGTGCCCGCCACGAAAGAACCGATGGCGGCTGTTGCCAGTGCCGCGGCGCCACGGCCGGCACGTGCCATTTTGTTGCCCTCGAGGGCCGTCATCATCGAGCCGGCTTCGCCTGGGGTGTTGATGAGGATGGATGTAGTCGAGCCGCCGTACATCGCGCCATAGAGTACGCCGGCAAACATGATGAAGGCTGATACCGGGCCGACGGAAACGGTGACCGGCAATAACAGCGCAATGGTCAGGGCGGGGCCGATGCCCGGCAGGATCCCTATGGCCGTGCCGAGCATGGAGCCGATGAAGGCCCACATCAGGTTGATGGGCGACAGCGCCACTTCGAAGCCATGCAGCAAAAGCGCCAAGGTATCCATTACAGGCCCGCCAACGGGAAGAAGCCGCCCAACTGCAATCCGAGCCAGCTGAACAGCAGCCAGCTGACGACGCCCAGAACGAGGCCGGCCAGTAGATCAGGCAGTACCCGCCGCGACCCGAAGGATCGCGCCACCAGCATGAAGGACAGCATGGCGGTGGCGGGCAGCCCGAGCGGTTCGATGGTTAGCGTGGGCAAGACCACCGCCAGCAGTGCGGTAAAGAATGCGCGCCGGTCCATGGGCTGATCGGCCGCGGCGTTCTCGGCGTCGAGCGGTTCGAAAGTTTCGCCTCGTGCTATTTGCACCAGCAGCATCACGCCCAGGACCATGAGCCCGACACCGACCGCGGCAACAAACATGCCCGGGCCGATGGCGGCATACTGGGCGGTGGCGGCCAGCTGGGTCGAGGCGTGGAAACAGACCCCGCCCAGAAAGAGAACAGCCAGCCCCAGCCACCAGGGGCGATTGCGCAACGATGCCATGACCGAACCTGCTTCGACGCTTGGCGCTTACTTCGCCAGCCCTGCGTCCTTCAGGATCTGGTTGATGCGGCCGCTTTCGCTTTGAATGAATTGGCCGAAGGCGTCGCCGGGCAGGAAATAGGCATCCCAGCCCTGCTTGGCCAGCACGGCCTTCCAGGCGTCGCTGTCGTTCAGGCGTGCAAAGCGGTCGACCCACTCTTTATGGTTGGCTTCAGGCATGTCGATGGAGCCCAGGATGCCGCGCCAGTTCGCGATTTCGACGTCATAGCCCGCTTCCTTGAAGGTCGGGACGTCGAGGTTCGGCAGACGGTCGGATGTGGTGATGGCCAGGATGCGGATGCGTCCGCTTTCGGCGAATTGCTGGAACTCGGAAATACCCGAGATGCCGGCCTTGAGCGTGCCGTTCACAATGCCGGTGACGGTATCGGCGCCGCCCGCCTGCGGAATGTAGTTCAGCTTAGGCACCGAAACGCCGGCGCTTTGCGCCAGCAGGGCAAGGGCGATGTGGTCGACGCCGCCGGCCGACCCGCCGCCTACAGGCGTGCCGCCCGGATTCGCCTTGAGGGCTTCGACGAAATCGCCCAGTGTTTTGTAAGGGGCATCCGCCTTGACGGCGAGGACCAGGTATTCCGCCGTCAGGCGCGCCACCGGCTTGAACTTGCTGAGATCGATGGGCGATTTATTCAGCGTGATGGCACCGACCGTGATGGCGCCGAATACCGCCAGTGCGTCGGGTTTGCCTTTCTGGGCGCGCTGGAAGTCGGCGAGGCCGATGGTGCCGCCGGCACCGCCCTTGTTGGTGAAGTTGACCGTGCCCGTATAAATGCCCGCCTGCTGCATGGCCTGGAAGGCCTGGCGTCCCGTGGAGTCCCAGCCGCCGCCGGGATTTGCGGGCAGCATGACGCTGACCTGGGCTTGGGCGGCGCCGGCGCACAGCAAAGCCGTCGTGGCCAATGCGGCCAGGAATGAAGGGAATTTCATGGGGGTCTCCTGAAGTCTTACCGTTCTTGTCATTTGCAAGATGCAAGCCGTAGGTTACGAGGGCCGCCTGCGGGTGTCAAGGTCGCCGCCCGCCGGCTGCGCGGCGCTACGCCGGTTGGCGCGAACCGTTGTATCGCAGCCAGACATCATGCGCCAGGCCCGTGAAGGCGACGAGCCAGGCCGCCATGGCCGCATACAGGAAGACGGGTGGAAGGAAATACAGGAAGTCGAGCTCCAGCACATGGCTCAGGCTGTAGGTGCTGGCCGCGTACATGCCGAAGGGAAACACGACGCCCCAGTACAGTGGGTCGTATTGAATGGGAAAACGCATGTAGGCATGCCGCCAGAACCCGAGCACCAGCAGCATTGGAATCCACCATGTTCCTGCCGCCCAGAAAAACAGCGTCAACCCTTTCAGGAAAGGAAGGATGGACAGCAGGAAAGGCGCCGCCTGGGCGTTCGCGATGAGCTGGGCGCCCGCCAGCGTTGAAATGGCCATGGCGCCCATGTTGATCCAATATGACGGCGAGAGATCGGCGGGCGAGAAGCGCAGGAATAGATAGCGGAAGAAGATCAGCGCCATGATCAGGATGTACAGCATCCCGCCCCACAACCACATGGACAGCGCCAGAAAATTCAAGGCCCGGGCGCTGATGGGCCCGCCATGCCCGGCCAGCATGCCGCCGAGCACGGCAAGAGACTGAGTCGCCACGACCGCTAGCAGCCAGCTGCCGCTCAGGCCCCGGTCCAGTCCGGGCTTGTCGCTGCGGACGGTCAGCGCGGCGAAGATCGCATAGGTCAGCCCCATCCAGAGCACAGCGGCCCATAGCCACAAGAACCAGCCGACGCGGTAATTGCCATCGAGCACCACGAACTCGCTGCCCAGGATGCTGGCGCCCGCCACCGCCGTGAAAAAACCCGGCCCGCGGACATGATCGCCCATGTCGCTGAAGAATCGCTTCGCATAGCGGACGATGCGCAGTATGGTCAGGACCCACAGCACAAGGAAAAAAACCAGGTTCAGATCGAAAAGCACACGCGCGATGCGGGACAGGTCCAGCATATGGGCGGCCAGCGACACGATGCCGGTCGCCATGACCAGGCCGAAGCAGGCGGGCGACATGCGTTCCAGATCCCAGCCTTTCGAATTGGGGGCGGGCTTCATTTGTTTGTCGATGGGGCTGATGATCATGGTATTCCATAAAGATGCCGTAGCCTGACCCGGCTATCCCGCCATGGCCCATCCGGCCACACCGGCCAGCAGTACGACGAGGGCGGGTGGCAGACGACCGAACACCAGCAGCCCGAATGCCGCCAGCGCCAGACCGAAATCGGCCTTGCCATGGATGGCTCCGGTCCACACCGGATCATACAGCGCCGACAATAGGATGCCGACTACGCCGGCATTGATGCCTGCCATGGCGGCCTGGATGCCGGGACGTCTTCGCAGACTTTCCCAGAAAGGCAGCGCGGCGGCAAGCACGAGAAACCCGGGAAGGAAAATCAGGGCCAGCCATGCCAGGCCGCCTCGCCATCCGTTAAGAGTGCTGTCAGCGATGGTGCCCAGATACGCGGCAAATGTGAACAGGGGGCCCGGCACCGCCTGCGCCGCCCCGTACCCTGCAAGGAAATCTGCGCTGCTCACCACGCCGCTGGGAACGACTGCCGATTGCAGCAGGGGCAGCACCACGTGCCCGCCGCCGAAGACCAGGGCGCCGGAACGGTAGATGCCATCCAGCAGCGCGGCCATCGATGAACCGCTGAAGGCCGCCCACATGGGAAGGCCGGCCAAAGGCAGCGCGAACAGGCATAGCGCGACGACGCCGGCCTTGCGCGAGATGGGATAGGCGTGCGCCCGCCCGCCTGGCGGCTGCGGCGGCTCGAGCATCCAGCGTCCGACCACGCCGGCGCAGACGATGGCCGCGACCTGCCCGGATGCGGAGGGCAGGATCAGCGTCAGCAGGGCTGCGAGGACAGCCAGCGTGGCACGCGGGCGGTCGGGGCACAGCGACTTGGCCATGCCCCATACGGCCTGAGCCACGACGGCAACGGCCACGATCTTCAATCCATGCACCCAGCCGGACCGGGCCAGATCCTGGTATTGCCCGACACCGTAGGCAAACAGAATGAGCGCCAGCGCCGACGGCAGCGTAAACCCCGCCCAGGCGGCCAGCAAACCAGGCCATCCCGCCCGGCCCAGTCCCAGCGCCATGCCGACCTGGCTGCTGGATGGACCAGGCAGGAATTGGCATAGCGCCACCAGATCCGAATAGTCGCGATCGGTCAGCCAGCGCCGACGTTCCACGAATTCGCTGCGAAAATAGCCCAGGTGCGCAATGGGTCCGCCGAACGACGTCATGCCCAGCCGCAAAAAGACCAGAAACACACTCCAGGGGCCATCACGGAATTCGCCATTTCCTTGCGATCGGTCGCTTCTCGGTGAAGATAACCGGCTTGCGTCTTCCGCACGCGCTTTGCGCTCGCTATGGGTCGAATCGATCATGGATGGACGGCGGTCTGAAGATACTGTCAGCGCAAGCATACCGGATTCGCTTGACCTTCCAATCATGGTAAGGATTAGTCTTGCCCTATGATGACTTATTCCAGAGGACAATCATGAATCTGCCAGCGAAAGCCGACCATGCCGCGACAGCGGCCATCAGCCTGTCCATTGAGGGCATGACCTGCGCCTCCTGCGTGGGTCGGGTCGAACGGGCGCTGAAGGCGGTGCCCGGCGTGTCGGAAGCGGTGGTGAACCTGGCGACCGAGGGCGCAACCGTGCGCGGAGTCGCATCCGCCGACGAGCTCGTGGCTGCGGTGCAGAAGGCCGGTTACGAAGCCCGGGCGCGCGATGCCGAGACCCGGAATGGCGAGGACGACGCCATGGCAAAGAAGGACGCGGAGCGTACGGCGCTGAAGCGCGACCTGATCATTGCCGCCGCGTTGTCATTGCCTGTATTCATCATCGAAATGGGATCGCACCTGGTGCCGGGCATGCACGCGCTGGTGGAGCGCACGATAGGCATGCAATCGAGTTGGGTCTTGCAGTTCGTGCTGACGACGCTGGTATTGGCCTTGCCCGGCCGGCGCTTCTACACCAAGGGCTTTCCGGCGCTGTGGCGCCTGGCGCCGGACATGAACTCGCTGGTGGCGGTCGGTACGTTGGCCGCTTATGCGTATTCCGTTGTCGCCACCTTCGCGTCAGGCTTGCTGCCCGTTGGCACAGTCAATGTTTATTACGAAGCCGCCGCGGTGATCGTGACGCTGATCCTGCTGGGCCGCTACCTGGAAGCGCGAGCAAAAGGGCGGACTTCCGAGGCCATCAAGCGGCTGGTCGGCCTGCAGGCCAAGGTGGCACGCGTGTCGCGCGACGGCCGTGCCATCGAGATCCCGATAAGCGAAGTCGTTTCGGGCGATATCGTGGACGTGCGGCCGGGCGAGCGGGTGCCGGTGGATGGAGAAGTCATGGACGGACAGAGCTATGTCGATGAATCCATGATCACGGGCGAGCCCATACCGGTCCAGAAGGTCGCCGGCAGCGAAGTGGTGGGCGGCACCGTCAACCAGACGGGCGCCTTCACGCTGCGCGCCACTGCCGTGGGCAGTCAGACCGTGCTGGCGCAGATCATACGCCTGGTCGAGCAGGCGCAAGGCTCCAAGCTGCCGATCCAGGCTGTGGTGGACAAGGTCACGATGTGGTTTGTGCCGGCGGTGATGGCGGCGGCGGCGCTGACCTTTCTCGTCTGGCTGGTCTTCGGCCCCTCGCCCGCCCTGACCTTCGCCTTGGTGAATGCAGTGGCGGTGCTCATCATCGCATGCCCTTGCGCCATGGGCCTGGCGACCCCGACCTCGATCATGGTCGGCACCGGACGGGGTGCGGAGCTGGGTGTGCTGTTTCGCAAAGGCGAAGCCTTGCAATTGCTGAAGGACGCGCGGGTAGTGGCGGTGGACAAGACCGGGACGCTGACGGAAGGGCGGCCGGCGTTGACCGACCTCGACGTGGCGGAAGGCTTCGAGCGTGCGCAAGTACTCGCGCGGATCGCCGCGGTGGAATCCCGATCCGAGCATCCCATCGCGCGCGCCATCGTCCACGCCGCCGAGGAAGAAGACATCGCCGTTCCGACGCTCGATGACTTCGAGTCGGTGACCGGCATGGGCGTGCGTGCCAGTGTGGACGGCGTTCGCGTGCAGGTCGGGGCAGACCGCTATATGCGTGAGCTCGGCCTGGATGTCGGGCTCTTCGCGGCGACGGCCGAGCGGCTCGGTAAAGAAGGCAAGTCACCGCTGTATGCGGCCATCGACGGACGCCTCGCCGCAATCGTCGCCGTGGCCGATCCGATCAAGGCCGGCACGCCCGCCGCCATAGCGGCACTGCATCAACTGGGCCTGAAAGTCGCGATGATCACCGGCGACAACAAGGTCACTGCAAAGGCCATCGCGGCACGGCTGGGTATCGATGAAGTGGTGGCCGAAGTACTGCCGGCAGGGAAGGTGGAAGTGCTGCGGAGGCTGAAGGCCGAGCATGGACACGTCGCGTTCGTTGGCGACGGCATCAACGACGCGCCGGCGCTGGCCGAAGCCGACGTAGGATTGGCGATCGGCACGGGTACCGACATCGCCATGGAGGCCGCCGACGTCGTGCTGATGTCCGGCAATCTTCAAGGGGTGCCGAATGCCATCGCCTTGTCGCAGGCCACAATAGGCAATATCCGGCAGAACCTGTTCTGGGCCTTTGCCTACAACACGGCGTTGATCCCGCTGGCGGCCGGCGCGCTGTATCCGGCTTACGGCCTGCTGCTGTCGCCCATCTTTGCGGCCGGCGCCATGGCGCTGTCAAGCGTGTTCGTGCTGGCCAACGCGCTGCGCCTGAGGCGGTTCCAGCCGCCTATGGCCTGATAGGCGGTTGCGGGTTCAAGCAGGAGTCCGCAACGCGTCGCCTTGAGGCCGCCGGAAGGCGACGATTCTGCTCGTCAACTTCTGCACGGCCTCGTCGCGCTGGTTCAAGGTGATGGTTTCAAAAAGAATGATGGCACGATCCGGCTTGGAGCGGGAAGGCGTGATGCTCAGGATCGTGCTTTTTACACGCAGCACATCGCCGGGGCGAGTCGGCTGGGACCAGCTCAGCTCGACGCCTGCGCCGATCAGCCCCTGCGCAAGCGGGAAGCTTTCGACCATCAGTCGCATGGTAATGGCCGCCGTGTGCCAACCGCTTGCGGCCAGTCCCTGGAAGTAAGTGTCTTTGGCGGCCTCTTCGTCCAGATGGAAGGGCTGCGGGTCGAACTGTGACGCGAACTGGACGATCTGTTGGGCATCGACAGCCTGAGCGCGGCTGAGAAAGACATCACCGACATTGAGGTCGTCCAGGTGAAGGGTTTTTGGTGCTGAATCTAGGTCCATGTGCTGTATGAGTTTTTATGCGCGATCAATGAGAACGCCATCTTGATATAGTAATCTGTGTTCAGCACGGCCAGGCTGCCGATCCATTCAAGTGATCTTACTGGAGACCAGCAATGACTCAATCCAAGAGCAATGCCACTCAAGGCTCGACCACAGGCGCTGGAGCGCCCGCGCCCAGCGACCGCAATTCGCTGACCATAGGCCCAAATGGGCCCATCGTGCTGCATGACGTCCACTTCCTGGAACAGATGGCGCACTTCAATCGGGAGAAAGTACCGGAGCGCCAGCCGCACGCCAAAGGCGCGGGCGCGTTCGGGGTATTTGAAACCACCGCCGACGTCTCCGCCTATACCAGGGCGGCGCTGTTCCAGAAAGGCTGTAAGACCGAAATGCTCGCGCGGTTTTCCACTGTGGCGGGCGAGGCGGGCAGCCCCGATACCTGGCGCGATGTGCGTGGCTTTTCGCTCAAGTTCTACACGGAAGAAGGAAACTACGACCTGGTCGGCAACAACACGCCGATTTTCTTCGTGCGCGATCCGATGAAGTTCCCTCACTTCATACGCAGCCAGAAGCGCCTGCCTGATTCGGGTCTGCGCGACAATCACATGCAATGGGATTTCTGGACCAATAACCCGGAGTCGGCCCACCAGGTCACGTACCTGATGGGCGACCGCGGCCTGCCGCGCACTTGGCGCCACATGAACGGCTATGGCTCGCACACCTATATGTGGGTCAACGCCAAGGGCGAGCGCTTCTGGGTCAAATACCATTTCCACACCAAGCAAGGCATGCGGCATTTCACCAATGCGGAAGCCAAGGAAATGGCAGGCCTCGACGCCGACTACCACCGGCGCGACCTGTTCGACGCAATCGCAAAAGGAGAGCATCCCAGCTGGACCTTGTCCGTGCAGGTCATGCCTTACGAAGAAGCCAAGTCGTATCGCTTCAACCCTTTCGACCTGACCAAGACATGGTCGCACAAGGATTACCCGCTGATCGAAGTCGGCACGATGACGCTCAATCGAAATCCGGAGAACTTTTTCGCGCAGATCGAGCAAGCGGCATTCTCGCCCGGCAACACCGTACCGGGGATCGGGCTGTCGCCCGACAAGATGCTGCTGGGCCGCGCCTTTGCCTACAACGATGCGCAGCGCAATCGCATCGGCACCAATTTCCACCAGTTGCCGGTCAACAAGCCCAAAGTGGCGGTCAATACCTATATGTTCGATGGTCAAATGGCCTACGAGCACAGCGGCAATCAGCCTGTTTATGCACCGAATTCCGGCGGCCGGACCTGGGCCGACGACACGGGCAAGATGGACGACGGCTGGGAGGCGGATGGCGACATGGTGCGCAGCGCCTATGAGCTCCATGCCGAAGACGATGACTTCGGCCAGCCCGGCACACTGGTGCGCGAGGTGTACAACGACGAACAGCGCGATCGATTGGTTGAAACGGTTGCCGGCAGCTTGTTGGGCGGCGTGCGCAGTCCCGTGCTGGAGCGCGCTTTCGATTACTGGAAAAATGTGGACCCTGACGTGGGCCGGCGCATCGAAGAAAAAGTCCGCAGCGGCCGTGCGGAAGAGCCGGCGGCCGGCATGAGCGAAGCCTAGCCTACCAGCGAGGGCCGCGAAGCGAGCCTGGCAGGCATGTCGGCGTGCCTGCCGGTTCTCGCGTGCTAGCGCGCGAGGTCGAACACCAGTACCTCGGCATTGCGGCCGTTTTCCAGCTTGAGCTCCGGTTCGCCGTCCAGCAGGACGCCGTCTCCCTCTACCAGGGCGTGGCCATTGGCATTCAGCGAACCGCGAGCCATATGCACATAGGTCAGGCGTCCGGTGTCCAAAGGGCGTACGCAGTGTTCGCCTTCGCCGAACAAACCGGCATGAATCGCCGTATCGGCGTTCATGCTTACTTGATCCAGATTTGCAGGAAGCGCGTGCTGCGATCTTGCAGGTTATTGAACTCGCTATGCATGACGCCGGTGCCCGCGCTCATGCGTTGGACGTCTCCAGGGCGGATGATGCCGCTGTTTAGCGCTCCCGTTTCGCCGTTGCCCATGCTGTCCTTATGAGCCAGTTCCCCGTCGAGCACATAGCTGATGATTTCCATGTCGCGATGGCCGTGGGTTCCGAAGCCGCGCCCACCGGCAACCGTGTCGTCGTTGATGACGAGCAGGTTGCCGTGGCCTTGATGCCGGACGTCGAAGTAGTCGCCAAAAGAGAAGCTATGGGCGCTTTGCAGCCAGCCACCGTGGGTGGACCGGCCGCGTTCTTCTGATCTGCGCAGGGTGATCATGATGGACTTAGGCTTCGATACGACGTGACATCTGGCCGCTGGCGGCGGCTTCGGCCAGCTCGGCGCGGACTTGCTCGCGGCTCTTGTCGGCTGCCTGGTTCTGCGCAACATAGTTCTGGGGAAACGCCTGGTTCAGGGCCGTGCTGCTTTCGCCTGCCACGACATTGCCTGCGCGGACAGCTTCGGCCAACTCGGCCTTGACCTGGGCGCGCGTCACCGTGCTGCCGGATTGTTGTGCCGGGTAGTTATGCGGAAAGATTTCGTTCAGTTGCTGCCCGCTTTCGCCAGCGATCATGTTGCCTGTGCGAACGGCTTCGGCCAGCTCGGCCTTGACTTGGTCGCGAGTCACAGGAGCTTCGCTGGCCGCCATGGCTTGGCCGGCGAAAAGGGCGGTGAAGGCAAAAGCAATGGCGGAAACTTGAGTGCGTGTCATGATGTATATCCTTTAAATCAATAGGTTGGTTTGGATCAAAGGAAGCGGGTTCCGATGATTCGGCGAGCCATTTGTCGTGTGATCTCGTCGATGGAGTAACTTTAAAAGTTCCTGTGATATGAATAAATGGTACAAAAAGACATATACTATTCACGTTTATGAAATAATTGGCTTATAGGAGCCGTTCCATGGATAGATTGCTTGCCATGCAGGTCTTCGAGCGCGTCGCCGACCAGGGCGGTTTTGCGGCCGCGGCGCGGGCGCTGGACATGTCGCCGCCCGCGGTCACTCGTCTGGTTGCCGAGCTGGAAGCCTATCTGGGCACAAGATTGTTCCAGCGTACGACGCGTCGGGTATCGCTTACCGAAGCGGGGGATGCCTACTTGGCTCGCGTGCGCCAGATACTGCAGGACGTGGAAGAAGCCGACTCCATCGCCAGTGCGCATACCAGCGAACTGGCAGGCCGGCTGCGCGTGCATACGCAGCCGGTTCTGGCCAGCTATGTCATTGCTCCGATGCTATCGAAGTTTCGTCAGCGCTATCCGGGCATCGTGGTGGATGTCGAGGTCGAAACACACAGGGCGCCGCCGATCGAAGACTACGACATTACCTTGCTGGGCACCGATGCGAATTTCAATGCCGACATCATCGCGCGCAAGATTGTCGAATCCGATGTCGTCCTGGTCGCTTCGCCGGCCTATGTGAAACGCAAGGGAATGCCGAAAGCGCCTGATGATCTTAAACAGCATGAGTGCCTGCGCCTGCAGCCGCCCGACATGCCTGTGCGGGCCTGGCGCATGTGGCGTCAGCCCGGCCCTGGCGAGGCGGTGGAAATCGACGTGGACGCGGTGCTCATCGCGAACCATACCGATACTTTGCTGCGTGCTGCACTGGATGGCGCCGGTGTCACGTCCATTGCCCTGGATATCGCCGCGCCGTACCTGACCCGCGGCGAACTGGTTCGGGTGCTGCAGCCATGGGTCACCGGGCGCCTTGCAATGTACGCGGCCCTGCCGAGCCGCAAGTTCATTCCGCAGCGATCCCGCGTATTCCTGGACTATCTGGTCGAGCACACCCGGCAGCAGAACGACGAGGCTTTGAAGGTGTGCTCGGTATGCTAGCGCGTCGAACGCTGTTTTTTGTTCGCCTCAGGCGACCACCTCGACCAGCTCCATCATGCCCATGTCCTCGTGATCCAGGGCATGGCAATGCCAGACGAAACTGCCGGTAAAGTCGGTGAAGCGACTGCGGAATGTAATGGAAGTGGGCTGATCCAGGCTGCCATTGGGTGCCAGCGGAATGGTATCGGCCCAGTAGGGCTCGATGTCCTGGCCATTGACCTTGATCACATAGCAATCATTGACATGGATATGGAAGGGATGGGGGTAGCCATTCAAGTTGTACAGGGTCCATTCTTCGACCGCATTGAGGGCTACGATCTGCGTCGTGGCGAGCGCGGATTGGAAAGGGGCGAGCTTGGCTCCGGAGTTGCCGGTGGCAAACACGAAATTGGCCAGTGAGGAATTATCCGTCGCCGGGATGAACCATTCTTCATCCTCGGGAACCGGCTGAGTGAGCAGGGGGCTGTTCTTGTTGAGCACGGCCAGGATGACCGCCCGGGTCTTGCCGCCATGCTGGGCGAGCTCGGCGTCGGTAATGGGCTGGTAGTTGTTGTACAAAGGCAGCCTGTGCGGGCTGGGCAGATCCATGTCGACTGGTGTGCCTTCGACGACCACGCGCGCGACGATTTCCGGATCCATGCCCGACGGCGCCTTGGCGCAGCGCAGATAATAAGTGCCGGGGGTTTTGCTGGCCTGAACCAGCACTGAATTGCGATTGCCGGGATACATGGCGCCGCCCGGCCAATGGGCGCTGTCCGTCTGGGTCACGGACTCGGCATTGATGGGGCGGTACTGGCGCGGGAAGGCATTTCCGTCGCGGGCATAATGCCATAGGGTGTGTTCGTCCAGGACCGGGCTGAAGGGATAGAAGACGTCCGCATTCAGAAAATGCCAGTTCTGGATTTCCCCCGGACGCATGACTATGGTGGGCTGATATGCCCCATTGAGCACAAAGCCGCTATTGCTGTTGCCCGTATAGTCGTACAAGGTGTCGCTGCGGCCTTTATCGCTAAGATTCAGGCGATGCACGAAGATGACTCTTTCGCGAATGTCTTCGGCCAGATCGAAGTCATTGCGTGGGGTGGAGATCAAAATGGCCCCGAACATGCCGTTGAGCACCTGTGTGGTGGTGGATCCATGCAGGTGCGGGTGATACCAGTAGATTCCACTGGGATGATCAGCCGGCAAGGCGATTTCATGCTGCCGGTCGGCGCCGGGCGCAACTCCCGCGTCGGGGGTGTCCACCATATAGTCGCCATAGACTCCGGGGCGGATCTCCTTCGGATCAACATGCAAGCCATGAAAATGCAGGTTGGTGCTGTTCTGATAGTTGAGGAAGTTCAACGACGAGTACTTGGTGTCATTTTCAGGCAGCCTGTTTTGCAGCCGGATACGCAAGGTATCGCCCGCATTCAGGCACAGGGTGGGGGCCGGAAGACCGCCGTTATAACTGCGCAGGTAGGCATTCACAGACTGCGAGGTGCCTGGATAAGCATTTTGCGAGGGCGCTGCGAACTGGACGTTTCTGTTGCCGTAAGCGGCCATCAGGTCGATATCGATGAGGCCGTTGCGGGCATAGATACGGGAGGCTTCGGGCAAGGTGTCCGCCGTTGCCTCCGGAGCGTCGCTGCCGCTGCCGCAGCCCGCCAAGGGCGGCAATATCAGGCCGGCAGACAGGCCCAGCGACCAGCGCAGGACATCGCGGCGCTTGGGGTCCGCGGGGCCGGCAGCGGTTGTCAGCGGCTGACGGGCACCGTGGTGATTGCTTGTGCTCATGCTTGTGCCCTCAGGTCAGAAGGATGGGGTTCGGAATAAGGATCACCGGGTCTTGGGCAGGCCGCCCGCAGGCAGCGCTACGGTTATCGCCCCAGGCAAAGACGGTCCGGCCATCGCTGGCCAGGACATGGCCCGTTCCGGTGGCCAAATGCGTGACCGGCGGCAGGCCGGCAATCTGCCTGGCTTGCGGAGAGGAATGTCGCTGCGGCAAACCGATCTGTCCCAATCCGTTCCAGCCCCAGGCAAAGACTTCGCCCTGCTCGGACAAGGCCACTGTGTAAAACAGTCCGCCGTCGACCTGGCGCACGGGAAAGCCGGTCTGGATCTTGACCGGGCGAGTGAAGTAGGCGCCCTCGGCGCTGCCTGTTTGGCCATGATTATTGGCGCCCCAGGCCCATAACTGGCCGGCTGCATCCAGGGCCATGCTGTGCGTATCGCCCGCAGCGATGTCGATGATGGGCTCGGGCAATGCCACTTGGGCCGGCCGGCCGGAGGATTTGAGCGTCCCGTGCCCCAACTGGCCGGCCTGGTTGGCGCCCCAACTCCAGACGCGGCCGGACCGATCCAGGGCCAGGGCGTGCGCCGAGCCGCATGCCAGGCTGGCGATGGCAGGCAGATCATCGAGCGCCGCAGCAGTGTTCTGTGCCGGCTGCGCCGGCCGGCCAAGCTGCCCCTGGTGATTGAAACCCCAGGACCACACACTGCCGTTTTCCAGCACGGCCAAACTGACGGTCTGCATGGTGGCCAATTGTCGTATGCCGCCGGGTATGGCCCGAACCGTCTGGTGGGCAGCCCCATGGTCCGGTGCAATCACGGGTCGGCAGGCCAGCAGGGCTCCGGTGTCGCAAGCCCCCAATATATGAGTGTTCCCATCGGCGACCAGGCGAAACGGCGCGCCTGGGTTGAGCAACTGCGCATAGGGCTGGGCATAGCGGCGGTGGCCGATTTCGGTTTTATCCGTGAAGCAGATTTCCGCTGGAAGAACGTCTTGCAGACTGGGAGAGGCGGTCTTGAAGGCCCCCCAACCCCAGGCTGCGCCTTTGCCGTCGAGCGCGACGGAGCGCTGAGGGCCGGCGCTGAGCTGAATGATAGCCATTATGTATCTCGTTTTATTATTTGTTGCTAAATATTTTAGCGCAGAACGTCGCGGCGTATGAGGATGCTTGACCTTGTAGCAACTACAGGGTTTTTAATGGAAGCGTTTTACAGCCTTTCATGGAAAATACCGATATGTCGATTCCCAACGTCGTCCAGTTGGCGCGTGACAAGCGCAAAGAAGATAGCGGCGACTGCTGCGGCTCCTCCGCTTGCGAGGCATTGCAGTTCGCCGATAAGGCTGCGCCTGCCTCTATCCCGGCGACGCCGGGGGCGCTGTTGTTGCGCATTCCCCAAATGGACTGCGCCGTCGAGGAAGGCCTGATTCGGCGCGCACTCGAATCGTTCAAGCACGTGCGCGGCCTGGGTTTCGATCTGCCCGCCCGCACTTTGACCGTCGATGCGCCCGAAGCCGCCTGGGACTCGGTGATCGCGGCGATCAGAAAACTTGGCTTCACGGCAGAGAAGCTCACTGTCCCGCCATCGGCGGCGGACACCGCCAGTGCTCAGCGCGGCCGCCTGCTACGTTTGGTCGCCGCGCTTGTCGTGGCGCTTCTGGCCGAGCTGTGCCACCTCGTCGAGCCGGATGCATACGCCTGGCAGATCACGGGGATGATGGTTGCCGCTGTAGCGATCGCCTTGTCCGGACTGGACGTATTCAAAAAAGGCCTGTCTGCCTTGAGGCATGGCCAGCTGAATATCAACGCCCTGATGGGCGTAGCCGTCATCGGTGCCTTTCTCATCGGTCAGTGGCCGGAAGCCGCGATGGTCATGGCCTTGTTCTCGCTGGCCGAGTTCATCGAGGCACGTTCGGTGGAGCGTGCGCGCAACGCTGTCGCAGGGCTGCTGGCGCTGTCGCCGCCCGAAGCCGAAATCCGGCAGCCGGACGGCACTTGGGCACTGGCCGATGCCAAAGAAGTGCCGGTTGGCGCACTGGCGCGCGTCAAGCCGGGAGAACGCTTCGCGCTGGATGGGCGGGTCACTGCCGGGCAAGGCGCGGTCGACCAATCTTCTGTCACGGGCGAGAGCATTCCCGTCGACAAGGCGCCAGGCGATGATGTATTTGCGGGCACCATCAATCAAAGCGGCGCCCTGGAGTTCGAGGTCACCAAGCCAGCCGGTGACACACTGCTGGCCCGCATCATCCACGCCGTTGAAGACGCACAAGGGCAACGCGCACCCACGCAGCGCTTCGTGGACCGGTTTGCGGCTGTCTACACGCCTGCGGTATTCGTATTTGCGCTGGCTGTGGCCGTCGGCTTTCCATTGCTGGCGGGGTGGCCCTGGCGTGAAGCCATATACAAGGCGCTGGTGCTGCTGGTCATTGCCTGCCCCTGCGCGCTCGTCATCTCCACTCCGGTCACGATCGTCAGCGGCTTGGCGGCGGCAACGCGGCGCGGCATTCTCATCAAGGGCGGCATATATATCGAACAGGCGCGCAAGCTCACAGTCCTGGGCCTGGACAAGACCGGCACGATTACCGAGGGCAAGCCGCGACTGGTAGCGCGTCAATTGTTCGAAGGTGCACAGCCCGAAGCATGGATATTGACGGTTGCCCGCAGCCTTGCGGACAGGTCCGACCATCCGGTGTCGAAGGCGGTTGCCGCAGGCCTGGACGCTCCGATCGAAGAAGTCACGGACTTCGGCGCCGAACTCGGAAAAGGAGTGCATGGCACCATCGGCGGACACCGTTACGTTCTGGGCAACCATCGATGGCTGCACGACCGCGGCCAGTGTTCGCCGCAGATCGAGGCGTTGATGCGGGAGCACGAGGCCCAGGGGCGCACGTTGTCCGTGCTGGCCGACGATAGCGGTGCGCTGGCGCTGTTCGCGGTGGCCGACACCACCCGGGAAACCAGCAGGCAGGCAGTGGCTGAGCTCAAGGCGCTGGGCGTGCGGCCCGTCATGCTGACGGGAGACAATGCGACGACCGCCCGGGCCATCGCGGCACTGGTCGGCATCGAAGACGTGCGCGCCGGCCTGCTGCCGCATGGCAAGCTGAAGGTTGTGGAGGCATTAAGGGATGCGGGCGAACAGGTCGGCATGGTGGGCGACGGCGTGAACGACAGTCCCTCGCTCGCTGCGGCGAGAATCGGCTTTTCGATGGGAGCGGCCGGCACGGACGCGGCCAAAGAGGCCGCTGACATACTTGTCATGAACGACGACCTGCGCCGCATTCCAGAAACCATCCGGCTGTCGAAAAAGACCTACGCGGTCCTGTGGCAGAACATCGCCCTGGCGCTGGGCATCAAGCTGGTGTTTTTCGTTCTTGCGGTCTTTGGCGGCGCGACGATGTGGATGGCGGTGTTCGCCGACATGGGGGCCAGCCTGCTTGTGGTCTTCAACGGACTGCGCCTGTTGCGTGGTGTGAGATAAGCGGAGATCGTCAGGCGGCAGCTGGGTATTGACGCCTTGCAGCTCTGAAGCTCCGTAGTCGACAGCGTGGTTTTCTCGACTGATCGCAGGCTCAACTGGGCTGTTGCCGCCTATTGACAACGTGTTTGAGCTCCGCTTGGCGGGGGCTGGGGTGTGTGTCAGCCTTCATCAATAACCGTACTCAAGCTGTTCGACTTCCAATCGCTGTCGACGATTTTCGCAGTCGTCTCGAAGTGCTTCCCTATGACGCCAAGGCGGCTCAGCACTATGGCGCTATTCGTGCCGCCCTGGCAAAGCTGGGCAGACCATCAGGATGAACGATCTGCATATTGCCGGTCATGCGCGTAGATGCTCTGGAAAAGACGAATGCTGGGGCACGATCACAAAATGATCGTAAGCCAGCATGAACATTGAACCTTTTCAAAAGTGATGAAGTTCGAGGGAACAGTTTAGGTAATAGCCCCCATAGATGCAATATTGAGCCTGTAGTGCATAGGCGTCAGCCACTGGAGCATATCTTGAATTGTACTCCATTTGGAAGTACAATATTCTGTCTGTCCCGAGAGGTTTGTCATGTCCAGCATAGTAGAAGCAAAAGATGAGCGGCTTCAGGTGCGCCTGAACGCTGAGGCCAAGGCCGTGCTTCAACGCGCGGCGAACTACCGTCATAAGACGGTGAGTCAGTTCGTGCTGACGACGGCTTTGGCCGAAGCCGAAAAGGTCATTCGCGAGAACGAAGCCGTTGCGCTGTCAGCGGCAGATTGGAAGGTGTTTTATGACGCTTTGAGCAGTCCCCCCGCACCCAATGCCGCGTTGCGTAAAGCGTTTGCCAAGTATCAAAAGACGACTGGATGACGGTCATGCCGTCACCATGGCAGATCTTGGCGTTTGATAGCAAGAGGTATGATCGCACCGCTTTCTCCTGTGGTGCTGCTGAACTTGACCGCTATCTTCGAGAACATGCCTCACAAGACATCAAGCGTGATGTCGCTCGTATTTTTGTAGCCGTGCGGCCCGAAACCACAACAATCCGCGGCTATTACAGCCTGAGCGCGACCAGCTTTCAGCGGGATGAAATGCCCGTGGAGCAGGCCAGGAAATTGCCGCGCTATCCTGTTCCGGCTGTTCTGCTTGGTCGCTTGGCTGTCGATCGTGATGCTCAGGGGTCGGGTTTGGGCGAGTTCCTGCTGATGGATGCGATGTACCGCACGTTGCTCGCAACACAAGTGATGGCCGTCCACGCTATGGTTGTCGATGCAAAAGACGCTTCTTCCGCCAAGTTCTATCGCAAATACGGGTTTATTGCTTTTCCGAACAATACCCAGCGGTTGTTCCTGCCGATGGCGACGATACGCCAATTGCAAGGGTCTTGAGCTCGGGGATTTCTGGCGACAGACAATGGGCCTCGTCTTGCCGATGTGATCGGCAACGACCTATAACGTATCGCAATTGCTATGCAAACATCCGAGGGTAGTATGAAAACCGCCACATTCCCACCGCTCAGGGTTGACCCGCAGTTGCGCCAAGACACTGAAAGCGTGTTGCGCGAAGGAGAAAGTCTGTCGCAGTTCATCGAGCAGGCCGTACGCAGTCAGGTTGAGCTGCGCAAAGCCAATGAAGCCTTCCTGGCGCATGGCTTGGCCTCGCGCGACCGGGCCCGGCAGACTGGTCACTATGTCGAGGCCGATGTGGTGTTGGGCAAATTGCACGTCAAGCTGGATGCGGCCAAGGCGCGTACCCGTCGCTCATGAGCTATACCGTTTGTTTCACGGAGGAAGCCGAGGCGGATTTGGTGAGGCTGTACGAATTCTTATTTGAGCAAGACCCGCACAGCACGGAGCTAGCCGAGCGGGCCTTGGCGCGTATTGTGCAGGCGATCGCTTTATTGAGGCAGTTCCCGTTTACATGCCGCAAGGCATTGGTCCACGACCCTTATCTGCGCGAACTGGTGATCTCGTTTGGCCCCGCCGGATATGTGGCGCTTTTCGAGATCTAGGGCGTGTTAACACTAATTCCCAATACCGCAATTTGATGGGAAACTGCGGGCATGGAAATCACACCTGAACAGTTCTCTCGCATCGAACATTGCCTGCCCTTGCAGCGCGGCAATGTCAGCCTGTCCAATCTGCAAGTAGTCAACGCCATGCTGTATGTCGCCGAGCACGGCTGCAAGTGGCGTGGCCTGCCCAAGCGCTTTGGCAACTGGCACACCATCTACACGCGCATGCGCCGCTGGACC
>JACCEN010000002.1 GCA_013416435.1 Alcaligenaceae bacterium | reverse complement strand
GCTCGGACTGGTCGAATACTTCGCGTTCTACAACGGCGAGCGGCCCCATCAGGGACTGGGAAACCGCACTCCTGACGAGGTCTATGCCGATGGTATTGGCGGCGGCGCCAGGATTGCTAATCACTTTGACCGGGACGGAAATCCTTCCAGCCCGGTCGCATCGGGGCAGCGCCGTTCGGCTGCAGTAGAAGCAATGGATTTAGCTTAAACCCGGATGAAATCTGTCTTGACAGATGGGTCCACTTTAGGATATCGCCGACGAAGCGGATATCCGGAAAGCAGAGTAATTTGTGTATCCCGAACAGGGACAGCATCAGCAACGCCGCAGATCCGTAGTAGACCGGGATGTTGTAAGAGAACTGTGTTGAAAACTCGAACTGGCGGACGATTACTGGATTGACCAGCCGATATCCCACATAGACGAGCACGCCGAAGATGAGTGCCAGACTCCAGCGGGTCGCAAAAGGTTCTCCGATACCCAGAATATTCAAGCGCCGTGGGGCATTCATCCGAGCTTCCATCTTTCTCTCCCTTACTGACGTTCGCCCGAACGACAAATAATATGCATGCTTTAGTTGAGTCAAGCGGTTGGTGTTGTTTGCTTGGTGAGTTTCGTCGCTGTTTCCGCTCAAGTAAGCCACAGCAAGTGTACATGCGGATCTGCTTGGGGCAATACGGGTTGAACGAAACATTGGGAGAGTCAGGTGATGAGTTCCTGACATGACCGGCATTCGCCTGATGCGGTTCGGCTTGAGGGAGAGCTCTTTTTATTTCTGGCTAGGAGTTCCACAAATAACAGGTCGCGCAGCGCGCTCCGCGTTTGTCCAATATGGCGCCGTGAACGCCAGCATGGACTCGGTTCAAGCCATTACAAACGCTTGCGGCCTCAGGAGCAGTCTGAAGATTTCATTCATTTCCGTTTTCTTGGCTGGAGTCTGCTGCAATACGCTCCAGCGAGTTTTGCCGGATGAGGTTGTCATGCATCCTATAGGTGATGTCAGAACCCCTGGAGGATGGAGTCATGTCACAGTCAGATGTTATCGCTGCGCCCGGTCAGCCTGAGCCCGCTTTTTACCGCATGGCCGATGTGCTGCGCATCACGGCCTTGAGCCGTTCGAGTCTATATCGGCGTATTGCTTCGGGTGATTTCCCAGCCCCGGTGTCGCTCGGCGGTCGAGCTAAGGGTTGGCGTCGTACGGCGTTGCTAGCGTGGATTGAGGACCCGGTTGGATACCGGCCTTTGACTCATTGTGTGACAGAAATCGGTTCGGCCGGAGGGCGTGTAAGACGAGTGGCTGTAGTCCCCGCCAGGTTATCGCCTTAGGCGTGGCTCAACACCAGGTGGCCGATTGGCTCTGTCGTCTCACGCACGCGAATTTCAATGTCGTAGCCCAGGCGGTTCAGACAGTCCATTAGCTTACGTTCGGAAAAGTTCGAGAATTCGCCGTGCAGCAGGCTCGATACTTTGGGCTGCGTTAGGCCCATGCGTTTGGCGGCTTCGGCTTGGGTCAAGCCACGCTCGCGGATGGCTTTGGCAATTTCAATGGTCAATCCGGATTTGATCTTGAGCTTGTCGGCATCAGGCAGGCCCAAGTCGGCAAATACGTTGCCGGAACTCACCTCGACTTCAATGCCTTCTATGATACGTTTATTCATTTCTCAACTCCTGGGCGACGATAGCGGCGATCTTCAAGCGCTGCCGGATGATCTCCATCTCTGTTTTCGGCGTTTCAATGCCGCGTTTACTCTTCTTTTGAAAGGCGTGCAAAACAAAGACGACTTCGGCGAACTGCACGGTGTAGACGGCTCGGTAGGTGCCGCCCGTATCGTCTTCGATAATTTCCAGCACACCCGCTCCACCAAAACCTTTCAGTACCTTTGCCGCTTCGTGTCGTTCGCCGTGCTGGGCAATGTCAAGCACATGGCCGAAAAATTTGCGTACCGCTACCGGTAAGGCCAACAGGTCTTTCTTGCTGCTGCCAAGCCAGACTAATGGCTTCTCTGGAAGTGGGCTCATATTCAATATACCATTTCTGGGATGTTTTGAGGTGTATTGTCGGGCGCTTGGCGGCTCACGCTTGTGCCCGCTTGAATAACACGACGTTATCGCCAAGCTTGGGCATGATGCCCACTTCAAGGTCGTCCAGGAAATCAGCCCACTGCTGCACCATTACCTTACGCTGGGCCAGGAAGGTGGCGCGATCATAGCTGGCGCCTTGTTCCTCCTTGGACACGTGCGCCAGATGGCGCTCGATGACATCAGGGTCCCAGCCCAAGTACTCCCGGATCATCGTGCGCGCCGTGGCCCGAAAGCCGTGGCCGGTGATTTGTTCCTGGGTGTCATAGCCCAAGGTGCGTAAGCCCGAGTTAATGGTGTTTGCACTGATGTAGCGCGATTTGTCGGATCGCCGGGCCATATGGGGAAACACGGGACCAGAAGGGCCGGTGATCGGCAGCAAGTCTTCCAGGACGCGGCGGGCCTGGCGTGACAAGGGCACGATGTGGGCGGGGGTGCGATTATCGCGTTTTTGCCATTCACGTAGTTTCATATTCTCTGGGGGGCACCGCCAGAGCTTTTTCTTGAGATCGATATCTTCCCAATGGGCCAGACGTAGCTGCCCAGGACGCTGGAAGACCAACGGTGCCAGGCGCAATGCGGCAATGGTGATGAAGTTACCGTTGTAGCCACGGATGTCGCGCAGGAGTTGGCCGAGTTGTTTGGGATCGGTAATGGCGGCGTAGTGCCGACTGCGGGGCGTAGGCAGGCCACCGGTGCGCTTATTGACGAAGTTTTTGACGGGTTCCAGCGCACCTGTGTCTACGGCGTACTGATAGACATGTTGAACCGCTTCCCGGACACGTTGGGCCGTTTCCAGATTGCCGCGATCCTTGATGCGATGCAGGCAGCGCACAATTTCCGGGGGCGTGATTTTGTCTATAGCCATCTTGCCCACCCACGGGAAAACGTGGATTTCAAGGTGACGAGTTACTTTTTCCTTGTATCCGGCGGACCATTCGCGATCTTTGTTCGCACTTTTGAGCCAGGCGCGGGACATCAGCTCGAAGGTATTGATCTTGGCAAGCTGGACCTGCTCCTGTTGTTCTCGGCGAAGATCCTGAAGATCGATGCCCTGGGCTCGCAGCGTGTTCGCTTCCCTGGCTTTGTCGCGCGCCATGGCCAACGTGACAACGGGGTAAGAGCCAAAACCGATTTTGAACTGTTTTTTGTCGGTCTTGTATCGGTAGAGCCAGCCCTTGCTTGCGGGGCGCACGCGTAGGTAGAGGCCATCGCCATCGGCAATCAAGTATTCCTTGGCTTGCGGCGTAGCGGTGCGGATTTGTAAGTCAGTCAGGAATCCCATTGGTGTACCCCCAGAAAAAAACTTAAGGTACACCTAGTCTAGGGTACACCTTGGGGTACACGCAACGTTGGGATTTGCTGGAACTGTGTGGAATATCATGGGTTAGGTTTCTGGCCTAACTCCATGATTTTCTTGAGAATTTGGTGCGACTTGAACCTGTTTGGAACAAGCCGTTGGTGCCCGGGGCCGGAATCGAACCGGCACGCCTTGCGGCGGGGGATTTTGAGTCCCCTGCGTCTACCAATTTCACCACCCGGGCACTTCAAGTAGTCGCCCCGAAGAACTCGGGGCGTGGCAAGAAGGCGTAATTATACGCAGACTCTGAAAATTTTGCATTCCTTCCCCCAGCTCTCACATCAGCCAACACACCCACCCCTACCGCGACACCAATCTCTTCATCCAATCCAGCAACACCACCGGCAACGCCTCCGGTCGACTCAACAATGCATACTGCCTCTCCCCAAACACTCTTGGCAGATACGATGCCGCCTGCCGATCTATCGTCAGGCAGAAGGGGAATATCCCCTGCGCCTTGGCTTCATATACCGCGCTGCGCATGTCTTCCACGCCATATCTGCCTTCATAGTGATCCTCGTCGTTCGGCTTGCCATCCGACAGCAGCAGCAACAGCCGGTGCTGTGCGGACTGCTTCATCAGTTCGGCGGTGGCATGGCGCAGGGCACCGCCGGCGCGGGTGTAGTACTGGGGTTCCAGGCCGGCGATGCGGCGGGCAATGTCGTTGTCGTAGGCTTCGGTAAAGGATTTGATGGGGTAGATGCTGACGTTGGGTGCGCCTTGGCCGGAGAAGGCCAGGATGCTGTAGGGTTCGCCCATGCTTTCCAGGGCAATGGCCACCAGCAGCAGGGCTTCGCGCTCTACGTCGATGATGCGTTTGCTGGTGGCCAGCCAGGAGTCGGTGGATCCGCTGATGTCAACCAGCAGGGTGATGGCCATGTTGCGGGTCTGGGGGCGTTGCTGGCGGTACAGGGCCTGGGGCATGGGCAGGCCGGCGCGGGCTTCGGCGGCGCCGTCTATGCAGGCGTCCAGGTCTATGTCTTCGCCGTCCATCTGGCGGCGCAACCATTGGCGTTCGGCGCGCAGGATCTCGAAGCGCTTGCGTATGGTGTCCAGCATGCTGCGGTAGCTGGCCAGGGTGGCGTCTATCCAGGCTTGGGGGCCGGGGTCGGCGGCCAGCAGGTGGACCAGGGCGCCGGGGTGGCGGTAGCCGTTCTGGCGGTAATCCCATTCGGGGTAGGCGAGCAATTGGCGGGCGGTTTGTGCGCCGGCCTGCGCCACTTTGCTGCGTTGGTCGGGCGGGTCGTCCGAGATCAGCACTTCCTTGGGCTTGCCGGGGGTGGAAACCAGCCTGGCTTCAGGCAGTTCGGACAAGGCGTCGGCGAATTCGTCGGCGGGTGTGTCTTCGTCGCGGTCGGCGGGGCGCTGCATGCCCATGGGGTCTTCGGCTTTCTCCAGTGGTGCGTTGGTCTGCACCATCCAGACGCCGGGCTTGTTGTCGTCTTCGTCTTCTTTGGCTTGGCGTTGTTTGGGACGACGCGGCATGCGGGCGCTGCGGGGCGTCTGGTCGGACTCCTGGTTCTGATCGTGGCCTGGCGAGTCTACCGGGGATGCGGTCGCGTCGTCTGTTGCGATCAGGTCGCCGGTCCAGAAGTCCTTGATCAAGGCGTGAGTGTGGGGCGCTTTGCCAGGCTGGCGGTCGTCCAGGTCTTTGGCTAGTTGCCGGGCGAGATTCAGTGATTCCTGTGGAGCAATGGGCAAGTCCTGGGCGGTGGTATTCGCTACACCCACGGGTTGGATCAACAGGCTCTGCAACCATTGCTCCAACGGGCGGCATGACTCGGGAAGCTGGCGTATGTCGGGCCGCGCTTGCAGCGCCCAGTGTCGCAGTCGGTTCAGCGATGCTGCCATGCCGGGCAAGTGTCGGGCCAGCTCCTGGTCGCAGGCCTGTGCTTCCAGGATCAGGTACAGGGCGTTTACGCGTGGGTCGGTGTCCTGGCCGGCCAATTTGGGGCTGCCGCGTTGGGCGCGCATGGCTTGTTGCAGGGCCAGGCAGCGGTAGCGCTCTATGGCGATGCCATGGTCAATGGTCTGCAGGTCGGCGGGCAGCCAGATGGATACGCCGTCGGTGGCGGGCAGGGCGCTGCGCCCAGGGGTCACGTCTTGCCGCCGGAATATCTTGAGCAGCAGGCTAGGCATGGCGGGCGCCTGGGCAATCCTCAGTGGATAGTGAATATTGAAGACGGCGCCGATCAACAGATCCAGGCGGTGGGCGACGTCGGCAAGGCCCAGTGGGCGAGGAGTGTCGGGTTTGCCGCGATGGCGCTGCCACAGGTCGCGGGCATAGATGGTGGCGTGCCGGGCCGCATCGGTGATGACGTCTTCCGCTTCAGCCATGTTGCTGCCCGCGGGTCACGGAAAGGTCAGGTCGACCAGGTCGTTCATGGCGGCCAGCAGGGATGCGTCGTCCGACAGGGGCGAAACCAGGGCGACCTGGCAGGCGCGCTTGATGGGGATGCCGCGGGCAATGAGGTGGGCGGTGGCGACCAGCAGGCGGGTGCTGGGCACTTCGGCCAGGCCGCGATCCCGCAGGGCGCGCAGCTTGTGGGCCAGGGCAACCAAGGCATGGGCCGTGTCGGCGGGCACGCCGCTTTCCTGGGTGATGATTTGCGCTTCGCGGTCGGCGGGCGGAAAGTCGAAATCCAGCGCAACAAAGCGTTGCCGCGTGCTGGGCTTCAGGTCTTTCAGCATGCGCTGGTAGCCCGGGTTGTAGGACACGACCAGTTGGAATCCGGGCGCGGCGTCAATGACTTCGCCCGTCTTGTCTATGGGCAGTTGGCGGCGGTAGTCGGTCAGGGGGTGCAGGACGACGATGGTGTCTTGTCGGGCCTCGACGACTTCATCCAGGTAGCAGATGGCGCCGCTGCGCACGGCGGTGGTCAGCGGGCCGTCTTGCCATACGGTGCTGTCATGCCGGATCAGGAAGCGGCCGATAAGGTCGCTGGCGCTGAGGTCGTCGTGGCAGGAAATGGTGATCAGTGGCCGCTGCAGGCGCCAGGCCATGTGCTCCACAAAGCGCGTCTTGCCGCAGCCGGTGGGCCCTTTAAGCATGACCGCCAGCTTGTTGTGGTGGCACTGTTCAAACAGCGCCACCTCATCGGCGGCGGGAAGGTAGTAGGGCGGCTCCTGGCTGCCCTCTCGCCTGTCCAGCCTGGCCACGGCGTTAGACTGCTCGGCCACCTCAGGCGCTCCGGCCACTGGCCAGGCCGCCTGCGGGGTGGTGGTCGGTGGCGTCCAATTCTTGTATGGGCTCCAGTCGCGGCGCGTACCGGAAGAAGTCATAGATGAACAAGCCGACGCCCACGGCAAACAGCGAGGCCGTGGCCACCAGCATCAGGAAGTGCACTTGTATTTTCAGCTGCACATCCAGGTAGCCGATGCCCAGTACGCGCTCCAGGTACACCTGGCCGATGCCCGCGGTGGCAAACGACAGCGTCATGCCGAACATGCCGGCAATTTGCAGCCAGAAGGCCCAGTAGCCCACGGGCGAACCCTGGTCGCTGCGGCCCACAGTGAGGCTGGGCTGGGCATAGCTGATGACGGCCATGACAATCATGGCGTAGGCGCCATAGAAGGCGGCGTGCCCGTGCATGGCGGTAATCAGCGTGCCGTGGGTCCATTTGTTGATGTCAGGGAAGGTGTGCGCCAGGCCCAGTAGGCCGGCGCCAAACAGGGTGAACACGGCGCTGCCGATGGTCCAGTGCAGGGCCAACCCGTTGGGGTGGCGAACGCCGGTGCGCCGCATGGCAAAGTAGGCGTACATGGCCATGCCGACCAGGGCGACGGGTTCAAGCGCACTGAAGATGCCGCCCAGGGGTAGCCAGTACGAGGGCACGCCGACCCAGTAATAGTGGTGGGCGGTGCCCAGTATGCCGGCAATGAAGACGAGGCCCACAATGACGTACAGCCATTTTTCAAGCACTTCGCGGTCGGCGCCGGACAGGCGGATGAGCAGGTAGGCCAGGAAGGAGCCCTGGATCATTTCCCATACGCCTTCGACCCAAAGATGAATGGTCCACCAGCGATAGTAGATGGAGACGATGTAGTTTTCGTAATGCAGCAGCGCCGGCAGGTACAGGACGGCGGAGCTGCCCAGGCCCAGCAGCAGCACGCCTTCGGTGGTGGTGAAGCGCCCGGACTTCTTGATGGTCATGCCGATGTTGTATAAAAAGATCAGCATGCACACGACGATGACCAGCTTGTGGGGCAGCGGTTGTTCCAGCAGCTTGTTGCCCGTGCCGTAGCGGAAGAAATAGCCGATGATGGCGGTGACGCCCATGATGGCCCACAGTATGAGCTGTATGTAGGCCAGCTTGACGCTATGCAGTTCGGACCGGGATTCGTCGGCAATGATCCAGTAGGTGGCGCCCATGAAGCCCGTTAGCACCCATACGATCAGCAGGTTGGTGTGGATGGTCTTGGTGACATCGAACGGCATGATGTTCAGCAGCGGGTCGGGCCCCAGGTACTTGGCGGCCGACAGCAGCCCAAACACAAGCTGCAGCCCAAAAAGGATCAGTGCTAAGGCAAAGTACCAGTATGCGACAGATTGAGAGCGGTAACGCATGGCGACTCCTGTTTTGCTTGAGGCGGTGCTGGTGTATGGCCTTCGTTATTTGAAGGAGGCCAGGTACGCAACCAATTGATCGATCTGTTCCGGCGTCAGGTCCTTGCCGTAGGTGGTGGGCATGAAGGACACCCCGTTGGCGGAATACATGGGACCCGGGTGCAGATAAGCGCTGGGTTCCACGATGGACTCGCGTATGAACTCTTCGACGGTCTTGGCCTTGCCTTTGTAGTCGGGCGACGCCAGGGTTTTTTCGGCGGTGGCGGCAATGTTGGCCAGGGTGGGCCCCGCCAGGTTGACGCCCGGCGCGGTGGAGTGACAGGCCGCACAGGTCGGCACGGCCGACCGGAACAGGGCTTCGCCCAAAGCGATGGGGTCGTTGGCGGTGGTGACGGGTCGCGCGGCCGGAGGCTGGCCGGTGGCGGCGTCGCCGCCGGCTTTTTGCTGCGCAAGGCTCAGGTCGGTGCCCGGTATGGAACCGCCCGTGACCAGTATGGGGCGAGGCGGCCAGCCCTGGTTGTCTACCTTGCTGACCCAATCCATGAAGGCGATCAGGTCGTCGATTTCCTGGTCGCTGAGGTTTTGGTTGGGCATGAGCCGGCGGTGGGTTTGCTCGTCGTAGAACTGCGACGGATCTTTAAGAAAGGCGGTCAGGTAGGGTGCGCCACGATGCTGGGTAATTTTGGTGAGGTCGGGCGCATAGTAGGCGCCTTCGCCCAGTATGGTGTGGCAGTTGATGCAGTTGTTGCGGTGCCAGGCGTCCTGGCCGCGCACGACCGAGTCGGTGATTTTATCGGCGTTGGTCAGCTTGGGAAATTGGCGGTGGCTGTCTACCGTAAGCACCAGGAAAATAAGCGATGCAATGGCGGTCGACGCGATGGCGAAGACGCGCGTTTGACGTTTGTTCATCGTTGTCTCCGCGGTCAGACGCCGATGCCGGACCAGTACGCGATACCGATGGTACAGGCGTAACCGATGGCAACGACCATCAGTACCAGAACCACACGGCTCACTATTTTCAGGATATTGAAAAGCGAATGCGCCTGCATAATGGAACTCCTAGTTACGGGCAATGAACCAGTGAACAGGACGGACTTATTTCATGTACTGTCAGTCGTGGCATCAACCGTACACGTTCTATTTCGAGTTTGTTGTAACCGTATGTATATATTTCAGCCTGCTCGCCCTTGAAAAACGGAGAGCGAGTCCCCATTGTGAAAAAGATCCCTTGTGGAAACGGTCGGCGCGCGATAGACGGCCGTCTTTTTTTGAACATTCCTCTTCATCAGGTTGCGACCATGACTCAAACAGAAACACCTCCACAGTCAGAAACCTTGGGCTTTCAGGCGGAAGTGAAGCAATTGCTTCATTTGATGATCCACTCGCTGTACAGCAACAAGGAAATCTTCCTGCGCGAACTGGTCTCCAATGCTTCGGATGCCTGCGACAAGCTTCGGTTCGAGGCCATCGACAGTCCCGATCTGTATGAAGGCGACGGCGAACTGCGCATACGCGTCGAATACGACACGGACAAGAAGACCATTACGGTGTCCGACAACGGCATCGGCATGACCCGCGATGAAGCGATCGCGAACTTGGGAACGATCGCGCGTTCCGGCACCAAGGAATTCTTCTCCCAGCTCACGGGCGACAAGCAAAAGGACGCCCAGCTCATCGGGCAATTCGGGGTGGGCTTTTATTCGTCCTTCATCGTGGCCGAAAAGGTATCGGTGCTGAGCCGCCGTGCCGGCGCGCCCGAAACCGAAGCCATCATGTGGGAATCCGACGGACAGGGCCAGTTCTCGGTCACGCCGGTCGAGAAGGCCGACCGGGGAACGTCGATCACGCTGTACCTGCGCGACGACGAAGCGGAATTCGCCAACGGCTGGAAGCTGCGCGAGGTGCTACGCCGTTACTCCGATCATATTTCCCTGCCCATCCAGATGCTCAAGGAAGAATGGGACAGCGAAAAGTCCGAGCAGGTCAAGAAGGCCGAATGGGAGACCATCAACCAGGCCAGCGCCTTGTGGACGCGTTCCAAGTCGGACATTACCGATGAGCAGTATCAAGAATTCTACAAGCACGTCGCCCACGACTTTGACGGCCCGCTGGCCTGGACGCACAATCGGGTAGAGGGCCGCAGCGAATACACGCAGCTGCTGTACATTCCCAAGCGGGCGCCCCTGGATCTCTGGGACCGCGAAGGCCGGCGCGGCGTGAAGCTGTACGTCAAGCGCGTCTTTATCATGGACGACGCCGAACAACTGTTGCCGGCCTACCTGCGTTTCGTGCGCGGCGTGATCGACTCGGCCGACCTGCCGCTCAACGTATCGCGCGAGATCCTGCAAGAAAGCCGCGATGTCCGGGTGATCCGCGAGGGCTCGTCCAAGCGCGTGCTGTCGCTGCTGGAAGACCTGGCCGAAAATAAGGCAGAAGACTACGCGGTGTTCTGGGAGCAGTTCGGCCAGGTGCTGAAGGAAGGCACGGGCGAAGATCCGTCCAACCGCGAGCGCATTGCCAAGCTGCTGCGCTTTGCCTCCACGCACAACGACAGCCCGGCGCAGACCGTGTCTCTGGCCGACTATGTGTCGCGCATGAAGGAAGGCCAGGACAAGATCTACTACGTCAGCGCGGAAACCTACTCGGCTGCCAGCAACAGCCCGCACCTGGAGATCTTCCGCAAGAAGGGCCTGGAAGTGCTGCTGCTGTCCGATCGGGTAGATGAATGGATGCTGTCCTACCTGCGCGAGTTCGAAGGCAAGTCCCTGGCCTCGATCGCCAAAGGCGGGCTGGATCTTGACTCGCTGGCGGACGAGGAAGAAAAGAAACACCAGGCCGAAGTCGCCGAAACCTTCAAGCCTTTGGTAGAGCGTCTGAAAACGGCGCTGGATGGCAAGGTCAAGGATGTGCGCGTCACGGGCCGCCTGGTGGATTCCCCTGCTTGCGTGGTGGTCGACGAGCACGAGCTCAGCCCGCATCTCCTGCGCATGCTGCAGGCCGCCGGCCAGAGCGCGCCCGAGGTCAAGCCCATTCTGGAAATCAATCCGGAACACGGGCTGATCGGCAAGGTGCAGGCAGCGTCGGACGATGCGTTCAATGAATGGGCGCAGGTGCTGCTGGATCAGGCCATGCTGGCCGAAGGCGGCGGCCTGGCGGACCCGGCTGCGTTCGTGAAGCGCATGAACAAGTTGTTGATGGGGTGAGAAAACGGGTCGGACCCTATCGGGTCCGACCCTGATGGATGAAGGGTCAGACCCCGCATGGGGTCTGACCCTTTGGTCGCGTGTGTTGGGGTCAGACCCCATGCGGGGTCTGACCCCTTCGCTTACTTTGCGTAGGCGTTGGTATACGTGCCGTTGGCGATGGAAGCCAGCATCTCGGCTTCTTTCTTTTCCTGGGCGCGCACGGCGACGAGCAGTTCTTTGGCGCCTTCCACGGGGAAGGCCACGATGCCGTCTCCGTCGCCCACGACGATGTCGCCGGGGTTCACGACCATGCCGCCTACGGACACGGGTACGTTGATTTCACCGGGGCCGTTCTTGTAGGGGCCGCGGTGGATGGCTGTCTTGGCGAACACGGGGAAGGTGTCTGCGGCAATGACGTCCACGTCGCGGATGGCGCCGTCGATGACGAAGCCCACCGCGCCGCGGGATTTGGCGATGGCCGCCATGATTTCGCCGATCACCGCGCGGCTTTCGTCGCCGCCGCCGTCCACGATGATGAAGTCGCCCGGCTGGATCATGTCCAGCGCCTTGTGCACGGTGGCGTTGTCGCCGGCACGGGTCCGCACGGTCAGCGCGCGCCCGGCGACGGCCGAGGTGCAGCGATGAAATGGCCGTATGCCGACGGCGCCCGGTTCGCGCGCCAGGTTGTCGCTGATGATGGCGGTCGATGAGCTTGCATAGGCTTCGACGAGCTCGTTGAATTCGTTTTCTGTGATCGACATGGGGTTGTATCCGTCCGTTGTTTGAATGATGTGCTGCTAATTCTATGAAGGCTCGTAGTTTCTAAAAAGCGATAAATAAGCATGGCTGTCCATCGCTTTCTGGAATAATGTGCGCGCCCCGCGCAGTCAGACGGGTGGAAGTTGCCGGCGTAGCCAGCCGCCTTCGCGGCCGTAGCGGCTCCAGTCGAAGGACGGGCCGGGGTCCGTCTTGCGGCCGGCGGCGATATGTTCATGGCCCCGCACCGCCCTCAGCGGGTGGCGGGCGCGCAGGGCGGCCACCAGTCGCTTGGCGCCGGCGTATTGTTCGTTGGTATAGGGCAGGGTGTCGGTGCCTTCCATTTCGATGCCGATCGAAAAATCATTGCAGCGCTCGCGCCCCTGGAAGCGGGACACGCCGGCATGCCAGGCGCGAAGGCGTGTCGCGACGAATTGCACGATCCGGCCATCCCGCCGTACAAGGAAATGCGCCGACACTTTCAAACCACGCAGCCTGGGAAGCCAGGGGTGTGCATCGTAGTCCAGCCGGTTCAGAAAGAGATCGATGACTTCCGTGCCGCCGAACTGGCCGGGAGGAAGGCTGATGTTGTGCATGACGAGCAGGGTCGCGTCCTGGCCCGGCGGGCGTTCATCATGATTGGGTGAAGGCGCCAGGACGACGCCGGCCGACGGCCGCAGCCAGCCGTGCCGGTCCAGCGACAGCGTGCTCATTGCTTGGCGCCCAGGCGGGCATGTTCCTGGCTGCACCAGGTCCGGCCCTCGATCAGCGTGGCCTCGGAGCGGGGCAGGTGTATGCCGCAGTGTTCACAGCGGACCATGGATTCGGGCTTGGCATTGGGGCGCGGCGTGTCGGAGCGGTTTCCATCCACCCGGCTTCTTTCATTATGGCGGGCCAATACACGGGCGACCATCAAGGCGGCGAGAATGAGGACGATCCAGAATAATACTTTTCCCACTTCAGCCCCGCTGCAGAATCACGTCGATGACAAAACGGCTGCCGCTGTACGACAGCAATAGGAAGGCGAACCCGACCAAGGTCCAGCGCAGTGCGATGCGGCCGCGCCACCCGCGTGTGTAGCGGCCCAGCAGCAGGCCGCCGAAGGTGAACCAGGACAGCAGCGTGAACAGGGTCTTGTGGTCCATGGGCACCAGGTTGGTGGTAAGCCGTATGGATACGATGGCGCCGGTGATGACGGTGAGCGTAAGAATGGCGAAGCCGAACCAGATCAGCCTGAACAGGAGGACTTCCTGCACCAGCAGCGGCGGCATGGAATCCAGCGCGCGCCCCATGATGCTGCGGCTGGCTTCGGGCTCCACCGGCCGGTGGAGCTGGCGATCGAGCGCGGCCATGAGGATGGCCTGCAGCGCCGCAACGGTGATGAGGCCGTAGGCGGTGAGGGCGATAAGCAGGTGCAGGCGCAGCCATTCGCCGGCCTGGGCGACCTGGTGCCCGCCGGGAAACAGGCCCGCAAGCAATGTCGCCACCGCGGACGCCGGCAGTAGAATGAGCAGCAGGCCGTCGATGCGCATGACGAAGCTTTCCAGCCAGAACACGACCATGCCCAGCCAGATGGCGGCGGACAGGGCCAGCGCCCAGCCCAGGTAGATGCCATGGCTGCCCGGCAATATCGTTTGCGCCAGGCCCGCGCCGTGCAGGGCGATGGCGCCCGCCAGGCAGACGCGCTGGACCTTTCCGGCCGACACGGCCCCGCCTTCTTGGCGGGCCTGGTTCGACCATAATGGCTTCCATAGCGACCCCGCCAAAATGGCGTACGCCGCGGCGGCCAGCAAGTGAAATACAATGCCTGAAGACATAGTCCCTTAACGTTCTGGTTGGCAGACTATTTTAGTCTGGATACAGAAAGATCATTTAGCAAGTTTAAGCGAAACCACAGTTATGCTCGACAATCTGACCCAACGCCTCTCGCGCGTCGTCAAGACCATGCGCGGCGAGGCGCGGCTTACGGAAGCCAATACGCAAGATATGCTGCGCGAGGTCCGCATGGCCTTGCTCGAGGCCGACGTGGCGCTTCCCGTGGTGCGCGACTTCGTCGCGCGGGTAAAGGAAAGCGCTCTTGGCCAGGACGTCGTCGGCAGCCTGAATCCGGGCCAAGCCCTGGTGGGCATCGTCCATAAAGAGCTTACCGCGCTCATGGGCGGCGACCTGGGCGACGCCGCCAGCGAACTGTCGCTTGCCACGCAGCCGCCCGCCGTCATCCTCATGGCCGGGCTGCAAGGCGCGGGCAAGACCACGACCACCGGCAAGCTGGCCAAGTGGCTGTCCGAGGGCAGCCATACCCAGAACGGCCGCAAGACGGGCAAGAAGAAAGTCCTGGTGGTCAGTGCCGACGTCTATCGTCCCGCCGCCATCGAGCAGTTGAAAACCGTCGCTGCGCAGGTAAACGTTGATTTCCTGCCGTCCGACGCCACGCAAAAGCCGGAACACATCGCACAGGCCGCGCTCGATCACGCCAGGCGCCATCACTACGACGTCCTCATCGTCGATACGGCCGGCCGGCTTGGCATCGACGAAGCCATGATGCGCGAGATCCGGGCCTTGCACGACTTGCTCAAGCCCATTGAAACGCTGTTCGTCGTCGATGCCATGCAAGGCCAGGACGCGGTCAACGTGGCGCGCGCTTTCGCGGACGCCCTGCCACTGACCGGCGTGGTACTGACCAAGCTCGATGGCGATGCACGCGGGGGCGCCGCGCTGTCGGTGCGCCATGTCACCGGCAAGCCGCTCAAGTTCGTGGGCCTGTCGGAAAAGCTCGACGGACTCGAGCCCTTCCACCCCGAGCGCATGGCCCAGCGCGTGCTGGGCATGGGCGACATCGTATCGCTGGTCGAACAGGCGCAGCGCAACATCGATGTGGCCGAGGCCGAAAAACTGGCGGCCAAGATCAAATCGGGCGATCGTTTCGACCTCAATGATTTCCGCGAGCAGCTGATGCAGGTCAAGAAGATGGGCGACATGGGTTCGCTGCTGGAAAAACTGCCGGCCCAGTTTGCGCAGGCAGCCAACCAACTGCAAGGCGGCCAGGCCGAGAAGCAACTGCGCCGCAGCGAAGGCATACTCAATTCCATGACGCCGGCCGAGCGCGCCAAGCCCGAACTCCTGAAGGCCTCGCGCAAACGGCGCATCGCGGCGGGCGCGGGCGTGCCGGTACAGGAAGTCAATCGCCTGCTGTCGCAGTTCGATCAAATGCAAGGCATGATGAAGCAGATGAAGAAGGGCGGCATGGCCAAGATGATGCGCGCCATGGGTGGCCTGAAAGGCATGGGCAAGGGCGGCTTTCCCGGCTTTGGCCGGCGCTGACGCGCTTCTGGTCCCTGAATGAAAAAGCGCCCGTTACGGGCGCTTTTTCATGGTTTTGCTGCGATCAGGCCTGCGGCGGAATACGCAAGACCTGGCCCGGGTAGATCTTGTCGGGGTGCGACAGCATGGGCTTGTTGGCTTCGAAGATTTGGTTGTGCTTGGCGCCCTGGCCTTTGCCGTAATGGGTTTCCGCAATCTTCCAAAGCGTGTCGCCCTTGACGACGGTGTACATGGTGGCTTCCGGAGCCGCCTTTTCGACCGACAACTGGTTGTCGACGGCCGCCACGCCCACCGTATTGCCCAGCGCCAGCGAGATCTTTTCCGCTTCTTCGGTCGACCTGGCCTGCCCGGTGACGGTTACCTTGTCGTTGTCAACGGTGATGTCCAGGCCCTCGGCTGAGAGATTATGCTTTTCGAGTTCCTTGCGAAGTTCGTCGGCAGTGGCCGCTTTGGCCTCGCTTGCTCCGAAAAGCTTCTCGCCCACATCCTTCAAAAAACTGAGTACGCCCATGGTGTTTCGTCCTTGTTCATGTTGATTCATGCGGGGCGGCGACGCCGGCCATGCCGACATTGCCACCGTTGAACGATTATCAACAAAAAGACGGTATCGAGGGCGTTCGAATCGTCAACAATTGTTCATGAGCTTGTTCAGCCACCACCCACCGCCACGACGATTTCGATTTCGTCGTTGTCGGCAATGGGCGTGGAGGCGTGCTGGCTTTTGGGGACGATATCGCCGTTGCGCTCCACCGCGATGCGCTTGTCCTGGTAACCCAGGTGCTGCACGAGGCCCGCGATAGTGTCGATCTGGTCAAGCTGCAATGGTTTGCCATTGAGGGTGACGTTCATGGTCTGAAATCCTGCATTATCAAGGTTGTTGGCTGAATCTGTCAGTTGCGGCGATCAGGCGCGGCAAAATGCCGGGTTCGTCGAAAGCATGGCCAGCGTCCTCCACCAGATGGAACTCTGCCTGTGGCCATGCCTGGTGCAAGTCCCAGGCGGTGCGTGCCGGCGTGCATGCATCGTATCGGCCCTGGACTATGACGCCGGGGATGTCCCGCAGGCGGTGCGCTTCCTTCAGCAGCTGCCCTTCTTCCAGAAAGCCCCGGTTCACGAAGTAATGGTTCTCGATGCGGGCAAAAGCCAGGGCGGCCTCGTCGGCGGCATGGGCTTGCTGATGCATGAGGTTGGGCAACAGGGTGATGGTTTTGCTTTCCCATTGCGTCCAGGCGTGCGCGGCTTCCATCTGGCTGTGGCGGTCGGTGCCCGTGAGCCGCTTGTGGTAGGCCCCGATCAGGTCGTGCCGCTCGGCCGGCGGGATAGGCGCCACATAGCGTGCCCAATGGTCAGGGAACAGCCAGGATGCTCCTTCCTGATAGAACCATTGTAGCTCCTGCCTGCGAACGGTGAAGATGCCGCGCACGATCAGCTCGCTAACGCGCTCTGGATGCGCCTGCGCATAGGCCAGCGCAAGCGTCGAACCCCAGGAGCCGCCGAAGACCAGCATGCGCTGCGCCTCGAGAATTTCGCTGCGCAGCCGTTCCATGTCTGCCACCAGATGCCAAGTGGTGTTGTTGTCCAGGCTGGCGTGCGGCGCCGAACGGCCGCAGCCGCGCTGATCGAACAGCAAGATCTTGTAGCGCTGGGGATCGAACAGCCGGCGGTGTACCGGCGAACAGCCGCTGCCGGGGCCGCCGTGCAGGAATATGGCGGGCTTGCCCCGGGGGTTGCCGCAAAGCTCCCAATAAACGCTGTGGCCGTCTTCCGTATTCAGGAAGCCGTGGGCGTAGGGCTGTATTTCCGGGTACACGAGAGCCTTCCCTCCTGGGTAACTGTTGTGGTGGAGCGTCCGGCGGCTTGCCGGCTTGCCGCTTATTTGCGCTTGAAAATGAGGTCCCACACGCCATGGCCGAGGCGCAGGCCGCGGGTTTCGAACTTGGTCTGTGGGCGGAAGTCCGGGCGGGGGGCGTAGCCGCCGCAGGTGTTTTCCAGCAGGGGTTCCCCGCCAAGCACTTCCAGCATCTGCTCGGCGTAGTTTTCCCAGTCGGTCGCGCAGTGGATGTAGCCGCCTGGCCGGATGCGGCTGGCCAGCAGCGCGATGAAAACGGGCTGGATCAGGCGGCGCTTATGATGCCGATTTTTAGGCCAGGGATCGGGAAAGTAGATATGGACGCCGGCCAGTGTGTCGGGTGCGACCATGTCGCGCGCGACTTCCACGGCATCGTGCTGAATGATGCGTATGTTGCCGACGCCGGATTCGTCGATGCGCTTGAGCAAGGCCCCGACGCCGGCGTTGAAGACTTCTACGCCCAGGAAGTTGTCGCCAGGGCGGCTTTCAGCGATCTTCTGGGTGGTCTCGCCCATGCCGAAACCGATTTCCAGGATGGTGGGCGCGTTGCGCCCGAACGCCTTGTCCAGATCCAGGACGGCAGGGCGGTAGGGAATGGCCCACTGCGGCATCAGGCGGTCCAGGGCGGTTTTCTGCCCCGGCGTAATGTGTGAGCGCCGATGCACGAAGCTGCGTATATGGCCGAATTTCGATTCGGGAGTTTCGGTGCTTGTATTCATAGGCTGAATTGTAGTGATTGCCGGAGTTTATTTCATGGGTTGCGGACAAAAAGCGCATGGTTTTACGCAGGAAGCCGTGGGCGGCGCTATAATGCAAGCCCTTCGACGAGGCGCTCGCCTTGTCACGCATGCGGGTGTAGTTCAATGGTAGAACGGCAGCTTCCCAAGCTGCATACGAGGGTTCGATTCCCTTCACCCGCTCATTCCACTGACGGCTCTGGAACGCTCTGGACGTCTCCTGGAGTATCAAGTTTTTGATCCGGAAAGGAAATTCTCCACTGGATGCGTATCAGATCCAGTGTGTTTTCCGCCTGGATGTACCTCTAACTTACCCCAAACAAGTACATTTTTGAGTACATCAATATGATCTTCGTCCTCCCTCATTGCTGCTTGACATGGCAAGGCACAATACGGAAGTCTGTCATATAAGCCTGTCAATGCAACTTCGCGCACCGTGCATACCGACTGGAGTATTCAGGTGGCAGCGCATCGTCGCGGCGTATGGAAAATAGATTCCATCAATTGCTGGTGGCCCCGAACCTTGTATAGCGGCAGCATAGTCGCCCCAGTTTTGGGATTTGTCATGTATCGATCCCCGTTCGACGAGCAGTCTGGCGATAAACATGGGTGTCCTCCGGCGATAGCCTCGGTGAAGTCCGAGTAGACTGATTTTACTACTTCGAGCGAGATCGATCAGAAGGCGGTTTGCTGCATTGCGCTCATGTCTACGCGTCACCTTTCACATTGCGGCATTCAGTAGAGTTGCTTATAGACCGACAAGAGTATCTTCGATGAAAGTGATTGTTTGCGGGGCCGGTCAGGTCGGAACCACCATAGCCAGGCATCTGGCCTCCGAGGGCATTAGTGTGACGGTCATCGACATCGATCCCCAGCTTATTCGCCGTGTGGACGAAAGTTATGACGTGCGAGGGGTGGTGGGCCACGCCTCGTACCCCGCTACCCTGAGAAAAGCTGACGCGCGCGATGCGGACATCATTATCGCGGTCACCGGCTCGGATGAAGTGAATATGGTGGCCTGCCAGATGGCATATTCCTTGTTCGGCGTCAAAAGGCGCATCGCCCGACTGCGTCACGCCGGTTATCTCGCGCAGGACAGCTCCGGGCTCTACTCGGCCGAGCACCTGCCTGTCGACGTCATTATTTCGCCCGAAATAGAGATTGCCGACGGGATTGCCTGGCGCTTGCGTACTCCCGGGGCCTTCGACATGGTGCCCATGGCCGATGGGCTCGTAGAATTGCTGGGCATACACGTCGAATCGGCTAACAGTCCGGTCGTTGGCGAACGCATCTGCGATATCGCCGACCAGCCTGATTTCGAAGGCATGTCCGTCGTGGCTTGAGCATCCCCGTTCTTACCGCAAGCGGCAGCCATAGGCTGAGGTTGGGGAGGACGCCAACTATTTGGCTTTCGCGGCCTACGGACGGATCGTCCAGGACGCACCGATATTACAAGCGAGAAGACCCAGGGTCGACGTCGCCACTAGGCCGACAGACGGCCGCCGGTGGCGAACTACCCCAATAAATTAACCCGAGTGCGCGCGCTTGCCGGGATTTTTCTTGTGGTGGGTATGCGCGCCGCGTTCCTTGCTCACACGTTGGCCGCGGCCTTGCGAGGTAAAGGTCACGCCCTTGGGAGCGGCGGGAGGGGGGGTGCGCTTGCGGTCGGCTTCAGTGACAATTTTGTTTCCCATGGAAATCTCTCTAGTCTGGTTAAACTTGCTATTGTTCCACATTCCCCCGGTTTATTCTTGGCAGCGGAAAAAACAAGGCATACGCCCGGCAATGCCGTCAGTTGCATAGGCATTGTTTTTATCCGCCGCCCACACCCGCCCACATACAAGGTAGTATTGTGGTCTTTGCCGGGCGCCTGAAGCCCAATATCGAATCCATGTACATGGACTACACCACGCTTGCCTCCTTGCGCGATCATCATCCCGCCTGGCGTATGCTTGCCTCGCCGCACGCGCCGCTGGTCGCCGGCTTTTTGCACAGAGTGTTCGTGGCGCCTAATGTACGGGTGATGGGCGAGGCGGACCTGACCGAGGCGTTGGAAGACGAACTATTCGCGCTGCGTGAGCAGTTGGGTGCCGACGTCTATCCCAAGAACGCATCGGCATATCTGAACGACTGGGCTGCGCTGGATAGGGGCTGGTTGCGCAAGTTTTACAGGCAGGGTACGGATGATGCGCAGTTCGACCTGATGCCTGCCGCCGAGAAAGCCATTGCCTGGCTGGTGTCCCTGACTGACCGGCCGTTCGTCGGCACCGAGTCCCGACTGCTGACGCTGTTTGCCCTGCTGGAGCAGATCAGCGCGGGTACCGAGGCCGATCCCGCCAAGCGCCTGGAGGACTTGCGCAAGAAGCGAGACGAGATCGATGTCGAGATCGCGCGGGTGCTGGATGGTGATCTGCCTTTGCTGGACGATACGGCGATCAAGGATCGTTTTCTGCAATTTCAGCAGTTGGCGCGTGAATTGCTGGCCGACTTCCGCCAAGTGGAGCATAACTTTCGTCAGCTCGATCGCAAGGTGCGCGAGAAGATCACGCTGTGGGAAGGCAGCAAGGGGGCCTTGCTCGATGAGATCATGGGCGAGCACGATGCCATCGGCGAGTCGGATCAAGGCCGCAGCTTTCGTGCTTTCTGGGATTTTCTGATGTCCAGCCGTCACCAGGAGGAGCTGTCCGAGCGGTTGGACAAGGTGATGGGCTTACCGCCGGTGGTGGCGCTGAAACCCGAGCCGCGTACTCGCCGCGTACACTATGACTGGCTGGAGGCGGGCGAACACACACAGCGCACGGTGGCGCAGTTGTCTCAGCAGTTGCGTCGTTTCCTGGACGACCGCGCGTTCCAGGAAAATCGGCGTATCCTCGACGTGCTGCGAGGCATTGAGTCCAAGGCGCTGGCCTTGCGCGACGCTCGGCCCGCCGGTGCGGTGATGCAAATCGACGACATGGGCGCCGACATCGTCCTGCCGCTAGAGCGTCCGCTGTTCACGCCCCAAACCAAAGCGCGTCTTGCCGAGCTTGTATTGGAATCGGAAGCGGGCGACGGCGATGACGTCGACACGGCGCGGTTGTTCGATCAGATCATCGTGGACAAGACCCGCTTGCGGGCGACGCTCAAGCGCGCATTGCGACAGCAAGCTCAGGTAACATTGCACGCACTGCTGCAGGCGGAGCCTTTGCAGCGTGGCTTGGCCGAGCTTGTCGCCTGGCTGGAACTCGCCCATGCCGGCACGCATGGGCTGGATGGGCTGCGGGCCACAGTCGACGAAGACGTATACGAAATTGCCGTCTGGCAGGCGCGGAATGCAAAGGGGCAGCCCGTGGAGCGCAGGGCGCGGCTACCGCGTGTGATCTTCACCCGCTGAACAGACAGATGATAGAGATTGCCATGAATGATGATGGGGACCAGGTTCCGAGCAACGAATCGACATCCCAGGCCACACCCGAGCTGACGCAATTGATGGTGCACTTGCTCAAGGGTGTGCTGTACCGCCAGGACGATGAGCGCTTGTGGGCCGGCTTGATGCGTCTGCAGGCACGGGTACGCGAACAGGCGGCGGTATTGCTGCTCGATCTGGTGCTGGACGAAGTCGAGGGCTACGCGTTTCTCAAGAGCCGGCCGGACTCGGACGAGCCGGACACAATGCAGCGGCCGCCGCGGCTGATCGCCCGGCGGCCGTTGTCTTATCCGGTAAGTCTGATGCTGGCGCTGCTCAGGAAGCGTATGGCCGAATCCGACGCCGGCGGCGGCGACACCAGGTTAGTGCTCACGCGCGAAGACATCGTCGAACTGGTGCGCGTATTTCTGCCGGACGGCAGCAACGAAGCGCGATTGATGGATCAAGTGGATGCGACGATTTCCAAGGTGGTTGAGCTGGGTTTCCTGCGCAAGTTGAAACCGGCCGCCGGCCGGGACCAACAAGCTCCGCGCTATGAGGTACGGCGTATCCTCAAGGCCTTCGTCGATGCGCAGTGGCTGGCGGACTTCGATGCACGGCTGGAGGCTTATCGCGCGGTACTGGCGGATGCCACCGATGCGGAGCCAGTTGAATGAACGATACCTCATCGCTGGGACTGGACTTCGTCGCAGACGATAGCCGCGTGGGTTTTCGTCTGCGACGCCTGGAAGTACTTAACTGGGGCACCTTTGATCGCCGCGTCTGGCGTTACGAGCTGGATGGCAGCAACGGCCTGCTCACCGGCGACATCGGTTCGGGCAAGTCCACGCTGGTCGATGCCGTCACCACTTTGCTGGTGCCGGCGCACAGGGTGGCTTACAACAAGGCTGCGGGCGCCGACACGCGCGAGCGTTCGCTGCGGTCTTACGTGCTGGGCCATTACAAAAGCGAGCGCAACGAAACCACCGGCAATGCGCGCCCTGTGGCTTTACGCGACGCATCCAGCTACAGCGTGATTCTGGGCGTTTTCAGCAACGAGGGTTACGACCAGGTGGTTACGCTGGCGCAGGTATTCTGGTTTCGCGAGCCGCAAGGCCAGCCGGCGCGTCTTTTTGTAGCGGTCGAGCGGGAACTGGGCATCGCCGAGAATTTTTCCGGTTTCGGAAGCGATATCGGCGGCTTGCGCAAGAAACTTCGTGCCGCCGGCTGCGAGCTGGCCGACAGCTTCCCGGCCTACGGCGCCTGGTTCCGCCGGCGCTTCGGCATCGAGCATGAGCAGGCGTTGGAATTGTTCCACCAGACGGTGTCGATGAAGTCAGTGGGCAATCTGACAGACTTCGTGCGCAGCCATATGCTCGAACCTTTCGATGTGGGCAGTCGTGTCGAGGCGCTGCTGAGTCACTTCGATGATCTGGACCGCGCACATCAGGCCGTACTCAAGGCAAAGCGTCAGATTCAGCTGCTGACACCGCTGATAGAGGATGGCCGGATTTACGGCCGGCTCACCGACGAGATACAAGGACTGCGTGAAGGCCGCGACGCCTTGCGCCCGTATTTCGCCGGTTTGAAAAGCGCCTTGCTGGAACGTCGCCTCGGCCTGCTGGCGCAGGATGCGCTGCGCTGCGACGCCCTGATCGAAACGTTGAGCGAGCAACGTGAAAAGGCGAGCCTCGAACAGGCCAACCTCGAGCGCGCCCTGCGCGACAACGGCGGTGACCGGCTGGAGCAACTGGCCGCCGATATCCGGCGCCAGGAGACCGAGAAGACGCAACGCCAGCAGAAAGCCAATACCTACGCGGACTTGCTGGCGCGCATCGGCGAAACGCAGCCCGCCGACGAAGCGGCGTTCGTGGCACAGTTGCAGGCTACCGGCGAGCGCGCCGAGGGCCTGCGGGCCGAGGTAGCAACGCTTGATAACGACGAACGTGAAGATGATTTCGCTTTCCGCACAGGGCGTGAAGAACATGCGGCGCTGAGCGTGGAAATCGATAGTCTGGCGCGCCGCAAGAGCAATATCGACGCCGCTCAGGCGCGCATCCGCGAAACCCTGTGTGCGGCCCTATCCATTTCCGAGGACGAACTTCCCTTTGCCGGCGAGTTGATTCAGGTGCGCGATGAAGAGCGCGACTGGCAGGGGGCCGCCGAACGCTTGCTGCGGAGCTTCGGCCTGGCTTTGCTGGTGCCGGACGCCCATTACAAGGCCGTGGCTGAATGGGTGAATCGCCAGCATTTGGGCGCACGTCTGGTGTATTTTCACGTGCGTTCTCACAAAAGCGCGCAGACCGGCTCAGCTCATCCGCAGTCGCTGGTTCGCAAGCTGCTGATCAAACCGGACACGGCTTATTACGATTGGCTGGAGCAGGAACTGCGCCGTCGTTTCGACTTGGCCTGTTGCGATGATGCCGAGCAGTTCCGCCGCGAAACACGCGCCCTCACGCGCGCCGGGCAGGTGAAGGACCCGAGCGGGCGTCACGAAAAGGACGACCGCCGCCGCATCGATGACCGCAGCCGTTATGTGCTGGGCTGGAGCAATGCCGACAAGCTGCGCGCACTGCGCGATCAGCGTCTGAACCTGGAGGCGCGGCTAGGCGAGATCGGCGAGCGCATTGGGCGGATCCAGCAGGCTCGCAAGGAATGCCAACTGCGACTGGAAGCGCTGGCCAAACTGGAAGTCTTTACCCGCTATGCGGAGATCGATTGGCAAGGCCCGGCGCGCGAGATCGCCGTGCTGAGCGAGGAGCGCGACCGTCTGAAGGCCGCGTCCGATACCCTGAGCGAGTTGGAGCATCAACTGGAAGCCGTGCGTCAGCGCCTGGGCGCCATCGAAGGACAGTGGGGCGAGGCCAAAGGCACGCGCGGTGAAATCAAAAGCAAGCAGGAAGCAGCACTGATGCTGTTCGAGCAGGTATCCGTTGTGCTGGAACAGGTAGATATCGACGATACCCTGTTGCAACGCTTGGAGGGTTGGCGCGCCGAAGCACTGGATGAGCACCAACTCTCTGTCGAGTCCTGCGATAACCGCGAGCAGGACGTGCGCAAATGGTTGCAGGATCGTATCGACGCTGAAGACAAACGTCTGGCACGGCTGTCGGAACGCATCGTCAATGCCATGCGCGGCTTCAATGAAGAGTTCAAAGCCGAGACGGCGGAAATCGACGTGAGCCTGGCCGCCTTGCCCGAGTACGAGCGGCTGCTGGCGGGACTCCAGGGCGACGATCTGCCGCGCTTCGAGGCGCGCTTCAAAGAGCTGCTCAACGTCAACACCATCAACGAAATCGCCAACTTCAACGCGCAGCTTGCTCGCGAACGCGAGACCATCCGCGAGCGGGTGGATTTCATCAACCGGTCGCTGCAATCCATTGATTACAACGCCGGCCGTTATATCCGCCTGCTGGCGCAGCTTACCCCCGACGCGGAAATCCGCGATTTCCAGCAGGATTTACGCGCCTGCACCGAAGGCGCCTTGACCGGCTCGTTGGATGAGCAGTATTCAGAGGCCAAATTCTTGCAGGTCAAGGCCATCATCGACCGTTTTCGCGGCCGCGAGGGTTTGGCGGAGGCCGATCGGCGCTGGATGGCCAAGGTCACTGATGTGCGCAATTGGTTCCTGTTCTCGGCCAGCGAGCGGTGGCGCGAGGACGACGCCGAGTACGAACATTATTCGGATTCGGGCGGCAAGTCGGGCGGACAGAAAGAAAAGCTCGCCTACACCGTGCTGGCCGCCAGCCTGGCTTATCAATTCGGCTTGGAGTGGGGGGCGGTGCGCTCGCGTTCGTTCCGTTTCGTGGTCATTGATGAAGCTTTCGGCCGTGGCTCCGACGAGTCGGCGCATTATGGCCTGGAGCTGTTCCGCCAACTCAATCTTCAACTATTGATCGTCACCCCATTGCAGAAGATCCATATCATCGAACCTTACGTTGCAAGCGTGGGCTTCGTGCATAACGAGGGGGGACGAGATTCGCGGCTGCGCTGTCTGAGCATACAGGAGTATCGTGCGCAAAAAGCCGTTGCGGCGGAAGAGACGTCGCCGTGAGTGCCGCAGGCTGGACCACGCCGGCCGGTGTGCGGGCCCAGCTACAGCGCTTGTGGACGCGAGGCGATTTGCTGAGGGCCGCCTCGCGCGACGATGTGCTGACTTGGCCGCTACGCCTGGTGTTGAAAGCGCCGACGGCGGCCGACCTGACCGACCGATTCAACGAAGTGCGTGCATGGGTGCATACCCTGAGCGCTGCGCCGCACGTACGCATCGAGTGGCGGGAATGGACGCACCGGGTACAGGGCCGGCAGAGATTGCCGGCGGCTTTGCTGGTGGCTTGCCTGGACGATGCGCTTGCCATCATCGACAAGGCGAGCGAGACACGACGCTACCAAGCGCTGTGGCAGCAGACCGCCACCGAAGAGCCCGCGCTGCTGCCTTGGCTTGGAAAGTACCCTCTGTCGGCCTTGGACCTGGCCGGGCAGTGGGATCGACTGCTCGCGGTCGTCGCCTGGGTGCGGGCCCATCCGCGTCCGAAAGTGTACCTGCGCCAAGTGGATGTTCCCGGCGTGGACAGCAAATTCATCGAGACGCATAGGGCTACGCTTGCGCAGTGCCTGGATCTGGCTTTGCCGCCCGAAGCCATTGACGCCACGGTCACCGGTATCGTCGGCTTTACCCGCCGATACGGCTTTCGGGATAAGCCGGTGCGCATCCGCTTTCGTTCGCTTGATCCGGACCTGACCAGTCTGCCAGGGTGTGACGGCTTGCCAGACATTACTCTGGATGAAGACAGCTTTTCCTCGTTGGCGCTACCCGTTTCGCGGGTTTTCATCACCGAGAACGAGATCAACTTCCTGGCCTTTCCGCCCGTTGCCAAGTCCATCGTCGTCTTCGGCAGCGGCTATGGCTGGGAAGCGCTGGCCCGCGCTGTCTGGCTGCATCGTTGCGCCCTGTATTACTGGGGCGACATCGACACGCATGGTTTTGCCATTCTCGATAGCTTGCGCGCGCATTTCCCTCATGCAATCTCGTTCCTAATGGACTGGCAGACGCTGCAAGCCCACCAAGAGCATTGGGGACGAGAGATACAACCGGCACGCCATTCTCTTGGCCGGCTCAGCCAGGACGAGGCTGCGATCTACGACGAGTTGCGCTTTAATCAAGAATTGGCCGGATTGCGGCTGGAGCAGGAGCGCGTCAAGTATGGCTGGCTCTGTGAATGCCTGGGCCGGATTTTGCGATCGGCGAGATGATGAGGCAGGATGTATTCGGGGGTCAGACCCCGTACGGGGTCTGACCCCATCTAATTTTCAGTTTTGGCGGCGGCTGCCGCGATCATCGCCTCGCCGATCAAGCGTTCGCCGTTGGCGAGCAGTGCGTTGCCCGCGCCCTGGATGTCGCGGACTTCCTTGTTCTGGCTGAGCTTGGCCTTGCCCGTCAACCTGGTGATTTCTATCTCGATGCCGACAATGGCTTTGAGCATCGTGTCGATATAGTCCTTCGGCGCGTCCGTCATTTTCCAGGGTGTGGGCTGGGACGCTTCGTGTGCACGGGTCAGGCGCGCGACGACGCCGCGGACGTAGCGTTCGTCGTCGCGGATCGTTGCCCGGCCATGGGCATGCGCCACGATGTAATTCCAGGTGGGGACTTGCTTATGAAGTTCATGTTTGCTGGGGTACCACTGCGGAGAAACATAGGCATCGCCCGCGCGAAACACCACCAATACCTCGTCGCCATTGCCAAGGTCTTGCCATATTGGGTTGTTCCGGGCTACGTGGCAGTGCAGTATTCCGTGCTTTCCGCCGGCGGGATCGAGTTCGAACGGCAAGTGATTGGCGTCCAGGCCGGCTTTGCCATGCGTGACGAGCATTCCAAAGGGATGTTTGGAAATCAGATCGTGAAGCACATCGGTGCGTGATTCATCGAAGTGTTGGGGCACATACATGGGAAAGGCTCCGTGGCGATGGGCTCGGGTAAATGGGTTGGTGCAATTATCCTTATTATCTGGTTTATTATGTAGAGCCAGAATCCAGCAATTTACTTAAACCAGAATGGCACGCAAGCCCAGGGTGGTGGACATTCCGTCGATTGGTGCGCTGGACAGGGCCGGTGGCCAGCTTGGCCGCCAGCTTGCCAACGCGCTGCGCGAGGCAGTGCGCAAGGGCGACTTGCTGCCGGGTGATCCTTTGCCCTCTTCGCGGGTTCTGGCGCAATCGCTGGGCATTGCGCGGGGTACGGTCATCGAAGCGTTCGAACAGCTGCTGGCGGAGGGCGTCCTGGAAACGCAGCAGCGGGCGGGAACCCGGGTCGCGAATTCATTGGCTGTTCCGTCTCAAGGGGAAAGCAGCCGGGGGAGGCACGCCGTTATTGCGCAGCCGCTATCGCCGCCGGCTCGCGCCACCGCGTTCGCGAAAGTCGCGCAGGAATTCAGCCCATTGCCGCATGTACCGTTCGCCGTATCCGTCCCTGTTGGATCCGCGCAGCCTGGCGAGGCATGGCGCAAGCTTGGAAACCGGATCCGTTCGCGCGGGAAGGGCTCACCGGCGGGCTACGGCGAGCCGCAAGGTATACGGATACTGCGGGAAGCCGTGGCGGATAACGTGCGCCGTTCGCGATCGGTGCGTTGCAGCCCTGATCAAATCGTCATTACCAGCGGTATACAGCAGGCGCTGTATCTATGCTGCCAAATCCTGTTCGAGGACGGCGATGAGGTCTGGGTCGAGGATCCCGCCTACCGCGGCATTACGGCCATTCTGGAACATGTAGCCCGAGGAGCTCGTGTAATTCGAGTGCCGGTTGATGCCGAAGGCATCATGGTCGAGTCGGGCATTGCGGCCGGCGGGCAGGCCCGTGCGGCATTCGTCACCCCTTCCCACCAATATCCGCTTGGCATGCCGATGAGCATGGCGCGGCGCAATGCATTGCTGGATTGGGCAGGAAAGCATAACGCATGGATCGTGGAGGACGACTATGACAGCGAACTGCGTTATGCCGGCCATCCCTTTCCATCCTTGCAAGGCATGGACCCAATCCGCGTCGTCTATCTGGGAACGTTCAGCAAGATCCTTTTCCCTTCGCTGCGGCTCGGTTACGCGGTGGTCCCCGAAGGGCTGGAAGCCGCGTTTTGCGGGGCGCGGGTATTGATGGATCGCCATCCACCCGATTTCGACCAGCATGTGCTTGCCGCCTTCATCAATGAAGGGCACCTGGATCGGCATGTGCGCCGCATCCGGGGCGTCTACGCAGAGCGACGGGAGCAATTGATCGAAATGATCGGCCGCCTCGTTCCGCCCGATATCGCTTGGCTTCAGCCCAGCGACCAGGGCATGCACGTGGTTCTCTGGCTGGCCCATCGTGTTGACGATCGCGCCATCGTGGCGGCCTTGCTTGCGGCGGGCGTTGCAGCGCGGCCGGTGTCCCCCATGTTTTCGGATGGAAAGGGGCGTCCGGGTTTGATTCTGGGCCTGGGCGACTTTGATCGGCCTCGCGTGGAGGCGGCAATCAGGCAATTGACGGCCGTCTTATTGGCGATCGGGCGGGCCTAGCACCATTGGATCATCTTTCTTTGCGGGCCGGCCCGGCCGTTCGCCCGAACTTGCCTATGAGCGTCGGCAGCAGCGACAGCAGCACGATGCCCAGCACGACGGCATTGAGATTCTCACTGACGAGCGGCAGGTTGCCGAGCATGTAGCCCGCGCCCACAAGCGAAAACACCCAGATGAAGGCGCCAATGATGTTGTACTTCAGGAAGGTGCCGTACTCCATCCGTCCAAGTGCGGCGACGAAAGGCGCCAGCGTCCGCACGATGGGAACGAAGCGGGCGAGCACAATGGTCTTGCTGCCGTGCCGCTCAAAGAAAAGCGTGGTTCGGGCGAGATGCTGGGGTTTCAATATGCGTAGTCGCTTCGTGTCGATAGTGCGTCTGCGCATTACGCTGCCCACCGCATAATTCAAGGTGTCGCCGGCAATCGCGGCAACGAGCAGTATGGGGACCAGAATCGCCACATCCAGGATTTGCTGGGCGGCGAGGGTGCCCGCGATGAACAGCAGGGAATCGCCGGGAAGAAAAGGCGCCACCACCACGCCGGTTTCCACGAAGATCACGCAGAATATGACTAGATAGACGAGTACGGCGTGGTTTGCGGCCAGTGTCGCCAAGTGTGTGTCGAGATGAAGTACCAGGTCAGTGATCAAGCTCAGCATGCATGTTTTCCGTCAGTATCGCCATCTGATGTTTGCAGATGATATCCCTATTCACTCCGGAACGTAGCGGTGTTGAGCTTGATTTCCCGGCTGACATATCGTCAGTTCTTGTTCGCTCCGGAAAGTTCGACAACTTCCTTCCACTTGCGTGCCTCGTCTTTCAAGAACGCGGGGATCTGCGCCTGCGGCATGTTCATTGGCACCAGGCCGAAGCCCAGTAAGCGCTCGCGCATTTCCTTTTCCTGCATGACTGCCGCAACTTCTTTTTCAAGGCGGTGCTTGGCTTCGTCGGGCACGCCGGCGGGCGCCACCAAAAGAATCCAGCCCTGCATGCTGAAGTCCTTGATGCCTTGTTCGGCAAGGGTCGGCACTTCGGGCAGGCTCGGAATACGCTCGGCGGATGTGACGCCGATGGGCTTGACGCGTTTGCCCTGCAGGGCGGAGGCGAACACCGGGACGTTATCGGACATGAAGTCCACCTGCCCGCCGATCAGGTCCGTAAGGCTTTGCATCCCGCCTTTATACGGGATATGCATTCCCGAAATGCCCGCATCGTGCAGAAATTTGGAGATGACCAGGTGCGGCGTCGTTCCCACTCCGGAGGAGCCATAACGAAGACCCTGCCCTTGTTCTTTGGTGTGTTTGATAAGACCCGCCACCGTATCGAAGGGCTCATCAGGCCGGACCACCATCACTTGCGGGGCCCAGGCAATCGCGGCTATGGGTTCCAGATCGGCCAGGGGGTCATAGGTCATCGTCTCCGGGCGCAATGTTGGCCCGATTGACAGCGGACCCGTCGAGCCCATGGCCAAGGTATAGCCATCGGGCGGCTGTTTGGCTGCAAAGCCCGTGCCGATGGTGCCGCCGGCACCGACTTTGTTTTCGACCACGACTGGCTGGCCCAGACGCGGCGAGAGCAGTTCCGCCAACAAGCGCATTGAAACGTCGGAAGAGTTGCCAGGCGGAAATGGCACTACGATCTTGATCGGGCGCTCGGGCCATGCCGCGTGGGCGAACGTTGTGGTTAACGCCAGACAGCTGAAGGTCAGTCCAGCGGCGAGGGCTTTGCGTAGTTTCATAAGGAATTCTCCATAATCGTTCTATTTGTTATGCTGCTTCAAGGACATGCTTGCTCGCCCCGGACAGATTGCCGAGCCGTTCGCCGCCACGCATCCGCTCGCCGTTCTTGTCGCCCCGGGCTTGTTTTTCCAGGGCCATTTCGGACACTTCGGCGACTTCTGCACGGGGAATGGCAAGCACGCCGTTTTCGTCAGCCAGGATGATGTCGCCAGGGCAGACGACGGCGCCGCCGCATGCCACAGGTTTGTTCAGTTGCCCACCGATGTTGTAGATTCGGGTGGTAATGGGAGATACGCCCCGCGCCCAGACAGGGAAGTCCAGTTCCTCAAGCTCCGAGGGGTCTGTGCACATGCCATCCACAATGGCGCCCACAGCGCCTGCCAGCACAGCGCCAAGTGCCACACCGCCGCCCAGGCAAGCATGCTTTTGATCGCCCAGGCGGTCGATGACCAATACGTCGCCCGGGCGCAGCAGCGTCAGGGCGTGATGCAGCAGGGTGGAGTCCTGGCCGGGTAGCGACAAGGTCACTGCGGTGCCGATGATCTTGCGCGTATGATTGATCGGCTTGATGTCGGGAGCCATGAACCCCCAGTGGCGGAAGTGGCCGACGGTGGCCGTCTGCACCGCCGACAGCATGTCGACGTACTTCGCGTCCAGGGCGGCCGGCATGGGTTCCAGGATGAATTTTTTCACTGAAGTACCTTTTGTTTGGCGATGGGAATTTCCTTGCGGACTTTATCGATCAGCTGGATATCCAAGCGAGCGGTGGCAAAGCCGTCGCCATCGGAACACTTGGCGATGACATGGCCCCATGGGTCCACGATCAGCGAATGCCCGTAGGTGTATCGCGTCTCGCCGTTCTGCCTGAACGGTCCGTGCGAGCCGCAGGCGACGACATAGCTTTGCGTCTCGATGGCACGGGCCCGACATAGCACTTCCCAGTGATCTTTGCCGGTCTGCAGGGTGAATGCCGCGGGCAGCATGATGACGTTGGCGCCCCGGCCAACGAGCTGTTGGAAAAGCTCGGGAAATCGGAGGTCATAGCATATGGCCAAGCCAAGGCGGAAGTCGCCCACGTCGGCGGTGCTGACCTCGGATCCCGCTGCCACTGCATCGGATTCGCCGTAGCGCAGTCCATCAGGCGTGAATATGTCGAACATGTGCATCTTCCGATACCGCGCAAGCTCTTTGCCGTGGGGATCGAACACGACTGTTGTGTTGAATACGCGCTCCTGATGGGGGACCTTCTCGTAGAAGCTGCCCGAATGGACGTAGATGCCGTACTCGGCTGCCATGCGCGCGCAAAACCTGTATGCGGGGCCGTCGGCCTCGGGCTCGCCGGCGGCGACCTTCTCTTGCGTACTGCCACCCGCCCAATCGAAGTGTTCGGGAAACACGATCATGTCGGGGGAGTCCTGCGTTACGGCGCTACGCGTCAGCCTCTCGGCTTTTGCGAGATTCGCCGCTTTATCCGAGACGGAATTCATTTGAATGACGGAAATTTTCACTAACTTTTTCTCCTTTATTGCCAGGCAATTCTTTTGTCGACCGATTCGCAGTAGTCGCTCGCGACGTCGCGAGCCAAGGCGGCAACTGCCCTTGCCAAGCCCTGGCCTTGGTCGCGCAGGAATACAGCCTGGTAGTTCACCGACACGAAGGGTCGTTTCAACTTGATGGGAAGGAGTTCGCCGGATGCGATCTCCCGCTGCACGATGGCTTCGGGGACGACTGCGATCCCGATGCCGGACGTGGCAAGTTGCAGATTCGTGGGGACGGCATTCGACACATGGATGATCTGCGGGCGCACGCCGCAGTTCTCGAAATAGTGGTCTATGCGAAGCTGAGAACGGGTTCCCGGCGGATAGCCGATGATGGGGTGCCGGGCGAGCTCTTCGGGAAGCGCCGCATCAGTGAACTCCAGCTTCAGCCTGGGGCTTGCCACGAACGTCATCGAAAAGGCGCACAGCGGCACGATCTCGAACCGCTCGTGTACCGCTTCGCTGTCGGCGCCCAGGACAAGATCGACTCGGCCAATCTCCAGTTCCTTCAGCAGCTTTTCGGTCAGCTCCGTCTTCAGGCTGATTGAAATGCTCGGATAGTCCCGTCGCAGCGTGTCGACAAGTCCGGGCAGTATCGTCGGAATCAGCGTGCTGGTCATGCCGATTCTCAAAGACCCTACCAGTTTGCTCGGGTCAAGCATGGAGGCGCGTAAAGACTGGTGGGCATCCACGATGCGCTGCGCATGCTCGAGGAACGTCACGCCGGCGGAGGTGGGCTCAAAGCCATCGCCTCCACGCACAAACAGACAGACGCCCAGGTCCTGCTCAAGGTTGGAAATCCGGCTTGATACGGCGGCCTGCGTCAGGCAAAGCTTTTCGGCTGTGGCCTTGATGCTTTTAAGCTTGGCCAGCCACAGCGCCGTTTCAAGAAACCGAATATTCATTGAACACCGCTGCGTGTATACCGGCGCTGGAGCGGGCCATGATCGGCAGCTCGCCTTCCAGTGTGGTTCTGTGCATCGTCCTGACGTACTTCGCGTCATCAAAGCCGGTGGCGCAGTGTTGTGTGCAGCGGTTGTCCCATAGCACTGCGTCGCCGGGCGCCCATTTGTGGGTGTAAATGAATTGCGGCTGTTTGGCGAAGTCCTGGAGAAAGGTGATCAGTTCTTTGCTCTCATCGACGGGCAAGCCTTCGATATCGCATGCCCAGCGCCCGATATAAAGTGACGTGCGGCCGCTGAGCGGGTGCTGTCGCGTCAAGGGATGGTAGACATCGGGGCGCTCGCGTTTTTCTTCCTCTGTAAGCGGCGCCATCAGCGGGTAATGGGTCGCATGCAAATCGATACGGCTGTAACGGGCACGGCGGCCTGCAATGAGTTCCTTGATCCCGCTGGGCAATGCCGCATAGACGCTGTACATATCCACAAAGAGCGTGTCGCCGCGCTCGGGAGGCACTTGTCTGGCATAGAGGAAGGAGCCGCCGTTCGGAATGGCCTTGTCTTCGCCGTCGGTATGAAACCCTTCACCGGCCCGACGAAGCCCCGCATCGCCTTCGGCATTGCCCGCCACAGGTTTGGACGGATCGGCCTTGCTCGCGTTGGATACGACGAAAACTTCGGGATAGCCATCGAGGTTGAACTTGAGCGGCCTCATGATGTGCAGCTCGCCGAGCCGACGGCTGAAGTTCACATGTTCTTCCGGCGTCATGTCCACTGTCCGGAAGCACAGCACGGAGTGCCTGGTCCAGGCACGCGTTATCTGTTCGAGTTCATCTTCCGACACCGCCAGTCCCGGCGGGCAGTCCATGACGTCGGCGCCGAATCCGCCCGTATTGGATATTATTTTCACCATCAGATCCTCCAAGTAAGTGATCAGATGATGTGGGAAGCGCCAGGGCGTGACAAGCTGAAAATTTTTGCGTTCTGCTTAACCTTTTCTTAAGATGCATCAAGAAAACCTTGTCCGGTCAGCTTACGCTCAGCCCGCCGTCCACCGTAAAAACCTGTCCCGTGACCCATGCCGCCTCCGGCGACGCCAGCGTAACGATCCAGCCGGCCACGTCGGCGGGCAGGCCGCGCCTGCCTAGCGGAATTCGTGCGCGCTCGCTTGCCTTGACGCTCTCCACCTGTTCCGTCGATAGCTTCATTCTTTGGGACAGGAACTCGGTGTCCGTCGGACCGGCAGCGACGGCGTTCACGCGTATGCCGTCGCGTGCCAATTCAAGGGCCCAGCATCGAGTCATGTGCTCCAGCGCGGCTTTGCTGGCTGCGTAATGCGACAGGACCTCGGCCGCCTTGTGTCCAAAGGTGCTCGACACGTTGATGATGCTGCCTGCGGACTGCTTCAGATTCGATGGTGTGCGCGGCATCTGATGGCTTGCCTGCGTCCGCCACGATGTAGTCAACTCCTGATGCGGAGCGCGAGGCCTGTTTCAGCGCTTCCTGCTTGCGCCCGGTAATGACTACGCGGGCGCCCTGGCCGGCAAATTTCATTGCGGTCGATAAGCCGATGCCGGCTACCGGGTGTTCGTATCCTCCAAGGGGGCGAGCGCGACGATGTTCGTGATACCTTGCCGCGCCATCTTGGCGTAGGGGCAGAAGCGCTCGGTATTGCGGACCAGCTCTTCGGCAATGGCCCGTTCAACGCCGGGCAAGCGGATGCTCGTGTATGCGGCCAGCGCGAAAAGGCCGTCCATCGGGTCGCGGCTGAATTCGATCTTCACTTGCACCGAGCTCCCTGGAATCGGAATGCCCATCCGCGCCGCGAGCAGGCTGAGCGCTCCATGAAAGCAGGCGGCGTATCCGGCGGCGAAGAGCTGTTCCGGGTTGGTGCCTCCGCCCGGTCCGCCAAGCGCTTCGGGCAATCGCAGGTGGACGCACAAGTTGCCGTCATCCGACCGTGCGATGCCCGATGCCCTTCCGTGGCCGGCATCGCCGCCCGTCACGACGACGGTGGCCGAGTACAGCGTTTGCGTGTCGCGCCCGCGATACTTGTCCAGCAGGGATAAGGGAGGCGGTTTCAGGGTGGCCATGCTGTGCTGCCGATGAAGCCGGTGCCTCCGATGACGACGATTTTCATGAGGTTCTCCTGAATTGAGCTGCGTGCAAAAATTTTAGGGCTGCGCCTTGCCTACCGGTAGGATCGGCGACGGACCCATGGTGTTGCATCAAGCGCAGCAATCAGGCGAACCTCAGGTCGATGGCGCGTTCGCCAGGGTGGTCAGGCACTGCAGGTCCAATGAACGCGCCTGTTCGGTCACATGATCGATGAACACGCGGATCCGCGCGGGAAGCTGCTTGCGGCTCAAGTAGCAAAGATAGTGGCCGCCGTCGTCGGGCGCATGCCGGGCCAGGCATACGGTCAGCTTGCGGTTGTTGACCAGTTCGCACACCAGGTATGCGGGAAGCTGGGCAATGCCTTGACCATGCAACACCGCCTGCAGGATCAGATCCAGGTCGTTGAACGTATGCTGGGCGGGCGGCAGATGCCGCTTGGCGTAACCGTCGATTTTGAATTCCCATTCCCGGATCCGGCCCGTTGCAGTGCGATAGTTGATGCAGCGATGGCCGGCCAATTCATCGACACGGCGCGGCAAGCCCTTGGCTTCCGCGTAGGCAGGCGAGGCGCAGGTGATCATCTGCATCGGTATCAATTGCCGCGCCACGATATCGGAGTCTTCCATGCGGCCGTCCCGGAATGACACATCGATGCGGTCCACGGTGAAGTCTGCGGGACGATCGTCCAGCAGGAGTTCAAGAGTGATGTCGGGGTACTGTGCATGAAAGCCATGCAGCAGCGGAGCGATCACCTTGCGGCCGAAGCCCGGGTTCGAATGGATGCGTAGGTGGCCGTGTGGCGGGCCGTCGCGCAGTTCGCGCAAGTCTTCCAGCGCTTGGACGATGCGCGCCACTCCGGGCTGGCAGTTCCGGTAGAACAGCTCGCCTTCGCGTGTCAGTGCCGTGCTTCGGGTCGTCCGATGGAACAGGCGGGCATCCAGCTGCGCCTCGAGCTTCTGGACGCTACGGCTGACCGCGGAGCGGCCGATGCCCAGCCGATCGCTCGCCCGTGAAAAACTGCCTTCGTCGGCGACGGCCAGAAAGGCGATGACGCCCGCGTAGCTGGTGATGAAGCTGCCGGCGAGCGGGTCAGCGACGCCAGCATTGGAGGGGCGTGCATGATCTGTCGGCGCCGGGAAGTGTGTCGTGGTATCCATACTCGCTTAGACGTATGGGGACCACGGTTTGTGACACTGCTAATTAATTTTCCTGTCATGGCGGTCCAGGCCGCCTGACCGGAACGTTCAAGCGAGATTCGCCTTATCCAGGCCGAAGGCCTTGTCGGCGGATCCTGGCACCGTCTTGAACGCGACATTTGCGCGGTTCCATCCATTGATGGCCATCACCGCGAAGGTCAGGTCGGACAGCTCTTTTTCATTGAATTGGGTAAGCACCCGTTCATAGATTTCGTCGGGCACCCCGTGGTCGGGAAGCTTGGTCAGGACCTCGGTCCACGCCAGGGCTGCGCGTTCGCGCGAAGAGAAAAGCGTCGATTCGCGCCAGGTCGCCACATGATACAGGCGCAAGGGACGTTCGCCGTGAATATGCGCTTCCTTTACGTGCATGTCGAGGCAGAAGCCGCAGCCATTGAGCTGCGAGGCGCGGATCGAAACCAGGTCGCGGATGGCTTCCTCTATGGCGCTGTTCTTCAGGGCATTGCTGAATTCGAGGAACTTCTTGAATAGTTCCGGCGATTGCTGAATATAGTTGATGCGTTGGGTCATGGTTGCTCCTGTCGATGGCAAGACGGCACTCTTGTCCGGGTGACGATAGCGGCGGAAAGCCCTATGTCGCCATGGTAGGGACGAATGCAGCGCGGCGGTAGGCATGCCGATGGGTACAGACTGTTGCCCGATGCGCACCAAAGGAGGAAAGCGCGCAGTGGGCCAGGGCCCCGGCAGGCCCTAGCGGCCGGAGTGGGCCGCTGCGATGCGGATCAGCTTGTCGGGGTTGCGCTGGACGTAGATGCGGGCAATGCGCTCGCCGTCCAGTTCGAAAAGCTGCGCGGATTCCAGCCGGCCCTGGATGAAGCGCAGCAGAGCCCACTGTCCATTGAGGGCGGCCAGTTCGATGTGCAGTTCGTCTTTGTAGCGCCGCGTTGCGGCAAAGAAGAGTTGCGCGATGCGCCTGCCGCCCACCATGGGCTTGGGAAAGCTGCTGACCCGGCCTCCGCCGTCGCCCATCAGCATGGCGTCTTCGGCAAGCAGCGCATGGATTCCGGCAAGGTCGCCGCGTTCAAGGACCTGGGCAAAGGTCTGCATCAGACGATGATGCGTCGCGCGGGGCACGGTAAATCGCGGGCGATCGTCGCGCAGTTGCGCTTTTGCCCGGCTTACGAGCTGCCGGCATGCCGCCTGGGTCTTGCCCAGCGTATCGGCGATCCGATCATAGTCGACATCGAAGACTTCATGCAGAAGGAAGGCGGCGCGGGCTTCGGGTGTAAGCCTTTCGAGCAGTATCAGGAAGGCCATCGATACATCGTCGGCACGTTCGTTGATCTGTTCGGGCGTTGCCGGCGGCTCGGTCATCTGGGGCTCCGGCAGCCAGATTCCTGAATAGTATTCCCGCTGGATCTTGGCGGCGCGCAGCCGGTCAATGGACAGGCGGGTCGTCACCGAGACGAGCCATGCTTCGGCATTGTCGACATCTGGCTGCGCCGCATGCCAGCGCAGCCAGGCATCCTGCACGACGTCTTCCGCTTCGGCGACCGCGCCCAGCATCCGGTAAGCGATCTTCTGCAATCGCGGACGAAGCCGATTGAAAGTGTTTGTCGTGTCGTCCATGAGGGTCTTCGCTATGTCTTGGTATGCCGTGGCGAGAATGCGCGCGGCGTGACGCCCAGGCTGCGGCGGAACATCGTCGAGAACGCGCTCGGGCTTTCGTATCCCAGGTCCAGGGCAACCTGGGTGACCGGCTGGCCTGCACCGAGCAGGCGTACCGCATGGAGCAGGCAGGCCTGCTTGCGCCATTGCACATAGCTGAGCCCAGTCTCGGTCCGGAACCGCCGATAAAGGCGGCGATTGCTTCCGGGAACCGGCTCGTCATCGACGCGCGTGGGGTTCTGCAGCACTCGTTCGCACAGATCGAGCAGGTCGGCGCTGGCCGGCAGCGGTAGCTCCAGCGCGCAGCTTTGCAGCCGGCTGATTTCCAGGACCGCCAGTTGTCCGATCAATGCAATGGCTTCTTTGCCGTCGAGCGATATGGACGAGGTCATGCGCTTGATGAGTTCGCGCAGCAGGGCTGTGACATCCAGCACCGCGCATGCTTGCGGCAGCCGAGCGGCGCTGGCCGCATCCAGATAGAGGGTACGCATGTCCAGCTCGCCATGGGCGTCGATCGCATGTTCGATGCCGGCGGGAATCCATAGGGCTCGGCTTGGAGGCACCAGCCAAGCATGGCCGGGGGTGCGCACGAACATCGTGCCGGCCGCGGCAAACAGGAACTGGCCGCGTATGTGCTGATGGGCCGGGATATGCGCGCCGGCGGGAAACGAGCGATGGCGGGCAACCAGCATGGGTCCTTCGGCCGCGTCGGGCAGAACGACCGGGGAAATTGCATGGGGGCCGGCTTGGAGAGTTAAGGTGTCCATTTCGCGATAGTCTATGGAAAAACCTCGAAAGACGACTGATTTTATATCAGTCAGACTATCGATATGAATACGAAAAGCTCATTGTCGGTGGAACTCGAGTCCGCCGTGGTCAAGGACCACCCTCGCCAAGTGACGCTGCTGCTCAATGTGGGGCACGCGCTCGATCACCTGTTCCTGCTCATCTTCGCGACGGCCGTGGGGGCCATCGCCACCGAGTTCGGTTTCGCGCATTGGGAAGACCTGATGCCTTACAGCGTGGGTGCCTTCTTTCTATTCGGCATCGGGTCGGTGCCCGCCGGCCGGCTGGGCGACCTTTGGGGGCGCCGGCAGATGATGCTCGTTTTCTTCTTCGGCTTGGGCGTGGCGGCACTGCTTACGTCATTGGCACAAGGTCCATGGCAGCTTGCGGGCGGGCTGGCGCTGATCGGCATCTTCGCATCCATTTATCACCCGGTGGGCATTCCCATGCTGGTCCAGCGCGCCAGCCGGCCCGGCGCGGTAATCGGCATCAACGGTCTGGCCGGCAACCTGGGCGTGGCGGGCGCCGCTTTGCTTACGGGGTTTCTGGTGCAGTGGTGGGGCTGGCGCGCTGCATTCGCCGTTCCGGGCGTGATCGCACTGGCTTGCGGTCTGGCATTTGCGCTGCTGTGCGAGCCGCAAGGCCCGGCGCCCGGACGCAGCCGCAAGCCGCCTCAAGTCGTGTTGCCCCCCGGCCAGTTGGCCAAGGCTTTGCTCGTGATGACCGCGGCCGCCATTACGGGCAGCCTGCTGTTCAACTTCACCACCAACGGCAATACCCAGTTGCTGACGGAGCGCTTCAGTGGCCTGATCCACGACCCGGCGCTGATCGGGCTGTTGCTGGCCATCATCTATACCTTGGCGTCGTTGACTCAGGTGGTTGTCGGCCACTTGATCGACAAGATTCCGCTCAAGCGCCTGTATCTATGCATGGTGCTGGCACAGATTCCCTGGCTGGTGCTGGCCGCCATGGCCAACGGCTGGTGGCTGTTCTTCGCGCTGCTTGGCGCCATGGTCTGCATTTTCGGCAGCATTCCATTCACCGACGCCATGATCGTCAAGTACGTAGACGACAGCATGCGCTCGCGCGTGGCCGGCATGCGCCTGGCGGTGTCTTTCGGGGTGAGCTCTCTTGCAGTCTGGCTGCTGGGCCCCGTCGTCAAGGCGTCAAGCTTCGCATCGCTGTTTCTAGGCATGGCGGGCACCGCGGTCTGCACGGCGGCGATCGTTTTGCTGCTGCCCTCCGACCCGCGGGATCAGGCCCCATCGTAACTCGACCGGGGTCAGACCCCGTACAGGGTCTGACCCCTTCCGTCAGGCCCTTTATGGCTTGCGCGCCCAGTAGCGGTAGGCGCGCTGGGCCAGGCCGTCCAGCAGGAAGCCCAGGGCACCGATCAGTACGATGACGGCCATGAGCTCGGAATAGGCCAGGCGGTCGCGGGTGTCCAGTATGTAGTAGCCCAATCCCGAACTCACGCCCAGCATCTCGCAGGGGACGAGAACGATCCAGATGACACCGATGGCCAGCCGCACCCCGGTCAGTACGTTGCCCAGGATGCCTGGCACGACGATGCGGAACAAGACTTCGCTGCGTGTCGCGCTGAGGCTTTTCGCCAGCATCAGCCATTTCGGATCCAATTGGCGCACGCCGGCGGCGGTGTTGAGCATGATGGGCCAGACGGCGGCAAAGGTCAGCAGGAAATAGATGGGCGCGTCGCCGATGCCGAAAACCATCACTGCGATGGGCATCCAGGACAGGGGCGAGATCATGCGCAGGAACTGGAAGGCCGTGCTGCTGGCGTTCTCCAGCGTTCTGGATCCGCCCACAGCCAGCCCCACCGGCACGCCGATCAGCAATGCCAGCGCGAGCCCGACCAGCACGCGCTGCAAGCTCATCGCCGTGTGGCTGGTCAGTTGTCCAGTGCTCAGCAGTTCGTACAGGCTCTGAAAGGTGGCTCCCGGCGCCAGCGAGGCCGCCAAGGGCAGGCCGCCGGCCAGCAAGTGGGTGCCCAAAGCCCAGAGCCCGACCAGCACCGCCATGCCGGCCAGGCCATAGGCCAACTGTGGGCGCAAGCCCGGCCAGCGCAACGGCTGGAATGAGATTCCGGCTACGGGATGGGAAACGTGGGCGTCTTGGGCAGGGGTTGAGCGCATGGGCGTGTCCTGTCAGCGTCAGGTGGTAATGGTTTCTACGCGCGAGAACGAATCCGGCAGACCGAAAGCGGCGGGCCCGCCATTGGCCAGGATCGCCTGCTTCACATACCGGTCGTCCACGAGGTCGCGTGCGACGAACGCCGGATCAAGCTCTTGAAGGAAGGCGTTCTGGCCGGAAACCAGCGTGGTCTTCAGCTTGCGGATGAGTTCTTCGGTATAGCTGGGGTAGGGATACGGCTGGAAGTCGATGCGTTTTTCTTTCCAGTCCTTGTTGACGATGGCGCCTGTGCCTTCGTAGTGCGCATTGTCCATGCGTTCGGGCTCCAGCACATTGGCCAGCGCCTCGTAGGTATGCGGTGTGTACTTCTGAGGATTGTCGCGTGACAGGATGCGGGCTGTTTCCTGTCGGTTGTCCTGTATCCAGGCTTGCGCGCGGACGATGCCGTTCACGACTTTCTGCGACCATTCGGGCCGTTGTTCGAGATCCTGCTCATGCATCAGAACGACGCAACAGGCGTGGTCCTTCCAGACGTCGCCCGTGAAGCGAAGGATTTTCCCGACCTTGAGCACTTCCGCATTGGCATTGAAGGGCTCGGCCACCGTATAGCCGGCGATCTGCTTGTTGGCCAGCGCGGGCACCATGTCGGAAGGCGCCATGACCACCAGCTTGACCTGCTTCGGGCCGGGATTGCCGTCGCTGATGGGTTCCAGGCCCTGGCTCTTGAGCAGGTGCTGCAGCACGATGTTGTGCAGCGAATACCAGAACGGGATGGCGACGGTGGTGCCGCCCAGGTCGGCCACGCGGTTGATGTGGTGCTGCACCGTCAGGCCGGAGCCCGACATATGGTTCCAGGCGACGACCTTGGCGCGTGATTGGCTGCCGTAGCGTGCCCACACGGTCATCGGCGACAACAGGTGCACGGCATTGACCTGGCCGGCGAGGAAGGCTTCGACGATTTGTGCCCAGCTGCGAAACAGCCGCGGCTTTTCCACCTGCAGGCCTTGTTGCTCGAATAGCCCGTTGTGGTGAGCGACGAGCAGCGGTGTTGCATCGGTGATGGGCAGATAGCCGATGCGCAGCGGCGCGTCGGGTTGGGCAGCGCGGGCGGCACTGGCCATTTGCAGCAGGGGAAGGGCGCCCGCGGCGGAGAACAGGGTCGACAGTTTCAAGAACTGCCGCCGAGTCTGGAGTGTGGCTTTGAAGTCGCCGAAGTCAGTCATGCAATGCTCCTTGGGGAGGCGTTACGGCGCTATGCCGCGGTTTCTAGGCTTGGTGCTGTCCGGCGGGTTTCACGCAGCAGCTTCATGATTTCCAGGCGTATCCCGCTCAGCCCGGGCTCGAGCGGGTCGCGAGGGTGTTCGGCGGCGAGCGTCCATTCGCCGATCTTGCGGCCGGGGTTGTCGCCGATCAGGATGATGCGGTCGGCCAGGATCAGGGCTTCGTCGATATCGTGCGTGACCAGGACGGCGGCTGTGCCATGATGAGCGGTGATCTTTTGCAGCAGGGCCTGCATGTCGCCACGGGTGATTTCGTCCAGTGCGCTGAAAGGTTCGTCCAGCAGCAGGATTTCGGGCTGCCGCGCCAGGCTGCGCGCAAGCGCGGCGCGTTGCGCCATGCCGCCGGAAAGCTCCGACGGATAGCGGGCATTAGCGCCCCGTAAGCCTGTTTCGTCGATGGCGGCGCTCACCCTGGCTTGCTTCTCTTCTTTTTCGATATTGGGCTGATGCTTGAAATCCAGGCCGAACGCCACGTTTTCTTCCAGGGTCAGCCACGGCAGCAGGCTGGGGTCCTGGAAGACGAAGCTGGATCGAGGATGCGGCCCGCGCAAGGGTTCGCCATTGATCCGTACGCTGCCGCGGTCGGCCTGCTGCAAGCCGGCCAGCACGCGCAGCAGCGAAGACTTGCCTACGCCGCTGGGACCCAGGACGGCAATGACTTCGCCGGGCATGAGACGCAGCGAGAAATTGCGCAGCACCGTATGCGGAGCGGTGCCAGGGCGACGGTAGCCCAGGTGGATATCGTCTGCTTCCAGAATGGCCGCCGCGCTGCGTGTTGTGTTCATGTCGTTAGCTGCGTTATGTGGGGTCGGACCCCGTACGGGGTCCGACCCCTGGCTTGGATTGGCTGGGGCCAGACCCCATGTGGGGTCTGACCCCTCGGCTTGACCCCTCGGCTTGGATCGGTTGGGGTCAGACCCCGTAGGGGGTCTGACCCCCCCTAGTCCGGCAATAGGTAAAAATCGGCCTTGGTAACCCCGCAATCAGGGCATATCCAATCGTCGGGAATGTCTTCGAAACGGGTGCCGGCGGCGATGCCGTGTTCGGGCATGCCCGCAGTCTCGTCGTAGATCAGGCCGCAAGGGCCGCACATCCATTGGCGGCTCATGCTGCGTGTACCTCCGCGGTTTGCTCCAGCGCATGGATTTCCTTGCGCAAATGCTTGAGCGCCGGCGTGACGATGGCCACGAAAACGGCTTCGCGCAGGCGGCGCTGCGCCGGATGGCGCATCAGGTATCCCTTCGCGCCCGCATGCAGCACGGCCGAGTTCGCCGCCCGCAGAGTGAGTTCCGATGTGGCAAGGCGCAGGCGCAGTACATCGATGAGGGCGGCGGTGCCGGCGTCTGCCTGTTGGGACAAGCGCACGGCGTTGGCTTTCAATGCGGCTGCTTCATTGGCCAGCGCCTCGCCCTGATCATCCAGGAACTGGTTGACGTGAGCGCCGGCGACGTTGCTTTCACGAATGGTGCGCAGCGAGCCGTCGGTCACGCCGAAGCCCATGCCGAGCTGGCCCAGCACGAAGGCGGGCTTGATGCTCGCCATGTAGGCCCCGAACTGGTCGGGGTGCGCAAGCACGTCGCCATTGGGAACGCGAACGTCCTTCATGCGGATATTGAGTGTTTGCGTGCCCTCCAGGCCGGAGAAGTCGGGGCAGGGGTGCAGGCTCACGCCTTCGGCGTCGCCGTGCACGGCGAACATCACGTAGCCGCCGTCCTCCACCGATGCCGCGACGATGGCAAGATGCGCTTCACCGACATTCGACACCCATGGCAAAGAACCGGATACCTCGTAGCCATCGGCATTTCGCCGCGCCTTGAGGTGTATGTTCTCGATGCCCGCCAAGTGTTTGACTGTATTGGACATGCCGGTACCCGCCAGGATCTCGCCTGAGGCCACCGCCCGAAGATAGCGCTCGCGCACGGCTTCGTTGGGCGACTGCAGCAGATAAAGTGCGCAGGTGCTCTGGCACCACACCAGGAAGGCGGTGGAACCGCACTCGCTGCCCACTTCGCTGATGACATGGATCTGCGGGGCGAGCCCCAGCGCGAGCCCGCCGTAGGCTTTTGGCACGGCTGCCGCGAAGCCGCCGGCCTTGGCCAGCTTGCGGAGGAATTCGATGGGATAGCGTCCTTCCTGGTCCACCGCGGCGCTGATGGGGGCGAGATCCGTCTTGATCAGCGCCGCGACCGAGTCGATCAGGGCATCCGCCTGGGTTGTCGTAGTCATGGCTGGTATTCGTTCGCCGATCAGGCGAATGCGGTGAGCTCGGGGTTGGCGTAAGGCTGCAGCTCGGGATTGATGGGGGTTCGGGCCAGGCTGTTGGCATAGTTGCACAAGGTGGCCAGGCTTACGCCGAGCACGACTTCCAGCGCCTGCTGATCCCCATAGCCGACGGCGCGGAAGGCGGCCAGGTCCTCATCGGACACCTGGCCTTTCTTTTCGATGACGGCGATGCTGAAGCGCGCCAGGGCATCGAGCTTGGGGTCATCGATGGCTTCGACCTTGCGCAGCGCATCGACCACCGCTTCGGGCATCTGGAGCTTCTTCAGGGACAGCTTGGTGTGTCCGGCGACACAGAAACCGCAGTCATTCAGCGTAGCGGCCGTGATCTGGACGACTTCGCGCTCGGCCGGACTGAGGCTGCTGCGGCCGTTGATGGCGCTTACCACCTGGTAGGTTTCGAGGGCTGTGGGGGCATTGGCCAGCACGCCAATGAGATTCGGCAGGAAGCCGTTCGCTTTCTGGGCGGCCTCGACGCGCTCGCGGGCGGCTTCGGGGGCGGAATCTACGGTGTGGATTGTAAGACGGCTCATCAATATACCTGTTTCGAATAAGAGGGCGTTCCCTGGAGTCTATTGAAAAGCGTCGACGAGTAGAACGAACAAAAGCGAATAAGCATATTTCCCGTGTGGTCATGAGCTTATGCCTGGCCGGAACCCGTCATAGTGGCGTTTTTCCATCATCGAATTCATCCGGAGCGGAAGGCATGTGGCCTGAAGGCGAGCGCTTCAACAGTCTTACCCATCTTGCAGGCGCGATCGTCGCGCTGGCCGGAGGCATCTTCCTGATCGTTCAGGGTGCGCTGGCGGGAGACCCATGGAAGGTCGTGAGTTTCAGCATCTACGGGGCGATGTTGCTGTGGCTGTACCTGGCCTCGACCCTGTATCACAGCCTGCGCGGACGCGCCAAGCGCATCTGGTGCAAGTTCGATCATTGCGCCATCTATCTATTGATAGCGGGCAGCTATACGCCTTTTGCACTGGTCAGCCTGCGCGGCGCATGGGGCTGGTCGCTGTTCGGCACCGTATGGGGCCTGGCGCTGGTGGGCATCGTGCAGGAGATCTGGCTGGCCCGGGGCTTGCGCATATTTTCATTGATACTGTATGTGGCCATGGGCTGGCTTGCCCTCATTGCGGTGGCGCCGCTGGTCGATGCGCTGACGTGGGAAGGCTTTCGCTGGCTGGCCTTGGGCGGCCTGGTCTACACGGGCGGCATCGTCTTCTACGCCACCGACGAGAAATGGGCCTACGGGCACGGTGTGTGGCATCTGTTCGTGCTGGCGGGCAGCGCCTGCCACTACTTCACGGTGCTCGAGTACGTCGCTTGAATTAGGGCCTGTTAATGCCGGAGGCCGGGTCAGACCCCGTACGGGGTCTGACCCCTGCGTTCATGGTTTCTATCCTGACCGGATCGAAATGCGTGGTGACGTCCAGCACGGGCTCGTGCTGCATGACCCGGCGGCGCGCCTCCACGGCGATGGCATGGCCTTGCTCTATGGTCAGCCGGCCATCCATCTCCAGATCGACCTCGACCCATATCATGTCGCCCATCTTGCGGGTCTTCAGGCCATGCACGTTGTGTACGCCGGGTGTGGAAACCAGATGCTGCCGTATCCTGGCCTCGGTCTGTTCGTCCACCGCCGCATCCGTCAAGTCGTTGAAGGCGCTGTAGAAGAACTTCCAGCCCATGCGCATGATCATCAGTCCGACGATGAGTGCCGCCAGCGGATCCGCAAGATGGAAGCCTGCAAGATTGGCGAGGATGCCGACCGCGACGACCAGGGAAGAGGCGGCATCCGACCGGGCATGCCATGCGTTGGCGGCCAGCATGGACGAGCGGACGCGCCGGGCGACTCGCAGCAAATAGCGGAACAGGAGTTCCTTGCACAGTAACGTGAGCAGGGCGATGGCCAGCGCGATGCCATGCACTTCGGGGACGGTGGCGGGCGTCTGGAGCGCGCCGAAGCTCGACCACAGCATGCCCGCTCCGACGGCCAACAGCAGGGCGCCCACGGCCAGGGCGGCCGCGGTCTCGAAGCGATGGTGGCCGTAGGGGTGCTCGGCGTCAGGGGCCTTTTGGCTATGCTTGTTGGCAAGCAGGACGATGCCGTCCGACAGCAGGTCTGACAGCGAATGCAAGGCATCCGCGACCAGCGCCTGAGAATGGGCGAACAGGCCGACGGCCAGTTGGAGGGCGGTCAGCGACAGGTTGACCAGGACGCTGACCATGGTGCTGCGGTATCCGGCCGCCTGGCGATCGGGATCGAAGCGCATTGCCCCCACCTTAGCGTTAATGAGCCCTAGTTGATCCGCATGCCTGGCTGAGCCCCGGGCCAGGGTTCGAGGATGTAGAGGCCGGCATCGACTTTTTCATCGTTGTGGCTGGCCGCCAGAACCATGCCTTCAGAGACGCCGAAACGCATTTTCCTCGGTGCCAGGTTGGCCACGAGCACGGTCAGCTTGTCTTTCAGGTCGGCGGGCGAATAGGCGGACTTGATGCCCGAGAACACCTGGCGATGGCGCCCTTCACCGACATCCAGCGTCAGGCGCAGCAATTTGTCCGAGCCATCGACTTCCTGGCAGTCGACGATGCGCGCAATGCGCAGGTCCACCTTGGCGAAATCCTTGATGTCTATGGTTTCGGCCAGTGCTTCGCCGCCCGGTGTCGGGACGGGTTCGGCGGGCGGTTCGAAAAGATCGTCCAGCATCTTCGGTTCCACGCGCTGCATCAGGTGCTTGAACGGCGCAATGCGCTCGGGCAGGGCCGCGGCGTCGGGCCATTGGAAGCCGGCGTCGGCGCCGAACAGGTCTTGCGCCACTCGGTTTGTCAGGACGGGCAGCACCGGAGCCAGCATGACGGAAAGCGCCTTGAAGCCGGCCAAGGCCCGTGAACAGACGTCCTGCAGCGCGGCTTTCTGGTCTTCGGAGGCTGCGCCGATGCCTTTGGCCATGATCCAGGGCTGGGCCGCGTCGAAGGCCTGGTTGATGGCGTCGGCATGGGCCATGATCTGGCGGATGGCGCGGCCGTATTCGCGATTTTCGAAATCCTGGCGGACTTTGTCGGCGACCTGCGCCAATTCCTGGGCGAGCGCCTGCGTGTCGCCCAGATAGGCCAGCTTGCCGTCGAAGTGCTTGCTGATGAAGTTGGCCGCGCGGCTGGCGATGTTCACATACTTGCCGATGAGATCGCTATTGACCCGCGCGATGAAATCGTCGGGGTTGAAGTCCAGGTCTTCGACATGCGAGTTGAGCTTGGCGGCGATGTAGTAGCGCAGCCATTCGGGATTCATGCCGATTTCCAGGTAGCGCAGCGGCGAAATACCGGTACCGCGGCTTTTGGACATTTTTTCGCCGCTGACGGTGATGAAGCCGTGCACGTGCAGGCCGTCGGGCGTCTTCAGGTTGGAAAACTGCAGCATGGCCGGCCAGAACAGCGCGTGGAAGTAGACGATGTCCTTGCCGATGAAGTGGAATTGCTCGGTGTCGCCTTGCGGATCCAGCAGCGCATCGAAATCCAGGCCTTCCTTATTGCAATACGCTTTGAGCGATGCCAGGTAGCCCACCGGCGCATCCAGCCAGACGTAGAAATATTTGCCCGGCGCGTCGGGGATGGGGATGCCGAAGTAGGGTTCGTCGCGCGAAATGTCCCAGTCGGCCAGGTTCGCTTCGCCGTCGGCGTCGCCCGTGCCCAGCCATTCGCGGGTCTTGGCCAGCACCTCGGCCTGCAGGCGCTTGCTGCCGCTGCGATTGGTGCCGGTGGTCCAGCTTTGCAGGAATTCAACGCAGCGCGGGTCCGACAGCTTGAAGAAAAAGTGCTCCGACGACTTGAGGACGGGCGTCGCCTTGGTCAAGGTGGAATACGGGTTGATCAGTTCCGTGGGGGCGTAGACGGCGCTGCAGACTTCGCAGGAGTCGCCGTACTGGTCCTTGGCATGGCAGCGTGGGCATTCGCCCTTGATGTAGCGGTCGGGCAGGAACATGCCTTTGACCGGGTCGTAGAACTGTTCGATGGTCCGGGTTTCGATGAAGCCCGCTGCCTTGAGGCGGCGATAGATGTCCTGCGAGAGTTCGACGTTTTCCGGCGTGTCGGTGGAGTGCCAGTGATCGAACTTGATGTGGAAACCGTTCAGGTACTGCGGGCGCTCGCTGGCATAGCGCGCAACCAGCGCCTGGGGGGTGATGCCCTCGCTTTCCGCTTTCAGCATGATGGGCGCGCCATGGGCATCGTCCGCGCCCACGAAATGCACGGTGTGGCCCGACATTCGCATCGACCGTACCCAGATATCGGCCTGGATGTATTCCATGATGTGACCAATATGAAAGGAGCCGTTGGCGTATGGCAGTGCCGTGGTGACAAAAATCGTGCGCGACATGTGAAAGAGTATTTAAGAAAGTGAGCGGGAGGGTGAAAGGCGATTTTAGGGCTTTCCCGCATACCTTGCTTGGGGGTCAGACCCCGTACGGGGTCTGACCCCGGGCAACAGGGGGGATATTGGGGGTCAGACCCCATCCGGGGTCTGACCCCTGGTCAACGGTTTTGGGGTCGGACCCGATACCGGGTCCGACCCCACGCTGCTTCCAGCGGTGTGTAATTGTTAAGTTTCGTTTACGCGCTGTCTAATGCGTGGCGCGCTGGGTATGATAAGCGGGCGTTCCGCCCGGTTTCAGGGGATTTCCCGCATTTCGACGTCGGTGACGTCTTTGGTGTTGAACGCGGCCTTGGCGCCCGTGGGGTGGCGGCGTTCTTCCCAGTAGGCTCGTACGCCGAACGGCCTGCCCTTGATGCGGGCGACGACATACAGGATGCCCACGGCGATGGCGGTGGAAACCATGAAAATGAATGCCATGACCATGCCGAAAATCGCCAGCACGAAAAACAGGACACCACGGATAATCTGATTAAATGTATTCATCTTGTTTACGTAGACCCCTTTTGGGGAAAATAATTCCCTCAATCCGCTATTCTTAAGGCTTGATCGCAATTTTGACGCAAGGCCTATTGATATGAGCTTAAATCCTGAACAGGTACTTTCTGCGCTGTCTGAAGTTACTGACCCCGGTACGAAGAAAAAGTTGCCGGTAACCAGCAAGAATACCGAAATCGAGATCGAGGGGGATACCGCAAGTGTCACTGTACCCCTCGGTTATCCATTGCACAATGGGGAAGAGGAATTGAGGAAACGTATTGAAACGGCCCTGGCCAGCTTCGGCGCCAAGCTTGGTGTATTGAAAGTCGCGAGCAAAGTGGAAACCCATGCGGTCCAGGCGGGCCTGCGGCCTTTGCCTGGCGTACGCAACATTATTGCGGTTGCATCCGGCAAGGGCGGCGTGGGAAAGAGTACCACGGCGGTGAACGTGGCGCTGGCGCTTTCGGCTCAGGGCGCGCGCGTGGGATTGGTCGACGCCGACATCTATGGGCCCAGCGTTCCCATCATGCTGGGGCTTTCGGGCCGTCCCCGCATTCTGGACGACAAGCGCATGGAGCCATTGACCGGTCATGGCCTGCAGGCCAATTCCATCGGGTTCCTGATCGACAGCGACGCGCCCGCCATCTGGCGCGGCCCGATGGCGACCCAGGCGCTGTTGCAACTGATGACACAAACCGCTTGGTCGGACCTGGATTACCTGATCGTCGATATGCCGCCGGGCACGGGCGACATCGCACTGACCCTGGCGCAAAAAGTGCCTCTCACCGGCGCGGTCATTGTCACTACGCCGCAAGACCTGGCGCTGGCGGACGCGGTAAAAGGTTTGAAAATGTTCCAGAAGGTGAATGTGCCCGTTCTGGGCATCATCGAGAACATGTCCGTCCACATCTGCACGAACTGTGGGCATGCCGAGCCGATTTTCGGAGAGCACGGCGGGCGCGACCTGGCCGCCAAGGAAAACCTGCCCTGGCTGGGATCCCTGCCCCTGCAGCTTAGCATCCGCACGCAGACCGACTCCGGAAAACCCACGGTGGTGGCTGAGCCGGAAGGCGAGGCCGCCTGCGCCTACCACGAGATCGCGCAGCGCATCGCGGTCAACGTGGCGTCGCTGCCGCGCGATATGTCCGGAAAGATCCCCACGGTCGTTGCCAGGAAGACGTGACTGAATGACGAGGGTAGGCGCGGCTTGTCTGTTGGTATTTTGGGGTGTTGCCTTCCAGGCCCGGGCAGACCGCCCGGAAGTGACCATCGACCCGGGCGGCGTTCCGCCGGCGGCTTTGTCGGCCATCAACGGCGCGGTCGAGGCCATCACTCGCCTGGCGGAAGACCAGGACGGCGGCGAAGTCTCGCGCCTGCGCCGCCGCGCCCACGAAGCCACTTTGTCGGCGCTTGAAACCCAGGGGTATTTTTCGCCGCGGGTCACGCTCGAGGTCGGCGAGGACTTCGCCGGGGAAACCTGGGACATCACCATCGAGCCCGGGCCCGTCACGCACGTCAGCGGGGTCGCACTGGACTTCAAAGGACAGATCACGCGCCCCGAGTTCAACGGCCGCATCGAGCGCCTGCGCGAACAATGGCCGCTCAAAGAAGGCCAGCCCTTCATCAATTCGGCGTGGAGCGCCGCCAAGACGAGCTTGCTGGACGACGTCAGCCGCAAGGATTTCTATTTCGCGCGCCTGGCCAAGACCCAGGCGACCGTCGATGCCGAGACGGCCAAGGCCGATTTGTCCGTCGAGGTGGAAAGCGGACCGCGGGTACGCATGGGCCCGCTGAAGGTGATCGGCCTCAAGCGCGTGCCGCAGGAGCTCATCGAGCGCTATGTCCGATATGAGCCGGGCGATCCGTATGACCAGGATAGGCTGGACGAATGGCAGCAGGCGCTGCAGACTACCGAATTCTTTCGCGGCGCATTCGTCACCCTGGACCCGAATGCCGAGACCCGCAAGGAGCTGCCCGATGAAGAGGTGGAGCTTCCGTTGCGAGTGCAGGTGTCCGAAGCGCCGGCGCGGCGGGTCACCACGTCCATCGGGGTGGACAGTGATCACGGGCTGCGGGTGGAGGGCCTCTTCCGGCAGAACGTGGTGTTTGGCCGCGCGGTGTCGATAGAGACCGGGGCAGGTTTCGACAAAGACCGGCAGCGCGCATTTTTCGACCTGCATTTGCCGCCCACGTACAAAGGGTACAGGGACAGCGTCGGCGTACTGTTCGAGCATTCCGACATCGAAGGGCTGGACAACCGGCGCGTAGGCCTGGGCTGGAAGCGGCGGCAGGAGCGCAAGGCGGCGGGCGACAGCCGCGTCGAATACGAAACACAATGGGGCCTCGTCGCCGCCCACGACCGTACCCGCATCAGCGGCGCGCCCGGCTTTGAGGTGCCGACGCTCGTGGGCACCTGGCAGTGGCTGCGGCGCGACGTCGACAAGAAATACGACCCGCGGGAAGGAAATCTCGTGGATTTCGGGCTCGGTGCGGGGGTTACGCTGGACAAGGGCGAGCCCTTCTATCGTTCCAGTCTGCGGCTGCAGCAATGGTGGCCGATCGGCCCGCGTGACGTGCTTACGCTGCGCGGCGAGGTCGGCAAGGTCTGGTCCCAGACCGAACGGCTGCCTCAGGATTTCGGATATCGGACCGGCGGCGGACGTTCCATCCGGGGATATCGCTATCAAAGCATCGGCTTGCAGCGTGGAGACGCCGTGGTCGGCGCATCGTCGCTGGCCGTCGCGAGCATTGAATACACGCATTACTTTACCGACATGTTCGGCATGAACATCTTCGTCGATGCAGGCGATGCAGCGGAATCGTTCGGTAGCATGAAGATGCACGTAGGCTATGGCGCCGGCCTGGCCGTGCGCACGCCGGCGGGGCCCTTTTTCGTCGATCTGGCATATGGCCAGCGCGACAAGCGCCTGCGGCTGCACTTTTCGCTGGGCATTGCATTTTGAGCACAACGATGAAATGGTTGCGAACACTGGGCATCTGGATAGGACCCGCGATCATCGTGCTGCTGATGGTGATCGGCGGTTTTCTGTATTGGGTGCTGGCGTCCTCGGCGGGCACGCGCTGGGCGCTGGTCACGGCGGCCCAGCAATTCGATGGGGAAGTGCGGGGTGTCCGCGGCTCCGTCTGGCACGGCCTCGAAGTCGATCATTTTTCCCTGTCCTTGCCGGAGTTGAGCGTTTCCCTGGACGGCCTGACGTTGCGGGCAAGCTGGCCGGAACTGCTTGACCGCCGGCTGCACGTGCAGGAGCTGTCCGCCGATGCGGTCAGGGTGGCGATGACGACGGGTGAAGAAGAACCATCCACCGAGCCCTTCCAGATGCCGGCGCTGCCCGTGCGTGTGGCGGTAGACCGGTTTGCATTGGGCAGTCTGGACTTCCGCCAGGATGGCAATCCTTTGCCGGTGAGCATTGGCGATCTTGCCGCATCGGTTTATGTGGAAAACGACGATGCACGCCTGTTTTTGGAGAGCCTGCATGTCGGACACGAGCAACTGGACGCCAGCTTCGAGGGCGAAGCCCGCGCGCTGGCGTTGCAGGACCCCTGGCCGCTCGAAGCGCGTTTGGCGACGAAGGCGCGTGGCCTGGTCGCGGACTCGCCGCTGTGCGCACGCCGCTTCGTCCCCACGCTGCCCACCGCGGCAAAGGACGCAAGCAAGGACGCAACAGAGACCGCGTCCCCGGAGGATTGTTCGCTGGTAATCGAAACGACGGCCAAGGGCAGCCTGGATGCACTGCATGTAGTGCTGAAGGGCTCTGGCCAGGACATGAGCCTGGATGCGGATCTGAATCTTGCGCCCAAGGGACCCTTTCCGCTCAAGGACGCGCTGGCAAATGTCACGCTTGCGGATGGATCCTCATTGAAAGGGCGCCTGGACTGGCGAACCAGCGTGGTCGACGGTGTCATCCAGGACCGGGTCGAGGGCAGCCTGGACACCGATAAATTGAACATCGGGCAGTTGGTGGGGCCGGCCATTCCGGACGCCATCCTGACGCTGGCGGCCCGCTTCGACGTCGAACTTCGTGATCACAACGATTTACGCGCAGCGGCGCTTTCGCTGGATATCGGCGAGGGTTCTGCCTGGAACCGGCAGCCCTTGTCCGGGCATGTCAAGACCCGGTTGCAGAACACCGCAGCCCCGGCCTCGATTGCGGACGCGGCGCAAGCGGACGACGATGCTCCAAGCGTCGCCGGCCTCGATTGGCGCGCCTTTTTGCTGCCCGAGCTGGATGTCGATCTGCGGCTCGGGAAGAACCACGTGGCGGGCCACGGAACGTTGGGCCTCAGCGAATCGCACCTCGAGCTGGACGTGCAGGCGCCGGTCTTGTCGGCCTTCTGGCCGGACCTTCCAGGTGGGGCGCAGTTGAAGGGCGAGGTGCATGGCGCCATGGCGGCGCACAAAGCCGATGTCCGAGCCCAGTACACGCCGGCGGACGGCAAACGGGGGGAGCTGGGTTCGGCGCCCGTGGACGCCCATGTCGCCGTCGAAGGCGCTTGGGACGAGTCGAAGGGCTGGAGCGGCACGGTTCAGGCGTTGCAGGTGGATCACGCGGACTTCGGCATCCAGACGCGGGCGCCCACAAAATTGTCTTTCGTGCCCGGTGCACACGAGCCCGACTGGCAATGGCAGGTGGGCGAAACCCGGATCGACTTCCTGCTGTCCGGATCCACGGTGTTCACGATGGCTCATGGGGCTTCGCGCGGCCGTGGCGCGCACTGGGAAACGCGCGGCGACATCAACCGCCTGGCGCTGACGCCCGCCCTCATCACGCAGATCACCGAAAAATTCGACCTCGAGAAAAAAGAAGAGAACGACAGGGGCGGGGTTTCGCTGCGGCGGGACCAGGCCCGCAAAGCCTCCGAAATCGTATTGGCGCTGGGATGGGACATGAAATTCGACGGCGGATTGCAGGGCAGCGCGCAGGTCCGTCGCGTGTCGGGCGACATCATGGTGCCGGCCGAGCCCTCCTTTCCCCTGGGCTTGGAGGATCTGACGCTGGACCTCACGGCCAAGCGCGAAGGGGCGGCCGTGAGCCGCATCAACGCCGACTTGAAGGTGCGCACTGAAAAAATGGGGCGCATCGCGGCCACTGCGACGACTTTGCTGCACGCGACGCCCGGCGGCGGCATGCGGATAGAGCCGAAGGACATCAAGCGGGTGCACATCGATGCCGACGTGGACGACTTGGGCTGGACCAGCCTCTTCCTCGGCGATGCGATGGAGCTGGGCGGGGCGGTCCAGGCGCGTGTCGATCTGGAAAGCCGCCCAGACGGCAGTTGGAACAGCAAAGGCGACATCACGGGACAGAAACTGCGCGTGATCCGGATCGATGATGGTGTCCGGCTGCTGGATGGAACCCTGGCGGCTCGCCTGGACGGCGAGCGCGTGGTGCTGGACAAGCTCAGCTTTCCGGCGCTCCTGCGCGTGACGCCCAAAGAATGGCGTACGGCCGAATGGGTCGGAACCAATCCCGATGCCAAAGGAGGAAGCCTGGTCATCAGCGGAGATTGGAACGTGCTCCAGTCGCGCGGGACGATCAATGCGGAGCTGCATCGCTATCCGATCCTGCAGCGTTCCGACCGCTACGCCATGATGAGCGGCAAGCTGGTCCTGAAAGCGGAGCTGCCCAAGATCTCGATCACCGGCAAGCTGACCGCCGATGCGGGATGGTTCGATCTGGACATGCTGGGCGGCATTCCCACCGTGGACGGCGACGTAGTGGTCATTCGGCCTGGCCAGAAGCAGAAGGAACCCAGTGCGCCCATGGACGTTTCCATGGATATCGAGGTGGACCTGGGACCGCGCTTCTACCTGACCGGCTATGGCGTCAACTCCGGCCTGGTGGGACAGATGCGCATCATCATGGCCGACGGCAGGCTGAGCGGCATCGGTGCGCTGCGCACCCGCGGCGGCGCCATAGAAACCTACGGCCAGCGCCTGCAGCTGCGCCGGGGCACGATCACCTTCCAGGGCGACATCACGAGTCCGGTGCTGGACATCGAGGCGCTGCGAACGGGTCTTGCCGTCGAAGCGGGTGTGCGGGTGGCGGGGACGGCCAAGCGGCCGCGGATAGACCTGGTGTCTTATCCTGCGGTCAGCGAGATCGAGAAGCTGTCCTGGCTGCTGTTCGGCCATGGACCCGACAGCGGCGGCGGTGACGTGGCGCTGCTGTTTTCGGTCGGAAGCTCTTTCCTGGGCGACGGCGAGCCGTTCTATCGAAAATTCGGCATCGACGAGGTCAGCATGCGCTCCGGCGAACTCGGCGCGGCCGGCAGCATTCTTCCGGTCGAAAGCGTGGTCAGCGGCCTGGACAGCGGCACCAGCGATATCGAGCGCAAGTTCGTGCAGGTCAGCAAGCAGCTGTCTCGGGGCTTCACGGTCAGCATCCAGCAGGCCTTGTCCGACACCGGCACGGTGGGGCGGATCAGCTACCAGCTGGCGCGGGGCTTGACGGCCGAATTGACGGCGGGCACGGTGAACGGCCTTGCCCTGGTGTATCGATGGTTTTCAAGGAATTGAGCGGTTTTTGCGTAACAGCCGATGCACTGTCACCTGGTGGGGATAAAATACGCGCCAATGTTATAAGGTAAAGGCTATGAGCATAAAGAGTGATCGCTGGATCCGGCGTACCGCCGGTAGTGGCATGATAGAACCGTTCGAGCCCGGCCAGGTACGCACGGTCGATGGCAAGCGCATCGTCAGCTATGGCACAAGCAGCTATGGCTACGATGTGCGCTGCGCCGACGAGTTCAAGATATTCACCAACATCAATTCCACCATCGTCGACCCGAAGGCTTTCGACGAGAAGTCGTTCGTGGATTTCAAGGGCGACGTCTGCATCATTCCGCCCAATTCCTTTGCACTGGCCCGCACGGTCGAGTACTTCCGCATTCCGCGCAGCGTCCTGACCGTCTGCCTGGGCAAGAGCACGTATGCGCGCTGCGGCATCATCGTCAATGTCACGCCGCTCGAACCCGAATGGGAAGGCCACGTCACGCTGGAATTCTCCAACACCACGCCGCTGCCGGCCAAGATCTATGCCGGCGAGGGCTGCGCACAGATGCTGTTCTTTGAAAGCGACGAGGTCTGCGAGACTTCGTATCGTGACCGAGGCGGCAAATACCAGGGGCAGCAGGGCGTTACCCTGCCCCGAACCTAAGACGCCGACAGGCCCCGGGCTTGCTGGCGGTTCCCGTCCGTCCGTTTTGAATGATCACGCTCCAGGGAGCACTACCCCATGAAATTTCGTTTTCCCATCGTAATCATCGATGAAGACTATCGCTCCGAAAATGCGTCCGGATTCGGCATCCGGGCGCTGGCGGCGGCGATCGAGGCCGAAGGCGTCGAAGTGCTGGGCGTTACCAGCTATGGCGACCTGAGCTCATTTGCGCAGCAGCAAAGCCGCGCCAGTGCGTTCATTCTGTCCATCGACGATGAGGAATTCGACGTCGACTCGCCCGAGGACGTGGCCAACGCCATCAAGAACCTGCGTTCCTTCATCGGCGAACTGCGCTTCCGCAACGAAGAAATTCCCATCTATCTGTACGGCGAAACGCGTACGTCGCAGCACATTCCCAACGATATCCTGCGGGAATTGCACGGCTTTATCCATATGTTCGAGGATACGCCCGAGTTCGTGGCGCGGCACATCATCCGCGAAGCGCGCGCCTACCTGGACGGCCTGGCGCCGCCCTTCTTCCGTGAACTCGTGAAGTACGCGTCCGATGGCTCCTACTCCTGGCACTGCCCGGGACACTCGGGCGGCGTCGCTTTCCTGAAGAGCCCTGTGGGGCAGATGTTCCACCAGTTCTTCGGCGAGAACATGCTGCGCGCCGACGTCTGCAATGCCGTCGACGAACTGGGCCAGTTGCTGGATCACACGGGCCCTGTCGCCGAATCCGAGCTCAACGCCGCGCGCATTTTTCACGCCGACCACTGCTTTTTCGTGACCAACGGAACGTCCACATCGAACAAGATCGTGTGGCATGCCAACGTGGCATCGGACGACGTCGTCGTGGTGGACCGCAACTGCCACAAATCCATTCTGCACGCCATCACCATGACGGGCGCGATCCCGGTGTTCCTGCGGCCCACCCGCAATCACCTGGGCATCATCGGCCCCATCCCGCTGGACGAATTCGATCCCGAGAACATCCGCAAGAAGATCGAGGCCAATCCGTTTGCCCGCAATGCAAAGGACAAGCGCCCCCGCATCCTGACGCTCACTCAAAGCACTTACGACGGCGTGATCTACAACGTCGAGATGATCAAGGAAAAGCTGGGCTCGGAGATCGACACCCTGCACTTCGACGAGGCATGGCTGCCGCACGCGGCTTTCCATGACTTCTACAAAGACATGCACGCCATCGGCGAAAACCGGCCGCGCAGCCCGGATGCCATGATCTTCGCGACGCACTCCACGCACAAGCTGCTGGCGGGGCTGTCTCAGGCATCCCAGATCACGGTGCAGGATTCCGAGACGCGCCGTCTGGACCGCAATGTGTTCAATGAAGCCTACCTCATGCACACCTCGACATCGCCGCAGTACGCGATCATCGCGTCCTGTGACGTGGCGGCGGCAATGATGGAGCCTCCCGGCGGAACGGCGCTGGTCGAGGAAAGCATCAGCGAAGCCATGGATTTTCGCCGGGCAATGCGCAAGGTGGAATCCGAGTTCGGCAAGAACGACTGGTGGTTCAAGGTATGGGGCCCGAACCGGCTGGTCTCCGACGGCATCGGGAACCGCGACGATTGGCTGCTGCAGTCGGGCGACGAATGGCACGGCTTTGGCGACCTGGCCGAAGACTTCAACATGCTGGATCCGATCAAGGCCACCGTGGTGACGCCGGGTCTGGATATTTCCGGAACCTTCGCCGAAACCGGGATACCCGCCGCGCTGGTGTCCAAGTATCTGGCCGAGCATGGCGTCGTGATCGAAAAGACCGGCCTGTACTCGTTTTTCATCCTGTTCACCATAGGCATCACCAAGGGGCGCTGGAACACCCTGTTGACGGCCTTGCAGCAATTCAAGGACGACTACGATCGCAACCAGCCCATGTGGCGCATCCTGCCCGATTTCTGCAAGGAGCATCCTCGCTACGAGAAAATGGGGCTGCGCGACCTGTGCCAGCAGATCCACGAGGCCTATCGCAAGTACGACCTGGCGCGGCTGACGACCGAGGTCTACCTGAGCGACATGGTCCCCGCCATGAAGCCGTCGGACGCCTACGCCAAGATGGCGCACCGCGAAGCGGAACGCGTAAGCATCGACGAACTGGAAGGGCGCGTAACCGGCGTGCTGCTTACCCCTTATCCGCCGGGCATCCCCTTGCTGATTCCGGGCGAGCGCTTCAACAAGCGCATCGTCCATTATCTGCAATTCGCCCGCGAGTTCAATGCCAAGTTTCCGGGTTTCGAAACCTACGTGCATGGTCTGGCGCAGGACATGGGACCGGACGGCATGGGCCGTTATTACGTCGACTGCATCAAGGAAGACTAGGGTCTGTCGAGGCTAGGGGGCCGTAACGCAATGTTCGACGTCGCTGTGATCGGCGCCGGGGCGGCAGGCATGATGGCTGCCGCCGTCGCGGGCCAGCGCGGCCTGCGCGTGGTGCTGATCGACCATGCGCGGCGGCTGGCTGAAAAAATCCGGATTTCGGGCGGCGGGCGCTGCAATTTCACCAACATCGGCACCACGCCCGCCAACTTCATTTCGCAAAACCCCGATTTCTGCCGATCGGCATTGTCGGCCTACACGCCTAGGGATTTTCTCGACCTGATCCGCAAGCATGGTATTTCCTGGCATGAAAAGCATCGCGGCCAATTGTTCTGCGATGAATCCAGCGAAGACATCATCGACATGCTGCGGCGCGAGTGCGATGCCGGCAAGGTGTCGTGGCGCATGCCGTGCTCAGTGAGCGAAATCCTGCGTGAGGCGGACGCGTTCCGCCTTGCCACGGATCAGGGCCCCATCGAGGCTCGCCGGCTCGTCCTGGCGACGGGCGGCATGGCGATCCCGCAACTGGGCGCCACGGATTTCGCGCTGGGCATCGCCCGCCAGTTCGGCCTGAAAGTCGTGGAGCCGCGTCCCGCGCTGGTTCCGCTGACCTTCGACCCGGCGTCATGGGCGCCGTTTTCCGAGCTCAGCGGCGTGGCGCTGGAAGTATGCGTGCGCAGCAAGCCGGAGGGTAGCAAGGCAACGTCCGGCAGGGCGCGCGGCGCGGCGCCGGCCGTGTTTCTCGAGGATCTGCTTTTTACGCATCGCGGCCTGTCCGGCCCGGCGATCCTGCAGATCTCCAGCTACTGGAACCCCGGCGAGACCATACATATCGATCTTGCTCATGCACAGGATCTGGAGCGCGAGCTGCTGGACGCGAAGCCCGGCAGCCGCCAGCAACTTGGCACGGTGCTGGCCGGGCTGTGGCCCAAGCGGCTGGCCGAGCAACTGCTTGCGACGCTGGATGCCGCCGCGCCGGACCTGGCCACGCGCAGGCTGGCCGATGTGCCGGACAAGATGCTGCGCCGGCTCGCGTCGCGTATCCATGACTGGGCGCTCATGCCCAGCGGGACGGTCGGATACAAGAAGGCCGAGGTCATGCGCGGCGGCGTGGACACGCGCGGCCTGAACCAGAAAACCATGGAGGCACGCAGCGTGCCGGGCCTGTACTTCATCGGCGAAGCGGTGGATGTCACCGGCTGGCTGGGCGGCTACAACTTCCAGTGGGCATGGGCTTCCGGGGTGGCCTGCGGGCGGGCGCTGGCGGGCTGACCGCGGCGGTGCCGTTGATGCGGGCGACTTCGGTTCCTGTCCGGGACGCCCGCGCGTCATCGCCTATTCGACGTTGATCTTCTGTTCTTCGATCAAGGCGGCAAGCAGCTTGCGCTCGTCGAGCAGCAGCTGGCGGAACTGCCGGGAGTCCAGCGTTTTCGTTTCTGCGCCCAGGCCGTTATAGCGCTCTTCCACATCCTTGTCAGACAGCGCCTTGGCCAATTCCTTGTTCAAGCGCTCGAGGATTTCGGGCGGTGTGCCCTTGGGCGCCCACATGCCGAACCAGATATCCAGGTCTGCTTCTTTGAAGCCCAATTCGCCCACGGTGGGAGCGTCCGGGAAGAAGGGTGAGCGCGTGGCACTGACGATGCCCAGCAGCTTGACCTTGTTCGTGCGGATATGGGGAAAGGCGATGCCGATGCCGCCGCCGCCACCGGTGACGACCGCCGTTCTGTCTGTAAATCTTTGCATGGTTGGTTATCCTTAGGGCTTGCTTTTGGGCCGGCTGTGCAAGTAATTAGGTAAATATGTTTACCTATATTATGATTGCTTTGTGATGAATGCAAGTGGGACTTTTCACAGGATGCTTATGGAAAACCCTATAGATAATAGTGCGATTGCACGCATGGAAATGGCGAATCGTCTATTTTTCAGGCTGTATCAATGCGCAAATATGTTGCATAAAACAGGTACGCGTGCGGTGGAGGCGCAGGGGTTGACCACCCAGCAATGGGCCGTGCTGGGGGCGTTGTCCCGGCCCAATGCGCAGGAAGGCATGAGCGTCGGGGACCTGGCCCGCTACCTGATGGTCAGCCGCCAGAATCTGTCTGGATTGCTCAGCCGGATGGAACAGGCCGGCCACGTCGAGGCCAGACCCGATGGCCGCGACCGGCGCTCGCGCCTCATTTCCATGACCGCGTCGGGGCGCCGGGTATGGCGCGATGAGGCCATACCGCGCATTCATGAATACTACGAACGCGCTCTGGCGGACTTTTCCCTGAGCGACATGAGCCATACCCTGCATTACCTGCTGAAGCTGCTGGATAACATGAAGCTGCTGGACGGCGGACAGCCGGCTGACGAAGAGCGGAAACCGCTTTGAATTCAGGACGCTTTCGAGTTATTCTTACGGGCTGCTGTTCACATCGAGTGGGAGAGCGCCGGCTTTTCCCCGGCCGCCGAAGGCGCAATTCGCCCAGAATCGCTCAGGCACCCCGTACCGCTCGTGTATTGCTTGGCTGCGGGGTCAGACCCCTTTGCGTCAGGGGTCAGACCCCGTACGGGGTCTGACCCCAGGCCTAGCAAGACAGCATTCTGGAGAGACTCAGGCCGCCGCATATTGGCCGGCCCGGGCGCCGAAGGTGAATACCCCTTGACCAGGGGCCAACTCTCAGGCAAAAGGACAGAAGGGCGATGCGGCCGGCGTGTTAGCTGGCTTACGTCGTATTTCCATCAGTCGTTTTCCCGTCACCGGAGCCCCCATGTCTTCTACCCTAAAGCAAACCCCCCTGTATGCGGTGCATATCGAATTCGGCGCCAAGATGGTCGATTTCGGTGGCTGGGACATGCCCGTGTCCTATGGGTCGCAGCTCGAGGAGCACCACGCCGTGCGCCAGGATGCCGGCATGTTCGACGTCTCGCACATGTTGAATGTCGACGTGAAAGGCGCAGGCGCCAAGGCCTACCTGCAGCGCCTGCTTGCGAACGACGTCGCAAAGCTGACGGTGCCGGGCAAGGCGCTGTATTCCTGCATGCTGAACCCCGAGGGCGGCGTCATCGACGACCTGATCGTCTATTTCTTTGGTCCTGACGATTGGCGCGTGGTCGTCAACGCCGGCACGGCCGACAAGGACGTGGCCTGGATGCAGAATGTGGCCCGGTCGGGAGGATTCGATGTGCAGGTGCTGCCCCGGCGCGACCTCGCCATGCTGGCGGTGCAAGGCCCCAATGCCCGCGAACGGGTATGGGCTGCTCGTCCGGGCTGGAAGGCCGCAACGGCCGAGCTCCAGCCCTTCACCGGCGTGGCGGTGCCAGACGGCGCGCTGGTGGCCCGCACGGGATACACCGGTGAAGACGGCTTCGAAATCGTGCTTCCGGCCGCTCAGGCCGCAGCCCTGTGGCGCGACCTTGCCGCGCTTGGCGTCCGCCCCTGCGGTCTGGGCGCACGCGACACCTTGCGCCTGGAAGCCGGCATGAACCTGTATGGCCAGGAAATGGACGAACAAGTGAACCCACTGGTCTCGGGCCTGGCATGGACGGTCTCCTTCAAGGATGCGGACCGTGGTTTCATCGGACGCGATGCGCTCGAGGCCGCCGAAGTCGACAGCAGCCTGGTCGGCGTGAAGCTGCTGGAGCGCGGAGTGATGCGCGGGCACATGAAAATCCGCAGCGACAAAGGAGACGGCGAGCTCACCAGCGGCTCGATGTCGCCGACCATGGGGATTTCCATCGGCATGGCGCGGGTCCCTGTGGGCGTGCAGCCCGGCGATGCGGTCCAGGTCGAGATCCGAGGCAAATGGCTGCCCGCCGAAGTGGTAAAAATGCCTTTCGTACGCAACGGCAAAGTGATTGCCTGATCCAAGTTCCTAAACACGAATATCAATACAAACGGGGTAACACATGACTCTTCCCACCGATCGCAAATACACATCCTCCCACGAATGGGTCAAGCCCGAAGGCGACCTGCTGCTGGTGGGCATAACCGATACCGCGCAGGATCAGCTGGGCGACCTGGTGTTCGTCGGCGACGTCAACACGGGCGCGCAGCTTACGGCCGGTGAAACCGCCGGCGTCGTGGAGTCGGTCAAGGCCGCCTCCGACATCTACGCGCCGGTGAACGGCGAAATCGTGGAATTCAACGAGGCGCTGAACGATCAGCCCAACCTCATCAACGAAGCGGCTTTCGATACCTGGATCTACAAGCTCAAGCCCGAGAACATGTCCGATATCGACGGCTTGCTCGATGCAGCCGGCTACCAGGCTATTTCCAACGATTGATGGCATTTACCCGCCGCGAACCCGTTTTTGTTTAGGTCGACTATGTTGCGTGAACTTGATCCCCATTCCGATTTCATCCCCAGGCACCTGGGCCCGTCTCTAGCCGATCAGGCAAAAATGCTGCAGGCCATCGGCGCGCCCGACCTTCATTCGCTGATCGCCGAGGTCGTGCCGGACAGCATCCTCAAAAGGGGGGGGCTGAAGCTTCCGGCGGCGCGCAGCGAAGCGGATGCGCTGGCGGAACTCAAGGAAATCGCCGGACGGAATCAAATGTTCCGCAACTACATCGGCCAGGGTTACTACGGTAACCACGTACCCAACGTCATCCTGCGCAACATCCTGGAAAATCCCGCCTGGTATACGGCGTATACGCCATACCAGCCCGAGATTTCCCAGGGCAGGCTCGAGGCCCTGCTGAACTACCAGACCATGGTGGCCGACCTCACCGGGCTGGACATCGCCAACGCTTCGCTGCTGGACGAGGGCACCGCCGCGTCCGAAGCCATGACCTTGGCGCGGCGCGGCTCGCGTTCCAAGAGCAAGGTGTTTTTCGTATCGCAGCATTGCCATCCGCAGACGATCGAAGTGGTCCGGACTCGCGCCAGCGGCCTGGACATCGAAGTCGTGGTCGGCGATGAATCCCAGGGGCTGCCCGACTGCTTCGGCGTGTTGCTGCAGTATCCGCACAGCCTGGGCGGCGTGGCAGACTACCGCGCCATCGCTCAGGCTGCGCACGACCAGGGCGCCGTCGTGGCCGTCGCCACCGATCTCCTTGCACTGGCATTGCTGGCGCCACCAGGGGAATGGGGCGCAGACATCGCCGTCGGTTCAGCGCAGCGCTTCGGCGTGCCGCTCGGATATGGCGGCCCTCATGCCGGCTTCATGGCCTGCAAGGATGCCTTCAAGCGCAACATGCCCGGCCGCCTGGTGGGCGTTTCCAAAGACAGCCAGGGCGCGCCGGCGCTGCGCTTGGCATTGCAAACCCGCGAACAGCACATACGCCGTGAGAAGGCCACCTCCAATATCTGCACCGCCCAGGTCCTGCTTGCCGTCATGGCCGGCATGTATGCCGTCTGGCATGGCCCCGCGGGCATCAAGCGCATCGCTGAGCGTGTCGTCTACCTGACCGCCTATCTGCGCGATGCGCTGGCCGGCCTGGGTGTTACCAGCGTCAATGAACAGTTTTTCGATACCTTGCTGCTGAATACCGGCGCGCACACCGCCGCCATCGTCAAGGCGGCAAGGGCGGCGTCTATCAACCTGCGCGTTGTCAGCAACGCCCAACTGGCGGTATCGCTGGACGAAACCGTTACGGTCGCCGACCTGGATGCCTTGCTGCGCGTATTCGCCGCTGGGACAGGCGGCAACTGGAATCCGCCCGCCGACCGCAGCCTGCCGGCGGCGCATGGCATTCCCCAGGCCCTGCTGCGCCAGTCGCCGATACTCTCGCACCCGATTTTCTCGCGCATCCGTTCGGAAACCGACATGCTGCGCTATTTGCGCGGTCTGGCCGACAAGGACCTGGCGCTCGATCGCACGATGATCCCGCTGGGCTCATGCACCATGAAGCTGAATGCCACGGCCGAGATGATCCCCATCACCTGGCCCGAATTCGGCAATATGCATCCCTATGCGCCTGTCGATCAGGCCAAGGGCTACAAGGAACTGATCGACCGCCTGTCCGCCGCCTTGTGCGAAATCACGGGGTACGACTCCATCAGCCTGCAGCCGAATTCCGGCGCGCAGGGCGAGTATGCCGGCTTGCTGGCCATCCGCGGCTACCATCGCGCCAACGGCCAGCATCAGCGCGACGTCTGCCTGATTCCGTCCTCCGCGCATGGCACCAACCCTGCGTCCGCCCAGCTGGCCGGCATGGAAGTCGTTGTCGTGGCGTCCGACGATGAAGGCAATGTGGACGTCGAAGACTTGAAGGCGAAGATCGCCAAGGTGGGCGACCGGCTCGCGGCCTTGATGATTACCTATCCTTCGACGCATGGCGTCTTCGAGACGGCCGTGACGGAAATCTGCGCGCTCGTCCACGACGCTGGCGGCCAGGTCTACCTGGACGGCGCCAATATGAACGCCATGGTAGGTTTGGCGCAGCCCGGCAAGTTCGGTTCGGACGTCTCGCACCTGAACTTGCACAAGACCTTCTGCATCCCCCACGGCGGTGGCGGCCCGGGTGTCGGTCCGGTTGCCGTGCGCTCGCATCTGGCGCCTTATCTGCCGGCCGTGCTGGACGAATCCGGCAGCCTGCCGCAGGGCGCCGAAGTCGGGCCGGTGTCCGCGGCGCCTTACGGGTCGGCCAGCGTCCTGCCCATTTCCTATATGTACATCACGCTGATGGGCGCGGAAGGCCTGCTGGCTGCGACCGAAACCGCCATACTCAATGCGAACTATATCGCCGCGCGCCTGCGGGAGCACTATCCCATCCTGTATGCGGGCCCCAACGGCCGCGTCGCGCACGAGTGCATACTCGATGTGCGCCCCATCAAGGACGCGTGCGGCATCACGGCGGAAGACATTGCCAAGCGCTTGATGGATTATGGCTTCCATGCGCCGACCATGAGCTTCCCTGTGGCGGGCACGCTGATGGTGGAGCCGACGGAATCCGAGGGCCTGGCCGAGCTGGACCGCTTCATCGATGCGATGATCGCCATCCGCAAGGAAATCGCTCAGATCGAGCGTGGCGAGAAGGATGCGGAAGACAACGTACTCAAGAACGCGCCGCACACCGCGCAAATGTTGTTGGTGAATCAGTGGCACCACGACTACACCCGCGAAGAGGCGGCCTATCCGGTCGCCGGCCTGCGCGACGGCAAATACTGGCCGCCGGTCGCACGTGTGGACAACGCCTATGGAGACCGCAACCTCATGTGCTCCTGCCCCCCGCTCAGCGACTATGTCGAGAGCGAGGCGGCAAGCGAAAGTATGGCTTAAGGGGTCAGACCCCATGCGGGGTCTGACCCCTGCGCTTTACGCGACCGTCTTCAAGACCTTGTCTATCGTTTCGAAGATTTCGGTGATTTGCTGTTCTTCGACGATGAGCGGCGGCGAAACGGCGATGATGTCGCCGGTGTAGCGCACCATGACGCCGGCGTCGAAGCATTTTGAGAATACCTCGGCGGCGCGCGCGCCGGGTGCGCCGTCGCGGGGTTTTAGCTCGATGCCGGCGACCAATCCCAGGTTGCGGACGTCGATGACGTGGCGTGCATTCTGCAGATTGTGGGCGGCGTCTTCGAATTTTTGCGACAGGCCCGCGGCGCGCTTGAACAGCTGGTCTTTCTCGTAGATGCCAAGAGTGGCCAGGATGGCCGCCGTGGCAAGAGGATGCGCCGAATAGGTGTAGCCGTGGAAGAATTCGATGCCGCTGGCCGCGGCGCTGACGATGGTATCGTGGATTTCGCGGCGGACCGCGACCGCGCCGGCGGGAACGGCGGCGTTGCTGATGCCTTTCGCCATGGTGATCAGGTCTGGCTTCACGCCGAAGAATTCGCTGGCCGTGTTGGCGCCCAGGCGGCCAAAGCCGGTGATGACTTCGTCGAAAATCAGCAGGATGCCGTGCTTTTCAGTGATGGCGCGCAATTTTTCCAGATAGCCTTTGGGCGGGATCAGCACGCCGGTGGAACCGGCGAGGGGCTCGACGATGACGGCGGCAATGGTGGACGCATCATGCAAGGCGATGATGCTTTCCAGCTGATCGGCGAAGTGTTCGCCCCAAGCGGGCTGCCCGCGTGTATGCGCATTCTTGGACAGGTCGTGGGTATGCGGCAGGTGATCCACATTGGGCAGCAGGGCGCCCGAGAACGTTTTACGGTTGGGTGAGATGCCGCCTACCGAAATGCCGCCGAACCCGACCCCGTGGTAGCCGCGCTCGCGGCCGATCAGACGGGTACGCTGGCCCTCGCCCCGCGCGCGGTGATAGGCCAGGGCGATTTTCAGCGATGTATCGACGGATTCGGAACCCGAGTTGGTGAAGAAAATGCGGTCCATGCCTTCGGGCATGAGACGAGCCACCGCCGAGGCGGCCCGAAAGGAATCGGTGTGGCCAAGCTGGAAGCTGGGCGCATAATCGAGCTCAGTGGTTTGCCGGGAGACGGCGTCGATGATTTCCTGCCGGCCGTGGCCGGCATTGACACACCACAGGCCTGCCGTGCCATCCAGCACCGGATGGCCGTCGGCGGCCGTATAGTACATGCCCTTGGCCTTGGTCAGCAGGCGTGGATGCTCTTTGAACTGACGGTTTGCGGTGAAAGGCATCCACAGATTCGACATATCCGGGAGGTTCGCGTTACTGGTCATGGTTTACCTCGACAGGCAAAAACAAAGGGGGGTATGCTTGGGAGCGTTGGAAGGGCTCGAGAATGTTTCAGAGCTTTCCTTGATGTCCGCCTATTCTCGTTCGCCCTGGCTTGCAAATAAATATACAGTCGACCAAAATCGATATAACTGTATTGTTTAAAAAATGGCAACTGTGCTGATTATGAGGTGGGTCAATGCGGTTCTTCGAGCCGATACGTGATCGCAAATACAGGCTGTCCTTGGTGGAGCAGGTCGTCGAGGCGCTAGAAGAGGCGATCCGGCAGCAACTGTTAAGGCCCGGCATGCCGATGCCGTCGGTCCGCAAGTTCGCCAAGACGCACGATCTGAGCACGTTTACGGTGTCCGCGGCCTACAGCAGGCTGGTTGCGCAAAACTGGCTGATCGCGCGGCCGGGTTCGGGCTACCGGGTGGCTGCCGCCGGGCGAAGGGAACCGGTGGGCGCATCGCCCGTGTCGGCGTGGGCGCCGCCGAAGATCGGGGCATCCTGGCTCCTGGCGGATGTCTTTGCCGATCATTCCATCCCGATCAAATCCGGCTGCGGCTGGCTGCCCGGAGAATGGCTGAACGAAGCCGGTTTGTCGCAAGCGCTGCGCCAGGTGTCCCGGACCAGCCCCAAGCAGCTTGCCGGCTATGGCCATCCTTATGGGTATTTCCCGTTGCGCGAACATATCCAGCAGTCGCTCGAGCACCATGGTCTGCAGGTGGGCAGCGACCAGGTACTGTTGACGCAGGGCGCCACGCAAGGGCTGGATATCGTCATTCGCACGCTGTTTCGGCCGGGCGACGTGGTGCTCGCCGAATTTCCCGGCTATGCGAACCTGCTCGAAACCATGCGCCTTGCGGGCCTGCGGGTGCTCAGCGTGCCCCGCAATCAGGATGGCCTGTGCATCCGCACGCTGGAGGAACAGGTCGCCAGGCACAAGGTGAAAGCGGTGTTCGTCAACACTGTGCTGCAGAATCCGACCGGCGCAAGCCTGAGCATGAACAACGCCTTCCGCATCCTGCAGTTGGCGGAACAGTACGGCTACACCGTGATCGAGGACGACGTGTCCCGCGATCTGCTGCCGGGCATCGGCCCCATGCTGGTTGCCATGGGCGGCACGGCAAGAGTCATTTATGTATCGGGCTTCTCGAAGAGCATCATGCCGTCGATGCGGGTGGGCTATATCGTGGCGAACGCCGAGCTGTTGAAGGAGTTCGCCAAGACGAAGATGACGCTGGGGCTGACGACGCCCGAAATGATGGAGCGCACCGTCTACGAGGTACTCAGGCAGGGAAGGCATCAGGCTCATCTCAGGCGTGTGCAGGAGCGGCTGCGCGAGGCGCACGAAGAGCTGGCCACGTTGATGGACAGCCACGGCTTCGAAGTCTACAGCCGCCCGCAAGCCGGCCTGTTTCTGTGGGCCCGCCCCGCAGGGCAGTGGCGGGAGCGGGGTTCGGCGAAGCTGGCGGAGCTGGCGTTGAAGGACGGTATATGGCTTGCGCCGGGATCCTACTTCGACCCCGGGCAGGCCGATACCGGATGGATCCGTTTCAACGTGGCTTATTCCCTGCATCGCGCGCTGTGGGCCTTCATGCGCAAGGCCGGCGCGACGGCTTGACTGGGGACAGACCCCATGCAGGGTCTGTTTGAGCTCGGGGTCAGACCCCGCATGGGGTCTGACCCCTTCACTCGCTCCTGCGATAAGTCACGAAGTCGAACGCCAGCCCGTTTTCTTCCGGCTGTACGGAGCGTTCCGCTTCCGCCCACCCTGACGGCAGATCGGGGAAGAAGGTGTCTCCTTCCACTTGGGCGTGTACTTCGGTGGCGATGATTTCGTCGGCGATGTCGAGCGCCGCCTTGAAAACCTGTTCGCCGCCGATGATGCATATGGCTTCCACGTTGCCGCAGGCCCTGATGGCGGATGCCAGATCGGGATGCACTGTAGCGCCTTCGGCGGTGAAGCCGGGGTCGCGGCTGAGCACCAGGTTGGGGCGGCCGGGCAGCGGGCGGCCCAACGAATGCCAGGTATTGCGGCCCATGACGATGGGCTTGCCCATGGTGACGCGCTTGAAGTGCGCGAGGTCGGAGGGCAGGCGCCAGGGCAGTGCATTGTCGCGGCCGATCACGCGGTTGGCGGAGTAGGCGACGACGAGTTGGATGCGGGCGTCGGGCATGGGGTTGTGTTCCGTGTGTCGATTCAGGGCGGTCAAACCGCCATGGGGGCGGTCAAGGGCGCGTGATGTTGATAGCCTTCGAGCGAGAAGTCGCCGGGTTCGATTTTTTCCAGCCATTCGGGCTCGTACCTGCCGGTTTCGGCATAGTCGGGAATCCGGTCGGACAGCACCAGCCGCGGCGCGGGGAACGGCTCGCGTGTCAGTTGCGCGCGCAGCATGTCCACGTGGTTTTCGTAGATGTGCGCATCGCCGATGAAATACGTGAACCAGCGCGGCCGGTAGCCGGTGAGGCGCCCGACGAGGTGCAGCAGCGCGGCGCCCTCAGTCAGGTTGAAGGGCGTGCCCAGGCCGACGTCGTTGCTGCGTATGTACAAGCAGAGGGAAATTTCCCTTTTTTCGATGTTGACCAGGAACTGATAAAGCAGATGGCATGGAGGCAGGGCCATTTCCTCGAGCTGGGCCCAGTTCCAGCCATGGAAAAGTATGCGCCGGCTGCCAGGGTCCTTCATGATGGTGTCCAGGCAGGCACGCAGCTGGTCGACGGCTTTGTACAGCAGCGCGCTGGAGGCGCCGCCATCGTCGACGAGGCCTATTTGTGTATAGCCTCGAGACAGTGCGTCATCGATCTGGGCGGCGCTATGGGGAAGCCTGGTATCGATGAGCTTGTAAGCAGGCCATTCGCGCCATTGGATGCCGTATACGGGGCCCAGGTCGCCTTCTTCGAGCCGGTAGGGATTGGCCAGCCATTGACGGTTTTCGTTGGCGTTCTGGTTCCAGACCTTGCAGCCTAGCGCGGTGAACTCGGCTGCATTCCGATAGGCCCGTAGAAACCCCACAAGTTCGCCGATGGCGGACTTGAAGGCGAGCTTCTTGGTCGTGACGGCAGGAAAGCCTTCCTGCAGATCGAACCGCATCATCGCCCCGGGAATGCTGCGCGTGCGCACGCCGGTACGGTTGTCCTGCCAGGAGCCGTTGTCGAAAATGTTCTGGACCAAGTCGAGATATTGCTTCATATGCTGTGCTTTTTGCCTAGACTCAAGGCGCCAGTATAGCCAGGAAGGGGTCAGACCCCGAATGGGGTCTGACCCCGCGGGTTGCTTGGAATGGGGTCAGACCCTATCCAGGGCCTGACCCCGCGACTCGACAGATAATGGGGTCAGACCCCGAATGGGGTCTGACCCCTGAACCCCAAGCGCTGGATCAGGCTTCCAGGATCTCGATCGAATGCGTGATGTCGGCGGTTTTGGCCAGCATGGCCGAGGCGGAGCAGTATTTGTCATGCGACATCTTTACGGCCCGTTCAACGGCGGCCGGTGACAAGCCCTTGCCGCTGACAATGAAGGCGAAGTGGATCTTGGTGAACACCTTGGGATCGGTATCTGCGCGCTCGGCGGTCAGCGTTACCCGGCAGTCGGTCACCGCCTGGCGGCCGCGCTTGAGGATCAATACGACGTCATAGGCGGCACAGCCGCCCGTTCCGGCCAGCAGCATTTCCATGGGGCGCGGCGCAAGATTGTGTCCGCCGCCGTCGGGTGCGCCGTCCATGGCGGTTACGTGGCCGCTGCCCGTACGGGCAACGAAAAGCATGCCGTCGGGGCCGCCCCAGTCTATCGTGCATTCCATGCTTGTTCCTGATGTGTATCGACAAAAGTACAGACTGAATGTTGACGCATCCGCGGCCTTTGCGCAATTCGCCGCATACCTGCATCCGGCGTAGGGTCATGGGGCCTCGCGTCCGATCGCTCCGGTATCATTCCGCTTGAATATCGCCCTACGATATAAATGCGCTGGAATGAAGCGTTCCAGCCGGAGGCGGTATCCGCATCCAAGAGATACACCCGCATGAGCACCATCTCCATATTGCTGTTGACTTTCGTTCTGTCCGTCACCGGCCTGTTTGTTTTCATCTGGTCCCTGCGCCGGCATTTGTTCGACGCCGATCCGGCGGCCGCCAAGGTCATATTCTCCGAAGGAGAGATTGGCAAGGTCGAAGAGCCCGCTGCGACGCCGGCTCAGCATCAGGACTTGCAGAACGCCGTCGTCCAAGCGCATGATGCGTCGGCGCCGGTGGACGCCGCGACACAGGCACGCGAGCTGGCGGAGCGCATCCAGGCGGATCGCTCCACCGCTTACGTGGCCTTCGTCTTTCTTTCCTGTGCCGTCGCATGGCTGATCCTGGCGTCCGCGGCCGGATTGATCAGTTCGGTCAAGCTGCATCAGCCCGACTTCCTCACCGCGCATGCGTGGCTGACTTTCGGACGCATCCGGACCCTGCACCTGAACATGGTGGCCTATGGCTGGGCACCCATGGCGGCATTCGGCATCGCACACTGGACACTGCCCCGCTTGCTGAAGACGGAGCTCATCGGCGGCCGATTCGCGCTGCTGGGAGCCATGCTGTGGAACGCCGCCCTGATTGCCGGCCTGGGCAGTGTGGCGGCAGGCTTCAGCGACGGGCTGGAGTGGCTGGAGATACCCTGGCAGATCGACATCCTGTTCGTGATCGGCGGCGCGCTCATTGGCCTGCCCCTGGTCTTCACCCTGCAAAACCGGAAGACCGAGCATCTGTACGTGTCCATCTGGTACATGGGCGCGGCCCTGTTTTGGTTCCCCATCCTGTTCCTGGTGGGGAACCTGCCGGGCGTGCATTTCGGGGTGGAGCAGGCCACCATGAACTGGTGGTTCGGCCACAACGTGCTGGGGCTTTTCTATACTCCCATCGCGCTGGCCTCGGTGTATTACTTCCTGCCCAAGATCATCGGCCGGCCGATACAGTCGTACAACTTGTCCTTGCTTGGCTTCTGGGCACTGGCGTTCTTCTACGGACAGGTCGGCGGCCATCATCTGGTAGGCGGGCCGGTGCCGGGCTGGCTGATTACGCTGTCCATCGTCCAGAGCATGATGATGATCGTGCCGGTCCTGGCTTTCTCGGTCAACCAGCACCTGACGATGCGCGGCCACTTCAAGACATTGCTGTATTCGCCTACGCTGCGGTTCATCGTGCTGGGCGGCATGATGTACACGCTCAGTTCGGTACAGGGCTCCTTCGAGGCGCTGCGCAGCGTCAACACCATCACGCACTTCACGCATTTCACGGTAGCGCACGCCCACCTGGGCCTGTATGGATTCTTTTCTCTGGTGATGTTCGGCGCCATCTACTTCGTCATGCCGCGCGTCATGGCATGGGAATGGCCTTACCCGCGTCTCATCGCCTTGCATTTCTGGCTGGTGGTGCTGGGCTTCGGCGTCTACTTCGTCGGCCTGTCCATCGGCGGATGGCTGCAGGGCGTGGCCATGCTCGATGCGAGCCGAAGCTTCATGGAGTCCGTCGGCGTCACGATTCCGTACCTGGAGGCGCGCAGCATCGGAGGCGGCCTCATGACGCTGGGTCACTTGGTGTTTGCTTTTCATTTCGGCGCCATGGCGCTGCGATATGGGCACAAGCGCGTGGGTCCGGCGCTCTTTCGCAAACAGTCCGAACCCTTTCCGGCCGCCGGCGTTTCCGTCCCGGCGGACGCTGCGGTGGGGGGCTGAGCATGGAAAACGAATACAAACTGCTGGGGGGCGCGATGGTCACCCTGGCGCTGGCAACGGCGACCCTGGTGATCGTGCCCTATGTGCAACTGTCGGAAGTCCAGCCGTCGCCCGGGCTGAAGCCCTACACATCGGCGGAACTGCGCGGCCGCCGGCAGTACATCGAGAATGGCTGCGTGTACTGCCATACGCAGCAGCCCCGTGCCAAGGCACAGGCGCCCGACTTCCAGAGAGGCTGGGGCAGGGCGCCGGTCGCCGGCGACTATTTCTACGACCGGCCGCATCTGCTGGGCACCATGCGCACCGGTCCCGACCTTCTGAACATTGGCGCGCGCCAGCCGAGCATCGACTGGAATCTGGGCCATTTGTATCAGCCCCGCGCCTACACCCCGAACAGCATCATGCCGTCTTATCCCTATCTCTTCGAAACCAAGGACAAAGCCGAGGCAGGTGACCGGGTGGTGAATCTGCCGCCCGCGTATGCGCCATTGGGCCAAGTGGTGGTTGCACGCCCGGAAGCGCTGGACCTCGTCGCCTATCTGTTGGCTCTGGACCGCAGCTATCCGGTCAAGCCGCTGCCCGAGTCGGGCAAATAGTGGGTTGGCGGAGCAGCCGGATGGAACGAGGTCGTCGGAGAACAGGATAATGGATCGTTTGAAAAGGAAAATCCAGGCCCAGTCGCGCGAGATGCCCGAGCCCTATGAGGGCAGCAGGCCGATACCGTTGATCGTGGTCCTGATCGTGGCCGCGGTTTTTCTATGGGCCGTGGGCTATATCGGCTATACATATCAGGCGCACCCCGCCTCGTACGGCGACTGGCGCAGCGCAGCCGATTTCCAGAATGAACGCGGCGCGGCACCGGCGGATGGCGCACAGCTTTATGCGACGCATTGCCTGGCATGCCACCAGGCCACGGGCAAAGGATTGCCGGGTGTATTCCCGCCGCTGTCCGGCTCGGAATGGCTGGCGGGGCAGCCGGACGTGGGCATACAGATCGTGCTGCATGGCGTGACGGGTCCCCTGACGGTCGGCGGAACGCAGTACAACGGTCAGATGCCGACATTCAAGGACAAGCTGAATGACGAGGAAATCGCCGCGCTGCTGACGCATATCCGGGGCAGTTTCGGCAATGCCGCCGGCGAAGTGACGGCAAGGGACGTGGCCACCGCGCGACAGGCAAGCCTGGACAGGAGCGCCCCCTGGGACGGCGATGCGGACCTTGCCGGCTTGCGGTGAGCCGTCATGAGGACCTTGCTCGCGGCATTGCTGGCCTGCTGCCTGGGGTTGGGAGCAATCTCGGCAAAGACCGACGGGTTTACCGTGCTGACCAGTGAAGCGGCTCGGCGGGCGGACATCGCGCACGCGGCCCGAGCATTGCCGGATGCAGTGCTCTTGGACGAGCGAGGTGTAAGCGGGGGGCTATTGGAACGTTTACGCGATGACGGGCGCATTGCCGTCGTGAACTTCATTTATACGCGCTGTGTATCGCTGTGCCTGGCCATGGGCACGGAGTACCAGCGCCTGCAGTCAGACATCCGGCGGCTGGGCCTTGCGGACCGGGTACGGCTGCTGAGCATCAGCTTTGATCCGGCGGACACGCCGGATCGCCTGGATCGCTACGCGCGCGGCATGCATGCGGACGCAGGCATCTGGACCTTTGCGATGGCACCGGACGCCGCTCAATTGAGGGCCTTGCTGAGTGCCTTCGGCATCGTGGTGATTCCGGCACCCTACGGCCAGTATGAACATAACGCTGCGTATCACCTTGCTTCGGCGGACGGCCGTCTAGAACGCATTGTCGACCTGGAAGAGACGGAACTGCTTCTGGCTTACCTGCAGCGGTCGGGGCGGGGGCCGGCATGAGCAGCCGGAACCGCCTTGGCCGGTCTTACCTCATAGCAGCCGCATTGCTGCTTGCAACGGCATGGGCGCTGGACGGCGTCCTGACCCGAACCATGGCCTTGCATATGCTTGTGCACATCCCCATGCTGATCGCCGTGGGCGCGTGGGTGGCCCTGGGCTTATTCGCGATGGGTTTGAGCAAAGACAAGAGATCGGGGCCTGCATTTGCCGCGTATGGCAAATATAATGAACATGGCCTGCCGGGCTTGCTGCTCTTCAGCTTCATAGGTGCCTATTGGATGATCCCCCGGTCTCTGGACGACGCGTTGCTGTCCGCGGGATCCATCGGGTTCAAGTATGCCGTGCTCATTGCCGCCGGAATGCTGTTGATCGATTCCCTGCGAAGGGCGAACGCCGTCATTGCCGTGTTTTTTCTGGGCAACTTTTCATGGATGACGGCGATCGCGGGGCTGCTGTACCAGGAATATCCCGTCCGCTTGTGCAATGCCTATTTGCTGAGCGACCAGGAAGTGGCGGGCCGGGGGCTGGTCGCCTGGGCGGTCCTGCTGCCCGTGGCCTGGTTTTTGATTGAGCGCCGCCGTCCGGGTTCGTTTTTTGCCGGGACGGATGGCCATACAGGAAAAGGAAATACCCATGCAGATGGTCGGAAGTAGTGTAGGGGTCAGACCCCGTACGGGGTCTGACCCCACCGTCAACGGGTCTGCCCCCGCCAGCATGGGGTCAGACCCCGTACGGGGTCTGACCCCCATCGACAAACTGCTCTCGGAAATCGGGCGGGCGGTGCAGGTGCTGGACGGCTCCGTGCACGCAAGCCGACCCAATCCCGCGGGCAAGTACAGGCCGGACGACGACGCAACAGCCTTGACCCCCGAAGAGCAGCGCCATGCCGCTGGACTGATGCGGGTAAACCATGTGGGCGAGATATGCGCCCAAGCCTTGTACCGGGGCCAGGCAATGTTTTGTCGCGATGCAGCAATTCGTGATGTGCTCTACGACGCGGCCGCCGAGGAAGTCGACCATCTGGCATGGTGCAGGCAACGCCTTGACGAACTCCGCAGCGGACCCAGCCTGCTCAACCCGCTCTGGTATGCGGGTTCGTTCGCATTGGGAATGGCTGCAAGCCGGGCGGGAACCGGCAAGAACCTGGGCTTCATGGCGGAAACCGAAAGGCAGGTGGAGCAGCACCTGGACGGCCACCTGACCGATCTGCCAAAGACAGACGAGCGTTCCCGCAGCATCGTGGTCCAGATGCGCGACGATGAAATCGAACATCGCAACACGGCCGAAACGAACGGCGCCGATGTCTTGCCCGCGCCCATCAAGCTGGCCATGCGCTTCATGTCCAAGGTCATGACGGTCACTGCGTATCGTCTCTAGGCCGCGCATGCGGACTTGTAAGCGTATCGAAACTAGGGTAAACTCTGAGTTACGGTGAAACTTTTTTGTGAGCGGTTTTTTGCAAAAAAGCCACAAATTAAAAAAGTTACATCTTTACAGCGGTTTTTTCTTGCAATGCACAAATAACCGCTATATACTTTAGTTATCGGATGTCGCAACGTGATTGCAAAGGGAAAACCCCAGTCACGCGGTCTCGAGCAAATGCTCTAGTAGCCCGACATGCCAAGGTTGTCTCCTCCACCCTCCTCCTTTGGTGGATTTAGCCCGAGATCTCACGATCTCGGGCTTTTTTTTATCTTTTTCAGTCCCTTAGTGCCGAAAGCCCATGGCGCCAGACGCGCTTTTATGCTTACATTTCTTGTTGCATTTTTTACGCGACCAGAACGCGCTCTGTTACAAATAGGGTCGATAATGTCAATGCCTTAATGTCTATAGGGATTACGTGATTTCTCTCAAGCTCTGGGAATCGTTCACCTGGTTTTATATCTGTATTGTCGCGTTCATGGTCGGGGGCCTGATCGTGGCGTCCGAACGCTGGCACGGCGTCTTTACAGGCGATTCCGACATGCACAAGCCGCAGGCGATGCACTCGCGCGCCGCGCCGCGCGTCGGGGGGCTGGCCGTGGTCGCCGGCAGCCTGGCCGGGTTGCTGGTGCTCGGCCCCAGCAACATGACGCTCACCTGGCTGTGGCCCGTCCTGTTCGTAGCGGCCATGCCGGTTTTCGTTGCAGGGCTGCTCGAAGACATCACGAAGGACGTGGGATCCGGCAAGCGGCTGCTGGCTGCCTTCGCCTCGGCGGCGATCGCGTGGTGGCTGCTCGGGGGCGTTTCGCGGGTGGGCTGGAGCTGGGCCGATTGGCTTTTGTCGTTCTGGCCGGTGTCGCTGATGTTCACCATGGTGGCGGTGGGCGGCTGTACGCATGCGCTCAATATCATTGACGGCATGAACGGCCTGGCAGGCATGATCGCCACGCTCATGGCGGCATCGCTGGCGCTGGTCGCCCTGCAGGTGCAGGACATCCCCATTTTCCTCATCGCCGCGGCGCTTGCATCCGCCACCCTGGGCTTCCTGGTCTGGAATTTTCCCTTCGGCAGGGTGTTCCTGGGCGATGGCGGCGCCTATTTCCTGGGATTCATGCTGGCCGAGCTCGCCGTGCAACTGGTGGTGCGCAATCCCAGCGTGTCGCCTTTCTATGCGCTGGCCGTTCTGTTCTATCCGGTTTTTGAAACCATGTTCTCGATCTGGCGCCGTCGCTTCAAGCGCGGCACGCCGGTGGACCAGCCCGACGCGCTCCATCTGCACCAGCTCGTTTTCCGGCGCCTGGTCCGGGTCACCTTCAGCCGCGACCGCCGGCACGCCGTGCCTGCGCTTTGCAATGCCATGACGTCTCCGTACCTTTGGTTCCTGGCGCTCATCGGCCTTGTGCCTGCCACCATCTGGTGGGACAACGCCTGGGTGCTGTGCGCGAGCATCGCGGCGTTCTCCCTGGCCTATCTGTGGCTGTATGCGCGTCTGGTGTCCTGGCGCCGGCCTTCCTGGTTGCTGTTGCCGTCCATCGGGCGCAACGTCAGGCGCAAATAGCGTCGCAACCTTCTTATTTCTTCTTTAAAGCGCGCAGCGCGGGAGATGCAAAGTGCAGATTCAAGACGTGAAACTTGCGGTTGTCGGCCTCGGTTATGTGGGGTTGCCTCTGGCGGTGGAGTTTGGCAAGAAGCGCCCGGTATTGGGCTTCGACATCAACCTGCGCCGGGTGGCCGAACTCAAGGAAGGCAGGGATCACACCCTTGAAGTCGAACCCGAAGAACTGGCGCAGGCGAAGCATCTGGAATTCACGCACGAGGCGGAGCACCTGGCCCGCGCCAACGTGTTCATTGTCACCGTGCCCACACCCATCGATGAATACAAACAGCCCGATCTCACTCCGCTGATCCGCGCCAGCGAAACCATCGGGAAGGTGCTCAAGCGCGGCGACATCGTCGTCTATGAATCCACCGTTTATCCGGGCGCCACCGAAGAGGTCTGCGTGCCCGTGCTCGAAAGCATATCCGGGTTGCGGTTCAACGAAGACTTTTATGCCGGCTATAGCCCCGAGCGCATCAATCCGGGCGACAAGGCGCACCGCGTATCGACGATCAAGAAAGTGACCGCCGGATCCACCCCCGACGTCGCCGACCTCATCAATGAGCTATATGGCGAAATCATTGTCGCGGGCACCCACAAAGCGCCGTCCATCCGGGTGGCCGAGGCCGCCAAAGTCATTGAAAACACCCAGCGCGACGTCAACATCGCATTGATCAACGAGCTCGCCCTGATCTTCAACAGGCTGGGCATAGACACCCAGGCGGTCCTGGAGGCGGCGGGCACGAAATGGAATTTCCTTCCCTTCCGGCCGGGCCTTGTGGGCGGACACTGCATTGGCGTGGATCCGTACTATCTTACGCACAAGGCGCAATCCATCGGCTACCACCCCGAGATCATTCTTGCCGGGCGGCGCCTGAACGACTCCATGGGAAGCTATGTGGTGTCACAGCTGGTCAAGGCGATGACGAAGCGTTCCATCCAGGTGCAGGGATCGCGCGTGCTGGTAATGGGGCTGACTTTCAAGGAGAACTGCCCCGACCTTCGCAATACACGCGTCGTCGACATCGTTCGCGAACTGGGCGAGTACAACATCGAAGTCGACGTTTACGATCCGTGGGTGGATGCCGAGGAGGCCGTGCGCGAGTACGGCATCACGCCGGTTGCGAATCCCCGCGCGGGCGCCTACGATGGAATCATCCTCGCCGTCGCCCATCATCAGTTCGTCGGCATGGGCGCCAACGCCATCAAGGCGCTGGGCAAGCCCGAGCATGTGCTGTACGACTTGAAGTACGTGCTTTCGGCCGACGAGGCCGACATCCGCCTTTGAGGGCGCAGCATCATAAAACGTCAGAAAGGTCTTGTCATGAATAATCGATATCAGGAAGTCACGACACAATTGCAGGCAGAGCCCAAAGCGTGGCTGATCACCGGATGCGCCGGCTTCATAGGCTCCAATCTGCTCGAAGCGCTCCTCGTGATGGGGCAGAAGGTCCGCGGCCTGGACAACTTTGCAACGGGCTATCGGCACAACCTGGATGAGGTCCAGAAAACCGTGACCCCCGAGCAGTGGGCGAATTTTTCATTCATTGAAGGCGATATCCGCGATTTCGAAACCTGCCGGAAAGCAGCCGAGGGCGTGGATTTCGTCCTCCATCAGGCTGCGCTGGGTTCGGTGCCGCGCTCGCTGAAGGACCCCATCACGACCAACGAAGTCAACGTAGGGGGCTTCCTTAACATGCTGGTTGCGGCGCGCGACGCCAAGGTTCAGGCTTTCGTCTATGCCGCATCCAGTTCCACCTACGGCGATCTCGAAGAACTGCCCAAGGTCGAAGAGCGCATCGGCAGGCCTTTGTCGCCTTATGCGGTCACCAAGTACGTGAACGAGCTGTACGCCGATGTCTTCACCCGCTCGTATGGTTTCGGCAGCGTGGGGCTGCGCTATTTCAATGTATTCGGCAAGCGGCAAGACCCCAATGGCGCCTATGCCGCCGTCATCCCCACCTGGATCGCCGCAATGATACGCGGTGAAGATGTCGTGGTGAACGGCGATGGCGAAACCAGCCGCGATTTCTGCTTCATCGACAACGTCGTGCAGGCCAACATCCTGGCGGCGCTGGCGCAGCCCGAGGGCGTCAACCAGGTCTACAACGTGGCCGTCAGCTCCCGGACGAGCCTGAACGAGCTCTTCGACTATCTGGCCAAGGCCTTGGGCAACAACGGTATCGTGTACGACAGGCAACCCGTGTACCGGGATTTCCGGGCGGGCGACGTGCGCCACTCGCAGGCCGACATCAGCAAGGCCAAAGAGCTGCTCGGCTACGAGCCCATGCATACCATCGTGCAGGGGATTGAAGTCGCCATGCCGTGGTACACGCAATTCTTGCGTTGATTTGAAAGCCTTAAAACAGCGGTTGTCGACGCTGCATTCCGACCACAGGCGCATTGCCCAGGGGGCGATGCGCGTGGCTTTTTTCCTGCTGCTGGGCAAGGCTGCCGGCGCATTCAAGGAAATGGCGGTGGCGTATCGCTACGGCATCAGCGATGCGGTGGACGCCTATCAGTTCACGATGACGATGGCCAACTGGCTGCCCATCACGGTGGTGGGCGCGCTGTCGGTTGTGCTGATCCCGGTGCTGGTGCGCGCGCGCAGCGAGACGCGCCCGGAAAGGGCGCGTTTCCTGGGCGAACTGCAAGGCTGGACGATTGCGCTCGGCACGGTGCTGGCGGTGGTCTTGTACGTGGCGTGGCCCTGGATATTGCAATGGGCGGGTGCGGGGCTTTCTCCAGCGGCATCGCGCATGAGCGGCGAACTGATGCTGGCTTTTGCGCCCGCGGCCCTGTTGACTCTGATGACAGGAATCAGCGCTGCGCGCTTGCGCGCGCGCGAGCGCCATATCAACACCTTGCTGGACAGCGTGCCGGCGGTCGTGATCCTGGTATGGGTCATGCTGGCCGGCGTCGTGACTGAGATCGGTCCCTTGTTGTGGGGCACGCTGGTGGGCTACCTGATCCAATCGGTCTGGCTGTTCTGGCTGGCATCCCGCGCCGATGGCATGCGAGGCCGGCCGGCGCTGGCGTTCAGGTCCCATCATTGGCCCGAGCTGGTCAAGGCTGCAGGCGTCATGCTGATCGGCCAGGTGGCCATGAGTTTCGTGGGCCCCATCGACCAATACACGGCGGCCAATCTTGGTGCGAACGCCAACGCAACGCTGGGCTATGCGGCCCGGCTGCTTTCCCTGCTCCTTGGTGTCGGAGCGGCATCGGTGGGGCGCGCGGCGTTGCCGGTGCTGGCGGACATCCAGCAGCGCGGCGATGCCGAAAGAGCGCGCACGACGGCGCTCAAGTGGTCGGCGCTGATGCTGCTGGGGGGCGGCGCAGTGACGCTGGTGGGATGGGTGCTTGCCCCCTGGGGCGTGGCGCTGCTGTTCGAGCGCGGCGCTTTCAGCGCCCAGGATACGCAGGCCGTGGCGCATGTGCTGCGCTGGGGGCTGTTGCAAATGCCGTTCTACTTTGGCGTGCTGATACTGGTGCAGCTGCTTGCCAGCCAGAATCGCTACCGCATCATGGCCGCGATCGCCGTGGCCAACTTCGCGCTCAAGGCGGTCATGAATCCGATCCTGGCGCCGTCGATGGGCGCCGCGGGCATCATGCTGGCCACCAGCATCATGTATGCCTTGTCGTACGCCTGCTACGTGATGGTCGCGCTGCGCAGGCCATAGATTCATGGCGCAGGCGCCCAGCATTTTTTTTTCATGGATATAGGTATTGTTTTGAGTAAGCCATCCGTTCCCGCCCATTTGATGATTTTCATCCATTCCCTGAGTGGCGGGGGGGCCGAGCGCGTGGCCGCCGACATCAGCGCGTACTGGGCCGAGCTGGGCTACAAAGTGACGGTGGTGACGCAGGCGAGCGCAGACACGGACGTCTATGCCTTGCATCCGCAGGTCAAGCGTCACGTGCTGGGAACCGCGGGCGCGTCGAGCGGCGGATTGAGCGGGATGCTCGCGAATCTGCGTCGCGTCTGGCGACTGCGGCGCCTGATGAAACGGCTGCGTCCTTCGATGGTGCTGGGCATGATGACGACGGCTTCCGTGCTGGCCGTCGCAGCCGCGCGCGGATTGAAGTGCCGCGTCATCGCTACCGAGCATACGCATCCGCCTTCACAGGAGTTGCCCGAAATCTGGCTGCGCCTGCGCCGGTGGACCTATCCGCAAGCCGCTGCCGTCGTGGCGCTGACCACGGGCACTGCCCAGTGGCTGCAAGAGCACGTGCCGGGCAGCCGGCTTGCCGTGATCCCCAATGCGGTGCGCTGGCCCATAGAAAGCGCGGAGCCGCGCCTGGAGCCGCCGCGGCGCAATGGCCGCTTCCGGCTGCTTGCGGTAGGCAGGCTGCATCCGCACAAGGGTTTCGATCTGCTGATCACTGCGTTTCAGGAAATCGCCGAGCATTTCCCCTTATGGGATCTGGTGATCCTGGGCGAGGGCGAGAGCCGCGAGGCGCTGCAGGAGCAGATCGATGCCGCGGGCCTGTCGGCCCGGGTGAGCATGCCGGGCCGGGCCGGCAATGTGGCCGACTGGTATCTGCAGTCCGATCTGTATGTGCTGAGCTCGCGGGTCGAGGGGCTGTCCAATACGCTCATCGAATCCATGGCCAGCGGACTGGCTCCGGTGGCCTTCGACTGCGAGACTGGGCCGCGCGAAATCATCCGCGATGGCATCGATGGCGTGCTGGTCCAGCCGGCGGGCGATGCGGAGGCGCTGGCGGCGCACTTGTCCGATATGATGGCGCATCCGGAAAAGCGTGAAGCCTATGCACGGCGCGCCGTCGACGTGCGCGACCGGTTTTCGGTAGCGCGGGTGATGGCGCTGTGGGGAAATCTATTATGTGTGGAATCGTAGGAATCTGGGGAAACCTGCCCGAAAAGCGGCCCGTCGTCGAGCAAGGCTGTGGGCGCATGCGGCACCGAGGCCCGGATAGCGAAGGATACTGGGAGGATGCCCAGGCGGGCGTCGCGCTTGGGCACGTGCGGCTGGCCATCCTGGACCTGAGCCCCGCCGGGCATCAGCCCATGATATCCGCCTGCGGGCGCTACGTGCTGGTGCTCAACGGTGAAATCTACAATCATCAGGAGCTTCGGGCCCAGCTGGAAGCGCAAGGCAGGGCGCCCGCGTGGCGCGGTCACTCGGATACGGAAACCGTGCTGGCGGCATTTGCGGCCTGGGGCATCGCCGCGTCCCTGGCTGGCATGACCGGCATGTTTGCCATCGCGCTGTGGGATCGGCAGGAGCGCTGCCTGAGCCTCATGCGGGACCGCATGGGAGAAAAGCCCCTGTACATGGGCTATGCGGACGGGAATTTCGTCTTCGGTTCCGAGCTCAAGGCCATGACCGCGATTCCGGGCTTTGATGGACGGATCGATCGCCGCGCTTTGTCCTTGTTGCTGCGCCATAACTATATTCCCGCCCCCTACAGTATCTACCGCAGCATCGGCAAGCTGTCGCCAGGGCAATGGCTGACGTTGACCGAGGCTGACTTGCGGGCGCGGTCGCTGCCTTCGGGGACCGTGTATTGGTCCGCCGCCGACGTCAGTGCGGCGGCGCGCGGCAATATGCTGTCCTTCGACTCCGATAGCGTGGCGGCTGATGCGCTGGAGGCGGTCCTGTCGACAGCCGTGGGCCGGCAGATGATCTCGGATGTCGAGCTGGGGGCGTTTTTATCCGGCGGCATCGATTCGTCCACGATCGTCGCGCTGATGCAGAAGCGTTCATCGCAGCCCGTGCGCACCTTCGCCATCGGCTTCGACGACCCGGCCTACAACGAAGCCCAGCATGCCAAGGAGGTTGCGCGCCATCTCGGGACGGCGCACACCGAAATGTACGTCAGCGCGGCGGATGCCCTGTCGATCGTGCCGCAGCTTCCAACGATGTATGACGAACCTTTTGCTGACTCATCGCAAGTGCCCACGGCGCTGGTCATGCGCATGGCGCGGCGGCATGTCACGGTGGCCTTGTCGGGCGACGGCGGCGATGAGCTGTTTTCGGGATATTCGCGCTATTTCCGCGCCGCTGGCTGGTGGCATAAGCGGCAGCGCTTGCCGCAATTCACCCACGGCGTGCTGGCTGCCGCCACCGGATCGGCTGCGGCCCTGATGCCGGCGGGGCGCCGTCGCGATCGTTTCGAGAAGCTGTCGGAGGTCTTGGCGGCAGACAGCCAAGGCTTGTTCTACCGGCAGTTCGTATCGTATTGGAAAGATCCGGCTCAAGCGGTGATAGGCGCGGAGCTGCCTGAAACTTGCTTTGACCGCCAAACCGATGAAGGCCTGCACGAGGCCATGTCCCTGCTCGATATCCTGAGCTACCTGCCGGACGACATACTGGTCAAGGTGGATCGCGCGGCCATGGCGGTTGGCCTTGAAACCCGCGTACCGATGCTGGATCACCATGTGGTGGAGTTCTCTCGCCGACTGCCCCTGCCTTACAAAGTACGATCGGGACAGGGCAAATGGCTGCTGCGCCAGGTCTTGTACCGTCATGTGCCGCAGGCCTTGGTCGATCGGCCCAAGAAGGGTTTTTCCGTTCCGCTGGCGAGCTGGCTGCGCGGACCACTGAACGAGTGGGCCAACGCCTTGCTGGATCCGGTTCGGCTGAATCAGGAGGGCCTGTTCCATGCCGAGCCCATCCTGAGAAAGTGGCGCGAACACCAGCAAAACAAGCAGGACTGGAGCACCCATCTATGGAGCATCCTGATGACGCAGGCATGGCTGGATTCCGTCCGTGCCGCCGACGTGAGGCCCTCATGAAAATACTGTTCTTTGTCAGTTCCATGCATGCCGGCGGTGCGGAAAGGGTCGCTGCCACGCTCTCCAGCGCTTGGGCGCGGCGCGGCGACAGCGTGACGCTGGTGCCCACTTATACCAAGAAAGGTACTTGCTTCTATCATCTGAATCCCGCAGTGCGCCTGGTCTGGCTGGCGGACCGCATGGGCTGGCTGGGGCGCAAGCTATTGCCCAGCCTGAGTAAATGGTTCACGATCCGGCGGCTGATTCGCGAGGTCCAGCCGGATGTCATCGTTTCGTTTCTGACGAACGTGAATGTCGTCGTACTGTCGGCTACGCGCGCGATGAAAGTCCCGGTGATCGTCTGCGAGCGCACGAATCCGGCATTCAGCAACAGCGCCGGCGATGCGCTGAAGCGGCTGCGCCGCGCACTGTATCCCCGCGCGACCACGGTCGTGCTGCAGTCGCGGGACAGTGTCGACGTCTTTCGCGGCATGGTCCCGGGACTCAAGGACGTCGCGGTCGTGCCGAATCCGCTGCCGCCCAATATCGATGAGGTACGGCAGCCCGAGATGGTGGCCTGGCCGCGCCGCTATCGGCTGCTGGGCATGGGCCGGCTGGTGCCCAGCAAGCGTTTCGGGGATCTTATCCAGGCGTTTGCAGCCTTGGCAGAGGCCTATCCCGAATGGGATCTCGTCATATGGGGGGAAGGTCCCGAAAGAACGGCGCTGGAGCAGCTCGTCCAGGCCACCGGCCTTGCGTCCCGCATTTCCTTGCCGGGTCGCACCGAGCAGCCCTGGGAAGAAGTCATCAAGGCGGACGCGTTCGCCATGACTTCCGAAGTGGAGGGCTTTCCGAACGTGCTTCTCGAAGCCATGGCTTTAGGACGGGCATGCGTCAGCGTGGATTGCCCCAGCGGACCGCGTGAAATCAGCGAGGACGGCAAGTACGCCTTGCTGACGCCGCTGGGCGACCAAGCCGCGCTGTGCAAGGCCCTGGAGCAATTGATGAGCGACCCCACGCTGCGTGACGTCATGGGGCGGCGTGCGGCGGCGTCCGTGCGTGAACGCTACGGCCTGCCCGGCATACTGGATCAATGGGACGCGGTGTTCGCTCGCGCCTTGCCCCAGACCGCCCTGGAACAGTCCGCATGAGTGCCGCGCAGCTTCAGCGCGCGGCCCTGCGCGTCGTCCATATCATTTCAGGCCTGGGGCAGGGCGGCGCCGAGACAGTGCTGCATCGGCTCGTCACGGCGCCTGGTCAGCTGGACGAGCACATCGTGATATCGCTGGGTGATGACGGTGTCTTCGGCCCGCGCCTGCGCGACGCGGGCATTCCGGTGCATGCCCTGCACATGAAAGGCGGCGGCGCCGTCAAGGGCGCCTGGAAGCTGTTCCGCCTGCTGCGCGACCTGCGGCCCGATGTGGTCCAGACCTGGATGTATCACGCCGATCTTCTGGGCGGCGTCATTGCCAGGCTGGCGGGGATCAAGGCCGTGTCCTGGGGCATACGCAACTCGGGGGCGGATCTCCACAAGGGCAGCCGGTCCGCCCGGACGCTGTCCCGGATTTGCGCGATGTTGTCCGGGCTGGTGCCGCAAGTCATCGTAAGCTGCGCGCGGGACGCGGCGGAGCGCCATCGCGGCTGGGGTTACCGGTCCGATCGCATGCTGGTCATTCCCAACGGCTATGACTTGTCGCGCTGGCAGCCGGACGCTGCAGCTCGGGCACGGGTTCGCGAGCAATGGGGCGTGGCGGACGACATCCCGGTGATCGGGTCGGTGGCACGCTGGAATCCCCTGAAGGACCACGCCAACCTGATCCAGGCCTTTTCCTTCAGCCTGAAGACGCATCCGGCGATGCGCTGCATACTGATCGGGGACGGCATCGACGAAAGCAATGCCGAACTCGTCGGACTGCTGGAGCGTCATGGCGTGCGCGGCCAGACGATACTGATGGGCCGGCGCGACGACGTACCGGCGCTGATGAACGGTCTGGATGTCCATGTATTGTCGAGCCGCGCCGAAGGGTTTCCGAACGTGGTGGCCGAAGCCATGGCCAGTGGCGTGGCATGCGTGGCGACCAATGTCGGAGATGCCGCCGACATCATCGGCGATGCCGGCTGGATGGCGCCGCCGCGTGATCCACGGGCGCTTGCGCATGCCATCGACGAGGCGGTGCGCGATCTTACCGCGCCAGGGCGTGTCGGCCGGCTCCAGCGCGGGCGGGACAGCGTGGCGGCGCGCTACAGCTTGCAATCCATGGTGGGGGCGTATCACATGGTCTGGAAACGATTGGCAGCGGATTTTCCGCGCCGGGGGCGGCCGGACGGCACGCCCAGGACACCCGGACGGCCGCGGCTGCTGTTCGTGGTGAACAACCCCGCCTTCTTTTTATCGCACCGCTTGCCGGTGGCGCTGGGCGCGCGGGAAGCGGGCTATGACGTTCATGTGGCCACGATGGAGGGGGCCGCCGTCACCGCCATCACCGCACAAGGCTTTCCGCACTACGCGATTCCCATGTCGCGCAGCGGGCGAAATCCCATTGAGGAACTCCAGACGCTGCACGCGCTCTGGCGCCTGTTTCGCGGCTTGCAGCCCGATCTCGTGCATGCGGTGACCATCAAGCCGGTACTGTACGGCGGAATCGCCGCCCGGCTGGCGGGCGTGCGCGCCTATGTGGCGGCGGTGTCGGGGCTGGGCTTCATCTTCATGCGCAAGTCAGAAGGGTTCGATTTCCTGAAGGTGGCGGCCACCTTGCTGTACAAGCTGGCGCTCGGACATGGCAACAGCCGTGTCATCTTCCAGAACGAGAGCGACCGCGATGTCCTGATGCGGGCCGGTGTGGTCAAGCCGGGTCAGGCGATGCTGATACGCGGATCCGGGGTGGACCTGGACCTCTTTCCCGTGAAGCCGGAGCCGGAAGGCCCGGTGCGCGCCCTCATGGTCTCGCGCCTGTTGAAGGACAAAGGCGTGATGGAGTTCGTGCAGGCGGCCAAGCTTGCCGCGGGCGACGCCACAGCACTGCGCTGGGTGCTGGCTGGCTCTCCGGACCCCGGCAATCCGGCCAGCGTCAGCGACGAAGAATTCGCGCGCTGGAAGCAGGAAGGCATCGTGGAATGCCTGGGCGAGCGCAGGGATGTCGCTGACCTGTACGCCGGCGCGCATATCGCCGTACTGCCTTCGTACCGCGAAGGCCTGCCGAAATCCTTGGTCGAGGCGGCCGCTTGCGGGCGCGCGGTGGTGACCACGGACGTGCCGGGATGCCGGGATGCGATCGAGCCCGGCGTGTCAGGCGTGCTGGTCCCCGCGCGGGATGCCCGCGCACTGGCCGATGCGGTATTGCGCCTGGCCGGCGATGCGTCCTTGCGCAAGCAGATGGGCGCGGCGGGCCGTGTCCTTGCGGAAACCGAATTCGATATCCGCAAGGTGGTCGAGGCGCATCTGGCGGTTTATGCAGGGTTGCTGCCTGGGGTCGGACCCCATGCGGGGTCCGACCCCGCTGTCTAGGATGCTTGCTGCGGGGTCAGACCCAACAGGGTCTGACCCCTTGAACCTAGAAAGGCAGGGCGATGTCCGGCGCGACGGCGGTCAGGGCGGAGCGGAACTCGGCCTTGATGCGCTCCAGGTCTTCGGCGCTGTCGCCTTCGAAGCGCAGAACGACGACGGGCGTGGTGTTGGATGCCCGCGCCAGGCCGAAGCCGTCGGCGTATTCGGCGCGTACGCCGTCGATGGTGCTGATACTGGTGGCCGACGGGAAACTGCCTTCCTTTTGCAGGCGCTCGATCAGTGCGTGCGGCTGGCCTTCTGACATTTCCAGCTTGATTTCAGGGGTGGAGATGTCCTGCGGAAGGTCTTCCAGGATTTCGGACGGGTTTTCGTGCTCGGACAGGATTTCGAGCAGGCGGGCGCCGGTGTAAAGGCCGTCGTCGAAGCCGAACCAGCGCTCCTTGAAGAAGATGTGGCCGCTCATTTCGCCGGCCAGCGGCGCGCCGGTTTCGGCGAGCTTGGCTTTGATCATCGAGTGCCCCGTCTGCCACATCACGGGCCTACCTGACGCCTGCTTGATGGCGCGCGCCACGTGGCGGCTGCACTTGACGTCGAAGATGATGGTGGCCCCGGGCTCGCGTTTGAGGACATCGCGCGCGTACAGGATCAGTTGGCGATCCGGCCAGATGATCTCGCCCGACTTGGTGACCACGCCCAGGCGGTCGGCGTCGCCGTCGAAGGCCAGGCCGATTTCGCAGTCGCTTTCCTGCACGTGCTTGATCAGATCCTGCAGGTTGTGGGGATCGGCCGGGTCGGGATGGTGGTTGGGGAAGTTCCCGTCGACCTCGCAGAACAGCGGATCGACCGTGCAGCCCATCGATTCGTACAGGCGCTGGGCGACGACGCCGCCCACGCCATTGCCGCAGTCGATGGCGATCTTCATGGGGCGCGCCAGCTTGATGGTGTCGCTGATGTGCCGTACGTAGGTGTCCAGCAGATTCAGCTCGCGGCGCCGGCCTGGTTCGATCCCGTCGATGGGATCGAGGTTTTCCATGATGGCGCGCAGCTGCTGTATGCCGTCGCCGAACAATGTCTTGCCGCCCAGCATCATCTTGAAACCGTTGTAGGCGGGGGGATTGTGGCTGCCGGTGATGGCGACACCCGACCCGGTGTGCTGCGTGTGAGCGGCAAAGTATACGAGGGGCGTGGGGACCATGCCCAGATCGATGGTGTCGATGCCGCCGGCCAGCAAGCCCTTCTGCAGCCCTTCCGACAGGCCGGGACTGCTGTGGCGGCCGTCGTAGCCCACGACCATGGCTTCGACGCCTTCGGCTCGGGCCCGCTGGGCCAGGGCCAGCCCCAGCACATAGGCGAAGTCGGGGTTCAATTGATCGGGCACGATGCCGCGAATGTCGTAGGCCTTGAACACGGCGGGAGGCAGGGAGTTGCTTGTCGTCACGGGCTGTCCTTGAAGAATTCATCCTGTAAACAGGATTATCCCGGATTCTGCGTTGAAGTGCCCGCAAGGCTGCCGAAGGGCGCCGCGGTGCGCCGCCCTTGTGCTTTAAAATGGCCGTCACATTGGTTTTCGGAAGGCGCGCAATGAGTCAAACAGATGAACTGGTTCGGATCCTGGGCAAGCAGCATGTGTTGACGGGGGCGGATGCAGAGCCCTACACGGTCGACTGGCGCGGCCGCTACAGCGGCGCCGCGCTGGCGGTGGTCAGGCCCGGCACGACGGATGAGGTTGCGCAGGTGGTGCGCTGGTGCGTCGCCAACAAGATTCCCATGGTGCCGCAAGGCGGAAACACGGGCTTGTGCGGCGGCGCCACGCCCGACGCGGACGGCAAGGCCGTGGTCATTTCGCTTGTTCGAATGAATCGGGTGCGCGGCATCGATACCGACAATGACACGATGGTGGTCGAAGCAGGCTGTATTCTTCAAGCCGTGCAGCAGGCCGCCCGAGAAGCGGGGCGGCTGTTCCCGCTCAGCCTGGCGGCAGAGGGCAGCTGCACCATAGGCGGCAATCTGGCCACCAATGCCGGCGGCACGCAGGTGCTGCGCTACGGCAACGCCAGGGACCTGGTGCTGGGCCTGGAGGTCGTCACCGCCGAAGGCGACGTGATGCACGGGCTGAAGGGACTGCGCAAGGACAACACCGGCTACGACTTGCGCAATCTGTATGTGGGCAGCGAAGGCACACTGGGCATCATCACCGCCGCCACCGTCAAGCTGTATCCCCCGCCGGTCGCGTCATGCACGGCCTTGATCGCGCTGGAATCCGTCAAGGACGCCGTGGCGGCGCTGTCGCTGGCACGCAATGGCTTCGGGGCGGCGCTGACCGGCTTCGAGCTCATCGCAGGCGATTGCCTGCAGGGGGTCGTCAAGTGCTATCCGCAGCAGCGCATCCCCTTCGAGGGCGCGGCCGCCGCCTTGCCCTGGTATGCGCTGCTGGAGCTGTCCGACAGCGAAAGCGCCGATCATGCCCGCGAGCGCTTCGAGGCGGTGGTGGGCGAGATGCTCGAGGCGGGCCTCGCCAAGGATGCGGTGATCGCCGAGAACATCACCCAGAGCCGGGCGTTATGGCATTTGCGCGAAAGCATCCCGCTGTCCGAAAAGGAGTTCGGCAAAAGCATCAAGCACGATGTGTCGATTCCCGTGTCGCGCATGGCGGAATTCGTCGAATCCACCAATGCCGCCTTGCAGGAAAAATTCCCCGGCATCCGGAATGTGATCTTCGGCCATCTGGGCGACGGCAACCTGCACTACAACGTGGCGCGGGGCGAGGCATACACCGAGGAAGAGCTGCTGTCCCGGCAGTCCGACGTCTACGACGTCGTGCACGACAGCGTGCATCGCTTCCATGGCTCGATCAGCGCGGAGCATGGGGTGGGTCAACTGAAGCGCGACGTCCTGCCTCGCTACAAGGATCCGGTCGAAATGGCGCTGATGCGGCGCATCAAGGACGCGCTGGATCCGCAAGGGCTGATGAATCCGGGCAAAGTGCTGGCAAGGGGTCAGACCCCGCATGGGGTCTGACCCCCATCAAAGGCCATCGTCGATTCAGCTTGGGGTCAGACCCCGTACGGGGTCTGACCCCTTGTCAAAGGTCATCGTCGATTCAGCATTGGGGTCAGACCCCGTATGGGGTCTGACCCCTCAACTCTTCGCGGGCAGGACCCTGCCCGCGCTTTCCCCGAAGCTGATGGTCGGATAGCCTTGCTTGCGGCATGCCGCGCGGAGGACGACCTCGTCGTTGTCTTCCAGGAAATTGCGTTCTTCGCCCCACGGCAATTGAACCGGATGCTTCCCGCCGCCGTTGATTTCCAGCAGCGAACCTTCCTGGCCCTTTTCCGGTCCCGACAGCGTACCGGTGCCCAGGAGGTCGCCGGGCTGCAGGTTGCAGCCGTTGACCGTGTGATGGGTGATCAGCTGCGCGACGCTCCAGTAGGCATCCTTGAAATTGCTGCTGGACAGCAGTGCGGGAGCCGCCCCCTGCGCGCGGGATTTTTCGGTGCTGAGCAATACCTGGAGCTGGACGTCGAATGCGCCCGAGGCCTGGTTTTCCGGCGAGGTGAGATACGGCAATGGCTGGGGATCGGCCGCATCCCGCTCGAATGCCACGCGGAAGGGGGCCAGGGCTTCAAGGGTGACGATCCAGGGCGAGATCGTGCTGGCGAAGTTCTTGGCCAGGAAGGGGCCCAGCGGCTGATATTCCCAGGCCTGCAGGTCGCGCGCCGACCAGTCGTTCAGGATGCAGAGCCCGAAGACATTGGATTCGGCCTGCCCGATGGCGACGCGGTCGCCCTGCGTGTTGCCTTGTCCCACAAAGATGCCCAGTTCGAGCTCGTAGTCCAGGCGCTGGCAGGGGCCGAAATTGGGCTGGCCGCCTTCCGTCGAAGGGCGGGTCTGGCCCACAGGGCGAGGGAATGCCTGGCCTGAAACGCCAATGCTGGACGCGCGGCCGTGATAGCCGATCGGCACCCATTTGTAATTGGGAAGCAGGGGATTGTCGGGACGGAACTGCTTGCCGACCGCCGTGGCATGATGCACGGAAATGTAGAAGTCCGTATAGTCGCCGATGTGCGCGGGCAGCGTCAGTTCGACGTTGGCCAGCTTGTGGAGCAAGGGCTCGATCTTAGCCTGCAGGGCGGAGCCGGCGCGCAGCGCCCGCGATAGTTCGAGGCGCAGCGCGGACCAGTGCGCGGGATCGAGCGCCATGAGGCTGTTCAGCTTGTCCGATTTGCAGGCGGCCAACGCCGCGGCCGCCTTGCCCGACCATGGCTCCTGCCGTGCCAGCGCATCCAGATCGAGCACGGAGTCACCGATGGCGACGCCGGGGCGGAAGCCTTCGGTGGTGCCGGCCGGCCGGAATACGCCGAACGGCAGGTTTTGAATGGGGAAGCCGTTGTCGGCGACGTTGGCGGAAGCGACCCAGCTTTGGAGCGCCGGGTCGTGAGTTTCATTCAGATAAGACATGTACTGGTCCTGTCGATGCGGTTAGAGCTTTAAGGCCTGTTGACGCCGGAGGCGGGGTCATATGGGGTCAGACCCCGTACGGCATCATATGGGGTCAGACCCCGTACGGCATCATATGGGGTCAGACCCCGTAGGGGGTCTGACCCCTAGGGCTTGTTCGGATTGAAATGCTTCTTCAGATCCGACCATACCGCATCATAGTTGCTTTGCATCGTGCTGGACGACATGGCCGCATCGGTCGGCCGGATGATGCGCCGCGTCTCGAACATGAACGCCATGGTGTCGCGAATATAGGCGGGTTGGCTGAGGTCCGCGGATGACGCCTTCTCGAAGGTGCCTGCGTCCGGGCCGTGAGGCGTCATGCAGTTGTGCAGGCTGGCGCCGCCCGGCGTGAAGCCTTCGGCCTTCGCGTCGTACTCGCCATGGATCAGGCCCATGAACTCGCCCGCGATATTGCGGTGGAACCAGGGTGGCCGGAAGGTGTTTTCCATGGCCAGGATGCGCGGCGGGAAAATGGCGAAGTCCATGTTGGCTGCGCCCGGGGTGTCGGAAGGCGAGGTCAGGACGGTGAAGATGCACGGATCGGGATGGTCGAAGCTGATGGATCCGATGGCGTTGTACTTGCGCAGATCATATTTGTAGGGCGCGTGGGTGCCGTGCCAGGCGACGACATCCAGCGGCGAATGCTGGAGCACGGTGCGCCAGAAGCCGCCTGTGAACTTGGCGATGAGTTCGTGCTCGCCTTCGATGTCTTCATACCATGCGACCGGAGTTTCAAAGTCGCGGGCATTGGCCATGCCGTTCGAGCCGATCGGGCCGAGTTCCGGCAGGCGCATGGGCGCGCCGAAATTTTCCAGCACATAGCCACGGGCGTCGGCGTCCAGGAGTTCGACGCGAAAGCGTACGCCGCGCGGGATGACGGCGATCTCCATGGGGATGACGTCCATGAGCCCGAGCTCGGTGGCCAGGCGCACGCGTCCTTGCTGCGGCACGAACATCATCTCTGCGTCGGCGTTGTAGAAGATGCGATTCTTCATGGAACGGTTGGCAGCGTACAGGTTGATGCTGACGCCGATCTGGTCGTCGCAATGTCCATTGCCCGCCCAGGTGTGCATGCCTTCGAGGAAGTCTGTGGGCGCCGTGGGGATGTCGAGCGGATTCCAGCGCAGGCGGTTGGGTGTGACCGGACCGTTGCCGAAGGTGTTGGTCCAGCCCTTGATGCCGTCGAAGCGCTCGAACGCGCCTTGCAGGGCGGTCGGCCGGATACGGTACAGCCAGGACCGGCGATTTTCCGCACGGGCAACCGTGAACGCCGTGCCGGACAGTTGCTCGGCGTAGAGACCGTAAGGGCAGACCTGTGGGGAATTCCGGCCCTCGGGCAAGGCGCCGGGCAGCGCTTCCGTGGCGCAGTGATTGCCGAAACCGGATTGGTACTTGAGTTCGCTCATGGTGGTTCCTGTGGAAGAATGGCGTCAGGCCAGGGACTGGACGGAAGCACGCGCCTTGTCCAGGGCGTCGGAGACGACGTCGAGATCGCCAATGTGGTTGGAAAGCAGCAGCACCAGCGCCGCATTCATGGCATGGCTTTGCGCCGTGCTGAGATCGCGATGCGCTTCGATGAGGCGTTCGTAGAAATCGTCCGGCACGGGAAAGTTCGGTTGGGAGTTCAGGCGGTTGCGGGTCATGATGCGCTCCCGGATGCAGCGTCTATGGCGCGGTTCAGTGAGTCTAGGATGGCCGGCAGGGAAATCGAACGCCAGCGTGCGGCGATGTGCTGATCGGGGCGTATCAGATAGCAGGCGCTGTCCAGCGCATCGTAGCGGCGGGTGACGACCATTTCGTGGTCCTCGACCCAGGCGAAACCGTTGGGCGCTCTTTGCGCCAGCGCGGGGGACAGGACCAGCACGACCTTCACGCCAACAGGATGATCCTGCAGCGAGCGCAGTTCTTCGAGCGCAGCGGCCGTGGGCAGATGTGTATTGCACATGACCGCCACCACGAAGCGGCCGTCCAGTTGCGCCAGCCACCAGCCGCGCTCGCCGTTGGCGGTGACGGGGCCGTCGGGCGCCACGGCGCCCAGCGGCAGATCCTTGCTGAACGAATAGACGTCGGGTGTGTTGAGGCGGGACTGGGTATAGAAGGTAGGCGTGGACAGCCGTCCGCTGTTCACGAGCGTACGGGCAAAGGGATGCTCTTTCGCCAATTCGAGCGTCATGTTCCGGAACAGCAGGCTGATCTCGCTCTTGGGGGTGATGAAGTCGGTCGACCGGGATGAGTTCCGGATGTTCTCGTCGGCCGCCAGCTCGCGTTCGTCGCGGTACGTGTCGATGAGGCTTTCCGGCGCCAGGCCGCGATGCACGAGCGCCAGCTTCCAGCCCAGGTTATCGGCGTCCTGTACGCCGCTGTTCGCGCCGCGCGCGCCGAACGGCGATACGCGGTGGGCGGAATCGCCGGCGAAGACCACGCGTCCGTGGCGGAATTGGTCCATGCGTTCGCATGCGAAGGTATAGACGCTTACCCATTCGAGCTGGAACTTGACGTCGTCCCCCAGCAGCGCGCGTATGCGCGGCCCAACGTTTTCGGGTTTGACCTCTTCGGCCGGATCCGCGTCCCAGCCAAGCTGGAAATCGATGCGCCAGACATTGTCGGGCTGGCTGTGCAGCAGCACGGACTGATTGGGATGAAAGGGCGGATCGAACCAGAACCAGCGCTCCGTCGGGAAATCGGCCTCCATCTTGATGTCGGCGATCAGGAAGCGATCGCGGAAGATCCGGCCACGGCTTTCCTGGCCCATCATCTTGCGTACGGGCGAACGCGCGCCATCGCAAGCAATCAGCCAATCCGCCGTCAGCGAATAGGCGCCATCGGGTGTCTCCACCGTGACCGCCACACCCGCTACGCGCTGTTCGACGCTTGCCACCTTGTGCTTCCAGCGCAGCTCGATATTGGGATGGGCGGCCGCTGCTTCATACAGATAGCCTTCGCAATAATATTGCTGCAGGTTGATGAAGGCGGGGCGGCGATGGCCTTGTTCGGGAAGAAGATCGAAACGCCAGACTTCCTCGTCCTTGAAGAACACGCGGCCGACATTCCAGGAGACGCCTTTCTGCAGCATGCGTTCGCCCACGTCCAGGCGGTCCCAGATGTCCAGCGTGCGCTTGGCGAAGCAGATCGCGCGCGAGCCCGCGGACAATTTGTTGTCGTCATCCAGGACCAGCACAGGCATGCCGCGCCGAGCCAGGTCGAGCGCCATCGTCATGCCGACGGGGCCGGCGCCGACGATGACGACCGGCCGGTGCGCGTCCGGCTGCGCCGGGGGCGGCGCATAGGCGAGCTCGAGAGTCTGGTAGTTCGTCTCTTCCACCTTTTACTCCTCTGTATCTTAGGGGTCGGACCCCGTACGGGGTCCGACCCCATGGGTCCGACCCCATCGACGCGTCAGCCTTCGAGCTGCTTCCACATTTCGATGTCGCGCTCGGCCGTCCAGATGCGGGGATCGTCGTAGCCGGTGGCTTCGTCGTAGGCGCGCGAGACGTCGAAGGGCATGCAGTGATCGAAGATGACCCAGTCCGAATAGCGAGGCTTCATGAAGTCGTAGGTCTCGCGGTAGATGGTCTTCAGGTCCTTGCCTTCGGCCACGCCGGAGTTCACGCTGGAATACAGGTCGGTCAGGAAGGCGCGCGTGCCGGCCAGGCCCTTGCGGACTTCATCGGCGGACTTCAGCGCCGGCCCGCGGCCCGGCACCATCTTTTCGGCCTTGAACTCGGCCAGGGTGTCCAGGGTGAGGGGCCATTCGCGGAAATAGCAGTCGCCGGCATAGGGCGTCGATTGATATTCGACCAGGTCGCCCGCGAACAGGATGCGCTGCTCGGGCAGCCATGCGATGGTGTCGCCCTTGGTGTGGCCGCGGCCCACCTGCATGATATGGACTTCGAGATTGCCCAGGTCGACCGTCATTTCGCCGTCGAAGGTAATGGTGGGCCAGGTCAGGCCCGGAGGCACGGACTCGACGTTGCGGAATAGCCGTGGAAAGCGGCCGATTTCGCTGGCTTTGTCCTGTTCGCCGCGCTCGACGATGAGGTCGTAGGTGTCGCGACTGGCGATGATTTCCTGGGCTTTATAGGCGGATGCTCCCAGGACGCGCACGGCGTGATAGTGCGACAGCAGGATGTATTTGATGGGCTTGTCGGTAACTTCGCGCACCCGCTTGATGACGTCCTGGGCCATGACGGGCGTGGCCTGGGTGTCGATCACCATCACGGCGTCGTCGCCGACGATGATGCCGGTATTGGGATCGCCTTCCGCCGTGTAGGCATAGGCGTTGTCCGACAGTTTTTCGAACGAGACGACCTTGTCTTCGAGGTCGGCATGGGATGCAAATTGCTTGCTCATGAAAATATAGCCTCCAGTTGGTGGATGAAATATACCTCAGCATTCGTTTATGTTCAATGTGTTTGTTATAAACGAATTTCGATTCAACGACGTTGACAGCTCGGGCAAAAATAAGTCGCGCGCTGACCCTGGACGATGCGCCGTATGGGTGTGGAGCATGCCGGGCAAGGCTTGCCGTGTTTTTCGTAAACAGCGGCATGCAACTCGAAATAGGCGCCCGGTTGGCCCGTCGCGTTCACGTAGTCGCGCAGCGTGCTGCCGCCGGACTCCAGCGCGTCGTCGAGCGTATCGCGGACGGCTTGCGCCAGCCGCTCGCAACGCGGGCGCGAAAGCATTCCGGCCTTGGTTCTAGGATCGATCCCCGCGCGGAACAAGGCTTCCGACGCGTAGATGTTGCCTGCCCCGACGACGACGTTCCCGGCCAGCAGCGCTTGTTTGACGGCCAGGGTCTTTCCCTTCAGGCGGCTGTGCAGGTAATCGCCCGTGAAGCCGGGATCGAAGGGCTCGACACCGAGCTTGGCAAGCAGCGGGTGGGCGCTGACCGGGCCGTCGGCGGCGGCATGCCACAATATGGCGCCGAAGCGCCGTGGATCATGCAAAAGGAAGCGCGCATCGTCGAACAGCCATTCGGCATGATCATGCTTGCGCAGGTCGGCGTCCAGCGGCGCGCTGCGCAAGGATCCTGACATGCCCAAGTGGATGATCTGGGTGCCGTGCTCGAAGTTGATCAGCAGGTACTTGCCCCGGCGTTCGCAGCTTTGCACGACATGTCCGCTCAGGGTTTGCGCAAGGTGCTCGGGAACCGGCCAGCGCATCCGGGTTTCGTGGACAAGGAAACGCCGAAGCGTCCGTCCGGGCATAATCGTCGCAATTCCGCGACGCGTGGTTTCGACTTCTGGCAGTTCAGGCATAAGTGGGTGATAACATCTTTCAAACCGACTCTGTAATTTTGCCACCCGGCGCCTGTTCGAGGCGTAACGGTATTGGCCCGATTGAATGAAATTTTCGATACTTCTGTTGTCCTCAGCGCTCGCGCCAATATTGATGTCTTGGTCCGCCTCCGCTTTTTCCGCCACGGTCCACGAGGCGGATGACGCGATGGAACGGGCCGAATACATACGCCTGCGCGCCGGCGACTTGCCCACGGTCGCGCTGACGGGCGATATCCTCTACAGGATACTGGCATCGGAAATTGCCGCAACCCAGGGCGAATACGATCTCGCCGGCCAGACCATGCTCGACCTCGCCCGCGAGACTTCCGATCCGCGCCTGGCCAAGAGGGCGTTTCAATTTTCCATGAGCGGCCGCGACATGGCGCGGGCGCTGCGCGCGGCACGCGAATGGGCGCTGCTCGCGCCGCGCGACCCCGAGGCCGTCGCTTCGTCGCTTGCCCTGGCCGCCTCCAATGGGCAAACCGCCGGGCTTGCCTCGGCCTTGTCCGCACGCATAGAAAAGGCGCAGAACAAAGAGCAGGCCATTGCGCAGGCCTCCATCATCATCGGCAAGATGGCCGACAAGCGGCTGGCGCTTGAGGTCCTCGAAAGCGCGATCCCCGAGCCTTTGCGCAACCTTCCTATCGCCCATCTGGCGCTGGCGGATGCGGCCTGGGCGGCGGCCGACCCCGCTCGCGCCGTGCAAGAGGCCGAAAAGGCACTGGCCTTGCAGCCCGATTCCGAAGTGGCGGCCCAAAGAGTCCTCGAGTACGGACTCAAGGTGGATCCGGATGACGCAATCGGCCAGACCCGGGAATACCTGAAGAAGAACCCGGGTGACCGCAAGCTTCAACTATTGCTCGTCAAGCGGTTGTCCGATCGGGGGCAATACGATCAGGCGCTGGCGCAGTTGAAGTCCATGCGCGAGCGTTCGCCCGAGGATTTCGACCTGCTCTACACCGAGGCCGAAGTCAACGTCCATGCCGAGCGCTACGAGCAAGCCAAGGCCTTGCTGCAGGAATACATCAACGTGCAGACCCAGCGCCGCAAGTCCATCAGCGACAAGGCCAGCAACGCCGCCTCGGACGCTTCGGATGCGCGCCTGATGCTGGTGCGCATCGCCGAGAAGCAGGAACGCTACGATGAGGCCATCGCCCAGCTGGACCTGATCGAAGACAGCACGCTGCGATTCCAGGCGCAAGTGCACAAGGCGGTGCTGCAGGGCCGGCAGGGCCGGCTTGCGCAGGCTACGGCGACCATCAAGGCCCTCAAGCCTCAGGACAACCACGAGCGTTCCGTGGCGGCGCTCACCCTGGCTTCGATTCTTCGCGAATCGGGGCGCACCGACGACGCGGTCGACATTCTTGTCAAGGCGGACCAGGACATCCCCGATTCCGCCGAGGTCAAGTACGACCTGGCCATGCTGTACGAGCGCCAGGGCAAGATCGAGGCATTCGAGCGCCTGATGCGCCAGGTGATCGAGCTCGATCCCGACAACGCCAACGCCTACAACTCGCTCGGCTATACCTATGCGGACCAGAATCGCAACCTGGAAGAGGCCGAGGAACTGCTGGAACGCGCACTGGAGCTCGAGCCCGACAACCCCTTCATTCTGGACAGCGTGGGCTGGTACCTGTATCGCACGGGCGATTTCCAGGCCGCCATCGAGTACCTGGAACGCTCTTATCGCCAGCTTCCCGCCGCCGACGTCGCCGCACACTTGGGCGAAGTCTTCTGGGCCATCGATCGCAAGGACGAAGCGCGCCGCATCTGGAAGCAGGCCTACGACAAGGACCCGCACAATGAGACCCTGCTCAAGACCTTGCAGCGGTTTGGAGTCAAGTTTCAATGAGCAAGCGATTCTTTCTTGTCTTGTTTCGCACATTGTTGGGGGCCGGCTTGCTTGCGCTGCTTGGCGCCTGTGCCACACCCCAGAGAATCGGAGGCGCCGCCGACGGCGATACCTTCCAGCGGGCAGGCCGTTTCGCCTTGACAGTCAACCATGCCGGCGGCGGACAAGAGGCGGTGCAGGGCGGTTTTGCCTGGCATGATACCGGCCGCGTCTTGACGCTCGACCTTGCCAATCCTTTGGGCAGCACGCTGGCGCGCGTCACCGTGGAGCCCGGTCTGGCCACCTTGGTGCGCAGCAACGGCGAACGCGAACGGGCCACGAATCCGGACGAGCTGGTGGAAAAAGTATTGGGCAGCCCTATGCCTGTCAGCGGGCTGCGCCAATGGCTGCAGGGGCGCGGCGGCCAGGGCGGCATGGATTCCGCGCAGAAGGACGGCGAAGGCAGGCTGGCGTCGTTCGCACAGGATGGCTGGCAGGTACAGCTGTCGCGCTACGACGCGCTGGGCCCGCAGCTGCTGCAGTTGCGGCGCAATGACGCACAGCGCCGCATCAGCGTGCGCCTGGTTGTCGACGACGGGCAGGCCGAGTAGCGTGGCTTTGCACGATGTGCCCGCACCGGCCAAGATCAATCTCTTTCTGCACGTGACGGGACGTCGTCCCGACGGCTATCACTTGCTGGAAACCGCGTTCCGTTTCATCGATCTTTGCGACGTGCTCAGTTTCGATCTGCGGCGCGACGGAGCCATAGAGAGGGAAGGCGAACACCTGCCGGGCCTGGCGGCGGAAGACGACCTGGTCGTGCGTGCGGCGCGTGCGCTGCAGCGAGCCACCGGCGCCTCGCTGGGCGCGCAGATCCGCTACGAAAAAATCATTCCCTCCGGCGGCGGCTTGGGTGGAGGCTCGAGCGACGCCGCCACGACGCTCATTGCGCTCAATCGCTTGTGGAACACCGGCCTGGACAGGCGGCAACTGATGCAGCTGGCCTTGCCGCTGGGTGCCGACGTGCCGGTATTCATATACGGACAGGCGGCATTTGCCACGGGCATCGGCGAGACCTTCCAGCCCTTGTCTTTGCCCGAACGCGCCTATCTTGTCGTGCAGCCGCCGCAGTCGGTGCCGACGGGAGAGGTGTTTTCATCGCCCAATTTGACAAGAGATTCTGAATCAGTCAGAATTACGGTCTTTACTGATTGGCAAAAAGAAAACGCGCCAACTTGTACAGCCAGCGGTTGCACGGGGTATTTTGGTCGCAATGATCTTGAGCCAGTTGTTTTTGCAAGCTACCCACGCGTAGCGGCCGCGCATGAGTGGCTCGCCGGGTTGGGGTTGAATGCAAGAATGAGCGGTTCGGGCGCTTGTCTATTCGTTGAGTTTGTAACGTTTGAACAAGCCGCCATGCAACATCGCAAAATTATCGGTAAAATAGCAAGTCGTGAAAACGATGACGCAGCGGTAGCCAAAAATGCGTGGGTATGCCACGGATTGCCGGATCATCCGCTACGGTACTGGATAAGCAGTTGAATTGGGGAATCGCCAAGCTGGTTAAGGCACTGGATTTTGATTCCAGCATGCGAAGGTTCGAATCCTTCTTCCCCAGCCACTTTCAAGCCTTAGGGCTTGTCGTTAAATGAAGCTGTTGAGTCGGCCCCGCGGCGGTGCTGGTCAACAGTTTTTTTGTTTAACGCACAGAAAACCTACCATTCGCCATGGCAAACGACAGATTCATGATTTTTACCGGCACGGCTAACACTCGCTTAGCGGTCGATGTTGCAAATCACCTTGACATGTCGTTGGGGAAAATGACGGTAGGCCGTTTTTCAGACGGCGAAGTCATGGTGGAAATCAATGAAAATGTGCGCGGTAAAGACGTCTTCGTCCTGCAGCCCACCTGCGCGCCGACCAACGACAATCTGATGGAAATCATGGTCATGGTCGATGCCCTGCGCAGGGCGTCCGCGGGCAAGATCACCGCCGCCATACCTTATTTCGGCTATGCCCGCCAAGACCGCCGCCCGCGTTCGGCCCGCGTGTCCATCTCGGCCAAGGTCGTGGCCAACATGCTGCAGGTCGTGGGCGTTGACCGCGTCATGACCATGGACTTGCACGCCGACCAGATCCAGGGCTTTTTCGACATCCCGGTCGACAACATCTATGCCGGCCCCATCTTGCTGGGCGACATCTGGCGGCGCAACTACAGCAATCTGGTCGTCGTATCGCCGGATATCGGCGGCGTGGTCCGCGCGCGGGCGCTGGCCAAGCAGCTCGAGGCCGACCTGGCCATCATCGACAAACGCCGCCCGCGCGCCAATGTGTCCGAAGTCATGAACATCATTGGCGAGGTCGACGGGCGCAATTGCATCATCATGGACGACATGGTCGATACCGCCGGCACGCTGTGCAAGGCTGCCCAGGCGCTCAAGGAGCGTGGGGCGGGCTCGGTGTACGCCTACTGTACCCACCCCGTGCTATCCGGCGGCGCGGTCGAACGCATCGCCGATTCCGAACTCGACGAGCTCGTCGTCACCGACACGATACCGTTGTCCGAAAGCGCGCGCGCCTGTGAAAAGATACGCCAGCTTTCCTGCGCATCGCTGTTGGGCGAAACCATACTGCGAATTTCCAACGCTGAATCGGTCAGTTCCCTGTTTGCCGATTGAGCATATTGCCGGCCGCTGGTCGCGGCAGCCGGCGCAACGCGCGGCCCATCCGGGCCGCGTATAACAACAAGGCCATCCGCCTTTTAGCTTTTGGAGTTTTCCATGAAATTCAACGCCACTTCGCGCAGCGATAAAGGTACGAGTGCGAGCCGCCGCCTTCGCCGTGCCGGCCGTGTTCCCGCCATCGTCTACGGCGGCACCGCAGATGCGCTCAGCATCGAGCTGGATCACAACGAGATCTTCCATGCCCTGCGCAAGGAAGAGTTCCACGCGTCCATCCTGGACATGCAACTGGACGGCAAGGGCCAGCAAGTATTGCTGCGCGCCGTGCAATGGCACCCCTACAAGCCGCAAGTCCTGCACGTCGACTTCCAGCGCGTGGATGCCAAGCAGGCCATCACCACCAAGGTGCCCCTGCACTTCCTGAACGGCGACGCTTCTCCCGCCGTCAAGACGCACGGCCAGATGATCAGCCACGTGCTGACCGAGCTCGAAGTGACCTGCTTGCCAGCCGATCTGCCCCAGGCCATCGAAGTCGACCTGAGCCAATTGGCTGCCGGCGGCAACGTCTACCTGTCCAGCATCGAACTGCCCAAGGGTGTGACGCACACTGTCCATGGCGCTGAAGGCGACCTGGTTCTGGCCGCCGCTCTGTCCAAGCCCGGTGCCGGCGCCGACGACGCCGCCGAGGGTGCCGAGGAAGGCACCGAGTAAGCTGCTCGGGCACGGCGGGGCGAGCACCGATCCGGCGCCGCCCCCGTTCCAGACCCCTGTCGGGCCGCGAGGCCGGCAGGGGTTTTTCTTGTGTAGACTTTCGCTATGACCCTACCCATACGCCTGATCATCGGACTGGGCAATCCCGGACCCGAGTACGAGACCACCCGCCACAACGCCGGTTTCTGGCTGGCCGACCATCTTGCGGACGACCTGAAAGCCGGCTTCTCCCTTGAAAAGGGGTTCTCAGCGATGGTGGCGAAGGCGCGCTTCGAGAGCGAGGCGGTGATTCTGGCCAAGCCCATGACCTTCATGAACAGGTCCGGACAGGCGGCGGGTGCGATCATGCGTTTCTACAAGCTTGTGCCTGAACAGGTCCTGGTCCTGCACGACGAACTGGATCTTCTGCCGGGGCAGGTCAAGATCAAGCAAGGCGGCGGCCACGCGGGCCATAACGGTCTGCGCGACATCCAGGCGGCATTTTCCAGTCCCTCATTCTGGCGCCTGCGCCTGGGTATCGGGCATCCGCGTACGCTGGGGCTCGCGCAACAGGTGGCTGCCTTCGTGCTGAATCCGCCACGCCGCGAAGAGCTCGAGAAGATCGAGGGGGTCATAGACCGCTGCCGGGCCATCACGCCGGCGCTGCTGCGCGGGGATTTCCGCCAGGCAACCAATCAGTTGCACGAGGGCAATCGTGACTAAGCGACAAAGCGGGCGCAACGGAAAGCCGATGCGCTTTCGCGACGAGCTGCGAGATTTCTTCCGTTTTTTGCGCCGGCCCGGTTTCACGCCGCGCCTGCCTGGCCGCCGCGCAGGCGATGGCTGGTGGCAAGATTGGTTTCCCGCTTTGTCGGTGGGGCGCCTGCTGAAGTGGGCGTTGTTCCTGTGGCTGGTGAACCTCGTATTCCTGGGGCCGATCGCCGTGGCGGCCGCCGGCGTCGGCGGCGCGACGCATCGTCTGCGCCTGGACGACATTCCCTGGCTGCAGGCCCTGCTTTGGGCGCCCATCATCGAAGAGCTGGTGTTCCGCTACGGCCTGCGCCGGCTGGGACACGCATGGTGGATGGTGCCCGTGGCCGTTGCCACCATGTTCATGGGCCCCAAATGGCCCGGCGTGCTTGCGCTGACGGGCATCCTGGTCGTGTGCTGGCTGCCATACCTGGCCGGCACGCCCAGCGCGCGCCGGCCTTTGCCCTGGAAGTACCGAACGGCATATCGCGGCGCGTTTCCCTGGGTGTTTCATCTTAGCTCCGTGCTGTTCGCCGCGGTGCATCTCTACAACTTCAACCTGCATCAGACCCCTCTGTGGCTGTTGCCCTTGCTTGTGCTGCCGCAATGGCTGACCGGCCTGGTGCTGGGCTGGCTGCGCATCCGCCGCGGCATCGGCGCCTCCATGCTCTTGCACGCGCTGTTCAATGGCGGTCCCCTGCTGATCGTCTGGATCGTCATCCAGGTGGCGCCCGATCTTGCGATGTGAGCGCTTTTTAACTGCCGCGGGTTTGCGCCTACAATAGCGGTCTTTGGCATTTATCTTTATTTTTCAGGATTCTCATGGCTCTGCAATGTGGCATTGTCGGCTTACCCAACGTTGGTAAGTCCACTCTTTTTAATGCGTTGACCAAGGCTGGCATTGCGGCCGAAAACTATCCCTTCTGCACCATCGAGCCCAATGTGGGCGTGGTCGAAGTTCCCGATTCCCGCCTGGGCGCCCTGGCTGAAATCGTCAGCCCCGAGCGCGTGCTGCCCGCGGTGGTGGAATTCGTCGACATCGCCGGCCTGGTGGCGGGCGCCTCGAAGGGCGAAGGCCTGGGCAACCAGTTCCTGGCCAATATCCGGGAAACCGACGCCATCGTGCACGTGGTGCGCTGCTTCGAAGACGAGAACGTCATCCATGTGGCGGGACGTGTGAATCCCATCTCCGATATCGAGGTCATCAACACCGAGCTCGCCTTGGCCGATCTGGCGTCCGCGGAAAAGGCCTTGCAGCGCCATCAGAAGACCGCGCGCTCGGGCGACAAGGAAGCCATCAAGATGGTGGCCGTCCTGGAAAAAATCATTCCCGTGCTCAACGAGGCGCGGCCCATACGCTCCATCGGCCTGGACGAAGACGACCTGGCCCTGATCAAGCAGTTCTGCTTCATCACCGCCAAGCGCAGCATGTACGTCGCCAACGTGCGTGAAGACGGATTCGAGAACAACCCCCATCTGGATGCCGTGCGCGAATACGCCAAGGGCGAGAACGCCCCCGTCGTGGCCGTCTGCGCCGCCGTCGAGGCCGAAATCGCCGAGCTCGACGACGAGGACAAGTCGGTATTCCTGGCCGACATGGGCATGGACGAGCCCGGCCTGAACCGCGTCATCCGCGCCGCGTACAGCCTGCTCGGCCTGCAGACGTATTTCACGGCCGGCGTCAAGGAAGTCCGCGCCTGGACCATCCATATCGGCGACACCGCCCCGAAGGCGGCGGGCGTGATCCACACTGACTTCGAACGCGGCTTCATCCGCGCACAGACCATCGCCTATGACGACTTCATCGCCTGCAAAGGCGAGCAGGGCGCCAAGGAAGCCGGCAAGATGCGCGCCGAAGGCAAGGAGTACGTGGTCAAGGATGGCGACGTGCTGAACTTCTTGTTCAACGTTTAGGGTCAGACCCCGTACGGGGTCTGACCCTGGAAGTCAACGGCTTGTGAAGCAATAAGATCTGCTGGGCGCGGGCGTCAGCAGCCGCGCTGCATCCGGTTCTTGAACCAGCGTTTTATCAAGATGTTGAGGGCCGGTGCTCGTACCAGCCGCGCGAGCGATTGACAACGCGCACGACCAGCAGCATCACCGGCACTTCGATCAGCACGCCTACTACGGTGGCCAGCGCCGCACCGGACTGGAAGCCGAAAAGGCTGATGGCGGCGGCCACGGCCAGCTCGAAGAAATTGCTCGCGCCGATCAGCGCCGAAGGGCAGGCGATGTTGTGCTTCTCACCCACCTTGCGGTTGAGCCAGTACGCCAGGCCGGAGTTGAAGAACACCTGGATGAGGATCGGCACCGCCAGCATGGCGATGACCAGCGGCTGTTGCAAAATGGCCTGGCCCTGGAAGGCGAACAGCAGCACGAGCGTCAGCAGCAGCGCGGCAATGGACAGCGGGCCAATACGCTCCAAAGCGCGATCGAAAGCAGCTTGGCCGCGCCGCAGCAGTGCGCGGCGCCACACCTGCGCAAGGATGACGGGAATGACGATGTAAAGGGCCACCGACGCCAGCAGCGTATCCCACGGCACCGTGATGGCCGACAAGCCGAGCAGCAAGCCGACGATGGGCGCGAAGGCGAACACCATGATGGTGTCGTTCAGTGCCACCTGCGACAGCGTGAAAACCGGATCCCCGCCCGTGAGCCGGCTCCAGACGAAGACCATCGCCGTGCAGGGCGCGGCGGCCAGCAGAATCAGTCCGGCGACGTAGCTGTCGAGCTGGTCGGCTGGCAGCGCGTTGGCGAAGATGTGCCGAATGAAGATCCATGCCAGCAACGCCATTGAAAACGGTTTTATCGCCCAGTTGATAAACAACGTGACGCCGATTCCACGCCAGTGCTGTTTGACCTGGCCCAGCGCGCCGAAGTCCACCTTGAGCAACATAGGAATGATCATGACCCAGACAAGCAGGCCCACGGGCAGGTTGACCTGGGCTACTTCCATATGGCCGATGGCCTGGAATACGCCGGGAGCGGCTTGGCCCAGTGCAATACCGGCGACGATGCATAGCAGCACCCACACCGTCAGATAACGCTCGAAGACGCTCATAGTCGAGGCGGCCGGCATGGGGCGGGCCGTTTCAGTCGCTGCGGTCATGTGCGCCTCAATGCTTGCCGATGTCGTGCAATTCGCGCTGCAAGGACATGGCGTCCAGCCGTGCCAGTGGCAGTGACCGGAACAGTTCGATGCGACGGTGTAGAGTCCTTGCGACATCGGCAAACGCCTTGCGTTGTTGTTCTTCCGTGCCTGTGGCTGCGGCCGGATCGGGAACGCCCCAATGTGCCGATACCGGTTTCCCGGGCCAAAGCGGACATACCTCGCCTGCAGCGTTGTCACAGACGGTGAAGATGAAATCGAACACAGGGGCGCCAGGTGCCGTGAACTCGTCCCAGCTTTTGCTGCGGTATCCTGCGGTCGGCATATTCAATCTCCCTAGCGTGGCCAGCGCCAACGGATGTACTTCACCCTTGGGTTGGCTTCCCGCTGAATAGGCGCGAAAACGCCCTTGGCCAAGCTCGTTGAGGATCCCCTCGGCGAGAATCGAACGGGCCGAGTTGCCCGTGCAGATGAACAGCGCGTTGTAAGTGGTGTCGGCGGTCATGGTGTCAGCAATCACAGTGGGAGGACTCGGAAACTTCGCATATGCCGCCCTGGCAGCAATGCTCGGTCAGGTAGCCGAGCAGCCCGTTCATCTGGGAGAAATCGGCGCGATAGATAAGGTTGCGGCCTTGTTGTTCGACGGTGATGAGACCGGCATGCGCCAGTTCTTTCAAGTGGAAGGACAGTGCGTTGCGGGCGACGTTGAGTTGCTCGGCCAGCACACTGGGCATCAAGCCTTCGGCGCCAACGACGACCAGGGCGCGGAATACTCGCAGGCGCTGGGCATGGGCCAGCGCACTCAGGGCAGAAACAGCTTGGATCTCATTCATAGTTCAATTATACAACAATCATTGAATTATTGGATCGGAGCCTGTTAGTGCTAGGGTGTGTTAGTCGTGAAAGGCGGCGCACGTCATACGTGCCACTGTTTGCTCGCGGTCGTCTGCAACAGCGAGCAAACAGTGGTTCAGGAGCGCTTCCCGCTCGCTTCTCCAGAAGCGGGTATGCGAAGGGTTTGTAGACCAAGAACACCATACAATGGCGGGGCTTTGACCGATTTACGACCTAACGTCTGATCAAGAGTTGGACCCCGTATGGGGTCCGGCCCTTGAAGTCAACGGCTTGCCTTGACCGAGTACATGTGAAGGTCTTGAGACGCACTTGGCCGATTTCGATTTCCGGGATCAAGGATGCTTGATCGGGCGTACGCAGGGAGGTGCGCCGGCTTGTGTTGCGGGCAGGGGATTCGAACTTTATAGGTTACAAATATGCACGAACGGTACTTTGCCCATTCCACTGATGATGTCTCGAAGAAGAACTGGCAACCCCTTCGTAATCATCTTGTTGCGGTGTCGGAGCTGACCTGTGCATTCGCCGAAGTATTCGGCGCCGGTCCGTTGGGGCAGGTTGCTGGGCTATTGCATGACATTGGCAAATATACTGATGACTTTCAAGACCGTATTGCCGGCCAGGCGGTACGTGTCGATCACGCTACGCGCGGCGCGATGGTCGCTGTGGAGCGCTACGGCGGGCTCGGGTATGTGCTGGCCTACGGCATTGCCGGACATCACGCGGGGCTCGCCAATGGCGCAGAAAGTATCGAGCGCACCGCGCTGCAAGACCGTCTGAAAGGCGTAAACCTGCCTCCGTTGCTTGAGGCGTGGCGTCGGGAAGTGGCGCTGCCGGAAAAGCTCGCTGCCCCCAAGCTTAATGTGCACAGTAAAGACCGAAGCGGATTTCAAATGGCGTTCTTCACGCGGATGCTGTTTTCTTGCTTGGTCGATGCCGACTTTCTTGATACTGAAGCCTTTTATGATCAGGTAGGAGGCCGCGCCTCGCAGCGTGCTGCGCCCGCGCCTTCGATGATTGAGTTGCGTGCCGAGCTCAATCGGTATCTATCCAGCCTCAAGGCGGATCGTCCGGTGGATCATGTACGAGCGGATATTTTGGCACATGTCCGCCTGCAAGCTGGGCACTCGCCCGGCCTGTTTTCGCTTACCGTGCCCACCGGCGGCGGCAAGACGCTGGCCTCGTTAGCTTTTGCGCTCGACCATGCGATTCATCATGGTCTGCGCCGCGTGATTTTCGTCATTCCCTTTACCAGCATCGTCGAACAGAACGCCGCGGTATTTCGTAACGCACTGGGTAAGTTCGGCCAGAGCGCAGTGCTGGAACACCATAGCGCCTTCGTGGCCACCGTGCCGCCCAAGTCGGATGCTGAACGCTATCAGGCACAAGAGAAATTGCGTCTGGCCATGGAAAACTGGGACGCTCCCATCGTCGTCACCACCGCCGTGCAGTTTTTCGAAAGCCTGTTCGCTGCACGTCCGTCCCAGTGCCGAAAGTTGCATAATATCGCCGGCAGCGTGGTGATTCTCGACGAAGCCCAGACCATGCCGCTCAAATTGTTGCGCCCTGCGGTGGCCGCTATCGAAGAGCTCGCTTGCAATTATCGTAGCAGCATGGTGTTGTGCACTGCGACCCAGCCGGCGCTCGATGAGGCGCATTTGGATGGTGGGTTCAAAGCGGGGGCCGTGCGCGAGCTCGCTCCCGATCCGGCCAGCCTGTTTCGTCGGCTGGACCGGGTGCGTGTTCGTCATGTCGGCGAACTGAACGATGAAGCGCTGAGCGAGGCACTGCGCACATGCGACCAGGTACTTTGCATCGTCAACAACCGTAGGCATGCGCGCGCTTTGTACCAATCCCTGGCCGATATGCCCGGTGCTCGCCATCTGACCACATTGATGTGCGCCAAGCATCGCAGCAGAGTGCTGGATGAGGTACGTATCCGTTTGAAAAACGGAGAGCCCTGCCGATTGATTTCCACATCGCTGATCGAAGCGGGTGTCGATATTTCATTGCCCATCGTATATCGCGCCGAAGCCGGGCTGGATTCCATCGCCCAGGCGGCGGGACGTTGCAACCGCCACGGCGAACGGGATGCCGCGGACAGTGAAGTCCGCGTGTTCACCAATCAGGATTGGGCCCCGCCGCCTGAATTACTCCAGTTTTCTCAGGCCGCGCGTGAAATATTACGGCAGCCGCAATATCGCGACGATCCACTCTCGCCGCCCGCCATCGAAGCTTATTTTCGGAAACTTTACTGGCAAAAGGGTGGCGAGGAACTGGACGTTCCGGGGTTGCTGGCCCTATGCGCAAAAAGCCATATCGACCGCTTGCCCCTCGAAACCCTGGCAAGCAAGTTCCGCATGATAGATAGCGCGCAGATGCCAGTCATTGTGCTGTTCGATGATGAGGCACGGGCGCATGTCGAAGGGCTGCGCCACGTGGAAAAGAGCGGCGGCCTTGCGCGGAAATTGCAATCTTATCTGGTGCAACTGCCGCAACAGGCTTTCGAAGCCTTGCGCAAGACGGGCGCAATCCAGCCGGCCGAGCCGGAAAAATGGGGAGAGCAGTTCATGATCTTGGTGAATGAGGATCTTTACGACGGAAACCACGGAGTAAGTTGGGATGATCCGACATTTGTCAATTCGGAAAAACTGTGTTGGTAATCAGCTATGGGATGGCTAATATGTAATCAAATGCTAAACCCAACAAAAGTTTGGGAGGGGAGTCATGAGCTACGGAATCCGCCTGCATATCTGGGGCGAAAGGGCCTGCTTTACGCGGCCTGAGATGAAAGTGGAACGCGTGAGCTACGATGTGATCACGCCTTCCGCAGCGCGCGGCATCTTGGAAGCCATTCACTGGAAGCCCGCCATCCGCTGGGTGATAGATCGGATTCACGTGTTGCGGCCAATCCGCTTCGAGTCCATTCGCCGCAACGAAGTAGGCGGCAAATTGTCGCCGGCCAACGTGGTCAAGGCAATGAAGGCTGGCTCCACCGCAGGGCTGGCAAGCTATGTGGAGGAAGAGCGCCAGCAGCGTGCCGCCACGATTTTGCGCGACGTGGCTTATGTCATAGAAGCGCATTTCGAACTCACCGATAAGGCCGGGCCTGATGATACGGTCGGCAAGCATCTCGACATCTTCAATCGCCGTGCCCGCAAGGGGCAGTGCTTTCATGCGCCTTGCATGGGCGTGCGCGAGTTTCCCGCTTATTTTGCACTGATCGAAACTGACGCGGACTGGCCCGAGCGGCAACCCTCGCTGGAAGCAGACAAGGACCTCGGCTGGATGCTGCATGACATCGATTTCGAACAGGGTATGACGCCCAGATTCTTTCGGGCGCGGCTAGTGAATGGCATGGTCGAGGTGCCTCCTTGGCAGACGGAAGAGGTCAAGGCATGATTCTGCAAGCGCTCATGCGCTACTACCAGCGGCTGATTGCGCAGAATGCCGAAGGCGTGGCGCCATATGGGTACAGCCCCGAGAAGATCAGCTATGAAATCCTACTGGCGCCAGACGGCTCCGCCGTGCAAGTCAATGACATTCGCGATAATTCGGCTAAAAAGCCGCAGCCCAAATTGCTGAACGTGCCCCAGGCCGAAAAGCGTACGATGGGAATCAAGCCGAACGCCTTGTGGGACAAGACCAGCTATGTCCTCGGTGTGAGCAACACAAGCAATCGTGCAGACAAGGAGCATGAAGCCTTCCGTCTGCTGCATGAGTCATTGCTGGCCGATGAGGAAGACCCGGGCCTGCAAGCTTTGTTGGCGTTCCTGCGAAGCTGGACATCCGATCAATTCGAGATACGCGGCTTTCCTGCGGATATGGTCGATGCCAATGTAGTGTTTCGCTTGGATGGCGAACTTGCTTTCCTGCATGAGCGGCCGGCGGCGCAAGCCCTGCGGGCGCGGCTGTCGGAGGGCGATGACGAGTCGCCCTCCGCAGCCTCCATGTGCTTGGTGAGTGGTGAAACCTTGCCACCTGCACGCCTGCATCCTTCGATCAAAGGAGTATGGGGCGCACAGACGGCGGGGGCGGCCATTGTTTCCTTCAATTTGGATGCCTTTACCTCCTTCGGCAAGAATCAAGGTGCCAATGCGCCGATTTCCGAAGCGGCGGCCTTCGCCTATACGACCGCATTGAATTATCTGTTGCGGAGAAGCGAACACAATCGCCAGCGTCTACAGATTGGCGATACGTCGGTTGTATTCTGGGCCGAGGCCGATAACGCTGACAAGGCTGCGGAAGCCGAAGATCTGTTTGGTAATTTCCTGAATCGACCGCCTGACGATGCGTCTGAAGCGGAAAAAGTGCGCTTGGTGCTCGACCACGTGGCAAAAGGGCGCCCGCTTGAAGAGCTCGATCCCAGGCTGGACCCCGCGACACGCATTTATGTGCTGGGGCTGGCGCCCAATGCCTCGCGCCTGTCGGTGCGTTTCTGGCAGGCTGATACGTTGCTGGAGTTTGCTCGCCGTATCGCTGCTCATGCCGCCGACTTGCGTTTGGAACCGCGCCCGTGGCGCAGCGAACCGTCTGTGTACCGTCTTGTACTTGCCACCGTACCGCATCGCAGCGGCATCAAACCCAAGGCGGATGACGCCATCAACAACATCATCGGCGAAATGACGCGCGCGATTCTCAGTGGTGCGCCTTATCCGCGCAGTCTGTTCGCCAACACCATCATGCGGCTGCGCGCCGACGGAGACATCTCCGGGCTGCGTGTAGCTTTGTGCAAAGGCGTCCTGGCACGCGAGCGCCGCCTGGGCATCCGTACTTCCAATGAGGAGATCCCCGTGAGTCTCGACAAGCAATCCACTCAACCCGGTTACCTGCTTGGCCGGCTGTTCGCTGCACAAGAGTATGTGCAGCGCTGTGCACTGGGCGGGCAAGTCAATGCCACGATTCGCGACCGCTATTACGGGGCGGCCTCGGCTACACCCGCATCGATCTTTCCTGTGCTGTTGCGCAACACTCAGAACCATATGAGCAAGTTGCGCAAGGAAAAGAAAGGTCTGGCCGTGATGCTGGAAAAGGACATCCAGGAGATTGTTGGCAAGTTGCCCACGCAGTTTCCACGCGCATTGAAGATCGAAGACCAAGGTCGATTCGCTATCGGCTATTACCACCAGGCGCAGACTTATTTCACCAGCCGTGATGATGGAGTGGATGAAACTCCGGACGAGCCCGTCGATAACTGATATGCAAGGAGATCTTTGATGACCACCATCGCCCACCGCTACGAATTCGTTTATCTGTTCGACGTCACCAACGGCAATCCCAACGGGGATCCCGATGCAGGCAATCTGCCGCGCCTGGATCCGGAAACCAACCATGGGTTGGTGACTGACGTTGCGCTCAAACGCAAGATCCGCAACTTCGTTACCTTGGACAAGGAAGGGGAAGCTGGCTACACCATCTATATGCAGGAGAAGGCCGTTCTCAATCTGCAGCATGAAAAGGCCTGGAAAGCTCTCGATATTCCTCCCGACGCGAAGGATGGATATAAAAAGCTTCCCAAGGACGAAGCCAAGGCGCGCGAAATCACAGCATGGATGTGCGGCAACTTTTTTGACGTGCGAACCTTTGGGGCTGTAATGACCACGGGTGTCAATGCAGGTCAAGTGCGCGGTCCGGTGCAATTGGGTTTTGCCTCTTCCGTGGAACCCGTGCTGCCGCTGGAAGTGTCCATCACGCGCATGGCTGTCACGACCGAGAAAGAAGCTGAAGCGCAGAGCGGTGACAACCGCACCATGGGCCGCAAGCACATCCTGCCTTACGGCTTGTATCGTGCCCATGGTTTTGTATCCGCCAAGCTGGCAGAGCGTACCGGTTTTTCGGATGCTGATCTGCATCTGTTATGGCGCGCGCTTATCAGCATGTTTGAACACGACCGTTCCGCGGCGCGTGGTGAAATGGCGGCGCGCAAATTGATCGTGTTTGAGCATGCGAGCGCAATGGGCGATGCGCCGGCGCATGTGTTGTTCGATACTGTCGCCGTTGAACGTGTCGATGCGCAGAACGACGGCCCTGCACGCAGTTTTGCAGATTACCGTGTCAGCGTGGATGCTGGAGCCTTGCCAAAGGGCGTGACTGCGCATCAAATGCTTTGATGCCGGCAAGGGGACGTCATGGATGCCGACCTCATCCCCATTTCCGCTCTGCAGCACATGCTGTACTGCCCACGCCAGTGCGCACTGATCCATCTCGAGCGGCAATGGGCGGAAAACCTTCATACAGCGGAAGGGCGTCTGTTGCATGATCGGGCGGATGTTCCTGCAATAGAGCGCCGTCATGGTGTGCGTACGGTTACCGCCATGCCGATATCCTGCGCTGGTTTAGGCATAGGCGGCGTGGCTGACGTGGTGGAGTTCCATGTAGGCGAGCATGGTGAGCGCCCATACCCGGTAGAGTACAAACGGGGACGACCCAAAGCGCATCGGGCAGATGACGTGCAGCTATGTGCCCAGGCTTTATGTCTGGAAGACATGTTCAAGGTGACGGTGGAAGAAGGGGCATTGTTTTACGGTATGCCGCGTCGCCGGCAGATGGTGATGTTCGATGAAGCATTGCGCTCCCTGACGCGACAAGTCATTGAGCAAACACGCGAAATGTTCATCTCGGCCCAGACGCCTTTGGCAGTATATGACGCCAAGCGCTGCGGCGGTTGCTCGCTGCTTGATCTTTGTCAGCCTCGTATGCTGGTGCGTGCCGGCGCAGTGACGGCTTGGCTGGCACAGCAGCTTCGGGACGAAAAGGAAACCTGAAACATGCGGCGACAACTCAACACTCTGTACGTGACGACAGACGGCGCTTGGCTAAAGAAGGATGGCGCCAACGTGGTGATGGAAGTGGAGGGCGTTGAGAAAGCCCGTTTACCGGTGCACATGCTGGAAAGCTTGGTCTGTATGGGGCGGGTGATGGTATCGCCGCCTTTGATGGGGTTTTGCACGGAGCAAGGCATCAGCGTAAGCTTTCTGTCTTCCAACGGTAAGTTCCTAGCGCGTGTGGAAGGGCCCGTATCAGGCAATGTGTTGTTACGGCGCGAACAGTATCGCCGTACCGACGACCCGGAACGGTGTGCTCTTATCGTGCGGAACGTGTTGCTGGGCAAAGTCCATAACCAGAGGGCAGTGCTGGGGCGTGCCTTGAGAGATCACGGTGAGACCATGGTGGCTACTGTTCATGGCGAAATGACGCAAGCGCATGAGCGCTTGCGCAGGATCTCAGCCCGGCTGCAGCAGGAGCGAACTCTGGACGTATTGCGCGGGTTGGAAGGTGATGCCGCACAAACATACTTCGGTGTTTTCAATCATCTCGTCCGGGTCAAGGATGCGGCGCTGCGCTTCAATGGACGCAGCCGGCGTCCGCCGCTGGACGCTGTGAACGCCCTGTTGTCTTTCCTTTATACCTTGCTGACCCATGATTGCCGTGCCGCGCTGGAAACGGTCGGTCTTGATCCCGCCGTTGGCTTTTTGCATCGGGATCGACCCGGGCGGCCTAGCTTAGCGCTGGACTTGCTGGAGGAGTTTCGATCATTTCTAGCAGATCGTCTTGCGCTGTCGCTGATCAATCGCCGGCAGCTGGGTTCGCGTGATTTTATTCAGCTCGACAATGGTGCCGTGCTGTTAAAAGAAGAGCTGCGCAAAACCGTGTTGGTGGCTTATCAAGAGCGTAAGCGCGAGGAAATGCGCCATGCGTTCCTGGACGAAAAGCTTGCCGTAGGTCTATTTCCGTTGGTTCAGGCACAACTGATGGCACGTCATTTACGAGGTGATCTTGAGGCTTATCCGCCTTTCTTGTGGAAGTGAGTGGCGACTATGATGGTATTGGTCAGCTATGATGTCAGCACGCGTGATGCGGGTGGCGACCGGCGCTTGCGAAGAGTGGCCAAGGCATGCCGCGATTATGGGCAGCGTGCACAATATTCAGTTTTTGAGATCGAAGTTGAACCCGCGCAATGGGTGATACTCAAGCAGCGTCTGTTGGACTTGATCGATCCAGAGAAGGACAGCCTGCGGTTCTACTATCTGGGCAAAAACTGGAAGAGCCGTGTCGAGCATGCCGGTGCCAAGGCTGTGCTGGACTTAACCGGCCCATTGGTGTTCTGAGCACGGCTCCGCGAACCGGAAGCATCCGGCCAATTCCCAATGGATTCGCGATGCCTATAAGCTATTAATTTATTTGATTTCTTATCGAGCCGTGCGTGCCTGGCAGTGATCAGGGCTCGTCTCTTACGGCGGGTTCGCGGATTTTTGATTAATTTCTTCGAGAAATCATTGCGTTACCGTGGCACAGTCACGCCCTTCGCGGGCGTGTGGATTGAAACATATTGATATAGAGGGCGATATCGAAGTGTTCAGGCGTCACGCCCTTCGCGGGCGTGTGGATTGAAACCACGCGCTGCTCCGCAATGGATTCGAGCGTCGACTGTCACGCCCTTCGCGGGCGTGTGGATTGAAACATCGTCTCTTACCCGCGCATCCTTGACGCTGATCGTCACGCCCTTCGCGGGCGTGTGGATTGAAACAGCTTCTCTTTGGCCTGCTGCTCACGCCATTCCTTGTCACGCCCTTCGCGGGCGTGTGGATTGAAACATCCGCATCGTTATGCACCTCGGTGCTTTGATGACGTCACGCCCTTCGCGGGCGTGTGGATTGAAACAGCGCTTCCAGGCTTGTGATCGTCGCTGTGACGTGTCACGCCCTTCGCGGGCGTGTGGATTGAAACTGAGGCGCGGCACCTTTCGACTGCTGATCCTGCTGTCACGCCCTTCGCGGGCGTGTGGATTGAAACAGCCGAGCCGGCGAGACTCCGCCCCACTGATCGGGTCACGCCCTTCGCGGGCGTGTGGATTGAAACCATGGCCCGCTGGACCGCCTCACGCGTCGCTTCCGTCACGCCCTTCGCGGGCGTGTGGATTGAAACTTGTACAAAGCCGACGAATCCGAGGGCCAGATAGAGTCACGCCCTTCGCGGGCGTGTGGATTGAAACCAATCGGAATTGACCTGAGCGGCGGGGATCGTGGGGTCACGCCCTTCGCGGGCGTGTGGATTGAAACGTTATGGGCGACATCCAGCCCTACAAATCCATGATGTCACGCCCTTCGCGGGCGTGTGGATTGAAACAGCAAAGCGGGGGTCTGATCATGGCGACCAATCCGTCACGCCCTTCGCGGGCGTGTGGATTGAAACCATTGCGCACGAAGAGCGTGTGCAGACCGTCGCGCGTCACGCCCTTCGCGGGCGTGTGGATTGAAACTACAGTGTCGGTGCCGGTGACCTTGACGGAGTTCGGTCACGCCCTTCGCGGGCGTGTGGATTGAAACGCTGTGGGCGAATCTGGAAAGTAGGAGGAATAATTGTCACGCCCTTCGCGGGCGTGTGGATTGAAACGTGACGGTTTGATTGTTTCCAAGAACGCCGATGCGTCACGCCCTTCGCGGGCGTGTGGATTGAAACCCAGGCGGAGGCGGCGGGGGCGCTACCGCTCCGAAGTCACGCCCTTCGCGGGCGTGTGGATTGAAACGCGGCACCATCCTCGAACGACAACTCGAAGCCCAGGTCACGCCCTTCGCGGGCGTGTGGATTGAAACACGCTACTGCGGTGGCGGCACGGTTTGGCAGGGTCACGCCCTTCGCGGGCGTGTGGATTGAAACCGGCAGAGTCCGGCGACACCGTTGCCGCGTACCGCGTCACGCCCTTCGCGGGCGTGTGGATTGAAACAAAGGTGATCGGTCAGCTGGCACATGACCTGCTTGCGACCTTCCTAGGGATGAAGGGTTTCGACTGGAGGAACAGCGGAACGCCTGGCCGACGCCCACGCTGCCGACCGATCAACGTTTGATCAAGGGTCAGACCCCATACGGGGTCTGACCCTGAAGCTCCACGGGCACGTCCATCCCACACTTGACGCGGTCCATCGCAACGAGGGTCTTGAATGACTTGACGTTGTTGTTGCCGTGAAACAGCGTGTGGGTCAGCGCCACGTACTGTTCCATGTCGCGGACCAGGAAGACCAGCACGAAGTCGCATTCTCCGGCTACGTAGTAGCACTGCTGGATCTGGGGACAGGCTTTGAAGCTGCGCTGCATTTCCTGAAGAAGATCCAGGCGTCTCAAGCGGCGGTTCACCGCGACTGTCGAGAGATTCGCACGCTGGCCAAGTTCGCTTTGCGCCGTGCGGGCGTCCTGCTGTATGGCCGAGAGCAGCAGGCGGTCGAAGGCGTCGAGCTTTATCGTCATTTGAAATCCGTGCCGGGTAATGCTCGCAAATCAGTAAAAAGTACAACTTCAAGCTGCATGCACAAGTCAGCAAGGAGCGGGAAGACGCCATATCGGGATACGGCGCGCGTATCGTGCGCATCCAGGGAAACTACGACGACTCCGTTGAGGAAGCGGCCCGGCTGGCCGACGCCAATGGCTGGCAAGTCGTTTCCGATACATCCTATGAAGGCTATGAAGAGATCCCCTGCGATGTGATGCAGGGCTACGGGACCATCGCCGCCGAGGTCGTGACGCAGGCCGGAATCCGGGCTGGGAACAAAGGGCCCTACACGCACGTCTTCCTGCAGGGCGGGGTGGGTGGCATCGCGGCCGGTGTCGCCAGTGATCTATGGGAATACCAAGGCGGGCACCGGCCGCGCTTCATCGTGGTCGAGCCGGCGCAGGCCGATTGCCTCCTGCAGAGCGCGATCCAGGGGAAACCAGCCAAAGCCACGGGCACGGTCGATTCCGTCATGGCGGGCCTGGCTTGCGGCGAGGCCTCACCCCTGGCCTGGAGGTTCCTGGCGCAAGCCATTGATCATTTCATGACGATCGAAGACGATCAGGCCGTCGAGGCGATGCGCATGCTGGCCAGGGGAAGCCGGCGCGACATCCCCATTGTTGCCGGGGAGTCCGGAGTGGTCGGGCTTGCCGCCATGCGGGTATTGCGCCAGAGTGCGGAGCTGTCTGGGCAGGCCGGACTGGATGAGTATTCCAGCGTGCTGATGATCAATACCGAAGGCGCGACGGCGGCATCCGTATACCGGGCCTTGACGGGTGCAACCGCGGAGTCCGTGCTGGCTCGTCAGGCAAGCTGGTGAGTGCTCGGGTGTCAGGCGTCAAACGCCACCGTTACGCTCACCACCGTTCCTTCGGCTCCCGACTCCACTTCGAATGTGCCCCCTAGCCTCTCCATGCGCGCAGCCATGCTGCGCATGCCTACGCTCAATCCAGCGCTCCGTACTGCCGCCACGTCGAAACCCACGCCATCGTCTGCGATCACCAAGTGCAGGCGGCCGGCTTCCGGCTGGGCGCACGTTACGCTGACATGGTTGGCCCGGCTGTGCTTGATGACATTGGACAGTGCTTCTTCCACCAGCCGCGTCAGTCCCAGGCATAGCAGCGCGTTGGGTGGATGGCGCCAGCGCTCATCGACTGCCCAGCTCGACCTTACTTCCATCTCGTCGAACAAGCGCGTAAAACGATGGCGCAAGGGGGCGGCCCATTGCACAGGGGTAGCCGGCACCGTTGCACCGGCGCTGGATCCGTGGTCGATCACTTGCCGCAAGTCGTCGCGCAGCAGCTTCAGCAGAGATAGCATGCGTTCATTGGACAAAGGCTGCGGTGCTTGTTCCACCAAGGCCATGCTGCGCATCAAGCTGCCGCCCAGGCCGTCGTGCAAGTCGTGGACGATATGTATGCGTTCCTGCAGCATGGCATGAGTCAGCGCCTGTTTATGTTCCCGTTGCAGGACGTCGGCCAGTTCGGCGCGGGCACTTGCTACGTGCGCTTCCAGCTCATGATTGAATGATTCGATACGCTGCATGCCCGCGACGAGCCGTCCACCCAACAGCAGGGCCATGAATATCGCCGTGACCAAGCTGGTGACCGCTCCCCACATATCGTGCGCGCGCCATCCACTGAGCAGCACCGCTAAGTCGTGCACTCCCACGACCAGAAACACCAGCCAGCAGAGCGCCAGCAACACATGTTGTGGATCGCGCGTTCGCCAGGCATGGAACGGGAACTGCGCGCAATTGGCCAGGAAGATCAGCACGAAGGCTCCCCAGGACAGCTCGATGATGGGTCGCGGCGCCAGCAGCGAGATAAGCAAGCCCACCATGGTCGCCATCCACAGCGACCGTTCCAATCGAGGCAGATGCTGGCTGCTGAACCGCCAGGTGAACAGGCAGAAGCACAGCACGTACAACAGAAAGGCCATATTGTTCAAGCGGGAGTAGGACAAGGTATCGGACAAAGGCCAGGGAGTGACGGCCAGCATCGTCGATAAATACAGCACCCAGCACAGGGACATCGCCGCGTACCAGCCAAAGGCACGTTCGCGGCGGCGCATGCACCACACCACCAGGAATACCCCGCCCAGGGCGCTCGACAAGCCCAGCGTAATATAGTGGACCGTGCGCTGGCGCCAGAAGCTGTGTGCATGGGCGTCCTGGACCTGTGCAGCGGGTCCCAGCCGCAGCCTGCCCAGTCCTGGTGACAGGTCGGGGCGACCAACTGTGCGAATCCAGATTGTATTCACGCCGGTTCGCAAGGCGGACTCCGGCAGGATCCACCAGCGCGGCATGTTCCAACTCATGGATAGCGGTTCCACCAATGACATGTCGCTCCACAAATGCTCATCATTGATATAGACCTCGCCGGCCATGCTGATGCCATCGATCCCCAGGCCTGCTTTCTGAGCGACGCCGCCGGTGCTATCGCAGTCGCGCGTCCAATCGATGCGGTACCACACCGCGCCATCGTGGCCGGGCCAGCGGCGTGCCCATAGGTCGGGCAGTGTCACCGATACCCAATCCTTGGTCGGCGCGTCGCGGCTCGATGGATCTTCCCTGGCTGCACTCGTTGCCAGTATCCGTGGCGCGCAGGCATCGGCGGCGGTGGCTGGCCCGGCCCAGGCGGGAAGGCCGGCCAGCAGCCCCCACAAAAGGATCAGCCACCAGCCGGCCAGTTGCGTCCTCACTCAATGACCCCGCGCTCCCGCGCCGTGCGTACCGCCATGGTGCGCGAGGATACGGCCAGCTTGCGATAGATGCGCTTGATGTGGCTTTCCACCGTGTAGCGTGAAAGAAACAGTTGCTCGGCGATTTCACGATTGGCCAGGCCATCCGCGACCAGCCGCAGAATCTGTTCTTCGCGCTCGCTGAGCGCTTCGCCTCGTGCCATGGCCGGCGGCCTGGCGGGAATCGGCAGCAATTCCAGTATGCGCCGCGCGATGAAAGGATCGATAGGCGCTCCGCCGCGCAACACACTGCGGATCGACATGGACACTTCGATATCATCGCGCTCCTTGAGCACATAGCCCGTGGCGCCGGCGCGCAGCGCGCTCAGGATGGATTCTTCGGTGCTCCAGGCTGAAATCACCAATATTCCCAGGCTGGGATTGTCGGCGCGAATTTGCTCGATCAGGGCCAGCCCGCTACCGTCGGGCAGCATCAAGTCGATCAGCGCCAATGCTACCGGCTGATGGGCCAGGCATGCGCGGGCATCTGCCTGCGAGGCTGCAAATACCAGCGCGTCGGGTGAATAGCCCAATTGCAGCAAAATTCCGCGCAAGCGCAATTGCAGGAGCGGTTCGTCCTCTACGACCAGCACCGGAGCCGGCAGGGCGATGTCAAGGAAGGGAGGTGTAGCGGTGCTCATGCCTGGGGCTCATTCAGTTTTCTACAGGCGAACAACGACCGCCGAGGTATGGCGCAGCATTTTAGGCCGAAATACCCAGTTTCAGGGATATGGCAAACGCGCGATGGTCCGTAATATTGCGGGCTGCGCGACGGCCCATGCGGGCGTAAGCGCCGTACAGCCTCCGTAACAACCCATTCATGAGTATTTATGTCCAAATTCCGCTCGCTCTTGCTCTTCACAGCCGTTGCCGGTACGACGCTGGCCACCGGTGTCGCAACCGCAGCCGACCGCCGCGTCGAAATCGTCAACAAGACCGGCGTCACGCTGGTGGCTTTCCATGCGTCACGCGCCTCTACCACCGACTGGGAGGAAAACATCATTTCCGGACAGAAGCTCAAGTCCGGCCAGTCCATCATCATCAACATCAACGATGGCACGGGCGCTTGCAAGTTCGATTTTCTGGGCAAGTTTTCGGACGGAGATGAGGTCGTCAGCGAGGACAACGACGTTTGCACGCTCGAGCAATTCACTTTCGAGTAGTTTGCTTCATAAAAAAATCTTGTATCGTCCTGAAATGTTTGGTTATTCTATAGCTGGACGATTGAAACGGCCACGCTGCCCACCATAAGGCAGCGTGCTGAAGAAGCGCCAGAATCAATAATAAAAACAGGAGGCAAGAACAAGAACCAGCAATCCGCTCGTGGCTGACAGCAGCCATTGCAACAAATTTACCTGACCCGTCATTTTATGAACGCAAGCCGCGGGCTGGCGCTCATTGGAGATTATTTCATGGTTGCACTGAGCTTATTCGATTCGCAGTTTTACCTGAAGCACAATCCCGACGTCGCCGCTGCCGTCCAGCAAGGCTGGATCACGGCGGTCGAGCATTTTCAGCAGTACGGCATGGCCGAAGGTCGGTCGCCATTTTCGTTGTTCAACGCCGAATACTATTTGGCGATGAATCCGGACGTGGCCCAGGCCGTTTCTACCGGTGCCGCGTCCGTCGTCCAGCATTTCATGTCGTTCGGCGCGAATGAAACCCGCGACTTCAGTCCTTTGTTCGACGTGCAAGCCTATCTGGACGCGAATCCCGATGTGCGCGAGGCCGTGCAACAGGGCCAGATTTCGGCGACGCAACATTTTCTGCAGCACGGCGTTGCCGAGGCGCGCGACCTGGGCAACGGCGTGAATCTGTCCGATTTCGCGCAGGACCCGATCTTCTCCGCCGCCATTGCCGATGGAAACCTGCAAGCGGCGGTGGAACGCCTGGGTGACGTTATTCCTTTTCTTCCTACCTTCATCGCACCCACCGGCTGGCAAGTGATTCCCATCCATGCGCTCTCCGGCCAGGATTTCGTGCTGCCGGCATGGCTGGGGCCGGGCATTACCGGAATGATCCAGAACCTGCAGACCAAGATCCTGGAATCGGGCCTGCTGGATCCGTCCAACCTGGATCCGGACGGCACGGGCCTGAAAGATCCCACCGCCCTCATCAACCTGGTGTGGGAAGAACTCTACGGTACCAGCCCCATAGACATCATCGGCGTCTTGCCGCCGGGGGTCGACATCCCGGGCTTCTCTGCCACTTGATTCAATGATTGGGGGGTCAGACCCCGAACGGGGTCTGACCCCTTTCCTTCATCCGGCAATAGTTTCGAGGGGGCCGGGGTCAGGCCCTTGAGTCCGACCCCATATCTTTTTGTCCGGCAGTGTGTACCAGGGGTCAGACCCCGAACGGGGTCTGACCCCGCATCTTTTTGTCCGGCAGCCTGTTCCAGGGTCAGACCCCGTTCGGGGTCTGACCCTTTGACCCGTCGTGAATTGCCCTAATCCGCATTTGATAGTAGCTTAGACGTTTTGCCTTCGTCGTTTTTTCCGCACATGAAAGAATTCAACTGGTCCAATCCCTATCCCACGCCTCGTATTCCGCTTTTTGCGCGCAATGTGGTGTCCACTTCCCATCCTTTGGCCGCGCAGGCCGGCTTGCGCATGCTGCTGCGTGGCGGAAACGCCGTCGACGCGATCATTGCTGCCGCGGCAACGATCACGCTGGTGGAGCCCGTGTCATGCGGCATAGGCGGCGACTGCTTCGCCATACTCTGGGATGGCAAGAAGCTGCACGGCCTCAACTCCTCCGGAGTTGCTCCCGCAGCCTGGAACGTAGAGTATTTCAAGCGCAAGTACGGCGTCGGCCCCGACGGCCTGGCAAAGAGGCCCATGCGTGGCTGGGACACGGTCACCGTACCCGGCGTCGTAGCCGGCTGGGCCGCGCTGCATGGCAAGTTCGGCACACTGCCCTTCGAGGACCTGTTCGAGCCGGCCATCGAAATCGCGGAACGCGGCTACGCCGTCCCGCCCATCGTGGCAGGAAAATGGAGCCGCGCTGCCGACGAGCTCAAGGATCAGCCTGGCTACGCGCAGGCCTTCATGCCGCAGGGACGCGCCCCGCGCATCGGCGAGTACTTCCGCTTCAAGGATGCGGCCGATACCTTGCGCCGCATTGCTCAATCGCACGGCCGGGACTTCTACGAAGGTGTGCTGGCCGAGAAAATCGCCGCCTTCAGCAAAGAGTGCGGCGCCGCCATGACTCTGGAAGACTTGCGCGGCTACAAGCCGGAATGGGTCGAGCCCATTTCGCGCGACTATCACGGCTACACGCTGCACGAAATTCCTCCCAACGGACAGGGCATCGCGGCCCTCATGGCGCTGGGCATCGCGGAACGCTTCGACTTGCGCAACATCCCGGTCGACTCGGTCGAGTCGCAGCACATCCAGATCGAAGCCATGAAACTGGCCTTCGCCGATTTGTATCGCTACGTGTCGGATCCGCGCAGCATGGACGTCACCCCGGAGCAAATGCTGGATGACAACTACCTGGACAGCCGTGCCAAACTCATACGCCTGGACCAGGCCACGCACTTCCAGGCGGGCCGGCCGCATGCAGGCGGCACCATATACCTGACCGCCGCCGACGAGAAAGGCATGATGGTTTCCTTCATCCAGTCCAACTACATGGGATTCGGGTCGGGGGTGGTGGTGCCCGGCACCGGCATCAGCCTGCAGAACAGGGGCTATGGATTCTCGATGGACCCGGCTTCGCCGAACGTCGTCGACGGCGGCAAAAGGCCATTCCATACCATCATCCCGGGTTTCCTGACCCGCAATGGCAGCCCGGTCATGAGTTTCGGCGTCATGGGCGGCGACATGCAGCCGCAAGGCCATATGCAGACGGTGATCCGCATGATCGACTACGATCAGCAGCCGCAAGCCGCATGCTGCGCGCCGCGGTGGAAGGTCAACCGCGACTTCTCCGTGGATCTGGAGTCGACCATTCCAAGGCCGGTGGCCGAAGGCCTGCGCGCCCTGGGCCATCAGCTGCATTCAGTGGATGATCCCTACATGGACTTCGGCGCCGGCCAGTTCATCTGGCGCATGTCCGAAACCGACAACGAGCACGGCTATGTGGCGGCCAGCGACGGGCGGCGGGATGGGCAGGCAGTGGGATTCTGAGCGCATTGCTCAAGCCAGGGAGCAGACTCCGTATGGGGCCTGACCCCGCCTCCGCTGGATGGTCGTTGATGTTGCGTTGCACTAATCCCTGCTTGCGCGATGGGTTCACGAGTATTTCGTCCTAAAATGGTCCACAATAAAGCCTTTATTGTCAGTCGGGATATTCAATGACGCGCATCGTTTTGTTCGAAAATATTCACCCCAGCGCAAGGGAAGTCTTCAACGCGGCAGGCTTCGAGGACATCGTCACCCACGCCTCCTCGCTGCCTCCCGACGCGCTGCGCGAAGCCTTGCGCGGCGCGCATCTCGTCGGCATCCGTTCCCGCACGCATCTCGATGCCGCCTTGCTGGCGGAAGCGCCGGATCTCAGGGCCGTCGGCTGCTTCTGCATAGGCACGAACCAGGTGGACCTGGAGTCCGCCATGATGCACGGCGTGCCGGTGTTCAACGCGCCGTTCTCCAATACGCGCTCGGTGGCGGAACTGGTGTTGGGCGAGGCTATTTTGTTGCTGCGCCGCATACCCGAAAAGAATGACCGTGTACATCACGGCCATTGGGACAAGACAGCGGAAGGCGCCTACGAGGCCCGTGGCAAGACTCTGGGCATCATCGGCTATGGCAACATCGGTTCCCAGGTCGGCACGCTGGCCGAGGCCGCGGGCATGCGGGTGATTTTCCACGACATCGAAGCCAAGCTGCCGCTGGGCAATGCGCGCGCCATGACCTCGCTGAAAAAACTGCTGACGCAGGCCGACGTGGTCACGTTGCATGTGCCGGGCGGCAAGAGCACCCATAACATCATCGACGCCGCCGCAATCGCTTGCATGAAGCGCGGGGCCATCCTCATCAACGCCTCGCGCGGCACGGTGGTCGACATCGACGCATTGTGCGCCGCGCTCGATTCGGGCCATCTGTCGGGCGCCGCGCTCGACGTGTTCCCCGTCGAACCCAAAAGCGTCGACGAGCCCCTTGCCAGCCCGCTCATCGGCAAGCGCAACGTTATCCTGACGCCTCATATCGGCGGCAGTACCCAGGAGTCACAAGAGAACATCGGCCGGGAAGTGGCCGAGAAGCTTGCCCGCTTCGTACTCAGCGGCACCACCAAAGGGGCGGTGAATTTCCCTGAAATTCCCTACCAGCCGGTAGCGGGTGCGGCGCGTATCCTGCACGTACACCGCAATCTGCCCGGCGCGATGGGCACCCTGAGCAACATGATGGCAGAGCATGGGCTCAATATTGCCAGCCAGCAGCTCCAGACGCGTGGCCAGATCGGCTATGTGATCACCGATGTCGAAGGCACGGTGGACGACACCGTCATGTCGGTCCTGCGTGCGCATCCCATCACGGTGCGTTGCGACCTGGCCTGAGATGACGTCGTACAACAACCCCTCCAGGAGCCCGGACGGCAATCCCACGCCGGCCGACTACCAGGCTCTTGCGACTTTCCGGCTTGCGCTACGCCGGTTTTCGGCCTTCAGCGAAGAGGCGGCGATGAAGGCCGGCCTGATGCCCCAACAGCATCAGGCGCTGCTCATCATCAAGGCGATGAGCGTCGACGATAAGTCGCCCAACGTGGGTGACATTGCCGCGCAATTGCTCATCCGGCATCACAGCGCGGTCGAACTCATCAATCGTCTGGTCCGCATGGAGCTCGTCCAACGTTTCCGGGACCCGGCAGATCGGCGCCGCGTGCGGGTCGCACTGACCACCCTGGCCGAGCGCAAGCTGGCGATACTGTCTACCGCCCATTTGAACGAACTACGGGCGGTGCGTCCCGAGCTGATCAAATTGCTGCGCTACTTCGAGCCCTGATCCGCGGGGCTGTATACGTCTTTTTCCAGTTTCACGTATTGCGTCAAAGGCGCCGAGGAGGCCGGGGGACCGGGCATGATGTCCGCCAGCGTGTATTGCTCGAAGTGGCGCAGGAACTGCTGCAGCGCTCCTTGTACCACGCCGGTCAGGCCGCAGCGATCCGACAGTATGCAACGGCGGCTGCCATCATCCAGGCATTCCACCAGCGCGAAGTCGTTTTCCATGTCGCGCAGGATGGCGCCCAGGTTGATCTCTTCGGGCGGACGGGCCAGCCGCATGCCGCCATGCTTTCCGCGCAGCGTCTCCAGCCAGCCATGCTGGGCGAGCCGATGCGTGACCTTCATGAGGTGCGGCTCGGACACATCATAGTATCGGGCGATTTCGGCAATCGTGCAAAGGCGGTCGGGGTGCTGCGCCACATACATCAGCATGCGCATGGCGTAGTCGGTCATGGTGGTGAGGCGCATGGGATGGAACCTTGTTCAACGGATGTTGGACGCGAGCGGAGCGCCGGCCGGCTTCGCCGGTTGCGGGACCGGCGCCGTATAGCGTGGCCGTATCAACATGGGTACGAAGCGCCACAGATACAACCCCATGCAGGCGATCCAGCTCAGCGCGGCGGCATGCAGAAGATGCAAGGTCACACTCGACGGCCACAGGGCGGCCAGGCGCAGCACCACCGCAGCGATCATGAGGTAATAGCTGAGAAGCATGCTGCCGTCCAGCGCCAGAGGCCTGCCCAAGTGTCCCAACGCAGTCCGCGTGAGCATGCCGATGATCAGGACGGCGAAGCCGCCCATGCCGATAAGATGCACATGCGCGGCGTTTCGCGCCAAGACGCCGGTGCTCAGGCCGCCGAGCTGTACGGCGGCGACCATCAGCCCGATGCCCATGGCGCCATAGCCCAGGTAAAGAATCCACAGCATGGGCTTATGCAGCACCGCGAGCGGTTTCCAGCGCGCCAGTTGCCAAAGGCTGACCAGCCCGACCACGAAAAGCGCTGCGCCCATAGCCTTGCCTTGCCCGGCCAGGCCCAGCAGGATGGCCGCGGCACTGAGAACGAGCTGCACATGGCCGCTGCGCACCAGCATCGGAATTTCCAGCCCGGGAACCATGCGCATGGAGAAAAAGGGAATGACGCGCCGGGCAATGAGCAGGGCGATCATGGCCATGCAGAGCAGGCCCAGATCGAAATGCTGCATGAGCGCCATGTAGTCGCCCCGAAGCGTGGCGCGCAGGAACAGGGCATCGGCAACGCCCAATGCCAGCAGCATGAAGGGTACGCCATAGTTGCGCCGGCTTTTACCCTTGATCATGACCCGCATCAGGCAGGCGGCGCTGACCAGATAGAAGGCGAGCTCGCTGGCGCAGGCGATATGGAATGCGGTTTCCCCGCCGGCGAGAAAGCCGATGCGGGCGATCAGCCACAGCGCGGTCAGGCCGGCAAGCGGCCATCCTTTCAAGGGGTTGAAGCCGGTCCAGGTCGCGCTGGCGGTGAGCAGGAAAGCCACGGCGATGGTGCCGATAAAGGCCCAGAGCATTTCATGGGCATGCCAGGCGACGCCGCCCAAAGGCATCGACAGCCATTGGGGCGCGTAGATCCAGATGGCGATGGATACCAGGGCCCATGCGCAACCGGCGATATACAGCGGTCGGAAGCCCAGGCTGAGGAAAGCGGTGAGATCAGGCTTGTCCGGGCGTGGCTTGCCGGGTTCGGAAATGGAAAGAAGCTCAGCCATGATGGAGTTCCGTGGGAAGGCGGTTCGGGTGGTTGTTGATCTGGTATCCGTACCAGAGGCTGCGTGCGATGCGATGCGCGAATTTTTCCGCTTCTTCCGCGAAAGCGCGATTGGAAAGCTCGTTCGTCGTTTCGTGAAAGAGTGCAAGCCAGTGGCGGAACATCTCTGCATTCAGGTCCGGCAGCGCGATGTGCTTGGGCATGGGGGTGCCGCTGTATGTGCCCGAGCCCAGGAACAAGGACGACCAGAATCGCACCATGATCGCCAGATGCGTGTCCCAGTCATGGATATGGGCGTCGAACACCGGACCCAGCACGGGGTCCGCACGCACCCTTTCATAGAATCGGTGGACCAGGGTGGTGATCTCTTCTTCAGTGGTGAGGTCGGAACGGCTCATGGAGTGCGGAATCCTGGAAGCGGGGAATGGAAGAAGCGGTGTTGCCGCATAAAGATGAATTTAAAAGTAATCTTATAAAAAATGTGTCTTCACGTCAACGGAAATACACTGCGAAACCGCTAAAACGACACAATGGCGCGGGTCTAAGTTATGATCAAGTATTGTCACGTTTTGAAAAAATATCGTGGCTGCCTGGTTTTCCATCCGGCCTTTCGCTTTCCGCCCATGCCTGTTTCCCATTCAAAACCCCTTACCTTGAGCTGCGTCGTTCCGTGCCTCAATGAAAGCGCGAATCTCAATGTGTTGCTGCCGGCATTAATGGCGGTTCTCCAACCACTGGTTGCAGAATACGAGATCATCGTCGTGGACGACGGCAGTACCGACGCCACGCCGGCCGCCATGCAGGAGTGGGCGCAGCGCCACCCCCAGATCGTCTACGTGCAATTGTCGCGCAATTTCGGCAAGGAGGCCGCGCTCACCGCAGGGCTGGAGGCTGCCGTCGGGCAGGTGGTGGTATGCATGGATGCCGATCTTCAGCATCCGCCGGCATTGATTCCCAAGATGCTGGAGCGCTGGCGAGAAGGCGTGGAAATGGTCTATGCGGTACGCACTTCCCGTGCCGATGAATCCGTCTTCAAGCGGGTGGGCACGCGCATTTTCTACAAATTGATGCGTACCCCGGGCGGCATGCAGGTACCCGAGAACGCCGGGGACTTCCGCCTCATGGACCGCGCGGTCGTCGATGCCTTGCTGCAACTGCCCGAACGCAATCGCTTCATGAAAGGGCTGTTTGCGTGGGTGGGCTTCCAGTCAGAGCCCATGATGTATTCGCCACCCGAGCGCCTGTACGGAAAGTCCACGTTCCGGCCCTTCAAGCTGTTCCGCTTCGCGGTCGACGGCCTTACCGCGTTCACGACCTGGCCTTTGCGGCTATTGAGCATCTGCGGCTGTTTCCTGTCACTGCTTTCTTTTTCCTATGGGCTGTACATCATCATCAAGCATTTGATGTATGGCGATCCCGTCCAGGGCTGGACCACGCTTATTACCGTGGTGCTCTTTTTCGCGGGGGTGCAGCTCATCTCCGTTGGTCTGCTGGGCGAATACATTGCCCGCATTTTCGGCGAAGTCAAGAACCGGCCCGTGTATCTGGTGCGGCGCCGCGAAGGCCTTGGCGTGGGCCGGCAGTCCGCTGTGCAGGCGTCCCCGGCACTGGTCAGCCCTTTGCGGCCCAGGCGTTCCGACACGATGAACGTCGTCAATGAGTAGGCCGGCGCAAGAAGGCGTTTCCCCCGACCGCAAGCATATCGTTATCTGTGCCGACGATTTCGGCATCGATCCGGCCGCGGACGAAGCCATTTTGCGGCTTGCCGAACTGGGCCGCCTCAATGCCACCAGCTGCCTGGCGGAAGGTCCCGGCTTTGCCGGCCACGCATCCGCCTTGCGAGCATCAGGCCTGCAGTTGGGCCTGCACCTGAACTTTACCGAATCCATCGGCGGCACCGTGGTGCACATGCCGGTTTCCGCGCTGATCCTCAAGGCCTGGTTGCGGCGCCTGCCCACGGCGCAGGTCGACGCGCAAATTGTCAGGCAGCTGGATGCGTTCGAGGCTGCGTTGGGCGGTCCGCCCGATTTCGTGGATGGGCATCAGCATGTGCATCAGTTTCCCGTCATTCGGGACGCGTTGTTGCGCGCGCTGGCGCAAAGGTATGGCGGCAGGCTGCCCTGGCTGCGCTATACCCGGACGGGGCAAATGAACGGTGTGCCAATGGGCTTGCGGTTCAAGGCAGGAATCATCGATCTCCTGGGGGCCCGTGCCTTCGCAGGCAGGGCGCGCGGCATGGGGTTTCGCATGAACCGCCGTTTTCTAGGTGTCTACGATTTCCAGGGAGGCCGGACCGCCTACGCAGGCCTGCTGCAAAGCTGGCTGGCGGGAGCGGAAGACGGCGATTTGATGATGTGCCACCCGGCAACACGCACGATTCCCGGTGACGAGGTGGGCAGGCAGCGCCGGGCCGAGTTCGACGTGCTGAAGAGCGACGAGATGGCGGAGTGGCTGGCGAAGAACCGACTTAGCCTGGGGTCAGACCCCAAATGGGGTCTGACCCCTTGACGCGAATTGTGAGGGGTCAGACCCGATAGGGTCTGACCCCAGGCACGCACGATCTTGGGGTCGCAACCTTGGGGTCAGACCCCGTACGGGGTCTGACCCCGCCCCAAAAATCAGGCGCTGGGCGGAGTGCTGCCGCCTTCGCCCAGCGCGCGCTGCATGAAAACGACGTCTATCCATTGCTTGAATTTATAGCCGGTGGCCGCCTGCGTGCCGGCGTGCGAGAAACCCAGACTGCGATGCAGGGCGATGGAGCCGACATTGTTCGTACCCCCGATGGCGGCGATCATTTGCCGCCACGGGCCCTGTTCGCAGCGTTCCAGCAAGGCGGCGAGCAGCGCTTTGCCCAGGCCTTTGCCGGTTTGGCCTTCCGCCAGATAGATGGAGTCTTCGAGGGTGTAGCGATAGGCGGCGCGCGGCCGGTATAGCGCCGCATAGCAATAGCCCACGATTTGGCCGTCCAGGTCGGCGACCAGCCATGGCGTGCCCAGCTCGCGCACCTGAGCCAGCCTGGATTGCATTTCCTGCACGTCGGGCGGTTGCTCTTCGAAGGTGGCGGTGCCGTGCAGCACATGGTATGCGTAGATGCGCTGAACGGCTTCCATGTCGCTGGGAGTGGCATCGCGTACGATGGCGTGCGCGGCATCGGTGAAACGGCTTGCAAGCGAAGAGGCAGAAGGGACTTGCTTGGCGGGGACGCTGGACATACTATTTTCCTCGATAGAGACATCAGTATATACATCAGGAGTCATTCATGTCCTTACCCATCAATTCCCTTACCGACACATTTGCCGTGGCGCCCCAGCTCGCGCCGGAAGACATGCAGGCGGTGGCCGATGCAGGCTTCAAAAGCGTCATCATCAACCGTCCCGACCTGGAAGGCGGGCCGGATCAGCCCGTGGCGGCCGACGTCATGATCGCGGCGCGCGCGGCCGGGCTGGCGGTGGAGTATCAGCCGGTCGTCAGCGGTGCCATGACGTCCGACGACGTCGAGCGCTTTGCGCAATTGCTGGACACCCTGCCGGCTCCGGTGCTGGCCTATTGCAGAACCGGCACGCGCTGCACTCACCTTTATCGTGCCGCCAAATCGCTTTGATATGCGTCAATTATCAGTGAAAATCCCTCCTATATTTTCCAGGGGATTCCGGTTAAGCTTCCTCATCTGATAACCCTCAAGGGCACAAATCATGTTCAAGAGAATACTTATTCCAACCGATGGTTCGGCATTGTCGGCGCAGGCGGCAAACAAGGGCGTTTGCTTCGCTCGTGAAATCGGCGCCGAAATCGTGGCCTTGTATGTCACGCAGCCTTTCGCCGCAACAGTGGGGTTCGACGGCATGGCGGCCGCCTACGCCATCACCGACGAAGACTACGATAAGACCGCGCAGGAACAGGCCCAGAAATACCTCAAGGCCGTTCTCGATCGCGCCGATACGGCGGGCGTGAAGGCCAGGGGCAAGGCCGTGTCCAATTTCAATGTCGCCGACGGCATCGTCCAGGCGGCCGAAGAAGAAGGCTGCGAACTCATTTTCATCGGCAGCCACGGCCGTAGCGGCTTGTCGCGCTTGCTGCTGGGTAGCGTCACCAACAAGGTGCTCAGCCTTGCCAAGACCGCAGTGCTGGTCTATCGCGTCAAGGAAGTCGAATAGGCGGGCGGGGTCAGGCCCCGCACGGGGTCTGACCCCATATTAGGCCTGCGCCCGCGGGCGCAGGCGCTCCTTGTTCTGCTCGATCGCCGTGCGGGCTATGTCGCTCAAGGCGGTGCCGGCGGCCCGGCCATCCGGGCTGCTTTCCAGGAAGTTCAGCATGGCAATGCGCATGCGCGGCTCCCAGAATTTCTGCATATGATTGGCGATGCCCTCCAGGCCTTCGGCACGGTTTGGCATGGCTTCGAAGAACGCACCGATCCGGTTCGCCAAGCGGATAAGATGTTCAATGTTGTTCACGTCAGTCTCCCTGCGTCTGTGTCGTCCAGCATTTCAGGATGGCTGTAGACGGTAAAGCCTTCGTTTCGGGCAAAGCCGGCAAGCATCACATTCAGCTCATTGGCCACGTCGATCGCATAACTGGTCGGGGCCGATATCGCAACCAGCGCACGCAAGCCTGCCGCAGCGGCCTTCTGCACCATTTCAAAGCTTGCCCGGCTGGTGATCACGGCAATGCCCGGCGCGCCGAGGCGGTCGTTCCTGAGCAGATGGCCGATCAGTTTGTCCAGCGCATTGTGCCGTCCCACGTCTTCACGGACATCATCCAGCCGGCCTTGCCAATCGGCCCAGGCGGCGGCGTGGCTGGCGCCGGTCAGCACGTGCAGCGGTTGCCGGCTTCGTAGTTGCATGACCGCCGTGTTGACCGCCTGCCTGGTCAAAGTGGCGGCGGGGGGCTCAAGGGGGGCAAGCGTCCGCCGGACTTCGCCCAGGCTTTCTATCCCGCACAGTCCGCAACCGGTCCGACCGGCGAGATTGCGGCGTCTTTGCTTGAGCGCATGCAGGCGGGCGCTTGCGATCTCGAGCTGGACCACGATGCCTTCCGGCCTCTGGCTGATCTCAAGATCGTAGATATCGGACGCGCGCGCAATTACACCCTCGGTGAAGGAAAAACCATAGGCAAAGTCCTCGATGTCGGAGGGCGAAGCCAGCACCGTGGCGTGGCTGATGCCGTTGTATTCGAGCGCGATGGGAACCTCGGCGGCGATCTGGTCGGTTTCGGCTGCCTCCAGCCCGTTGGCCGAGCCGCGCCGGACCTCATAGGCACGGTGCGCGCCGGCCTCGGTGCCGTGCCGGGCCTGGGGAGCGGAAGCTTGTTCAGCGTCCATGCCTGCTCATTCCTGCGCCACGGGTACGGGCTCAGGCTGCGGGGCCTGAGCCGGCGTGGCCGAAACCGGGGGCGGTTGCTGATCCTGGCCGCCATCGAGCAGGCGGCGCTGCACCTCGTCGAAACGCGTCCATCCTTGCTGCCAGCGGGACGGTTCGGCAACCTTGCGCGCCTGGACGGCGGTCACCTTGTATTCCGGGCAGTCGGTTGCCCAGTCGGTGCTGTCCGTGGTGACGACGTTGGCGCCCGATTCGGGGAAATGGAAGGTGGTGTAGAGCACGCCGGGCTGGACTCTGTCGGTGACCTCGGCGCGCAGCGCCGTTTCGCCGGCGCGGCTTTGGATGGCCACCAGGTCTCCGCTGCGGATGCCGCGGTCCTCGGCGTCGTGGGGATGGATTTCCAGCAGGTCTTCGCCATGCCACATCACGTTGGGCGTGCGGCGCGTCTGGGCGCCCACGTTGTACTGCGACAGGATGCGGCCGGTCGTCAGCAGCAGGGGATACTTGCGGGTGCTGCGTTCGTCGCTCGGCACGTATTTCGTGATCATGAAGCGCCCCTTGCCGCGCACGAATTCGTCCACGTGCATGATGGGCGTGCCATCCGGCGCATCGGCATTGCATGGCCATTGTAGGCTGCCGCCAAGCTCGTCTATCTTGCGGAAGCTGACGCCGGCGAAAGTGGGCGTCAGCCTTGCGATCTCGTCCATGATTTCGCTGGGGTGCGCGTAGTCCATGGGGTAGCCCAGGGCGTTGGACAGGGCGCAGGTGACCTCCCAGTCAGCCAGGCCGGCTTTGGGTTCCATGACCTGGCGCACGCGCGAGATGCGCCTTTCCGCATTGGTGAACGTGCCGTCCTTTTCCAGGAAAGAAGAGCCGGGCAGGAAGACATGCGCATACTTGGCGGTTTCGTTCAGGAAGATATCCTGGACGATGACGCATTCCATGGCCGCCAGGGCGGCGGCGACGTGCTGGGTGTTGGGGTCGGACTGGACGATGTCTTCACCCTGGCAATACATGCCCTTGAAGGAGCCGCTCAGTGCGGCGTCGAACATATTGGGCAGGCGCAGGCCCGGCTCGGGCTGCAGGCGCACGCCCCAGGCCTGGTCGAATTGCGCCCGGACAGTGTCGTCCGAGATATGGCGGTATCCAGGCAGCTCGTGGGGGAAGGACCCCATGTCGCAAGAGCCTTGCACGTTGTTCTGCCCGCGCAGGGGATTCACACCCACGCCTTCGCGGCCGATATTGCCGGTGGCCATGGCCAGGTTGGCGATGGCCATGACGGTGGTGGATCCCTGGCTGTGTTCGGTGACGCCCAGCCCGTAGTAGATGGCACCGTTGCCTTGCGTGGCGAAGAGCCGGGCGGCGCCGCGCACGTCGTTCGCGGGCACGCCGGTTATGGTTTCCATGGCTTCCGGCGAGTTCTCCGCCAGCGAGACGAAATCGCGCCATTGCTGGAAGGCCGCGGCTTCGCACCGCTCTGCAACGAAGGCTTCGTCGATCAGGCCTTCGGTCGCGATGACGTGCGCCAAGGAGGTAAGCAGGGCGGTGTTGGTGCCAGGCCGCACGGGAAGGTGGAAGTCGGCCTTGATGTGAGGCGAGTCCACCAGCTCGATCCGGCGCGGATCGATGACGATCAGCCTGGCGCCCTGCCTGAGCCTGCTTTTCAGCCGCGAGGCAAAGACGGGATGGGCCGCGCTGGGATTGGCGCCCATGACGATCACCACGTCGGTGTGCATGACCGAATCGAAGGTCTGCGTGCCGGCGGATTCCCCCAGCGTGGTCTTGAGCCCATAGCCGGTGGGCGAGTGGCAGACGCGGGCGCAGGTGTCGACGTTGTTGGTGCCAAAGGCGGCGCGCACGAGCTTCTGCACGAGATAGGTTTCCTCGTTCGTGCAGCGGGAAGACGTGATGCCGCCCACGGCGTCACGGCCGTACGCACCCTGGATGCGCCGGATTTCCGAAGCCGCGTAAGAGATGGCTTCGTCCCAGCTGACTTCCTGCCATGGATCGGAGATGTGCTTGCGTATCATGGGCTTGAGCATGCGGTCTTCGTGCGTGGCATAGCCCCACGCAAAGCGCCCCTTGACGCAGGAGTGGCCGTGGTTGGCCTTGCCGTCCTTCCAGGGAACCATGCGCACGACTTCCTGGCCTTTCATTTCCGCCTTGAAGGCGCAGCCGACGCCGCAATAGGCGCAGGTCGTGACGACGGCGTGCTCGGCCTGCCCCATTTCGATCACGGATTTCTCGATGAGCGTCGACGTGGGGCAGGCCTGTACGCAGGCGCCGCAGGACACGCAGTCGCTGGACATGAAATCGTCTTCCTGGCCCGCCGCGACGCGGGAGTCGAATCCGCGCCCGGCGATCGTCAGTGCGAAAGTGCCTTGCACTTCTTCGCAGGCGCGGACACAGCGGCTGCATACGATGCACTTGGACGGATCATAGGTGAAATAAGGATTGGAATCATCGATGGCGTCATCGAGGTGATTGGCGCCGTCGTAGCCGTAGCGCACATTGCGCAGGCCGACCACGCCGGCCATGTCCTGGAGTTCGCAGTCGCCATTGGCCGGGCAGGTGAGGCAATCCAGCGGGTGGTCCGAGATGTACAGTTCCATGACGCCGCGCCGCAATTCGCGCAGCTTGGGTGTTTCCGTCCATACCACCATGCCGTCTTCCACCGGAGTGGTACAGGATGCGGGATAGCCTCGCCTGCCTTCTATCTGCACGAGGCAAAGCCGGCATGAGCCGAAGGCTTCGAGGTTGTCGGACGCGCACAGCTTGGGAATATTGACGCCGGCCTCGGCGGCGGCGCGCATGACGGAAGTGCCTTGCGCGACTTCCAGCTCATGGCCGTCCAGGACGATGCGCACCAGGCGGGTATCCGTCGAGGGTGGCGTGCCGAGATCGCGTTCGCGTTTCAAGATGGTTTCCAGCATGGGTGTCTCCGTCAGGCGGGCTGTGTTGTTGAGGCCGCGGATGCGGGCAGGCCGAAGTCTTCGGGAAAATGGTCCAGTGCGGACAGCACGGGGTAGGGCGTCATTCCGCCCAGGGCACAGAGCGAGCCCGCCAGCATGGTGTCGCAGAGGTCGCGCAGCAGCATGAGCTGTTCGCTGCGCTGCTCATTGTTGCGTATGCGGTGGATGACCTCGACGCCGCGAGTCGATCCGATGCGGCACGGCGTGCATTTGCCGCAGGATTCGATGGCGCAGAATTCCATGGCGTATTCGGCCATCTCGGCCATGTCGACCGTATCGTCGAATGCCACGATGCCGCCATGGCCCACCATGGCCGAGACCGCCGCATAGCTTTCGTAATCCAGCGGTGCGTCCCATAGGGACTCGGGCAGGTAGGCGCCCAGCGGGCCGCCGACCTGTACCGCCCGCAACGGCCTGCCGCTTGCGCTGCCGGCACCGTACTCGTGGAGCAGTTCGCGCAGCGTGATGCCGAAGGCCTTTTCGACCAGGCCGCCATGCCGTATGTTGCCGGCCAGTTGAAATGGCAGCGTGCCTCGCGAGCGGCCCATGCCGAAGTCGCGATAGTAGCCGGCGCCGCGCGCCAGGATGACCGGGACCGTGGCCAGCGAGATCACATTGTTGACGACGGTGGGTTGGCCGAACAGCCCCGCGATGGCGGGCAGCGGCGGTTTGGCGCGCACCAGGCCGCGCTTGCCCTCCAGGCTTTCGAGCAGGGAGGTTTCTTCGCCGCAGATATACGCGCCCGCGCCGCAGCGCACTTCAAGATCGAAGCCGCGGCCGGAGCCCTGGATGTCGGTGCCCAGCCAGCCCGCCTGCCGCGCCCGCTGTATGGCGGCTTCAAGCACGGCGATGGCGATGGGGTATTCGGAACGCACGTAGATGTAGCCATGCGTGGCTTGCACGGCCAGCCCCGCGATGGTCATGCCTTCGATGAGCGCATAGGGGTCGCCTTCCATCAGCATGCGATCGGAGAAGGTGCCGGAATCGCCCTCATCCGCATTGCAGACGATGTACTTCTGCGGCGCTGCCGTTTCCAGCACCGTCTTCCATTTGATGCCCGTGGGAAAGGCCGCGCCGCCGCGGCCCCGCAGGCCCGAGTCGGTCACTTCAGCGACGATGGCTTCGGGGGCCATGCCGAGCGCTTTCTGCAGGCCGTCGTATCCGCCCATGGCGCGATAGTCGTCCAGCGACAGAGGGTCGGTGATGCCGACCCGTGCAAACGTCAGGCGCTCCTGGCTCTTCAGGTAGGGAATGTCTTCGGTAAGGCCGTGTGCAAGAGGATGATCGTGTCCTTGCAGCCAGCCTGCGTCGAACAGGCCGGGAATGTCGTCGGGATCGACGGGGCCATAGGCCATGCGCCCCTGCGGCGTGTCGATTTCCACCAGGGGCTCCAGCCACAGCAGGCCGCGCGAGCCATTGCGCACCAGCTTGATGCGCTGCCCGCGCTTGTCGGCTTCCGCCTGCAGGGCAAGGGCGACGTCGTTGGCGCCCACCGCGACCGCGGCGGTATCCATGGGGACGAAGACGGTGATGGCGGTGCTCATGGTCGGCATCCTTGCGCTCCCAGGAGGCGGTCCAGCTTCTGAGGGGTGACCCGGGCATGCGGCTGCCCATTGATCATGATGGCTGGCGACTGTGCGCACAAGCCCAGGCAGTAAACGGGCTCAAGAGTGACCTTGCCGTCCGGCGAGGTTTCGTTGAAGCCGCAAGCCAGCCGCCGGCGGGCGTGGTCGGCAAGCGCATTGGCGCCCATGGCCTGACAGGACTCGGCCCGGCAGATTTCCAGCCTGACCGGCGCCGCGGGCGTCTGTCGGAAATGGGGATAGAAACGGATGACGCCGTGGACTTCCGCCCGGGACAACTGGAGGGCCTGGGCCAGCACCGGAACGGCACTGGCCGGAATACAGCCCAGGGCATGCTGGATGGCATGCAGGACGGGCAGCAGATTTCCCCGCACTCCCTCGTAGTGTGCAATGGCTTGCCGGGTGATGGCTTCCACCGTCGAGGCCGATGGTTCGAACTCGCCCGCGTGTGTCGGCGTATGCATGTTGGACTTCCTTGGTCTGGCTGTGGCTTAAGTCAGCCTATATGTTTTAATTTTCATATGTTGATTGGCAATTTCATGTAATCTACACAGTAAAGCCAAGCTGTTCAATAGGAAATTAAAGACATATAAGGAGATCTTCCGCGCTCAAGCCGCCATCGCGGCCGCATTGGCAAGGAAGCTGGCAGGCATGGGTCATAAGTTCAGGGCGCGTTTGAACTCGGAATGGATGCTGGAGCGGCCGGATGGCAGCTTGCTGTCATTGAGCGAGGTATTGCGGCTGCTGTCCGCCATCGATGCAACGGGGCATATTTCCGGGGCATGCAAGGCATGCGGGCTGTCCTATCGCCATGCATGGGGCATCTTGCGCAAGGCGGAGCAGGAATTCGAGACGGCACTCATCGAGACCTCGCGGCGGCAGGGCACCAAGCTGACGCCTTTCGGCCAGCATCTCATCTGGGCCAATCGGCGCGTCGATGCGCGCCTGACGCCGACGCTGGAAAGCATGGCGTCCGAATTGCAGGAAGAGCTCGAGCGCCTGTTTCCCGAGAGCCAGCCGCGGCTGCGCCTGCACGCCAGCCACGGTTTCGCTGTGGAAGGACTGATGCAGATGGCCAACGGCATGGACATGGCGCCTCTGGAACTGCGGTACCGCACGGCAATCGAGGCGTTGGCGTCTCTGGACGGCGGAGATTGCGACCTGGCCGGTTTCCAGGTGCCACAAGGCGATTTCGAACTGCCCATTCTGCTGCGCTATGCGCCATGGCTGGATCCGGACAAGCATCGCCTGGTGCATCTGGCCGTACGCAATACCGGCATGTTCCTGCGTCCGGACAATCCCAAGAACATACATTCGATTGCCGATCTCGTGAATCCCGATGTGCGTTTCGTCAATCGCCAGATAGGATCCAGCACGCGATTCCTGATCAGCCTGATGCTGGAGCGCCTGAACATCGACACGGCGCGGGTGCAGGGTTTCGAAACCAGCGAGTTCACGCACATGGCGATCGCGGCGCACATTGCCAGCGGCATGGCGGACGCCGGAATCGGTGTCGAGACGGCCGCATGGCGTTGCGGCCTGGCTTTCCTGCCCCTGGTCCAGGAACGTTATTTTTTCGCCGTGCATCGCGACACACTGGCGACCGCGCGAATGCAGCGCTTGCTAAACTTGATGAACAGCGAGCAGTATCGAAGCTACGTTCGGCAACTCACAGGTTATGATGCCCGGCATATGGGCCAGGTGCAAACGGTCGAGGAAGCCTTCGGCCCGGCCGTGACGGTCGCGCTTCGGTCATGACGCGTGGGGCGCAAAGTATGAGCAAAGTCATTTTTCACAGTTTGGATTCCGATGCGGAGGCCGCGAAGGCCGGCTGGAACGGCGGCCCGCTGCTGGACGCGCGCCGCCGGCCGCTGCGCGACCTGCGCATTTCCGTCACGGACCGCTGCAACTTCCGCTGCACGTATTGCATGCCCCGCGAAGTGTTCGGCGCCGACTATACATTCATGCGCCATTCCGAGCTGCTCAGCTTCGAGGAAATCACCAGGGTCGCGGCGGTGGCCGCGCGGCTGGGGGTGCAGAAGATCCGGCTCACGGGGGGCGAGCCCTTGTTGCGCAGGAACATCGAGGCCCTCGTCGAAATGCTGTCGTCCTTGCGGACACCCGAAGGCGATCCCATCGAGCTGACGCTGACCACCAACGGCACGCTGCTGCAAAAAAAAGCGCGCGCCTTGAAGGACGCCGGCCTGCGCAGGGTAACGGTCAGTCTCGATGCGCTGGACGAGAGCAAGTTCGCAAGCATGAGCGACAGCGGCGTGAACGTGGCGACGGTCTTGCGAGGCATCGATGAGGCCGGACGTGTCGGCCTGGCGCCGGTCAAGGTCAACATGGTGGTGCGCAAAGGCCTGAACGACGACCAGATACTTCCCATGGCGCGCCATTTTCGCCATTCGGGGCACGTGCTGCGCTTCATCGAATTCATGGACGTCGGCAACACCAACGGCTGGAACATGGATGAGGTGCTGACGGGCACCCAGATCCTGGACCGCTTGCGCCAGGAGTTTTCCCTGGAGCCTGCGCGCGCGAACTATCGGGGCGAAGTCGCCGCCCGTTGGCGCTATACCGACGGAGGCGGGGAAATCGGCCTCATCACCAGCGTTTCCCAGCCGTTCTGCGGCGACTGTACGCGGGGGCGCCTGTCCCCCGAAGGCCGTCTGTTCCTCTGTCTTTTTGCCAACCAGGGCCACGACCTGCGTGAATTGCTCCGGCGGGGCGGCAGCGACGACCAGCTTGCCGCCGTCATGGCAGGCATCTGGTCCGCGCGCGGCGATCGCTATTCCGAACTGCGCGGCGAAGAGGCCGCCAGGCTCGGCAAGATCGAAATGAGCTACATCGGCGGATGACGGACCGGCCTGTATCGACCGAATCCGGCCCTGCCGCGCCGACGTCCGTCACCGGGCTGATTCTGGCGGGAGGACAGGCCCGCCGGATGCAGGCGGCGGGTGGGCAGTTCGGCGGTGCAGCCGGCTTGCTCATGCCGCCGCAATGCCGCGCCGACTGGCAGGGGTGGGACAAGGGTTTGATGCTTCTGGACGGAGAGCCGCTGGTGCAGCATGCGCGGCGCTTCCTGGCTCCGCAAACCGTGCGCCTGCTCATCAGCGCGAACCGCTATCCGGGCCTCTATGCCCAATATGGCGACGTGTTCGGCGACGACCCGGATCTGGGCGAAGCACAAGGCCCGCTGGCCGGGATCGCCAGTGCGCTGGCGCGTGTGCAGACTCCCTGGCTGGCCGTCCTGCCCGTCGACGTTCCCCATCCTCCCCGGGATCTGTTCATCAGATTGGCCGCCGCGTTGCGCCAAGAAGGCCACGCGCGCGTGGCCTTCGCCTCGACACGTCAAGGGGATGCCGGGCGGGACCATCCCTTGTGCATGCTGCTTCGCACGGAATTGCAGACGGACTTGCGCGCCTTTCTTCAGGCGGGCGAGAGAAGGGTAATGTCGTGGCTGGAACGGAACGGAGCACTGCGCGTCTGCTTCGAGGATGGCGAGGACGCGTTCAGGAATATCAATACGCCGCTGGATTTGAGGGGTCAGACCCGGAATCGGGTCTGACCCCCTTCCTCAGCGCTGGGGTCAGACCCCGAATGGAGTTTGACCTCCTTCCTCAGCGCCGGGGTCAGACCCAAGCCGGGTCTGACCCCATCCACCGCTATCGCAGCCAGTGACGCAAATCATAGAAGGCAACGGTATCGCCGTCATGGACTTCCATGTTCGCCGGAATGCGCGCCAGTGCGCCGGCCCAGGGCAGTGAGCTGATGATGCCGGAGCCTTGCTGGGGATAGGGTGAGAGCGTTACCCCTCTGGATGAATAGTCGGCCCGCACCCTCAGGAATTCGTCGCGGTTTTCCTTGAGCCGCCGGTCGATGGCCAGGCAGCCGTACTGGACATCCGGAATGACTTGGGTGCGGCCCTGCATGGTGCGCAGCAAGGGGGTGACCAGCAGGCCGAACACGACGAAGGCCGAGACGGGATTTCCGGGCAGGCACACCACGGGCTTGCCGCCGATCTGCGCCAGTGCGACCGGCTTGCCGGGTTTCATGCAGACCCGCCAGAGATCGAGCGTGCCGCCCAGCTCTTCTATCGTAGGCTTGACCAGGTCTTTTTCGCCGACCGAGACGCCCCCCACCGTGATGACCAGATCGCAATCCGCGAGCAGGGTGGCGAAGGCTTCGCGTAGCGATTCCGAGGTGTCCACGGCGTGCAGGCAATGTACGACGGTTGCTCCCATTTCTTCGGCCATTGCGGTGAGCATGGGGCCATTGGAGTTGTAGATCTGTTCGTCGCTTCGGGGTTGGCCGGGATTCAGCAGTTCGTCGCCGGTAGTGAGTATGCCTATTTTCAGGTGCGAGTACACGCTGATTTCGGCATAGCCTTGCGAGGCCAGCAACGCGATCTCGCCTGGGCCGATGAGGCATCCCTTTGCGAGCAGTTGATTGCCCTTGAGCACATCTTCCCCGCGTCGCCGCACGTGAGCGCCCTGTACCGGTGGGCGCTGGATCTCGAAGCCATCGTCGTTTTCATTGCCGTCCTCTTGCATGACAACCGTGTCGGCTCCCTGGGGAATGAGGCTGCCGGTGAAAAGACGGATGGCTTTGCCGGCTTGCAGCGGCTGCGGAGCCTCGCCGGCAAAGCAACGCTGCTGAACAGGCAGGCGCTTGCCCGCGGCGTAATCGGCGTAGCGGATGGCGTAGCCGTCCATCGCACTGTTGTCGGCGGGTGGCAAGTCGCTGGTGGCGAAGATGGTCTGGGCCAGGATGCGGCCACGGGCCTCGGCGAGCGGGCAGGCCTCCGCGATGCTGGGCGGGCTGCCCGCGGTGGCCAGGCGGGATTGTGCGACGTCGAACTCAAGCATGGTAGTGGGTGCCGAAATTACAGGGTCGATGGGTGCTGTCCAGCTGTTCGCGGATGATGCCTTCCCACGCGGTCTTGCAGGCGCCGGTCGAGCCCGGCATGCAGAAGACCAGCGTATTGTTGGCGGCTCCCGCGAAAGCGTCGGACTGAAGCGTGGAGCTGCCGATGTCGAGGAAGGAAAGATGGCGGAAGAGTTCGCCGAAGCCGGTGATGACCTGGTCGAGCAAGGGCATGACGGCCGCCGCCGTGGACTTGCTGTGGGAAAAGCCGGTGCCGCCGTTGGTCAATATCACCTGGATGCCGTCATCGGCGATCCAGTCGCTGATGATTTTCCGGATCTGGTAAAGATTGCCATTGCAGAGATCGCGCCGTACGCAGGCATGTCCCGCTTCGGTCAGGCTCTGCGACAAGTAGTCGCCGGAGGTATCATTGTCCGCGTCGCGCGTGCCCGAGATGGTCAGGACGGCGCATTTCAGGGAAACAGGGGGCTTGCTGGGATCGGCTTTGCTCATGGATTGCCTGGCTCTTCTGAGGATGAGGGTGAACTCCACCGTTCGGTCTTTTCTTGATCGGACTGGCGCTGTTCCACCCAGAATTTCTTCCCGTCGGCCAGGGTTTCGCGTTTCCAGAAGGGCGCGCGGGTTTTCAGGGCATCGATGAGATATTCGCAGGCCCGGAAGGCCTCTCCGCGGTGAGCGCCGGCAACGGCAACGAAGACGATCTGCTCGGCGTTCGCCAGTTCGCCTACACGATGCACGACCAGGCAGTCTTCGATATCCCAGCGTGATCTGGCGTCGTCGCACAGCGACTCGATTTCACGCTCGCACATGCCCGGATAGTGTTCAAGAAAAAGGCTGCGGGTGGCGGCATCAGTGGCATAGTCGCGCACGTAGCCCGTGAACGTCACGATGGCGCCGGCCTTGGTGGCCGTGCGCTGCCGGAGCTGACGCTGGAGGGCGGCCGCATCGAAATCGGCCTTTTGAACGATGACCATGGGTCAGCCTCCAGTCACGGGCTCGAAGACGGCCACCTCGTCCCCGGGGCGGATCAGTGCGTCCAGCGGCGCGTGCTCCTGGTTGATGGCCAGCTTGAGACGGGAGCCGGGCGCGAGGTCGGGATAGCGTTCGATCAGGGACTTCAGCCATTGGGCGCCGCTCACGGGCGCATCGAGCTGCCAGTCTTCCTGCCGGGTCTTGGTCAATTCGGCCACTTGCGCAAAATACAGGACTTTAATCATTGCGCCATTCTCCACTTTTGCCGCCGGACTTGTAGCGCAGCCTGATCTCTTCAAGCACGATACCTTTGTCGGCGGCCTTGCACATATCGTAGATGGTCAGGGCGGCCACGCTGCACGCCGTCATGGCTTCCATTTCGACGCCGGTCTTGTAGTCGGTGCGGCAGGTGGCGCGCACGGTGATCGCCGACGCGGCGTCGTCGGGAAAGAATTCAATGCCCACGAAGCTGAGCGGCAGGCTGTGGCACAGGGGAATCAGTTCGGCGCAGCGCTTGGACGCCAGCACGCCGGCGATTCTCGCGGTGTTCAGGACTTCGCCCTTGGCGTTTTCCTGGGCGGACAGCAGCTTGTACGCAGCCGCGCTCATGCGTACGCGGCCTTCGGCGACGGCGCTGCGCTGCGTCGACGCCTTTCCGCTGACGTCGACCATCCGGACTTGCCCCGATTCGTCGACATGACTGAGTACCGGTCCGGCATTGGAAGAAAAGCTCATGGCAGGTGTATCTTGAGTTGAAACGTTGGATGATGCCATTAATCATATACGCAATTGCATTCGAGGGGTCAGACCCCGCATGGGGTCTGACCCCATAGATGTAAACGGGGTCGGACCCCAGTCCTCTTCCTACGCCGGGGTCAGACCCAAGGGTCTGACCCCACAGATGTGAACAGGGTCAGACCCCATGCGGGGTCTGACCCCTCAAAGACAGGTCACCGGCTTGGAGGTCTGCTCGATCGCGGCGTATGATGATGCTTTTCTGAATTGCTCGCGGAGAACGCTATGTCTATAAAAGTTGGTGATCGGGTACCTGACGGCACCCTGGGTGAGTTTATCGAAACGGCGACCGACACTTGCGCGGTGGGGCCCAATAATTTCCAGGTGTCGGACATGGTCAAGGGGAAGAAAATAGCCCTGTTCGCCTTGCCGGGCGCCTTCACGCCCACCTGCTCCGCCAAGCATCTGCCCGGGTATATCGAACTCTACGACCAGCTCATGTCCAAGGGCATCGATGAAATCTGGTGCGTGTCCGTCAACGATCCGTTCGTCATGGGTGCCTGGGGGCGCGATTGCCAGGTAAACGGCCGGGTGCGCATGCTGGCCGACGGCAGCGCCAACTGGACTCGGGCGATGGGCCTGGATCAGGATCTGTCCGCGCGCGGCATGGGCGTACGCTCCAAGCGCTATTCCGCACTCATCGAAGACGGCGTCGTCACCCAGCTCAATATAGAGCAAGGTGGCGGTTTCGAAGTCAGCGATGCCGGGACGCTGCTCAAGCAAATCGGCTAGCGCCCTCCCTTTTTGCTTCCCCAGCCCTAACATGCCGCAGGTTCAATGGTTCAGACGGTAGCTGCTTTTTCTTCGCTTTATCTCGCAACCTTATTGTTGCTCGTCGGTTCGGGGCTCTTCAATACCTACCTCGGCCTGCGCCTGACGGCGCAGAACGTCTCCGAGGTATGGGTAGGCGGCCTGATCGCGATCTATTACCTCGGCCTGGTTTTCGGCGCGCGCATCGGCCACAAGGTCATCATCCGCGTCGGCCACATCCGTGCGTATGCGGCCACCGCCGCCATCGTCACCGTCACCATGCTGGCGCTGGTCCTGCTCGATAATCTCTGGATTTGGCTGGGCTTCCGCTTCCTGGCGGGCATCGCCATGGTCACCCAGTTCATGGTACTGGAAAGCTGGCTGAACGAGCAGACCGAAAACCATCAGCGCGGACGCGTGTTCGCCTTCTACATGGTGTTCTCCAGTGTCGGAACGGTATTGGGGCAGTTGTCGCTGTCGATGTTTCCACAGCTCAATTACGAGCCGCTCGTCTTTGCCGCCGTCTGTTCTGCGCTATGCCTGGTTCCGGTGGCATTGACGCGCCGCCTGCATCCCGCCCTGCAAATGCCCGCGCCCTTGCATGCCAAGTATTACGTCGCGCGCGTGCCGATTTCCCTGACCGTGTTGTTCGTTGCCGGCTTGATCATCGGCGCGTTCTACGGCCTCGCGCCGGTGTATGCGCTCAAGCAGGGGCTGACCAACAGCCAGGTCGCCGTCTTCCTGGCGGTATCGGTCGCAACCGGGGTGTTTGCCCAATGGCCACTGGGCTGGCTGGCCGACCGCATGCCGAGGGTGGGCCTGATACGCATCAACGCCATGGTGCTTGCCGCGCTGGCCATTCCGCTCTGGGGCTGGTGGACCTTTCCCTATTGGGCCCTGCTGGTGTTTTCCTGTGCGTTCGGCATTCTCCAGTTCACGCTGTACCCCCTGGGCGCGGCGTTCGCCAACGATAACGTGGATCCCGATCGGCGGGTCGGGCTCAGCGCCATCCTGTACATGGTCTATGGCCTGGGTGCCTGTGCAGGGCCATTGATCGCCGGCTACCTGATGCGCGAACTCCATCCGGGCACCTACTTCGTGTTCGTGTCGGTCTGCGCGCTGGTGCTGGTTGCGTCGGTCAGGCCGCAGCGTGTCACGGGCGCCAATCTGAGCGAAGACGCGCCCACGCAGTTCGTTCCGATGGGCGACAGCCTGGAAAGCTCCAATGTCGTCGCCGTCCTCGATCCTCGGGTGCATCCCGAGAGCGATGTGTCGCACCAGCCTGTCGACCCCCCGGAGGAATCCTCAGCGGGGGATGAGAATCACGATGGCGGAAACGGCCAGGACGATGCCAAGCGCGTTGACCCAGCGTAGTTTTTCCTTGAAGAAGCCGGCACCCACCAGGGTTCCCAAAGAAATCACTCCGATGTTCATGGCCGAGAAGACCAGGGTGGGGTTGTCCGGGAAAACCTGGTGTGCCCGGATATAGAAATAGATATTGCTGAAGTTCAGCAAGCCCAGCAGGACGCCCGCGGCGACATTGCGCCTGGTCCAGACACTGCGCCGGACAATCAGATAGGCGAAGATCAGGATGCCCGCCAGTACGAAAGACGCGAACAGGCTGCTCGAGAATGCCGCGCCGCTCTTGGCCATTTGCTTGAAGAGGATATCTATCGTTCCGTATCCGACCCAGACCGCGAGCAGGAAGAGAATGGTTTTGCCCGTCTCGCCGCTGCCCTCTTTGCCGCCCGGCCGATACAGCAGGCATCCCAGGGCAATCAGCGCGACGGCGATCCCGCCCAGCTTTCCGCCCGACAGCGTTTCGTGAAAGATGACGAAGGAAGCGATCAAGGGGATGAATAGCGAAAGCCTCTGCGCGGCGTCGCTCAGCACGATGCCCGCATGGCGGACGGCGCCGGCCATCGCCAGGAAAATGGTGGGCAGCAGCACGCCCAGGGCGGCCAATACCCACCATGACGTGCCGGACGCCAGGAAAGCCGCGGGTTGGGGCCGGAGCAGCAACAGGCACAGGCTCGCCGCCACGACATAGTTGACGGCAATCGCCTGGTCCACCTGTATGTCGTGCTTGCGCGCGAGCTTGAGCAGTACCGAGACGGCGACGCTGGAGGCAATGCTGAGGATCAGGGTGTACATCTGCGGTCAAGCTCCGGTATTCAGGCCCAGGCGCTCGAACAGCATCGCGTCCCGGCCGGTTTGAGGGTTGGGTGTGGTCAGGAGCTGGTCGCCATAGAAGATGGAATTGGCGCCGGCCAGGAAACAGAGCGCCTGCAAGGCCTCGTCCATGGTTTCCCTGCCTGCGGACAGCCTGACGGCGGCCAGGGGCATAGTGATGCGGGCGATTGCGATGGTGCGCACGAATTCGAAAGCATCGATGTCCGGCACGCCGTCCAGCGGAGTGCCCGGCACTTTCACGAGATTGTTGATGGGCACTGATTCAGGATAGGGCGAAAGATTGGCCAGCTGGGCGATGAGCCCCGCACGGTCGCGCCGCGATTCGCCCATGCCCACGATGCCGCCGCAGCATACCTTCAAGCCGGCTGCTTGAGCGCGGCCGAGCGTGTCCAGCCTGTCCTGATACTGCCGCGTCGTGATGATGTTGCCGTAGAATTCGGGCGAGGTATCGAGATTGTGGTTGTAGTAGTCCAGCCCGGCGTCGTGCAATTGCTCTGCCTGGCCCGGCTTGAGCATGCCCAGCGTTACGCAGGTTTCCAGGCCCAGGGCCTTGACTTCGGCGACAAGGCTTGCAACGGAATCGAGCTGCCTGGCGGTGGGAGACCGCCAGGCAGCCCCCATGCAGAAGCGCTGGGCGCCATCGGCCTTGGCCTTGCGCGCCGCCGCAAGGACTTCTTCGATCGGCATCAGGTTCTCGCTTTCCAGCCCCGTGTCATGCCGCGACGATTGCGGACAGTAGGCGCAGTCTTCCGGACAGCTTCCCGTCTTGATCGACAGCAGGCTCGCGAGCTGGATGCGATTCGGATCGTGATGCCGGCGGTGCACCCGCTGCGCCTGGTGCATCAGATCCATGAAGGGCAGGGCATAGAGTTCCAGGATGCCCTCGATAGTCCAGCCCGGCCGGCTGGCGGCCGTTGCAGGCGTGCTTCGGACCAATTCTTCGATCACCATGACGATCTTCCTTCTGCGGTCAAGAGCCGTCATGGTAGGAGGGGCGAAGCAGGGCGGCAACAGCGATTTCCGTTATGTATCAAAACATTTACACGAAATTGACGGGCTTTTCTGCGAATTTGTGTCAATTTCGCACAACGCTGCGTCGGAGGGCGACTCCGAGCCACGTCGACAATTTTGAAACTAAATATTTCAACAAGACATCATTCAGCTTTACCGTGGCGCGTCTGTCTGTATCAGGGCAAGGGGTAAGGCGCGGTCTGCCGGCAGACCAGGTGCAAAGCCCGCGCGAACATGGTTTCCGCCTCCCGCTTCCTGCCTTCGGCCCGGCTGAACAGCGCGACAGGAGGCAAAGACCATGCAAATCGATAAGGCACGATGGCGACACCGGCCACGCGCACCAATTCGTCGGCAATGTCGGCCGGGACGATGGAAACCGCCGAGTCGCTGTCGACGATCATTTCGCCGATGAGCTTGCTGGAATAGCTTTCCACGATGGGCGCCGGGGGAATCAGCCCGGCGCCCAGGAACAGCGCGCTGACCTGGTCGCGAATGGGGGTCTGGGGCGCGCCGAGTATCCAGTCCAGATCATTGAGCTGCTGCCAGTCCAGCTTGTGGCGCGTCAGCTGCGCGGCCAGGCGGCGGCTGGCAATAAGACGCGGTTGCTGGCTGTACAGCACCTCGAAGGTGAGTTCCTTGGTGTCGGCTTCGGCGGAAGCCTGTCCGATCACCAGGTCCAGCGTATGGTCGCGCAGTTGCTGCAGCAATTGGTCGCTGGCGCCCTCGTGTATGGTCACCGTAAGACGCTTGCCGCCATCGGGAAATGTATGCTGGATGGCCGCCGACAGCAGTTTACCGGAAACGAAGGGCACGACGCCGATATGCAGGTGGGCGGCATAGCCGCTGAGGCTGGCCTCCATGTCGCGCGCCAGATGCTCGAGGTCGTGGATCATGGCTTCGGCGCGGGCAATGGCCAATAGGCCGAGCGGCGTGGCGGTCATGCCGCGCACCGAGCGCTCGAACAGCTGGGCGCCGAAAATGTCCTCCAGCTCCAGCAAGGCCTTCGTGACGGCCGGCTGGCTGGTGGCCATGATTTCGGCCACGCGGGTCAGCGAGCCGTATTCATGGATGCGCAGCAGCAGCGTCAGGTGGCGAATACGCAGCCGGGAAGCGAGCTTGTGGGCGACCTGCTCTGCGTCGAAACGCTTCATCGTTCGTCTTCCATATTAAAATGGTTATGGAATCATATTTATTAAGAATGGTCCAGTTATGTTTACTGCGTAGAATGGATTGGATGACGAAGAGACGCGAAAATCGCGCGACCTGAATAAAAAGGACCTGACATGAGCATGACGGACCGAGAAGCGGCGCTCCGCTATCACGAATTTCCCACCCCCGGAAAAATCGCGGTGAACGCCAGCAAGCCGCTGGTGACGCAACGAGACCTTGGGCTGGCCTATACCCCCGGCGTGGCGGCCGCATGCGAGGAAATCGTGAGCGACCCCATGAATGCCGTCCGGTACACGGCGCGCGGCAATCTGGTGGGGGTCATCACCAACGGCACGGCGGTGCTGGGCCTGGGCAACATCGGTGCGCTGGCCTCCAAGCCCGTGATGGAAGGCAAGGCGGTGCTGTTCAAGAAGTTCGCCGGCATCGATGTCTTCGATATCGAGATCAACGAAACCGATCCGGACAAGCTGGTCGACATCATCGCCGGGCTGGAACCCACCTTCGGCGGCATCAACCTCGAGGACATCAAGTCGCCCGAATGCTTCCATGTCGAAAGCAAGCTGCGCGAGCGCATGAACATCCCGGTGTTTCACGACGATCAGCACGGCACGGCCATCTGCGTGTCTGCCGCGTTCATCAATGGCCTGAAAGTGGCGGGCAAGGACATCGGCAAGGTCAAGGTGGTGGTGTCGGGCGCCGGCGCGGCGGCGCTTGCCTGTCTGGATCTCATCGTCGATCTGGGCCTGCCGCTGGAAAACATCTGGGTGTCCGACATCGAAGGCGTGGTCTATCAGGGTCGCAAGAAGCTGATGGATCCAAAGAAAGAACGCTACGCGCAAAAAACCAAGCACAGGACGCTTGCCGAGATCATCGACGGAGCAGACGTATTCCTGGGCCTGTCGGCCGGCGGCGTGCTCAAGCCGGAAATGGTCGCGCGCATGGCGGCGCGGCCGCTCATCCTGGCGCTGGCCAATCCCCATCCTGAGATCCTGCCCGAGGACGCGCACGCCGTGCGGGACGACGTCATCATGGCCACGGGCCGCTCCGACTACCCCAACCAGGTCAACAACGTGCTGTGCTTCCCGTACATATTCCGGGGCGCCCTGGATGTCGGTGCAACAACCATCACGCGCGAAATGGAAATGGCGGCCGTCCATGCCATCGCCGGGCTCGCGGAAGAAGAACAGAACGAAGTGGTTGCGGCGGCCTATGGCACCTACGACTTGTCGTTCGGGCCGCTGTACCTGATCCCCAAGCCCTTCGATCCGCGCCTCATTGTGCGCATCGCGCCCGCGGTGGCCAAGGCCGCCATGGAAAGCGGCGTGGCGACCCGCCCGCTGCCTGATCTGGCCTCGTATGCCGAGCAGCTCGAGCATTTCGTCTATCACTCGGGTGCTTTCATGAAGCCCCTGTTCTCCATGGCACGCCAACAGGTGCGCGATGGTGGCAAGACCCGCATCGTCTTCACCGAGGGCGAGGACGAGCGCGTGCTGCGCGCGGTGCAGGTGGTGGTGGATGAAAAGCTCGCGCATCCCATCCTGGTCGGGCGCCCGCAAGTCCTGATGTCCCGCATCGAAAAATACGGCTTGCGCCTGCGCCTGGGCGAGGACGTCGAAGTCACCAACCCCGAGAACGACGTCCGTTTCCACCAGTACTGGACCACCTATTGGGAGCTCATGTGCCGCAACGGCATCACGAAGGAAATGGCCCGCGTGGAAATGCGCAGGCGGCTGACCCTGATCGGTGCCATGATGGTGAAGCTCGGCGATGCCGACGGCATGATCTGCGGAACCGTGGGCAGCTACCACGAGCATCTGCGTTTCGTCGACCAAGTCATCGGGCTGAAGCTGGGTGCGAAGACCTATGCGGCCATGAATATCCTGCTGCTCGACGAACGTACCGTGGCGCTGGTCGATACGCATGTCAACGACGATCCGAGCGCCGAGCAGATCGCCGAGTTCACCATTGCCGCCGCAGAACAGATGAAATGGCTGGATCTGGTGCCCAAGGTGGCCATGCTGTCGCGGTCCAATTTCGGTTCGGGCAGTTCCGCGTCGGGCTCCAAGATGCGCGAGGCGCTGGACATGGTATTGGCTCGGGCGCCCGATCTCGAGATCGATGGCGAAATGCATGGCGATTGCGCGCTCGACGAGGCGCTGCGGCTGCGCATCCTGCCGTCGTCCCGCCTGAAGGGCGCCGCCAACCTGCTGGTCTGCCCCAACGTCGACTCGGGCAACATCGCCTACAACCTGTTGAAGACGGCGGCAGGCAGCAATGTGGCCGTGGGACCTTTCCTGCTGGGCGCCAATGCGCCGGTGCATATCCTCACATCCAGCTCCACGGTACGGCGCATCGTCAATATGGCGGCCCTGACGGTGATCGACGCCAACAGCAACGGTGCCGGCGTGTCGTCCGATCCCGCCGTCGAAGCCTTGGTCCAGGGGCTGGCGGCACAGCAGCTGGTCAACGTCTAGACAATGCGTCCGCGGCGGCGGGCGCGCCTTCCTGGTCCGTCCAGCGCTCCTTGATCTTCAGGATCTCGGGCAGGCAGTCCATGAAGCAGTCGACCAGGTCCGGGTCGAAGTGCCGGCCGCTTTCGCGCTGGATCAGCTCGACGGCGTCCTCCACTGTCCACGCCGGCTTGTAAGGGCGCACGCTGGTCAGGGCGTCGAAGACGTCGGCGATGGCGACGATACGGGCCACATGGGGTATTTCTTCTGCCACGAGCCCATTGGGATAGCCGCTGCCATCCCATTTTTCATGGTGGCTCAAGGCAATGATGCGAGCCATGGCCAGCAGGCCGTCTTCGTGCCTGCCTATGATTCGTCCGCCGATCTCGGTGTGGTCCTTCATGATTTCCCATTCGGCCGGCGTCAGCTTGCCCGGCTTTTGCAGAATGGCGTCGGGAATGCCGATCTTGCCGACGTCGTGCATGGGTGCGGCGTGCAGCAGGTCGTCGGCGGCCTCTTCGCTATAGCCTGCGGCAAGGGCGATGGTCCTGGCGTAATGGCTCATGCGGATCACGTGCATGCCGGTCTCGTTGTCCTTGTATTCCGCCGCCATGCCCAGGCATTGAACGATCTGCAGGCGCGTGCGGCGCAGGGTTTCGGCCTGTACCAAGGACAGATGCGTGCGGACCCGGGCCTTTACGATCAAAGGGCTGAAGGGCTTGGTGATGTAGTCGACGGCGCCCAGGTCGAAGCCGCTCTGCTCGTCCGCCGCGTCCGACAGCGCGGTGACGAAGATGACCGGAATGGAGGCGGTGGCGGGATTGCGCTTCAGCTTCCGGCAAGCCTCGTAGCCCGACATGCCCGGCATCATGATGTCCATCAGGATCAGGTCGGGGGTTTCGGCGCACGCGATCTCCATTGCCTTTAGGCCGTCTTTGGCAAAGAGCAGACGATAGTCGCTTTGTAGCGTATGGCGGAGAATTTGCAAATTGGTGGGTTCGTCGTCCACCAGCAATATTGTCCTGCGATTGCCTTTCATGCTTTCCATTTCATTGCTGTTCAATTTTCGGTAGACCGCGCCGGCAAGAGAGCGGCGGCCTCGTGCAGCAGTATCCGGGCGTGGTCGAAATCGAAGGAGTCCAACGCATTGACCAACTGAGCGCGCAATTGTGCTTCCCCTTGATTGTCCAGGTCCGCGAGAATGGGCTGGAGAGAGGCCTCGTCGATCTCGTGGCGTTCGAGCTGTGCGAGGGCGCGTTCCACGAACACCGCCATTTCATGGCGGGAAGCGGCCTGTGGCGCGGATTCGGTTTTTGGCGTGGAGGCCTGCTGCGCGGCCCGCCGGTCCTGCAGTTCGAGCGATGCCATCTCAAGCATGCGCTTGAGGTGTGCGATCTTTGGACGCAGGCCGTCCACGCGTCCATTGCGCAGGGCGTCTTCCAGAATAGCCGCCTGCTGGGCAATGCCCTTCATGGAAAGATTGCCCGCGGCACCGCGTATGCCGTGCAGGCTGGCCCGAACCGCCGACCAGTCTTCCCCGGCGGGCGCCGCTTCGTCCGGCAACGGGTGGCGCTGATCGACAGTGGCCAGAAAACCTTCCGCGGCGCTCATCAGATTCTGTTCGCTGCCCCAAAGCGCAATACCGGCCGCCCAGTCCATCTGTGCATCCGGCGAGTCCTCATCGCTTTCCGCATGAGGCGCTTCCTGGCCGGGTCCCAGGTTCAGGACCCGTGCGATTTCCGACAGCAAGCCGACGGCGTCCAGCGGCTTGATGGCAAATCCGTCCATGCCGGCCGCTCGCGCGGCACGTCGATCCGCGTCCATCACGCTCGCCGTCAGGGCGATGATGGGAGTGGCCGACAGTTCTTGCTGACGTTCAAGCTCGCGGATACGCCGCGTTGCCGTCAGGCCGTCCACGCGCGGCATGTGGATGTCGATCAGTGCGACGTGGTAGCGCTTCTGCTTGAATTTTTCCAGGACTTCTTCCCCGTCCCGGGCCGACGTTACGTTGTGTCCGTCTTTGAGCAGGATGAGCGTCAGCAGCTCCAGGTTTTGCTCCACGTCATCCGCGATCAGGATGTTCAAGGGCGGCAGTGCGGGTGCGCCGGCGCTGGGCGCAATGGGGTCGGGCCGGCGGCCTGCCGGCAAAGGAAGGCGGATATGGAAAACACTGCCCTGGCCGGGCGTGCTGTCCACATGAATGGTGCCGCGCATCAGCTTGACGAGTTGGCGCGAGATGGTGGTGCCCAGCCCCGTGCCGCCAAAGCGCCGGCTGATCGAGACATCGGCCTGCGTGAAGGGATCGAAAATGCTTTCCACTTGTTCGGCGCTCATGCCGATGCCGGTGTCCCGGACCGCGATGTGGACCGCGTCGGCCTCATGCTTGAACTCGATGGTGACGGAGCCTTGTTCGGTGAACTTGATGGCGTTGCCGATCAGGTTGATCAGGACCTGCTGGACGCGCAAGGGGTCGCCGACGAAGTATTCCTCCATCTCTTCGGGATAGTCCAGGCTCAGCAGCAGGCCTTTCGCCGACGCGCTCAGGCTCAGCGAATTGACGATCTGGGTGGCCAGCTCCTTCATCGAAAAATCGATGTTTTCCACGTTGACCGCGGCTTTTTCCAGCTTGATGGTGTCCAGGATGTTGTTCAGCAAGCCCAGCAGCGAGTGCGAGGACTTGCGCACGATATTCAAGTAGCCGCGTTGTTCGGCCGTCAGCGTGTCCTTGAGCAGTAGCTCGGTGAAGCCGATGATGGAGTTCATCGGCGTGCGGATCTCGTGGCTCATATTGGCCAGGAAGGCGGTTTTGGCGGACGCCGCCTGCTTGGCACGCTCCGCCGCTTCCCTCAGGGAAGACTCCAGTTCGCGCTGCGCAGTGATGTCGGTCACGAACCCGACGAACAGGGGCGCGCCGGGCAAATTGACCTGTCCTACCGCCAGTCGCATGGGCATCAGGCTGCCGTCCTTGCGCAGGCCGGTGACCTCGCGGCCCGAACCGATGATCTTCGGTTTGCCCGAGCTCATGTAGTTGTGCAAATAGCCGTCATGCTCGGACTGATACGGTTCGGGCATGAGCATCTTGATGTTGCGGCCCATGACTTCGGATTCTTTCCAGCCGAACAGCCGTTCCGCGGACTGATTGAATGCGCGGATCAGGCCGTGATGGTCGATGGTGATGATGCCGTCAACCGCGGTGTCGACAATGGCCCGAATGCTCGATTCGCTGTCCTCCATCTTGCGGTAGAGCTGCCGGTAGCGGATAAGGGCATTGAGAGACGTGACGAGCACCGTCAGGGTGATGGTAAAGGTCGACAGCCACAAGGACGCAAAGGTATTGTTGAGCAACACCGTGTTTTGCGCGTCTTCCGGCGTGCCGATGAAGTGCGCGGCCGCCATGCCCGTGTAGTGCATGCCCGAAATCGCGGCGCCCATCACGGTTCCGCTGAGGATGAGCCGCAGCATGGGATGCAGGCGAGCCAGGCGCAGTCCGAAGTGCACCCACAATGCCAGGATGGCCAGGCCGATCGCCAGCACGATCGACATCGTGAACACGAACGGATCATAGCGCAGGATGGGCGTCATCCGCATTGCGGCCATTCCGTTGTAGTGCATCGTCACGATGCCCAACCCGACCAGGACACCTCCTGCGATCAATTGCCAGCCACGCACCCCCTTGCGGGACAGGATCTGCAAGGCAATCCAGGATGCGGCCAGGCTGGGCAGCACCGACAGTATCGTCGTGGCCGGATCGTAGGTGATGGCGGCGCACAGCTCGAAGGAAAGCATGCCGATGAAATGCATGGTCCAGATGCCGCCGCCCAGTGCGATCGCACCGGTGCCGATGGCCACCTGGCGATGCAGCATGAGATCCGAGTCACGCGCCACCCTGGCGGTGAGCATCGACATGACGGAGCAAAATACGGCAACGAGAACCGACAGCGCTACCAGCCCGAGATTATGGCTTCCGTCGATATATGGAAGATCCAGGGACGGATCTATGAACATCTTTCCGTTTTCCCACATATGGATCGATCTCTCCAGGCGGTTAAAAGAAGGGGGCGAGCCGCGGTCGCCCGCTTCCCGACAGCTAACGGCATCGGGCGCCTCGAATTTAGGTTAGGGGCGCTGCCGGCCTGAAGTAGGCCGAGCGGATCTCGAGGCGGTCGGCCTTCATGGCGCATCAGGCCGACCCATCGATGAAGAGATCAACCACCATGTCGAACTCCTGGCGCAGATCAAGCCGCGGCTCGGTGAGCCAGCGCATCAGGGCGCCGAGATACAGATAATGGAAATAGGTTCCCAGCTGCTGGGTCGGACGGGCGGAGCGCAGTTCTCCGCGTTCCTGCGCCGAGGCGATCAGCATCTGCCAGACGGGAAGGAGGCCTTTGTCTTCCCCGACCGCCACACCGGGGTCGAAGGTTGCGAACTTGTAACGGATGTAGGGCAGCAAGTAATCGGCATGTTGCTCGCACCACTGTGCGGACCCATGCAGCAAACGCAAAACGCTGTCGCGAAAGCCGGCCTGATGATCAATGCGGAAATCCCGTTGCGCGAGATCCATCGCCAGTTTTTCTTCCAGCACACGCTCGAGCAGCGTCTCTTTAACCGGAAAGTATTTGTACAAGGTGCGTTTGGAAACGGCGGCCTGGCCGGCGATCTGTTCCATGGTCACGCCCGCGTAGCCTTTCGACTCAAACAGGTTTCGAGCAACCTCCTGGATGTGCGCGGGAATCTCTGCGCGGCGACGAGGCCGTGGGGAGCGGTCTGACATGCTTCGGTAATAAGGGTGGGCGAGGAACAAGGGTGGGCAAGGAACGGTATGATAAAGTATACGACGTTTACTTAATTGTCGAGCGCCCATGAAACTCGTTGTCCTGACTTACGGCACGGAAGGGGATACGCGCCCACTGGTCGCATTGAGCCAAGCCTTGGTCAAGGCGGGGCACCGGGTTTTCTTGCTGGGGGAGGTCCAGTCGCTGGGCTTGGCGCAGCGACTGGGAATTCCGGCTGAGCCCTTGGCGGGGGATATCCGTGCGCTATTCGCTAGGTGGAGCCGGTCTGGCGCGCGAGGTACAGCCAGGCGCTCGTGGAGCTGGCCAATGCGAACGCTGCCGCGTGGATGGCGCAAACGCTGGCGGCATCCGAGGGTTGCGACGCAATCGTGTCTTCCGGACTGGCTGGCTTTGTCGGGCTTTCGGTCGCAGAGCGCCTGGGTGTCCCGGCCATCGGGGCCGGCATGATCCCGCTGACGCCATCAAGAGAATTCCCTTCACCCTTTCTGCCACCGGCCTGGATTCCCGCCCGGCTCAACCGGGCCAGCCTGGGGCTTACCAACCAACTGCTCTGGCGGGGGCTCAGGAAAACGCTCAACCGCGCCAGGGCCGAAGTGCTCGGCTTGCCGCCCAGGACAGCGCTTTGGACCAATCATCCTATGCTGTACGGTATCTCGCCAACCCTATTGCCGCGGCCCAAGGACTGGCCGGCCAATGCGGTAATGTGTGGCCAATGGGTGCCGCCGCTTCATACCGATTTCGTCCCGTCACCGGAATTGGCCCGGTTCCTTGCCGCCGGTCCGGCGCCGGTCTACATAGGCTTTGGCAGCATGGCCGGCATCGATCTGCCGCACATGCTCGAAATCGTCATCAAGGCATTGGACGGCCGCCGTGCCGTGGTCTGGCCAGGCTGGAGCGACCTCGAAAGGATGGCGCTTCCGGAAAACCTGCTTCGCATCGATGCCACGCCGCATGACTGGCTATTTCCCAGAATGGCCGCCGTGATCCACCACGGAGGCTCGGGAACCTCGCACTCGGCTGCAGGCGCGGGCGTTCCATCCATCGTCATGCCATTCGCAGGAGACCAGCCCTTCTGGGCGGACCGGCTGCACCGGCTGGGCGTGGCGCCGCCTCCGATGCCGCCCGGTCGCTTGAATGCGGTGGCTCTCGCGGATGCTCTTTCGTTCGTGGGGAGGCCATCCGTCATTGCTCGCGCCGCCGCCGTAGGGCAGGCCATGTCTCGCGAAGACGGCCTGTCTACAGGCGTGATGATGATCGAAGGGCTTGTTGCGGCTGTCTCGAGCCAGCGCTTCCCGTTAGCTCTTGAATCTGGACCTATGTGATTGAACATACCACGCCAAGACGCTTGCGCTGCATAGGGTGGATAAGGCCATAGGCAGAAGAAACGCTACATCTTCAAACAGCATGCTTGTAATAAGCTGGTTTGGCATGAATACAAGCGCCACCAGGGCGGTTGCAAAGAACATTGCAACCACTATGCAGGCAACAAGAATAATAAGCTTGTAAAGGCTGGGCTCGTGTACTGCTGCTTGGTTCATTGTCTTCCCCTTATTGGTTTGGTTCTTTGCTGCCAGTTGATCATGCTGCCGGATACTGCGCAAATGATCACTTGCGAAAACTTGTTATGTATTTTCCAGCAGCGTAAGGGAAACCAATTGACGGGTCAAGCTTAAATGGCACTACCTTAAGCGTTCTGGGGTCAGACCCCGTACGGGGTCTGACCCCACCTCAGGTTATCGACCCAAAGCGGACGTAGGCTCGGGAGGCAGTGCAAGCTGACACGGCCACTGCAGATTTACGACCTCCGGGTACGCCCGTCTCCTTCACGCTGATTCCGCCATCGCTGCGCGCTCACGGAACCAGCGTGCCGTGGCCTCGTCAGCCGGAAAGAACGATTCGATCCGCAATTCGTGCACCGTCACGTCGTGCGGAGTGCCCATGGTGGCAATTGAAGTGAACAAGTTCAGCGCAACACCGTCCTTGCGAATCTGCATCGGTAGGAAGGGCAGTGCGCGCGCATCGAGGTTGGCCATGCGGGGCGTCTCGCTGATCCCTGGCAACGCGGCCAATTCACCGAGCAAGTTCGCCGCTTCGCTCCCGAGGCCGTCGCTCATCGCTTCACGCTGGATCCAATGCAACAGGTCAGCGCAGACGTCTTCCCAGTTCTGCAGGTGCTTGCGAACACCATTCGGATCGAGCATCAGCTTCAGCACATTGACACCCTCGCGTGGCAGGGGGGCGTCGTTCGGCATCTCGAGCAGCCAGCGCATCATCATTGCCGCCGGCGCATTGGCCATCACAAGATTCCACAGCCGGTCGACCACCAGCGCCGGATACGGGGCTTGCTGGGCCAGCATGAAATCCAAGGCCTGCTTCACTGCGGCCAGTTCCGGATCGGACAGGCGGCGTTCCCGGTAGGCCGGCGCATAGCCGGCCGCCAGCAGCATCACGTTGCGCTCGCGCAGCGGGATGTCGAGGACGATTCCAAGTTTCAGAACCATCTCGCGGCTCGCCTGCGAACGGCCGCTTTCGAGGAAGCTGATGTGTCGTTGCGAGATACCGCTCTCGCTCGACAGCCGAAGCTGGGTATAGCCACGCTTGTCGCGCCAGTAGCGCAGTGCCGTGGCGAAATCGGCAAAGTAGCGGCTGTCGCGCTCACTCTGCCGGACATGCTCTTGTTGTTCCATGCTGTCTCCATGCTGAATAGCTGCCACACGACACGTCCGGCTTCAGGAAGGCATCTTGTCAAGGAAACCCGTGATCCGTTCGATGCGTCCGTCCGGCGCTACAACGGCAATATCGGTGCCAGCTGCCAGGTGTTCGGCATCATCTGCACCAAGGGACCACGAAAAGCGAACGACGTCATGATGTCCATCCGGCGTTCCGGACACGTGAAAGCGTAAGCCGGCAAATTGTGCTTGGGCGGCACTGATCATCGCATCGAGGCCATCGTGCCCAGCCGCCTGCATGACCGGGTCGAGGTAACCGGCCTGCGCCGTAAATGCCTGTTCGATTAGCGTACGGCGGCGTGCCGGATTGTTTTCGTTCCAAATGCCAACATATTGTGCGGCAATTTGGGCCGGGATGCTTGGACGGGTATTTTCGGTCATGGGAATCTCCTTGGAAAAATGGTTGGGTTGTTGCAGACAAGCTTGTCGAATGCGATAGCGTGATTCTGCTGCAGCGTGCGATTCCGGTCGATTACCTCCGACGTCATCGACGCACAGGATCGCCCGGTCGACAATGGCATGACATCGCCGCAACACATTGCATGGTTGCGCACCTATCAACGCCGTCATTTCAGGAGTCATTCATGCCAGCTTATGCCGTCGCCATCATTTCCGAAACGCGCCTGAACGACGAGATCCGCGCCTATCTCGAGCAAATCGACTCGACACTCCAGCCGTTCGCAGGCCGGTTCATCATCCACGGCGGGCCGTATCTTTCGTTGGAGGACGAGCCGACGGCCGACCTGATCGTCGTCGAGTTTCCCGATCTGGAGCGTGCGTCGCGCTGGTATGACTCAACGGCCTACCAAGCGATAAAACCATTAAGGACGGCAAACAGCGTTGGGACAGTGTTTCTCGTCCAAGGTGTGCCGGCAGGCCACCGCGCTATGGACATTCTTGCTTGAGCGGTGCACCAACTGCCTGATTTGAACAGCGTATCGGAGCTAGGTGCATGCTCTCCAGAAAGGCTCACAACGATTTAACCAGATCGTTGCATCCACCGGTTGAATCCGCAGCCGGTAGTGGCCAGTCCATGAACGATTAACGTATCGGGGTGAAAGACAACTGGCTGAGTTCCGATACGAATGATTGGCCATTCTCCCGCTTGAATACGACCCAATGCCAGAAGCTTTTGTCATTTTCTTGATAATGCTTGATGGGCAGTAATGCGAAGCAGGGGGAGGGATCCTACTAGCTTAGGTGCAGTGCGTCCCTCGTGAAGGTTGCAGACCCCATGCTAGGTGATGGCAAATTGCAATTCGTCGACATTTTGCAAATCGACATGTTGGCGGGCGAGCCACAAGTCGTGAGCATCCTGCATGGCCAGCCAGCTTTCTGGGCTACGTCCGAGCGCTTTGGAGAGGCGAAGCGCCATTTCAGGCGTAATGCGAGACGCACCGCTGAGTACTCGGCTTAGTGTGGAGGCCGCTACACCAAGCGCTTTGACAAGCTCGCGCCCACTGATATTGTTGGGCTCGAGGTAGATGCCGGATATAAATTGACCAGCGGTTTCTCATTGCGCCTTTGAGAGGGTGGAGCCCAATTAACCGAGTTTGATGGATGTGTTGATCCCTCGGGAAGAGCCATAAAAAAAGCCTGATGGCTCATTGAGCGATCAGGCTTTTGAATTCTTTGGCGGAGCGGACGGGACTCGAACCCGCGACCCCCGGCGTGACAGGCCGGTATTCTAACCAACTGAACTACCGCTCCGCAGCGGTTTACAACCTTGCCAGATTAACTGGCGTCCCCTAGGGGATTCGAACCCCTGTACCCACCGTGAAAGGGTGGTGTCCTAGGCCTCTAGACGAAGGGGACAGGACAAACAAGTCGCGTATTGTAGCATATTTCAACACGCTTTGCCTTGCGGCGTTTTCTTCGTTAGGTGGTGGAGGTAAGCGGGATCGAACCGCTGACCTCTTGCATGCCATGCAAGCGCTCTCCCAGCTGAGCTATACCCCCGTCGTTGTGTTGCTTAACGAAGAAGCGAGATTATGCATGAATTTTTTGTTGTGTGCAACTCGGCGTGTTTTTTTGGGGTCAGACCCAGTGCAGGGTCTGACCCCTTCTGAAAAAACCGATCGCGATGAGCAGCAGGCTGACGGCCAGGACAGGCAGGTTGCCGTACTTCACGTAAGGCGTCATGCCGGCCGTGCCTTGCACCTCGACGTCCAGCACGCCGATGCGCTGTGGATCCAGCTGGGCGCGCACCCATCCGGTCGGGTCGATGGCGGCGGTCATGCCGGTATTGGTCGCGCGTATCATCGGGCGGCCGGATTCCAACGCGCGCATGCGCGAGATCTGCAGATGCTGGCGCAGCGACCAGGAGTCGCCGAACCAGGCCAGGTTGCTCAGGTTGACCAGAATGGTCGCTCCGGGGCCATGCACTTCGTGGTCCCGCACCGATCGGATGATTTCCTCTCCGAAGACGTCTTCGTAGCAGATGTCGGGCGCGATCCTCTGGCCTTCGATCTGGAAGACGGGCTGGCGGGCTTCGCCCCGATCGAAGTCGCCCAAAGGAATTTTCATGGCATCGACGAACCATCGGAAGCCGGGCGGAATGAATTCGCCGAACGGCACGAGATGGTGCTTGTCGTAGCGCTGGGGCGGCGCGGCTTGCGTCAGCGCGGCCAAGGGCGTGGAGGCGTCGAAGGCAATGGCGCTGTTGGTGTAGCGCATGGTGCCGTCGCGTTGGTCGCGCAAGGGCACGCCCATGAGGATGTGCGCATTGCGCTGGGCGGCGACATCGCGCCATTTTTGCCAGGTCTCGGGAGCAATGCTGTCCTGGAACAGGGGCATGACTGTTTCCGGCAGTACGATCAGGTCGGGCTCCCCGTCCGGTGTCTTGGGCGGCAGAGCGGCCAGTTCCAGATACGTGGCGATACCCCTGTTCATCAGGACGGGGTCGAATTTTTCAGACTGCGGAATATTGCCTTGAACCAGCCTGACGATCAGGGGATCTCCTTGCGGTTTCGTCCAGGCCACATGGCCAAGGCCGATACCGATCAGGCCCGAGACGATGGCGAGGCCGACGCCGACCGCCGCTTTGGCATCATTCTTCGTATCTTTGGCGCAGGCCAGCAGAGCAATGGCTGCCGAGGCGAAGGCCGCAAGCCAGGCTACGCCATAGACGCCCATGATGGGTGCCCATGGGGCCAGAACGCCCTCGATGTGCGCGTAGCCGATGTTCAGCCAGGGGAAGCCGGTGAACAGTGTGCCCCTCAGCCACTCCGTCAATGTCCAGCTTGACGCCCACAGCGCGACCGTGAACAGCTGCCGCGCGCCGCTGTACGACGAGGCGGACCATATGCCCGCCAGCCAGCGGGCGAGCGCCGTGGCGCAAGCGACGTAAAGCGCCAGTGCCGCGGCAAGCAGCAGGACCGCGCTTATCGCCAGCGGCAGCGCCATGCCGCCGTAGAAATGCATGCTGATGTACAGCCAGTACAGGCCGCAGGCAAAATTGCCGAAACCGAAGGCGAAGCCATATCTGGCGGCCGCCCCGGCGGACGGAGCGCGCAGCGCATGGTATGCGAGTATGGCCAGTGAAAAGATCTGTATATAAGGCAGGGCCCAGGGCGGCAGGGGGCCTGGAGCGAAGGACAGGGCATGCGCGGCGCCGAGCAGCGCCAGCCCTGCCAGCCTGCCATCGAATGGGTGGCGCAGGTTCAAGGTCATTCCGCGCCGGAAGGGGCGGCCGGTTCGGTGTTGTCGTGCTGGATATGCAGCCAGAGCGCGCGCTTGGCGTCTGCCCCGACCACGGTGATGTTCAGCCCTTGGTGGCTGATACTGTCGCCACGGCGGGGGATGCGTCCCAGCTCGGCCGCCAGCCAGCCGCCGATGGTGTCGTAGTCGTCGTCGGGCAGGTCGGTATTGAAACTGTCGTTGAAGGTTTCGATTTCCGTGATGCCCATGGCCCGCCAGCTGTTGGTGCCGGTCTGGAAGATGGTTTTCTCGGCTTCTTCGTCGAACTCGTCTTCGATGTCGCCGACGATCTGCTCCAGGACGTCTTCCATGGTGACCAGCCCGGAAATGCCGCCGTGTTCGTCGACGACGATGGCCAGGTGGTTGCGGCTGCTGCGGAAGTCGTGCAGCAGGACATTGAGCCTCTTGGTTTCAGGAATGAACACGGCCGGGCGGACCAGAGGGCGCAGGTCGATGGCCGGATTCGTGATGATCAGGAGCAAGTCCTTGGCAAGCAGGATGCCGACGATGTTGTCGCGGTCGACTTCGTAGACGGGGAAGCGGGAATGGCCGGTTTCAATGATTTCCGGCAGGAGGCCGTCGAGAGGCTTGCTGATGTCCAGCATGTCCATCTTGGACCTGGGCACCATGATGTCGGCGACGGTCTGGTTGGCGACTTCCAGTGCGCCTGAGATCATGGCGTAGGCTTCGCCGTCGAGCACTTGCCGATCGTGCGCGGCTTCCAGTACCGCCTTGATGTCTTCGCGGTCTTCGGGTTCCGAGGGCCGCATGAACGCGGTCAGGCGTTCAAACAATGATTTTGAAGTGGGTTTTGCCGGGCGAGGCTCGGCATCGGGTGAGCTAGGTTCTGACATTGTCCCAAGGACTGAATACGAGGAGTTTTAGCATAACCGAAAATGCCGCCAGGGGTGGGGTCAGACCCCTTGCGGGGTCTGACCCCCGCCTCGGGCGCCCGGAACGGATGCTAATCCCCATACGGGTCGGCGATGCCCATTTTTTTCAATATATGGACCTCGAGGCCTTCCATTTCAAGGGCTTCCGCGGCATCGACGTGGTCATAGCCCAATGCATGCAGGACACCATGCACGGTCAGATGCGCCGCATGGTCCAGCAGGTTCTTGCCTTGTTCGGCCGCTTCGCGGTGCAGGACCGGCAGGCACAGGACGATGTCGCCCGATGCCGTACCGCCTGGATCGATGCCGTACTCGAAAGTCAGTACGTTCGTCGCGTAATCCTTGTTGCGGAACGAGCGGTTCAGCTCGCGGCCCTCGTCGGCATCGACCAGCCTGAGCGTGAGCGCGACGGCGGCCGGAGCGGGCTCATCCGGATTTGCGGCCGACGCCCGGGCGTGGACGACGGCTTCGACGGCGCGCCGGACCCAACGGCGCAGTCGCCAGCGCGGCAGTTCCGGCGCCGGAGAGCCGTACTGAATGGCAAGCGAAAGATCAGGCGACATGGTCGCCGGCTTTCTCATAGGCGTCTACGATGCGTGCGACCAGAGGGTGCCGGACGACGTCGCGGCTGGTGAAGCGCGTGGTGGCGATGCCTTGCACCGATTCCAGGATGTCGACGGCATGGAGCAGGCCGCTGGCCTGGCCGCGCGGCAGGTCCACCTGCGAAGGGTCGCCGTTGATGACCGCCTTGCTGCCGAAGCCGATGCGGGTCAGGAACATCTTCATCTGCTCGGGCGTCGTGTTTTGCGCCTCGTCGAGAATGACGAAAGCGTGGTTGAGGGTGCGCCCGCGCATATAGGCCAGCGGCGCGATCTCTATGGTCTGTTTTTCGAACAGCCGCTGCACGCGCTCTATGCCCATCAGGTCATACAGTGCATCGTAGAGCGGGCGCAGATATGGGTCGACTTTCTGTACCAGGTCGCCCGGCAGGAAGCCCAGGCGCTCGCCGGCTTCGACGGCAGGGCGGGTCAGGACGAGGCGCTGGACGGTCTCCCGCTCCAGCGCGTCGATGGCGCAGGCCACGGCCAGCCAGGTCTTGCCCGTGCCGGCGGGGCCGATCCCGAAGGTGATGTCGTGGCGCAGAATGCTGTTCAGGTAATCGCGCTGACGCGGCGTGCGGGGCCGCAAGTCGGACTTGCGCGTGCGCAAGCTGAGGCTTTGATCGTCTACCGGTGGAATCTCGGGCAGCGCGGCCGGTTCGGGTGCGGATTCGTTGCCCGCCGTTTCGCGGCCGACGCCCAGTTCGACCATGCCCAGCTGTATGTCGTCGACCGAAAGCGCTTTGTGCGTGGCCCGCCGATGAAACCACTGCAGCGCCTTGCCCGCGGCCTTGGCCTGGTCGCCCGTGATGGTCACATGCTCGCCGCGCCGGTTCAGAGTGACGTTCCAGCCGTCGGCGATCTGCTTGAGGTTTTCATCGAGCGGGCCGCAGAGGTTGGCGAGATGCATGTTGTCGCCTTCCAGCGTGACGGTCACGGGCTTGGCCGTTTTTGTGGGTCGTGTCATGCGCTGCGGCTTTCCTCGGATTCGTTGATGACGATCTCGCCTTTCAGTGAGTTGGTCAGGGTCTGGGTAATGCGTACGTCCACCATCTGCCCGATCAAGCGCGGGTTGCCGATGAAGTTCACCATCCGGTTGTTCTCGCTGCGGCCGGAGAGTTCGTTGGGGTCGCGCCGGGACGGCTTTTCGACCAGGATGCGCTGTATGGTGCCGACCATGCCGCGGCTGATGGCGGCCGCCTGCTCGTTCACCTGCGCCTGCAGCCGGTGCAGGCGATCGAGCTTTTCTTCTTTGCTGGTGTTGTCTTCGAGATCGGCCGCCGGTGTACCGGGACGACGCGAGTACACGAAGGAGAAGGACTGGTCGAAACCGACGTCTCGTATCAAAGTCAGGGTTTTCTGGAAGTCTTCTTCGGTTTCCCCCGGAAAGCCCACGATGAAATCCGAGGACAGCGTCATGTCGGGCCGGGCGGCGCGCAATCGTCGAACGATGGACTTGAACTCCAGCGAGGTATAGCCGCGCTTCATCGCAGACAGAACCCGGTCGCTGCCCGCCTGGACGGGCAGGTGCAGAAAGGGAACCAGCTTCGGCAGCGTGCCGTGCGCCTCGATGAGACGGGTGGTCATTTCCTTGGGGTGGGACGTGGTATACCGGATGCGCTCGATGCCGGGGATCTCGTGCACGTATTCAAGCAGCATGGCGAAGTCGGCGACCTCGCCGCCGCCGTCCATGGGACCGCGGTAGGCATTCACGTTCTGGCCCAGCAGCGTGACTTCCTTGACGCCCTGGTCGGCCAGGTCGGCGATTTCCACCAGGACATCATCGAAGGGACGCGAGACTTCGGCACCCCGGGTGTAGGGCACGACACAGAAGCTGCAGTATTTGCTGCAGCCTTCCATGATGGAGACGAAAGCGGTCGGTCCGTCGACGCGGGCGGGAGGCAGGGCGTCGAACTTTTCGATTTCGGGAAAGCTGATGTCCACCTGCGCGCGGCCCGATTCACGGCGCCTGGCGATCAGTTCGGGTAGGCGGTGCAGGGTCTGCGGGCCAAACACCACGTCGACATAGGACGCACGCTTGACGATGGCTTCCCCTTCCTGACTGGCCACGCAGCCGCCCACGCCGATGATGAGTCCCGGCTTGCTTTGCTTCAGATGCTGTACGCGCCCCAGGTCCGAAAACACCTTTTCCTGTGCTTTTTCGCGTACGGAACAGGTGTTGAAGAGAATGATGTCCGCTTCTTCAGGATTTTGCGTGAGCTCCACGCCTTGGTCATCCCGGAGGACGTCCGCCATTTTGTCGGAGTCATACTCGTTCATCTGGCAGCCGAAGGTGCGGATGAACAGTTTGCGGGTCGAGGAGGAGGCGGATGCCGCTGGCTGAGCGGCGGCGTCGGACGGTGCGCCGGCCCGCTTGATGGAGGTTTCTTGCATGACGTTCGCCGTGACGGGTGTATATCCCGGGGGCTGAAATGGAAAGCCGGTATTGTACTGCCAACTGGCAAAACCAACTTCTTATATGATTGATGCATATCAATATATCTATAATGCATATAATGTAAACGACTTTCTCGATTGAAGCAGCCCGGCCGGGCCCTCGTGGCCGGCATCACTTGTAAACAAGGAGACACAATGAGAGAACTCACCAACCCGTCACGTCGTCGGATGCTGGCTTCCACCGGAGGCGTCGTCGCCTTGGCCGGACTGGGAGGCATGCAAGGTGCGAAGGCCTCCAGCGCCCCGGCGGCTGCCGCGGCACCCGCCGCCAAACCCTTGCCCGAGTACGCGAAGTGGAAGAATACGGACGCCCTCATCGTCCATAGCGCCAACACCATAGAAACCAAGCGCGGGGCCTTCGGCTCCAGCGTCATCACGCCTTCCGACCGTCTGTTCATACGCAACAACATCGCGCCTCCATCACTGGATATCGTCAAGGATCCGGACGCCTGGACCCTGGAAGTCGACGGCGTTGCCAAACCACGCAGCTTCACCGTGGCGGAACTCAAGACCCTGGGGTTGACGGCCGTGCCCATGGTGCTGCAGTGCTCCGGCAATGGCCGGGCCTGGTTCCCCAGCAAGCCCAGCGGCACGCAATGGACCGTCGGTGCCGCAGGCTGCGTGATCTTTACCGGTGTTCCAGTCAAGGCGCTGCTTGAGGCTGTCGGCGGCATGTCCGACGGCATGGTCTACATGACGAGCACCGGAGGCGAGGACATTCCTGCCGGCCTGGATCCCAAGGACGTCATGGTGGAGCGCTCGGTGCCGATTTCCGCGATCGAAGACGCCATCCTTGCATGGGAGCTGAATGGCGAGCCACTGCCTCTGGCGCATGGCGGGCCGTTGCGCATCGTCGTGCCGGGCTATACCGGCGTGAATTCGGTCAAATACGTCAAGCGGCTGGCTTTCACCAAGGAGCAATCTCCGGCCAAGATACAGCAGACCGGCTACCGCATGGCGCCGGTGGGCGCAAAAGGCGAGCCCACCCAGGCGTCCATCTGGGAAATGCCGCCCAAGTCCTGGATCAATACCCCTGCCGATCCCGATCAGCCCATCAAGGCGGGCCGGGTGGTGATCAGCGGGGTCGCCATGGGCGGCATGACAGCCGCCAAGAGCGTGGAAGTGTCGATCAATGGCGGCAAGGATTGGCAAACCGCGCAATTGGTCGGCCCTGATCTCGGCCCCTACGCCTGGCGCGAATTCGTCCTGCCCGTCAAGCTGGAGCCGGGAACCTACGAGCTGGCCAGTCGTAGCACGAACACGGCGGGCAAATCCCAGCCCGAAGAAAGAATGGAAAACAATCGCGGCTACCTGAACAATAGCTGGCGTGATCACATGGTAACGATCAAGGTTGCATAAGGAAGCTTCGATGAGCCGTTTTGTATTACGTGGTTTGCTGGGCCTTTCCTTGTGGTCGGCGGCGGGCCTGGCGCTCGCCGCCGGTCCTGATCCGGCCATGCTGGAAAAGGGCAAGGCCATATTCATGAAGGACGCGGTACCCGCCTGTGCCATCTGTCATGCCTTGCAGGACGCGGGCTCGGCCGGGTCCATCGGTCCTGACCTGGACGAACTCAAGCCCGACCTCGAGCGGGTCAAGAAGGTGCTGGTGGAAGGGGCGGGCACCATGCCGTCATTCGCGGAATCCCTGGATGAGGCATCCAGGGAGGCGGTGGCCGCTTATGTGGTTCATGCCACGGGCGGGCAGTAGGACCAATAGAAACTAGGGTCAGACCCCATACGGGGTCTGACCCTTTTGTAATGATCGGGGGTCAGACCCCGCATGGGGTCTGACCCCAACTCTTAACCCATCAATTCCGCGCTGGGATCATCCTTCTTGACCGGCTTGACCAGGTCTTCGCGCTTGATCCCCAGCCACATGGCGATGGCGGCGGCGACGAACACCGACGAATAAATACCGAACCAGATGCCGATGGTCAGGGCCAGCGAGAAGTTGTGCAGCGTCGGGCCGCCGAAGAAGAACATCGACATCACCATCATTTGCGTGGAGCCGTGCGTGATGATGGTCCGCGAAATGTTCTGGGTGATCGACAGGTCGATGATTTCCGACACGGGCATCTTGCGCTGCTTGCGGAAGTTTTCGCGGATCCGGTCCATGACCACCACCGACTCGTTCACCGAGTAGCCCAGCACTGCCAGCACCCCGGCCAGCACGGACAGCGAAAACTCCCACTGGAACAGGGCGAAAAAGCCCAGGATGATCACCACGTCGTGCAAGTTGGCGATGGCGCAGGCCAGTGCAAGCTTCCATTCGAAGCGGAAGCCCAGGTAGATCAGGATGCCGCAGACCACGAACAACAGCGCCATCAGGCCATTATGCAAGAGTTCCTGGCCCACTTGCGGACCCACGAACTCAACGCGGCGCAGCTCGGCGTCGGGATGTGCCTGCTGCAGCGCCTGCATCACTTTTTCGCTTTGCTGGCCGGCGTCTTCGCCCTCGCGTGAGGGCAGGCGGATCATGATGTCTTGCGATGTGCCGAAGTTCTGCACCTGGAAATCGGTGTAGCCCAGGCTTTGTATCGAGCTGCGGACGTCATCCACCTGCACGGCTTGCTGGTAATGGACCTCCATCACGGTGCCGCCCGTGAACTCGATGGACAGGTGGAAGCCCCGCACGACGATGAACACCACCGCGGCAACAAAGGTGATCAGGCTGATCAGGTTGAGCACCAACGCATGCCGCATGAACGGGATGGTGCGATGAATACGAAAAAATTCCATGTTGCTATGCCTGTAGTTGGATGGCGCCGGCACCCGCGGGCGCCGGCGTTCGCATTATTTTTGTCCGGGTTTCCAGATCTGGCCGATCGAGATGCTTTGCAGGCGCCGTCTGTTGCCATAGAACAGATTCACCAGCGCGCGCACCCCGACGACCGACGAGAACATGGAGGTCAGGATCCCGATGCAATGGACCACCGCGAAGCCGCGGATGGGCCCTGTTCCGAATGCCAGCAGGGCGACGCCCACGATCAGGCTGGTCAGGTTCGAGTCGAAGATGGTCGCCCACGCGCGGTCGAAGCCCAGGTGTATGGCCTGCTGAGGCGAAGCGCCGTTGCGCAGTTCTTCGCGGATGCGCTCATTGATGAGCACGTTGGCGTCGATCGCCATGCCCAGCGTGAGCGCGATGGCGGCAATGCCGGGCAGCGTAAGCGTGGCCTGCAGCATGGACAGCACGGCCAGCAGCAGCAATACGTTGAACGTCAGCCCGATGGTCGAGAACAGGCCCATCAGGTGGTAGTAAAGAATGATGAAGATGGCGATCGCGATGAAGCCATACAGCGTGGCATTGAAGCCTTGCTTGATGTTGTCGGCGCCCAGGCTTGGGCCGATCGTGCGCTCTTCGATGATTTCCATGGGGGCGGCGAGTGCGCCCGCGCGCAGCAGCAGCGCGGTGTCGGCCGCCTCCTGGGCGGTCATGCTGCCGCTGATCTGCACTTGGCCGCCGGGGATCTCGCTGCGGATGACCGGCGCGGTGACCACTTCGCCCTTGCCCTGCTCGAAAAGCACGATGGCCATGCGCTTGTTGATGTTGTCGCGCGTGACATCGCGGAAGATCCGCGCGCCTTTCGAGTCCAGCGTGAGGTTGACGGATGGCTGCTGGGTTTGCTGGTCGCGCCCGGGTTGGGCATCCTGCAGGTTTTCGCCGGTCAGGATGACTTGGCGGCGCAACAGCAAGGGGCGGCCGTCGCGATCTTCATAGCGTTCCAGGCCGAAGGGCACGGTGCCGGCCGACAAAGCCGCCATGGCCGAGGGCGAGTCGTCGACCATGCGGATTTCCAGCGTGGCGGTGCGGCCCAGGATTTCCTTGGCTTTGGCGACGTCCTGCACGCCCGGGAGCTGGACCACGATGCGATCGGCGCCTTGCTGCTGGATGATGGGTTCGGCCACGCCGAGCTCGTTGATCCGATTGTGCAGCGTGGTGATGTTCTGCTTCAGGGCATTGGTCTGAACCTGCGTGACGGCGGTTTCGGTGAGCCGGCCGGTAAGCAGGAAGCGGCCGCCGTTCTCGCCGCTGGGCGTGAACGCCATATCGGGCATGGCGCGGCGCAGTTCCGAAATGGCGGCGTCGCGATCGGCAGCGCTGTTGAAGGAAGCGGCCAGCGACATGTCGCTGCGCTCGACGCCGGCAAGAGGCACCTTGGCGTCGCGCAGCGCGTTGCGCACATCGCTTGCCAGCGAATCGTAGCGTCCGGTCAGGGCGCCTTTCATGTCGACCTGCAGCAGGAAGTGTACGCCGCCGCGCAGGTCCAGGCCCAGATACATGGGGCGAGCGCCCAGCGAGGACAGCCAGTTGGGCGATGCCGGCAACAGGTTCAGGGCGACGGTGTAATCGGGGTTGGAGGGATCCGGATTGAGTGCTTTCTCGATGATGTCCTTGGCCTTGAGCTGGACGTCGGTCGTTTCAAAGCGTACCCGCACGGTACCCACCGGGCCGTTCATTTCAAAGAAGGAGCCCGTCGGCGTGATGCTGTTTTGCGCAAGAATGCCTTCGACTCTGCTTAGAACATTGTTGTCCACCTTGACCGTGGACTTGGCGCCCGCGACTTGGACGGCAGGCGACTCCCCGAAAAAATTGGGTAGCGTATACAGCAGTCCGATGATCAGGGCCACCAGTACGGTGAAGTATTTCCAGAGTGGATAGCGATTCATTGTCGGTCAACAGGCTATGGCAAAGAAAATGCCCCACAGTTGCGGGGCGCACGCGAGGGATCAAAGCGCCTTGATGGTGCCCTTGGGAAGAACCGAGGTGACGGCAGTGCGCTGTACGATGACCTCGACGGGCTTTTCCGCCAGGGCCGAGACTTCGACCGTGATGTAGCTGTCGCTGACCTTGCTGATCTTGCCCAGCAGGCCGCCGGATGTAATGACTTCGTCGCCTTTGGCCAGGGCGGAGACCATGTTGCGGTGCTCTTTCTGACGCTTCATCTGAGGCCGGATCATCAGGAAGTAAAGGATGACGAACATCAGGATGATGGGGAGCATGCCCATCAAGGCGTTCTCGCCGCCCGGGGCAGCCTGGGCGGTAATCAGTGCGAAGGTGTCGATAGGGGCCATCAAATGTACTCCTGAAGGTTTTTTGGTTAACTCTGTATTGTAGCGATATCTTTCTTATTCGATACCGCTAGCCCGGTCGCGTTCGAATTTTTCCCGCCATGCGCGGAATTCGCCCTTTTCGATGGCTGAGCGCATCTCGCTCATGATCGCGAGGTAAAAATGCAGGTTGTGCAGCGTGTTCAGGCGCGAACCTGTGATTTCGTTCGACTTCTGCAGATGATGCAGATAAGCGCGCGAAAAATGCCGGCAGGTATGGCATTGGCAGGACGGATCCAGCGGCCGTGTATCGTCCCGATAGCGGGCGTTGCGGATCTTTATGTCGCCATGGCGCGTGAAAAGCCAGCCGTTCCGGGCGTTCCGGGTGGGCATCACGCAGTCGAACATGTCGACCCCGCGGCTCACGCCTTCCACCAGGTCCTCGGGCGTCCCGACACCCATCAAATAGCGGGGCGCATGCTGGGGCAGCCGAGGCGCCACGTGGGCCAGCACCCGCATCATGTCTTCCTTGGGTTCGCCGACCGACAGCCCGCCGATGGCGTAGCCCTCGAAACCGATGTCGGTCAGGCCGGCCAGCGATTCATCGCGCAGCGACTCGTACATCCCGCCCTGGACGATGCCGAACAGGGCGTTGGGATTCTCCTGTTCCTGGAAAGCGGTGCGCGAGCGCCTGGCCCAGCGCAGCGACATCCGCATCGAGCGCGCGGCTTCTTCGGCGGTGGCCGGCCTGCCGTCGATGACGTAGGGCGTGCACTCATCGAATACCATTGCGATGTCCGAATTCAGGGCGCGCTGGATGCGCATGGATTCCTCCGGCGTCAGGAACAGCCTGGCGCCGTCGATGGGCGAGGCGAACTTCACGCCTTCCTCGGTGATCTTGCGCAAGCCGTTCAGGCTGAACACCTGGAAGCCGCCGGAATCGGTCAGGATGGGCTTGTTCCATTGCATGAAGCCATGAAGGCCGCCGTGCTTCTGCATGATCTCGGTGCCGGGGCGCAGCCAGAGATGAAAAGTATTGCCCAATACGATCTGCGCGCCGATCTCTTCGAGCTCATGCGGCAGCATGGCCTTCACGCTTCCGTAGGTGCCCACGGGCATGAAGATGGGGGTCTGGACCACGCCGTGGTTCAGGGTGATTTCTCCACGGCGGGCTGCGCCGTCGGTAGCCAGCAGTTTGAACTGTAGACCGGTCGTCATTGCTTGGGTGTTTCTATGAACATGGCGTCGCCGTAACTGAAGAAGCGATACCGGGATTGGACAGCGTGCTCGTAGGCACGGCGTATGGGTTCCATGCCGGCCAGGGCCGATACCAGCATCAGCAGTGTGGACTGGGGCAGATGGAAGTTGGTGATCAGGGCGTCGACCCAGGCGAACTCGTAGCCCGGCGTGATGAAAAGGCGGGTATCGCCTTCCAATCGACCGGGCGCAGGATCCTGCCGGGCGGCGGATTCCAGTGCCCGGACGCTGGTGGTGCCGACCGCGATGACCCTCCTGCCCGCCGCGCGGGTGGCGCGCACGAGCTCGGCCGTTTCCGGCGGGACGCTGTAGCGCTCGGCGTGCATGATGTGCTCGGACAGGTTTTCGGTACGTACCGGCTGGAAGGTGCCGGCGCCCACATGCAGCGTCACGAAGGCACGGGCGACGCCCAGCTCGGAAAGACGGTCCAGCATGGGCTGATCGAAATGCAGGCCGGCGGTGGGCGCCGCCACCGCGCCGGGTTCGCGCGCATACACCGTCTGGTAGCGTTCATCGTCTGCCTGTTCGGCGGCATGTTCTATATAAGGAGGCAGCGGCGTGGCGCCGTGGCGATCGAGCAAGTCCAGGACGCTGTAGGGGAAGGCAAGCTCGAACAGCTCTCCCTGGCGGCCGAGCACGTCGACGGTGAATTGTTCCGCCAGGACCAGCTTGCTGGCCGGCTTGGGCGACTTGCTTGCCTTGACATGGGCGAGCGCCGTAGTGGCGCCGGTGATCCGTTCGACCAGGACCTCGACTTTTCCTCCGCTTTCCTTTCTTCCCATCAGCCGGGCCTTGATGACGCGGGTATCGTTGAAGACGAGAAGGTCCCCCGAGCGGAGCAGCTTGGGAAGATCGATGAAATGCCGGTCGTGCAGCGTCCCCTGCGCGTCCAGGTGCAGCAGGCGGCTGCCTGCCCGTTGCTCGGCAGGTGTCTGGGCGATTAATTCCGGGGGGAGCTCGTAGTCGAACTGTGAAAGATGAAGGCTAGGGTTCACGCGAGAATTGGTCTGTGGGAGGCCCGCCGGACGGGCCCGGAATGATTTTGTCCGGGTATTTTAAGCTGCTGCGTGGAAATTCCGCTTCGATGGCATCCAAGCGCGCCGCAGTTTGGTTATGCTGATGGTTTTTCACGAGCGGGTGTTTCATGTTTCTGTTGCTGACGCGGCCGAGCCGGGGCCGCCGGATCCGGTTGTGGGCGCGGCGCTTGGGCGCCGCTTTCCTGCTGGCGGGCATGTGGACTGCGTCGGCGTTCGCGCAAGGCTTGCCCAAGGAGCTGAGCGACGCCTGGCGGGCAACGCGCCTACCCGAAGGGGTGTTGTCCCTGATGGTGAAGGAGGCCGACGGCCCGGTGCTTTTTTCCATCAGCCCCGACACGCCCCGCAACCCCGCTTCCGTCATGAAAATGGTCACGACCTGGACGGCGCTGGCCGGCCTGGGTCCGGACTACACGTGGCGCACGGCCTTCTACGCCAAGGACGGCGGCCGGATCGACGAGCAGGGCACGCTCAATGGGCCGCTTTATCTGAAGGCGGCCGGCGATCCCTTGTTGACCATGGAGGAGCTCTGGGGCCTGCTGCGCGAACTGCGCCTGCGCGGCGTCAAGAATCTGAACGAAGTCATCGTCGACCGTTCCGTGTTCGGCCCGGTAACCATCGATCCTGGCATATTCGATGGCGCGCCGGATCGCCCCTATAACGCCAGTCCGGACGCGATGATGGTGGGCTTGGGCGCCTTGAGGGTGCTTTTTCAGCCGGACCGCGCCGCCCAGAAGTGGCTGCCGGTCCTGGATCCTCCCTTGAAGAGCTATCGGGTGAGCGGCGACATCAAATGGAGCAGCGGAACCTGCACCGGCTCGCCTTCCGTGTCCGCCCAGGTTGCCGCCGTGGGCAATGAGATCGTTGTGAACGTCTCCGGTACCGCCGCGGCATCCTGCGGCGAATTCAGCGTGTACCGGCTCGCGATTTCCCAGCCCGAGTACTTTTCGGCCCTGTTCCAGATGTTGTGGAAAGAGCTGGGCGGCACGCTTGCACGCGGAGTAAAGGAGGGCAAGATGCCCGCCGGACTGCGGCAGGTCGTGTGGCATGATTCGGAAACGCTCGCGGACACCATCCGGCTGATCAACAAACAGAGCAATAATGTCATGGCCCGCACGCTGCTTCTTACACTGGGGGCGCAGATGCACGGCGATGGCGCCACCCCGCAGACGGGAGCCGCGGCGGCGCTTTCGGTGCTGAAGAGCCAGGGCGTCGACACCCGGGGCTGGGTCATCGACAACGGCGCCGGGCTGTCGCGCGAGGGCAGGCTTACGGCGCGGGGGTTGGTCGGCATGCTGGAGGCCGCCTGGCGTTCGCCCATGATGCCCGAATTCATGTCGTCGCTGGCGATTTCCGGCGTGGACGGCACCGTGCGCCGGCGCCTGCGCAATGATCAGGCCAAAGGAATGGCCCATCTCAAGACGGGAACTTTGCGCGACGTCAGAGCCTTGGCGGGTTATGTGCTTGGCGCCAGCGGCAAGCGATATATTCTGGTCAGCATCGTCAATGACGAACGCACCGCCGCCGCGCGGCCTTTCGACGACGCCTTGATCAGTTGGCTGGCGGCGCGCTAAGGCTTTTCCGCAGAAAGAATGAAGGAAGAAATTCAATGCCCATACATGAAATACGCCATCCCCTGATACGCCACAAGCTCGGCCTGATGCGCCGCGCGGATCTCAGCACCAAGAATTTCCGGGAGATGGCCCAGGAAATCGCTTCGCTGCTTACCTACGAAGCATCGAAGGATCTGCCGCTGGAACCCGCCACCATCGAGGGCTGGTGCGGTTCCCTGGATGTCGAGAAGCTGGCCGGCAAGAAAGTGACGGTCGTACCCATCTTGCGGGCGGGTATCGGCATGCTCGATGGCGTGCTGAACCTCATTCCGGGAGCCAAGGTAAGCGCGGTCGGAATCGCCCGGAACGAAGAAACCTTCCAGGCGCAGACTTATCTCGAACGGCTGGTGGGGCAGCTCGATCAGCGGCTGGCCCTGATCGTCGATCCCATGCTGGCCACGGGCGGGTCCATGGTCGCCACCATCGATCTGCTGAAGAAGGCGGGTTGCCGCAATATCCGCGCCCTTGTGCTGGTGGCGGCGCCGGAAGGCATACGGGCGGTCGAAGCCGCGCACCCCGATGTCCATATCTATACGGCATCGATCGACAGCCACCTGAACGAGGACGGCTACATCATTCCCGGCCTGGGCGACGCCGGTGACCGGATCTTCGGCACGCGGCAGAAACCGGTCTGAGGCGATGGGGTCAGACCCCATGCGGGGTCTGACCCCGGGCACAACGTTTGCTTACCGTTTATTCGTTATTTGATGTTGTCCTTCGGTTTGGATACGCTATAGTGAAATTCGGTTTTTCGAACAGGCTCGACACATGCGATTAAGGTGGTCCATCAGCACGGCGGTTCTTTCTTTCGGCTTGGCGTTGCCGGCCTGGGCGGGCCTTTGCCAGGCGCCGTTCATGCACGACGGCGGGCAAACCCAACTGGTCGGCTCGGGGGCCATGCAGCTAGGTGCGGACCTGGCGTTCTCCGACGTCAGCAAGCAGGGGGCTAACGATTGCCAGGCGCGGGTGCGCGGCGTGGCGCGTTTCGGCTTGGCGGGCTTGCCGCCTGGCAAGTCTTCGCTCGACTATTTCATGGTCGTCAGGAATGGCCATGCCAGTTTTGAGCGCACTGACGATCAGGGCCAACGGGTGCCGGTGAAGGGCAAGTTCGATCTTCGCATGCTGGGCCTTTTCGCCTATGGAGATTCCTCGTTGCGCGAGGGGCAGACTTTTCCCGCCTTGCGCTTCCAGATCGATCTCGACAAGAAGGCCGTCGACACCAAGCCTATCGTCGTCCACACCACTGCAAAGACCGTGGGTGCCAGGCAGGTCATCCAGACCTCGGCGGGCGAGCAATCATGCTGGCCCATCAATTACACACGGCGCACCGAAGCTACGCAGGCAAGTTTCAGCGGGCTGGTGCTGCCCATTCCCGCGACGGATTCCGAAGTAACCGATTGGTTCTGTTCCGACCTGCATATGGTCATGAAGCAGGAAAGTCGGCAAAATGGAATTGCTTCGCAAGTCGAAGTCACCCGGTTGCAATAGCGGTGCAACCGATTATTAGTCCACATCCCTTCAGGAGTACACCATGGCAACAAAGAAAAGAGTGCAAGCGACAGAAGATGAATTCATCGAAAGCGTGAAGGAAAGCCTGGACGACGCCGAGAAGCTGCTGCGCGAGGCTGCGGAGGCAACCGGCGAAAAGGCGACCGAGCTGCGCGAAAGCGCGATGCGCTCTCTGAAACGAACCCGCGAGGCGCTGTACGACACGCAAGACGCACTTTTGGAGCGCGGGCGCAAGGCAGCCCGGGCCACCGACGACTACGTGCACGACAATCCATGGCAGGCGATCGGCATGGCGGGACTGGCCGGTGTCCTGATCGGCGCGTTGATCTGCCGTCGCTGATCTGCGCCGCCGGCGTCCAGCGGTATCCACCAACATGAAGAAAGAGGCAGCTTATGGCCCTACGTCAATCGGTCGGTGATCTCGCCTGCACCCTGTTGTCCATCGTCCGCACGCGCATGGAGCTGTTTTCGCTGGAGGCGACGGAGCAGAAGGGGCGGCTCGTCGTGCTGATGGGGCTTACGGCTGCCGCTCTCCTTTTCCTGACCCTCGCGGTCTTGGTGTTTTCCATCGCCGTGGCCGTGTACTTCTGGCCTACCGACCAGCGCTATATGGCGTTGTACATTTTGGCCGCGTGCTATCTAATCCTCGGCATAGGCTTTCTATTGGCCGTCCGAAGCAAGCTGGTCCATGGTGCCATGCCGTTTGCGGCCACCATCGATGAACTGCGGCGCGACCTCGCCCTGGCGGAGCGTCTGCGCGAACCGTCCGATTCATCCAGGGCGGGTCGTGAGCCCTTGGGTGCGAAGGAGCTTCCATGAGCAAAGGTATGAGCGCCAAAGACCGCGCCTTGAAGATCGAGCTGGCCCGGGTACGCGCGGCGCTTGAACGCCAGAGCCTGGTGCGCAGCGCACGCGATGTCGGTGCCGACCTGCGGCCCGGCGCGCTGTTGCGCGGCGTTCTGCCTTCTTCGGGCGGGGGAAGCTCGGTTTCTCACTGGCTTGCCCAGGCGGTATCCCTGACCCGCCGCTATCCCTTGCTCACGTCCGGCGTCACCGCGCTGCTGTCTGGCCGCGGAAAGCGCCGGCGCCTGCTGCGCATTGCCGGCGGCCTGCTCCTGAGCTGGGGCATGGCCAAAGTAGCGAAGTCCAGGAAGGATACCGGGGTCAGACCCCGCATGGGGTCTGACCCCTTTTAAGCGTCGGCGGAGTCAGACCCAGGCTACCCGTTAAATAGGGGGTCGGACCCCATGCGGGGGCTGACCCCGGCCGCTCATTCAAGAACAGGGGTCAGACCCCATACGGGGTCTGACCCCTCTCCCTTTCTACAGCCCGAGTTCGCCCCACATGGCGTCCACCTTCGCTTTCACCGACGCGTTCATGACAATGGGCGTGCCCCATTCCCTTTGCGTTTCGCCCGGCCATTTATTGGTGGCATCCAGCCCCATCTTGCCGCCCAGGCCTGACACCGGCGACGCGAAGTCCAGATAGTCTATGGGGGTGTTCTCGACCAGCACGGTGTCGCGCACCGGATCCATGCGCGTGGTCATGGCCCAGACGACTTCCTTCCAGTCCCTGACGTTCACGTCTTCGTCCACCACGATGATGAACTTGGTGTACATGAATTGCCGCAGGACGCTCCAGAGGCCGAACATGACGCGCTTTGCGTGGCCGGGGTACTGCTTGCGCATGGAGACTACCGCCAGGCGGTAGCTGCAGCCTTCCGGAGGAAGATAGAAGTCCACGATTTCCGGCAACTGGCGTTTCAGGAGGGGAACGAAGACTTCGTTCAGCGCCACCCCCAGCACCGCCGGCTCGTCGGGCGGCTTGCCCGTGTAGGTGCTGTGAAAAATGGGATTGCGACGCATGGTGATGCGCTCGACCGTGAAGACGGGGAACCAGTCCTGCTCGTTATAGTAGCCGGTGTGATCGCCGTAGGGGCCTTCCAGCGCCATTTCGTAGCGCGTGTCGGCGGGGCCGGCATTGCCCTCGGGCACGGCGGGCGGCCGCGCACGGGCATCGGTCGAGGGCAGGATGTGGCCTTCCAGGATGATCTCCGCGTATGCCGGTACGGATAGTTCACTGCCCAGCGCTTTCGCGACCTCGGTCCGTGAACCGCGCAGCAGGCCGGCGAACTGGTATTCCGACAGGCTGTCCGGGACGGGCGTCACGGCGCCGAGGATGGTGGCCGGATCGGCGCCCAGTGCAACGGCGATCGGAAAAGGCGTACCCGGATGGGCCAGCGAGTGGTCGCGGAAATCCAGGGCGCCGCCGCGATGCGACAGCCAGCGCATGATCAGCTTGTTTCGTCCCAGCTGCTGCTGCCTGTAGATGCCCAGGTTCTGGCGGCGCGCGTTCGGACCGCGCGTGATGACCAGGCCCCAGGTGAGCAGCGGCGCCACGTCTCCCGGCCAGCAATGCTGCAGGGGGATGCGGTCCAGGTCGACGTCGTCGCCTTCCAGGACGATTTCCTGGCAGGGCGGATTCCTGATGGCCTTGGGGCTCATGTCCCACAGCGCGGACTTGAGCTTGGAAACGGTGGCAAGCGCGTCGCGCAGGCCGCGCGGCGCCTCGGGCTCGCGCAAGGTCGCCAGCAGTTCGCCGGTGTCGCGAAGCGCCGCCGTGTCGTCGGCGCCCATGCCCCAGGCCACCCGTTGCGGCGTGCCGAACAGGTTGGCCAGCACAGGCATGCCGGCGGGCGTGTCGCCGTGGACCGGGTTCTCGAACAGAAGGGCGGGGCCTTCGGCGCGAAGGACGCGGTCGCAGATCTCGGTCATCTCGAGTTTGGTCGACACCGCCGTTTTGATGCGCTTGAGCTGGCCCGCGCGTTCGAGTTGCCCGATGAAGTCTCTCAGATCACGATATTTCACAGAAATTGGCCTGTTCGGTTACATTGCGGAACCGTAGAAGGTTAACATCCACTGTCGCTATTTTATTGGGATGGGGCGCATGGCAGCCGTTAATTCCGAGAATCTGCTCAATCGATCCGCAAGAGGGCTGATGAGCTGGCTGGGTGAGTTCGTGCACGTATGCGCCATTTACCTGGGCATCGCCGTGCTGGTCACCGCCGTGCTCGGCATGACGGTTCCTTCGCTGCGTCTGCAGGTCGCGCAGGTCTATGATGCGGTCGTGCTTGCGCTTCGGCCCGATGGCTTCAAGCAGGATCTGCTGGCCATTTACGGCGCGGCCTACGGAGATGGGCTCTTTTATACCGATGAAAAAGGGGCCCGGTCGGATGCCGCGGACGTGTCCGCCGTCGATGCGCTCAAACCCGCCGCCACGTCGATCCTGAGCTTCAGCGCGGCGCTCAGGGCTTCGATTGCGGGCCAGCATGTCACGGGCATGACGTCGACGCAGTTCCAGGCATTGCGCAGCTATATCGCCCGCAAATACCGCATCGCGCAGAGCGTGGCGGGCGCCATCGTCAATACGGCCTTCATCGTGGGGCAGGAAAAAAATCTGGACCCTCAGTTGATCCTCGCGGTAATCGCCATCGAGTCGCGCTATAACCCTTACGCCGAGAGCCATGTGGGGGCGCAGGGCTTGATGCAGGTCATGACCAGTGTGCATCGGGATAAATTCGAATCCTTCGACGAAGGCCTGATCGCCGCGCTCACGCCCATCGCGAACATACGGGTGGGCGTGCAGATCCTGCACGACTGCATCAAGCGCCGGGGTTCGCTGGAGGGCGGCCTTGCCTGTTATGTGGGCGCCACGGGCCCCAGCGACGGCGGCTACGGCGCCAAGGTGCTGGCGGAGCGCCGCCGCATCGCATTGGCCTCCGGCATCCCCGTGGGCCGTTAACGGCCCAGGAAGCGCTCGATGCGCTCGATGGCTTCCTGCAAGCGATCCAAGCCGGTTGCATACGAGAAGCGCATGGTATGGGCGGCATGCGCAGGGCCGAAATCCATGCCCGGGACGGCGGCAACGCCTGCTTCGTGCAGCAGGCGTTGCGAGAAGTCCGTGCTGTCCTGGCTGTGCCGCCGGATGTCGGCATAGATATAGAAGGCGCCGTCCGGCGTGACCGGAACATGCAGTCCCAGGCGCTCGAACTCGGGCAGCAGGTAGTCCCGCCGCTGCTTGAACGACAGGCGCCGCTTCTCGTAGACCTGCATGACTTCGGGGTCGAAGCAGGTAAGCGCAGCGTGCTGAGCAAGGGCGGGGGCGCAGATCGCCAGGCTGGCCGCCAGCTTTTCGACGGCTGCCAGCATATGGGGCGGCACCATCATCCAGCCCAGCCGCCAGCCCGTCATGTGGAAATACTTCGAGAAACTGTTGATGACGATGATGCTGTCGTCGAGCGTCAGCGCGCTGAGCGGGCGGTCGTCGTAATACAGGCCAAGATAGATTTCGTCCATGATCACGAAGCCGTCGCGCTGCTTGACTTCGGCAATCAGTTCCTTGAGGTCGTCGCGCGCGATGCTCGCGCCGGTGGGATTGCTGGGCGAGGCGATCAGCACACCTTTGGTGTTGGGGCCCCAGTGTTCGCGAACGTCGGCGGCACCGAGCTGGAACCGCTTTTCCGGTGTGGACGGAATCAAGCGCGGCATCCCGCCCGCGGCCATGATGAAGTTCTGGTTTGCCGGGTAGGAGGGATCCGGCATGAGGATCTCGTCACCTGGATTGATCAGGGCCATGGCGGCAAGCAACAGCGCGCCCGAGGCGCCCGAGGTGACGACGATGCGGGATGGATCCACGGCCGCGCCGAAGCTTTGCTGATAGTAATGGGCGATTGCGTCGCGCAGCGGGGAAATACCCGAAGGCGGAGTGTAGCCGCTCAGCCCGGCTTGGGCCGCGCGGTGCATGGTTTCCACGACCTGTGGCGGCGCCGTAAAATCGGGTTCGCCTATGCCCAGGCTGATCACGTCCCGGCCCTGCGCGTTCAGGACGCTGGCCTGTTTGAATAATTCCACGGCGTAGAATGGCATCACTTGTTCAGTGCGCTTGGCAAGGCGGGGCATAAGGCAAAGATTCCAGGCAAAAAGCAAGATTGTAAGCCGGTGTGCCCGAATATGCGCAGGCGGATTTCAGTACAAAGGATACAGACATGCAGTCCAGCTCTCGCCGAGCTTTCCTGACGGGGCGCCGCGGCGCCCAAACTCCCTGGGAGGCGTTCTGCCGCGGCATGCGCCATGCGGTCGAAGGCTCGTTTTTCGAGTTTGAACTACCAGGCTCGGAACACAGCGCAAGACTCATTCCCAAACAGGCCGCGGATGTCCACCATGCGCGCAAGCTGTGCGCCGACCACGGCGTTCTGTTCGCGCTCGACGGCGTCCCGCAGGCGGCCAGGCTGGATGAACAGCCGGTGTTGTGGGTGGAACCGGGACGCGATCTCGGCGCCTGCCGGCAACTGGAAGCCGGCAGCAGCAAATGGTTCGTGCAGCCGGGCTGCCTGCTGGGGGAGTTGGAAGCGGCCGGGCTGAGCCAGTTCAGCGACATGCCCTGCCATATATCCGTGGCCGCATGGCTTGCGGACCGCACGCTGTGCGACTGGGAGACCGGAGCAACGGCGAAGTCCGGCATCGTACACGCCTCGGTGCTGCTTGCCGACGGGTCGAGCGTGAGCCTGGGCGCTTTCGGCGAGCAAAACACCAAGCCGCTGCAGGGCGCGCGCTTGCAACGGCTCATACCGGCGCTGTTCCAGCTCGCGGGCGGATCGGACGCCCAGGCTTGCCGGCAGTCGAGTCGCTGGCCGGCGCGCTATCGGCTCGATGCGCTGCTGCCGGCGCCGGGGCAGGTCGTCAATCTGGCTCATCTTTTGCTGGGCCATGGCGGCGACCTCGGCTGGGTCGAATGGGTCGTCATCGATCAGCGGCTTGCAGAACCCATGGGCGAACAGCCTTATTCGGAACGCTATACATGCCGGCGCGCGGACGATTGCGGTGTCGGCTTGCATGCGAGCGAACTCGATGCGGGGGTAAAGTCCATGTTCGACCCGACTTCGCAATTGCCGTTCCCCGGCCAGGATTTATGAACGCAAAGCGCGATTTTTGATATTCCTGGACAGGGTCAAGCGATAGAATGTGCTCTGGTACAACCTTTAAAAGCACGCCATCATGGAAGAAACCCTGCGTAAAGCGGCCCTCGAATATCACGAGCACGGGCGCCCGGGAAAGATCTCGGTCACTCCCACCAAGCAGTTGTCCAATCAACGCGATCTGGCCCTGGCCTATTCGCCAGGGGTGGCGGCCGCGTGCGAGGAAATCCTGGATGATGCCCGCAACGCCTTCCGCTATACCGGCCGCGGCAATCTGGTGGGGGTCATCACCAACGGCACGGCGGTGCTGGGTCTGGGCAATATAGGCGCGCTGGCCTCCAAGCCCGTGATGGAAGGCAAGGCGGTGCTGTTCAAGAAGTTCGCCGGCATCGATGTCTTCGATATCGAGATCAACGAAACCGATCCGGACAAGCTCGTCGACATCATCGCCGGGCTGGAGCCCACCTTCGGCGGCATCAACCTCGAGGACATCAAGGCGCCTGAATGCTTCCAGGTCGAGCGCAAGCTGCGCGAGCGCATGAACATCCCGGTGTTCCACGACGACCAGCACGGCACGGCCATTTGCGTGTCGGCCGCATTCATCAATGGGCTTCAAGTGGTCGGCAAGGACATCGGCAAGGTCAAGGTGGTGGTGTCGGGCGCCGGCGCGGCGGCGCTTGCCTGTCTGGACCTCATGGTCGATCTGGGCCTGCCGCTGGAAAACATCTGGGTGTCCGATATAGAAGGCGTGGTGTACAAGGGCCGGACGGCGCTCATGGACCCCGACAAAGAGCGATTCGCGCAGGATACGTCCGCGCGCAAGCTGGGAGAGATCATCGACGGGGCGGACGTATTCCTGGGCCTGTCGGCCGGCGGCGTGCTCAAGCCCGAAATGGTCGCACGCATGGCGGCGCGGCCGCTCGTGCTGGCGCTGGCCAATCCCAATCCCGAGATCCTGCCCGAGGATGCGCACGCCGTGCGGGACGACGTCGTCATGGCCACGGGCCGCTCCGACTACCCCAACCAGGTCAACAACGTGCTGTGCTTTCCGTACATATTCCGGGGCGCACTGGATGTCGGGGCAACAACCATTACGCGCGGCATGGAAAAGGCGGCCGTCATGGCGATCTGCAAGCTTGCGCGCGAAGAGCAGAACGACGTCGTAGCAGCCGCTTACGGTACTTATGGCGTGTCGTTCGGCCCTGAATATTTCATACCCAAGCCTTTCGACCCGCGCCTGATCGTGCGCATCGGCGTGGCGGTCGCCCAGGCGGCCATGGATGACGGCGTGGCGACGCGGCCGCTCGCCGACATCGAAAGCTATGCCGAACAGCTGCAGCAATTCGTCTATCGTTCGGGTTCCTTCATGAAGCCGCTGTTCTCGACGGCCCGGCGCATCGTGCGCGAGGGCGGGAAGTCGCGCATCGTCTTCACCGAAGGCGAGGACGAGCGCGTGCTGCGCGCGGTGCAGATCGTCGTCGACGAGAAACTGGCCCGCCCCATACTTGTCGGGCGGCCTTCCGTGCTGGCCGATCGCATCCAGAAGTTCGGCCTGCGCATTCGGCTGGGCCATGACGTCGAGGTCACCAATCCCGATTACGACGAACGGTTCCATCGCTACTGGACGACGTATTGGGAAATCATGTGCCGCCGCGGCATCAGCAAGGAAATGGCGCGTGTCGAGATGCGCCGCCGCCTGACCCTGATCGGCGCCATGATGGTTCACCTGGGCGACGCGGACGGCATGGTCTGCGGCACCGTCGGCGCATACGCCGATCACCTGCGCTTCATCGACGAAGTCATCGGCAAGGCGCCCGGCACCAAGACCTACGCCGCCATGAACATCCTGCTTCTGGCCGAGCGCACCTTGGCGCTTGCCGATACGCACATCAACGACAATCCCGATGCCGAGCAGATCGCCGAGATAGCGATGGCGGCCGCGGCGGAGATGCGCCGCCTGAACATGGAGCCCAAGGTCGCTTTGCTGTCGCGCTCCAACTTCGGCACGGGCAGCTCCTCGTCGGGCGCCAAGATGAAGCAGGCGCTGGCGCTGGTGCGCGAGCGCGAGCCCGAGCTCGAGATCGATGGCGAAATGCACGGCGACTGCGCACTCGATGAAGCTTTGCGCCAGCGCATCCTCCCGTCCACCAGCCTGCATGGGGAGGCCAATCTGTTGATCTGTCCCAATGTGGATTCGGGCAACATCGCCTACAACCTCCTGAAGACGGCCGCGGGCGGCAATGTGGCCGTAGGGCCCTTCCTGCTGGGCGCCAATGCGCCCGTACATATCCTCACGTCCAGTTCGACGGTGCGGCGTATCGTGAATATGGCCGCGCTGACCGTGGTAGATGCCAACACACCGCGCGGCTGAAGGGGTTCGCGCACCCGCTGCCTCGGTCGGGCTGGTCCTGACCGGCGGCGGCGCGCGCGCGGCCTATCAGGCAGGCGTCCTGGCGGGAGTCATGGAGATCCTGAATCCCGGGCGCAGCCCCGAGTTCACCAGCCCGTTCGATGTCATCACCGGCTCATCCGCAGGCGCCATCAACGCCGTGTCGCTGGCCTGTCATGCCCACGATCCGCAAGCCGGCCTGGACAGGCTGGAAGCATTGTGGGGCAGCATCTGCACCGGACAGGTCTATCACGCCGATCCCCTGCGGCTGGCGCGCACCGGCCTGCGCTGGTTCGCCATGCTGGCGGTGGGCTGGCTGTTTCCCGATTTGCGCAATCGGCAGCCGCGGTCATTGCTGGACAACGAGCCACTGGGAGAACTGCTGGGCGCCACCCTGAATTTCGACCAGCTCCGCGCCAATCTCGATTCCGGCATCCTGCAGGCACTGGCCGTGACCGCCGCCGCCTATACGACCGGCGAGCACTTGACCTTCTATCAATCACGAGGCACGATCAAGCCCTGGAGACGCTCGCTGCGCCAGGCCGTACCCTGCAGTATCGGGGTCGACCACCTGATGGCCTCCAGCGCCATCCCCTTCGTCTTCCCCGCCCAGGCCATCCTGGTCGGAGGGCGCACATACTGGTGCGGCGACGGCTCCATGCGGCAACTGGCTCCCATGAGCGCAGCCATACATCTCGGTGCCAAAAAAATCATGGTGATCGGCACCGGCTTCAAGGATGACACGCATACTGAAGAACGACAGACCGATCCAAAATATCCAACGCTGGCGCAAATCGGCGGGCATGCCTTGTCGAATATTTTCCTGGATAGCGTCTCGATGGATGTAGAGCGCACGCAACGTATCAATCACTTGCTTGCGCAACTGCCGGCAAATGTATTAAAAAGCGAGTCGCTGCGCTTGGTGAGCACGCTGGTGGTGACGCCGAGCCGGTCCCTGGACGAAATTGCATTGGCTCATTTCACGCAGATACCGCGAGCGGCGCGTACCCTTTTTCGCGTTCTCGGTGTATCGTCTGCTTCCGGGCCCACGACAGGCGGTTCCCTGCTGTCGTATTTGCTGTTCGAAGCAAGCTATACGCAGGAACTCATACGCTTGGGGCGGTCTGACAGTCTGAGCCGTATTGAAGAAGTCAAAGCGTTTTTCAAGGAGACGCCCGAATGAGCCAAGCGCAGTCGTTGCAGACTACATTGCAAAAAGGCGGTTTGATCGATGTTTCTGCCGTCTCTCAGTCTGAGGCCATCTCCGCCGCCAAAGCAGCCGGCATGACGGCGTTGGTGGTCGATTGCGACCGCGCGCGCAGCCGCTCGGCGGTCTTGCGCGCGGTAGTGAAGGCCGTGGACTTTCCCGAATTTTTCGGCGGCAATCTCGACGCCTTGTACGATTGCCTGTGCGACACCGTGCTCGATCACAAGCAGGGCCTGTTCCTGTGGTTCCATAATCTGCATTCCGGGGACCCCGCGCTGGCCGAGGATTCCGTCGCCATCCTGGCGGTATGCAAGGACGTCGTCGACTTCGCCGCCAACAACGACCGGCATTTCGCCTACGGGGTCGTGCATGCGGGCAAGCATCCCGATCCCGAGCCGGGTGTAGAACCGACGCCGTATTCAGGCGGAGATTCCTGAACTTGGGGGGTCAGACCCCCATGCGGGGTCTGACCCCTTGACCTTCTTCAGCAGCCGTGCCGCGTGGGGGTCAGACCCCGTACGGGGTCTGACCCCTTTCCTCATTCCGACGCCGCCGCCCGGGGTCAGACCCCGCATGGGGTCTGACCCCACAGGCCAGCCTCATTCCCAGCCTCGAAGCGCGCTGACGGCCGAGATCAATGCGATGCCGGCAGTTTCGGTGCGCAGCACGCGATTGCCGAAGCGCATGGGCGTCAGGCCCGCCTGTTCCACCAGGTCTTGTTCCTGGGGCGACCATCCTCCCTCGGGGCCGACCAGCAGGCGGATGCGGTCCGTGCTGCGGTCCAGCGCGTCCGGCAGGCTCTGGGCCGCTTCCGGGTGGCAGAACAGCGTTTGCGCGTCCGTGTCCTGACTCTTCAGGCAGGCGGCGAGGCTGATCGGTTCGGAAATTTCCATCAGGCGGTTTCGTCCACACTGCTCGCTGGCAGATTGAGCGACGCGGCGCCAATGCTCCATCCGCTTGCGCAGCCTGTCGCCGCCCAATTGCGGCACGCTGCGCTGCGCCTCGATGGGAATCAGGCGGGCGGCGCCCAGTTCGACCGCCTTTTCGATCACCCAGTCCATTTTGTCACCGGAAGGTATCCCCTGGGCCAGGGTGATATGGCCGGGCAGCTCGACGTCTATCGGTTGCAGAGCGCCCGTACGGGCATAGGCCCGTTTGCCGTCGATGAGCAGCGTTGATGGGTATTGGCCGCCCAGGCCGTCGAACAGGACGATGGCCGTTTCCGGCTTGAGGCGCAGTACCCGCAGCGCGTGGTGCGCCAGGGGGGCGGGAAGTTCTATCGTGGCATCGGGCGCCAGCGGCGCGGAACAATAAAAACGTGGGGCGGACATGGGCGGCGGTATGGCTTGCGATCGGACTATGATACTGGATGCCTCTGAAGCGAGGTGCCGCACGGTGGTAAAATCGGAGGCTTTGTAAACCTACTGATGGGGTCGGCCATTTCAGCCGCCGCGCCCCCGCGAGTCGACAATGAGTCTTACGCCTGCCCAAGATTCGTCCGTAGCCAATGCCATACGCGCACTGGCCATGGACGCGGTTCAACAAGCCAATTCGGGACATCCCGGCGCACCGATGGGGATGGCGGAAATTTCCCAGGCCTTATGGACGCGCCATCTTCGGCACAACCCCGCCGATCCCTCGTGGGCCGACCGCGACCGCTTCGTGCTCTCGAACGGCCACGGCTCCATGCTGATCTACGCTTTGCTGCACCTGTCGGGCTACGACCTGCCCATCGACGAATTGCGTAATTTCCGGCAGTTGCATTCCCGTACGCCGGGCCATCCCGAAGTCGGCATTACGGCGGGTGTGGAAACCACCACGGGCCCGCTGGGCCAGGGCATTGCCAATGCGGTCGGCATGGCATTGGCCGAGGCCTTGCTCGCCCAGGAATTCAATCGGCCCGGGCACAGCATTGTCGATCATTACACCTACGTCTTCCTGGGCGACGGCTGCCTCATGGAAGGCATCTCGCATGAAGTGTGCTCGCTGGCCGGTACGCTCAAGCTGTCCAAACTCATCGCGTTCTACGACGATAACGGCATTTCCATCGACGGGCGTGTCGAAAACTGGTTCGGCGACAATACCCCCGAGCGCTTCCGCAGCTACGGCTGGAACGTGATACCGGATGTCGATGGACACGATGTCGAGGCCGTCGACGCGGCCATCGTGCAGGCCAAGGCATACGCCGCGCAGGGCAAGGGGCCTACACTCATTGCCTGCCGCACCGTCATCGGCAAAGGCGCGCCCACCATGGCCGGCACCGAAAAAGTGCACGGGGCGGCGTTGGGCGCCACGGAAATCGCCGCGACGCGCGCCGCCATGAATTGGCCGCACGAGGCCTTCGTCATTCCGGCCGACGTCTATGCGGCCTGGGACGCGCGCGACCAGGGCGGCAAGGCGCAGGCCGAGTGGCAGGGCCGCTTCGACGCCTATGCCAGTGAATTCCCCGCCGAGGCGGCTGAACTGGTCCGCCGCCTCGCGGGCGAACTGCCGGCCGGCTTCCCGGCCAGCGCGCAGGCGCTCATCGACGCCAGCAACCAGAAGGCGGAAACCGTCGCCACGCGCAAGGCGTCGCAACTGGCGATCGCCGCGCTGGTCGACACGCTGCCCGAAATGCTGGGCGGTTCCGCAGACCTTACCGGCTCCAACCTGACCGACTGGAAGGGCGTCGAACCCGTGCGCGCGGGTGAAAAACACCTGCACTTCGGCCGCCACATCAATTACGGCGTACGCGAATTCGGCATGGCGGCCATCATGAACGGCGTGGCGCTGCATGGCGGCTACCTGCCTTTCGGCGGCACTTTCCTCACATTCTCCGATTATTCGCGCAACGCCATACGCATGGCCGCGCTCATGAAGCAGCGCGTAGTACACGTGTTCACGCACGATTCGATCGGGCTGGGCGAAGACGGCCCCACCCACCAGTCGGTCGAGCATGCCGCCAGCCTGCGCCTGATTCCCAACCTCCATGTCTGGAGGCCTTGCGACACGACTGAAACGGCAGTGGCATGGATAGCGGCGCTGGAGCGCCCGGCCAGTGTCGGCATGAAGGTCCGTGACGGCGGGCCCAGCGCGCTGCTGCTGTCGCGCCAGAACCTGCCTTTCGTACCGCGCGACGAGGCCGCCATCGACGGCATCCGCCGTGGCGGCTACGTGCTGCGCGATGCGGCCGATGCCAAGGCCATCATCATCGCCACGGGTTCCGAAGTCTCGCTGGCGCTTGGCGCGCAAGAGCAATTGGCGGCGCGCGGCATTGCCGTGCGCGTGGTCTCCATGCCCTGCACGAACGTCTTCGATGCCCAGGACGATGCCTGGAAGGCCTCGGTGCTGACCAAGGGCTTGCCGCGCGTGGCGGTGGAGGCCGGCGCAACCGCGGGCTGGTACAAATACGTTGGCCTGGAAGGCGCCGTGGTCGGTCTCGACACCTACGGCGAATCCGCCCCGGCCGCCGCGTTGTTCAAGTATTTTGGCTTGACTGCCGAGCATGTTGCCGCGGCCGTCGAACGAGTTCTATAAAGGAGATTTGCAATGACCATACGTGTGGCGATCAATGGCTATGGCCGCATCGGCCGTAATATTCTGCGTGCCCACTACGAAGACGGCAAGAAGCACGATATCGAGATCGTGGCCATCAACGACCTGGGCAATCCCAACACCAATGCCCATCTGACCCGTTTCGACACCGCGCACGGCAAGTTTCCCGGCACGGTCACGGTCGATGGCGATTACATGGTCGTGAACGGCGACCGGATCCGCGTACTGGCCAACCGCGATCCTTCCGCCTTGCCTTGGGGCGAGCTGGGTGTCGACGTGGTCCTCGAATGCACAGGCTTCTTCACCAGCAAGGAAAAGGCGAGCGCCCACCTCAAGGGCGGTGCCAAGAAAGTCATCATTTCCGCGCCAGGCGGCAAAGATGTCGACGCCACCGTCGTCTACGGCGTGAATCACGACGTCCTGAAAGCCAGCGACACGGTCATTTCCAACGCATCGTGCACCACCAACTGCCTGGCTCCGCTGGTCAAGCCCCTGCACGAAAAACTGGGCGTGGTCAGTGGCCTGATGACCACGATCCACGCCTACACGAACGATCAGGTGCTCACCGACGTCTATCACGAAGACCTGCGCCGCGCGCGCTCGGCGACGCACAGCATGATTCCCACCAAGACCGGCGCCGCGTCGGCGGTCGGCCTGGTGCTGCCCGAGCTCAACGGCAAGCTGGACGGCTACGCCATCCGCGTTCCGACCATCAACGTGTCCATCGTCGACCTGTCCTTCGTGGCGGCGCGCGACACATCGGTCGAAGAGGTCAACGGCATCCTGAAGGCGGCTGCCGAATCCGGTCCGCTCAAGGGCATCCTGCAGTACAACGACGAGCCGCTGGTTTCGGTCGACTACAACCATGATCCCGCATCCAGCACGGTCGATGCCGGGCTGACCAAGGTTTCGGGCTCGCTGGTCAAGGTGTCTTCCTGGTACGACAACGAATGGGGATTCTCCAATCGCATGCTCGACACCACGGTCGCATTGATGACGGCCAAATAAGAACGGCGTCATCCATGCAAGGGCGGGGCAACCCGCCCTTGCCGTGTATGATCGACCGAAAGGAAGTCATTGAATATGTCCAAGATACATACCCTTTCGTCTCTGGCGAAGTCCGGTGCCCTCGCCGGAAAGCGGGTGTTCATTCGCAGCGATTTGAACGTGCCGTTGAAAGACGGCGAAATCACCGAGGACACGCGGGTGCGCGCGTCGGTCCCGGCCATCCGCATGGCCTTGGACGCGGGTGCGGCCGTCATGGTCACTTCGCACCTGGGGCGCCCCACGGAAGGCTCCGTGCGCCCCGAAGACTCTCTCGCGCCGGTCGCGCGGCGCCTGTCGGAGCTTCTCGGCCAGCCGGTCGAACTGCGTACCGATTGGGTCGACGGCGTCAAGGTCGATGCGGGCCGGGTTGTTCTGCTTGAAAACTGCCGCTGCAATGTGGGCGAAAAGAAGAACGACGACGGGCTGGCGCGCAAGATGGCCGCACTGTGCGACGTCTACGTGAATGATGCGTTCGGGACGGCACACCGCGCCGAAGCGACGACGCACGGCATGGCGCTCCATGCGCCGGTGGCTTGCGCCGGCCCCTTGCTCGAAGCCGAGCTCGAGGCCCTGGGCCGCGCCCTCGAAAACCCGGCCCATCCCATGGTGGCCATCGTCGCGGGCTCCAAAGTGTCGACCAAGCTCTCGATTCTGCAAGCGCTGGCGGGCAAGGTGGACAAGCTGGTGGTGGGCGGCGGTATCGCCAACACTTTCATGCTCGCCGAAGGCTTGCCGGTGGGCAAGTCGCTGGTGGAAGCCGAACAGGTCGATCAGGCACGGGCTGTCATCGACATCATGAAAAAACGCGGTGCGGATGTCCCGATTCCCGTGGATGTCGTATGCGCGGAAACTTTCAGCGCCGACGCGCAAGCCACGGTCAAGAAGGCCGCCGACGTCGCCGACAACGATATGATTCTCGATATCGGCCCGGAAACCGCGCAGCAACTGGCCGACATTCTCAAGCAGGCCGGGACCATCGTCTGGAACGGTCCGGTCGGCGTCTTCGAGTTCGATGCCTTTGGCAACGGGACGAAGATCGTAGCGCAGGCCATCGCCGACTCCAAGGGCTTCTCGATCGCGGGCGGCGGCGATACGCTGGCGGCGATTGCCAAGTATGGCATCGAAGACCGCATCGGCTATATCTCGACGGGCGGCGGCGCTTTCCTGGAGTTCCTGGAAGGCAAGACCCTGCCTGCGGTCGAGGCGTTGCAGCAACGCGGAAGTTGACGTGGGGTCTGACCCCGTACGGGGTCAGACCCCCACTCAGTACTGGCCGGGGTCAGACCCCGCATGGGGTCTGACCCCACCACAATGAAGCCGCATTCGACACGGGGTCAGACCCCAAACGGGGTCTGACCCCAGGAGACGAAAACCATGATTCACAAGAATTTCATCGCCAACCAGTGGATGTCCGCGCTGGCGGGTCAGACGCTGCCGGTATACGATCCGTCGAACGGCGAGATGTTCGCCGAAATCGCCCGTTCCGGCTCGGCTGACATCGATGTCGCCGTCCGCGCAGCGCGCAGCGCCTATGAGGGCGAGTGGGGGCGCATGGCGCCGGCCGATCGCAGCCGCCTGCTTTGGCGCATCAGCCAGGCGTTGCTGGCGCAGCGCGATGAACTTGCCGCCATCGAGTCGAAAGACACGGGCAAGCCCATGAAGCAGGCACGCGCGGATGCGGCGGCCGTGGCGCGCTATTTCGAGTTCTATGCCGGCGCGGTCGACAAGCTGCATGGGCAGACGATTCCCTATCCCGACGGCTATACCGTTTTCACGGTGCGCGAGCCGCATGGTGTGACGGGGCATATCGTGCCCTGGAATTATCCGCTGCAGATATTCGGGCGCAGCGTGGGTGCGGCACTGGCCGCAGGCAACGCGTGTGTCGTCAAGCCTGCGGAAGACGCCTGCCTTTCCTTGCTGAAGGTTGCCGAAATCGCGATGGCCGCGGGATTGCCCTCGGGCGCGCTCAATATCTGCACCGGGCTGGGCATCGAGGCGGGCGCCGCCCTGGCCGAGCATGCCGGCATCGACCACGTATCGTTTACGGGGTCACCACAGACGGGTCGCCAGGTGGCCCATGCCGCCGCCGCGCATTTCGCTCCGGTCACGCTTGAACTCGGCGGAAAGTCTCCGCAAATCGTCTTTTCCGACGCGGACATCGACGCCGCTTTGCCGGTGTTGCTGAACGCCATCATCCAGAATGCGGGGCAGACTTGCTCCGCGGGCAGCCGTCTGCTGATCCAGCGTGCCATCTATGCCGACGTGGTCGGACGTCTGTCCGAGCTCTTCCGCGCAACGCGCACCGGCGCGGCAGCCGATGATCCCGATTGCGGTCCCCTGATCAATGCCAAGCAGCACGAGCGTGTGCGCAAGCTTCTTTCGGGCGCCGGCTCCGGCGTGACAGTGGCGGCCGAAGGCATGCTGGATCCCAATGCGCCCAAGGGCGGGTTCTACCAGGTGCCGGTTCTGCTCAGCGACGTTCCGCCCGACCATCATCTTGCCCAGGAAGAGATTTTCGGACCCGTGCTCTGCGCCATTCCCTTCGACACCGAGGAAGAAGCGGTGCGCATCGCCAATGGGACTCCCTATGGTCTTGCGGCGGGTGTGTGGACGCAGGACGGCGCCCGGCAGTTGAGAATGGCCCGTAAAGTCCGCTCGGGCCAGGTGTTCATCAACAACTATGGCGCGGCGGGAGGCGTGGAGCTGCCATTCGGCGGATCCGGGCAGTCTGGCTATGGCCGCGAGAAAGGCTTCGAAGCCCTATATGGATTTACCACCGTCAAGACGGTGGCAATCAAGCACTAGTCGGGGTTTAAGGATGCAAAAACGCATGGTACGCCAGCATCCCGACCAGTTGCTGGTCGGCTTGGTATCGGTGTCGGACCGCGCCTACAGCGGTGCTTATCAGGATCAGGGCATACCCGCCTTGCAGGGCTGGCTGGATGGGGCGCTGACTCGTGCGCCGCAGTATGCTTCCCGTGTGATTCCCGACGAATCCGCCGGGATTTCCGCCACGCTCATCGAGCTGGTCGATGAACTGGGCTGCGACCTCGTCCTCACGACCGGCGGCACCGGCCCGGCGCGGCGCGACGTCACGCCGGAGGCGACGCTGGCGGTGGCCACCAAGGAAATGCCCGGCTTCGGCGAACAGATGCGGCAAATCAGCCTCAGGTTCGTGCCCACCGCGATCCTCTCCCGGCAAGTGGCGGTCATCCGTGAAGCCGATGGCCATGCGGCCCTGATCATCAATCTCCCAGGCCAGCCCAAGGCGATCAAGGAAACGCTGGAAGGGCTGCGCGGCGAAGACGGGGCGGTACTGGTGCCCGGCATCTTTGCCGCCGTGCCGTATTGCATAGACCTGATCGGCGGGCCGTATGTGGAAACCCATGCCGAAGCCTGCAAGGCGTTCCGGCCCAAGTCCGCCATACGCAGCTGATGCGGTTGGGGTCAGACCCCGTCCGGGGTCTGACCCCTTGCCACAATGCCGGGGCCGGCCCCTCCCTGCATTCGGGTAAAATGGTCGGATTCAATCAACAATCGATTTCAGGAGTCTTGTCATGGCCCTTGTTTCCATGCGCCAGCTGCTTGATCATGCAGCCGAGAATGGCTACGGTATCCCCGCGTTCAACGTCAATAACCTCGAGCAAGTCCAGGCCATCATGGAAGCCGCTGCCGAAACCGACAGCCCTGTCATCATGCAGGCATCGGCCGGCGCGCGCAAATATGCGGGCGAAGGCTTCCTCAAGTACCTGATCCAGGCTGCGGTCGAGTCCTATCCCCATATTCCCGTGGTCATGCACCAAGACCACGGGCAGTCGCCCGCAATCTGCCAGGGCGCCATCGATCTGGGCTTTTCCAGCGTGATGATGGACGGCTCGCTGAAGGAAGACGGCAAGACCATCGCCGAATACGAATACAACCTCGACGTCACCCGCCGCGTGGTCGAAATGGCCCACAAGCTGGGCGTAACGGTGGAAGGCGAGCTGGGCTGTCTGGGGTCCCTGGAAACCATGAAGGGCGACAAGGAAGACGGCCACGGCGCGGAAGGCACCATGACCATGGACCAACTGCTCACCGATCCCGAGCAGGCTGCCGATTTCGTCTCCAAGACCCAGCTCGACGCGCTCGCCATCGCCATCGGCACCAGCCATGGCGCCTACAAGTTCACGCGCAAGCCCACGGGCGACATCCTTTCCATTTCCCGCATCAAGGAAATCCATCGCCGCCTGCCCAACACCCACTTGGTCATGCATGGCAGCTCCAGCGTGCCCCAAGACCTGCTGGCCGAGATCCGCCAGTTCGGCGGCGACATGAAGGAAACCTACGGCGTGCCGGTCGAAGAGATCCAGGAAGCCATCAAGTATGGCGTCCGCAAGGTCAACATCGATACTGACATCCGCCTGGCCATGACCGGCGCCATCCGCCGCTTTATGGCCGAGAACCCGTCCAAATTCGATCCGCGCGAATACCTGAAGCCTGCCCGCGAGGCGGCCAAGGCCATCTGCAAGCAGCGTTACGAGCAATTCGGCACGGCAGGCAACGCCAGCAAGATCAAGCCGATCGCACTGACCGAAATGGCGCGTCGCTACGCGGCCGGCGAACTGGCACAAGTCGTTCAATAAATGTTTTCGTTCTGGCATTAAGTCCATCCCGCCCGGCCGGCAGGCCGGCGGGATGTTTCATTTCAAGGATACATCGTGGCGCAGTCCCTTCATCAATCCACCATCAAATCGTTGCCCCTGCTGGGGCGCGGCAAGGTACGCGACATGTACGCGGTCGGCGACGACAAGTTGCTGATCGTGGCGTCCGACCGGATCTCCGCTTTCGACGTCATCCTTGATGATCCCATACCCGGCAAGGGGCAGGTCCTGACCGAGCTCACCGAATTCTGGCTGCAGAAGCTCGCTCACATCCTGCCCAACCACTCGACCGGTGTCGACCCGCAAGACGTCGTTGCGGCGGACGAGCGAGATCAGGTAGCCGGACGTTCGGTTGTGGTGAAGCGCCTCAAGCCGATATTGGTCGAAGCGGTGGCGCGCGGCTATCTCATCGGCTCGGGCTGGAAGGACTACCAGGCCACGGGAAGCGTCTGCGGCATCGCGCTGCCGCCCGGCCTGCAGCAGGCCAGCCGCCTGCCGGAACCGATCTTCACGCCGGCCGCCAAGGCCGAGTTCGGCGAGCACGATGAAAACGTCGATTTCGACTATGTCGTGAATGCGGTGGGCAGGGAACTCGCCGAGCGAATCCGCGAGGTCACTCTGCGCCTCTACGCCGAAGCCGCCGAATATGCGGCCGGCAAGGGCATCATCATCGCGGACACGAAATTCGAATTCGGCCTGGACGGCGACGGGCAATTGCATCTCATGGACGAGGTCCTCACGCCCGACTCATCGAGGTTCTGGCCCGCGTCCGAATACGCGGTCGGCATCAGCCCCCCTTCGTTCGACAAGCAGTTCGTCCGTGACTGGCTCGAAACCCAGGTCTGGGACAAGACGCCCCCGGCGCCTCGGCTCCCCGCCGACGTGCTTGAAAAAACGGCGGCGAAGTACCGCGAAGCGGCGACGCGCCTCACCAGCTGAATCCAGAACGAGGATCATTCCATGGCTGAATTCCAATTGACCGACGCAACAGGCAATCCAGGCGCCGCGAATCCCATCATCGGCATCATCATGGGTTCTTCCAGCGACTGGGACATCATGAAGAATGCGGTCGCCGTACTTGAAGAGTTCGGCGTTCCCCACGAAATGCGCGTCGTATCCGCCCATCGCATGCCGCTGGACATGGTGGATTATGGCGCGAAGGCCGCAGGCAGGGGCTTGCGCGCCATTATCGCGGGGGCGGGGGGCGCAGCCCATCTGCCGGGAATGATGGCGGCCTTGACGCCGGTGCCGGTATTCGGCGTGCCGGTGCCTTCGCGTTACCTGCGCGGCGAAGACTCGCTCTTGTCCATCGTGCAAATGCCCAAAGGCGTGCCCGTCGCCACATTCGCCATAGGCGAGGCGGGTGCTACAAACGCCGCGCTGCACGTCATTGCCTGCCTTGCCATGACCAACGCCGGGCTTCTTGAAAAGCTCGAGTCCTATCGTGCCAGGCAAACCGAGGCGGCGCGCGCCATGGTCGTCCCGCCGCACGTTACGCTGTAGCGTTCGCCCGCCGCCGCTGCACGCATTTCTTCTTTCACGTTCCGATTTCAATACAGGTCGTATTCATGAGTGAGGTCTCCACTTCTTCCCCTATCTTGCCAGGCGACTGGCTGGGCATGATAGGGGGAGGGCAGCTCGGGCGCATGTTCTGTCATTCCGCGCAAAGCATGGGCTATAAAGTAGCCGTGCTCGACCCCGACGAACACAGTCCCGCCGGCGCGGTCGCCGACATGCATATCCGGGCCGGCTATGAAGACTCCGATGGACTTGCCCGGTTGGCGGCGCGGTGCAAAGCCATTACCACTGAATTCGAGAACGTTCCCGCGCGCAGCCTGGCTATCCTGGCGGAATCGTCCTCCGTCAGCCCATCCGCCGACGCCGTCGCGATCGTCCAGGACCGCATCCGGGAAAAAGCCTTCATCGCCGGAAGCGGGGTGCCTGTAGCGCCCCATGCCGCCATTCGCAACGCCGACGACCTCCGTTCAGCGCCTGGCGAATTGTTTCCCGGCATCTTGAAGATCGCGCGATTGGGCTATGACGGCAAGGGCCAGGCCCGAGTCAAGACGCTCGAAGAGGCGCTAGCCGCTTTCCAGGATTTCAAGCAGGCCGAATGCGTGCTGGAGGCGATGCTGCCCCTGGACAGCGAATTGTCCGTGGTGATGGCGCGCGGCATGGACGGGCAAACCGTGGTGTTTCCGTCCGCGCGCAACGAGCATCGGGACGGCATCCTTGCCGTATCCACGGTCGATGCCATCTCGGCTGCCACACCGCAGGCGGTCAAGGCAGCCGAGGCGGCGGTTACCATTGCCCAGGCCCTGCATTATGTAGGGGTGCTTTGCGTGGAGTTCTTCATCTTGCGCGATGGCAGCCTGGTGGCCAACGAAATCGCGCCCAGGCCTCACAACAGCGGCCACTACACCATGAATGCCTGCGTGAGCAGCCAGTTCGAGCAACAGGCCCGCGCCATGGCCGGCATGCCGCTGGGCAACGCGGGATGCCCCATGTCGGCCATCATGCTCAATGTTCTTGGCGACATATGGTTCGATGGACCGGGCGGCGAAAAGCGCGAACCGGACTGGCAAGGTGTCCTGAAGGTGCCGGGCGCCAAGCTGCATTTATATGGCAAGGCCGAAGCACGGCGAGGCCGCAAGATGGGCCACGTGAACGTCGTTGCCCCGACGCTGGCCCAGGCCGAGGCGGCCGCCGCCGAAGTGGCCGGTGTGCTGGGCATCGCGTTCCAGCCATGAGTCCTTCCATGTCCGATATGGACCATATGCTGACGGAAGCCGCAGTGCGGCTCGCCGCCGGCGGGCTGGTGGCTTTTCCCACGGAAACCGTATATGGCCTGGGCGCCGATGCCGAGAATCCGGCCGCGGTTGCCCGCATCTATGCGGCCAAGGGCCGCCCGTCGGGGCATCCCATCATCGTGCACGTTGCGCCGGAAGCTGATCTTGCCTATTGGACGGGAACATTGCCGCCGGAAGCGCGTGCGCTCATTCAGGCTTTCTGGCCGGGACCGCTGACCCTGATCCTGCCTCGCGCGCCGCATATCCCCGATGCGGTCAGCGGCGGGCAGGACAGCATAGGCCTGCGCTGCCCTTCGCATCCGGTGGCGCAGGCGTTGTTGCGCCGGTTCGCAAGTCTGAAGCCGGGCGGGCAGGGCGGCGTGGCGGCGCCGTCGGCCAATAAGTTCGGGCAAGTATCGCCAACCCATGCCGCGCATGTTCGCAGCGAATTTCCGGAGCTCGGCCCCGATGATCTGCTGGTGCTTGAAGGCGGACCGTCACAGGTGGGCATTGAGTCCACCATTGTCGACGTCTCGCGCATAGGCAAGGGCGTGGGGCCGGTCCTGCTCAGGCCCGGGCATGTCACCGCTGCGCAGATCGCGGCGGTGCTCGGCAAGGAGCCCGCGCGTCCCGACGCCTCTGCGCCTCGCGCGTCCGGCACGCTGAAAGCCCATTACGCGCCTCGCACCCCTTTGCGAATCATGTCCAGGCAGGACATTGCGCGAGTGGCGGATCAGCCCCACAAGGGGCGCATCGCTGTGGTGGCGTTTTCGGCGCCCGCAGCCCCGCCCGGTCCGGACGTGGACTGGATTTCCGGCGCCCCCGATCCGGAAGCCTACGCGCGTGAACTGTATGCACTGCTCCGCCACCTGGATGAACAGGCTTATTCGGGCATCGTGCTTGAACAGCCGCCTATCCTGCCTGAATGGCAGGCAGTCAACGATCGCATCGGCCGCGCGGCAGCGGCTTTCAATTAGCGGGATGCGGTTTCTTTTCGTCGAGAAAGGCGGCGATGCGTTGGGCCAGCGTCGCGGGATGTTCCAGATGCGGCGTATGCCGGCATTTATCAAGAATCATGAGTTCTGCCTGGGCAACCTGGCGTGAAATCTCGTACAGCTGGTCCAGCGTACTGTACTGGTCGTCGCGGCCTTGTATCGCCAAGAGCGGCGCGGATATGTTTCGCAGCGATGCCGTGATGTCCCACTGGCGAAACTCGGGTGACGTCCAGCGCTTGCTCCAGCGCCAGAAAACGTCGTCAGGATGGTCATGCAAAGGCGCCAGATACCGTTGCAGGGCGGAACCGGCGTAATTGCGCTGCAACTGAGCGATCAGCTGGAAATTGACGCCGGTTGCGTAGACATGAGGCGCAATAACGACTACGGCGCCAGTATGCGCGGGAAATGCGGCAGCATAATGCAGCGCGATAGAACCGCCGTCGCTATGGCCCACGATGACTGGGCGGTCACGGGCCGGATCGATGCCGGCGGCATCGAGCACTGCGGGCATGGCCTCAGTCGCTTCGCGCTGCAGATAATCCATGGGCCATCCGTCGGCGCGGGGAGCCGGCAACGAGCGACCGTATCCCTGCCGGGAGAAGACGAAGCCCCTGCAGTCCAGGCTGGCGCACAAGGATTCCGGCCAGCCGCGCCATGCATCTATGGAGCCCAGGCCTTCATGCAGAAATACCAATAGCCGTGAATCACAGCGCTCTGGAGCGATCCACCGCGATTCTATCCGGGCGTTTCCGGACGGCAGCCGCAAAAGGAAGTCGTCGTGCTCGAATCGGGTCATGCCGTGGCTTCCGGTTGCGGATACTTCTGCAGGATCTCGACGCCGTTGCGCACGGCCGTTATCTCGGCCATGATGGAGACGGCGATTTCCGGCGGCGTGCGGGAACCCAGGTATAGCCCGACCGGGCCCCGCAGCTTGCCGATCTGCGCGGGGCTCAGATCGAACAGGGCCAGGCGTTCGCGCCGGCGTTCGTTGTTGCGCCGCGAACCCAGGGCGCCGACATACATCGCCGGGGATTTCAAGGCCTCAAGCAAGGCCATGTCGTCAAGCTTGGGGTCATGAGTCAGGGTCAGCACGGCGCAATGCGGATCCAGCTCCAGGCGAAGAATCAGATCGTCGGGCATTTCGCGCGACAGCTGCACGCCGGGAATATCCCATTCATCCAGGTACTCTTCGCGCGGGTCGCAAATGAACACTTCGTAGTTCAGGCTCAGGGCGATGTTGGCGACATAGCGCGACACTTGCGCCGCGCCGATGATGACGAGGCGGAATTGCGGTCCATGGGTGGTGATCAGATAGTGATCGTCGTATTGCAGCGGGCCAGCCTTGTCCGCGGGAGCCAGCCTTACCGTCCCGTCGTGCAGATCGAGCCTGCGCTGGATGAGCTGCCCACGCCGCAACGCCGCCAGCAGTTCGGCCAGGCCCGATGTCGGCGTGACCGGTTCGACGACAAGTTTCAGTGTTCCGCCGCAAGGAAGGCCGAACCGGTGCGCTTCGTCGGCCGCCAAGCCGTAGACGAGTGTCTGCGGAAAGTCTTGCACGCCTTCGCCCGCCTGCACTTTGCGTATCAGATCGTCTTCGATGCATCCGCCCGAGACGGAGCCTTTCACGTGGCCGTCGCTGCGGATGATCATCATGGAGCCGGGAGGACGGGGGGCGGAGCCCCATGTATGGACGACAGTGGCCAGCATGGCGCGTCTGCCTTCCGCGCTCCATTTAACCGCCGCGGCGAGTACTTCGATGTCTGTGCTGTCCATGTCGTGTCGATGTTGATGTACAAGGGCTCAAGTTCTTTGCTGCGCCGGATCTGAAGGGTATGACGGTTTCGCGCCCGGAGTGCCGTTCGATTCGGATGGCATGTCAAGCGAGCGCAGGCGCTTGGTGATGATGGAAATGAACGCCGCGCTGGCTGGGTTCAGAGGGCGTCGTGGATGCGTGACGCATACCACCTGGCGGACGAGACGGGGCGAAATGATGGGGTAGCATCGAAGCCCGTACAGTTCTTGGCGGTTCGCAATGGAGATCCGCGGCAGTATGGTGGCGAACTGCGTCCTCTCGACCAGCTTCAAAATGGAAATGACGGAATCGGTTTCCAGCTTCGGAGAAAGGTCGACATCTTCCGCTTGCGCGAAGCTTTCCAGAATCGCGCGCAGGCCATGGTGGCGCGTGGGCAACGCGAGTTCAAGTTCCTGAACCATACGGAACGGTACGCTGGGCGGCAAGGACTGCCGGTAGTCGGTGCCGGTGATCAGCGTGAGATCCTCATCGATGATGTGCTCCATGTTCAAGCCCAATGGTCGCCGCGGCTTGTTGATGACGGCGGCATCCAGCTGGCCTCCGGCCACCCAGTCCGCAAGCATGGTGCTATAGCCATCGGCCACCGTGACACTGACTTTGGGATGCAGCTCGGCATATTCGCGCAAGGCGTCGGCCAGGACCCCCTGGGCGATGGACGCGATCATGCCGACGTTGACGTGGCCGCTTAATTCTCCGTCAGTATGAAGAAGCTGATCACGTGCATGGACGATGTCGCGCAGGATCGGAAGGAATAGCCGGTACATCTGCCTGCCCGCATTGGTCGGCTGCATGCCTTGCTGGCTGCGTTCGAAGAGCTTCTGACCAAGCTCTTCCTCCAGCTTCGCGATCTGCATGCTCAGCGCCGGCTGCACGATATTCAGCCGCTTTGCCGCACGCGTCACCGTGCCTTCTTCGAACAGGCAGACAAAATATTGGATCTGACGTAGCTCCATGGCTTTCCCGTGAGGTAAAGGGATGTTGATCTAGTTGATAAGAAAAAATGATATATGAAAATACAATTTCTACTAGAATAATAAAAAGTATAGAACTAATCCAGGGGTGGTTTCATTGATTTAATATCATTAATAGTGATTAAGACAATAATTATATATTAATTGATCTGATTGATGCTCGGAGCTAAACTCGCTTTATATCAAATCCGTCAGCGCCTTCACGGCACAAGAGACGGGGTGGTCGGAGGGAGGCGGAATGTCGGCAATCGATGAACAAGGCACTCGACGCATGGTGGACCCCTTGCGGATCCGCGACCTGCGGGCGTATCCGATATCGGTGCCGGTGTCCGCAAGCAACAGCGTAAAACTGGGCGTCGGGCGCGCCGTCAAGCGCGACGCGGTGGTCGTGAAGGTGACGACCGAGTGCGGGTTGGTCGGGTATGGGGAATCCCATCACGGGCGCGCGCACACCACGATTGCGCACTTCATCAATACGGCCTTGCGCGACATGATGCTCGGGCGCGACGCCTATGACACGGTCGGCGCTTGGCGCATCATCTATGAAAGACAGTTGCGCGGCATGGGGCTGGGCGCTGCTTGCGTTCTGGCGATGAGCGGCCTGGACATGGCTTTGTGGGATCTCCGTGGCAAAGCGGCGGGAGTGCCCTTGTATCGTCTGCTGGGCGGGGCGTCCCGTCCACTGCCGGCTTACGCGGGCGGCGTCGCCCTGGGCTGGCAGGAACCTGACAGCCTGGTCCAGGAAGCCTCAGGGCATGTCGAGCGCGGATTCACCGCAATCAAGCTACGTATCGGTGACCGTGTCGAACGGGATGTCGCGCGTGTCAGCGCGGTGCGCAAAGCCTTGGGTGACGAACTGCACATCATGACCGACGCCATGATGGCCTACAGCCTGGCGGACGCGGCACGCGCAATGCCGGCGCTCGATGATTTGAACATTGCGTGGCTCGAGGAGCCTTTCGCCCCGCAGGACTATCGCAGCTATGAGTTGGCGCGCCCCTTCGGCAAGCTGCCATTCGCCGCTGGAGAAAACCACTACACCCGCTTTGAGTTCACGCGTTTGATCGATGACCGGGTCGTGTCCATCCTGCAACCCGATCTTTCCAAGGCGGGCGGTCTGACTGAATGCCTGCGCATCGCAGCAATGGCGTCCGCCTACAACCTGCCGGTTCACCCGCATATCTCGATGACCGGAATCAACATGGCGGCGACGGTCCATTTCCTCAGTGCGATCGACAATCCCGGCTATTTTGAGGCCGACGCGTCCCGGAACAACCTGCTTCGCGACGAATTGGTCGACGCCCCATACATCCTGGAAAAAGATGGTTGCGTCCGTCCACTGGAGGGCCCCGGCATCGGCGTGAATGTCGACGAAGAATTCCTACTAAAACACCCACCCATAGAGGGGCCAGCTTATGTTAAATAAAGAGACAATCCGAATCGATAGCGCCGTTCGTCCGGAACGGCCTTTTCATAGACTTCGTCGCGCCTTGCTGACGACGCTGGCGATATCGCTGGCGGCCGTCGGGTTTTCAGCGCCGGTCGCAGCGGCTTATCCCGAAAAGCCGGTAAAGATCGTCGTGCCCTATCCCGCCGGCGGGTTCAACGACACGCTGGGCCGGCTGATGGGCAACAAGCTCGGCGATATTTTCGGGCAGCCGTTCATCGTGGACAACAAGCCGGGCGCGGGCACCATGATCGGTACGTCTCAGGTGGCGAAATCCCCGCCGGATGGCGGCACCTTGCTGGTGATCCAGTTTCCTTTTGCAGCCAACCCATGGCTGTACAAGAGCATTTCCTACGACACTCGCAAGGATTTTGCGCCCCTCATGCTGGCCGGGCGCTCCCCCATGGTGCTCGTGGTGAATTCCGAATCATCGATCCGGTCCGTTTCCGACCTCCTGGAGAAGGCACGAAAGGATCCGGGGGCCATCAACTACGGCTCATCGGGACCGGGGTCGTCGAACCATCTGGCCATGGCGCTGTTTGAAAGCATGGCCAAGATATCCATGACACAAGTTCCGTACAAAGGAAGCAGCCCCATGCTCACGGACTTGGCGGGTGGCCAGATCGAGATCGCTTTTGACGCGCTGCCTCATGCGCTGCCTTTCATACAGACAGGGAAAGTGCGTCCCATCGCAATCGGACACGCCACGCGTTCGCCCGTGCTGCCCGATGTCCCCACGGTGACCGAGGCCGGCGTGGAGGGCTACGAGGTTTCTTCGTGGCATGGCTTCGTTGCGCCGGCCGGCACGCCCGACGATATTCTCGTGACGTTGAATCGCGAGATGAACAAGGTGCTTCAGATGGAGGACGTCAAGCACGTGTTCGCCGAGCAGGGCGTGACGCCGGACGGCGGCAGCCGTGAAGCCTTCGCCGACTTCATCAATGGCCAGCTAGAACTTTGGAAACGCGTTGTCGAAGAAGCGGGGATAGAGGCCCAGTAAGGGAAGGGCCATGCCTGGTGTATCAGCAAGGATGGCCACGGCTGAAAAGGAGGGGAAACATGAATCTGCACGATGCAAATAATCTGATCGACGGCGCATGGCTGCCGGCTGCCGGTGGCGCTGCCGGACAGAGCGTCAATCCTGCCGACGGGGCGATCCTGGGTCGATTCGCAGCGAGCGATGCACAGGACGCCGAGGCGGCCATAGGCGCGGCAAGGCGGGCGTTCGAGCGGGCCGGCTGGTCGCAGAATCCGCGTCTGCGCCAGTTGGTGATGCTGCGCTGGGCGGACCGTCTGGAAAGCAAAGCGGAAGAACTTGCACGCTTGCTTACGCTCGAGAATGGCAAGACGATCGCACAGTCCCGGGGCGAGATGGCGGGCGCCATATCCGAAATACGCTATTACGCGGGCCTGACGCGATACATACCCGGGCACGTCTTTGAGGTGGAGCCCGGGGCTTTCTCCACATTGATCAAGGAGCCGGCGGGCGTGGCCGGCATCATCGTCCCCTGGAACGCGCCCGTGGTGCTGTTGATTCGTGCATTGACTCCCGCGCTCGCGGCAGGGTGCACGGCGGTCGTGAAGCCTGCGCCTCAGACCGCCTTGATTTCGATTGCCGTCATGCGCGAACTGCACGGCGTCGAAGGTTTGCCGCCGGGCGTCGTCAACCTGGTGACGGAGCAGGGCCACGAGGTGGCAAGCCGGCTGGTGGCATCGCCCGACGTCGATGTCATCAGCTTCACGGGCTCGAATGCGGTCGGGCAGCGCATCATGGCCGCAGCGGCACCCACGATGAAGAAGCTTTCTCTGGAGCTGGGCGGAAAATCCAGCTGCCTGGTTTTCGAGGACGCGGATGTCGATCAGGTGGCGCCAGCGCTGGCGGCCGCTGCAACCATCATTTCCGGACAGCAATGCACGGCGGCGCGACGTGTCCTGGTGCATGAATCGAAGTACGAGGCAATGAAGACGGCGTTGCGCGATGCGCTCGCCGGCTTGCGGGTTGGAAACGGCTTGGCGGTGGGCGTGCAAATGGGGCCGCTCATCGATGAGGCGGCGAGAAAGCAGGTGGAAAGCCGGATCGAAGAGGCCGTGGCGTGTGCTGATGAGGTCGTGCTGCCGGGCGGCAGGCCTGCGGGCGATCTGGCGAATGGCAGCTACTTGCTGCCGACCCTGCTCGCGCATGAAGACACCAACGCTTTCTTCATACAAGAAGAAATATTCGGTCCTTTGCTGGTCCTGGAAAGGTTCTCGGACGAGGTGGGCGCCGTGAAGCGCGCCAATCATAGCGAGTTCGGCTTGTCCGCCAGCGTCTGGACCCATGACGGCGCGCGCTTCATGCGCGTGGCCCGCGCACTGCGCAATGGCACGGTCTGGCTGAATGACCACAACAAGCTGTTCGCGGAAGCGGAGACGGGCGGCTATCGCCGCAGCGGGCTGGGCCGCTTGCATGGCTACGATGCGCTGATCGACTTCATGGAGATCAAACATATTTATCAAAGCGTAGGCGTGTTGACCGCATAGGCCGGTGCGTCGTTGTTCCCATCATTTGAGGAGATGAAATGAAAAATCTTGGACTGAAGTTTCTGGCTGCAACGGGTCTGTGCCTGGCAGCGACGGTGGCGCAAGCCTCCGATGCTGCTGCAAAGTACCCCGAGAAAATGGTTAGGATCGTGGTTCCCTACGCGCCGGGAGGCTTCAACGACACGCTGGGGCGCCTTTTCGCCCGCAAGCTGCAAGAGGCTTGGGGCCAGCCGGTCGTGGTCGAAAACAAAGGCGGCGCGGGCACCATCGTGGGAACGGAAATGGTCGCCCGGTCAGTACCCGACGGCTATACGCTGCTGATCAATGGCTTTCCGCTGATACTGAACCAGTATCTGCACGAGAAGCTGCCCTATGACACGACAAAGGACTTCGTGCCCGTCATCGCCGGCGCGCAGTCGCGCAATCTGCTGGTGGTCCGCGCCGATTCCCCGGTCAAGTCCGTATCGGATCTGGTCGCGCGCGCCAAGGCAGAGCCAGGCAAGTTCAACTACGCGTCGGCGGGGAACGGCAGCTCGAATCACGTCACGATGGAATACTTCAAGAACGAAACCGGCGCGGATCTGACCCAGATTCCATACAAAGGCAGCGCGCCCATGATCACCGATCTGCTGGGCGGACAGGTCGACGTGATGTTCGACAACGTTCCGCACGTGCTGCCACACGTGCAGGCCGGCAAGATGCGAGCCTTGGCCATTACAAGCAAGCAGCGGTCCACGCTCGCCCCGGACGTACCCACCGTCGCCGAGCAAGGCTATCCCGATTTCGAGGTGGCCGTGCCTTACGGGCTTTTCGCGCCCGCCGGCACCCCTGCGGAGATCGTCGCCAAGATCAACGCCGAGCTGCAAAAGGCGATCGCCACGCCGGAAGTGCAGGACATCTTCGCGAAGCAGGGCGTGGAGACGTTGAGCGGTTCTCCGGAAGACTTTCAGAAGTTCTTCCATGAGCAGATGAACAAGTGGTCGAAGGTCGTCAAAGACACCGGAATCAAGGCCAACTAAGCCGTTCCGAAACGAGGTCTCATGTTATGCAGCAGGTAGAGGATAGAGCCGGTGACGCAGTGGCCGAGCAGCCGCATGTCGGCCGTCGGGCACAACGCATCGAGGATGCCACCCTATTGACGGGGCGTGGGCGCTATGGCGATGACATGGGCGTCAAGCCCGGCACCCTCTACGCTGCCGTTGTCCGCTCGCCCCACGCGCATGCGCGCATCCTGGATGTGGACGCCAGCGCGGCGCTTGCATTGGAGGGAGTAAGGGCGGTATTGACCGGAGAGGACGTCAGGGCGTGGTCCCGGCCCTTTGTCGTCGGCGTCAAGCAGCCGATGGAGCAATGGGCGCTGGCCATGGACCGGGTGCGCTACGTGGGCGAACCCGTCGCGGTGGTCATCGCCGAGTCCCGCTACCTGGCTGAAGATGGCGCCGACCTGGTGAAGGCGCGCTATGAGCCGCTGCCGGTGGCGGTCGAGATCGAGCAGGCGCTGTCTTGCGACGCGCCCGTGCTGCATGACAAAGTCGGCAGCAACGTCGTCAGCGAGCGGAACTTCAGCTACGGCGACCCCGACACGGCGTTCGCCGAAGCGGCACACCGCATCGAGTTGGTCGCGAAGTATCCGCGCAACTCCTGTACGCCGATCGAAGGCGCTGTCGTCGTCGCCGAGTATATTTCAGCTGAAGAAGGCTACGAAGTCAGCTCCAACTTCATGGGTCCGTTTTCGCTGCATACGGTCATGGCGCTGGCGCTGAATATACCCGGCACGCAGCTCCGTCACCGGGGGTTCCGCGATTCAGGCGGCAGCTTCGGTGTCAAGCAGGCGGTGTTCCCCTACATCGTGCTGATGTGCCTGGCATCGCGCAAGGCCGGCGCACCGGTCAAGTGGGTGGAAGATCGCCTTGAACATCTGACGGCCGCCACCTCGGCCACGGGGCGCCTGACGCGGCTGGAGGCCGCGGTCGATGCAGAGGGACGTATCACCGCGTTGAGCTACGACCAGGTGGACGACTGCGGCGCCTATCTGCGCGCGCCGGAACCAGCGACTTTCTATCGGATGCATGGGGTGCTGACCGGTGCCTATGCCATCCGCAACCTGAAGGTGCGCAATCGCATCCTTCTTACCAACAAGATGCCCACCGGGCTGGTACGAGGCTTTGGCGGGCCGCAGGTCTATTTTGCGCTCGAGCGGCTGATGCAGCGTATATCGGTGGAGCTCGGCATCGACCCGCTCACCGTGTACCGGCGCAATTTCGTGCAGCCGGACGCCTTTCCCTATCGCACGGTCGCGGGCGCATTGCTCGATTCCGGCGACTACGAAAGCTTGCTGGACAAGGCCGTGTCGCAAGGCGGGCTGGACGAACTGTACGAACGCCGCGCGGCCGCGCGGGCGGAGGGAAGGTTATACGGGGTGGGTTTTTGCGCCATTGTGGAGCCTTCCATATCGAACATGGGCTACATCACCATTGCCTTGACACCCGAGATGCGTGCCAAGGCGGGCCCCAAGAACGGCGCCATCGCTGCGGCCACCATCAGCGTGGACCCCTTGGGCGGCTTGACGGTGGTGGTGGCGTCCTCGCCGGCGGGCCAAGGCCACCGGACGGTCTGCGCCCAGGTGGCGGCCGACGTGTTTGGGCTGGACCCGTCGCAGATCGTCGTGAATGTGGATTTCGATACGCAGAAGGACGCCTGGTCCGTCGCCGCCGGAAACTATTCCAGCCGGTTCGCGGGGGCGGTGGCGGGTGCCGTGCATCTGGCCGCCAACCGGTTGCGGGAAAAACTGGCGCGCATTGCCGCCGGACAACTGGCTTGCGAAGTGGATGAGCTGGAATTCCGCGGCGGAAGAATACAGGTCAAGGGCGATGCGTCGCGCAGCCTGCCCTTTGCCCGCACGGCGGGAAGTTCGCACTGGGCGCCGGGACTGTTGCCGGGAGGCATGGAGCCGCCTTTGCGCGAGACGGTGTTCTGGACGCCCGAGCAATTGACGCCGCCCGACGAGGACGACCGCGTGAACACCTCGGCAGCCTACAGTTTCACCTTCGATATCTGCGGCGTCGAGGTCGATCGCGACACGGGCCGCGTGCGGATAGACCGCTATGTCACCGGTCATGATGCCGGACGGCTCCTGAATCCCGCGCTGGCGGACGGCCAGATACGCGGCGCGTTCGCACAAGGCATGGGTGCCGCCTTGATGGAGGAATTCCAGTACGGCCCGGATGGCAGCTTTCTGTCCGGCACCTTTGCCGACTACCTGCTGCCAACCAGCTGCGAAGTGCCCGAGCCGGTCATCGTGCACCAGGAGACCTTGTCTCCTTTTACGCCACTGGGCGCGAAAGGCTTGGGCGAGGGGAACAACATGAGCACGCCGCCGTGCATCGCGAATGCCGTGGCGGACGCGCTCTCCATCAAGGATCTCACGCTGCCGCTCACGCCGTCACGGGTAATGGGACTGATCGGCATCGATGATCCGCCATCTACCCGAACGCCGTCCAGTGCGGCACCTATTGCGGGCAAGAGCGGGAAAGCGTTGACGGCGAGCGGCGAGGTCCAGCTTGCAGCCAACCAAGAGGCGGTGTTTGCCGTGCTGTTGGATCCGAATGCGCTGGCGAAGGTCATTCCGGGCTGCAATGCGTTGCAGAGCATCGGCAAGAATCAATACAAGGCCGACGTGACGGTAGGCATCGGGATGATCAAGGCGCGCTACGCGGCCGAGGTGACCCTGAGCGAGCTGGATCCGCCGAACAGCCTGCGCCTATCCGGCGCGGGATTGTCGAGCGTCGGTTCCGCGAAGGGGACCGGCATGGTTCGGCTCGAACCCAATGCGAAAGGCACCTTGCTCAAGTACGACTATGAAGCCGAGGTATCGGGCAAGGTCGCGGCAGTGGGCGGACGGATGCTGGAGGGTGCGGCGCGCATCGTTCTCGGCCAACTCTTCGAACAACTGGGCCGGCAGGCGTCGGGCGAAAGTCCCGAAGTTGCCAGGCCTTCGTTTTGGGCGCGTCTGCTGCGGTTTCTGAGGGGGGCGAAATGAAGCCATATGCGTTTGATTATCTGGCTGCGAGTTCCGCTCAGGAAGCGGTCGCCCTGCTGGCTGAACTAGGCAACGACGCGAGGATTCTCGCGGGGGGCCAATCCTTGATGGCGGTGCTGAACATGCGGCTCGCACAGCCATCCGCCCTGATCGATATTTCCCGCACGGCCGATCTGGATTACGTGCGCATCGAGAAAGGCCACATGGCGGTCGGCGCTGCTGCAACACAGGCCAGCGTGGAGTGGCGTGCCGACTTGGCGGACGAGGTTCCGTTGCTGGCGCAGGCAATTCCCTATATCTCGCACTTCCAGATCCGCAACCGCGGCACCGTATGCGGTTCGGTGGCTCACGCCGACCCCAGCGCGGAGTTGCCGCTGGTGCTGGTGGCCTTGGGCGGCGAAGTCGTACTCCGCAACAAGAAATCGCGGCGCAGCCTGAAGGCACAGGAGTTCTTCCAGGGCATGCTGACCACGGCTCGCCAGCCCGACGAACTGGTCGAGGAGGTGCGTTTTCCCTTGGCCAAGCCGGGACAGAAAGTGGCCTTCCTGGAGTTCGCCGCCAGGCACGGCGATTTCGCCATGGCGTCGGTGGCCGCGGTCGCCGAGGGGCGGCGCCTGCGCCTGGCCGTGGGCGGTGTCGCGGATCGCCCGGTCGCGCGCGAATGGGAAGGGCTGGACGAATCCGGCTTCGACGATGCGCTCAACGAGTTCGCCTGGGATTTGCAGGCTCAGGACGATCACCATGCAAGCGCGCAATTCCGCAGGCATCTCGTAAGACGCTTGGGCAAGAAGACGATGAAAGCCGTACAGGCGAAAGAGGTACAGGCATGAGCCAATTGAAGAAAGGCGAAACCCGCACAGTCGCATTGACGCTGAATGGCAACGCCCGCAGCGGGCGCTGCGAAGCGCGCACCTTGCTCTCGGATTTCCTGCGTCATGAATTGGGCGCGACGGGCACGCATGTGGGGTGCGAGCATGGGGTCTGCGGCGCATGTACCGTCCAGATCGACGGCGTTGCGCAGCGCTCCTGCATGACCTTGGCGGTGCAGGCCGAGGGCAGGCGGATCGACACCGTCGAAGGGCTTTCCGGCCACGAGGAAGGGCTGAGCGACCTGCAGGCCGCGTTTCGCCGGAACCACGCTTTGCAATGCGGGTTCTGCACAGCCGGCATATTGATGTCTTGCGATGACTATCTCAGACGCAAGCCGCATCCGACAGAGACCGAAGTCAGGGAAATGCTGTCCGGCCATCTTTGCCGCTGCACCGGATACACCAATATTGTCAAAGCCGTACTGGAGACGGCAGCGGAGCGGCGCGCTGCCGTCTCCAACTGAAACACCGGAGATAAAAATGCTGGATCTGGGTAGAACATTTCTCCAAAGCATGGAACGCAGTCCGACGGCGCTGGCGATCGTCGACGGCGAAAGAAGATTGAGCTATGCGGAATGGGGAGCGGAGATTGCGAAGCTGGTCGGCGGGCTAGAGCGCTTGGGGCTCATGCGTGGCGACCGTGTACTTGCCGTATTGCAGAACCGCTACGAAATGGCGACCTTGCACTGGGCTTGTCAGTTCCTGGGCCTGGTGATCACGCCTCTCAACTGGCGCGCCAAGCCCGAAGAGGTGGGATACTGCATTCAAGACGCGCAAGTGAAAGCCGTCTTCTATGAGGCAGTCAGCGAAGAAGCCGTGCTTGCGGCCCCCGAGAGCGCCGGCATTGCGCGCGTGTCGGTCGGCGTCGTTCAGCAGCCGGAGGGCATGAGCTTCGAGGCGCTGCAGTCGCAGGGGCAATCTGAACTCATCCCTTGCGCAGACAGCGGGGATTACTCGCTCATGCTCTACACGTCCGGGACGACGGGCAAACCGAAAGGGGTTCCGCGCCGCCATCGGCACGAGCGCGCCGCGGCCCTGGGCCATGTCGCCCAGAATCTCTATTTGACAGGCGAACGCACATTGGGCGTCATGCCTCTTTATCACACGATGGGTGTGCGTTCGCTGCTTTCCATGGCGCTGGTCGATGGCGTGTTCGTATGCATGCCGCGATTCGATGCCCATGCTGCGCTCGATCTGATCGAGTCGGAAAAAATAAGCTGCTTGTACCTCGTCCCCACGCTATACCACGAGATTCTCGGCATGCTGGAGCGTCGAAAGGCGGACATCGCATCGGTGCGCAAACTGGGATTTGCCGGCGCCCCGATGTCGGATGGCTTGCTGAAGAAGGTTCAGCAGACATTCCAGCCCGAGCTCTTCGTCAACCACTATGGCTCCTCTGAAATCTACACGGTCTCGATCAACCAGCGAGCCTTGGAGAAGCCGGGATGTGCGGGGCGCGCCGGCATCAATGCGCGGCTGAAACTGGTGAAGCTGGACGCGGCCGGCCCCGATGATCAGGTGGCGCCGGGCGTGGAAGGGCAGATCATTGCCGACCTCATGGGTGACGAGGCTTTCGAAGGCTACTGGAACCGCCCCGACGCCGATGCGAAATCCATACGGGAAGGATGGTACTTCACCGGCGACACCGGCTATGTCGACGGCGACGGCGACCTGTTCGTCACGGGACGTGTGGACGACATGATCATCAGCGGCGGAGAAAACATCTCTCCCGTCGATATCGAGTCGGTGCTGTCGCTGCACGATGCGGTGGACGAAGTCGCGGTCACCGGCCTGCCTGACGAAAAATGGGGACAGCGGGTCGTTGCCTTCGTGAAGCGCAAGCATGCCATCGACGCGCAGGAACTCGATGCGCACTGCCGCAGGTCTGACCTGCTGAACTTCAAGCGCCCACGGGAATACGTGTTCGTCCGCGAAATTCCCAAATCGCCGGTCGGGAAAATTCTGCGCCGCAAGCTCGTAGCGGGTGAATACGAGAGCGACAAATCAACAGGAGTCACAGAAACATGAGTCAATCGTCAATGGGCACCGTCTATTCGGATCTTCGGGGGTGGTTGCATCATCTTTCCGAGACTGACCGCATGGCGGTGGTGCGCGAGAATACGCCGCTCAAGCACAGGCTGGCCGCCGTTGCAAAACGGCTCGATGGCAGCAAAGCCGCGTATTTCCCCAAACCCGGCGGGCATGATATTCCAGTGATTTCGGGATTCATGTCCCGCCGTGGCTGGATCGCGGAAGCGATGGGCGTCACCGAGGCCCAGCTGCTGGCGCGCTTCCGCGAGGCGGCCGACAGCCCCATGCCCTGGAACGAGCTGCCTGCGGGGCAGGGGCCATGCCAGCAAGTCGTGCATCGCGACGTGGACATGCACAGCCTGTTGCCGATCCCCACGCACAGCGAGCACGACAGTGGCCCTTACATCACGGCCGGCATGGTCATCGCCCGAAACCCCGTGACCGGCATCCAGAACGTATCGATCAATCGGATCCAGGTACATGGAAAGCGCCGCATGGCCCTGCTCATGCTGCCGCGGCATCTGTACGCTTTTTACAAAGAAGCGGAAGCCGCGGGTCAGGCCTTGCCGGTTGCCATCGTCATCGGCGCCGATCCCCTGACCCTGCTCGCCTCGCAAGCCATCACACCCATCGATTACGATGAGCTGGAGATCGCGGGCGCCCTGCATGGCAAGCCGCTGGACGTGGTCAAGTGCCTGAGCAACGACGTGCGCGTGCCGGCCAATGCGGAAATCGTCATCGAAGGGCGCATCCTGCCGGGCGAGCGCGATGAAGAAGGCCCGTTCGGAGAGTTTCCCAAGTACTACAGCGCCCGCGAGTTCCGCGAGGTCATCGACGTCGACCTGGTTACGCATCGGACTTCCCCCATCTACCACACTATCGTGCCGGCCGAGATGGAGCATCTGCTTCTAGGCTCCATCCCTCGGGAAGCCACTTTGCTCGCTCATCTGCAGCGAAGCTTTCCCGGCGTACAGGACGTGCACCTGTCTATCGGCGGCGTGGGCCGCTACCACCTGTTCGTCAAGCTGCGCAAGACGCATGAAGGCATGCCGAAGAACGTGATCCTTTGCGCTTTCGGCGCGCATTACGACATCAAGCATGTGGTCGTGGTGGACGAGGACGTGGACGTCCATGACCCGCAGCAGGTCGAATGGGCCGTGTCGACCCGCTTCCAGGCGGACCGGGACCTCGTCGTCATTGCGGGTGCGCAGGGTTCTGTTCTGGATCCGTCCACGACGCTTTATCACGGTGGCCGTGACACCGCCGAACTGGAACTCCATCAGCAAGGCATGAGCGCCAAAATGGGACTCGATGCGACACGCCCGGTCCGCTATCACGAGCACGTGTTCACGAAAGTCATGATCCCGGGCGAGAAGGACGTGGACCTCTCGATCGAGGTCGTGCCGGGCGCACGCGTCGACTGGAACAAGGCCTGATACCGCCATGCAGAGCTCCAAGAAGAAACTGGTCGTAGCCATTACCGGCGCCAGCGGCGCGGTGTATGGAATACGCATCCTTCAGCACCTTCAAACGCTGCCCGACTGGGAGAGCCACCTGGTGCTTTCCCAGTCGGGAGCACTGACCGCCTCGCAGGAGCTGGACATCTCCAGGGCCGAGATCGAATCCATGGCCGACGTGGTCCATAGCGTCAAGAACATCGGCGCCACCATCGCCAGCGGTTCGTTCCACAATGCCGGCATGATTGTGGCGCCATGCTCGATGAAGACGCTCGCCGCCATTGCGTTGGGCCTGGCCGACAACCTGGTGGCCCGGGCGGCGGACGTCGCCCTGAAAGAGCGGCGCAGGGTGGCGTTGATGACGAGGGAAACCCCCTTGAACCTGGCCCATTTGCGCAACATGACGGCGGCAACCGAAATGGGTGCCATCATCTGCCCGCCAGTTCCGGCCTTCTATGCGCGGCCGACTTCGATCGACGACATGGTGGATCATACCGTGGGCCGCGTCCTCGATCTTTTCGATATCCCTCATGAAAACCTGATCAGGCGCTGGGATGGCATACGGCCCGCCAGCGTCAATTCATACTAACTTAAACTTTCGGATCGCCGAAGAAGGAAAATATCGTGTCCCAACTCAAACATTCCGCTCAGGACAAACTCGAACAGCTGGACGGCTTTCATGTCAGCATCGATACGGAGACCGGGCGTGCGGACGTCGTGCTGAAACGTCCGCCTTTCAACATTATTTCCATGGCACAGCGCGACCAGCTTCGACTGGTGTTCGAATCGCTGGACGAGAACGAGAAAGTGCGTGTCATCGTGCTGCGCGCGGAAGGCGAGCACTTCTCCAGCGGTGGGGACATCAAGGGCTTCCTGGAAGCCAGCCCCGAGCACGTCTCGAAGCTTGCATGGAATATCGCCGCACCCGCCCGCTGTTCCAAACCGGTCATCGCGGTGAACCAGGGATACTGCTTCGGCGTGGGCTTTGAAATTTCTCTCGCCTGCGATTTCCGCATCGTGACCGACACGACGCTCTATGCACTGCCCGAGCAGAAACTGGGGCAGATTCCGGGATCCGGCGGGTCGGCGCGCTTGCAAAAGATGGTGGGCATTACGCGCACGAAAGACGTCGTCATGCGTTCGCGCCGGATTCCGGGCAAGCAGGCCTACGATTGGGGCATCGCAACCGAGTTCGTGCCGCTCGCCGAGCTGGAAGCCGCAACGGACAGCCTGGTGAAGGAGTTGCTGTTCTTCTCGCCCATCGCCCAGCGGACCGCAAAGAAGCTGCTCAACGATACGGACGATGCGACGCTGTCCGTGGCGATAGAGCTCGAAGGCCATTGCTACAGCCGCCTCCGGTCCTCGGACGATTTCCGCGAGGGCGTCGAAGCTTTCCATGGAAAGCGCGCTCCGAAGTTCATCGGATCATGATCGACTCCCGCCTGGAGGGTGTATGGGCATGAACGCCATGCTGTCGATCGACGACCTCCGGAACGCCGCGAAGCGCCGCCTGCCCGCCGGTATATTCGGTTATGTCGACGGAGCGGCCGAAGACCACCTCACCCTGCGGGCCAACCGGTCCGCATTCGAGCGTTGGGCATTCACTCCGCATGCGCTCGTCGACGTGTCGCGGCGATCGCAAAGCGTCGATCTGTTCGGAAGAACCTGGTCCATGCCCGTGGGCATAGGCCCCATGGGCGTGTCTGCCGTGGTGGCTTACGACGGGGACTGCGCAATGGCCAGAGCTGCCGCCAAAACGGATGTTCCCTTCATTCTGAGCGCTGCATCGACCACGCCTATGGAGCGCGTCCTGCGAGAGAATCCGGACGCCTGGTATCAGGCTTACTTGCCCGCCAATATGGCGGTCATAGAGCCCCTGCTCCAGCGGGTCCATGCCGCAGGCGTCGGCGTGCTGGTGGTGACCGTCGACGTACCCATCGCGTCCACGCGCGAGAACGAATTGCGCAATGGCTTTTCGATTCCGCTCAAGTGGACGCCCAAGCTGGCCTTGTCGGGGGCGCTGAAGCCGGGCTGGCTGCTGGGTACGTTTGCGAAGACCCTGGCTCGCCAGGGCGTGCCTCATTTCGAGAATTTCACCGCCGAGCGCGGCGGTCCCATCATCGTTGCTCAAAAAGGCGATCATCGCGCCGGACGGGCGGCAATGAGCTGGAACGAAATCCGCCGGATACGGGACTTGTGGAAGGGGAGGCTCGTCATCAAGGGCATTCTGCGCGCCGACGACGCCGGCATGGCGGAAAGCATCGGGGCTGACGGCGTTCTCGTCTCCAATCACGGCGGTCGCCAGCTCGATGGGGCCATATCCACCTTGCAGGTGCTGCCCGAGATCGCGGCCGCGGTAAGCCGTGCAGCGGTCATCGTCGATGGCGGCTTCCGCCGCGGCACCGACGTGATCAAGGCCATGGCCCTGGGCGCCGATTTCGTTTTCGCGGGCCGCCCATTCATGTATGGGCTAGCGGCGGGAGGCGAGACAGGGGTGCTCCACGCACTGAGCCTGTTGAGGAAGGAGATAGACGTGGACCTGGCGCTCCTGGGGTGTCCCGAACTGGCGAGCGTCGACGGGCGCTATTTGAGAGACATGCGGGCAACAACGTGACGATACACAGGGAGAAAAAATAAATGAGCGAAGGAAATGGGTTGCGCACTGGCGGCCAATTGCTGGTGGACGCCTTGCGGCTGCACGGCGCCGATACGGCATACTGCGTGCCCGGAGAGAGCTTTCTGGCCGTGCTGGACGCCTTGTACGAGGTCCGGGATGAAATCAAGCTCATCGTCTGCCGTCAGGAGGGCGGTGCGGCGCACATGGCGGAGGCCCATGGCAAGCTCACCGGCAAGCCGGGAATCTGTTTTGTCACTCGGGGGCCAGGCTCGACCAATGCAAGCATCGCGGTCCACACAGCCAGGCAGGACTCAACGCCGCTGATCGTTTTCGTGGGACAGGTCGGGCGCGATTGCATGGGCCGCGAAGCGTGGCAGGAAATCGACTATCGGCACATGTTCGGCCATATCGCCAAATGGGTCGAACAGATCGACGACCCGCGTCGGATTCCCGAGTTCATCAGCCGTGCGTTCCATGTGGCGACATCGGGTCGGCCCGGGCCCGTGGTGCTCGCGCTGCCCGAGGACATGCTGGTCGAATCGCTCCAGGCCGCGCCGGCCCGGTCTTTTCACGCGCCGCGTTCGGCGCCCGCGCTGGCGGACATGCTTGCCCTGGCCTCGGCGCTGGAATCGGCGGAGCGTCCCCTGGTCATGCTCGGAGGCGGGGGCTGGAACGGGGCGGCAAGCGACGACATCGCGCGCTTTGCCGCGACATTCGATTTGCCGGTGGCCTGCGCTTTCAGGCGCCAGGACCTGATGGACAACCGCCACGCCAACTATGTGGGCGAGGCCGGCCTTGGCATGAATCCCAAGCTGGCCGCGCGGATAAAAGCCGCTGACCTGATCCTGTCCGTTGGCGCGCGCCTCGGCGAAACGACGACCAACGGATACAGCCTGCTCGACGTCCCTTGCCCGGCGCAGAGGTTTCTTCACGTGCATCCCGACCCCAATGAGTTGGGCCGGGTCTACCAGACCGAGCTTTCGATTGTTTCGGCGATGGGCGATTTCGCCAAGGCGGCGGCCGCGTTGACGCCGGGCCGCAAGACCCCGGCCTGGGGCGAGTGGACGAAGGCGGCCAGGAGCGATTACCTGGAGTTCCTGAAGCCCGAGCCGATGGACGGGAACGTCAATCTTGGCGAGGTCGTGAAGCACCTGAACGACACTTTGCCTGCGGACAGCATCATCACCAATGGCGCGGGCAACTACACGCTGTGGGTTCAGCGTCACTACCAGTATCGCGGCGTGCGTACGCAAATGGCGCCCACGAGCGGAACCATGGGCTATGGGGTTCCCGCGGCGATCGCATCAAAGGTGGTCTATCCGGGCAAGACCGTGGTGTGCTTTGCAGGCGACGGCTGCTTTCTGATGAATGGGCAGGAATTGGCTACGGCGGTCCAGTATGGCCTGGATCCCGTCTTCATCGTCGTCAACAACGGCATGTACGGCAGCATACGCATGCATCAAGAGCGCCATTATCCGCGACGGGTGCATGGCACGGATCTGGTGAACCCGGACTTCGTGGGCCTTGCAAAATCGTATGGCGCTCATGCCGAACTGGTCGAGCGCACCGAGGACTTTGCGCCGGCATTCGAGCGGGCGCGCGCTTCCGGGCGCGCCGCCTTGCTGGAATTGCGTGTCAGCCAGGAGGCCTTGTCCCCCCGCCTGACGATTTCCGGCTTGCGAGGAGGCTAGGCAAATCGGAAGCCTGATCGATGTCGTGCACGCAGCCCGCGTCGTCGACGTCGATCAGGTGCAAGTCCCGTCGATGGGCCGCCAGCACGGATTTCGCCCCGTGCTCGCCGTCGATGGCGCTCAATTCTGGCAAGTATTTGCGATGGAACCACACGGGGTGGCCCCGGTGTCCTTGGTGCATGGGCGCCGCCAGAAAATGCGTCTGGCCGGCCTCCACCAATTTGCTCACGGTCTCGGCATGTATGAAGGGCAGGTCCGCCGGCGTGATCAGCCAGCCTCGCGATTGCGCATGCTGCCGCACCGCCCAGGAAAGCGTGCTGCCCATGCCGTCCGAGGATACGCTGCAGAGCTGCGATGTGATTCCGTGCGCGGCGAGCAGTGCGGCGAGTTCGTGATCTGCGGGGCCCAGCACCACGACGGTGTCGGGCACTACGCTATGGTAGACCTGTGCCGTGCGCAGGAGCATCGGAACATTATCTATGGGCTCCAAACGCTTGTCGCGCCCGAAACGTCGGGAGCGTCCAGCCGCCAGGATGATTGCGGTGATGGGCTGCATGGGGTGTTGTGCTATATAGTTGCCTATTTCACTTGGCCCTGGGTGTACTAGGGTTAAACTTCTGGCACAAAAAACTGAACAATGGTGGGTTGGAGTAATTGTAATGAAATTTGCTGAGCTGAAAGCCGGGATGGTGTTCAAGCATCCTCCCGTCGTCGTCGACGAAGAAGAGATGCTCGCGTTTGCGAAGGCATACGATCCGCAATGGTTCCATGTGGACAAGGAAGCGGCGCGCGAAGGCCGCTGGGGCGGGCTGATCGGCAGCGGCTGGCTTACCTGCGGCGTGGCCATGCGTATGGCGGCCCAGGCGGTGCTGCATGATTCGGAATCGTTCGCCTCGCCGGGCGTGGAACGCCTGCGCTGGATCCTGCCGGTACGCCCCGGCGATGCGCTCAGGCTGGAAGCCACCATCGACTCGGTTCGTATTTCATCTTCTCGCGACGACCTGGGCATCATGCGCTGGACCTGGCGCTTGTTCAACCAACGCGATGAACACGTATTCGAAGTCGAAGTCACCAGCCTGTTCGACCTGGGGGGTCAGACCCCGAATGGGGTCTGACCCCAACACCCGGGCCGGGCCAAACCACCCGGGGTCAGACCCCATGCGGGGTCAGACCCCAAGCACACCGGTCGGGTCAAGTAGTCGGGGTCAGACCCCGTACGGGGTCTGACCCCACAAGCCAAGACAAATCAGAAAAAAACGCCTGAAGCCTTGCGCACTCCTCCATCGGTCGGCTGGGGGCTTTACGAGTGCAATTGTTATCTAGTTGCTATTTAACTGTAAGGCCATCTCCTAGACTCATCATCACGATGAACAACCCTAAGGAGGAGAACATGGCGCGTTTGGACCCATTGACCCGGGAAACCATGTCCGAAGAACAGCACAAGCTGTGTGACTGGTTTGCGGAAACCATAGGCGGAGACATGATGGTGACGCACCGGACATGGTTGCGTAGCACGGCCTTTGCCCCACACATTTTCCATTATGCGGCCTATCTGCGTCGCCGCAGCATGGATTACCGCAAGCGCGAACTGGTGATCCTGATCGTCGGCAGGGCATGCAATGCGCCCCTGGAGTGGATGGATCACCTTCCCACCGCCCGTGAGGCCGGTATCGAAGAGCATATCATCACGGCATTGTCGGAATACCAGTTGCCCCGCTTCGAACGCGAAGATGATCGCATCCTTTATCAGTTCTGCGTCGAGCTATTGAACACCTATCGCGTGAAGAAAGACACTTTCCAGCGGGCGTTGGACGCGTTCGGTGACAAAGTCGTGGTCGAGCTGGTGGCCATCACCGGCCTGTATGTCACGCTGGCGATGCTGATCGGCGCTTTCGATTTTGATACGCCTCCCGGTATTCCCATGCCATTCCGTGTCGACGTGAAGCCCAACACGCTGATGCCCCAGCCCGACTCTCTGGCGGAATGGCCGGTCTAGCCTTTCCTGTCGCGTATTCCAGCGCGCCGGCGGACGCGATCGAGCGGATGCCGGCTGAACCCCGAAATTGTGTAAAGGTGATTCTGATGAAAATCCCACGTTTCTTGTTGAGCGCCATCGGCTTGTGTTCCGCGATGGGCGTTGTGCATGGCGCTATCGCCGCAGAGGCATGGCCGACCAAGCCGATCACAGTCATTGTCGGTTATCCGGCCGGCGGCAGCAACGACATCGTCGGCAGGATTGTTGCGAAAGGACTGACGGAGCGGCTGGGCGTCCAGGCCGTCGTCGACAACCGTACCGGTGCGGCCGGCAGCATAGGCGCCGAAGCCGCTGCTCGAGCGAAGCCGGACGGCTATACGTTGTACATGATGTCCAGCGCCCAGGCGTTGGCCCCAAGCATACGCAAGGGCCTGAACTACGATCCGGTCGCCAGCTACGATCCCATAGCGCTCGCTGTATCGACCACCTATGTGTTGGCGGTCAATCCCAAAGACAAGGCCACTAATGTCAGGGAGCTGATCGACGAGGCCAAGGCCCGGCCGGGCCAGATGAAATATGCGTCGTCAGGCATCGGCGCTGGCATCCATCTGACGAGCGAACGCTTCAAGAGTCTGGCAGGCCTTGATATCGTGCACGTTCCTTATCGCGGAGACACGCCGATGATCACGGACCTGATGGGAGGGCACGTTCAGATGGCTTTCATTCCCATTCCCGGCGCGCGTTCGTATGTGACGTCCGGCGCCTTGCGCGGCTTGGCCGTGACCAGCGATACGCGGATATCAGCCTTGCCCGATGTCCCGACCTTCGAGGAAAGCGGCGGGCCGAAAGGCTTGAATATGAGCGCTTGGTGGGGCTTGGTCGCGCCGGCAGGCACGCCTAAGGACGTCCTGGACAAGATCGAGGGCGCCACTGTTCAGACGCTCAAGAGCGAAGAGGTTCAGCGGCAGTTCGCCGAACTGGCGTTCGAGCCCGGTTCCTTGACGCGCGAGGACTTCCGCAGATTCATTGCCGAAGATAAAGAGAAGTTCGCGGAGATCATTCGTGCCTCCAACATCAAGGTCGAGTGATTCCATGTCCGCGCCACGGTGCGAGCCGTCCGCCCATGGACCCATATTGATCCTGGGCGCCGGCGCGGTCGGCGGCTACATCGGCGCGCTGCTGCACGACGCGGGATACCCTGTGACCTTGGCCGACGGCTGGCGGGCGCAGGTGGATAAGATCACGCAGCGCGGCGTGGTGCTGGAGCGACCGGAAGGGACGGATACGTTTCATCCACCCATCATCCACCTGTCCGACCTCGATCGGCTGCCTGTTCGTCCCGCCGTGATTCTGCTTTGCGCGAAGCTGTACGAGACCTCGGCAATGCTGGGCGCTCTTGCCCAGGCGGGCTTGTCCGGTATTCCGTTGGTGAATCTCCAGAATGGGTTGGTGGATGAGGCGATAGAGGCCGAGGCGGGGCGGGGCCGTGTTCTGGGCGGAATTGCGACTGGGCTCAACGTGGCGGTCATCGAGCCCGGCCGCATCCGGCGCGATAGCGCGTCAGGATTGGGCGAGGTGTTTCAGGTGGGCGAGTTGAGCGGCGAACGTAGCGAGCGCGCTTGCCGGATTGCGGAGCTGCTCGCCGCGGTGGATCATGCCGTCGTGGTGGACGACCTGCTGGCTCGACGGTGGCAGAAGCTGAACCTGAACTGCCTATCCTCGGGTTTGTGCGCGATCAGCGGTCTGGCGGTTGCTGCGCTGTATCGCGATACGCGGGCGCGGGTGCTGCTGGCGCGATTGGGAAGCGAAGCATTGTCGGTAGGCTCCGGCTTGGGCTATGCCTCCGGCATGCTACTGGGCGTGGACGCAGGTGTCTGGCATGATGCGGCGCTGGGCAAGGCCGGTGCATGCGGACAATTGCATATCGCGTTCGAAGCCCAGGCCTTGATGCAGCGTGTGGATTATCGGTCAGGCATGCTGCAAGATATATTGCGCGGCCGGCCAACGGAAGTAGAGTTCTTCAATGGCTATATCGCGCGGTGTGGCGAGGCTTGTGGCAGGCCCGCGGATACGCATGCGGTGGTGGCCGAGCGGGTGCGTCAGATAGAGCGTGGCGCCGCGTCAATAGGCGCCCCCAACTTGACGGACTTGATCCATCGGCCCTCTGGCGGGTCGTAGTGCAGCGGCCGCCGCCGCTGTCAGTCTTGCACAATGAGCTCTGAAAGCAGCTTGGAATCGGTGATCTGTATATTGCCGTAGCCCACTTGAAGCATGCCTGCCTGCTCAAGCCGTTTGAGTTCACGGTTGACGGCATGCCGGGACACGCCCAGCAGATGGGCCAGTTCGTCCTGGGTTTGAACGATCAAGCCGGGAGACGCCGCATCGTTATCAGCGGCCGTATTGACGAGCATATCCAGCAGGCGGGCAAGCCTTTGCCGCAAAGACAGCAACGCCAGTTCATCGATGATGCGGTTGGCAGTGCGAATGCGGTCGCACAGCGCATGGCTGAAGCATTTATAAAAAGAGGGGTGCTGATCCAGCACCGCGAGAAAGTCGGAACGCGGGATGATCAGCACCTCGGCTGCCGACAGGACCCGGCTGTCGCGCAGGGAAGGCTTGCCATCGAGCGCGGCGGCAAGGCCGATGATGCCGTCGAATTCGGTCATGGACAAGGTGAACTCGTGGCCTTCGAGCGAGACGGTACTTGCGCAGATGGCGCCGCTGATGAGAATGCCTACCCCGGGAGGCTGTTCGCCCTTGCGGGTAAGAAGCGCGCCACGTTCGAGCGACAGGACGTATGCCCGGCTTGCGAAGGCCGTCAGCACTTCGTCGGGCAGCGTCTTGAACCAGCGCGTGGCTTTCATGATGTCACGTGCTGAAACAGCCGGGGGCAGACGGGTCGCGCTGTGTGATGGGGTAGTTGCCTTCGTCATTCGCAAACGTCAAAAGGGGAGGAGCCCGATGGGGCCTTTATCCTAGCATGGGCGAAGCGGGCCGCAAGTCGGGATTTCCCCTTCTAAAATCGGGGCGCAAATGTAATCAACGTTATATTTCAGACGGCCGGCGACCCATAGAATGGGCGCATGAAATCACCTATCGTATGCCTGACTTTCGACTTCGACGCCCTATCGCTCTGGCTGGCGCGAGGCCTGACGACGCCCACGCCGCTCTCACGCGGCGAATTCTGCGCGGTGGGCGCCGAGCGCGTGCTTCAATTGCTCCGTGAGCGCAGCGTGACCAGCACCTGGTTCATTCCCGGGCTGACACTGGAAACTTATCCGGAAATTTGCCGCGATATCATGCATGCCGGACATGAAATCGGACACCATGGCTGGACACACATTCCGCCTGCGCAACTGTCCCGCGAGGAGGAGGAAGCCGGACTGGAGCGGGCCAATGCGTCCATTCGCCGGCTTACAGGCAAGGACGCAGTCGGATATCGATCTCCATCATGGGATCTGAGCGAACACACGGTCGAGCTGCTGCTAAAGCATGGGTTCGAATACGACTCGAGCCTGATGGGGCATGACTATATGCCGTATCCCGTGCGGCAGGGCGACGTCGTGCCGCACGACCAGCCGGCCATATTTGGCCGTGAAACCTCCTTGATCGAATTGCCGGTCAGCTGGTCACTGGATGATTTTCCGCATTTCGAATACCTGCGCGCCGGCGGCTCGGTCATCCCGGGCTTGCAGAATGTGAGCAATGTGTACGAGAACTGGACCGAGGATTTCCTTTACCTGAAGGAAAGCCTCGACTGGGGCATCATCACGTTCACCTTTCATCCCTTCGTGATCGGTCGGGGACACCGGATGCGTCTGCTCGATCGGCTGATAAGACGCTTCCATGAGGGAGGAGCGCAATTCGTGACCATGGAGGAGGCGATGCGGCTGTACCAATCGCATCGCGCCGGTCTGGGCGCCTCGGTCGACGATCGTTCGTAAAGGGTGCGGCATGCGGGTCGACGAATACTTGACGTGCGACGCCTTGCAGTTGGCTGATCTACTGCGCGCCGGCGATGTGACCTCAGAGATGCTCATGCGGCACGCCATGGCATTGGCTGATGCTTGCGAGCCGCTCAACGCCATTGCTTACCGGGATGACGAGATGGCTCTCCAGGAAGCCAAGCATGCCTCACGCGAAGGCGTATTCGCCGGTATTCCGTTCCTATTGAAGGATTCTTCCCTGGCCTGGCGGCAGATGCCGTATGGCCTGGGTTCGCGCCTGTTCAACGATATTCGCCTTGATTACGACGCGACGCTTGCAACGCGGTTTCGCCGCCTGGGCCTGATTCCTTTCGGACGCACTTCGGTTCCCGAGCTCTGCATGGCGCCTACGACGGAAGCGGTGCATAACGGCGGTCCTACCCTCAATCCCTGGGATCACTCGCGCTCCTCCGGCGGCTCCAGCGGAGGGGCCGCGGTGGCTGTCAGCCTGGGCATCGTGCCAATGGCGCATGGCAGCGATGGCGGCGGCTCGATCCGCATTCCCGCCGCATGCTGCGGTGTCTACGGCCTGAAGCCTTCGCGGGGCTTGATTCCTGCCGGACCGCGACGCGGGGAGATCTGGGGCGGGCTGGCGACCGATGGCGTACTGAGCCGCACGGTACGAGACACGGCCGCTGCGCTTGATGGTATCGCTGGCGCAGAAGTGGGTGCGCCGTATGCCGCACCGGCGTTTTCTGGATCCTATCTGGAGGCGGTGCGCAACGCGGCATCCGCGCCCCGCATGACTGTCCATGCCTGGACGTGCGCGTGGCCGGGCATAGAAGTCGATTCGTCGTGCCTGCACGCCGTGCATGGCGTGATGGATTTGTGTCGAGCCCTGGGCCATACGGTGATCGAGGCGCCCTTGCCGGAGCTTGACTACGAAGCGTTTGTACAAGCGCATATCGACATCCTCGCTACGCACATTGTTGTGGCGGTGGATGCGCGGCGGCATGCGCTGGGAGCAAAGCCGATAGTCGGCGACCTGGAGCCGGCGATCGACGACGGCTATGCGTATGGACTGACTTTAACGGCGGCGCGGTATGCGGCAGCCATGCAGGAAATTCACGCTGTGGGGTATGCCATGCAAGCGGCGACGGCCCGCGCCGACTTGGTGCTTACGCCGACGTTGACGCAGCTGCCCGTCAGGCTAGGCGAGATGACCATGCGGAATACCTTTCAGGCCTTCCGCCGCAAGGTGGCCCGGTATGCGACCTTTCTTGCGGTCGTCAATGCATCAGGTCAGCCTGCCGCCAATGTGCCGGTATGCTGGTCCGAAAACAATCTGCCAGTCGGCACGCAGCTGATCGGCCCCGTCGGCGGAGAGGGCAGAATCCTGCAGCTTTCGGCTGAACTGGAGCAGGCCGCACCCTGGCACGAGCGTCGGCCGTTCCCGCAGGGAAGCGGTGCGTTTGCGTGCAGATAGCCGGGGTCAGACCCCATGCGGGGTCTGACCCCAAGTACACCGGTCGGATCAAGTAGTCGGGGTCAGACCCCGTACGGGGTCTGACCCCAGAAAAAATCAGAAAAACGCCTGAAGCCCCGTTTGCGCGCGGCCGAGAATCAGCGCGTGCACGTCGTGCGTGCCTTCGTAGGTGTTGACCACTTCGAGGTTCACCAGGTGGCGGGCCACGCCGAATTCGTCGGAGATGCCGTTGCCGCCCAGCATGTCGCGGGCCAGGCGGGCGATGTCCAGTGCCTTGCCGCAGGAGTTGCGCTTCATGATGGAAGTGATTTCGACCGCTGCCGTTCCCTCGTCCTTCATGCGGCCCAGTCGCAGGCAGCCTTGCAGCCCCAGCGTGATTTCGGTTTGCATGTCGGCCAGTTTCTTCTGGATGAGCTGGTTCTGGGCAAGAGGGCGCCCGAACTGCTTGCGGTCGAGCGTGTATTGGCGTGCCGTGTGCCAGCATGCCTCGGCGGCGCCCAGCGCGCCCCAGGCGATGCCGTAGCGCGCGGAGTTCAGGCAGGTGAAGGGGCCGCGCAAGCCGGTGACGCCGGGCATCATCTGGTCAGCGGACACTTCCACTTCGTCCATCACGATTTCGCCGGTGATGGATGCGCGCAGGCCGACCTTGCCATGGATGGCGGGTGCCGACAGCCCTTTGGCGCCTTTTTCCAGGATGAAACCGCGGATCTTGCCATCGTCGTCGCCGCCCACCACCTTGGCCCATACGACGAAGACGTCGGCGATGGGCGAGTTGGTGATCCACATCTTGTTGCCCGTGAGCTTGTAGCCGTCGGCTGTCTTGACGGCGCGGGTTTCCATGCCGTTGGGATCCGAGCCGTGGTTGGGTTCGGTGAGGCCGAAACAGCCTATCCATTCGCCGCGCGCCAGCTTGGGCAGGTACTTGCGCTTCTGTTCTTCGCTGCCGAACTCATTGATGGGCACCATGACGAGGGACGACTGTACGCTCATCATCGAGCGGTAGCCGGAGTCGATGCGTTCGACTTCACGAGCGATCAGGCCATAGCTGACGTAGTTCAGGCCCGCGCCGCCGTATTCTTCCGGTATGGTCGAGCCCAGCAGGCCGAGCTCGCCCATTTCGGCAAAAATCGCCGGATCGGTTTTTTCGTGGCGGAATGCTTCAAGGACGCGGCTGGCAAGCTTGTCTTGTGCATAGGCTTGCGCGGCGTCGCGCACCATGCGCTCTTCTTCAGTAAGCTGGGAATCCAGCAACAAGGGGTCTTGCCAATGAAAGGAAGGGGCTGCCGACATGTGGGGCTCCGAAATCAGGATGTTCAAGTTAAAAGAATGTGGCGCTGGATGCCTGGGGCCTGCTAACGCTAAAAAACCCTGGGAGCATCATGCCATCATGACTGTGCCGCCAAGGCCTGCTGGCGTATTTTCTCCAGCGTGGTCGTGGGCGAAATGGTTTCCGGGTCGAGCAGGCAGTGCAGGATGGCCGGCTTGCCGCTGGCCATTGCGCGCTCGAGCGCGGGGGCGAACTGTTCGGTGGTTTCGACGCGTTCGCCGTGGCCACCGAAGGCCTGGGCGTAGGCGGCGAAATCCGGATTATGCAAAGACGTCGCGGACAGGCGGGCCGGATACTCGCGCTCCTGGTGCATGCGTATGGTGCCGTACATGCCGTTGTCGATGACGAGCACGATGATGGGCAGGTCGTACTGGACGGCTGTCGCGAATTCCTGGCCATGCATCATGAAGCATCCGTCCCCGGCAAAACAGACGACCGTGCGCTCCGGAAAAATGCGCTTGGCGCCAACGGCGGCCGGCAATCCGTAACCCATGGAGCCGGAGGTTGGCGCCAGTTGGGTGCCGTACTGCGTGAAGGGATGGAAGCGATGCAGCCACGTCGCGTAATTGCCCGCGCCGTTGCACATGATGGCGTCGGGCGGCAGGACGGTGCGCAGATGCGCCATGACCTGGCCCATCTGGAAATTGCCGGGATGGGTGATGCGTAGCGGATCCGTCCAGGCTTCGTAGCTGTCCCGCATGCGGGACAGCTCATTTGCCCAGGCAGGTGATGGCTGAGCCAGGTCCAGCGCAGCCAAAGCCTGGGTGAAGGCGGCCGGCGACACATTGATGGCAAGGTCGGCGCGGTAGACGCGATTCAGTTCCTGCGGGTCGGGCTGGACATGGACCAGGGCCTGGCTGGGAACGGGGATGTCCAGCAAGGTATAGCTCTGGCTGGGCACTTCCGACATCCGTCCGCCGATCAGCAGGACGAGGTCTGCTTCCTTGATGTACTGGATGAGCGCCGGATTGCTGCCCAGGCCCACGTCGCCGATGAAGCAGGGGTGATTGGTCGGGAACAGCATTTGGCGGCGGAATTGCACGGCCACCGGCAGTTGGCATGCCGATGCGGATTCCGTAAAGCGGGCTACTGCGTCGGCGTCCCAGCGCGATCCGCCGAGAATCGCCACCGGCTTGCGCGACTTGGCCAGCAGCTGTCCGAGCTCCTCCATCTGCACAGCCGTGGGCATGCTTTCAACCACTTCGTAATGGGGCGCGTCGGCGACTTCCGCCGTTTCGACCAGCATGTCCTCGGGCAGAGCAATGACGACGGGGCCGGGCCGGCCCGACGTGGCGACATGGAAAGCGCGCGAAATGATTTCGGGGATGCGCTCGACTTGATCGATTTCGGTGACCCACTTTGCCTGGGTTCCGAACACGGCTCGGTAGTCCATTTCCTGAAAGGCTTCGCGTTCGCGCATGCCGCGCTCGATCTGGCCCACGAACAGGATGAGCGGCGTGGAGTCTTGTGATGATATGTGCACGCCGGCCAGGGCATTCGAGGCGCCCGGCGCCCGCGTCACCATGCAGATGCCCGGCTTGCCGGTGAGTTTGCCATAGGCGTCCGCCATCATGGCCGCCCCCCCTTCCTGGCGGCACACGGTGACTTGTATGTCTTGGTCATGCAGGCCGTCCAGCACGGCCAGGTAGCTTTCGCCCGGCACGCAGAATACGTGCTCGACGCCCTGGGCGACCAGTTGATCGACCAGAATGTGGCCGCCGATGCGGGGCCGCGGTGTGGTATTGGGACGCATGTTCATAAGAGGAAGGATAATGTGCGTTGCCTGCACAACGCAATTGATAAAATTGCACAATGTCTTGCTTATTACGCAAGACGTCATCGCGGCTCAAGAGCCGATTCTACTGTCCCAGCCACTGGAGCGAAACAACATGAGAAACGGAGTGCCTAACCTGGGCGCCCTGCAGGCTTTCGAGGCCACGGCGCGGCTGGGGTCATTTTCGCGCGCGGCGGAAGAGCTTTCGCTGACGCACAGCGCCGTTTACCGTCAAGTGACGGGACTGGAAGAGCGTCTTGGCGTGCAATTGCTGACCCGGGTGCGGCGCCGCGTTGCACTCACCGATGCGGGCGCGGAGTATGCGGCGCGCGTGCGGCACCACCTGGAGCAACTCGAAAAGGACACCTTTGGATTGATTTCGCGCGCCGCGCTGGGCCGCAGCCTCCATATCGCCGTGCTGCCCACGCTGGCGACCACCTGGCTGCTGCCCAGGCTGGCGGACTTCCAGTCCAGGCACGGCGATATATCGGTCAGCCTGTCCGCGCGGACATTGCCTTTTCAGTTCAAGGACCATCCCTTCGATGCCGCCATCTATCATGCCGCCCGGCCATGGCCGCAAACGGCCGGCATCAAGCTTTTCGACGAAGGCGAACTACTGCCGGTCTGTGTCCCCGAGCTGCTCGGCTCGGACGGCGACGCCAAGGCCACGCTGGCGCGCCTGCCGCATCTTCACATGCTGTCCCGCCCCGATGCCTGGCGCTTCTGGTACGAGGCGCAAGGCTGGGAATACCTGCCCTCCATCAGCGCGGGTCCACGCTACGAACTCTTCACGATGACGCTGGCCGCCGTGCATGCCGGATTGGGAGTCGCCTTGATACCGAGATTCCTGGCGCAGGACGAGCTCGATGCCGGCAGGCTGGTCATGCCCGCGCAGGGCGTGCTGAAAGTCAAGGAGGCGTATTTTTTTAGTTATCCTATGGCGGGGGAGCAGTCGGACGCTTTGTTGGCGTTCGAAGCCTGGTTGGCAGGCCTCTCATTGCCGGGAAGGGAAACCGAATGAAAATGTCGATGCACCGCATTGCTCGTATGTGGCCCGCTCGTGCCGGATGGCGCCGACGGTTCAGTGCGCTGATGCTGACCTGCGCAGCGCTGACGAGCGCCTGCACCGCTTTGCCGCAGGCCAAGGAGGACGTCCATCCCGAAGGCGGTTCCGGTTTTACCGAGCGGAAGCTGGCGTTTGCACAGCAGTACATGGTCAGCACGGCCAATCCTTTGGCGACCCAGGCCGGTTTGCGGATGCTATCGGCCGGCGGCAGTGCTACCGATGCGGCGATTGCGGCGCAGTTGGTGCTGGCGCTGGTCGAGCCGCAATCCTCGGGCATAGGCGGCGGTGCGTTCGCCATCAGCTTCGACGCCGGCAACAATCGGCTTCGAAGCTGGGACGGGCGCGAAACCGCCCCCGCGGCCGCGCGCGGCGACCGCTTCATGAAGGCCGGAAAAGCCATTCCCTTCTGGGATGCCGTGAACAGCGGCCGCTCGGTGGGCACGCCAGGCTTGTTCAGCATGCTTTGGCTGATGCATGGCGAGCAGGGCCGCTTGCCCTGGGAGCGCCTGTTCGAGCCGGCAGTCTCGATTGCAGAAAAGGGCTTTGCCGTTTCTCCCAGGCTGCATACGCTTCTCGAAGGCAATCAGGACCTGCGCCGCCAGCCAGCCGCGGCGGCGTATTTCTACGAGGAAACGGGCAAGGCTTTGCCTGTGGGCCGGGTGGTGCGCAACCTTCCGTTTGCCCAGGTGCTGCGCGCCGTGGCAAAAGAGGGGCCTTCCGCCTTCTACGAGGGGCCGGTGGCAAAAAGCATCGCTGCTGCCGTCGCCTCGCATCCGGTTCCGGGCGATCTCAGCCTGGACGATCTGCGAAATTACCGTGCCAAGGAGCGCGACACCCTGTGCATGCCCTATAAGGTCTATACGCTGTGCGGCGTCCCGCCGCCGAGCGCAGGGCCGCTGGCCGTGATGCAGATCCTGGGCATTCTGTCGCATACGCCCATTGCCGGCCTTGCGCCGGATTCGCTCGCGGCGGTTCATCTTTTCTCCGAGGCGGGCAAGCTGGCGTTTGCGGACCGGGACTTCTACGCCGCCGACCCCGACTTCCAGGATGTTCCTGCGAAAGCCATGCTGGATCCCGCTTATCTCAAGCTCCGGGCCGCCCTGATTTCGCCTGACCACAGCCTGGGCAAGGCGCCGCCCGGCGATCCCGCGGCCATGCTGGCGCGGCGGGGCCGGGATAATGCTCCCGAGCGTCCGTCCACCACACACATCGTGGCCGTCGACGGCGACCGCAATGTGGTGTCGATGACGAGCTCCATCGAATCTGCATTCGGCAGCAAGATATTCGTGAACGGCTTCCTGTTGAACAACCAGCTGACCGACTTCTCGCTTTCCGATGTGGATGCCCAGGGCACGCCGGTGGCCAACCGTGTTGAGCCGCGGAAGCGACCGCGCAGTTCCATGGCGCCCATGCTGGTCTTGCAGGATGGCCGCCCTGTGATGGCCATAGGCTCGCCGGGCGGGTCGTCCATCATCAATTATGTCGCCAAGACGCTGTTGGGTACGCTGGATTGGGGGCTGGATATCCAGCAGGCCATCAATCTGCCCAATCGCGGCAGCCGCAACAGCTTTACCGAGCTGGAAAAAAACACTTCCCTGGGCAGCCTGGCTCCGGCCCTGCGCGAGATGGGGCACGAGGTTCGGGAGATCGAGTTTCCCAGCGGGCTGCAGGGCGTCGTGATCACCAAGCATGGTCTTCAGGGCGGCGCCGATCCGCGCCGCGAAGGGCTGGCCGCAGGACGTTAGGGGAAGGGGTCGGACCCCATTCGGGGTCCGACCCCAGGCCTGTCTCGTTGTTGAGCCGGGGTCAGACCCCGCAAGTCTGTCCGGTCCTTGAGCCGGGGTCAGACCCCGAATGGGGTCTGACCCCTGGATCTTTACTTGAACACCACCGTTCTTTGCCCGTTCAGCAATATCCGGTGTTCGACGTGCCAGCGCACCGCCCGCGCCAGGACCAGGGATTCGACGTCGCTGCCGACCTGGGTCAGGTCGTGGGCGCCCATCGAGTGATCGACCCGCTCGATGTCCTGTTCGATGATGGGCCCCTCGTCCAGGTCGGCCGTCACGTAATGGGCGGTCGCACCGATGATCTTCACGCCGCGCGTATGCGCTTGGTGATAGGGGCGGGCGCCCTTGAAGCTGGGCAGGAAGCTGTGATGAATGTTGATCGCGCGCCCCGTCAGCTTCTGGCACATGTTGTCCGACAGGATCTGCATGTACCGGGCAAGCACCACCAGATCGACGTTCTCTTTTTCGACCAGATCGAGAATCTGCTGTTCTTGCTGCGGCCGCGTTTCGCCGGTCACGGGCAAATGATGGAAAGGAATGCGGTAGGCCGCCGCCATGCGCGCGTAGTCCGTGTGGTTCGATACGATGCCGGCGATCTCGACGGGAAGCTGGCCGCTGTGCGTGCGGAACAAGAGATCGTTCAGGCAGTGGCCCTGACGGCTGACGAGAAGCAGCAGTCTGCTCTTGCGCTGTGCGTCGTAGATGTGCGCCTGCATGGCGAAACGCTGAGCCACCTTGGAAAAAGATTGCTCGAGCGCGTCCACGCTCATGGCCGAGGGCAGCATGAAGTGCACACGCAGGAAGAATCTTTCGGTTTCCAGGTCTCCGAATTGTTGGGCGTCGATGATGTTGCCGTCCAGTCCCAGCAGCCAGCCGCTTACGTTGTGGACGATGCCGGTGCGGTCGGGACAGGAGAGCGTGAGGATATAGTCGTTCATGGCCTTTGAATGTTGCTATGGGGCTTGATGAAGGGCTTCGTGTGCTTCCCGGGCTATGGCCAGGCAGGCGGTGAGGCCGGGAGACTCGATGCCGAAGAGATTGATCAGGTTCGGGACGCCATGAGTGGCCGGGCCGGCAATCATGAAGTCTGCGGCGGGGGCGTCGGGGCCCACGATCTTGGGACGGATGCCGGTATAGCCGGGATTCAGGGCGCCGTCCGGGAGGTCGGGCCAATAGCTGCGCACCGCGCCGTAGAATACCTCGGCGCGGGCCGGATCCAGCGTGTAGTCCTCGCCGTCCACCCATTCCGTGTCGGGGCCGAACTTCGCCTGCCCGCCCAGGTCCAGCGTCAGGTGCACGCCCAGTCCCGCATGGCTGGGCATGGGATAGATCAGGCGCTGGAAGGGCGAGCGGCCGGCCAGCGTGAAATAGCTCCCCTTGCAATAATAGGCGTCGGGTATGAGCTGGGCAGGCTGCCCCAGAAGGCTGCGCGCCACCTTCGGCGCCGAAAGGCCGGTGGCGTTGATCACGCAATTGGCGGTCAGCGCCATCTCTTCGTCGCCGTCGAATTCCAGATGGAACTCGCCGGACTCCAGTATCCGGCCTTGCTTGAAGCGGGTGTGGAAGACGCATTGGGCGCCATGGTTCTCCGCGTCGCCTTGCAGCGCCAGCATGAGGGCATGGCTATCGACGATGCCGGTTGACGGCGACACGAGCGCCGCATCGCAGCGCAGGGCGGGTTCCAGCCGCCGGGCTTCCTCTCCGCTGATGCGGTACAGGTCATCGACGTGGTTCAGCTTTGCGCGTTCGGCGATCTCATCCAGCCGGGCGCTTTGTTCCGGCGACGCCGAAACGATGAGCTTGCCCAACCGTTTATACGGAATGCCGCGCTCTTCGCAATAGGCGTACAGCATGTCCTTGCCGCTTACGCACAGCCGTGCCTTCAAGCTCCCTTGCGGATAGTAGATCCCGGCGTGGATGACTTCGGAATTGCGCGAGCTGGTGCCGGTGCCGATGGCTTCGGTGGCTTCGACGATCAATACATCGCGTCCGGACAGGGCGAGTTCGCGCGCAATCGCCAGGCCGACGACGCCGGCGCCCAAAACGACGCAGTCTATATCTGCTGCCATAGTGTGTGTGCCTTGCTGGGTGGAAACGGTGAGTCCCTATGTGCTGGATAGAGGTTCTGTGGAAGGAGTCAGATCGAAATCGCCGGCATGGTAGACCAGGGGCTGGCTGAAGTTGCGATGGCAACGCTCGACCTGTCCGATGAATATGATGTGGTCCCCGGCCTCATGCTGCGTGAGGTTGTAGCACTCGAACCAGGCGGCGCATTCGGGCTCGTCCAGCATGAGGGTGCCTCCCGGGGCCCGCGACAGCGCGACGCCGTCGAATCGCTGGGCTTGGGGCCCATACGCAAAGCGCTTCGCCAGCTGAAGCTGCGTCGACGACAGCACGTGGACGACGTAGCGGCGAGCATGAAGATAATGCCGCAGTGAGCTTGCCGACTTGGTCAGCGACCAGAGAATCATGGGAGGGTCCAGCGACACCGAATTGAACGAGCTGATCGTCAGGCCCAAGGGGCGGGCGTCCGGAGCGGTTTCAGTCGTAATGACCGTGACACCGGTGGCGAAACGGCCCAGGGCGGAGCGGAAAAAGCGCGCGTCGAAATCGGCTGGAGTGGCAGTCATGCGAATGGGAATCCCGCAGGCTCAGGGCGCGAGCCGTGACTTGATCCAGGACTTGTCTTCCAGTTTGAAAACGAGCCGGTCATGCAGCCGGGAAGGGCGCCCCTGCCAGAATTCGACATAGTCGGGCCGCAGACGATAGCCCCCCCAGTGATCGGGCCGGGAAGGGTCGTCGCCGAGCGTGCGCGTGAGTTCGATCGTGCGGGCTTCGAGGTCGACGCGCGTGATGGGCTGGCTTTGGGGCGACACCCAGGCGCCGATGCGCGAACCTAACGGGCGGCTGCGGTAGTACTCGTCGGATTCCTGCGCCGAGGTCTTCTCGATGCGGCCTTCGATCCGTACTTGGCGTTCGAGGGACGGCCAGAAGAAAAGCAGGCTGGCGTATGGGTTGCCGGCCAATTCCCGGCCTTTGCGCGACGAATAATTGGTGAAGAAGACGAAGCCGTCGTGGTCGAACCCCTTCAGCAGCACGATGCGCGCGGATGGGCGACCGTCCAGCGGAGTGGTCGCGAGCGTCATGGCGTTGGGTTCGGGAACGCCCGCCTTGAGTGCATCATTGAACCAAAGGGTGAACTGCTCGAATGGATTGGCGGCCAGGGACGCCTCGAGAAGTTCGAACTTTTCGTAGCTCTGGCGGATATCGGCAACGGACATGATGGCGAGAAAATGGAAACCAGTTGATAGTGTACCGGAACCGGTGCCGCTGCGACGGCCTCAGTGCGCCGGCTGGACTTCCCGCAATTGCCGGACGAGCGCCTGCAGGCGTTTGTCGTGGATGTTCGATCGCTGCAGGGCTTGCGCCGTTTCAAGCACGTACTCCACGCAAGGACCGTAGCTTCCGTGAGCATTGCGCACGATATGCAGCAAGCGGTCGGTTGGCAGGTCGCGTACGTAGGCGTCGGTATTGCGGTTCATGGTGAACGCCAGCGCGGTGACGGGGCCGTCGTCCGTTCGGCAGCCGAGCCATTTGGGCAGGTAGGCGCCGCTGGGCATCTCGCGCCGCCACAGTGCCTCCATGGTGTGCGGCACCTCGCACGCCGGGATGCGGAACGCCATGCCCCGGCAGGAACCGCCGTTGTCCAGCCCGAAAACCAGTCCCGGCCGGTCCGGCGTGCCGCGATTCACGCGCGACCACAGGCACAGAGCCCTATGGTAGCCATGCAGCAGGGCGATGCGCTTTTCGATATAGTCGAACTCCGGACGCCAGATCAGCGAGCCGTAACCGTATACCCAGACATCCTGATCTTCCTGCCACTCGGCAAGCGATGCCTGCAGTGACGCGTGGCGCTCGGCTTCGGTAAGGAGGCGGAAATTGCTGGGCGCCGGCATGGCATGCGGATCGGGGGTAAAAACGGTGTTCACTTTGTGCGCGTCTCCGGTCATTGAAGGGAATGGCCTTATTTTAAGCCAGTCCGCCTTTGCCTTCCGCCGGTCTTTCGGCAGTGTCGTTTTTTTGACATGATGGCGCGCAAGTGTGGCGCGGGCCTGCGTGTACACTTCACTCATGGTCACCTCGTGGTGCCGTCAGTCCTGTTTTGAGCAAGCCATGTCCGATTCCCATTCCATTGATTTTCAACGCCGTTTTGGCGGGCTCGAGCGCCTGTTCGGCCCGTCCAGCCTGGAACTCCTTCGCGGGGCGCATGTCGTGGTGGCCGGCATCGGAGGCGTGGGATCATGGTGCGCGGAAGCCCTGGCGCGCTCGGGTGTCGGCAGCATCACGCTCGTCGACCTGGACCACATCGCGGAATCCAACGTCAACCGGCAACTGCATGCGCTGACCGATACGCTCGGCCAGGCCAAGGTGGTCGCCATGGCGCAACGCATTCGCGGCATCAATCCGGGATGCCGCCTTGGCATGGTCGACGACTTCATCAGCCCCGAGAATGTAGCCGAACTGCTTCCGCCGGACGCCGGCATGATCATCGACTGCACGGACCAGGCCGCCGCAAAAGTAGCGATGATACTCGAGGCCCGCAACCGGCGTATTCCCATCGTGGTGTGCGGCGGCGCAGGCGGCAAGACCAACCCCTTGGCGCTAAGGGCCGGCGACCTGTCCACGGCCGTCAACGACGCGCTGTTGTCGAAGTTGCGCAACACGCTTCGGCGCAGGCATGGTTTTCCGCGCGCGGCGGATCATGCCGGGAAGGCGCGAAAGCGCATCCCCAGGATGGGCGTGCGTGCCTTGTGGTTCGATCAGCCCGCCCTGCTGCCCGAACTCTGGACGACTGCACCGGATGCGGATGCGTCCGGCGCGCGGCCCGAAACAGGCGAATTGGCTGCCCGCGCACCCGGCGCGGCAGCCTTGCAGGGCTTGTCGTGCGCGGGATACGGCTCCGCCGTGACCGTTACGGCGCCCATGGGGATGGCGGCGGCCAACGAAGCCATACAGTGGGTGCTCAGCGGTCGCTTTCAGGGCTGACGTCGATTTCCCTGCGCTTGCGTATGACGAGTTCGTCGATTTCCAGGCGATGGATGCGGGCCCGGCCGATCTTCAGCCTGCCGATTGCCATGGCGCCGATGGCGAGCGCACCGACGGCCAAGGCACCGACGGCAAGGGCGCCCAGTGCTTTGACGCCGACCGCCGATGCGCCGGTGCGCGTGATGGAACGGTGTTTTTCGAACATGGTCACTCCTGGTGTGCTGTCCGGCCCCGGGGCCGGTGATGCCTACCTTTTAGCGTCAACAGGCCCTAGTCGGCGGGCAGTGTGATGGTGCCTTCCAGATACTGCACGCAATCGCCCGACACATGGACGCGATCGCCGTCCACCCTGCAGAAGAGTTCGCCCGACCGGCGCGATGCCTGGAGCGCCGAGAGCTCGTTCTTGTTGAGCCGTTCCGCCCAATAGGGGGCCAGCCCCGCATGGATGGAGCCTGTAACGGGGTCCTCCTCGCCGCCGTTGGCCGGCCAGAAATAACGCGAAGCAAAATCATGGGTATCCCCCGGCGCCGTGACGGCGACATCCAGCGGAGCCAGTTTCTTCAGGACTTCCAGCCGGGGAACGACCGCGCGCACCTGTCTTTCGTTCTGGTACACGGCGATGTATGCCTGCTGATTGCGCAGGATGGCCGCCGGCATGATCGTCAGGCCGTCGAGCAAGGCCGCAGGCGGCTGCGTTACCGGTTGCGGCGCCCGATTCGGAAAGCTCATTTCTATCAGGCCCGAATCCAGACGCGTGGCGATGAGTTCGCCCACCGCCGCGGCATGGAAGCGTATCGGTGATGTTGCCATGTCGTACTTCAGCATGACGAAGGCGGAGGCCAGGGTCGCATGTCCGCAGAAGGCGACTTCGGTGAGGGGCGAGAACCAGCGTATGTGAAAGCGTTCATCGGCTTCGCGCACGAAGAATGCGGTTTCCGACAGATTGTTTTCGGCCGCGATGGCCTGCATGGCCGCGTCGGGCAGCCAGGTGTTCAGCGGCACGACCGCCGCGGGATTCCCCTTGAAGGCCGTGCTGGTGAACGCATCGATATAAAAGATGGAGAGCTTCATGAAGGGGACTCCATGGGGTCGGTGGCGGCGCGCCGTCAGCCGCGCGCCGGCGTGGCCAGGCCTTTGACGACGGCGGGCCGGGCGAGAAAGCCGTCGAGGGCGCGTTGTACGTTGAGGAAGTCATCATAGCCGACGAGCCGGCCGGCATCGTAGAAGCCCACCAGGTTGCGCACCCAAGGAAAGATGGCGATGTCGGCGATGGTGTAGTCATTGCCCATCAACCAGTCGCGTCCGTCGAGACGCTGGTCGAGCACTCCCAGCAGCCGCCGTGATTCGGCGACGTAGCGATCGCGCGGGCGCTTGTCGTCGTAGTCCTTTCCGGCGAACTTGTGGAAGAATCCCAGCTGGCCGAACATGGGCCCGATGCCGCCCATCTGGAACATGAGCCATTGAATGGTTTCGTATCTGCCTGCCGGGTCGTCGGGCAGGAAGCGGCCGGATTTTTCCGCCAGGTAGATCAGGATGGCGCCGGACTCGAAAAGCGCCAGCGGTACGCCGCCCGGCCCTTGAGGATCGAGGATGGCGGGGATCTTGTTATTGGGATTGAGCGACAGGAACTCGGGCGAATTCTGGTCGTTGGTATCGAAGCTGACCAAGTGGGGCTCGTAGGGCAACCCCGTTTCCTCGAGCATGATGGACGCCTTGACCCCATTGGGCGTGGGCAGCGAATAAAGCTGGATGCGGTCCGGATGCCGGGCCGGCCACTTGCGCGTGATGGGGAAAGAGGAAAGATCGGTCATGTCGGGTCCTTGTCTTCGAGTTCATTGCATACTATGGCCGCATCCAGCCATCCGCGCAAGGCGTTGGAAACCCGCAGCGCGGGGGCGTGCAGCAAGTCCCCACGGGATATTACCGCCTCACGCACCTGGCCTAGTTCAAGCAGATGCCGGCGCTGCACGCCGGGCAGGGCGCCGCAGGCTACGGGCGGGGTGAGCCAGGTGCCCGCATCGTCCCGCACATAAAGATTGCTTCGGCTACCTTCGCAGGCTTCGTCCTTGTCGTTGCAGTACAGCACATCGAAGCAAGCGGGATGCTCGCTCAGCCATCGCTGGGCTTCTGCGTACCAGGGGCGATGCGTGGTCTTGTGCCGCAGCCAGGGGCTGTCGGCCCGCAAGGGCGTTGCCGCCAGGCACAGGGAAACGGGCTGCTTGGTGGCCGGCAGTATCGATGCTTCGAGCGTGTGAGTGCCGTCGGCATCCAGCAGCAGCCGCAGCCGGTGGGCAGTTCCCGCATCGAGCGCTGAAACGCATTGCCGGATGGCCGACCGCAGTGCTTCTTCCGGGAAAACATAGGCCAGCTCACGGCAGGAGGCTTCGAGCCGGCGCATATGGAGGTCCAGCAAAGGCATGGCGCCGGATTCGACGCGCATTGTTTCGATGAGCTGGATGTTCATGCGGTCTCCGGGGACTGGTTGAGAATGCGCGCCTTCCAGTGGCACTCCTGCCATTCTTGTTCGGGGTCCGAATCATGGACTATGCCGCCGCCCACTCCGAAGACTCCGTTGCGTTCATTGTGCATTTCCAGGCTGCGGATCGCAACGTTCAGGGAGCAGTCGCCATCGGGAGCCAGCCATCCTACGCTGCCGCAGTAGATGCCCCGTTCCGCCGCTTCGAGCTGCCGGATCTTATGCATGGCGGCGATCTTGGGCGCGCCGGTGATGGAGCCGCAGGGAAACAGGGCGCGCAGCAGTTCTTCCAGGGGTACACCAGGGGCACGCGCCGTGATGGTGGAGGTCATCGTCCAGACCGAGGGGTAGCGTTCCAAAGAAAAAAGCGCATCCACGTTGACCGAGCCCGGCGTGGCGATACGCCCCAGGTCGTTGCGCAGCAGATCGACGATCATCAGATTCTCGGCCCGGTCTTTTTCGCTGTTCTTCAGTGCGACGGACGCCTGCGCGTCCAGAACCGGATCGGCATGCCGCGGGGCCGTGCCCTTCATGGGCCTGACAGTGAGCATATCGCCGCGGCGCTCGAGGAACAATTCGGGCGAGAACGAGAGTATGCGTCGTGCGCCATCCTCGACATAGGCGCAGTGAGCGGCGGGGTGGCTGCCCGCGATAGCGCGGTACAGTGTTTCCGGCGGCAAGGCCGATTCGATGGAGATGGGAAAGGTGAAGTTCACCTGATAGAGGTCTCCCCGGGCGATCGCGGCGCGAATGTCGCCGATGCATGCCTGGTAGTCCCGTTTCCTGATGCCTGGCTGTGCCCGGGATATCGGGGCCTTGTCATGATGCGCCGGCCATATCGGTACGGCGGCCATCTGTTCGTAGACGAGTGCGGTGAGCCGGGGCCGCGGCGCGCCGGCTTGCGACGGCAGGGGGCGCGCTAAGGGTCGCGCCTCGAAGGCCGGCTCCAGCCATTCGCCCAGTTCGTAGTCGAGCAGCAATGCAAGCCACAGGCCTTGCTTCCGGGCCGCTTCGATTTCAGCGAAAGCGTTCGCCAGTTCATGCTTGCCGTGGACGCGGATGGCGTGGCGAAAGCCGCGCATCTCCCGGGCCTGCCCGGTCAGGCGATTCTCGAAACGGCATTGGCTCATTGCTGCGACGATTTCATGAAGGTGTCCAGCACCGCGCCGGTATGGGACTTGTCCTTCAGGCTGATCACATGTTCCGGCGAACCCTGTGCCACCAGACGACCGCCGCCGCTTCCGCCTTCGGGCCCCAGATCCACGATCCAGTCCGCTTCCGCGATGACGTCCAGGTTGTGCTCGATGACCACGACGGTGTTGTCCGCATCCACCAGCCGGTGCAGCACATGGATGAGTTTCTCGACGTCCGCGACCGACAGGCCCACGGTCGGTTCGTCCAGCACGTACAGGGTATGCGGGATGCGGGACGCCCGGCCGGTCTTGATCAGGCCATCGGTCAAGCGCGCCTTGGCCAGTTCGGTGACGAGCTTGATGCGCTGCGCTTCGCCGCCCGACAGCGTAGGCGAGGGTTGGCCCAGCGTAAGATAGCCCAGCCCCACATCCTGCATCAACTGCAGGATGCGGGAAATGCGGGAGTGCGCCGAGAAAAACTCGACCGCCTCGTCGACTTCCATCTTCAGCACCTCGCCGGCGCTTTTGCCTCGCCAGGTCACGTTGAGCGTATCCTTGTTGAAGCGCTCGCCATTGCAGCCGTCGCAGGGCACTTTCACGTCAGGCAGGAAGCTCATTTCCAGCGTGCGCATGCCCTGGCCTTCGCAGATCGGGCAGCGGCCCTCGCCGGTGTTGAAGGAAAAGCGCGCCGCCGTCCAGCCCCTGATGCGGGCTTCGCGGGTATCGGCAAAGAGCTTGCGCACGTCGTCCCAGAATCCCACATAGGTGGCGGGGCAGGAGCGTGGCGTCTTGCCGATCGGGGTCTGGTCCACTTCGAGCACCCGGTCTATCCGTTCCCAGCCCTCGATATCGACACATCCATGCCAGGCCGGCGCCTTGCGCTGGGAAACCGCCTGAGCCAAGTTGTCGAGCATGACGTCCCGGGCCAGCGTGGACTTGCCCGATCCCGACACGCCGGTGACGACGCTGAGCCGGCCGACTGGCAAGGCGGCGTCCACGTTGCGCAAGTTATGGAGGTGCGCGCCCCGCACCTGGATCATCGCTGCGTCCTCGGCGACAGGCCGGCGTGGCTGAAGCGGGTGGGCCAGCGGATGCTTGAGATAGCGTCCGGTGACGGATGCGGGATTCTCCATGACTTCCTGGGCCGTGCCCTGCGCCACGATCATGCCGCCCCGGATACCGGCGCCCGGGCCCACATCGATGATGTGCGATGCGCGCCGGATGGTGTCTTCGTCATGCTCGACCACCACGAGCGTGTTTCCGTTTCCTTCGAGCGCAGCCAGCGCGTTGAGCAGGATCTGGTTGTCGCGAGCATGCAGTCCGATGGTGGGTTCGTCCAGCACATAGCACACCCCCTGCAGATTGGAGCCCAACTGGGCGGCGAGCCGTATGCGTTGCGCCTCGCCGCCCGACAGTGTTGGCGCGGCGCGATCGAGCGCCAGGTAGCCCAGGCCGACTTCCTGCATGAAATTCAGCCGGCCCCGGATTTCCGTGAGGATGTCGCGGGCGATTTCGCCTTCCCGTCCAGGCATGACCAGGCCGGTGAAGAAGGAACGCGCATCGGAGACCGGCATGGACGCAAGCTCCGCGATCGATTTCTCACGCCAGCGGAACGCACGCGACACAGGATTGAGGCGCTCGCCATGGCAGCTGGCGCAGGGTTCGGTGCTGCCTTCGTACCAGGCGTTCCAGGCGGTTTCCTCGCCGGTCTGCTCGGCATCGAAGCCGGTCAGCTGCAGGCCGGTGCCGAAACAGCTGTGGCACCATCCATGCTTGGAGTTATACGAAAACATGCGCGGGTCGGGTTCGGGAAAGCTCGTGCCGCAACTGGGGCAGGCGCGCTTGACCGAGAAATGACGCTGCGTGGCGCTTCCGTTCGCTAGACCGCCATCGCGGCGTTCAGCCAGCGTCTGTGCGTTGTCAGGCGTCAGGTCGATGAGCACGCTCATGCTGCCTTGGCCATGTTCGAGGGCGGTGCTAACCGCCGAGCGCAAACCCGCTTCCGCCCCCGGATCGACCACCATATCGGCAATGGGCAGTTCTATGGTGTGCTCTTTATAGCGATCCAGCCGTGGCCAGGGCGAAACGGGGATGAAGTCGCCGTCCACGCGCAGGTGGGTGTGTCCCTTGCCGGCGGCCCATTTGGCCAGATCGGTGTAATACCCTTTGCGCGCCGTCACCAGGGGGGCCAATATGCCGATATGACGGCCCTTGTACTCGCGCATGATCTGGGCAACGATCTGTTCGGGCTTCTGCGGCTCCACCGCGACCTTGCAGTCCGGGCACATCTGCGTGCCCAGCTTGACATACAGCAAGCGCAGGAAGTGATGAATCTCGGTCATCGTGGCGACGGTGGACTTCCGTCCGCCGCGGCTGGTGCGCTGTTCGATCGCGACGGTGGGCGGTATGCCGTAGATGGCATCCACGTCCGGCTTGCCGGCGGGCTGCACGATGGCGCGCGCATAGGCATTCAGTGACTCGAGATAGCGGCGCTGCCCTTCGTTGAACAGTATGTCGAATGCCAGAGTCGATTTGCCCGACCCGGATACGCCGGTAATGACGGTGAAGGTATCGCGCGGGATGCTGACGTTGATGCCTTTCAGATTGTGCTCGCGCGCATTCAGTATCTCTATGTTGCGTTGAGCCGCGCCTGCTGCCTGATAGTCGGCGGCGGGCTCAGCCAGCTGCCGCGCCTGCTGCGATTTCTCTTCGTAGACGATGGCGCTGGTGTATTCAGCCAGCGCCATGCCCGTGTGGGATTCAGGGTTGGCCATGAGCTGTTCGGGCGTGCCCACGCCAACGACTTGTCCGCCCGCGTCGCCGCCTTCCGGGCCCAGGTCGATCAGCCAGTCCGCCGCCCGTATGACGTCCAGATTATGTTCGATGATCAGCAGCGAGTGGCCGGCGCCCAGGAGCTTGCGGAAAGCGCGCATGAGCCGGGCCACGTCGTCGAAATGCAGGCCGGTCGTCGGCTCGTCGAACAGGAACAGGCTGCCCTTCTTGGCCACCCGGGCGGACGAAATGCCGCTGCGGGCCGCAGCCGCCAGATGGCCCGCCAGTTTCAGCCGCTGGGCTTCGCCGCCCGACAGGGTCGGGACGGGCTGCCCCAGGCGCAGATATTCCAGCCCGACATCTGCCAGCGGCGCGAGGCCCCACTGCACGTCGCGCAGCCCGCTGAAGAACTCCAGCGCTTCGTTGACGGTCATCTCCAGCACTTGGTCGATCGATGCGCTTTTGCCCAGGTGCTCGACCTTGACTTCCAGTATTTCGGGCCGGAAGCGCTTGCCGTCGCAATCGGGACAGCGCAGATAGACGTCGGACAGGAACTGCATCTCGACATGCTCGAAGCCGGTCCCCCCGCAAGTCGGGCAACGGCCATCGCCCGTGTTGAAGCTGAAGGTGCCGGTCGTGTAGCCGCGTTCACGGGCGAGCGGCGCCTGGGCGAAAAGCTTGCGTATGGCGTCGAATGCGCCCACGTAGCTGGCGGGATTGGATCGTGCCGTCTTGCCGATGGGCGTCTGGTCGACGAGCACCACGTCGGCCACTTGCTCGGCGCCCAGCAGGCGGTCGTGCTCGCCCGGTGCTTCGGTGGGCTTGCCCTGACGCTTGAGCATGGCGGGGTAGAGCACATCCTGGATCAAGGTGGATTTGCCCGAGCCGGATACACCCGTCACGCAGACCAGGCGGCCCAACGGAATCGAGATGGAAACGTTCTTGAGGTTGTTGGCGCGGACGCCTTCCAGCAGCAGCTTCGGCGTGTTGTCCGCAACGGGCATGGGCCGCGGGGCTTCCACTTTGAGCCGCCCGCCCAGGTAGTTGCCGGTCAGCGTGCCGGCCGCGCGCAAGGCATCGGGCGTGCCGTCGAAGACCACCCGCCCGCCGCGCTCGCCCGGCCCCGGACCCATGTCCAGGATCCTGTCGGCGGCGACCATGACTTGTGGATCGTGCTCGACCACGACCAGCGTGTTGCCGTTGGCGCGCAGCCTGTGCATGATCTCCACCACGCGATGCATGTCGCGTGGATGCAGGCCGATGGACGGCTCATCCAGCACGAACAGCGTGTTCACCAGCGAGGTGCCCAGCGCAGTCGTAAGATTGATGCGCTGGACCTCGCCGCCGGAAAGCGTGCGGCTTTGACGATCCAGCGACAAGTATCCCAACCCGACGTCGCAAAGAAATTTCAGGCGGCTGCGCACTTCGTTCAGCAGCAGGTCTATGGCGGCATCCATGGCGCCGCCGAAGCTGATTTCCAGGAAATAATCGCGCACGCGCTCGATGGGCAGGCGCATCAGGTCGTGGATGCTCAGGCCGGGCAAGGCATCGAGTTGCTCTCGGCTCCAGTCGGCATGGACGGGCCGGAATCGCGGATAGCCGTTCTCGGTCTCGTTGTGCGCCGTGTTGCCGAGCCGCCACAGCGTGGCGTCGGGCTTGAGCCGCGAACCGCCGCAGGCGGGGCAGGGGGTGTAGCTGCGGTACTTGGACAGCAGCACTCGCACATGCATCTTGTACGCGCGCGATTCGAGCCAGTCGAAGAAGCGCTGCGCGCCATACCATTGGGTCTTCCATGCGCTGGGACCGCCCTTCCAGTCGGGCGTGCCGCCGACGACCCAGCCTTTTTCGCGGTCATCGAGCTGGTCCCAAGGAGTGTCCAGGCGCACATCGGCGGCGCCGGCGTACTGCTCCATCTCCGTCTGGCATTCCTTGTAGCTGGCTGTTTGCCAGGGCTTGACGGCTCCGCCGCGCAAGGTCTTCTTTTCGTCGGGCACGACCAAGCCATAGTCGATGCCCATGACGCGGCCGAAGCCGCGGCATGATTCGCAGGCCCCGAGCGGCGAATTGAATGAGAATGTACTGGGCAGCGGTGTGCTGTATTCGATATTGCAATGTGCGCAATGCAGCCGATTGCTGAAGCGCCAGACGGTTTCCTGCTTGCTGGACTCCTCCGATTCGGGCATGGCGTGAATGGCGACGTGTCCGTCGCCTTGCCGCAGCGCGGTGTCGAGGGCTTCCATGACGCGTTCGGGTTCGGCGCTGCCGTAGCGGAAGCGATCCTGGACCACATGCAGCACCCGCAGCGTCTCTGACTTGGCTTGCTGCTTTTTCTTCGTCTTGCCGGCATGGGGCGTGGGCGTGTGCGTCCGCGTTTCTTCGTGGTGGACGCGCGTGTAGCCTTGCTGTTCCAGGAAGCCGCGCACTTCCTCTTCGGTATAGTTCGACGGAATCGCAATGGGGAAGGTGATGACCAGTCTGGGATCGCCGTCCTGGGCCAGCGTAGCCAACTGCTGCGAAATTGATTGCGCATTGTCCCGCTGCACGCGTCTGCCGCAGCATCGGCAATGCAGGTGGCCCAGGCGTGCGAACAGCAGTTTCAGATGGTCGTTGAGCTCCGTCATGGTGCCGACCGTGCTGCGCGAGTTGCGAACCGGGTTCACTTGGTCGATGGCGATCGCGGGCAGTATGCCTTCTATGCGATCGACCTGCGGCTTGTCCATGCGGTCCAGGAACTGCCGGGCATAGGGCGAGAAGGTTTCCACGTAGCGCCGTTGCCCTTCCGCGTACAGCGTGTCAAAGGCCAGTGAGCTTTTGCCCGAGCCCGAGACGCCGGTGATGACCAGCAGTTTTCCCGTGTCTATGGATACATCGAGGTTCTTGAGGTTGTTCTGGCGTGCGCCGAAAATGCGGATATTTGAGCTCATGCGGATATCATAAACGTTCTGATTTCGGCATGGTTGGGGTCGGACCCCATGCGGGGTCCGACCTTTCTAAGCGCGAGGGGTCAGACCCCGTATGGGGTCTGACCCCCGCGTTAACGGGTTTTAAGGTAGAATAGCTGGTTAACTATGTTTTTACTTGCCCGCGATGCGCGTTTAGCCATTGGCATTTGAACCCCGCGCGGCTTTTGCATGCACATTCAGGGAGAACCATCATGGCGGAAATCAAACGTACGCGTCGCAACACTCTTGAGCGCCGTTGCCTGGGCAAGGCTTTCAAGCGCCTTTTCGTTCGCGCTCCGAAGGGCGTTTTCAAGATGCTCGAGAAAGTCAAGCGCGCCTGAATCCAGCAGACCTTTTTCGTCTGCTAAATGACGCTATCTGTATCGAAGATGCAGCATTGCGCCACAAAAGTATGACGAAAGGTAAGACTGGCAAGGAAACCGCAGATCATGGGTCTGCGGTTTTTTTTTGGCCTATGATGGCTGCATAAAAAGACTTCATATGCATATCCATCATCATGTCTTCCTGGCGCCATCTATTTACGGTTGTCACGCCTACCTATAACCGGGCTCATACGCTCGAAAGGGTGTACGCATCGCTGCGCGAGCAGTCGTTCCAGGATTTCGAATGGGTCATCGTGGACGACGGTTCGACGGACAACACGCGCGCCATGGTCATGAGCTGGCAGCAGGAAGCCAGCTTTCCCATCCACTATATGTGGCAACGGAACCAGCACAAGAAAACAGCGTTCAACCGCGGCGTTCGCAAGGCCAACGGCGAACTCGTCGTTGCGCTGGACAGCGACGACAGCCTCGATACCAACGCCCTGTACACCATGGCTCGCGTCTGGAGCGACATTCCGGAGCGCGAACGCTCGCGATATGTCGCCATCACGGGGCTGTGTGCCAAGCCGGACGGCCGCATCGTGGGCGACATGTATCCGCGCGATGTCTTCGACGCCACCGCGTTGGACATGACATTCAAGTATCACGTCAAGGGCGAGAAATTCGGCTGTCTGCGCACTGACGTCCTGCTGCAATTCCCCTTCCCCGAGGAAATCGCCGGATTCGTCCCGGAAAGCCTGGTGTGGCGGGCAATTGCGCGCGCGGGCTATATGACCCGGTTCGTGAATCAGGTGTTCCGCGTTTATCACGACAGCTCCGACTCTTTGTCCAGGCAGGGCGCAGAAAGCCAGCAGCACGCCTTGGGCCTGTGGCTGCTGGCGCAGGATACCGTGGTCGAATGCCTGCCATGGTTCCGCTATCGCCCTCAGGCCTTTCTGCTGGCGGCCGCCCGCTATACGCGCTTCTCGCTGCATCTTCGCCATAACCAGCAAAGGTTTCCATCTGGACGCGGGCTGAAGGGGCTGGCATCGCGCGCGCTGGTGGGCCTGATGTGGCCGGCCGGCGCGGTGCTTTACATGCGCGACCGCCTGAAGACGGGCTGACGCAGGCCCGCCAACCCGCGTTGACGGGCCCTGGTCCTGCTAGTGCAGTGTCCTCGGGCCGGCCGGATCGCCGCCTTCGTAAGAATCGTCATCCTCGTCTTCATCTTCGTCGGCGGCGTCATCGTCATCGCTGTCGGCAGCGAGCTCGTCTGCCATGACGAAGGGCACGATGTCCTGCAGCGTGTCGGCCCAGGCGACTTCGTCGCCTTCTTGGTCGACTTTGATGTAGCGGACGCCCTCAAGATCGGACAGCTGTATTGCCCATAGGTATTCGCAGTCGAAGACGTCGTCGGCCGCGATGGTCATGCCGCCCTTGTTGCCGATGATCCTGGCCTCGGGACCGCCGATCTGGACGACGACAAAATCGGAGGGGTCGTCCTGCTCATCGAGCGGAACGGCAAAAATGACCCATTCGAATCCCGTTTCTTCCGCGTCCATGACCTCGGCCAGCACGGGCTTGCCCATGTAGGCGCTCAGGGCATCCGCAGTGCGGCCCAGCAGATCGAGCTCGTCGGCAGTGAAGACGAGCGGCGGTTCTTGATTGTCGGACATGGAAAGACCCGGCTGTAAAACGGCTATTTTAAAGCATAAGGCAGCCGGGGGTCAGACCCGAAGGGTCTGACCCCCGGCCCCCGCACTCGCACGCCCGCCGGGGTCAGACCCCGTACGGGGTCTGACCCCTTACCCCGTTACGGCCTACAATCGATGTTTTTCCTTTTCCTTGTTTTTCTTGTTATGGCTCAATACGTATACACGATGAACCGGGTCGGCAAGATCGTGCCGCCCAAGCGCCAGATTTTGCGCGATATTTCCCTGTCGTTTTTCCCGGGCGCCAAGATCGGCGTTTTGGGTCTCAACGGGTCCGGCAAGTCCACTTTGCTCAAGATCATGGCCGGCATCGACCGCGAGATCGAGGGCGAGGCGGTTCCCATGCCCGGCATCAAGATCGGCTACTTGCCCCAGGAGCCGGTGCTCAATCCCGACCACACCGTCAGGGAGTCCGTCGAAGAGGGACTGGGGGAGCTCTTCAGCGCGCGCAAGCGCCTCGAGGAAGTCTATGCGGCCTACTCCGAGCCCGATGCCGATTTCGACCAGCTTGCCACCGAGCAGGCCGAGCTCGAAGCCGTCATCGCCGCCGCGGCCTCCAGTGGCGCGGACGACATCGAGCACCAGATGGAGATCGCGGCGGACGCCTTGCGCCTGCCTCCCTGGGACGCGGTGATCGGCAAGCTTTCGGGCGGCGAAAAGCGACGCGTGGCGCTGTGCCGCCTGCTGCTTTCCAAGCCCGACATGCTGCTGCTGGACGAGCCGACCAACCACCTGGACGCGGAAAGCGTGGAATGGCTCGAAGTCTTTCTGCGCAAGTTCCCCGGCACGGTCGTGGGCGTGACGCACGACCGCTACTTCCTGGACAATGCGGCCGAATGGATACTGGAACTGGATCGCGGCCATGGCATTCCCTGGAAAGGAAACTACAGTTCCTGGCTGGAGCAGAAAGACGACCGCCTCAAGCAGGAAGAGGCCAGCGAGTCGGCGCGCCAGCGCACCATCAAGAAGGAGCTGGAGTGGGTGCGCCAGAACCCCAAGGGCCGGCAAGCCAAGGCCAAGGCCCGCCTGGCGCGCTTCGAAGAGCTTTCTTCGCACGAATACCAGAAACGCAACGAAACCCAGGAAATCTTCATTCCCGTGGCGGAACGCCTGGGCAACGAAGTGATCGAGTTCGAGAATGTCAGCAAGGGCTACGGCGACCGGCTCCTGATCGACAACCTGAGCTTCAAGGTGCCGCCCGGCGCCATCGTCGGCATCATCGGCCCCAACGGCGCGGGCAAGTCCACCTTGTTCCGGATGATCGCCGGCAAAGAGCAGCCCGATTCGGGCGAAGTCAAGATCGGCAAGACGGTCAAGCTGGCATACGTCGATCAATCGCGTGAATCCCTGCCGGACGACAAGACCGTGTTCGACTCCATTTCCGACGGCGCGGATCTGCTGACGGTGGGCCGCTTCGAGATGTCCTCGCGCGCCTACCTCGGACGGTTCAACTTCAAGGGCGCTGATCAGAACAAAATGGTGGGCAAGCTGTCGGGTGGTGAACGCGGGCGCCTGCATCTGGCCAAGACCCTGATCGCGGGCGGCAACGTGCTCATGCTCGACGAGCCTTCGAACGACCTCGACGTCGAAACGCTGCGCGCGCTGGAAGACGCATTGCTGGAGTTCGCAGGCTGCGTCATGGTCATCAGCCACGATCGCTGGTTTCTTGACCGTATCGCCACCCACATCCTGGCCTTCGAAGGCGAATCCCAGGCCGTCTTCTTCGATGGCAACTATCAGGAATACGAGGCCGACAAGAAGCGGCGGCTGGGCGAGGAGGGTGCGAAGCCCAAGCGTTTGAGGTATAAAGCGCTGAAGTGAATCCATTCCGGAGGACGCCGCCATGCATGCTTTGAGCACACACGATTCGATGTTGCTGGTCGTCGATATGCAGGCGGCCCTGGTTCCCGCCATCCACGATCACGAGCAAGTGGTCGCGCGTGCGGCTCGCCTGGCGCAGGCGGCCCAGTTGCTGGGCGTGCCCGTGGTGGCCACCGAGCATTGTTCCGACAAAATCGGCCAGACGGTCGATGCATTGCGCCCCTGGGTGGATCATGTCGTCCAGAAGTCGCATTTCGACGCCACGCGGGAACACGGCTTCCTCGCGGAGCTTCCACGAGGCAGGCATGACGTGTTGTTAATTGGTACCGAGGCTCACGTATGCGTGTTACAAACAGGCATGGGGCTGGCCAGAATGGGGCTGTCGCCGATACTCGTCACCGATTGTGTCGGGTCGCGGCGCGATAGCGACTTCAGGGCCGCATGCGCTCGCTGGCGCCATTACGGGCTGGAGGCCATCAGTGCCGAAATGGCGATGTTCGAATGGCTCGAATCCAATGCGCATCCCCATTTCAAGGATGTATTGGCACTCGTCAAAGCAAATGGCATGCCTGGCTGATACATTTGTTGCGCGCTCTCACAAGCCTTTCCTGTTGCGTGTTGATTATGAAACAGGATTTCGGCTACTTTGAACCTGACGTGTTTGTTTTACGGAGGTAAAAAATGAAATCGACGACTTTGGCAAAACTGGGTGCTGTGGGTGTGTTGGCCGTGGCCATGGCTGGGTGTTCATCCTGGGACAACATGAGCCATCGCCAGAAAAGTGCGGTGACCGGCGCAGGGCTCGGCGGTGTCGCCGGCGCGGTAGTGACGGGCGGCGGCGTGCTGGGCACCGTGGGTGGCGCGGCGATAGGCGGCGTCATCGGGGACCAAGTCGGCAAGAATCGGTAAAGCGGCCATTGCCGCTGCGGGCGCGCTTGCGTAAGACGCCGGCGCGCGGAAGCCGGAGACCGTGCGGGCTGAGGCCCGGCACGGTTTTTTTACGCCGAGCGCCCTTCTGGTTGCGGCATTTCGATTTTGACTTCCAGGATTTCCAGAGAGTCCTGGCGTTCCAGGTTGACTTTGATGTCGTCAGGATTGATCTTGACGTATCGGGAAATGACCTCGACCAGTTCTTTTTGAAGACGGGGCAGGTAGTCGGGTGCTACGCCGTCGCCGCGTTCATTGATGAGGATGAGCTGCAAACGGTCGCGGGCGACGCTTGCCGAGGTTTTCTTTTGTCCGCGAAGGAATGACAGGAAGGACATATTATTTCCCTCCGAACAAGCGCTTGAAGAGGCCGGGTTTTTCGTAGTCGACGAACTTCAGGGGCTTGTCTTCGCCGAGGTAGCGGTCTATGACGTCCATATAGGCCACGGCGACGTCGGTATCGCGCAGATGGATGGCCGGTATGCCCTGGTTGGATGCTTGCAAGACGGACTCCGATTCTGGAATGACGCCGATCAGTTTGATCCGCAAGATGTCCTCGATGTCCTTGAGCGACAGCATTTCGCCTTCGGCGACGCGCTTGGGGTTGTAGCGCGTAAGCAGCAGATACTCCTTGATCGGTTCCTCGCCTTTTTCGGCGCGGCGCGACTTGGCGGACAGGATGCCGAGGATGCGATCGGAATCCCGCACCGAAGAGACTTCGGGGTTGGTGACGACCAGCGCGTCGTCGGCGAAGTACGACGCCATGAGCGCGCCGGTTTCGATGCCGGCCGGGGAATCGCACACGATATACTCGAAACCCATCTCGCCCAGGTCCTTCAGGACTTTTTCTACGCCCTCACGGGTGAGGGCATCCTTGTCGCGCGTTTGGGATGCGGGAAGAATGAACAGGTTTTCCAGTTGCTTGTCGCGTATCAAGGCCTGATTGAGCGAGGCTTCCCCCTGGATGACATTCACGAAATCATAGACGACGCGGCGTTCGCAGCCCATGATCAGGTCAAGATTGCGCAGCCCCACGTCGAAGTCAATGACCACGGTCTTGTGGCCGCGCATTGCCAATCCTGAAGAGAAGCTTGCACTGGTGGTCGTTTTCCCCACCCCGCCTTTGCCGGAGGTCACCACAACAATTCGCGCCATGACGATAGAGTTCCTTATGGTTTTTGGTAAATCACGTAATCGTAATGCATAACGGCTACAAAAGCGCCGAAGCCGGCGGCATTTCCGGTGCTGCTTCGCAACAAATATTATCTGCTAGCCGCCCAGCGGCGTCAGCTTCAGTGTGTCGTCTTCAAGATGCACGATGGTCGGCCGGTTGCGCAGGGAACCATCGAGCTGGGTTTCGATGACGCGGTAGACGCCGGCAATGGCCAGGAGTTCCGGGTCGAGCTGCGTCGTGAAGATGCGCGCACTCGTGTCGCCGCGTGCGCCGGCCATCGCTTTGCCGCGCAGCGGACCATATACGTGGATGTTGCCGTCGGCAATGACTTCCGCGCCCTGGCTTACCACGCCGATCACGATCAGGTCGGTATTGCGGGCGTAGATGCGCTGGCCGGAACGCAGCGGCCGGTTGATGACCATGGCCGCCGGGGCGGGTTCCGCCGGTGCGCCGGACGGCGCCGGCTTGGCCTTGGGCGCGGGGGCCGCATCTTCGGCGGCGGGCGGCGCCACCACCGGAACGTCTTTGTCGGGCGCGGGCGTGCTCGCAGGGCGAGGGGTAGGGCTGGACAGATCGACCGCGGGCAGGCCATGCGCCAAGGCGTCGTCCAGCATGGATTCGGGCGCGACCACGCCGACAGGGTGCAGCTTGTGCGCCTTCAGCGCCTGGACGAGCGCGCCCCAGTCGACCGGCTGGTCCAGCTTGCCGGCGTCGAGGACCACAGGTTCGTTCTCGAAAAAAGCACCGGCGTCCTTCATTCGTTGCGCCAGGGCTGCCGTCAGCGCTTCGGTTTCGTGACTGTGCAGCACGACGCGGACGGCGTATAGAGTGGCGCTTTTGAAATCGAGCGCCAGCTGGCTTTTGCGGTGGGTGGAAGAGTCGCTCACTGATCTGATTCGCAAATAAAAATTACATGTTCCGGGTTTATTTTTGCTGAGCCCAGGAATCCTTGAGGGTGGTGCTGCGGTTGATGACCGGCTTGGATGCCGTGGAGGTTTCGCGATCCGCAACGAAATAGCCCAGGCGTTCGAACTGCCAGGAGTTGCCGGGCTCGGCGAGCGTGCCGGGTTCGAGCCAGCCCTGGACGACCTTCCGAGAATCGGGATTGATGGCGGCAAGGAAGTCTTTGTCGCCGCCGTCGGGATGGGCATCAGTGAACAGGCGGTCGTACAGTCGGATTTCGGCCGGCACGGCGTGCTCGGCGCTGACCCAGGTGATGTTGCCCTTGACCTTCACCGAGTCCGCGCCGGGTGTGCCGCTTTTGGTGTCCGGGAGGTATTCCGCATGGACTTCCACGATGTTGCCGTCGTCGTCCTTCACGCAGCCCGTGCACCGGACGATGTAGGCATACTTCAGGCGCACCGTGTTGCCGGGGAAGAGCCGGAAGTACTTCTTGGGCGCTTCTTCGCGGAAATCGTCGCGCTCTATCCAGAGTTCCCGGGTAAGGGGGAACTCGCGCTGGCCGGCATCGGGGTCATGCGGATTGCGGGGGGCCTGGCAGGATTCGGATTGGCCTTCCGGGTAGTTGGTCAGCACCAGCTTGATGGGATCGAGCACGGCGACCGTGCGCGGAGCCTTGGGATCGAGGTCGTCGCGCAAGGCCTGTTCCAGAATGCTGTAGTCGATACGGGAATCGGCCTTGGACACCCCCAGGCGCTCGCAGAAAAGCCGTATGGAAGACGGCGTGTAGCCCCTGCGGCGCAGGCCGGCCAGGGTAGGAAGCCGTGGATCGTCCCAGCCGTCGACATGGCCTTCGCGGACCAATTGCAGCAGCTTGCGTTTGCTGGTCACCACATAGGACAAGTTAAGGCGGGCGAATTCATACTGTTGCGGAAGGGGACGCGATAGCTGTCCCAGATCGGCCAGGTGATTCAGTATCCAGTCATAGAACGGCCGCTGGTCTTCGAATTCCAGCGTGCAGATGCTGTGGGAAATGCTTTCCAGCGCATCCTCGACCGGATGCGCCCACGAATACATGGGGTAGATGCACCAGGCGTCGCCGGTGCGGTGGTGCGCGACATGACGGATCCGGTACAGCACCGGATCGCGCATATTGATATTGGGCGAACCCATGTCGATCTTGGCGCGCAGCGCCATGCTGCCATCGGGATGCTTGCCGGCCCGCATTTCGCGCAGCAGCCTCAGCGACTCATCGACCGGTCGGTTGCGCCATGGCGAGTCCGTGCCTTTTTCCGTCAGCGTGCCGCGCGTGGCGCGCATTTCGTCCGCGTTTTGTTCGTCGACATAGGCCAAGTCTGCCTGGACGAGCGCTTCGGCGAACTGGTACATGTATTCGAAGTAGTCACTGGCGAAATAGCAGTTGTTCTCGTCGCCGTTGGTCCAGTCGAAACCCAGCCACTTCACCATGTCGATGATGGCGTTGACGTACTCGTCTTCTTCCTTTTCCGGATTGGTGTCATCGAAGCGCAGGTGGCAGGCGCCCTGGTAGTCGCGGGCGAGGCCGAAATTCAGGCATATGCTTTTGGCATGGCCGATGTGCAGGTAGCCATTGGGTTCCGGAGGAAAGCGCGTGCGGATGCGCGCGGTGTCGATGTCGCCTTGCTGTTGCACGGAGGCCGGTCCCGGCTTGCCTGCCCAGCGCTTTTCCGCGTAGCGGCCCTGGGCGAGGTCGTTATCAATAATGGTGCGCAGGAAATTGGATACCGGAGCTGGGGTGGGCACTGAGGTCATTACGATATAAGAAACAGAATGTCGAGTGAAGTAAGCATTTTGCCACGTTCGCCGGTATTTGCCTGCCTGGACGGTTTACAAATGGCGAACTGGCTCTAAACTAGCGCTCATTATGACGTACTCGACATTGTGGCTATCACAAATCCAGTTCTTTGCCAGCCTTGGCTTCATGCTGATGTTTCTTGTCATAGAGCTGGGCCTGGCCTGGGTCCTGCTGTACTTCAAGCTGCGCGCATTCGGACGCGACCATGCCGCGTGGACGGCCGCCTATCGTTTTTGGGTGCGGGTATTCGCCCTGGCTTTCGTACTCAGCTTTGCCGCCTGCATGCCGGTGCTGATACAGCTGGGCGGACTCTGGCCCACGCTGATGGAAAAAATCGGCGATGTCGCGGGCCCTCTGCTGGCGGCGGGCATTCTGTCGACATTCATCTTCAAGTCCTGTTTCCTGGGCGCCATGCTGTTCGGGCAGCGGCATCTGTCCGAAAGGCTGCACGCCCTGGTGGTATTCATGGTCGCGGCGGGCGTGACCGCGTCCTCGTTCTGGATGCTGGCCCTGCTCTCGTGGATGCACGTCCCGACCGGCGCCCGCATCCTGGACGACAGGTACTGGGTGATCGACTGGGCGCAGATCATTTTCAATCCTGCCTTGCCGTGGTATGCGGGCCTGTTCGTGCTGACCAGCCTGTTGGCCGTCGCGTTTCTGATGCTGGGCATCATTGCCTTGCAAACCTTGAGGCGTCCGGTGGACGACAGCGGGCGCCTGGTGTTCAAGACGGCGGTCTGGCTGGCGGGCGTCAGCATCGTGCTGCAGGCCGTATTGGCGGCGGGCGCGGGCGGCATGACCGCCCGGTATCAGCCGGCCAAGGCTGCGGCGGTGTCGGGTTATTGGCATAGCGGCGGGTCGCCCCGGGTGGCGCTCTTCGACTCGTCCGGCGAAGAAGAGCGGGCGGGGCACAAGAGCCCGTTCTGGCGCGACGCTTCGGGTTATTGGCTGGCCCGGGACAAGAACGGCGGCTTTCGGGGCCTGGATCAGTTCGCAAGCATGGCGCCGCCGGTGGCCGTCACCTTCTGGTCATACCGTCTCGCGGTGCTCACGGGCCTGCTCATGCTTTTCGTCGCGATGATCACGCTGCTGCGCGGAAGGCGGCGCGATTACGATCCGGGCGCGCTGTCGCGGGGCTGGCGCCGCGCGCTCATCGCCATGAGCTTTTCCGGATGGTCCATGCTGCTTGGGGGCGCGGCATATGTATTTTTCGGCTCTTTCCCCTACGTCGTCACCGGAACGATCACCGTCAGTGAGGTCACCGGCGATACGGCGTTCGACATTGTGCTGGTCGGCTGCCTGGCATACCTCTGTTTTTACATGCTTTTCCTGGCTGGCTTCTTTCAGATGCTGCGGCATATCGTGCGCTACGGCGTCGTGCCGGTCGCGCGGCACAGGGGGCGGGCATGATCGATTCGCTTGCCGTGGCGCTGGGTCTTGGCGCCCAGGATCCATCGTTCTGGATGCCGCTGGTCTTCATGGCGCTCTTCTATGGGATCGTCGTCGCCGGAACGGTGCTCGATGGTTTCGACATTGGCGTGGGCTGTCTCGTGCTGTTCGCGCCGCGGGAACTGCGCCCCCGCATGCTGTCGCTGCTCAGCCCCTGGCGCGATGCGAACGAGTTCTGGCTGTTTCTGGGCATGGGCTTGTTCGTCACGGCCTTCCCCAATGCATGGGGCCGTGTCATGAGCGCGCTGTATCTGCCGATGTGCCTGCTGGCCCTGGGCGTTCTGCTCCGTTCGGTGTCGTTCGAGATGCGTCTTCGTGCCCACAAGGAGCTGCAGGAGCGCTGGCTGACGGGGTTTGCGATTGGGTCGCTCATGACGGCGTTTGCGCATGGCCTCCTGTTGGCGCAGGTGGTGGTGACCTATCAGTCGCGGCCGGGTTATCTGTGGTTCACCTTGTTCGTCGGTTGCTGTGCGGTCGCCGCCTATTGCCTATTGGGCGCGGCGTGGCTGATCATGCGGGTGGCCGGAGAGCTGCGCGCGCGGGCCGTGATGTGGGGGCGCAGGGCGGTGCGCTGGGCGGCCGCCGGAGCGGTAGCGGTATCGGTGGTCCTGGCATTCGACAATCCGGGTGTCTTCCTGAAATGGAGCGACGGGCCGCGCTGGCACAAGATCGCCGTATTGTGGGGCGCCATACTGCTGAGCTTCGTCTCCATTGAAATGTGCCTGCAGCGCATGATCAACCGCAGCTATCGGACCACGGCGCTGCCCTTCGTCCTGACCCTGCTGATCTTTCTGGCTGTACTGGGCGGCCTGGGCTATAGCTTCTTCCCTTACCTGGTGCTGGACGACGTCACCATCTGGGATGCGGCCGCATCGGTAGGCTCCTTGAGGCTCATCCTTTCGGGCGCCATCATCGCGCTGCCGGTCGCCCTGATCTTCAACATATGGGTGTACCGGCGCATGTTCGGCCTGTCCATCCCGCCGTCGCCGCCTGAATATGCGGGTTGAGGGTAGGGGTCAGACCCCGTACGGGGTCTGACCCCAAAAAAGCGGATACGGGATCAGACCCCGGATGGGGTCTGACCCCCTACCGGACGAGGCAACCGGACGCGGACTTGCAAGCCGCCGGCCGCCGCGTCTTCAAGAGCCAGGCTGCCGCCGTGCGCGCGGACGATGGCTTCGGCCAGCGCGAGTCCCAGGCCCACCGACCCCGTACGGGTGCGGGCGTCGTCCAGGCGCGAGAAGGGGCGCAGCGCTTCCGCCCGTCGTTCCGCGCTGATGCCGGGGCCGTGGTCGGATACCGTGATGAGAGCGGCGTCGGCGGTGGCTTCCAGCTTGACTTCCACCGGTGGCTTGCCATGGTTGAAGGCATTGGTGATGAGATTGTCCAGCAGGCGGCTCAATGCCATCCTGTCTGCATTCAGCACCACGTCCGCCGGGCCGGCGTCGATATAGCGCACATCGCTGCCGGTGCTGGTCCACGCGGCAAGCTGTTCTTCGAGCCAGGCATTCAACGGCAGCGGTTCGAAGCGGTAAGAGCCGCGATCCGTGCCGCGGACGAAGCCAATGAACTGGTCCACCATGCGCTGCATGTCCTGGAGGTCCTTGCGCATGCCGTCCTTGAAATGGGCGTCGTCCAGCATTTCTATGCGCAGCCACATGCGCGAAAGCGGCCCCTTCAAGTCATGTGGAAGCCCAGCAAGCAGCGTGCGGTGCACCGCGTCGGCTTCGGCCAGGGTGTCCAGCATGGCGTTGAAGCGCTCGCCCAGTATGCGTGTTTCGGTGGGGCCTGACGGCGTGACGCGTTGCGGCTGGCCGGCCGCCAATTGGTCCGCGGCGCTGGCCAGGCGGGTGAGAGGGCGTGTAATGTGCCACGAAAAAGCGGCGGACAGCAGGAGAAGCAGCCCCATGCCGCCCAGCCAGACGGCGATCATCGGCGTGGAAACCGGGGGGGCGATGCGGTCCAGCCGGATGACCAGCCATTCCCGGCTGGCGGGCCCGTCTTCCATTTCAGGATTGGGCAGCAGCGAGATGTAGAGCCTGGGTTCGGGGCCGCGGGAAAGCGCGACGCGCGTATCGTCGTCCAGGCGCTTGTTCAGCGCATCGACGAAGGCGCGCAGGTTGTTGCGTATGTCGTTGGGCGGACGGGACGGCCGGTCATGACGGTGTTTTGGAGGAGGGCGACGCTCTTCCAGACTGGCGTCGGAGGGCAGGCTCCGGGACCACAAACGCCATTGATTCTGCGACGCCACCTGCACGAAGCCCGCGCGCTGTTCGGCGGGGATCTCGGCCAGGGCGGCACGCAGGGTGCGGATGGTGGTGGCCGTCAGCTCGACGGCCACTTCCTCGTTGAACTTCTTGCGGTAGTGCGAAACCGTTGCAAAGGTAGCCGCCTGAACCAGCAGGATGGTGCCCAGCGTGAGCAGCACCATGCGCGCATGCAAGGATCGCGGAATAAGGAAACGAATCATGAGTCAGGGCGAAAACCGATAGCCTACGCCCCAGACCGTCTGGATCCACCGGGGCTGCTTGGGGTCGTCCTCGATGGCGCGGCGCAGGCGAAGGACTGCGATGTCGATGGCGCGGTCATTGCGCTCGCCCTCGTCGTCATCGCGCGCCAGAGCAAGCAGGCGATCCCTGGATAGCGGTTTTCCCGGATTGTTGACCAAGGCTTCCAGCAAATTGACTTCCCCGCCGGTCAGTTTGATGGGAACCTGATTCTTGAAGAGCTGCCGCGTCGCGGGATCGAACATGAAGGGACCGAACTCCACCGGCCTGTCCTTGGTGAGGGCCGAAGCGCCTTTCTTGCGGCGCAGGACCGCCTCGATGCGGGCGAGCAGTTCGCGAGGGTCGAACGGCTTGCCCAGGTAGTCGTCGGCGCCGGCTTCCAGGCCGATGATGCGGTCCACCGTTTCATCCCGGGCGGTGAGTAAAATGACGGGAATGTCTTCCCCCAACTGGCGCAGGCGGCGGCAGGCCTCTGCGCCGTCGCCATCGGGCATCATGCGGTCCAGTACGATCAGATCAGGTGAGTAGCGCTGTATCCGGGCGGGCAGATCGCTGGCGTCGGGCGCAAGCAGCGTGTCGTAGTGATGGCGATTCAGGTAATCGGCCAGCAATTGGCGCAGGGCGGGGTCGTCGTCGACGACCAGCACTTTTACTAAAGGGTTTTCCATGGCTGCCAGTGTGCCTGCAAGCGTCTTGGCCTGGCAAGCACGGGAAACGGATTGAAATACTTGGGTTGCAAGCGTAAGGTGGCGGGACTCCATTTTCTCAGAAACAGCATGATTCAGTCTTCCCTGCGGTCGGTGCGCCAGCGGCTTGGCGCTTATTCGTGGCTATCCGATCTTCCCGCCATGCTGTGCTGGGCCGCACTGGTGGGCGCTCTCGGCGCATTCGCCACCATTGCGTTTCACCAGGGCATGCATCTGGTGCAACAAGCGGCGACCGGCAGCAGCGGCACGATCGCGGGCGTCACCGAGAACCTGCCCTGGTATGGGCGCCTGGCCTTTCCCGCGCTGGGCGGCGTCGTGGCGGGCTTCCTGCTGCTGGCCGCGCGCAAAATCAAGGCCGGCAGCAATTCGGACTACATGGAAGCGGTGGCCATCGGCGACGGCCGCCTTTCCATCCGGCAAGGCTTGCTGCGCTCCATTTCATCGCTGTTCACCGTTGCCTCAGGTGGGTCGATTGGGCGGGAAGGCGCCATGGTGCACCTGGCGGCGCTCAGCGCATCGGCGATCGGCCGCTTCACCTACTTCAATACGGCGCGATTGCGCCTGCTCGTGGCCTGCGGTGCTACCGCCGGCGTTTCCGCGGCATACGGCGCGCCCATTGCGGCGGCGTTCTTCGTCGGGGAAATCGTTCTCGGCACCATGCGGATGCATAGCCTGGGACCCATGCTGGTGGCCGCCGCGACGGCGAATATCGTCATGCGCATGACAGGAAACTATCACACGCTGTATGCCATGCCGGACGTCCCATCGCTGTCCGGCATCGTCGTTCTGCCTTTCGTGGTCCTGGGCTTGGCCGGAGGCCTGTGCGCGCCCCTGTTCCTGAAGTTCCTGGACTTTGCCAAGCGGTCTTTCCAGCGCACCGGCCTGCCCTTGCCTGCGCGGCTTGGGCTGGGGGGCGCGCTGCTGGGGCTGTTGCTGATCGCCATGCCTGAAGTCGCCGGCAACGGCGACAATGTGGTTCACTCCATGCTGCATTCATCGTGGACCTGGCACGCCGTGCTGCTCGTGCTGGCTTGCAAGGTGCTGGCAACCGCGCTCACCGCCGGTTCAGGCGCCGTGGGCGGGGTGTTCACCCCCGCCTTGTTCGTGGGCGCGGCCCTGGGCACTTTGTTCGGGATCGCCTTGCAAGCGCTGCTGCCGGAATTCTCCGTGCCTGTCTACGTGTATGCCTTGGTTGGAATGGGGTGTTTCCTGGGCGCGGCCACGAGCGCGCCCCTGATGGCGATTCTGATGATTTTCGAGATGACGCTCAGCTATCACGTCGTGCTGCCGCTGATGCTGGCTTGCGTGGTGGCGCATTTCGTTTCGCGTGCCGTTGCCGAAGTGGCCATGTATGAAGTCACGGTGGTCCGCGAGCGGGATATCGCGCTCAGGCAACGCCTGCGCAACACCACCATCGTCGATCTGGTGCGCCCGGCGGTGACAGTCGTCTCCACCACCGCGCCCGTGCGCGACGCCCTGCAGATGTTCGTCGAGTATCCCGTCAAGTATCTCTACGTGGTGGATGAAAAGAATGTTTACCAAGGGGTTATTGCCCAACAAGACCTCACCAGTTTATTGTTGAGCCAAGGCGACATCCAGAAGATGCGTGCCGGAGAAGTCCTGAGGCTGGATTTCGTCAAGACACTGTACATGGACATGAACCTGGATGAAGCGCAAGAGCATCTGGTGCATTTCAGTGGTGAGCGCCTCCCCGTGGTCAGCCGGGACGAGCAGCCCCGCTTGTTGGGCGTGGTGTATAAATCCGCCGTCCTGGAAAAATTCAGCGCGCTGAAGAAAATGGCCGACGCCAGCCCGGAAGACATGCTGGCGTTTCCAGTGCGAAAGAACTAGGGCCAGTGCCGCCTACCTTTTAGCGTTAACAAGTCCTAGCGTTGTGATGCATTTCAAGGTTTCAAACAAAAAGGGCTCGGGCCCGTTACGCGGCTGCGGCGCGCTGGCGCTATGCATGGCTGCAACGGCAGCGGCGGCGGCGTCGGGCCCCCAGCTCAGCGATCTCGCACCCGTCAAGCTGTATCCTGTCGCGCTTCCTTCCGTGGAAGCGCCCATGCCGCTGCCCGAACCGGGCTCGGCCGCGCCTGAGGCCTATTCCATCCTTCCTGATGTCCCGGACGTTCCTTACGATTATTTCTGGACCGGAGACGATTGGGCGGCGGGGCGCCAAGCCTCTTATTCCGTATCCGGCACAGGACTCGTTGGTCCTTTGGAACGGAAGCGCAAGTTCGCGGCCCGCAGCCGCTGGCTTCCGACAGCATCCACCGATCCCTGGACGCTTGGCAGCCGTAATTGGCGATATTCCGATGCAGAGGGGCTGGACGTCACCCTGGGAAACGAAGAAATCGAGATCCCCGCATGGGGGCGCGCCGTGCGCCTGGGCGGCGTCAGCCTGAGCCAGTCTTCGCTGGTCAGCTCGGATTATGTCGACTCCTGGCAGTATTCGCTGTCGTTGGGCGCGCTGGACCGCTCCACGGCCGAACAGGGCGATCTGGAATATGGGGAGACCGCCGGCAACCTGGTGTTGCGCTATGGCGTGAATAAAGATCTGAGCATCGAATCCCAGACGCAGGTGGCGCCGGAAATGGTGGCGCACGGCGTGGGCGGAAAGTACGAAACCGATTGGGGGGCATGGAGCGCCGGTGTCGCCAGGGCTACCCAGGGCCTGTACAAAGGGTGGCGTTACCAGGCGGCGTATACCGTCAACGTGCTGGACGATCTGGAGCTCAGTTGGCGTAACGAACGCTATACGCCGGGTTTCGTCGATCTCAGCCGCTATGGGGCGGATTTGTCGAGCGGGGGGACGGTGCAGGCGCTTTCGGCAAAAATGCTTCTGGGACGGTGGGGCGACCTGAGCGGTACGTTCGAGAACGAAAGCAGCAGCTCGGGCGCGGTGAGGCGCAGCTTCGGACTGACGCAGCAGTTCTGGTACAGCCCGAATCTGCGTATCGGCCTGCGTGCCGAGCGGGAGATCGTCAGCGGCGACTATGATATAGGGATTCGCTTTTCAGTCCCCATATATTGAGCATGTCGGCTTCTCCCCTTGAAACCTTGCAACGGGTCTTTGGCTACGATTCCTTTCGTGGCGATCAAAAGGCCATCATCGAACACGTCGTGCACGGAGGCGACGCGCTGGTCCTGATGCCCACAGGCGGCGGCAAGTCCCTGTGCTATCAGATACCGGCGCTGGTGCGGTCCGGCACCGGCGTGGTGGTGTCCCCCTTGATCGCGCTGATGCAGGATCAGGTGGATGCCTTGATCGAACTGGGCGTCAAGGCGGCGTATCTGAACTCGTCCCAGGACTGGCGGACGGCGCGCGATGTCGAACACGCCTTCCTGGCCGGCGACCTGGACCTGCTTTATGTCGCGCCGGAGCGCTTGCTGACCGACCGCTGCATGGACATGCTGACGCAAGGGCGCGTCTCGCTATTCGCCATCGACGAGGCGCACTGCGTTTCGCAATGGGGGCATGATTTCCGGCCTGAGTACTTGGGGCTATCGGTGCTGCATGAGCGCTGGCCCGACGTGCCGCGTCTGGCGCTGACGGCCACAGCGACCGCGGCGACACGGCGCGAGATCGCCCAGCGCCTGGAATTGAACGAGGCGCCGCATTTCGTTGCCAGCTTCGACCGGCCCAACATCCAGTACCGCATCGTCGAAAAGAACGAGGTGCGCAAGCAGCTTCTGTCTTTCATCCGGGCCGAACATGAAGGCGATTGCGGCATCGTGTATTGCCTTTCGCGCGCCCGCGTAGAAGAAACCGCGACCTTTCTGTGCGACAACGGCATACCCGCCTTGCCCTATCATGCCGGCCTGAGCGCGGCGGTGCGAGCGCAGAACCAGGCGCGCTTCCTCCGGGAGGAGGGCGTCGTCATGGTGGCCACCATTGCTTTCGGCATGGGCGTCAACAAGCCCGACGTGCGTTTCGTCGCGCACATCGATCTGCCCAAGTCGGTCGAAGGCTATTATCAGGAAACCGGCCGTGCCGGGCGCGACGGGCTGCCGGCGACGGCCTGGCTGGCTTATGGACTGCAGGACGTCGTGCAGCAGCGCCGCATGATCAACGAGTCTGCAGGCGACGAGGCGTTCCGGCGCCGGCTGGGTTCGCAGCTGGATGCCATGCTGGGCCTGTGCGAGACGGTGGGATGCCGCCGCGAGCGTCTGCTGGCATACTTCGATCAGCAGATCGAACCCTGCGGCAATTGCGATACCTGTCTCGAGCCACCCCAGGCCTGGGATGGCACGGTTGCGGCGCAAAAGATCCTGTCCGCGGTCTACCGTCTGTGGCGCGAGCGCGGCCAGCGGTTCGGCGCAGGCCATCTCATCGACATTCTGCGCGGCAAGTCGACGGACCGCATCACGCAGTACGGACACGAGACACTGTCGGTGTTCGGCATCGGTGCGGATCTGTCCGAGCAGGCATGGCGCGGCGTACTTCGCCAGTTGCTGGCGCAGAGCCTCCTGGCGGTGGATCATGAAGGATACGGCACCTTGGCGCTGACCGACGGCAGCCGCGCGGTGCTGAAGGGCGAGCACAAGCTGATGTTCAGGCGGGAGCCCGAGAAAAAGGCGCGCGGCTCGTCGCGCGCCGCAGGTGCCCGCGCGAAGGCCCCGGTGCTGGATCTTCCGGCCGAAGCACAGCGGCGCTTCGAGGGGCTTCGTGCGTGGCGCTCCGAGGTGGCCCGCGGACACGGCGTACCCGCATATGTGATTTTTCATGACGCCACGCTGCGCGAAATCGCAATGCAATGCCCGCAAACGCTTGACGATCTCGGCCGCGTCAGCGGTGTGGGGGCGCGCAAGCTTGAAGCGTATGGCGAAGAAATCCTGCGCTGCCTTGGCTTGTGTTGAAGGGGTCAGACCCCATGCGGGGTCTGACCCCAGCGCGCGCATAGTAGGGGTCAGACCCTATGCGGGGTCTGACCCCGGCTTGCCTCTAGGGGGTCAGACCCCGCATGGGGTCTGACCCCACCCCCCCGAACAATTCACCGCTGGCACCGGCGGACCCGGGAGGCGTGAGCCCTAGATGGCGCCAAGTGGACTGGGTGGCGATGCGGCCGCGAGGCGTGCGCTGCAGAAACCCCTGCTGGATGAGAAAGGGTTCGATCACGTCTTCGATGGTGTCGCGTTCTTCGCCGATCGCGGCGGCCAGGCTGTCGACGCCGACCGGTCCACCGTCGAATTTATGGATGATGGCCTCGAGCAGTTTCCGGTCCATGAGATCCAGGCCTTGCGGGTCGACTTCCAGCATGGCAAGCGCGGCGCTGGCGATGTCGGTGTCGATGCGGCCGTTCGCCTTGACTTCGGCATAGTCGCGCACGCGGCGCAGCAGCCGGTTCGCGATGCGGGGCGTGCCGCGGGAACGCCTGGCGATTTCCTTGGCGCCGTCCTGCGTGGTTTCGGCATTCAGCAGGTGCGCGCTGCGCCTGACGATATGGGTGAGGTCGTCGGCGTTATAGAATTCCAGCCGCGATACGATGCCGAAGCGGTCGCGCAAGGGGTTGGTGAGCATGCCGGCGCGCGTGGTGGCGCCCACGAGCGTGAAGGGCTGCAGATCGATCTTCACGCTACGCGCGGCCGGCCCTTCGCCGATCATGATGTCGATCTGGAAGTCTTCGAGAGCCGGATACAGGATTTCTTCCACCACGGGCGAAAGCCGATGAATTTCGTCGATGAAGAGCACATCGTTCTTTTCCAGATTGGTCAGCAGGGCGGCGAGGTCGCCGGCGCGCTCGAGCACGGGGCCGGATGTCTGCCGCAGCTGCACACCCATTTCGTGCGCAATAATATGGGCCAGTGTCGTCTTGCCCAGGCCCGGCGGGCCGAACAGCAGAACGTGGTCCAGGGCTTCGTTGCGGTTCCTGGCGGCGGCGATGAAGATTTCGAGTTGTTCGCGGACGCGATGCTGGCCGATATACTCGTTCAATTCCTTCGGGCGCAAAGCGCGCTCGATGGATTCCTCGTTCGGCGATGCGCTTTGAGGCGCCACGATGCGTTGCGGGGCCGGAATGCTGGACAAGGAGTCGGAGTGTATGGCCATGATGAGATGCTGAGTATATCTACAGTGTTTACGATGCTAACCGTACTCTACCACGGCGGAATTTCAACGAGCCACCCAATTGCAACATCGGCGCGGATACGTTACCTTCAATATCCGCTTCCGGGTCCTTTCCCATTCCATTTCAAAGGCTTTTTCCATGAGTGACCGCATACCGACCTACGAAGACGTCATGCAGGCCAGTAATGCGCTGATCGGCGTTGCGCACCGCACACCCGTCCTGACCTCGCACACCATCAACGCCAGGCTGGATGCCCAGGTCTTCTTCAAGTGCGAGAACTTCCAGCGCATGGGTGCGTTCAAGTTTCGCGGGGGCTACAACGCCCTGGCGGGCCTGACGGACGAGCAGCGCAAGGCCGGAGTGGTCGCGTTTTCTTCCGGCAACCACGCGCAGGCGGTGGCTTTGGCCTCCAGCATGTTCGGGGTGGCCGCCACCATCGTCATGCCGCATGACGCGCCCGTTGCAAAAAAGGAAGCCGCGCTTGGCTATGGCGCACGCGTGGTGTCCTATGACCGACTGACGCAGGACCGTGAAGAGATCGCTCGCGGGCTCGTCGAAAAGGAAGGCCTGACGCTCATTCCTCCTTTCGATCACCCGGACGTCATTGCTGGGCAAGGCACGGCGGCCAAAGAGCTGTTCGAAGAGGTGGGCGAGCTCGATGCCTTGTTCGTGCCCCTGGGCGGCGGCGGGCTATTGTCGGGCTCCTTGCTGGCCGCACATGCGCTCAGCTGCGTCTGTGACGTGTACGGGGTCGAGCCGCGCGCCGGCTCGGATGGGCAACAGTCGTTCCGCAGCGGTTCGGTGGTGCGCATCGCGCCGCCGAAGTCGATTGCCGATGGGGCACTGACCCAGGCGCTGGGCAGCTTGACCTTTCCCATCATTCGCAAATACGCGCGCGACATTCTTACCGTGACGGACGAAGACCTGATCCAGACCATGAAATTCTTTGCCGAACGGATGAAAATCGTTGTGGAGCCCACCGGCTGCCTGGGCGCGGCCGCGGTATTCAATGAAGTGGTGCCCATCAAGGGCAAACGCGTCGGCGTTCTGCTTAGCGGCGGCAACGTCGACCTGAAGGCGTATGCGGAGTATTTGCAGGGTTGAGGGGTCGGACCCCGATGGGGTCCGACCCCAAAAAGCGTCAAGGGTCAGACCCCGTACGGGGTCTGACCCCCACACCCGTCGCCGAAACGGGGTCAGACCCCGCATGGGGTCTGACCCCTCAACCGTCTCTCAGCCGCGCGCCAGCGACTTCAGCGCCAGGCGTATCCCCTCGGTCACTTCCACGCCTTCGGGCAGTTGCTTCAGCGCGGCCTGGGATTCGCTGCTGGAATACCCCAGGGCCGTCAGGGCATTGGCGATATCGTCGCGCCCTGCGCTGGCCGGACCAGCGCCCGCGCCGGCGGGCAGGTCCGCCCCCAGCTTGCCTCGCAGCTCAAGAAGCAGGCGTTCCGCCGTCTTCTTGCCTATGCCCGGCACTCGCGTCAGGCGCCCGGTCTCTTGTTGCGTGATGGCGGAGGCCAGTTCCTCGACGCTCATGCCCGACAGCACCGACAGCGCCGTGCGTGCGCCGATGCCCGTCACCTTGATCAGGGCCCGAAAGGCGCTGCGTTCGGACGGCGACGAGAACCCGTAAAGAATGTGTGCATCTTCGCGCACGGCCAAATGAGTATAAAGCGTGACCTTGGTACCATTTTCGGGCAGCTTGTAAAGCGTGCTCATGGGTACGTCGATTTCGTAGCCCACACCCGACACGTCGATACAGACCATGGGGGGGGATTTCTCGAGCAGGATGCCGGTAATGCGTCCAATCATGGGGATTCCTATTTATACGGTCCGCGGTCAACCGAGTATGCGTCCACCGCGTATGCGCCGGCCCGTCGCGGTGCCTAGCTGGCCCGCGCCTTGGAGGCGACTGGCAATCGGACTGAAATGCGCATGGCAGATTGCGCAGGCGAGCGCATCGGCCGAGTCTGCCGCGGGCAGGCCGTTCAGGCTCAGAAGATACTGCACCATTTTCTGAACCTGCTCTTTGGCCGCATGGCCGTTGCCGACGACCGACTTCTTGATTTGCAAGGCGGTGTATTCATGCACGCTGAGCATGCTGTCCGCCAGGGCGCACAAGGCCGCACCCCGCGCCTGTCCCAGAAGCAGGGTGGAAGCCGGATTGGTATTGAGAAAGACTTTCTCGAGGGCGGAGACGTCGGGCTGCGTCGAGGCGACGATCTCGCGGATGTTGTCGAGAATGATCTTCAGGCGGTCCGCCAGGGGGCGGTCGGCGGGCACCACGATGGTGCCGCTGCTGACATAGGCCAGGCGGCCGGCGGCTGCGTCGATGACGCCGAAACCGGTCCGCCGAAGGCCGGGGTCGATGCCCAGAATGCGCATCAGTGGCGGAAATGGCGGGTGCCGGTGAACACCATGGCGATGCCGCGTTCGTTGGCCGCGGCGATCACTTCTTCGTCGCGCACGCTGCCGCCGGGCTGGATCACGCAGCCCGCGCCGGCGTCGGCGACGACGTCCAGGCCATCACGGAACGGGAAGAAGGCATCGGACGCCACGGCCGATCCTTTCAGGGAAAGCCCGGCGTTTTCCGCCTTGATGGAGGCGATGCGCGCGGAATCGATACGGCTCATCTGCCCGGCTCCGACGCCCAGCGTCATGCCGTTGCCGACGAACACGATGGCGTTGGATTTGACGTACTTGGCGACTTTCCAGGCGAAGGCCAGGTCCTGCATCTGTTCGGTCGTGGGCGCCAGCTTGGTGACCACCTTGAAGGCATCGTGGGGGACTTGGTAGTCGTCGGGATTCTGGACCAGCCATCCCCCGCCCACGCGCTTGATGTCGAAGTCATTGTGGCCGTCGCCCTGCGGGACTTCGAGCACGCGCACGTTCTTCTTGGCGGCGAAGACGGCCAGCGCCTCGGATGAATAGCCCGGCGCCAGCAGGACTTCGACGAACTGGCCGCTGACCGCCTGCGCGGTGGCTTCATCCACCGGGCGATTGAAGGCGATGATGCCGCCGAAGGCGGATGTCGGATCGGTCTTGAAGGCTTGCTGATACGCATGCAGCGGGCCGTTTCCGACCGCCACGCCGCAGGGGTTGGCGTGCTTGACGATGACGCAGGCGCTGGCCTGGAAACTGCGCACGCACTCCCAGGCGGCGTCGGCGTCGGCGATGTTGTTGTAGGAAAGCTCCTTGCCCTGCAGTTGGCGATAGCTGCCCAGCAGGCCGGCCTTGACCGGGTGGTCGGTATAGAAGGCGGCGGACTGGTGCGGGTTCTCGCCGTAGCGCAGCACTTGATGCCGCTTCACTTGCACCGTAAGCGTGCCGGGCCACGCATCGCGCTCGGGTGCTTGGTCCTGGGCGGGTTCCGCAGTGGCGAGACTGCTCAGGTAAGAGGCGATGGCGCCGTCGTACGCGGCCGTGTGGGCGTATGTCTTGGTGGCCAGTTCCAGCCGCAGTCCATACGATGGTCCGCCTTGCGGGCCGTCCATGTCGGCCAGCACGCGCGGGTAGTCGGCCGGGTCGATGACGACCGTGACGCCGCCTTCGGGCGTACCGTGATTCTTGGCCGCCGCACGCAGCATGGCGGGGCCGCCGATGTCGATGTTCTCGACGGCGTCCGCGAACGTGCAGCCGGGTTTGGCGATGGTTTCGCGAAACGGATACAGATTGACGACCAGCAGGTCGATGCGGTCTATGCCGTGCTGCTCGATGGTGGCAAGATGCTCGGCACTGTCGCGGCGTGCCAGCAGGCCGCCGTGTATCTTGGGATGCAGTGTTTTCACCCGGCCATCGAGGATCTCGGGCGAGCCTGTGTGGGCGGCCACTTCGGTTACGCTCAGGCCGGCATCGGCCAGCAGCTTGGCCGTGCCCCCGGTGGACAGCAGGCGTACGCCACGCTGCACAAGCGCCTGCGCGAAGTCAACAATACCGGTTTTGTCGGAAACCGAAAGTAGGGCGGTGTGGATTTTCATGGAATAAAGGTCTAGGGTTTTGAATCAGGGTTGCAGGTTGTGGGCAAGCAGCTTCTTGCGCAGCGTGCTGCGCGTGATGCCCAGCATTTCGGCGGCCTTGGACTGGTTGCCGTGCGATTGTTCGAGGGCAACTTGCAAAACTGGACGTTCGACGCAGTTGATGACCATGGCGAGCATGTCGCGCGGCTCCGATTCGCCCAGATCCGTCAGATAGCGCTGTAATTGATCGCGAACGGATTGTTCCAGGGGATTTTTATTGCTCATAATCGTTGGTGGTAGTTTCGTGGCGAATGCCGGTCAAGCCGGAACCGCCGTGGCCATCATTGGCTCGTTGGGTGGATGGCGGGCAAACCACTGCTCGATGGCTTGGGTTTGCTCGCTGGTGCTGCAAATTTCGTTGATGCGCGGTAAAAACTCGCCGGCGTCGGGTAGCGCCGACAAATACCAGCCTATATGCTTGCGCGCCGAGCGCACGCCGGTGAATTCCCCGTAGAATCGATAATGCTCTTCAAGGTGGTCCAGTAGGCGGGCGCGCAATTCCCCGAAAGTGGGCGGCGGAAGATGCTCGCCGGTTTTCAGGTAGTGGCTGATTTCCCGGAAAATCCATGGGCGCCCCTGGGCAGCCCGCCCAACCATGACGGCATCGGCACCCGTATACTCTAGTACGTATTTCGCCTTTTCGGGACTATCGATATCCCCATTGGCAACGACGGGAATTTCAACGGCGCTTTTGACGTCGCGTATGGTGTCGTATTCCGCCTCGCCCTGATACAGGTCGCTGCGGGTCCTGCCGTGCAGGGTAATGGCGGCGATGCCGACATCTTGCGCCAACGTGGCTATTCTGACTGCGTTGCGCGAATTGCGGTCCCAGCCGGTGCGGGTCTTGAGCGTTACCGGTACGCCCAGGGGCGTGCAGGCCTCGACCACGCTGCGCAGTATGCGTAGCACGCGGTCTTCGTCGCGCAGCAGGGCGGAGCCCGAAGCTACGTTGCATACTTTCTTTACCGGGCAACCCATATTGATATCGATGATGCGTGCGCCTTTGCCGACATTGAATGCGGCGGCCTCGGCCATCATGTCGGGATCGGCGCCGGCGATCTGAACGGCGATGGGGTCGATCTCGCCCTCATGATTCAGGCGGCGGGAAGTTTTCACGCTGTCCCACAGCCGGGGATTGCTCGCGGCCATTTCGGATACGGCGTATCCCGCCCCCAACGCCTTGCATAATTTGCGATAGGGACGATCGGTCACCCCCGCCATGGGGGCGACGAAAACAGGATTGGGAAGAAGCCAGGAGCCGATGCGCATGGCAGGGATTTTAACCCTCCTGCGGTTTGGCGGCTTGTCGTTAACAGGCCTAGGGCCTGTTAACGCTAAAAGGTAGGTGTCATGAACACGAAAACCGTTGAACAACAAGGCGCGAAGCGCAGTCGTGGCGAGCCCCCGGCGAGCATTCGCAACGCAGGAGGGCGACGGTTTTCGCGTTCACCCTTCGGGCTGGCCGTCCATTGGGGGGCATACGTTGTTGCGGGCTCCTTGCGTGGATTAACTACGCCGCCTCGCCCGCGCCTAGTCTGCCCCCCAATGGACGGCCAGTGCCGCCTACCTTTTAGCGTTAACAGGCCCTAACTGCGCAGGCCCTGCAATAATTGCCGAGCCAAGGGCGCGCGCAGCGGTGCGAAGACGTCCATGGCCAGCAGCGCAAGTCCGCCCGCATGCTCCACCAGCGGATTGCCGGTGGAGAACACCCGTGGCAAAAAGTCGGTGACGCCCATCGTTATCCAGCGGTCTGCCCGGCGTCTCCGGGCGTATGCCGACATCAGAGGCGCCGCATCCTCTTCGGGGCGCACCAGCCAAGGTGTCAGCGCCTGCGCCAGCTGCGCGGCGTCGCGCAAGCCCAGATTGAGGCCTTGGCCGGCGACGGGGTGCAGGGTCTGGGCCGCATTGCCGATGGCGATGGTATAGGGGTTCACCAGCGACGGGCCGGCATGCAAGCTAAGGGGAAAGACGTGCCGGACACCAACGTTGCGCAATTGGCCCAGCCTGTCGCCGAAGCCGGCTTGCAGTTCGGTGATGAAGGCTTCGTCTTCCTGTTCGCTCCGCCTTTGGGCCTCGTCCGGCGGGCTGCACCAGACGATACTGTAAAGGTCTTCTCCATGGGGATGGGGCAGGAAGGCCAGCGGCCCCTGCCGTGTGAAGCGTTCGTATGCCCAGCCGGAACGTGGGCGGGCGGCGCGGATCGTGGCCAACAGGGCGTGCTGGTCGTACTGCCGCTCGATGCCGCGCGGCCGGGCACCGTCGGATTGAACGAGCAGGCGGCTGCTGAAGGCTGAGCCGGAGTCCGGTTCGAACCGCACGCAGCCGCCATGCACATGTTGAGGCGGCGCGCCGTCGATCAGCGTGATCCCGCTGCGCTCGACGGCATGGTGCAGGCTGCGCAGGACGGCATCGTAGGCCGCCACGCTGCCCAGCCGCGGTACATTTAGTTCCGCATGCTCGATCAGCGTCCTGCCCAATCGGCCGCGTTGCGATACGTGCACCGTCCTGATGTCGGCGGACTCCATGGGCCACGCCTGGATCTGCTCCAGCAGTACGCGACTGCCCTGGTTCAGCGCCAAGGTGCGTGGATCGGGCGTTGCGCCGGCGCCGCTGCGCACGGCTGGCGCCATGCTGAATTGCTGTCCGATCAGGGCGATGCGATCGGGCTCGCGCGATTTGGCCGCCAGCATCAATGCAAGCGCGCTGCCTACCGGGCCGGCGCCCATAATGGCGATATCATAGGTGGGCGGTTTCATGTCCACTCCCGGGGCCGGGCCCCGCATGTTTCAACTGGGGACAGACCCCGAACGGGGTCTGTCCCCTCAAGCAGAGGCCGGACCGCGCATGTTTCAATTGGGGTCAGACCCCGAATTGGGGTCAGACCCCTCGAGAACGATTATGACTGAATTTACCACTCCAGTTCCCCATCGCAGCAAAGTCGCAGCCGCTTGGCTGGCATGCCTGCTTGGCATGTTCGGGGCGCATTGGTGGTACATGGGACGCCGTTGGGCCTGGGCCGTGACGGCATTTTCGGTCTTGATGATCGTCTTGGCGCAGCTTTATCCCGTCTGGTGGGACAATCCGCCTTTTTTATTGCTGCTCATACCAACCACCGCAGGCTATATCGACGCACTGGTCTATGCCTTGATGCCGGACGAAAAATTCGATGCGCGCTACAACTCCGGCTCGCGCCGGATGACGAAAACCGGCTGGAATGCCGTGATCGCCGCCATATTCACCACTTTTTTCGGCAGCACCGTGGTGATGTTCGGCATTGCCGTGACGGTCATGCACGTTTATACCGCAATGGGCTGGCTCGACGGCCTGGTGTATTGAGCCGGCCAAAAATTTACAGGCGCCGCGGCTGGGAACGGAAAACCGCTGCGGGGCTTGTTCTCGATAAATCAATAGGTTACAATGCGGCACCTTTGTTTTATAGGAGCTGTGTGGTGAATCCAGACCCCGGCGATAGTAGCGGCCGATCGTGCAGATCGGCTGAATCATTTCCAGGCGCGTTCCGGCAGTAGTCAGGCTCACCAAGCATAGCTACGCCACGCCCCTGGGTTACATGGGCGTGGTGGTTTCAAGAATACCGTTTGGTATTCGACCCCCGTCGTATTTCATCTCAAGTCCATTGCTCGGCAACGGACCGCGTGCCGCGTTCGCGGCGCGCCGGTATGTAGAAAGGGGGCTTTCATGCGTTTATTCAATTTATTCCTGCGCCGTGCGGGCGTCCAGCCCGCCGCCCTGCGCGCACCCAGCGGCCTGTCGCGTCTCACGGTCATCTGCCCGCGTCATTCGCTTGCCGACATCCGCAAGCAGATATACGCCGACTTCGAGGCGGCCGGCCTGCCGGTGCAGGCGCTCATGGTCGACCATGCATCGCGGCACGACATGGCCAGCGCGTGCATTACGGTGCACTGTCCGCCCGAGCTGCGGCCGGCCCTGATGAACCAGGCCCGGCTGCTGCGAGCTTCTCCCGGCGTACATCAGGTGCATTGGGGTGACAAGCGGCAGATTGCTTTAAACTAGAACTGTTTTTTATTGGATCCGGTCGCCCATGAGTCTCATCGATTGGCTTACGCCTTGGGAATTTTCTCCAACGCTGGTGCTGATGTTCATTGTGGGCGGCTGGCTGTTCATACGTGGCCAGCGCGTGCATCGCGTGACGCTGGCACGCCAGGTCTTTTTCTGGACAGGCGTGGCGTTCCTGTATCTGTCCATGCACACCCGCATCGACTACTACGCGGAACGCATGTTCTTCATACACCGTTTGCAGCACTTGGTGCTGCATCACCTTGGGCCCCTGCTCATCATGGGCGCCTATCCCGGCCAGGTGCTCAGGGCGGGCCTGCCCATGAAATGGCGCTACCGCCTGCGCGACTTCCGCCTTACCCGAGGCGGCAGGGCGCTTGAAGCGGTACTCACCAACAAGATCTTCGTACCCTTTCTGTTCGTGATCCTGGTGCTGGGTTTCCTTATCCCGACCGTCCAGTTCTATTCCATGCTCGATTGGCGCCTGTACCGGTTCATGAACTGGTCGGTGGTCATCAGCGGTTTCATGTACTGGAACCTCATTCTCGATAGGCGGCCCAGTCCGCCGGCAGTGCTGTCGCCGGGCGGCCGCATCATCTCGCCCGTGGTCACCATGGTGCCGCAGATGATCGTCGGCGCCATCATCACTTTCACCGAATACGACCTCTATCCCATATTCGATCTTTGCGGCCGCGCCATCCCGGGCATGACGGCGGTGACCGATCAGGCCATAGGCGGCCTGACCATGTGGGTTCTGGCGGGATTCGTCGAAGTCTTCGGCCTGTTGTTCGCATTGTCTACACTGATGCGCCTTTCGGCCAGAAATCGTTTACCCAACAAACAGGACCGCCGGCGACGCCGTCAGTCGGTGGCGGCGCCCGCATCCTGACGTACGCATGACGAGCCCACACCCCACATCATTCAGCAGGCGGCGCGCGCGGGTGTTGTGCGCTGTATTGGCGAGCGCGCTCGTCTGGCCGGCCGCTCCGGCAGCTTGGGCGCAACCCATGGGCATACCCAGCATGGGGTCCGCATCGTCGGCCGAGCTTTCCCCTTCGCTCGAACGCACGCTGGGCGACGCCATCATGGAGCAGGGCAGGCGGGACCCCACTTATATCCCCGATCCCGATGTCAACCAATACCTGACGGATATGGGACGCGATCTGGTCAGGCATGCACCGGGCGGGACCGACCAGCGTATCAACGTGTTCGGCGTGCGAGACCCGCAAATCAACGCATTCGCGCTTCCCGGCGGCTATATCGGCATCAACAGCGGCCTGGTGGTCTCGTCGCAGAGCGAATCCGAACTGGCTTCAGTGGTGGCGCATGAAATCGGCCACGTGGTGCTGCGCCACATCGCACGCGGCATGACGCAAAAATCGCAGAGCAGCGGTGTGATGATGGCCGCCATGGCCGCGGCGCTGCTCGCGGCATTGGCAGGCAGCGGAGACCTCGCAATGGGCGTTGCGGCCTTTGGCCAGGCGGCGGCCATCGACCGGCAGCTCGGTTTTTCCCGCCAGGCCGAACAGGAGGCGGATCGGATCGGCGTCGAAATGATGCGCAAGGCGGGATTCGACCCCCAAGGCATGGTCCGCATGTTCAACCAGCTGAGCAATGCCGCGCGCCTGAACGAAGGGCAGGGCGGAGGCGGCTATTCGAGCACTCACCCGCTGTCCATACAGCGCATGTCAGATATCCAGAATCGTGTCCGGGAAGCCGCCGCGGCGCCCAAGAAAGACTCGGACTCGTACTGGTATGTCCGCGCCAAGCTGCGTGTGCTGCAGTCGCGAGACAGCCAGTCCATGCGCAATGCATTGGACAAGCTGCGACTCGATACCCAGCAGCGCAGCGGGGTCGAACAGTCTGCGGCCTGGTACGGGCTGGCTTACGCCGCCTGGCAGAAGAAAGACCTGGAAGGGACACGGCAAGGGCTTGCCAATGCAGCCGGCGGTGGCAGGCAATCGCCCGAAATCGCGGGGCTCGCCGTTCAGCTTGCGTTGCATGAAGGCGATTACACGGGCGCCGCCAGGCTGGCGTCGGAAGCCTGGGGACGCTGGCCGGACAGCCAGGGACTGGCTCTTGCCCGTGTCGAGGCCATGCAAAAAAGCGCACAGGATCAGCAGGCCGTTGCCTTTCTGACGGAATTGACGGGTAAATGGCCCGAAGTGCCCAGGCTGTATCAGTTGCAGGCGCAAAGCTACGAGCGCCTTGGCCGGCAGATCGATGCACGGCGCACCATGGCCAAATATTACGAGCTGATCGGCGCCTTGCCCACGGCGGTCGATCAACTGGAGCAGGCGCGCGGTCTGAGCAAGGATTTCTACGTCCAGTCCCAGCTTGACGTGCAGATCCGGACGCTCAAGGATCGCTTGAAATCCGACCGTGAACTGCTCGAGCGATTCAAGTCTTAGGAAGGGTTTGGGGGTCGGACCCCATGCGGGGTCCGACCCCGCCTCAGCAGGAAGAGGTCAGGAAGGGGGGCAGACCCAATCGGGTCTGACCCCGGCCAAAGAAGAAGGGTCAGACCCCGCATGGGGTCTGACCCTAAGATCCAAGATCACGTCCCTGTTTCGAAAAAGCGCGCCAGCCGGATGGGCAGCCAGCCGAGGTCTGCCGGGAACCGGCCCGTGACGAAGCTTGCATGGCCGCCTTCCGCCGGCTGGTGAAGCAGTATGCTGTCGGAGCAGTCAGCCGAACCCGGCAATGAGGGTGCGGGAACAAACGGGTCGTTGCGGGCATTCAGAATCAGCGTCGGAACGGCAATCGTTTTCAGCATGCGATTGCTCGATGCGCGCGTCCAGTAATCCAGCGCATTCTTGTAGCCGTGCATGGGCGCCGTGTACAAGTCATCGAACTCGCGCAGCGACTTCGCGTGGCTGATTCGGAAAACATCGATGTTTCCGGGAAAGCGCTTGGCCTTTTCCTGGATCTTGACTCTCATGGTGCGCAAGAAGTAGCGTGAATAGATGTGTTTTCCGGCTCGTGTCTCGGACAGGCACACACCGCAAGCTACCAGGTCCATGGGGACGGACACGGTCGCACAGGCATTCAGCCAATTCACGTTGTCGGCTTGTTCCCCCAGGTATTTCAGCAGCGCGTTGCCGCCAAGGGACACGCCGATGGCATGCCAGCGAGCGTGAGGCAGGCGTCGGCGTACCGTTTGCAGCATGAAGTCGACGTCTTCCGAGTCGCCGGAAAAATACGCGCGTGCCATGCGATTCGGGAAACCCGAGCAGCTGCGGAAATGAGCGATGACGACCATCCATCCGCGGGCACGGAAATGCTGCGCGATCGATTGGGCATAGTGGCTGCGGCTGCTGCCTTCGAGCCCATGGAACAGGATGAGGGCCGGGATGTCCGACGCGGCGGGCACTGTGCTCCAGTCGTCATCCAGCATCCAGCGATGCGCGGCGGTATGGGCCAGTGCGGGGTCGGGCTTGGTCAATTGCCCATTGGCAAGACGGTCGGCGAACAGTCCGGGACCGGTCCAGTCGAAGTCAAGGAAATCGCCGTCCGGCGTATCCACGCGCTCGCGTACGAAGGCAATGCGGTGGTAGCGCGCCGCGAGCGCGCCGTACAGCGTTTGCAGATGGCTTCCGGGCAGCCAGGGCGGGGTCGGACAGGGCGAGGTATCGATCTTTGCTGACACGGACCGCCTTCAGTGCAAAGTATCGGGACGATCCTGCAGATCGAACAGCCCCGCTTCCTGTGGCGCCTGGGATGCGTGATGCAGGATCATCTTCCAGCCCGACGGGCTTTTATGAAAGACGTTGGTGGTATAGCACAAGGAGGTTTGCCTGCCTTGCGGCGTATCGACGGTGATCTGCTCGATCAGTACGTGAACGGAACTCATGACGCTGGTGATGATCATGGGCTGCAGCGGCATGACCTGGATCGGGCCGCTGGCGAAGATCTGCTGCCACGTGCTTTGGAGGGCGTCGTGACCTACCGTGCGCAAGCCGCCCGGATGTACGCAGATCACTTCCTCGTCTGCCCAGACGCGCATCATCATGCCAAGGTCTGCTGTGCGCATGGCTTCGTAAAATGCCTGCTCGGCTTCTTCGGGCGTGGTGAACATGGTCCGTTACCTGGCGTCTGCTTATGACGGGCTGAAATGGTGGAGAAGGCTGTTAGTGTCCGTGGACTTTTTCGCCTTCCTTCAATTGATAGGCCGCGCCGCAGTACGGGCAGAGCGCCTTGCCTGTCTTGACCACTTCGATGTAGACCCGCGGATGCATGCTCCATAGCGGAGCATGCGGCCCCGGACAATAGACGGGCAAGTCCTTGGCTTCGACAAAAATGGTTTCGTCCTTGGGAACGACGGGCGCGGAGCTGCTCATTGAAAGTCCTAAAAGCGTATGGGTTGTAGCGGTTGATCAGGCTCAGACTTTGCTGAGCCAGTGGTGGTATTTGGCGTTCTTGCCGTTTACGAGGTCGAAAAAGGCCTTCTGCAGTTTCTCGGTAACCGGGCCGCGGCTGCCCTTGCCGATGACGCGGCGGTCAACTTCGCGTATGGGCGTGACTTCGGCGGCCGTGCCGGTAAAGAAAGCTTCATCGGCGATGTAGAGGTCGTCGCGGGTAAGCCGCTTGGTGACCAGCGGAATGCCGAGGTCGGCGGCGAGCGCGTGTATGGTGGAGCGGGTGATGCCGGTGAGCGCCGAAGCGATTTCGGGTTCGCACAGCACGCCGTCCTTCACGATGAAGATGTTCTCGCCCGAGCCTTCGGCGACAAAGCCTTCGGTGTCGAGCAGGATGGCCTCGTCGTAGCCGTGATCCAGGGCTTCGGCATTGGCGACGATGGAATTGGCGTAGGTGCTGGCTACCTTGGCGCGGGGCATGGTCACGTTGACATGCTGGCGGGCATAGGAAGAGACTTTTACGCGGATTCCCTGCTGCAGCGCTTCTTCGCCCAGATATGCGCCCCAGGACCAGGCCGCGATGGCCACGTGCACTTTCGCGCCCTTGGGCGAGATACCCATTTTTTCGGAGCCATAGAACACCAGCGGGCGTATGTAGCAGGACTCGAGCCCGTTACGGCGCACGACTTCGCGCTGGGCCTCGTTGATGGTGTCCTGGTCGAAGGGGATGGCCATTTGGTAGATATGCGCGGAATTGAACAGCCGGCGAGTATGGTCCTCGAGCCGAAAGATCGCGGTGCCGATGTCGGTATGATAGGCGCGCACGCCCTCGAAAACGGCCAGGCCGTAGTGCAGGGAGTGGGTCAGGACGTGGGTGGTCGCATTGCGCCACGGCACGAGTTCGCCGTCATACCAGATAAAGCCATCGCGATCAGACATGGACATGGTGCTCTCTCCCAGAAAAGTGACTTGATTGTACCAAGCGTGTCGGCCTTACAATAGCGGCTTTTGGCTCGAGGTCGGGACGGCAGTGGCGGAATCGGGATTTGCATCGTGGTGGCCGGACATCCATAAACGGCAAAGCTTCAAGGCCGGCTTTCGCGACGTATTCACGGCGCTGGTCGCGACCAGCACATGGGGCTTCGTGACGGGCATCGCCATGGTGAAGTCCGGCCTCACGGAAACCATGGCGGCATGGATGACTCTGCTCGTGTATGCGGGATCGGCGCAGCTTACTTCGCTGCCCCTCATTGTGTCTTCCGCGCCGATCTGGCTGATTTTCGCCGCCGGCATGGTGGTGAACCTGCGTTTCATCATCTTCGCGGCGGCGCTGCAGCCGTTTTTCAGGCATATGCCCTGGTTCAAGCGCCTGGTGCTGGGCTTTCTGAGCACCGACATCGCCTTCGTGTTCTTCATGGCGCGGTATGGAGACCGCAAGGGGCCCGCCACCACGGAACAGCTCTGGTATTTGCTGGGCATGATCATTCCGGGCTGGATATCCTGGAACGTCTTCTCGATGATAGGGATATACATGGGCGGCTTCGTGCCGGCGAGCTGGTCCCTTGAGTTCGCGGCCATACTCGCCCTGATGGCCGTCGTCATTCCCCTGGTCAAGACGCGGCCGATGGCCATGTGCCTGCTGGTGGCCGGCATCATTGCGCTGGTCGGGCAAGCCCTGCCGCTGAGGCTGGGCCTGCTGGCGGCCGTCATCGGCGGAATCGTGGCGGGCGTGCTGACCGAACGTCTCCAGCATCGTGGCAAGCCAAGGAGAAGACAATGAGCGGAAATCTCGAATACGACCTTTACATCATAGGCGTGATTGCGGCCTTGGCCATATGCAGCATCATCACGCGTTCCGGCTACTACGTATTCGGCGACTACCTTCCGCTCAGCGATTCGGTGCGCCGGGCCTTGCGTTATGCGCCCACGGCCGCGCTTGTCGGCATCATCGTTCCCGACCTCATTCCCCTGGGTAGTCCGGAAGGCGAGGCATCCATGCTCAAGCTGGCCGCGGCGCTGCTGGCGGTGGTCCTGTACTGGCGCACAAAAAGCACGCTGCTGGTCATTGTGGGCGGGATGATTGCGTACTGGATACTGAAAGCCTTGTTCGTTTCCTGAGGCGCGCCGTAACGAAACGTATGCTTTTAACGACAAATGCCTGTTTTTATTGGCTTTGTCAGGTGTTGCGGACCGAACTCGCCGGGCAGCCGAGACGGTGTGCGCTAAAATACAGCGGTTCCACAAGCTAGGCCTGGGATTTTCCCGTGCCAGGCATAAACCACTTTCAATGACAGACACTACCTCCACACCGACCAGTACCCCTGCTGCGACCTTTTCCGAATTCGGCTTGCATCCAAGCATACTTCAGGCAATAGCCGAGACGGGATACACCCATCCTACGCCTATCCAGGCCCAGGCCATGCCGATCGCCATGGACGGCCGGGACGTCATGGGGGCCGCGCAGACCGGCACCGGCAAGACAGCCGCGTTCACCCTGCCCATATTGCACAGGTTGATGCAGTACGCCAATGCCAGCGCTTCCCCGGCGCGGCACCCTGTGCGGGCGCTGATCTTGACCCCGACTCGCGAGCTGGCCGACCAGGTGTATGAGAACGTAGCCACCTATAGCAAGGCCACTCCGCTGCGTTCGGCCGTCGTCTTCGGAGGCGTCGATATCAATCCGCAGCGAGACGCCCTGCGGCGTGGCTGCGAACTGTTGGTTGCCACGCCGGGTCGCCTGCTGGATCACGTCGAGCAGAAAAACGTCAATCTCAGCCAGGTGGGCATACTGGTGCTGGACGAAGCCGACCGCATGCTGGACATGGGCTTCCTGCCCGACCTCGACCGCATCGTCCGCCTGTTGCCCGCTAAACGGCAAAGCCTGCTGTTTTCCGCCACGTTCAGCAACGAGATCCGCAAGCTCGGACGCAATTTCCTGACCGACCCTGTCGAGATCGCGGTGGCGGCACGCAACGCCACCGCCGACACCGTCACCCAGATCGCCTACCCGCTGGCCAGCGCCGACAAGCGCGCGGCCGTCGTCCACCTGGTCAAGTCCAAGGGGCTCAATCAGGTCATCGTTTTCTCGAACACCAAGATCGGCACGGGCAGGCTGGCGCGCGAACTCGTGCGCGATGGCGTCAAGGCTGAATCCATACACGGCGACAAGAGCCAGCTCGATCGCATGAAGGCGCTCGAGGCCTTCAAGGCGGGCGAACTCGAGGTCCTGGTTGCGACCGACGTGGCGGCGCGTGGCCTGGACGTCGCCGGCGTGCCTTGCGTCATCAATTACGATTTGCCTCACAATGCCGAAGACTACGTCCATCGCATCGGCCGGACTGGCCGAGCAGGCAAGAGCGGTGAAGCCATTGCATTCTTCACGCCCGACGAAGAACGCTATCTGCTCGACATCGAAAAACTGATCAAGGCAAAGATTCCCCGCGGCCAGCTGGCCGTGCCGGCTTCGGCGCGGCGCCCGTCCGCCGGACGGGACAGGCGCGGCTATACGCCAGGCATGGCGTCGCAGAAACCCGTGGACGAATTTTTCTATAAGCCCTATGTACCTTCATCGGCTTCCTCCGCTCGCCCTGCAAGCCAGCAAACGACGACAGCGCCCACCAGCAAGAAGGCAGTGGGTGTGCTGTTGGGCGGCCGCTAGCGTGCTGTTTGCTTAGCCCGCGCCAAGGGTTTCATCACGAACCGCAGGCTTGCCGCTCAATTTGCTCAGAGATCCTCCAGCAACCCTGACAATTGACCCGGGCCGCCTTCGATGGGATCCGCGGCCTCAAGGCCGGGCACCAGTTTTTCCAGATGGGAAATATAGGGCAGCATGCTACCGAAGAACAGGTTTCCCGCACGGCTCTGTACAAGAATGGTCGGGAAGTTTTCGACGTCCTCGTCGTCGAGCAGGTCGGGGTTTTCTTCGATGTCTATCCACACAAAAGTATGCTGCGGCCATTTCTGCGCCAGGCCGTCGAAGTCGGGCCGGTACTGCCGGCAAGTGTCGCACCAGGCCGCGCAATAGCATGCGATGACGAGGCCGTCTTCTCGCGTCAATCGGTCCCGCAGGGCGGGCATGTGGTGTTGTGGATCGTATACCGGCATAGAGACAAAAAGCATCCAGTTTGACTATGATAGTCATGTCGTGATCTAAAGGCTACGCATGAGCGAATACTCCCTTGCAATCAAAACCGGCGGCCGGCCCGTGACCGGCCTGGCGGCGGTCGGCCAAGCATTCAGGCGTGCGCTGGTTTCGCAGTTTCATCCCAAAATGCTGGCGGCCATATTGCTGCCGTTCATCATCGCCTTGCTGGGCGCCATTATATTGCTTTGGGGATTCTGGGACCCGCTTACCGCCTGGCTCAATGCCCAGGCGGCGGAATGGGACTTCATCAATCGCGCCGATCAATGGTTTCTGGCCATCGGGCTGTTTTCCCTGAAGCTGTATCTCATTCCTTTGCTCGCCGTCGGCATACTCCTGCCGCTGTCGGGCATCCTGGGCCTTGTCATCGCAGCCATCTTCGTCATGCCCATCGTCCTCCGGCATCTCGAAAAGCACCATTATCAGGGTCTGTCTCGGCAGGGGCAGTACGTGACGGCCGTCGGTGCCTGGAACGCCATCTGGGTCGGCATCCTGTTTGTGCTGGGGTGGCTGGCGACCATGCCGCTCTGGCTCATTCCTCCGTTGCCCGTGGTGCTGCCCGTTTTCTGGTGGGCATTCGCCTTTACCCGCATGCTGAGGGTCGATGCCATCATCGAGCATGGCAGCCAGCAAGAGCGCCGTCTGTTGTGGCGCCGGCATAATCGCCAGCTATGGCTGATTGGCGGCATACTTTCCCTGATCAACCTGTTTCCCCCCGCCTGGCTGTTCCTGCCGGTCTTCTCCGCCCTGGTCTTTGCGCATTTCATGCTCGAAGCCTTGCGGCAACTGCGTGCGCAGGAAGTCGTAGACGTCTGAAATAAAAAAAGGAAAACTGCCGTAAATGAGCACGACCACTCGCAAGATCCGTTTGATCATCATTGGAGACGAAATCCTTTCGGGGCGCCGCCAGGACAAGCACTTCCCGAAACTCATCGAACTCCTCGGCCAGCGTGGGCTGCAGCTGGAGGGCGCGGAATTCATCTCCGATGAGCGCTCCGTCATCGCCGAGACCCTGGCCCGCAGTTTCCGCAAGGACGACATCGTATTCTGTTGCGGCGGCATCGGCGCCACGCCCGACGACCAGACACGCCAGGCGGCCGCTGAAGCGCTGGGCGTCGATCTTGCCTTGCATCCCGAGGCGGAAAGGCTGATTGCCGAACGTTGCGCCGACAACGAGCGCCGGGGGCAGGGCAGCGGCGACATGTCACTGCCCGAGAACCAGCAGCGTTTGCAAATGGGGGTATTCCCCGTGGGCGCCGAGATCGTCCCCAACCCTTACAACAAGATCCCGGGCTTCTTCATTCGCGATCACACTTTCATGCCGGGCTTTCCGGTCATGGCCTGGCCCATGATGGAATGGACGCTCGACACGCGCTATATCGAATTGCATCACAAGCAGCGCCGCGTGGAACATTCCTTTCTGGTCTTCAAGCTGCCCGAGTCGCGCATCACGCCTGCGCTCGAGGAACTCGAACGGCGCTGGCCGGGAGTCAAGGCGTTCAGCTTGCCCAGCATGGGCGAAACCGGGCATCCGCATATCGATCTGGGCGTGAAAGGCGAGCCCGAAGCCGCGGCCCTGGCCCTCGAGTTCCTGCGCGGCGAGGCGTTGAAAATGGGAGGGCAGCTCAACCCGCCACAAAAATAATGCTTGCCAGGTCGGCATTTTTTTTCATATTATGGAATTGTTGCGTTGCGTCAAAATAAGACTATGTCACGTTCCACTGCGCTGCCACCTCCCTCGCTGGGCGCGTCGCCTTCCGTCAGCGGCTCGCCCGTTTCAATTCAGGTCCTTGAGCGGGCCATGTCCTTGCTCGATGTCCTGGCCAAGCAGTCCGATCCCGTGCCTTTGAAAGAGTTGGCCGCGGCGACGGGGCTGCATACCTCAACCACGCATCGCATCCTCAACGACCTGGTCGTCGGCCGCTATGTCGAACGCGTCGACAGCGGCCTGTATCAATTGGGCATGCGCCTGCTGGAACTCGGGTCTTTGGTCAAGAGAAGGCTGAATGTGCGTGAGGTCGCACTGGATCCCATGCGTGAATTGCACAAGATCACCGGCCAGACCATCAATCTCTCGCTGCAGCAAGGCGACGAAATCGTCTATATAGAACGGGCCTGGAGCGAAAGATCAGGCATGCAGGTCGTGCGCGCGATCGGGGGCAGGGCGCCGTTGCATCTGACTTCCACGGGCAAGCTTTTCCTGTCGGTCAGCGATCCGCGTCAGGTCCGCGCCTACGCCATGCGTACGGGGCTGGCCGGAACGACGCGCAACAGCATCACCGAGCTGGAGCCGCTAGAGCGCGATCTGGCACTGGTTCGGCGCCATGGGTATTCGCGTGACAACGAAGAGCTGGAGCTTGGGGTTCGCTGTATTGCCGCCGGCGTCTATGACGACACCGGCAAGCTGCAGGCCGGCTTGTCGATTTCCGCCCCGGCGGAGCGCATGCGCGATGAATGGATACCGGTATTGCTGACCACGGCCAAGCAGATATCCGAGGCCTTGGGCTACGAGGGGTCAGACCCCGGACGGGGCCTGACCCCATAGCACCGCAAGGCCCAGGGGGTCAGACCCCGTCCGGGGTCTGACCCCATATTCCCCGATATTCGGGCAGGGGTCAGACCCCATGCGGGGTCTGACCCCGCGACCCCGCTGCAGGCTTACTGGGGTTGGATACCCGATTTCTTGAACAGCTCGCCCCATTGCGGTACTTGCTGTTCGACTTTCTTCTGAAGTGCTTCGGGGGTGGCGTCGGATGTGAGCACGGTGGCGCCGAGGCCGGCCATGCGCTTCTGGAATTCCGGGTCGTTCAGGCCGGCCTTGAGCGCGGCATTGAGCTTGTCGGTGACGGGCTTGGGCGTGCCCTTGGGCGCCCACATGCCGTGCCAGATACCCACTTCGAAGTCCTTGAAACCCGCTTCCTGCATGGTGGGCAGGTCGGGCAGCGTGGGGACGCGCGCTTTGCTGGTCACGGCATAGGCCTTGACCGTTCCGGCCTTGATATGCTGGGTTGTATTGGTGGTTTGGTCGCACATGACGTCGACCTGCTTGCCCAGCAGGTCGTTCATGGCGGGACCCGTGCCCTTGTAGGGAACGGTTAGCAGGTCTACGCCGATCGCATTGGAGAACATGGTGCCGCAGAGGTGGCTGGCGGCGCCGATGCCGGCATTGGCCAGGGAAACCTTGTCTTTGTTGGCCTTGAGATATTCGACCAGTTCCTTGATATTGTTGGGCGGGAAGTCGCTGCGCGCGATGATGGTCATGGGCACGTCGACCACCAGTCCGATGGGTTCGAAGCTGCTGAACGCGTTGTAGCCGGGATCCTTGTACAACGATGCCGCGGTGGAGAAGCCGATGTGCATCAACAGGATGCTGTAGCCGTCAGGTTTGGCCCGCGCCACTTGAGAGGTACCGATGGTGCCGCCCGCACCGCCCTTGTTTTCAACGACCACGGTCTGACCCAGGGTCGGGCGCATGGCTTCCGCCAGGGAGCGTGCTACGTTGTCCGTGGGGCCGCCGGCCGAGAAGGGCACGACCATGTTGACGGGGTGGTCGGGGTAGGCTGCCGCAAGAGCGGTGCCGGTACTGGTAAGCGCGCCTAGGGTCATGGCGGCGGCAAGCTTCAAGGTGTGTTTCATTCGGTCTCCCTTTGCTTATGGCAAAGTAAATTGTTGTTCAGGCCGGATACAAAATCCTTTGGCATCCTAGGCCAAACGGCCGACGCTGTCGCTTAGGTTTAGCCCTTATATAAGTCCATTCACGGAAAACGGGCTTTCCCATGCGGGGGTGAATTTTTTTGTTGCGACGCACCAAAAAAAGCTTGACTTGCTTATGGATCCTAGTAAAATGACTTTTGTGCGATGCAGCATTGAAGGTTTTCACGTTGTCAGGTGATTTGCTTAGCCTTCTTTATTTACCAAGTCCGGCTTACCCGGACACCCAGGGGCCGCCATCATGGCCTCGTCTTATAAAGGAAACACCATGAGCGCAATCCCTCAACCCCTTCTGGCCGTTCAAAAGGCGACGCTGGACAATTTCCTCGCAGTTCAAGGTGCGGTATTTGGCGGCTTCGAGAAGCTGGCCGACTTGAACCTCAAAGTCATCAAGGCAACGCTTGACGAAGTGGCTGAAAAATCGCAGCAAGCGGTCGAAGTGAAGGACGCCCAGGAAGTCCTGGCTTTCACGTCCGGCCTCGTGCAGCCCAACGCCGAAAAGGCGCTGGCCTATGGCAAGCACGTCTATGACATCGTATCGGCGGTGCAGGCCGATCTGTCCAAGTTGACCGAGCAGCAAATCGTCCTGGGCCAACAGCAGGTTACCGACGCGATCGATCAACTGGCCAAGAACGCGCCCACGGGTTCGGAAGGCGCCGTTGCCCTGATGAAGTCCTCTCTCGCCACGGCCGGCAATGCCTACGAAAGCGCCGTCAAGGCGGCCCGTCAGGTGACCGACGCTGCCGAGTCCAACATCAACGCGGCGACCAACGCAAGCTTCAAGGCCGCGGCGGATGCCGCGGAAGCAGCCGGCAAGGTTGCTCCGCGTGCTCGCCGCGCAACCGCCTGATTGCTGACCCAGCGGCGCAGCCGAAGCGCTTCCATGGCGTTTCGGTTGCGGTAAGCATCAAGGCCCCGGAAAGCGTTCAGCTTCCGGGGTCTTGATGCTTTTGCGCCGCCTGCATGCGGATGCAGGCTGATCGGAAATTCAGCTTAGCGCGCTCACGCACTCGCTGATCAAGGCTGGGCCGCGGTAGATCAGCCCTGTGTAGATTTGGATGGCATTCGCCCCCGCCGCGATCTTCTCCCGGGCCTGCTTGCCGGACGCCACGCCGCCGACACCGATGATGGTGTAGTCACGGCCCAATTGCTGACGAAGGCGGGCAATGACGGCCAGCGACAACTCATGCACCGGCGGGCCGGAAAGGCCGCCGGATTCGTCGGCGTGGGGCAGTCCTTGAACGGCATCGCGGGACAGCGTGGTATTGGTTGCGATGACGCCGTCAATGCCATGACGTGGCAATTGTTCTGCAATGATGTCTATTTGCCGGGTGTCGAGATCCGGCGCGATCTTCACCACAATGGGTACCATCCTGCCGTGTTGATCGGCCAGCGCATTGCGTTTCTCGTTGAGCGGGCCAAGCAGCGCAGCCAGTTCATTTTCGCCCTGGAGCGCGCGCAGATTCTGTGTATTGGGCGACGAAATATTCACGGTGATGTAATCGGCATGTGGATACACGCCTTCCAGCCCGATCAGATAATCGTCCACGGCCCGCTCGATGGGTGTTGCCGCGTTCTTGCCTATGTTCAGCCCCAGAATGCCGCCCTGGCTGCGCCATTGGCTTTTGCGCACGTTCGCGATGAAGGCGTCCAGGCCCTGGTTGTTGAAACCCAAGCGATTGATCAGCGCCTGGGCGCGGGGCAGGCGGAACATGCGCGGCTTGGGATTACCCGGCTGCGGCTTGGGCGTGACGGTGCCCACTTCCACGAAACCGAACCCCAGATTGCCCAAGGCATCGATATGAGCGCCGTTCTTGTCGAGGCCGGCGGCCAGGCCGACGGGATTCCGGCAGGGCAGTCCGAGCAGGGTGCAAGGCTTGCGGGGCGTGGCGGCAATGAGCCCCCGTGTAAAACGGCAATCGTAGGCTTTCTGAAGAGAGGCCAGGGTCAGCTCGTGGGCCGCCTCGGCGTCCATGGAAAAAAGCGCCGTGCGGGCCAGGGGATAGGTATTGAATAGCAATGACATGTTTTTAGCGTTAACGGCCCTAGGGCTCGGCCCAGATGCCGTTGCGCAGAATCTGGAATGGCGTGTATTGGGATTTATACGCCATTTTACGGCTTTCCTTGATCCAGTAGCCCAGGTAGAGCCACGGAAGGCCCAACGCCCGGCATTGTTCCAGTTGCCAAAGAATGCCGTACACCCCAAGGCTGCCTTGCGCTTCCGGGTCGAAGAAGGTGTATACGGACGACAGTCCCGTGTCCAGGGTGTCTATCATGGACACCATCTGCAGTGTGCCGTCGGGCAGCCTGAACTCCACCAGGCAAGAGCTTACCCGGCTGGTCAGAAGAAACTGGGTGTACTGGCTTTGGCTATCTTCGTCCATGCCCGCCCCCGCATGTCGGCCCGCCTGGTAGCGCCGGTACAGTTCGAAATGTTCCGGGACCCAATGCAGAGGCATTTGCCGGGCAATGAGCCCGCTGTGCCGTTTCCAGGACCGGCGTTGTGTCCGGCTGGGCTGGAAGCGGTTCACGTCGACGCGTATGGGCAGGCAGGCTCTGCAGCTGTCGCAATAAGGGCGGTAAGTGAAGAGTCCGCTGCGCCGGAAGCCTTTCTCGACCAACTGCGAATAGACGGTGCTGTCGATGAGATGGGTCGGTGCGGCCACTTGCGAGCGTGCTTCGAACTCGGGAATATAGCTGCATGGATACACCGACGTGGCGTAGAACTGCAAGGTCTTGAAGCCAGGTTCAGACAAATGGCTCATGGCGGGGGCTCGATGATGCTTGGCGTTCTCACGCTGACAATTAATTATGCGGCGGTTTCTTCCATGGGCGCAAGCGTGCCGTCCGCCAGCAGTTGGCCCGGACGCCACTCGGGCTCGGGCAGGCGCAGGCGTTCGTCGAGCAATGCCATGAAGGCGCGGCGGCTGATTGGGCGGGCGCCCAGGCTGGCCAGGTGGCCCGTCTGCTGCTGGCAATCGATATGGTCGATGCCTTGCACACGCAGGTATCGAACCAGGTAGGCCAGGGCTAGTTTGCTGGCGTCGGGCACCTTGCTGAACATGGATTCGCCGAAGAAGAAGCGGCCCATGCACACGCCATACAGCCCGCCCGCCAGCCGGCCATCGATCCAGGTTTCTATGCTGTGGGCATAGCCCGCCTGGTGCCAGTCGAGATAGGCGCGCTGGACGGCTGGCGAGATCCATGTGCCATGCTGGGCCGCGCGTGGCTCCGCGCAAGCCTGGATGACCGAAGAAAAGGCCGTGTCGGTGGCGATGCGCACGCGTGCTTTCCCGGTGCGTTCCAGGCGGGCTGTCTGGCGCAGCTTCTTGGACATTGAGTGCGAGACCTTGAAGTCCGCGCAAGCCAGCACCATGCGGGGATCGGGACTCCACCAGAGGACCGGGTCGCCAGGGTTGAACCAGGGAAATATCCCTTGCCGATAAGCCTGCATCAGGCGTTCTACCGTCAGCGTGGCGCCCGCGGCAAGCAGACCTTCGGGCATGGCGTTGTCGGGATGCGGAAACGGTGTGGTGTCATCCAGCCAGGTCAGGCTACCCACGATGCGTCCTTACTGTTTGGGATACGGGATGGGAATGTCGTAATGGTGCACCGGAAATACGCCTTGCTTGCGGTCTTCGACATAGTGTTCCAGCGTGGTGATGACGGTGCGAAACGCCAGTTCTCCCCAGGGAATCTCGTCTATGGTGAAAAAGTCTGCCTCCAGGCTTTCAGGTCCGGGAAAGAGGTCTGCGCTGAGCACCTTCGCCAGGTAGAACAGATGGACTTGCTCGGCGTGCGGAACATCGATGACCGTGTAGAGGGGGCCTAACTCGATCTGGGCACCGGCTTCTTCCTGTGTTTCGCGCATTGCGCCCTGCGCAGACGTTTCGCCCAATTCCATGAAACCCGCCGGCAATGTCCATTTGTTGTAGCGCGGTTCGATGGCGCGCCGGCACAGCAGGATCTTGTCGCCCCAGACCGGCAGGACCCCCACCACATTGCGCGGATTCTGATAGTGCACGGCACCGCAATGATCGCAGACATCGCGGACGCGATTGTCGTCCGGCGGAATGCGTTGCGTAATGGGCGTGCCGCACTGGCTGCAGAATTTTTGTGCGCGCGGGGCGGGGAAGTAGAAGGCGGGAGCGTGCGATGTCATGAACAGATTCTACCGAAAAGGCCGAGGGACGGGCGTGGCCCATGCGGCGATTCTATCAGTCGGCCCGAGGAAGGCGGACGAATCCGAGCCGGGACGGTATGTCGGCTTCTTTGCAGAAGTGCAATGGACAGGCGTCCGTGGCCGGTCCCAGGACCGTTAATCCGGGCGGGGCGCCGCCGCCGGCTTCCAGGACGTCGAGCACTTTCGTGCCGTCCGTGGCGCGCAGCGCGTCGAGCACGGAATCGAGGTCGCGCCCCGCAACCAGGCCGGGGCCGGGATCGGTCAGTGCATAGAGGCGCCCGGCTTCCGTCAGCCACCACGATGCGACGCGCGTGACTTGCAGACCAGTGTGGGTATGCAGACTGGGTCTGCCATCCGTCGGGTTTCCGGTGTGCAGGACAAATGGCGCGGCGTCCAGGCGCACATAGACTTTTTGCGGCCCGTTCTGGAAAAACCAGCGGCCCGTCTCGTCGCATTCATAGTTGCGCCCCATGAATTGCAGGATCTGGGGGCTAGTGATGGAAGTGCCTTGCCTGGCGTAAGGGTCCGGGGCGTCGGCATCGGCCAGCGCATCGCCTGCAGGATGCAGCCGCCACTGGCCGCGTTCGTTCAGCGACAGCCAGCCGAATACCGCGGGAACGCCGGGCCAGCGCGCCATGGCGGCGATGACATTCTCGTCCATGGTTGCTTCTCGTCAAAGGGATATGACAAGTATAGGTCTGGAGCTCAGCGCCTGTCGAAGCGGCGTGCGAGAAGAAATGCCGTCGACTGCGCCGCTTCGGCCAGAGCCAGCAATATCGCAACGATGGCCAGCATCGCTTCCGGAAGAAATTCTTGATAGCCATAGCGCATGCCGAGGGCTCCCAGGCCGCTGCCGCCAATGGCGCCCACCAGCGTCGAATACCCCACCAGTGCCGCCAGCGCAAGCCCCGCTGTTGAAATGAGCTCGGGACGGCGCTCCGGCAAAAGCAAATTGAGGGCGATCTGCCAATTGCTCGCGCCCATGCTGCGGGCGGCCTCGACCAGATTGTGGTCGACCGTGTTCAGGGCGACTTCCGTCCTTCTTGCAATGAACAGGGCCGATAGCAAGGAGAGAGGAAGTATCATCGCCACAAGGCCGCCGGGCGCGATGGGCAATTGGCGAACGAGCGTCATGGCGACAACCAGCACGACTATGGCCGGCGTGGCCCGAATGCCTTGAACGACGAGCCGGGCCAGCAAGCCGATCAGCGTGCCGCGTCCTTCGGCTGCAGTATGTTGCCGCTCCAGATGCAGCGCCATCCCGAGCGGGACGCCCGTCATGATGCCGCTTACGCCCGCCACCGCCACCATGGCCAGTGTCTCGCCGAACGACTGCATGAGCGCATCGATGAAAGTCGCAAACATGAAAGCTCCTCTTTTGAACAAAAATTGTAGAGAGGCAATCCGCTGGGGCGAACTACTTAATCGCTAGACCGACATAGCTTTACGTCATAAGGCGCCCGGACCTGTTGAGCGACCTTCAGGAAAACCACATGGCGCCGCCGCGCCAAACCAGTTAGTATGTGGGGCATTTTCTTTTCGTTACAAATGCCAGGAGGGATGCATGGCGAAGTCAAACTTCATCGCGCTCGGGCTTGCCGCCGTGCTGGCCTGCGAGCCGGCCTTGTCGGCAGACACGTCGGCAATCGATCAGGGCGTCTATGTGGGTGTGTTTGGCGGCCTTGGCGCTTCCATTGCGACGAGCATGCGGCAGCAAGGCCAGGTCCTCAATCTGCCAAGGCCATTGCCCATCGACGCAAACGGCTCGACCGGCAGCAGCACCCGGGTAGCCCTGGGCGGCGCGCAGCTGGGCTACGAATGGAGCCGTTGGGAGCTGGGGCAGTCGAAGTGGGCGCTGCGGCCCGCCGTGGAGCTTGAAAGCTTTTATATCGGCAAGCATACGCCTACGGGCGAAATGCCCGTCGTGCCGCGCGCCTTGGGCACGCAATACGTCAGCACGCCCATGACGGCAGGCGTCGTTCTGGCGAACGTCATCTTGAACTTCAAGACACCTTATTCGGACAGAATCCTGCCATATGTCGGGGCGGGCGCAGGAATGGCCTTTCTGTCCATCAAGGATTCCGATTCCGCCAACCCGTCAGAGCCCGGCATCAATCATTTCAATTCGGACCCCAGCGCATCGGATTCCGCCTTCGCCGTCCAGCTGAAGGCGGGCATCAAAGGAGAAATCAGCAAGAATCTGTACCTGTTCACGGAATACAGGTATCTTTCCGTCGAAGCCACGAGCTATACCTTCGGCGCCACGGATTACCCGGGCTTGCATCTACCCACGACGACATGGCGCTTCAACATGGGGCGGCAGCATTACAACCTGTTCGTGGCCGGGCTGCAGTATCGATTCTAGAAACGTTTTTGGGGTCAGACCCCGTACGGGGTCTGACCCCTCAGCCGCTACTACGGGGTCTGTCCCCTCATCCATTCACGATCGCAATGGAAAAACCGTCCCAGCCCTTGCTGCCCACCGTCTGAACCGCCGTGGCGGTGAGGCGTGGTTCGCTCGACATCCGGTCATAGAACTGTCGCATGCCTTGAATGCTTGGATCCTGATCGGTGGAATCCTTGATCTTTCCACCGCGCACGACGTTGTCGCCGATGATCACCGTTCCGGGGCGCGACATCGATCGCGGGCAAGCCGGCGGACGCATTGGCGGACAGAACGCTGTCCATGACCGGGTCCGGCGGCAGAAGGCGATCGACAATGTATTCGTCGACAAGAGCCCATTCGTTTTTCATGGCATCTCCAGTAAAGGGTCACGGGGTAAGGCCGGCCGAGCTATCGGTTCATGCTTTCCTGGCGATGGCTTGACGACTGTCGGCCACAGCGCGCCGCGCCTGCTTCACCCGGTACATGGCTTGGTCAGCGCATTCCAGGGCGGTGTCGGCGTCTGCCGTATGCGGCAGCACCGCCACGCCGCCCACACTGGCGCCGGCATAGTCGATGACGACGTCCAGGCAGTTGAACCGGCCCACAGTGCTTTGGCTTATGCGCTCGATGAAGGCTTGCAGCGCAGCGTTCACATCGGCGCCGGGATCCGGTCCCGGCCCGCAGACGACGAACTCGTCGCCGCCATAACGAGCGACGACATCCTGGGTGCGCAGCGCCTGGCGTAGCTGGACGGCCATGGCCGCAAGAAACCGATCGCCGACGGCATGCCCGTGCAGGTCGTTGATCTCCTTGAAGTAATCGAGGTCCAAAAAGCCCACCAGGACCGTCGCATTCTGCCGGTTCGCTTGTTCCAATTGGCGCTGGAGCAAATCCAGCAGCGCCCGCCGATTGGGCAGCTTGGTCAGAGTGTCCGTCGCCGCCATGCTGGACAGTTTGGCATTGGCGCTCAGCAATTGGTCCAGCAGCCATTCGCGCTCGATTTGCCCACCGATCAGGCGCGCAAAGAGCGACAGTACACGGCGGGCATGGTCGTTCATCTTATGTCGTGCCGAACTGGCCGCGCACAAGGTGCCGTACAGCATGCCTTCGCCGGCATATACGGGCGTGCTCAGATAGGTCTGTATGCCCAGCGCTGCGGCGGCTTCCGAGTCCCCCCAGCAATCGCCCACATCGTCGGTGAACATCCGGCCCTCATCGAGCGCTCGTTTGCACAGCGTGTCTTGCCAGGGAACGGTCAGTCCTTCAGGAATCTGCATCGTCCGCGTATTGCGGGCATACAGAATGCTCTGCGTGCCTTGTGCCAGGTCTATGGTGGTAAGGTAGGTGGATTCAAGTCCCGTCACTTCCTCCAGCATTTCCAGCATCGGACGGGCAAGATCTTCCAGGGTGCGCGCTGCGGCCATGGATTCCGACAGGCGGTCGACAAGATCAATCATGCCACGCATTCCTCCTTCATTGCCGGGGCGCGTTCGTACCCGCAGCAAGGTATTCAGTTCTGAAAACCGAAGGATACCCCATGCGCACGGCTGCCACGGGCTTGATTGGCTGGTAGCCCGTGGGCGTCACGGCGTACCGACGCAAAAAAGCCCGCTTGGGTGGCGGGCTGAATTTTGTTTTGCGAAGCATCGATTATTTAAAAATATCTCGAAGCCCGCAAGAATCTTGGAGGGCGATTCGGAATCGAACCGGGGTACACGGATTTGCAATCCGGCCATGAGGTTAAGGAGCCTCTGAACAATTCCCCTGTTCATCGGTAAACTTCATCCATCAGCCATCACGAACCTGTTTCCCCAATGAGCCAACTGAGTTTTTCTGAAGCGGAATTTGCCGGCAAGCGCAAGAAGACACGCCGCGAGAAGTTCTTAAACGAGATGGATCGCACGGTGCCGTGGGATTACCTGGCCGGTGAGATTGCCAAGCACTACCCGCAAGAGGGCAAGGTGGGTCGCCAGCCGTATCCCATTGAGACGATGCTGCGAATCCACGTCATGCAGCAGTGGTTCAACCTGAGCGATCCGGCGATGGAAGAGGCGTTGTACGACAGTTTTTCGATGCGTCAGTTTGCCAAGTTGCCCGGTGGTCGCGTGCCGGATGAGACGACGATCTTGAACTTTCGCCATCTTCTGGAGAAGAACAATGTCGCTGAAGAGATGTTCGAAGGCGTGAACCTGCTGCTGCAAGACTATGGGCTGATGGTGCGCCGGGGCACGATTGTGGACGCGACGATCATCGATGCGCCCAGCTCCACGAAGAACACCCAGGGCGCGCGGGACCGCGAGATGCACCAGACCAAGAAAGGCAATAATTATTTCTTCGGCATGAAGGCGCACATCGGGGTCGATCTGCATACGGGCCTGGTGCATTCGATGGTAGGTACCGCGGCCAACGTGGCGGATGTGACGCAAGTCGATGGGCTGCTGCACGGAGAGGAAGAGCTGGTCTTGGGTGATGCGGGCTATCAAGGTGTGGGCAAGCGCGAAGAGCACCAGGGACGCGATGTGCAGTGGCATATTGCGTTGCGCCCGAGCCTGCGCAAGAAGTTGAGCAAGACAGTGCAGTCGTTGCAAGACGCCTATGAACACACCAAGGCCAGTCTGCGAGCCAAGGTGGAGCATCCGTTTCGAGTGATCAAGCGTCAGTTCGGCTATACGAAGGTGCGGTATCGGGGGCTGGCGAAGAACACGGCGCAGTTGCTGACGCTGTTTACGTTGAGCAATCTGTGGATGGCGCGTCGACATTTGATGGCAGAGGTGCGCCCATAAGGCACCCAAGAGCCCGGAAAAGGGCCGCTTTTAGGGTAAATGGGCCGGAAAAAACCGGGTTTTTAAATGAACTTCCCGTTTTCCTGAAAATTAGGGCGTGTTAACACTAATAGGCGATCAGCCACAACATGGCCTATCCTACTGGAATGGAAATCACACCTGAACAATTTGCGCATATCGAGAGCTGCCTTCCCGGGCAGCGAGGCAATGTCAAGCTAACGAATTTGCAGGTATTCAATGCCATCCTTTATGTGGCCGAGCATGGCTGTAAGTGGCGCGGTCTGCCCAAGCGATTCGGGAACTGGCACACCGTTTATACGCGCATGAACCGCTGGGCAAAGGCGGGGGTTCTTGATCGGATGTTTGCTGAGCTTCAGAGATATCAGATCGTGCGTATAAAGATCGAAGCGGTCTCATTGGACAGCACCAGCATCAAGGTGCATCCCGATGGCACAGGCGCTTTAAAAAAAACGGCCCCCAATCCATTGGAAAGTCGAGAGGGTGCTGGAACACCAAGATTCATATGGTTGCCGCGGATGATCGAACTGCCGTAGCGTTCTCACTTTCTACCGGACAGGCCCATGATGCGCCTGCGGGACGCGTCTTGCTCGAACGGCTCGGCGCGCTCACTCGGCCCGTCCATTTGCTGATGGATCGCGCTTATGAGGGCAATGAGACCCGGCAGCTTGCGCTCGACCTTGGCTATATCCCTGTCGTACCACCGTCCTCCAAGCGGTTGGATCCCTGGGAGTATGACCGCGCGATGTATCAACGGCGAAACGAGGTAGAGCGATTGTTTCGCCGTCTCAAAGGCTACCGAAGAATCTTCTCCCGCTTTGAAAAGCTGGATCTCATGTTCATTGGATTCGTCAATTTCGTACTCGTGATGGATGGACTGCGTTTGTGTTAACATGCTCTAGCCGTTCCAGCTGATGAATTCCGTTCGGCTGGCTTATTGATCAGACTGTCCTTAAGTATTCATGCTGGTTTTCGCTGTATTTATGCTTCGCAAATTGGCATAAATTGCCGCTTCAACACTCGCATGAAATAAGGTGTTCCGAAAATTTGCGAAGCAAAATTATCGAGTTGGGCAGAGGTGGAAGCATTAATGGAAGTGGGCGAGGAGGTGGGTATGGTGGGCGACGGCGTGAACGACAGCCCCTCCCTCGCGGCGGCGAAAATCTGATTCTCGATGGGGACTATAGGCACAGGTGCGGCCAAAGAAGCGGCTGGCATACTCATCATGAGCGACGACCTGCGCCGCATTCCCGAAATCATCCGTCTGTCGAAAAAGACTTATGCGGTCCTGTGACAAAACATCACCTTGGCGCTAGGCATCAAGCTTGTATTTTTCGCTCTCGCGATCTTTGGCGGCGCGACGATGTGGATGGCGGTGTTCGCCGACATGGGGCCAGCCTGCTTGTGGTCTTCAATGGCCTGCGCCTGTTGCGCGGCGTCGGACGGACAAAGCGCGATGAGCCATATTTTTCGAGTCCGATGGTAGTTTCTTCAGGGCCTCAAGCGTGAAACCACCGGTTTTCAGCGGATGCATCCGCCGGTTTACGTCGTGACCTCCGCCACCGCTTTTTGGGTTGCGTAAAGCAGATCCTGAGCAATCAAGGATAAGGGTTCGGTGGACGAATACAAAAGGTTGATGGGAAGCGCAGTCGCGGGGATCAGGGGGCGGAGCACGACATCGGGCCAGATTTGCCCTGCGCCTGCCAGCAGATCCACGATTGCAAGGCCGGCACCCGCCTGTGCCATGGCGACGGCGATACTGGTCAGCCTGACTTCGATGTGATTGTGTACGGTCACGTCGTGCTGATTGAACAGCGTTTGAAGTAACCGGCCAATAGGGCTCTCGACCCCGTATCCGATCAGTTTCTGATTGGACAGCTCTTTGATGTGTATCTGTTTCTTTTGTGCGTAGGGATGAGACTTGTGCACGACCACCGCCAGCGGATTCTCGTGAATCAGCTGGGTTTTCAGGTTGGGATGGCTCTGGTGCGTCACGGCGATGCCCACTTCCGCTTTCTGCTTGATCAGCGCATCGATCAATTCGTGAGCCACCAGAGTTTGCATGTTGATCCTGACATGGGGGTTCTTTTGACCGAAGTGCTGGACGATCAAAGGCGCCAGTGTCTGGCCCAGGCTGGGGTTGACGACGAACCTCAGTAGGCCCCGTTTTTTGTTGCGTAATTCAACCGCTGTTTCGTTGATGCGATAGATGCCGTCGTAAACGCCCTGCACCTCTTTGAAAAGAAGGTTGGCCTCCGGGGTCGGATACAACCTGCTTTTGACGCGCTGAAAAAGACAAATATCCAAACGGTTTTCCGTGTGCGACAAGAGACGGCTTACGGCCGGCTGGGATACGTGCAACAGCTTGGCGGCATTGCTGATGCTTCCGGTAATCATGATGGCTCTGAAGACTTCTATCTGCCGCAGGTTGAATTTCATGCTGGCTGACATCCTTAACATAATGTTATGACTGACGCATATATAAGCATAAGACATTTTGGTAGCGTTGCGTTTATATTTGCTTCGAGTGGTACCAAAGACCGAACGACATTCCAGTGATTAAGTGGAGCCTGTGGAGTAGAAATGAGTGATTTTGATCTAGTGGTAAAGGGAAATATTGTTGAAACGGATCGGATTCGGTTCGATGGCTGGTTTGCGGTTCGGGACGGTGTCGTGGTGGCCCAGGGCAATGCCGATTCAACGCCTTCAGCCCGCGAAACCCTCGACGTGCGAGGCCAGTGGGTAATTCCCGGCGTGCTCGATGGTCAGGTGCACTCAGGCAGCCAGGCGAATCAGGAGGGCATCGGCATGGCCTCGCGCGCGGCCGCCGCAGGGGGCGTAACCACCATGGTTGAAATGCCCTACGATGACCCGGAGCCTGTCGCTTCCCGGCCTCAGCTGGACAAAAAAATCGAATGTATCCGGACGGAAAGCCATGTGGACGTCGCAGCGTATGCGACCGTCAACAAGGAGCATGGCTTGGAGGCCATACCGGGCCTGATCGAAGGCGGGGCCTGCGGCTTTAAATTCTCCACATTTGAAGCAAGTCCCAATCGCTTTCCGCGCGTGGAAGAAGATATTCTGTACGAGGCCTTCAGCTTGATTGCGCCTTCGGGGCTGGCATGCGGCGTCCATAACCAGAATCAGGAAATAACGCGCAAGAATATTGCCCGGCTGGTGGCCGACGGGGATACGGGTTGGGACGCATTTTTGCGTGCCCATACGCCTTTGGTCGAGAACCTGGCGACGGCGGCGATCTATGAGCTGGGCGCTCAGACGGGCGCTCGCGCCCACGCGGTGCACGTATCGCTCTCCCGCGGGTTTGAGCTTTGCAATATGTATAGGCGCGCGGGTGCGCAGGCCAGTATCGAAACCTGCGTGCAGTACCTGATGCTGAATCACGAAGAGCATACGAAACGTTTCGGGGCGCTGACCAAGCATTACCCGCCAATTCGGCCCAAGGCGGAAGTGGACAAGCTTTGGACGCACATCGCGAATGACGAATGTACGTTTGTGTCGTCCGACCACGTGAGCTGGGGCCTGGAGCGCAAATCCAATCCTGACATCTTCAAGAATGCCTCCGGAGGCCCGGGTTTGGAAACACTGTTGCCTGCGTTCTGGACCGGCTGTATTGAGCATGGCATTTCGCCGACCTTGGTTGTCAAGCAGCTTGCCGACGGACCGGCCAGGCATTTTCTGCTTCATCCCCAAAAAGGCCACCTGGGCATAGGCGCCGACGCTGACTTCGTGGTTCTGAATCAGGAACGCTACAAGTTTGATCCGTCCACAAGCCAGTCCGCGGTCACCTGGAGCTCATTCGAGGGTCGCGAGTTCCTGGTGAAGGTCGCGGCGACTTTTGTGCGCGGCGCTCTTGTCTGGGATGGTCAGAAGGTATGCAATACACCCGGGTCGGGTCAGTTCGTGCGACCGCAAGGCACGTCAAGGGCGTAAAGATATGTCAGTAGTAAACCAGAGCGTGTCAGCGGATATCAATATCGAAAGGATGTGGCGGCGCCTTGAGGATCTGTCGGGGTTTACGGACGCAGGGCGTCCGTGGACGCGCCGTGCGTTCAGCGCTGATTTTTTTGCAGCCAGGCAATGGCTAACCCAGCAAATGCAGCAAGCGGGCCTGACCGTCCATGTCGACGCTGGCGGGAATCTGGTGGGGCGCCTGGAAGGCGCCACGCCCGGCGCGGCTCCCATCATGACCGGCTCGCATACCGATACGGTTTTTGACGGCGGGCGATATGACGGCATCATCGGCGTGCTCGCTGGGATCGAAATCGCCCACACTTTGACGGAGCATGGTGTCCAATTGCAGCACCCGTTCGAGGTCGTGGACTTTTTATCGGAAGAGCCCAGCGATTTTGGCGTGTCCTGTGTCGGCAGCCGTGCCATGGTCGGCTTGTTGAGTCCCGAAATGCTGGCGCAGAAATCGCCCGCTGGGCAGACGCTATCGGAGGCGATCGAGTCGGTCGGAGGGCGTCCGAAAGAGCTGGGACGAGCGATTCGCGGTCCAGGAAGCGTGCATTCGTTCATTGAATTGCATATCGAGCAAGGGCCGGTGCTTGAGCGCGAGCAAATCCCCATCGGGGCGGTAACCGACTTGGTGGGCATCCGCCGCTATCGGGTCGTCATCACCGGCCAGGCCGATCATTCCGGCACAACTCCCATGGACTACAGAAAGGATGCGCTGCTTGGCGCATCCATTTTGATTCAGGCGACCAACGCCAAGGCCAGGGCGTTGAATACGGACACGGCATATGTGGTTTCCACAGTGGGTTACCTGACTGTTCTGCCCAATTCTTCCAACGCTGTCCCGGCCTCCGTTGAAATGATGCTGGAAGTGCGCAGCAACCGCAACTCGGTGCTGGAAAGCTACGGCGATGAGTTGTTCGCACAGATTCACGCTGAAATTGCGGCAGAGGGGCTGACTCTGGACGCCTCATCGGTCAGTTATGGCGAGCCGGCGTTGTTCCATCCGGCAGTGGTCGAGCTGATTGGCGACGCCGCTACCGAGCGCGGTTATGTGAGTCTGCGTATGCCAAGCGGTGCGGGGCATGATGCCGCCTACCTTTCAAAGATTGCGCCGTCCGGCATGGTTTTCATTCCATGTCTGAATGGTCGCAGCCATTGTCCCGAGGAGTCTATTGAGCCTGAACAGTTGAAAAAAGGCCTACAGGTTACGCTGGACAGTGTTCTCAAACTGGATACGATAGCCGGTTTTGCGGAGTGATGATGAATCAAACAATCTATGTGATAAACCCGAATTCCAATCAGTATGTCACGGACGGAATCAGCGAAGCAATGGAACCGTTGCGCTCCGCTGACGGTCCGGCGATTGAATGTGTGACCTTACAAGAGGGTCCCAGAGGCATCCAGTGTCAGCGCGACGTGGATAGCGTTATAACGCCGATGGTCCATCGGGCCCAACAGCTCGAAGAGTCGGCCGGCGCGTTTGTCATCGCCTGCTTCAGCGATCCGGGACTGTATTCGTTGCGGGAAGTGACGACCAAGCCGGTATTGGGCATTGCCGAGTCGGGAGTGTTGACTGCTTTGACCCAAGGGCAGCGATTTGGCGTCATTGCCATCCTGCCAGGATCGATTCCGCGCCATTTGCGCTATTTTGGAGCAATGGGCGTATTGGACCGTTTTGCCGGTGATCTGGCGATCAATATGGCGGTGGCGGATCTGGCCGACAAGAAACTGACGTTCGAGCGCATGTGCGAAGTCGGCAGCACTTTGATCCGGCAGCATGGCGCGGATGTCTTGGTGATGGGGTGCGCGGGGATGGCGAGCTTCAGGGCCGGCTTGCAGCAAGAGTTGAAAACGCCCGTCATTGAGCCTACGCAGGCTGCGGTGTCGATGGCGATCGGGCGGGTGCGTCTGGGTTGATGGGGCTTTGACCCGTTTGGTTACTTTTTTAAAGAAGGAAAGGATGATGAGACGAATAAAACAGTTTTTTTCAGGTATTGTGCTGGGTACCGCTCTTTTGGGCGCATCGGCAGGACATGCCGAAACGCTTCGCGTGGCGGCGGATGTCGGGTTTGCGCCATTTTTCATGAAGCAGGCCAATGGCCAAATCGACGGTTACGGCTATGACGTCATCAGTGCAGTGGCGAAACAGGCGGGCTACGACGGCGTTCAGGTCATTGATACCCCTTTCAGCTCCGTGTTTGCCGGACTGTTCTCCAAGCGCTTCGATGTCATTGCGGCGCCGATCGCGATTGCCGAAAATCGTGCGGAACAAATCTTGTTCACAGAGCCTTATATCCCGACCGGCTTGTCCATGCTTGTAAAGAGCAATACCAAGGCCGATGATCTGAAGGATTTGTCCGGAAAGAAAATAGCGGTAAATAGCGGCAGCACCTCGGAGATGTGGGTGCAGGAGCATATGGCCGAATACAAGTTTGAAATGCAGCGGTTCAACAAGCTGAGCGATGCGGTGCAATCCATGCTGATAGGCCGTTCGTATGCCGTCATGTCGGACACGCCAGCAATACGTTATATCGCGCAGAGCCAAAAAAACACCAAAGCAGTACTGCATCAGAATTCCGGCAGAAATTTCGCATACTCGGTTCGTCATGAAGAGCCAGAGCTGAGAAATCGAATAGAGCGGGCGCTGGAATGCCTTAAGTCCACGGGGAAACTTCAGGAGATTCACGAAAAATGGTTTGGTGAGTTGACGGAAGAGGATAAGAAGATTGTCAACGGAGTTTGGCCCGGATACGGGGCGCCCGGTTTCAAGGGCTATCAGGACTTAGCACACGACGTGGTCTGCAACTGAGGTTCCAGGCCCATGCATTTCGAGGCATGGGCCTCTTGAGAAAGCAAGTAGCATGAATAGCATTATAAAAGTAAAAAATCTTAACAAATCGTTCGGTAGCAACCGGATTTTAAAAGACGTCAGTTTCAGTGTTGAAAAGGGCGAGGCCATCGTAATCGTTGGCTCATCCGGATCCGGGAAAAGCACATGCCTGCGCTGTCTCAATCGTCTCGAAACAGCCGATTCGGGATCCATACAGGTGGCGGGCATGGATGTGACGAGCCCCGCGATCGATATCAATTTCGTGCGCCAGAATATTGGAATGGTGTTTCAGGGCATCCATCTTTATCCGCACATGGATGCACTCGATAACGTCATGCTGGCGCTGAGAAAAGTCAAAAAGCTTTCCAAGAAAGAGGCCGAGAGCATCGCACGGCATCATTTATGCCAGGTCGGTCTCGAGGACAGGATGCAACATTTCCCCTCGCAACTTTCCGGCGGACAGCAGCAGCGCGTAGGAATCGCGCGGGCAATGGCTCTGGAGCCACAGGTCATGCTGTTTGACGAGCCGACGTCGGCGCTGGACCCGGAGCTGATCGGCGAGGTGTTGAACGTGATGCGACGCACTAAAGAGTCAGGGATGACGATGGTGGTGGTGACGCATGAAATGCAGTTTGCGCGGGAAGTGGCGGACCGGGTCATTTTCATGGATGGCGGCAGCGTTTTGGCGGAAGGCGCGCCCGACGACGTGCTGGTGAACCCGCAGCACAAGCGGATTCAAGGCTTTATTGCACGAACAAAATAAGAATATGGAAAAAATCATTCATTATTTTTTTAATTGGAGCCTCGTCAAGCCTTATATCCCGGACATGCTGCATGGTCTTCTGATCACCATCCAAATGGCTGTGTTGACGATTGCTATCGGTCTGGTCCTGGGCCTGGCGTTGGCGTTGTTGCGGTGTTACCGGGCCTTGAAAATAGAGTGGCTCATAATTTTGTTCGTCGATGTGTTCAGGGCATTGCCGCAACTCGTCATCATCGTGCTCTTTTTCTACGCGCTACCGATGATGGGAATCGTCCTTAACCCGTTTGTTGCGACCGTTCTGGCGTTGACGCTCGTGTTGGCGGCATTTTCTGAAGAGATTTTCTGGGGCGCCATCGGCGCTGTGTCGAAAGGACAGTGGGAGGCGGCGCGCTCTACGGGACTCGGCTTTACGTCGACTTTGTGTCTGGTGATTTTGCCGCAAGCATTGCGATTGTCGGTGCCGCAACTGACCAATCGGTGCATCGCAATTACTAAAGGCACATCGCTGGGAGCGGTTATCGCGGTGCCCGAGCTGCTGAATGTGACGATGAGCACGCAGTCCATGATTGCGAATCCCAGCATTCTGACGCTAAGCGCAGTCTTCTTCTGCGCCATATTTTTTCCGTTCATCAGGCTGACGCGCTGGATCGAAAAAAAGTATTCCTCGACAGGATTTTGAAATTATGCTGGCAGAGCTTTTTGATATAGATACCTTGATAGAGGTTTTCCCTCTGCTCGTGCGGGGCCTGTCCGTCACTTTGGGATTGGCATTGCTCGTTTTGCCCTTATCCGCGCTGGCGGGTTTGTTGCTGGCCGTTGTCCATTTTTCGGGTGGGCCGGTGAAGAAAATGTTGGTGACATCGTATGTGGATTTCATGCGATCGTTTCCGCCATTGGTGATGCTGATCTTCATCTTTTACGGCTTGCCCATGCTGGGTTTGTATTTGAATAATTTTTTCGCAGCGATCGCGGCGCTCGTTCTGAACGGATCCAGCTACTTTGCTGAAATCTTTCGAGCAGGTCTTGAGGCGGTGCCCAAGGGGCAATCCGAAGCTGCGCGATCGACGGGTTTGACCAAGCATCAAAGCATTCTTCACGTCGTGATACCACAAGGTGTCAGAAAGGTGATTCCTGACCTTGCCAGCAATACGTTGGAACTGTTCAAGCTGACATCCATCGCTTCAGTGGTGGCGATTGAAGAGCTGCTCAGATCCGCCCAGATTGGGCAAGGGTTGTTTTATAACCCCACGCCATTGATCGCAGCCGCGTTTATTTACCTGGCGATATTGTGGCCCATGGTGCGCTGGATCTCCAGGCTTCAGGGAAAAATCACCATTCCGACCCAATAATTTTAGTATTACGAGCTTGACAATGACTGATCAGAAGCAGGTAACAGGCGCGGACGCGTTGTGCGACACGCTGTTGAAAAACGATATTGATGTGTGCTTTGCCAATCCGGGCACGTCAGAAATGCACTTTGTGGCGGCCTTGGACAAGAAACCGCAGATGCGCTGCGTGCTAGGCTTATTCGAAGGCGTTGTGACAGGTGCCGCCGACGGCTATGCGCGCATTAGCGGTAAGCCCGCAGCAACGTTGCTCCATCTGGGGTCCGGGCTGGGCAATGGCTTGGCTAATCTGCATAACGCCAAGCGAGCGCGGTCTCCGATCGTGAATATCATCGGAGATCACGCGACCTTTCACTCGATCTATGACGCGCCGTTGACCAGCGATATACCTGCGATTGCGGCGCCAGTGTCTCACTGGGTCAAAAAGACGCAGGAGGTCGAGAACCTGGTGCCGGACGCGCTGGAGGCAATTCGGATTGCGCAGCAAAGGCCGGGTCGTATCGCCTCGCTGATCTTGCCGGCGGATATCGCGTGGTCGGCCCTGCCCGGCACACCCGCCATCGACCGGGCGAGCGAGGCGGCGTACCCGGGTGAGTCGCTGCGCTTGTCGGACGTACAAGAAGTCGCTACTCGTCTTAGATCCGCAGGGGAGCGTTCCACTTTGCTTTTGGGAGCGGATGCGTTGCATGGCGATGCATTGCTTCTTGCCGGAGCGATCGCCCGGCACACTAAGGCGCGGTTGCTGGCGGAAACGTTCAGCAAGCGGATTGAACGCGGCAGCGGCAGAACGGTTGTACCCATGCTGCCTTATCCGATTCAGCAGGCGCTGGATACCCTGGCTGATGTGGAGAACCTGATCTTGATCGGCGCTCGGAAGCCTGTTGCATTTTTTGCGTATCCCGACAAGCCGAGCGAGCTGACCCAGACCGACACCGTTATTTCCGCTCTTGCCGGGCCTGAGCAGGATGTCCTGCATGCACTGCGGTTGCTCGCGCAGGAGCTGAACGTCGATGTTCGCGGTTATACGCCCGCAAAGCTGGAGCGCCCCGCCGAGGCGGAGGCGATCGGCTCAGGCAAGTTGTCGGGCGGAGTTGTGTGCAGTATCGTGGCCGCCTCGCTGCCGGAAGGCGCCATCGTCGTTGATGAAGCCATCTCTGAAGGACGAATGTTTCCTCAGCTAAGTCAGGCTTCGGCCCCGCACGATTACTTGCAGTTGACCGGCGGCGCGATCGGGATCGGCATTCCATTGTCAACCGGCGCAGCCGTAGCCAGTCAGCGGCATAATCGTAAAGTCGTTACGCTGCAGGCGGACGGTAGCGGCATGTATACCTTGCAAGGCTTATGGACTCAGGCACGAGAGAAACTGAACTGTCTGACAATCATCTTCGCCAACCACAATTATGCGAGTCTGCATATGGAAATGAAGAATGTGGGAGTGACGGAGCTGGGAGAAAACGCGCGGAACATGCTGGATCTGGTCAATCCGACATTATCGTGGGCAGGCCTTGCGACCAGCTTGGGCGTCGAGGCGAAGCGCGTGGATAATGTGGCGGATTTCAAGGCTGTATTGCAGTTCGCTCTGTCGACCGACGGTCCGTTCTTGATCGAAGCCGTTGTTTAAAAGAGTCCGTCCGAAGGCTCTTGCATAGTCATCAACGCAGGTCTGACGCTTTGTCGGTTGGCCTGCGTTCTTAGCGGCAGCTGATGCTGCCGGCATTTCCGCTGCAGTCAGGCCGGCCTGTGAGTGAGGCGCCTCTCCTTATTTCTACTGAAGCAGGAGAGGCGCTCATATTTCATTGCTACAAACCGCTAAGCAGCCAGAGCGTCGGAACTGTCTGCCTTCATGTAAGGCGTTCTATGCACGCTCACAGGCTGGACGGTTCGCTTTGCACCGGCAATGGCTTTGGAGCGGGGCGGAAGCGTTTGTACGCAACAGCATCATGCCGAAATCCGTTCCCGGAAGTTCGACACCAAACTCCGGGATTTCCTGATTTTCGGAATTCAGGCTCAATAAAATCAAAGGGTTGACTCTCTTGGCAGAGATTTTATGTAGTCGGCCCTGAACAATCCCCGTAACCCGCATAAACATTGAAGATTGGGGCAATTTCCGATACCCGGAACTCCCGGTTTGTTGTCCAATAGAGGCTATTTTCTGGGAGTTTTATTTCGATGTTTGCCTGCCCTGCCACCGATGATTTTTTCCGTTCTCGCATTGATCAGATGATTGACCTTCGTCATCCGTTGGCGGTGTTGTCCTCGCGCATGCCATGGCAAGAACTTGAGGCACGGGTGGCCCATCTGTTTGTTCGTAAAGCCCACACGGGGGTCGCGATGCCGGACCTGGATTTGTTTGGCGAGAAGCCGCAGCGTCAGTCTTCGCGCAGCAACGCGGGTCGCCCACGTGTGCCGCTTCGGATCATGGTTTCGCTGCTGTATCTGAAGCATGCGTTCAACGAATCGGATGAGGGCGTGGTTGAGCGTTGGGGTGAAACCCCAACATGGCAGTTCTTTGCGGGTCAGGCGTATTTCGAACACCACCGTCCCTGCGACGCCACCACGCTGGTGAAGTTTCGCAAGCTGTTGGGCGAAGAAGGGGTTGAAGAGTTGCTGGCACAGACCATCACCGTGGCCGTCGAACTCAAGCTGATCAAGCCCCAGGAGTTGAGCCGCGTGATTGTGGACAGCACCGTGCAGGAGAAGGCGATTGCACATCCTACGGACAGCCGCCTGTTAGAGACCGCGCGGATCAAACTGGTGGATGCCGCCAAAGCGGTGGGCATTTCGCTCAAGCAAACCTTTGCCAAAGAAGGTGCACAACTGAGCCGCCAGGCGGGCCGTTATGCCCATGCCCGCCAGTTCAAACGCATGGGCCGGGCCATTAAACGTCAACGAACCATTGTGGGTCGCTTGTCGCGTGAGATGGATCGCAAGGCCAATGTGCTCGGTCAGGCGGTACGCGCCGCCCTGGATCAGGTCTTGAACAAGGCAAATCGTATCGCGGCCCAAAGCGCTCAGCGCAAGAGCGTCAAAGGCCAGCCCAAGCTGTACGCCTGGCACGCCCCGGAAGTCGACTGCATCAGCAAGGGTAAAGCGCGTCGGCCCTATGAGTTCGGTGTAAAGGTCGGGATTGCCAGCACGTTCAAGGGCAATTTGATCGTAGGCGCACGGGCGTTTCATCGTAATCCGTACGATGGGCATACGCTCAACGAACAGCTGGAACAGGCTGCGATCCTGATGCAAGACTGTGCGCCGGCACCCGACACGGTCTTTGTAGACCTGGGTTATCGGGGCGTGGATGCCGATAATCCGCAGATGCGCATTGTGCATCGGGGCAAGCCCAAACGGCTGACGGCGCTGGAACGACAGCAGCTAAAACGCCGCCAAGCCATTGAACCGATTATCGGTCATTTGAAAGCGGATCACCGGATGGATCGCTGCCACCTTAAGGGTGAAGAAGGCGACAAGTTGCATGCCGTGTTGTGCGCGGCGGGCTACAACCTCAAATGGTTGCTGCGTATGATTGCCAAGAAGGGGGTACTCTTCTTGCAGGTCCTTTTTTTGCGCCTGAAAAAAGGCACCGCCGTGAGGACGATTCTGACGGCATTGGCGTGGAAGGGGGATGCTGACCGGTTAAACCGTCCTCGCAGCGTCATGCAAAGACCCATGTTGGCGGCGTGACGCAGCGTCTTGAATGGCCGTTTTCGGCCAAAATGAATAAATCAGCATCGACTATGTAGTGGCAACATATAGAATTAAAAGTATCGGCAATCACTACCTATGTTGCTACACTCCCCACCATGTTCATCAAGCTGACCGAATCCCGGGGACATCGCTATGTCCAGCTCGTCGAGTCGTTTCGCAACGACGAGGGCAAATCGCGTCAACGCACCATTGCCAACCTCGGTCGCCTGGACGAATCCGATGGCCAGGTCGATACGCTTCTCAATTCACTTTTACGCGCCAAAGGCAAAACGGCGCCTGGCGCACAGCCGCCGCAAGTCCTGTTCGAGTCAGCCCTGGCCTTGGGTGACGTATGGGCGTTGCATAGCTTGTGGAAGGAGATCGGCTTTGACTTGCTGGGTGCCGTCTTTCGCCTTGCCCGCTATACGACGGCCATTGAGCATACTGTACGCGTCATGGTGTTCAATCGTCTTTGTGATCCAGACTCCAAGCTTGGCGTGTTACGCTGGCTGCAAACCGTCAGCCAGCCCGAGATCGATGTGGACGCACTCACCCATCAGCAGTTGCTGCGCAGCATGGATGCGCTGATGGATCATGAGCAGGCGGTCGACGAAATGGTGGCGGGGGCTGCTGCGGCCCATGATTGATCAAGACCTGACGCTGGCCTTCTACGACATGACCACCATTCGCATCGAGGGGCGTAGCGAGGTTTCGGAAGACCTCCGACACTACGGCTTGTCCAAGGAAGGCGGCATCGCCCGGCAGATCATGCTTGGGGTGGTGCAATCCGCCGAAGGGTTACCCATTTATCATGAGGTCTTCGAGGGCAATCAGTCAGAAGGACGTTGTAGGCTGGCATGATAATGCTGTTTATATATACAGTATTTTTAGCACAAAAAAGCCCGCTTGGGTGGCGGGCTGAATTTTGTTTTGCGAAGCACGATTATTTAAAAATATCTCGAAGCCCGCAAGAATCTTGGAGGCGCGACTCGGAATCGAACCGGGGTACACGGATTTGCAATCCGCTGCATAACCACTCTGCCATCGCGCCGCAGATGAATCAGTTTTACGAAAAAGGGAAGCGCAAGCTTCCCTTCAAAACTAAGAAAGATCATTAGTTTAGCGTGATTTCACAATGCCGTCAATTAGCCGCCTGGGCATGGTGCTTGCTAGCCATGGCGGTAAAATCCTGAAATCGACTGTGAAGGCTACATATGTCAAAAATCAATAAGAATTCGAAAGCGAAAAACGATTCCTTTTGGTGTGCACGGGCGGGATTGCTATGCTCTTTTTTTACGGCGGCCGCGATGTTCGGTTCGTCCAGTGTATTGGCTCAGCCTGTAGATGCCGCCGGCTCAAACGGCAGTGCGGGCATCGAAACCCGGGAGCCTTCATCCGCACAGGGTCTGGGGCTTCAGCTCGGATTCAATTCAGGCTACAGGAAGGCTACATTGGCCTACGAAACGCCTGCTTTATGGAGCCATCGGTTCTCGGGCGACTGGGGCCGGCTTGACCTGGGTGTGGAGTTGGGCATTTCGTACTGGGATTCCAGGCACGAAGACCCTGCATCGATGTGGCAGCTCAGTGCGATTCCCATCCTGCGGTGGTGGCCTCACGACAGCGTCTACCTGGAAGCGGGTGTCGGCCCGACCGTCATGAGCCGTTCGGAATTTGCCGGTCGCGACCTGGGCACGCGATTCCAGTTCGGGTCATATCTGGGTGCGGGCTTCACGATCCAGGACAGGCATCGTATCGGCGTCCGTTATTCCCATTATTCGAACGCCAGCATCAAAAAGCCGAATATGGGGCTGGACATATTCCAGTTGACATACACATACCGGTTCTGAAGATAAGGCCGAACACGACGGTGCAAAGCACTGTGAGATAAGTGTTGACTCTTATGAAGGCTATTGCTTGCGCTGCAGCGATTAATCGCTCAAAAATATAGGTCGGGTTTACCCATGCTCAATGGTTAAGTGTTGACATTATTAAGCAGCCAGCCCAATATGCCCCTAAACGTATTTTTATAGTATGGGGACATATGGCAATGGGGACCACCGCAACAAAAACTCCTTCTTATCAGCCGGAGCAGCGATTTTTCAATGACCCGGTGCTCGATCGGCTGATGGCAGTGACCATGACATTGGCCGCCGAAGTTTATGTGCTTAGAGATCGGATCGACGCCCTGGAGTGCAGGCTCGCAGCCGAGACGAATCAAGCCGTTCAAAGTCCCGACGTCGTCGAGCGACGGCGTAACGAGGACGCGGCGGAATTCGCCCGGCACATACTCTCTCCGCTGCTGGGAGAACAGCAATCGAAGGGGGCGATATGAAGGCGTCGGCGCAAGGGCCAACAAATCCGTCCCGCGCCGCGCTTGCCGACCGGGAGCGGCAAAGCTATCAGCGCTTCCTTGCCGCTGCGCGGGGGTACTGGGCGAATGACATGTTCGCGGCATTGCGCCGTCACGTTGCCGTGGAAGTGCAGGTCAATGACCCGGCCGGCGCCGGCCGGGATGAGTTCGAGGCGCAAGTCAAGAACCAGCCAACTTATCAGCTTTTTGCGTGGTTCGAAAGGCATCTCCAGCGCATGCGGTATTCCGGGCCGCGGGGCTTGGTCGCCGGTGTGGAGGCTCGCCGTGAACACCTGGCTGCCGAACTCGCGCAGCCTTTGCCCCAGGGCTTGCTCGAGCTTGATCCAGATATGGATCAGCCGGCTTATTACACTGCATGCGACATTCACCAGCACCCGGGCGGCGTCGGAGCCGATACATTGGCCGCCTACGTTTATCGGGATGCGGTCCGTGGCGGCGTCGTGGGTAAATCGACATTGCATGAGCGGTTTACAAAACAACTCACGTCCCGCTGCCGGCCGTCACGAGTGCTGGACCTAGGGTGTGGCTTCGGGCGTAGCAGTCATGCGTTTGCGGCAGCATTCCCGGATGCATTCGTGCATGGCATTGATTTGTCGGCAAGTTGCGTCACCGTGGCGGCACACGAAACGCCGGAGGCCCTGCGGCCGCGCATGAGGTTCACGCAGGCCGATGCGTTGGCAAGCGAGCTGCCGGCCAATGACTTCGATCTGGTTACGTCGACGATGCTACTGCATGAAATGCCCGAAGCTGCGGTGCATATGCTCATTGCCGAGACCGGGCGCTTGCTGGTTCCTGGCGGCATGGTGGCGCATCTGGACTTCCTGCCCCCATCCGATCCTTTGCTCAGACTCGTCTATGAGGGCCATGCGGAGCGGAACAATGAGCCTTACCTGCTCGAGCACAGTCGCATCGACTTGGCATCCGCATACAAGGCAGCGGGCTTTCGCTCGGTCGAGATCCATGATTTCGCCGAGGATGAGCATGCGCGGACAGATCCGCCTCACAGTTGGCGCCTGCCATGGAAGATCATTTTGGCTGTTAAAGAGGAGGCTTGATGAGCACCAAGCATATAGGGGACACTACGAGGTCCGAATTCGAGGCGTCGATCGCAATGGTCGCAACCTATCTTCAAGCGCTTGAGGCGCGCGATATTGCGGTTGCGGGCGCCTGCCTTGCCGAGGACGTCCAGATCACCGGCCCGGGAGGGGGCATGACCGCATCCGTCGAGGGGATAGTGGCCAACTCCGCACGCCGGTATCGCCGGATAGGCAAACACATCGGCCATTTCGATGCGTTGTCGCCGAGCGAGGGTGCCGTGGTGGTTTACTGCATCGGAACATTGCACGGCGAATGGCCGGACGGCCGCACGTTTAGCGGCATACGCTTCATTGATCGATTCGAACTCCGGGGCGGATTGATCACCAAACAGGAAGTCTGGAACGACACCGCGGAGCACCGCATGCGTGAAGTTGCGCAAGCTTCCTGAAAGCACCTTGAGTCATTTCAATACAAATACGAGGAAGACAATGTCAATCATATACAATCACTTCATCCGGAGCTGCCTGCTTGCCACCGTCGTTGGCGTAGCGGCTCCCGCTGCGGCGCAAACCTTTCCATCCCGTCCTTTGACGATAGTCGTGCCTTATGCAGCGGGTGCGACCGACAGGCAGGCGCGACAAATAGCGGAAATTGCTTCCAAGGAACTAGGTCAACCGGTCGTCGTCGAGAACCGTGACGGCGCCGGGGGAACGATAGGCGCCCAATATGTGGCGTTATCGAAGCCGGACGGCCACACCATGCTTTATGGCGCTCCGGCGGTGATCACTGTTGCACCCTTGACGGGAGCGGCTCAGTATAAATACGAGGACCTGAAGGCTCTTGCCCGCGTCAATATCATTCCGCATATGGTCGCCGCGCGAGCGGATGCGCCCTTCAAAACCATACCGGAACTGGTCGCCTATGCGAAGGCCAATCCGGGCAAGGTCACCTTTGGCAGCCCTGGCAGCGGCACGGCGGTCCACTTGGCCGGAGAAGCTTTTGCGGATGCCGCCGGCATTCAACTCAGCCACGTGCCTTTCCGGGGAGTGGCGCCGGCGGTCACTGCGGCATCAGGCGGATTCGTGGACCTCGTCTTTGGCGCGCCGGGTGCCATCAACCCGCAGATCCAGGGCGGTCGCCTGATTGCGCTGGCTCAATTGGGCGCGAAGCGGACCAACGAGCTGTCTTCCATACCCACGGTAGGGGAGCAGGGCGTCGATCTTGCGTTGAGTGCCGACTTCGGCTTCTTCGTGGCAAAAGATACCCCGGCAGACGTGATTGCCAAGCTGGAGTCCGCCATCAAGGTCGCGGTCGAGTCCGAGGAGTTCCGAAAATCGGTGACCAGCGCATTGTCCAGCCCCGGATACCTGGACTCAAGCGATTATCAGAGGCTGGTTGATCAGGAGCGCGACATATACTCCCGCATCGTGCCGAAGCTGCCTCTGGCGAACAAGTAACGAAGTACCCGGCTGTGGCCAAGCGCGCACCGCCGGATTCGACGCTGATCGGCGAGACGCTGCGGATCGTCGATCGGCGGTATCGCCTGCCGCCGTTCGTTGGCGCCCTCGCGGGGCCTGGCAGCGATTCGGGGCCTGACAGCGATCCGCAGACGGAGCTTGCACTTGTCATCGAGCAAGCCCGTAGGGCGGGAGAGCGGGGCGACGCGCCGGATGTGGCACTGGAGACGCGCTTTACCGGCGCGCTCGCGCGGCTGATACACAAAGCGATGAAAAAGGATGGCGGAGATCCCGCCGTCCAGGCCATGGTCCTTCGGCATCGTGCAGTACAAGTGCGCGAGTACGCCTCATTGTCCGCGCACGCCGATCGGGATCGTCGCGCAGTCAATGCGATCGTGAACCGGATCGCCCATCCGGCCAAGCAACAGCGCGCTGCGGCTGAACAGCAGCGTAAGGCGATGGGCCGCCTGCATGCGCTGGCGACGGCTGCTTCGTGGCCGGAGCTCCACGCTGAAGCGCTGCGCCTCCTGGCGACGTCGCCGAAGACCATGAGCGAACCGGCATTCGAGAACGGCTTGACGGAGCTGGCGGGCCATCCGGCGCTGGAACACTTGCAGCGCCTTGGTATCCTGGCGTCGGACGAATCCGTGCAGCGGTATCAAAAGCTTTGGAACCGGCAGGGGCCACGATCGGGGAGCTCCAAAGCCATTGCGCAGGGCGCCGTCTCGCAGCGGCGCGGCGCTGCCGTCGAGGCGTCCGCGGCGCGAGCTTTTGAAGCCTGGGCACGGCGGCTGAATGAAGCGGAAGGCGAACGGGCGGCGTATCGCGTCGTGACGTCGATGCGCGTGCCCGCTTCGATACCGGGCGCTTCCGGACGCGCCAAGGCTGAATGGGACGTGGTGCTGCTGCACAGGGCGGGTGCGGGTGCGCCGCAGTGGGATATTTGCCTGCTTGCAGAAGCCAAGGCGTCCGTGGACGCTGCCGCCACCGACCTTCCAAGGCTGCTGCGCGGCCTACGCCTGCTGGCCGGCGCCGACGGCAGCGCCGTTTATTCGTTTCAGACTCAGCAAGGAACGGTTCATGTCCGCGGCGCGTCGTTGGCAAGGTTGCGCACCGACAAGAGCAGCCTTGCAAGCGCGGTGCTTTATTGCTGTGACGTGCCTGCCGAAGAGAGCCCGCGTCTACTCAGTTCGGCCAGCCGCATGCAGCTGTTGTCCGCGCATGCCAGCCTGGACTTTGCCGGTGCGCTGGCCGATGGACATCACGCTGACTCTCGAGCATTGGCGCTCCTGTGGGACGATTTGATGAAAGCTCCTGAATGGAAAGGTGTGCTGCATCAGTACGCGACGCTGCGCGAGGTGCGGCAACTGATGGTGCATACCGACGACCTGCTGGCAGCAATAGACAACGCCGGCCGAACGTAAAAAACTGAATAAAAGCTTAATGCGGGATTCAAGCCTGTTGTATTCTGAATGGGCCGTTTCATGACCATTGTTTTTTTCACGAGAACACCCCTATGACATCATCGAATCGACGCCACGCTTTCCAACTCCTCCTTGCGGCTTCCATGTTCGCGCTGGCATTAGGCGGTGCCCATGCAAAAGACGGGCAAGCCGGTCCAGGCGCAAATGCAGCTGCTTACGAACCCACTGTCGGGCAGGCAGGCAAAGACGTAGTATGGGTGCCGACGCCAGAGTCGCTCGTGGACCAAATGCTGCGCATGGCCGAAATAACTCCCGAGGACTATCTGGTCGACCTCGGTTCCGGCGATGGCCGTACGGTAATCACCGCGGCGCAGCGCGGCACCCGGGCGCATGGCGTGGAATTCAATCCCGACATGGTCGAGCTGTCGCGTCAAGCTGCGAAAAACGCCGGCGTCTCCGACAAGGCGACGTTTACCCAGGGCGATATTTTCGAGTTCGATTTTTCCGATGCCACCGTGGTCACGCTATTTCTGCTGCCCGACCTCAATTTGCGCCTGCGGCCGCTGCTCCTGGATATGAAGCCGGGCACGCGCATTGTTTCCAACTCCTTCGACATGGACGACTGGGCGCCGGACGATTCCGCCGAGGCCGCTCTGGAGTGCAAGTCCTACTGCCGCGCATACAAGTGGATTGTTCCCGCGAAGGTGGAAGGCACCTGGGCACTGGACACTAAGGCCACGCTTACGCTCAACCAAACCTATCAGAAGCTGGATGGCTATCTGGCGATGGATGGGACGCAGCATGCAATCAGCGCGGCCGCATTGCAGGGCCCACGCATCACCTTCACGGCCAACGGGCAGCAATACACCGGAGAGGTCAATGCCGATCGAATGACCGGCAGCGACAGCGGAGGAAAAGCCTGGAACGCTACGCGGCAACCTTGAGCACCCTGGGGATTAGTAGCGATACCAGGATATCCAGCAATCTTGTACTGGCATGCATTGTCCGATATCGTGAGCTTTTTTTGCCGCCGGATAAGGAGACACCATGCAGGCCAACCATAGCGAAACCGTCCAATCGCAGTTCGATCCCCAGGCTCAAGCCTACCTGCAGAGCGCCGTGCATGCCGCCGGGCCCGATCTGTTGTACGCCGCTGATCTGATCAGCCAGTCGCTTCCGGACGCCGCGGGCAAGCTGGTGGACGTGGGCTGCGGCGCGGGGCACCTTAGCTTTACCCTGGCGCCGGCTGCGGCCAGCGTGGTCGCGGTGGATCCTTCACCCAGTATGCTTGCGACGGTCGATCGGGTGGCGGCCGAAAAAGGGCTGGGCAACATCCGGACTCTTCAGGCCAGCGCTGAATCCATGCCGTTCGACGATGGTCAGTTCTGTGTGGTCGCGTCGCGCTACAGCGCTCATCACTGGCTCGATCTGCCCGCGGCGCTCAAAGAAATGCGCCGCATTGTCAAGCCACGGGGCTACTTGCTCATGATAGACGTCGAAGGCGATGAAAACCCCTTGGTGGACACGCATTTGCAGACCATAGAGATACTGCGCGATCGCTCGCATATCCGGGACCGCTCCCCTTCCGAATGGGCGCGGCTCATGGCGGATGCCGGTTTTTCGGCGATCGAGCACCAGAGCTGGATAACGCGGCTCGCATTCGAGCCATGGGTAACGCGCATGCGAACCAGTCCTGAGCGCATCGCGATGATACGCACGGTCCAGCGTGAGGCGCCGGCAGAGGTGAAGCAAGCCTTGGCCATCGAGGACGACGGTTCTTTCTCGATGAGGACAGGGCTGTGGTGGGCGAGGGCCTGATTCCGGGCATGTCCGGCCAGGTTGTGAATCAGACCTCGGCCAATATGGCGTCGCGCCGTTTCATGGCCCGAACGATGGCGCTCAGGGCGATCCCGTACATCGGCACGAACAGCAGGAGGCTGACGGCCAGCTTGATGACATAGTCCACGACCGCGATTTCACCCCAGTGTTCGGCCATGAAGGGGTTGGTGCTGCGCCAGAACGCAATGCTGAAGAAGGCCGCCGTATCCAGCGCCTGCCCGAAGACGGATGATGCAGCCGGCGCCACCCACCATTGCACGTAGCCGCGGCGCATGCGGTCGAACACCTGAACATCCAGCAACTGGCCCAGCACGTAGGCGGCGAAGCTGGCGAAGGCGATGCGGAATACGAAGCTGTTGAATTCGCCCAACGCGCCGACGCCGTTGAAGCGGCCTTCGTGGAAGAGCACCGAAACGATGTAGGACGCGATCAGCGCCGGCACCATGGCCCGCGCAATGACGCTGCGCGCTTCGGCCTTGCCGATCAGGCGCACGGTCAGGTCGGTGGCAAGGAAGATGAAGGGGAAGCTGAAAGCGCCCCAGGTGCTATGGAAGCCGAACAGATCAATGGGCAATTGCACCAGATAATTGCTGGCGATGATGATGAGGATGTGGAACGCTACCAGCAATGCAAGATAGAACGGAACCCGCGGTTGCGGGAGGGATGCGGACGTCATGATGAGCCTTTTTGATGGATGGGGTTAGGGAACCCATGAAGGAAATGCGAGCAGGCATTATACGCGTTGCCACGCCCGAAATTCGCGGAAGAGGTACTATTCATATCATGTCGGTCGCAGGGAAGCGACGGAAGTAAAGGGGCGGCCGGCCATCGTTCAGAAGCCGCGCCGTGCATCATGGAGATTCGAATACTGTGTCGCGTCCAACGATAGGCGTGTTGCCCCAGGTCTCGGCGGCTCACCTCGTAAGCCATTTTCATATCATGGCGATACCGGCGCTGCTGCCCTTGCTGCCGGCCAAGATGGGGGTCAGCTTTGTCGAGCTCGGTATTGCCATCAGTGTCTTCAACGTGATTTCCGCCCTGGTGCAGGCGCCGCTTGGCTTTGCGGTAGACCGCTTCGGGCCGCGCCTGGTCCTGCTTTGCGGACTGGCGCTGGGCAGCGCAAGCTATCTGTCCCTGGCCGCAGCGCCCAACTATCTATGGCTGTTGGCGGCCATGGCGCTGGCCGGAATCGCCAACGGCGTCTACCACCCGGCCGACTATGCGCTGCTGTCCAGGGGGATCGCTCCAGGTCGCATGGGGCGGGCGTTTTCCATCCATACCTTTTCGGGCTATCTGGGTGGGGCCATTGCGCCCGTCGTGCTGATGAGCGTGGCTACGCTGTTGAACGTCGAGGCCGCCTTCCTTGTCACCGCATTGATCGGCGGATTGGCCATGCTGGTGGTAGGCATGCCAAAAACCGAACCGCGTTCATCCGAATCCCGGCCTGCCGCCGCAGCTTCCAAAAGCCCGGCTGCCGTGCGGCCGGTGGCGGTCTTCACGCCGGCCATCATGGTATTGACCCTGCTTTTCGTGCTGTTGAACCTGAGCACCGGGGCGATCGATCGGTTTTCCGTAAGCGCCCTGGTGCAGGGATACGGCGTCCCGCTTTCCTGGGCGAACATCGCCTTGACGGCCTTTTTGTTCGCCAGCGCGGCGGGAGTGCTGGCCGGTGGCTTCCTTGCGGACCGCACCCAGCATCACGGTTTCGTGGCGGCCGCCGCGTTCGGCATGGCCGCAGTGGTGGTCGCCATCGTCGCCACCGTTCCGCTGGCCGACCTCGCCATTGTCGTGCTGCTTGGCGTGGCCGGCTTCCTGACCGGCGTCATCGCCCCCTCTCGCGACATGCTGGTTCGGGCGGCTGCGCCCGCCGGCGGCGAGGGCAAGGCCTTTGGCATCGTCATGACGGGGTTCAATATCGGCGGCGCGGCAGGACCCGTCATGTTCGGCTGGCTGCTGGACCAAGGCCGATTCAGCGGCATTTTCTGGGCGGCTGCGGGCTTCATGGTGCTGACGGTCATGCTGACGCTAGGCCAGGAATGGCATGCCCAGGCCAGGCGGCGCGCCGGCCTGGCCGCGGAACTGCGCGGCGGGGCGTAAGCGCCTGGCCTGGCGCAGCGGCCACGGTCGGGCGTAAGATGACGTGGGGCTGCGCATGCTTGCCCGGCCCGCCGTCATCACCCACCCAAAGGCGCCCTATGACTGAATCCCAGAGCATCGCCCGAAGAAGAGATCTCTTTTTCCAGCTGCACGAGAAAGGCTGCTTCGTCATCCCCAACCCCTGGAACATCGGAACGGCCCGCATCCTGCAAGACCTGGGCTTCAAGGCGATCGCCTCGACCAGCGCAGGGCACGCCCACGCCAATGGCCTGCCTGATGGCGCAGAGGGGCTGGAAGAGGTCCTCGCCCATTACGAAGCAATGGCCGCCGCGGTGGATATTCCGCTCAATGCCGATTTCGAGAACGGCTTCGCGGAAGACCTGCAAGGCCTGCACGACAACATTCTCCGCTGCGTGGCCACAGGCGTGGCGGGCCTGTCCATCGAAGATGCGCCGCAAGGGCAGGAAGCCGGGCTATACGATTTTTCCACTGCCGTCGCACGTGTGCATGCAGCCCGCGCCGCCATCGACCGGACAGGCCGGCGCGTATTGCTTACGGCCCGGACGGAAGGATACATACGCGGTGCTCCCGACATCCAGGAAACGGCCAGGCGCCTGAGGGCATTCGGCGAAGCCGGCGCGGATTGCCTGTATGCGCCCGGCATCAAGACCAGGGAAGAGATTGTCGCCGTCGTCCAGGCCGCCGACGGCCGCCCGATCAATTTCCTGAATAGCGCCGCGTTCGGCTATACGGTGGACGATCTGGCGCAATTGGGCGTAAGGCGTATCAGCGTGGGTGGCACGCTGGCGCGGCTGGCCATGGACAGCTTTCTGCACGCCGCGCAACGCATTGCCGGAGAAGGGCGTTTCGACGATTTCGCCGGGGTGGTCAGCAATGCTGAACTGAACCAGCGCTTTGCGAAATATCTAGAATAAACGAGGGAGCAGTGTCTGGACTTGGCGCAGGCGGGAAAGCGCGGAGCATCATGAGGCAGCGTGCTCGTGAACGCTCTACCGAAAATCGAGACGATGCCGCCGGCGCGGGAGGCAACGCAGGCAATGCCTCGCTTCATGCGGTGCTGCTCGCGTTGCCGATTGCGGACTCATCGTCGCTTTCGTCGCCCAGAAAGCCGCCGCTCTGATGGCGCCACAGCCGGGCGTAGATACCGTTCCTCTTCAGCAGTTCGGCATGGCTGCCTTCCTCGACGATATGCCCGTGATCCATGACGACGAGGCGGTCCATGGCGGCAATGGTGGAAAGGCGATGGGCGATGGCGATCACGGTCTTGCCTTCCATGATCTCCTTCAAGCTCTCCTGGATGGCGACTTCCACTTCGGAATCCAGCGCGCTGGTGGCTTCATCGAGCAGCAGGATGGGAGCGTTCTTGAGCATGACGCGGGCAATGGCGATGCGCTGGCGCTGACCGCCCGATAGCTTGACGCCGCGTTCTCCCACCAGGGTCTCATAGCCGCTGCGGCCTTGCGGATCGCTCAGGTGCCGGATGAATTCGTCGGCCTGGGCGCGGACGGCAGCGGCGCGGACTTCGGCGTCGCCGGCGTCGGGCAGCCCGTAGGCGATGTTGTCGCGGATGGAGCGATGCAGCAAAGAAGTGTCCTGGGTGACCATGCCGATGGCGCCGCGCAGGCTGTCCTGTGTTATGTGCGCGATGTCCTGTCCGTCGATGCGTATCTGGCCGCTGTCCACGTCGTAGAAGCGCAGCAAGAGATTGATCAGCGTGGATTTGCCTGCGCCCGACCGCCCGACCAGTCCGATCTTTTCTCCGGGGCGCACCGTCAGGCTCAAGCCGTCCAGCACTTGGCGCTCGCCATTGTAGTTGAAGTAGACTTGGTCGAACTCCACCTTCCCTTGCGTAACGCGCAACGGCAGCGCGTCCGGCGCATCCTGCACCTTGGCGGCACGAGAAAGGGTGGCGATCCCGTCCTGCACGGTGCCGATGTTCTCGAACAGCGAGGTCATTTCCCACATGATCCACTGCGACATTCCATTGACGCGCAAGGCCATGGCCGAGACCGCGGCCACCGCCCCGATGCCGATCTGGCCGCCATGCCACAGCCACAGCGCATAGCCGCCCGCAGTGAAGATCAAGGTCGCCACCAGAGCCTGGTTGACGATCTCGAACTGGCTGACCAGGCGCATCTGACGAAAGCCCGTGTCCTTGAAGTCTTCCATCGCGGCGCGGGCGAACTGGGCCTCGCGCCTGGTGTGCGAGAACAGCTTCACGGTCGCGATATTGGAGTAGGCATCGCTGACCCGTCCGGTCATGGAAGAGCGGGCATGAGCCTGTTCCTGCCCCACCTTGCCCAGCCGCGGCACAAAATACAGCATGGCCAGGCCGTACAGCACGATCCAGCCAATGAAGGGCAGCATCAGTCGCAGATCGAACCCGCCGGCCAGTGCAACGATGGTGATGAAGTACACACTGATGCCCAGCACGATCTCGGTGAGCGTCATGAGCACTTCGCGCACCGCCAGCGCCGTCTGCATGACCTTGGCCGTGACGCGCCCCGCGAACTCGTCGGAGAAAAAAGACAGGCTTTGCCTGAGCATGAGACGGTGGAAATTCCAGCGTAGCCGCAGTGGCAGGTTGATGGCCAGCACCTGATGCTGCACCATGGTGCGCACGGCTACCAGGCCAACGCTGGCCAGCAGCACAATGCCTATGCCCCACAGGACACGGCGTTCGTGAGCGGATATCGTGTCGCCTGTTTGCCAGGTCGAAAGCAGGTCCACCACTTGCCCAAGAAAGGCGAATAGCCAGGCCTCGTAGATCGACACGCTGGCGCTGAGCAGCGCCAGCGCGGCGAGGTAGCGGCGCGATCCACGTGTGCAGGCCCACAGGAAAGAAAACAAGCCATTGGGAGGCAAGGGCGGCTCCTGAGGGGGGAAAGGGTCGAGCAGGCGTTCAAACCGGCGAAGCAAGCGAATCTCCAAAACGATGAAATATATCTATATTAATTAAACACGAGCCGGCTTACCTGCCGGCATGGGCCCCCTGCTAAACTCGCTTTCAAGAAGGAGAACACAATGACCACCAAAGCCTACGGCGCCCATGCGGGCGACCAAGCCCTGGAATCCATGGAGATCACCCGTCGAGCTCCGGGTGCCCATGATGTCCAGATTGACATCGCCTATTGCGGCGTGTGCCATTCCGATCTTCACCAAGTGCGCGCCGAATGGGCTGGCACGTGCTTCCCATGCGTGCCGGGCCACGAAATCGTCGGCCATGTCTCCGCCGTGGGCGATCACGTCTCGGCCTACCAAATCGGCGATCTTGTCGGAGTAGGCTGCATCGTCGACAGCTGCCGGCATTGCGAAGAGTGCGACGCCGGCCTGGAGAACTACTGCGACGGCATGGTCGGCACCTACAATTCCGCGACCCCGGATGCGCCTGGCCATACTCTGGGCGGCTATTCCCAGAAAATCGTGGTGCATGAACGCTACGTGCTTCGCATCCGCCATCCCAAGGCGCAACTAGCGGCCGTGGCCCCTTTGCTGTGCGCGGGCATCACTACCTGGTCGCCGCTGCGCCACTGGAAGGTTGGGCCGGGCAAGAAGGTTGGCGTCGTCGGCATCGGTGGCCTGGGCCACATGGGAATCAAGCTGGCTCACGCGATGGGCGCTCATGTGGTGGCATTCACCACTTCCGAATCCAAGCGTGAAGCGGCCAGGGCGCTGGGAGCCGACGAGGTCGTGGTCTCGCGCAATGCCTGTGAAATGGCGGCGCATGCAAAGAGCCTGGATTTCATCCTCAATACCGTCGCCGCAGCGCATGACTTGGACGCATACCTTGCAGTACTGAAACGCGACGGCACGATGGCGCTAGTGGGCGCACCGGCTTCGCCGCACCCTTCCCCCGGCGTGTTCCACCTGATCATGAAGCGCCGCAGCCTGGCGGGCTCGATGATAGGCGGAATCCCCGAGACGCAGGAAATGCTGGACTTCTGCGCGCAGCACGGTATTGTCGCAGACATCGAAATGATACGCGCCCAGGAAATCGACGACGCCTCTGATCGTATGCTGAAAGGCGAGGTCAAATACCGATTCGTGATTGATTGCGCCAGTCTTGCTGCCTGACCGGGGACCGCCATCTATAAAGCCTATGCGCTACTGGCACTGACAACACTCTTCTGGGCCGGTAATTCGATTGCCGGCAAGTGGGCGGTCGGACATGCCTCACCGATGATTCTTGTCGCGGTCCGCTGGGCGGGCGTAATGGCGTTGCTGTACCTCTTCAAAAGGAAGCAGATTGCCGCCGATTGGCCGGCGATGCGGCCACGGCTGGCCTATCTGCTGCTGCTCGGCGCAGTGGGCTTCACAGTATTCAGCGTGGCGCTTTATTACGCGCTCGTTTACACCACCGCCATCAACGCCAGCATCCTGCAAGGCGGCATGCCGCTATTTGTTTTTGCGGCAAGCTTTGTTCTCTTTTCCAGCCGCATCGGATGGGGGCAGGCGATCGGTTTCGCATTGTCTTTCATGGGCGTGATCGTCATCGCCGTGCGCGGCGAATGGATCAACTTGATCGAGCTTGGCATCAACTTCGGCGACGCGCTGATGCTTATTGCCATCATCGCCTACGGCATCTATACCGCCGCGCTGCGCAGCAAGCCCCAGATCCACTGGACGAGCCTGATATTCATTTTGTGCGTGGGGGCGACGCTGGCGTCCCTGCCCATGCTGGCCGTTGAAGCGGTCCAGGGCAAGACCGTGCTTCCGGATATGCGTGGCTGGACGGCGATCGCCTACATCATCATCTTTCCGTCCCTGATCAGCCAAGTGTTCTACATTCGGGCCGTAGAATTGATCGGCGCAAACAGGGCGGGCCTGTTCATCAACTTGCTGCCCGTATGGGGGGCATTGCTGGCGGTCACACTGATCGGCGAGCAATTTCACTTTTATCACGCAGCGGCCTTGGCGATGATTCTTGTGGGGATTGGCTTGGCGGAGTTTAGTGGGCGAGAGCGGAGTAGACGAAAGTGATCGCTTGCGAAGGATTTGAATGACGGGATCAATGGACGCCTACTCGATTTTGATGTCGTAGGTGACCCAGTTGGTCTTGACGGCAAGGCGGTCATAGACGGCCCGCGCCCTGTAATTATTGTCGGCGGTGATCCACCTGACCATAGACCAGCCTTTTTCGGCCGCGATTTCGCGAATTCGGTTGATCAGGGCATCAGCGACCTTGGCTCCCCGCGCATCGGGCAGAACGAAGAGGTCATCAAGAAAACAGCCGGTCGTTGCCGAAAGAGGGCGGGCGAACGGCCGGAAATGGGCGATGCCGATCAATTTTCCGTCATTGCTTTCGGCAACCAATCCGCAGGTTTCCTTGAGGTCGTCGTGCAGCCACGACCAGACGATGTCACGCATATCGGAGCTCTGATCGACGCCGTAAAATGCGGCGTATCCAGCATAAAGCTTATCCCATTGTGATCGATCGCCGCTTCTTACCGTCCTGATGGAATAGTCGTTCATTTTTTTGCCTCTTTGATCGTTCTTGATTTACGGGTACGACTCGCATCAACGCTGATGGATGCTTGGTGGCATTGTAATGGTCCAGCAGGAATTGCATAGGTTGCGCGGCTAATGGCAAAGGTTTCAATCACCGGCATCGTATCCCCGACGGAATACGCATCATCAAGCGGCCAACCAGGCCGCCAGCAGTCCGCCCACCGCCAGCCAAGGCAGCGAACGGGGCGCGTAGCTCAGCAACAGTCCCACGCAGACCGACGCGAGGCTGACCTCCATGACCCATAGCGTCAGGCCCATGGTTGCTCCTTGCATGCGCACTGCCAGCGCCGCCGCTGCGAGCAGCATCAGCCACCCCGCAGCACGCATCGCCCAGGCTCGCTGGACCGTCAGCCGTGTGTTGCCCCAAATCTGTTCATGATGCTTTTCCATTGCCATGCTGAGCGACGCCATGCCGGTCATGCCCAGAAATATCGTGGCGGCCATGATCATGATGCCGCTTCCTGCACGGTAGATTGAACTGGAGAGACGTCTTGGGCTTCCTGCTTGGCTGCGCGCGCAGGCTTGCGCGCCGGACGCAGATGCCATTCGGCCCACGCCGCCAGTGCGGCGGTCGCCAGCAGCATGAGATCCATGGAGGCCAGTGTCCAGCGTCCGTTCGCGATGGACGCCGCCAGATGGCTGTCGGGATACCAGAAATTTACGATGGGCAGGCCCGCAAACAGCAGGGCGATAGCGTACAACTGCTCTTTCCAGGCTTGTCCATGTTCGCGCAGGCAGGCGTGCAGCAACGTCAGGGCCCAGGCAATGAAGAAACCATTGATCTCCCATCCGGCCCGCCCCGCCAGCGATGCGGGAAGCAGCCTGTTGAGCCAGAAGTATGCCCCCACGGCAACGAACAAGCCGGCAATGGCCGCGACGTTCATGCGTTCCGCCAGGCGATGGCCGGCGTGATACCGGCCCTTGCGTTTTTGCGGCAGTCGCTTGACCACCCAAAGAATCATGCCGGTGCCGACCATGGCCGTGCCCATTGCACCGGCGATGAAGAACAGCCAGCGCATCCAGACATCGGCGAAACGCAGGCGATGCAAAGCCGAGAACACGTTGTACGTGGAGACACCGGCACCTGGCACGTCGGAACGTATGGTGTCCTTCAATTCGCCCGAGCCAGCATCGAACACCATCCGTTCGCCGGCTGCATGGTTCAGCAGGGTTTCCGCGCCTTTCTGGCGCAGCTCTATCGTGGAACCTGCGCGTCCCGGCTGCGAAACCGAAATGCTGGCGATGCCTTCCGGCCATTGACTGCCGGCGGTCTCCAGCATCGGGCCGACGGGTGCCATGGCCAGTGGCGTGGGCGATTCGTGATTCTTCACGCCTGCTGCGGGGGCGGGCGCCGCTGCGCGCCCGCGATCGGCAAAAAAGGCTCGCGTGTCGCCGTTGTAGGCGGCATCGATGCCCCAGGGCATCAGCAGGAACATCAGCAAAAGCAAACCGCTGTAGGTGATCATGAAGTGGAAGGGCAGCGACAGCACGGCCAGAGCGTTGTGCGCATCCATCCAGGAGCGCTGGCCTTTGCGCCGGCGAAAGGTGAAGAAGTCGACAAAGATTTTCTTGTGGATGATGACGCCGCTGACGATGGCCACCAGCATGAACATCGTAGCCACGCCGATTATCCAGCGTCCCCAGGTGCGATCCATGCCATATAGTTCGAAATGAAAGCGGTACAGGAATTCACCGCCGGCGGTGGGGCGGCCAAGCAGGGGCTCCATCGTCGTGGCGTCCAGCGTGACGCTCTTTCCTCCGCCCTTGGTGACACGCTCGCCTTGCTCGTACCAGCGGACGCGCACGGTAGGGTTGCGCTCGCTCGGCAGCGTGATCTGCCAGGACGCGGCGTCCGGTGCCATACGCCCCATGGCCTCCACGGCCTGAATGGCTGTCTGTGCCCGAGCTTGCGAAGCATGCAGCTCGGGCTGCATCCAGTAGGTGATTTCCTGACGGAAATAACTCAGTGTCCCTGTCAGGAATACGGCAAACAGCAGCCAGCCCAGCAACAAGCCCGACCATGTATGCAACCAGGAGTTGACCTGTCGAAATCCCAGTGCCTTCATGCTCGCTCTCCCCAAGCCATTGCTAGCCATAAAGCCACCGCCAAGATAGCCCAGACGCCGGCCAGCCGCCATACGCTGTTCGCTGCGTAAGCCCAGATGATGAGTGCGACATACGCCAAAAAGGCGAGCATGGTCGCGGTCATTACCGCTTCGGCGCGAGCCATCGGCAGTGCCAGGCTCAAGGACGCGGTCATCAGCGCAGACAGCACATAGCCCGCTCCCACTCCCAGCAACGTGCGCACGGCGATATCCAGGCGGTGCTTATTCAGCCACCGGACCTGCTTGAGCATTTCCATTTTTCAGCCCTGCTTACTGGTAGACAGTTAAAAGAAATAGAATCTATAATGAGAATAAGACGCAATAATAATTACTCATTGCATCGATCAGGCTGCAAGTCTGCCATATCAACCTGATCCCAAGCTGACAATCCTGCTGTTGAAATCCAATGAAACTGCTCGTCGTGGAAGACCAGCCCAAGCTGCGTGCTCTGCTTGTGGACCACCTGCGGCACCGCGGCTTTGCCGTAGACGCTGTGGAAACCGGCCGAGGCGCGCTGGCCGCCCAGTGCGTTACGCGTTATGACGCAATGATTCTTGATCTGGGCCTGCCCGACATGGACGGCCAACGCGTGCTGGCGCAGCGGGCCGCCAGCCGCGATGGCCCCATTCCCTGCATCGTGTTGACCGCGCGCGATACCGTTGAAAGCCGGGTCTCCAGCCTTGATGCGGGAGCTGACGACTACATACTCAAGCCTTTCGACGTGCGCGAGCTGGAAGCCCGCATACGTGCCGTTTTGCGCCGGTCTTCACGATCGTTTGCGGTGCTGAACTGCGGCAATCTCGTATTTGAACCCCAGGCGCGTCATGCCAGCGTGGACGGCAGGGTATTGGCGCTTTCCCGGCGCGAAACCATGCTTCTGGAAGAAATGCTGCGAGCATCGCCTCGTATCGTCGTCAAGGAGTACCTGGAGGAACATCTTTATGCCGACGGTGAAAGCGTCACGCTAAACGCCATCGAGGCGCTGGTGTCGCGGCTGAGGCGCAAGCTGGCCGAGGGCGAGGCGCAGGCAAGCATCCAGACCGTACGCGGCATAGGCTACCGCTTGATGCAGAATGGATGAGATAGATGGTCCGGCGTAGTCTGGCTTCCCGTATTTTCGCGGCCTTGCTGCTGGTCGGCATGCTGGGATTGGGCAGCTTGCTCTGGCATCTGTACAACACACGTGACGAACTCCGCTACAGCACATTGCTGCTGCAGGCGCAAGAGATTGCGCAAGACCTGACCTCCGCCAGCGACCTGAGCCTTCTTCCGCGGGAGTATGCGGGCGGCGAGCTGTACTACACGCTGTACGATGCCGGCGGCGTGGCCTTATGGCATTCGGCTAATCTGCCCCGCCCGCTACGCATGCGGCCGGGCACGCTGGATGAAGCCCTCAAGCCCATGAGGCTCAAGTCTTATCGAGGCTTTGGCAAGGTCATAGGCGTTCCGGTGCCGCTGGCCGATGGCACCACGCTCATCGTCTCGAAGCTGGACACGCTGGAACGAAACTTGATCGACGCACTGCTGCAGACGCGGCTGCTGCATGGCTTGCTCGTGCTGCCGCCATTTCTGCTGGTCACCGTGCTGATCATGTGGGGCTTGATGCGCTGGACCTTGCGCCCGGTGCGCCAAGCCGCCGCCCTGGCCGCCGACATCAGTCCTCATGATCCTGAGCGCCGCATTCCACTGAAGCATCTGCCCCGGGAAGTCCTGCCGTTGGCGAAGGCCGCCAACCAGGCACTGGATCGGCTCGGCCAAGCGCTGGCCGCTCAAAAACAGCTGGTGGCCGATGCTGCTCACGAGCTGCGCACACCATTGACGGTGCTGGATCTGCGCCTGCAGAAAATGCAGCATGAAGGCAAGGCCGACTGGCCCGCCATCGAGCAGGAAATGCAGCGCCTGCGCCGCTTGGTCGGACAGCTGCTGACGCTGGCCCGTCGGGATCACGCACTGCACTCCAGCGCGACGGACGACGTGGTCTCCCTGTCGCGTCTGACGCGAGAGGTCGTCGCATCGCTGATTCCGCTGTTCGAGCAGCAAGAGCGTGAAGTGCAGGCCGACATACAGGACCAAGTCTTTGTCGGCGGCGATGCCGACGCGCTGTGCGATGCCGTCCTCAACATTGTCGAAAATGCCCTGGCGCACGGCCAGGGCACCGTTGCAGTCCGCCTTTACCGTGCGCAAGACGGCGCTGCGTTGCTCGATATATCGGACGAGGGGCCAGGCGTGCCCGCGCATCTGCGCGAAACGGTCTTCCAACGATTCCATAAAGGCAGTCAGGATAGCGCAGGCTCGGGCCTGGGCCTCGCTATTGCGCGCCAAGCGCTACGCAATGCCGAAGCGGATATTCATTTCATCGACGCTGCATCCTGCACCGTGCGCATGCGATTTCCGCTCGCGTCAGAAAATGGTCAGTAAGCCCTGTCAAAATGTACAGAATGAAATTAGTTTTCATTCTCATTAACTAGGCTCTTTCATATGGCCCAGGAGGTGTCAGAACCTCCGTTTCCGATAGGATCAGTTCGATGTCATCCACACTCCACTTTCCTCTGAAAGCGAGCAGTGTAGCGGTGGGCTGCGCGCTCGCCGGGCTACTCCCCCTTACCTGCGCCGTGGCACAGTCCGCCGGCGCGTCCGTTACGCAGTTGCCGAACGTCGTCATCACCGCGACGGGGTTCGAACAGGCGATCGCTGATGCGCCCGCTTCGATTTCGGTCATTACCAGCGAGGATCTGGAGGGTAAGTTCTATCGCGACGTCACCGATGCACTGCAGGACATTCCCGGCGTCAGTATCGAAGGCGGCGCGGGCGGCAAGATCGAATCGACCTCGGTCAATATCCGCGGCATGGGTGAGAGCTATGTGCTTTTTCTGATCGACGGCAAGCCGCTGGGCGCATCGAGCGAGGCGTACTACAACGGCTTCGGCGGCGGCGCCCAGACCAGCTGGCTGCCGCCGCTGTCGTCCATCGAGCGCATCGAGATCATACGCGGCCCGATGTCTTCCTTGTATGGTTCGAGTGCGCTGGGCGGCGTGATCAACGTCATCACCAAAAAAGTCCCCAAGGAATGGCGGGGCAGCCTGACGGTGGACGGCGTATTCCAGGGCGATTCCGACGCCGGCAACGCTTATCAGGGGCGCTACTACCTGAGCGGACCATTGGTCGACGACCGCCTTGCCATGACACTGTACGGTTCCAAGTATCGGCGCATGGAAGACAGCATCCAAGGCGGCTACGCGGCCAAGGACCGCATCGACAACACCGCCAAGTTCGCTTGGAAGCTGAACGAGCAGCACAGCCTGGAGCTGGAGGGCGGTCACGCACGTAACAAGAACGACCGCAGCGAGAAAAGCGCGACGGACGAATCGATGATGCATAACGAGCGCACCGTCTATGGCCTGACGCACGACTGGCGCTGGGGGCGGGGCGCGGAAACCAAATCGTGGATGCTGCACGAGTCCGTCGACATCATCAACGGCGATATTGAATCCGGCTACCGCGCCACGACTCTCAACACCAAGACGGTCGTGCCCTTCGATGAGCACATGCTGACGGTGGGCGCCGAATACAAGCAAGAGAAGACCATCCATGATGAAGCACGGTTCCAGGGGTCCAACGCCACCAACCTGGAGCGCTGGCAGGCAGCGCTGTTCGCCGAGAACGAATGGTCGGTCACCGATAGGTTGACGCTGACCGGCGGCGCACGCTTGGACAAGAACGAGCACTTCGGTACGCACTTCACGCCGCGCGTCTACGGGGTGTATCGCCTGACCGACAACTTGAACTTGAAGGGAGGTGTCAGTGGCGGCTACAAGACGCCGTCGCTGAAGCAGGCCGACGACAACATCGTCGAGCCCGCCGCGCGCGGCCGCTCATGGGACAAGGGCAACTCCAACCTGCAGCCGGAGAAGAGCACCAACTTCGAGTTCGGCTTCGCCTACGCGACGCCGGAAAAGCTGAGTTTCAGCGTAATGGCCTACTACACCCGATTCAAGGACAAGATCGGCAAGGAATACGTGTGCAACACCCCGGTCGGTGCGCCGCCTGCTTGCATCTATGGCAACAATCCGCCGCGCGAGAGCATTCAGCAATACGTGAATCTGGATTCCGCCACGCTGCGAGGCGTCGAAGCGGCGTTCGGCATGCCCGTGACCGACAAGCTGTTGCTGAGCACCAGCTACACCTTGTCGGACAGTGAAATCAAATCGGGCACGGATGCGGGCAAGGCGCTGAACAATACGCCGCGCCACATGTTCAACCTGGGGCTGGACTACCAGCTCAATAACGATCTCAAGCTTTGGACCAAGGCCAAATACAAGAGCAGGAGCATAGACGGCGGCACAGAAGAGATTCCTGCCTACGCCATCGTCGATCTGGGTGCGACCTATCGTTTCAGCAAGCGCGTCTTGGGTTTTGCCGGTATCTATAATGCGCTGAACAAGGAAATCGACTCCAGCGAATACGGCAAGCATCTGGATGGCCGGCGTTATTATGCCGGCCTGACCATCGAGTACTGACGACGTGGCGGCGGGCGGCGCCACGCCTATGGACGCTGCCTGGCTATCCCTGGCCGGTGCTGGCTTTTACGGCGTCTTCATGCAGGGATTCGTTGAGCTGGTCCACAACGATCGCCCAAGCCGCATCTTCCTTGATCTGTTCACTGAGAAATTGGCGCTGAGCGTCGTTCCAGTAGGGCGCCTCTGACAGCCTGACGTCGGCCGGCAGTTGGTGGGTCTTGATGAACTGCGCAATCGCCGCCTCGTCGGCATCGAGTCCGAGCTGAAGGAATAGATTGGTCATGCGCGGGGTCGGCACGTTCATGTCGGTTCTCCTGGGCGAGTTATTGGAAGGGCTGAGCAACGAGCTCCTTGAGCACTGTATACCACACCCCGCCATTGCCTACCTGGCATGCCGTGAGGCGCAGCGCTTACCGCTCTGCGTCTCCACGCAGCCATTGAAGATACGCGGTGCGTGTCGCGGCAGACACCGAATCCAGAACCTTCTGATGGCTGACCTGATGCCGCAGCTTCAATCGCGCGTCGGCGATGGCGCGCGATTTGCAAAACCAGTGGCAGCTGTGCTGCAACAGATACAATTCTGCCGAGAGGTGGTAGGCGCGGCTCTTTGCATCCCAGCCACTTTCGTTATCCACCACATGGCGCAAGCCGGCCGCATGGATATTCAGCAGCTCGCGAAAATCCCGTCCCGCAGCGGGTAGAAGGCGCTCGGCGTAAGGAACAAAAAACGAGAGCACGCCCATCCTGGTCGCTTGGGCGCCTTCCTTTTGCATGGAGCTGGCCAGCGACTGCGCTTGTGAAGCGACCGCGCGTTCGGTTTGAGAGAGAGTTTCCAGCACGTGGAGCTGACGTGATTCGGCCTCTTCATGAATGGCGCGGACGTATCCCTGTGTCAGCGTTTCCATGTGGCGTTCGAGCTGCAAATTGGCCAGGTGGCGCCCAAGCAAAGCAATATGCGTGCGCTGATAACGCGTACGCAGCACCAGCCACGTCACGGCAATCACCGACAGCGTTAATGTAATGTCCATTGTCTTTAAGTCAAAAGAGTCGTGAGCCAGCCTTGGAGCATTGGCCGGCATGATACACATTTGCGCGACAGCGGTGTGTACTCATCGGTGAATGCGCATGCAGGAATTTCGCACCACCAGCTCGGTCGGCATGATCCACTGCCGTTTTTCAAGCGGTGCTTTGGCGCCAATGCGCTCCAACAGCAGCCTGGCGGAGATTGTGCCCCATTGCCATACATCCCAACGGATGGTCGTGATACTGGGGGTAAAAATCTCGGCCAACTCGGAATCACAGCCGGCAACAATGGACAGGTCCTGTGGAATTTTGCGTCCTAGCATATTTGTTGCCCGCAAGACGCTGCTCAATAGCGTCATTCCGCCAGAGATAATTGCCGTTGGTGGATTTGCGCTTTCAAGCAACTGGGCCACGCCAAGAGCCGCCTGAGCGCCATCAAGGAAGTGGTCTTGAATAATTGCTTCGTCTGCGGCGATGCCGTTCGCGGCGAGTGCATGATTGAATGCCAGCACTCTTTCGCGCCCCGGCCGCATGCTTTGCGGTACCGTCAGTAGGCAGATACGCCGATGACCCAGAGATGCCAAATAGTCCACGGCCAGCCGTATCCCGTTTTGATGATCCACGACAGAGGAATCGGCTAGAAAGTCCGCTTCGCGATCAAGCAATACCGTAGGCAGACCGATGTTTTCCATCGTATTCTTTAGGACGTTGCCTTCATCGGATGTGGCGGTAAAAAGCAGCCCGTCGACGCCCTGGCGCATAATGCGCTCGATGAGCTCCTTTTGCGTTTCGGCTTCTTCGTTACTGCTGGCGAGCAGCAACGTGTAGCCGGCGGCGCGCAACTCGCTTTCAGCAGCGCGGATAAAAGGTGATAGTTCGGGCATGAGAAGCCCCCGGATCACGCAGGCAATGATCCCGGATGCATTAGTGCGCAAGTTTCGGGCGGCAAGATTGGGCCGATACTGCAATGCCGCCATCGCTGCTTCCACCCTTTCCTTGACGCCAGGACGAACCCTCTGTCCATGCACAACTCGCGAGACCGTGGCGGTGCTCACCTGTGCTTTGCTTGCAACGTCGCGGACAGTTGCTTTCTTCATCACCTTACTCCATTCATATCTTCAGTAGCGCCGACTGGACCGCTCGTTCCGCGTATTTGCTGGACGCTGCCATGCGATGAGGCCGCTGATGCCGACACATTGAAGCACGAATGCCCGTGCCGTATCTCAATTTAAACTGTACACGTTTACAGAAAGAATGATAGTATTAAATTTATATTGCTATAGTTATATGTAAATAAACGATATTTAAATTGCAACGTTAACAATTAATACTTGAGAAAGCTTTCTAGCAGGAGAGAACATCAGAATGTTCAGCAAAATATTCATGCCCGGAGACAAACCTGAGCTCTTTGAGCAAATGATGGCTTCGGGCGCTCACTGGATCTGCCTGGATCTAGAAGATACGGTTACGCCAGCCAATAAGATTGCGGCACGGCTTTCGGTGCAAGCGCTGCTTGCGGATATGGATTCCTTCAGAAAAAGCCGGATCATCGTGCGCGTCAATGGTCTTGCCTCCGGCATGATCGATGCCGATCTGCGGATCGCGCTAAGCGCCGGCGATGTGCTGATCAACGTGCCCATGCTCGAATCGGCTGAAGAGGTGCGCGAGCTTGACGGATTGCTGGCAGGCATCGAGAAGGATATTGGCGTGCAAAGCCCTGCGCGCCTGCTCCTGAACATTGAAACGCCAAAAGGCTTGCGTAATGCCTATGCGGTAGCCAGCGCATCGACCAGGGCGATGGGTTTGCAAATCGGCTATGCGGACCTGTTAGAGCCCTATGGTCTCGCACGCAATAATCCGGACTTCATCGGGCACGTGCAAGCGACCGTTCGGCTCGCAACTGCGGAGGCCGGAATCGCCGCATACGACGGTGTCTTTGCCGGTCTGACCGACGAGGAATTTTTCGCCCAGGAATGCATGGCTGCGCGCCGCTTGAATTTTGCAGGTAAAAGCTGCTTCAACGCGGCCCAGGTCGCTATTGTGAATCGTGTCTTCGCTCCGACCGAAGAAGAAGTCCGGAATGCGCAGCGCATCGTCGATGCCGCGGCCGCCCAGTTTGAACGGGGCGTTGGCCTTTTTGAAATCGACGGACGCATTGTCGATGAGCCTTTTGTAAAGGGGGCCGAGCTACTGCTCAAGCGTGCCCAGGACTTCAAACAGTCGCAGCACGGATCGTAAGCCATGCCCGCTACCGCTCATACCGTTTTATTTACAACTTAAAAAAGGGACATAAAAACGATGTTCAAGATTCTTTCCATGGCAATGATCGCCACGTCGATGTGCTTGCCTTCCGTTGCCGCCGCCGAGACCTATCCCAATGGCCCGGTGCGCATGATCGTGGGCTTCCCTCCGGGTGGGTCTTCCGATATCGCAGCGCGCGTATTCGCAGAGTCCATGTCGAAAAGCCTGGGCCAGCCCGTGGTCGTCGAGAACAAGGCGGGAGCCGGGGGCAACATCGCCGCCGCAGAAGTGATCCGGACCAAGCCCGATGGCTATACCGTGCTATATGCCACTTCGGGCATTATCCTCGGGCCGCTGGTCAATCCGGCAGCCAACTACGATGCTGTAACCGACTTCTCGCCGGTGGCTGTCACGGCAAGCAATCCGCTCGTTTTTGTGGTCAATAAAGATGTCCCGGCGAAAACGCTTGCTGAGTTTGTCGACTGGGCAAAGGCTCAAGATAACCTGAACTTTGCCTCAACCGGCGCCGGTACCATGACGCACCTGCCCGCAGCTGCTTTCATTGCCGAATTTGATATCAAAGCTACCCATGTGCCTTACCGGGGCGCCTCGCCCGCCATGGTCGACTTGGCCAATGGCAATGCACAATTCATGATTTCAGCTTTAAGCGAAGCGCGCGCCATGCTCGAAGCTGGTCGCATCCGTGCCCTTGCCATGACCACCACCGAGCGTGTGCCGGGTTATCCGGACGTGCCGACAATGAAGGAGGCGGTTGGAACCGACAACTTTGTTATGGGCGGCTGGCAGGCGCTCGTCGTTCCTCGCGGCGTTGACCCGCGGATTGTGGAAAAGCTCAATACGGCCGTTAACGATGCGGTGGTTAGCGAAGCCGTCCAAAAGCAATTTGCGCCTCAAGGTACCCAACTCGTGGGCGGCACCATCAAGGAATTCACCGAGTTCATGAGGGCGGAGCGTGTGCGCTGGAAGAAAATCGTGGAAGAGTCCGGCGCCACGGCGGGATAGGTTTAGTAAGTGCCCCGCTTCTCTGCCGACACCGGCCTTAACGCATAGTGTGTTAAGGCCGGCGGTCTTGCGATATCAGCATGGCGATCACTTTAGTGGTAGGCTCTTCAAGTGCTGCGGCCACGAATTTCAAAGCAAGTCATACAAAAATGATAGGAGCAAGCCATGGGCAACACGAATCGACTGCGACATATATTCCTTTTCATCTCTACCGCAATTCTTGTGGCGGGCTGCGCCACGACATCTGCTCCGAAAGAGTCTGGTTTCTTGCCGGATTACTCGCGCTTGCAGAAAAGCCCGGCCGTAGCCGGCGGGAACCGATTGGCCTATGTGAACCCAAAATTTACGCCGGCGCACTATAACGCGATAAAGCTTGATCCAGTCGTTTATTACCCTGCCCCCCAGCCTACAGCCGACATTTCCATGGAGGCATTGACGCAGATCCGTAAAGAGATGGACAAGGCTCTGCGCGAGAAGCTGGGAGCAAAGGTCAGGCTGGTCGATCGCGCCGGTCCAGGCGTGGCTCATGTGCGCGTCGCCATCACTGCAGTCGGGGTTGAAACACGGACATTGAAAGCCTATCAATTCGTACCTGTCGCGCTGGCTCTGACAGGGGCCAAGGCCGTGGCGCAAGGCGGCTTGCCGCGCGATGCCACGATAGCGATCGAATCGCAGGTTACAGACAGTGTGTCGGGCGAATTGTTGTACGCCGCCGTGCGCGGAGGAACTGGAGAGCGCGTGGTCGACGCAGCGCAAGGGCGGGGCGGTGTTCAATTGACCAGCCTGCAGCCTTTGATCGGCGAGTGGAGCACCGCTGCAGCCAACGCCGCTCAGAAGCACATCAAAGAGAAGTAGGCCTGCAGTTGTGTCCGGAGCCGGTCGCAGCCCAGGTGTCCGATACGCTTTCGGTTTTAGAGAACCATCTCGGTGAAGCAATTCTGGCCATCCACTTGTTTGGGTCTGCGGTCGATGGCGGCCTGAAGCCGTTTAGCGATATCGACCTGTTGATCACCGTAGATGCGCCTTTGGATGCGTCGACCAGGGCGGCATTGATGTCCGGCCTGCTATCGGTGTCGGCTTGGCCTGGCACCGATGCAACGCGCCGGGCGCTAGAAGTGACTGTGCTGGCGCTGGAAGACGTGGTGCCGTGGCGATATCCGGCAAGACGGCAAATGCAGTTCGGCGAATGGTTGCGTGAAGATATCAACGCGGGGATTTTCGAGCCGGTGACGGCGGACCACGACCTGGCGATTCTGTTGACAAAGCTGCGGCGCAATAGCATTGCTTTGTACGGTCCGAAAGCCCATGAGCTTTTCGACGAAGTCCCTGCTGTTGACGTTCGGCAGTCGTTGCAGGAAACGCTGTCCCTCTGGAGGACAGAGGCAGACTGGAAGGGCGACGAAAGAAACATCGTTCTTGCACTGGCGCGTATCTGGTACACAGCCATGACAGGAGAAATCGCATCCAAGGACGCCGCGGCAGACTGGGCCCTTCAGCGCTTGCCTATCGAGCATAAGAAAATCGTCATTGCCGCAAGAGACGCCTACCTTGGGCTGGAAGCGCCAGACCTGGCAGACTGTCCGCAAGAACGTGCTGCACTTCTGGAATACATCCGGTCTGGCGTGACGGCAAAGTTGAGCCCAGCTGCTTGCTTGCGGCCCTGACGGCCGTCAACTCCGTGTCCTGTTCCATGCCTTATTTTCTTCAAGGTTTCAGCGTTTGCCGGCAGCCAGCAATGCGCTTTCGATCTCGCGATAGCCGCGTGAACGCGCATGCTGCAGTGGTGTGACGCCTTCCCGGTCGGCGAGATCGGGATTGGCGCCCGCCTTGAGCAGCAAGTCGACGATCTGCTGATGCCGTTGGCCGCCGTTGCCTAGAATGATGGCCTCGAGCAACGCAGTCCAGCCCAGATTGTTGACGTGGTCAACCGCTACACCCGCTTCAATGAGGGTTTTCACCGTTTCGACATGGCCGCGCTCGGCCGCCGGAATCAGTGCGGTGCCTCCGTAGCGGTTGGTGCTTTGCAGGTCGGCATTGTGCGACAGGGTCATTTTCAGAATATCCAGATGGCCCCGCGCGCCGGCATAGAGATAGGCGCTGTCGTTGATACGATCTTTCGCGTTGACATCCGCGCCGGCATTGATCAGTGTCCGGGCGGCATCCGCAGCGTTCGCCCGGGTTGCGACCAGTAGGGCGGTTGATCCCGATGCGTCCTGCGCTTCGATCTTGGCTCCTTCCGAAAGGAGCCGCTTGACGGCTTGAACATCATTGCTTTCCGCCGCGGCATGCAACGGATATTGATTCACGGCTGCTCCTGAAAGGGCGTGTGTGCTTGCAAGCATGGTTGCCGCGCAGACAAGCGCGGCCCGTGACTTGACCATATGACCTCCAAGTTGTTGAGCAAAAGGATAATCCGGCGATAGGCTATTTGAAATTTAAGTTATTTGAGCAGAAAATCAGTGGGCCATTACACCAGCGCCTTGAGGCGTTCATTCTCTGCAGTAGTCACGCCAGGACGTACACCGCTATCGACTTCGGTGCGCTGCACCGACCTGAGCAGGGTATACACCGAGCAGCCGATCTTCGGTGCGATAGACTGGGCAGCCGCCCACTGGGAGGGGTACTCGTCACGATGCTCTTGTACCAAGCGCACTGCGCGTTCACGGACTTCAGGGGAAAACTTGTTGGTCTTGCTCATGACTGCATTCTCTGAAGAAACAGCCCCCCGTGTCAGGCTAGGGCGTGTTAACACAAACTTCGGAGCCCATCGGCCACGAGGACGAAGCTGAGGAAGCCCAGAAACATCGCATCGAGTTTCTCGAACCGGGAGAAGATGCGCCGGTAGCCTTTTAGGCGCCTGAACAGGCGCTCCACCTCGTTGCGTCGCCTGTACATCGCCCGGTCGTACTCCCAAGGGTCAAGCCGTTTGGCAGATGGCGGAACAACAGGAATGAATCCCAGATCCAGAGCGAGTTGACGCGTCTCGTTGCCCTCATAGGCCCGATCCATCAGCAAATGCACTGGCCTGCTGGTAGGCCCAAGACTTTCGATGAGTCGCCGTCCTACAGGCGCATCATGCGCCTGGCCTGGCGACAGGCAGAACGTCACGGCCGTTCGAGCATCCGCGGCAACCATATGAACCTTGGTGTTCCATCCACCTCGGGATTTGCCGATGGACTGCGGGCCGTTTTTTTTAAAGCGCCCGCCGCATCCGGGTGAACCTTGATGCTCGTGCTGTCCAGCGAC
>JACCEN010000001.1 GCA_013416435.1 Alcaligenaceae bacterium | reverse complement strand
GCGCCGCTGGACCAAGGCGGGCGTGCTGGACAAGATGTTCGAGGAGCTGCAGCGCGAACAGGTCATCCGCATCAGGATTGAAGCTGTGTCGCTGGACAGCACGAGCATCAAGGTTCACCCGGATGCGGCGGGCGCTTTAAAAAAAACGGCCCGCAGTCCATCGGCAAATCCCGAGGTGGATGGAACACCAAGGTTCATATGGTTGCCGCGGATGCTCGAACGGCCGTGACGTTCTGCCTGTCGCCAGGYCAGGCGCATGATGCGCCTGTAGGACGGCGACTCATCGAAAGTCTTGGGCCTACCAGCAGGCCAGTGCATTTGCTGATGGATCGGGCCTATGAGGGCAACGAGACGCGTCAACTCGCTCTGGATCTGGGATTCATTCCTGTTGTTCCGCCATCTGCCAAACGGCTTGACCCTTGGGAGTACGACCGGGCGATGTAAAGGCGACGCAACGAGGTGGAGCGCCTGTTCAGGCGCCTAAAAGGCTACCGGCGCATCTTCTCCCGGTTCGAGAAACTCGATGCGATGTTTCTGGGCTTCCTCAGCTTCGTCCTCGTGGCCGATGGGCTCCGAAGTTTGTGTTAACACGCCCTAGTCTTTTAGTTAGAGAGTTAGAAGCGCCCCGCAAAGCCAGCGATGGCGAGGCTTTCCAGGCGTCGCTGCGCCTAAAACCCCGAACATTGTGCGCCCAAAACCCCGATTGTCGCGCGCCTAAAATCCCGAAGCCATCCACAGGATATTCACAGCCTTGTCCACAAGTTATCCACATTGAAAAACTCCTTGTCGGGGTGCATCAGGGCGCGGGCGTCATCGACGCGCACGTGGGTTCGCGATAAAAGAAAAGTTGCTCCACGCCGCCCACCCGGGCCACGCGCAAGCGATAGCCCGGCAAGCTCTGGCGCTGGGCGAGCCGGCGCACGTCCAAGGCAAAATCGGTATAGCGGGCGCGGCTGCCGGACTTGGCATAGAGGTGGCGCATATCAAAGCGCCAGCCCATGCGCTGGGTGCCGCCATGGCGGCACACCAGCCGGTAGAGCCAGCGCTCGATGCCGCCCGTGAGCCGGAAGTAGCGCGGGTCGATGCCCAACACCAGGGCGTCGGATAACACTCCGCTGTAAAACCAGTCGGGCAGGATGAGTTCCAGACCGCCCGAGCGTCCGCCTGGCAGCACGATCTCGCGCCACTCATTGACCCAGGAAAACCGGTGCAAGCGCCGGTTGTCGGCCTGGTGCAGCGAAGTGGCCACCGTCGTCGATTGCAAGCGATCCAGCGCCGCGCGCAAGCGCCGGTAGTCGTCGCTTGCGGTGCCGCGCCCGGTGTAAGTGAGGATTTCGTGCGGGGTGGCCGACATCAGCCGCGAAGTCGGCAGCCCGCGGTCGCGGGCGGCGACAAGCTGGCTGGCGGCCCAGATCAGCACGTCCGCATCCCAGATGGTCGCCATGCCGTGCTCGGGTACGGCTTCGACACGCACTCGTACCGAGCCGGCGGCGAAGTCAATCGGCGCGGTGCGCTTTTGTTTGGAAAGTGAGAAGAACGGATACGCCATCAGATCACGCGCATCGCGCGGGCGCATGTCGCCGGGCAGCGCGCGAAACAGTTCAAGCTGTTCGCGCTCGCTGGCCGCTGTGGAATGCCGGGCCATGTCCGTTTTCCAGGCGCGCCGGGCCGTCAGCGGCCGACGTGCCGGTCCAGGTACTCGGGGTCGGACGTCATCGCGTAGCTGCGGCCATCGGCCCAGGCCTCCAGGTCGGCCACCGCATAGAGCACGCGCCGGCCGAACTTGCGAAAGCGCGGCCCGCCGCCCAGCACGCGCTGCTTTTCCAGCGTGCGCGGCGACAAGCGCAGGTAGTCGGCCGCTTCGCTATTGGTCAGGTAGCGCGCCGGTGTCGCCGCCGTGGCGGCAAACCCGGACGCGGACGGGGTAGACGGGGATACGGGGAACGTGGCCATGCTGCCTCCAGCGGTGCAATGCGCAGGCGGGACAATTCCCGCCGTCTGGAGACAGTCTCGGCACAGGACGGCGCAGCCGGAAGGGAGAAAGATCGAGGGGGTAAGTTTTTCTCCCTGCTGAGCATTTACTCGTCAGGCGCGGCGTGGCGCAGCCCGGCCAAGCCCAGGTAGCCGCCGCGCATCAGCGCCCAGGCGCGTGCAAGGCTGTGGCGCAATTGCGCGCGCAGCGCGCTGTCGGCCTGCCATTCTTCACGTACCCGGTCGGGGCCGTAGAGCACTTCGGTGATCCGCCGCTGGGATGCCCCGGCCCGCAGGCCGTCGAGCGCCTGCAAGGCGCGCAGATGGCGCAGGCTGGCTTGGCTGACGCGAATCGTATTCGCCACTGCATGGGCTGTGCGCGCCACCGCCCGCGCGGTGGACGCCCGCCGCGGCGCGAGCTGGGCCGCGTGCGTGGCCAGCAGCGCCGCTTGTGCGTGAAGACGGGTATCGAGCGGCACGACGCATTGCGCGGGCGCGCCAGCAAGGACACCGGCGTCGAGCCGGGCACGCAGGCAACGCGCCCCGTCGCGGGCCTGCAAAGCCAGACCACCGGGCAGGACCGTCAAGTCTTTGCGGCCAGGGATATGCCAAAGGTTCAGGCCGGCATCCGAATCAGCGGCGGCATCCACCATTTCATCCGCCAACCATTCGGACGGATGCGCTGCCCTTAGGTGCAGCAGCGCCGGCAGACGCTCATCCCAGACGGGGTGCGCCTGCCGCGCGTCCAGGGTGGGGTTTTCCAGCCGGGCCAGCCCCCAGGCGGATACGGCCTTGGTGGTCTGGTGATCAGCGTTGCGCCAGCACGCTCGATAGTCGGGGTGACGACGAAGGTATTCCCACGCCAGATCCGTGGCATCCAGCCGCAGCACGTAGAGATAGGCGGCCGTTGCCTGCCACGGCGCGGCCTGATTCGAGTGAGCCATTTACCCTTCCTCCCGCAACAACGCCCCCGACCCCGGGAATGGTGTGGGGGAATGAACGGCGGGTAGTGTGCGCCGCCGGTCAGAAACATGCGGAAGGCGTAGTGCCCCGGCCTGGTGGGCCTGGCGCTACTCCTCAATGTAGGCACCCAGGGCGGTGGCCCGGGCGGCATAGTCGGACAAGGTGCGTGTCGCCACGAAACTCGCATCCACGGCCACGGGGTAGCCGTTCGGCCCGTGGATGGCTTCGAGTTCAGTCAGGCGAATGTCGGTTAATTGTGGGAATCCGGTATTGGCGTCGCACAGCACATGCAGACGGGCCGGGTCGTCTGGGTAGGCAAAGGCCAGCAACCAGACCACGCCGGCATCCGGCGTATAAAGCTTGACCACCGGCAAGGGGTCAAATTCCGGGTCTTGGGCGCGCCGCTGGCCGTGGGCCAGCAGTTGCGCCTGTTGCACGTCAGTCAGCAGCGGCATGGGAACCTCCAGGCCAGGACAGAGGGTTGCGCATCGGTAAGGTGAGCACTGTACTCATCATTCATGACGGCACAGCGCGACGCATCGGCGGCAAACCGGCTTTACGACGAATTGTAGGCCCGCTTTTACGCTTTGGCGTGGAACCGCCATGACGTATCGGCGGTTTTACGTAAAAGCGGCAAATCGTACATCCGTGAAACCGACGGCCCATCACCATTAATGAGCACTATAGATTGTAGCCCTATAGAGATCTATCGGGTGTCATTCTTTATTTTGAGGATGACACGCGGATGGCGCAAGAACATAACCTGGGACAGGCGATCAAAACCGTGCGCGCCGCGCGCGGCTTGAGCCAGGAAGCGTTCTCCGACGTATCCAGCCGCACCTATCTGAGTACCCTGGAGCGGGGCTTGAAAAGCCCCACGCTGAATAAGCTGGCCGAACTGTGCGAGGTCATGGACGTTCACCCATTGACCTTGCTGACGCTGGCCTATGCGGGCGAGGGTGACGACGCCGAGCGCCTGTTGGCGCGAGTGCGGCAGGACCTCGATGTGCTAAGCGCGCAGCAGCCGCAATAGCGGCCCCGCGCCGTTACCTAAAGGCAAGCGGTTTGGACAACAATCGAGGATTACTCGGCTGTTCAAGCACAGCCCGGCGAACCGGGCGTGCAGGCGACCTTAGTTCGCCTTGGCCGGACGCGACCAGATGAGGTCGAAACCGCCTGCCTCGTTCTCGATCAGCCTGGCGTAGATGGTGGCCGGGAAGCTTGGGTCATCGAGCGTGACCGAGAGGTAGGGACGGTCTTGCTTGGAGACCTTGCGCCATGCGGCTCCTATCTCATAACCACCCACCACGATGCGGAAGTCCGGCGACTTGTCGCTGTCCTTCTCGTTCGGAATGAATTTGACCTTGACGTTGAGCGTCAGCGTGCGAACCGTGCCGGTGTAGCCGTTGTCCTGAGCGGTGAAAGTGCCGATATTAGCCATTGTGAAGCTCCCTTGAGGTTGCAAGTCCGCGCCCATCGCGTCCTTGTGTGACTCCGATCAGGTGAAGGCCGGGCGCGGCGCACCCTTGGGCGGAAACGCAGTGGACGACCGGCGAACGCGGCGATTTTGGCTCGCGAGGAATGCGCGGCACGCGCAGGGGAAAATCGTTGCGCTTGCCGGTTGTGCCGCATCAGCCCGAGGCGGCCCGGCGCGGTATGCCGGGCCGACGTGCCGGAGCCAGGATTCACAAAACAAGGCCGCATGGGCCGGACGTGACCGGAGCGCACCGTGGCAGGCGCGCTCATGGCCAGGACGGCCTGTAAGGGTGCGGTTTGCTGGCGCATCGTCATATCGGTATTCCGGTCAATGGCAGGGGCAAGACGACGGCATTGCGGGGGTCGGAAAGTTGGAATGCCACATGGCGCAAGGTCGGTGGGCCGTCGCCTCGGTCTGGACGTGCCATGCTCGGTACGCCATAAGCGCCAGGGTCGAGGATGAGGGGGGATGGCGGCAACCTGCCTGGGCGCGGCGTGGCGTACTGGCTGCCCACATGCCCGGTTTGCCGGGCGTGCCTGACCTCACACCCCACGTCAATAGCCCGGCCCTTCAGCTCGCCCTCGCTTTGCTGGCGGAGAACCGATTTGTCTGTCGCTCTTAAAAAGCGTAGGATTAAATCCTACGCATCTTGAAGGAGTGCCGATCATGCGCACGACCCAACAATTCAGCATCACCTTGCCGAACGAAATGGCGGATGTCGTCAAGGCCAAGGTTGCCACCGGCGAGTACGCCACGGAAAGTGAAGTCATCCGGGACGGCCTGCGCACGCTTCTGGCCCGCGACCGCGCCGTGGAAACATGGTTGCGTGAGCAAGTCGTTCCGGCCGCCCTGGCGCTGAAGGCCGCGCCCGAAAGTGCGCTGTCAGCCGATCAGGTGCGTGAACACTTGGCGAAGAAGCGCCGCAGCCGCACGGGTACGAACCAGGCGTGAGCCATACCGTCCGATTCGCGCCGCAAGCCTTGGCGCAACTCGATACCATCGAGGACTACATCCTGCATGCGGGTTCGCCGCGCACGGCGGCGCGCTATGTCGAGGCCATCGTCTCCTACTGCGAGAGCCTGGCGACATTTCCGCACCGTGGCATGCAGCGCGACGATCTGCTGCCGGGGCTGCGCATCACGAACTATCGGCACAGTGCCGTTATTGCCTTCCTCGTGGATGACGAGGCCAAATCCGTGTCGATCATCGGCGTGTTTTACGGCGGGCAGGACTACGAAGCCGTATTGCCCGATCTGTCCGACGGATAGCCATTTTTACAGGGTGGGTACACAGTGTCCAAAGCGTGGCCGTTATTTGATCGGCCACGCTTCGGTTTGCTCATACCGGACAGGGCCGGCGCCATGTCCGGGTGTTGAACTGTCGGCCCCAAGGCGAAACACGACTTGGGGCCGATTTTGATTGAACCCGCCGCGCCCCGGCCGCATCGGGGCGCGGCGGGCCGGCTTGTGCGGCCTTCGATGGGCCGGCAAGCCGTCCGGCGCTGGCAAAAAACAGCTATCGGAATACTTGCAGCCGGTGAGGACATGCCCCGGCGACAGGCCGGGGCATAGAGGGGGGCAACGCTTACGCGGCTACTGCATCAGCGGTTTCGTCGGTTTCTGTGGCGTCGTCCTGCGAGGTTTCCAGCCGGAAAATAGCGGGCATCCATCCCGACCCGGCCATCAACCGTTCCGCTTCGCTGGCAATGTCGGCCTTCTTCAGCTTCGCCAGCCGGGAAACGTGATCGGGCGCGAACTCGCCCACGGCATCCAGAATCACAGCCTTGGACACATGCTTGAAGTAGCCCTCGACGGTGGGCTGCCACCATGCCGCCATGTCCAGCCCCACGGCCTGCGCCAGTGCCGCGCCCGGTTGCTGTGCCGTGGCGCGGGGAGTGATGACGTCCACCGTTGCCGCCACGCATACCGCCAGCAGCCGCACCAGTTCATCCTGCGGCTTTGCCAGCAAGACGGCAAACAGTTGGGCGCTGTCCTGCGGCAAGTCCTCGCCTACGGCTTTTTGCAGTTCGACCAGCGCCACGGCGGCGGAGGATTCCGGCCAATCCGGGGCCATGCTTTCCAGCCGATCTTGCACGGTCAAACGCATTTCCAGCGGCAAGCCCTCCCGATGGTAACGATCACGCTGCAAGACCGTCCGCACCATGCCATGTACGGTAGCGGCCAGCGCCGCTTGCGGATGGCGGGCCAGTTCGATTTGCAGCGCGGCGGTGCGATGGGCGCTCAAGCGTTGCGCCAGCCGGTCGGACATGGTGGCAATCTTGGGTTGCTCGTCGTCCTCGCCATCGTTGTCGTTCATGCCGTCTTCGCCGCTGAAACCCTGCCGCAGCCGCTCCAAGGTGCGCAGTGCCTTTGCTGCGGCTTCCCGCATCAGGCCGCGATGCACGACAATTTCACCTTGCCTGTCCAGCGTGACGATGGCTCCGGCGGCGGCTTTGACGTTCGGGGCGTAATCCAGCAAACGATCTTCCAGCGCCTGCAATTGCTGGCCCACGCGGTCGCCTTCCTCCTGCAAGGCGTCGGCCTTGTCCTCGTCGTCGTCTTCCAGCGCCGCATCCAGCGCTTCGCCTATGGCCTGCATCTTGGCTTCCAGCTTGTCCATGCGCTCGCTTTTGCGCTTGGTGGGATTGCGCGGCTCACGCGGGGCGCGGTGGAAGGTTTGTAGATCGGCGTAGGTAGCGGCGGGCGCGGCATCCACCCATGCCCAACCCTCGGCCTTCACTTCTGCCGCGTGGCCGTCCAGCTTTTCACGCACCAAGGTTTCCAGCAGCGCGGCATCGGTCACATACACGCCGCGATCGTCCTGCGCGAACAAGTCACGGCGGATGCCGCCACCTGCGGCTTCGTAGGCGTCCAGCCCCACGAAACGCACCAGCGCATGGCCCGCGTCGATTTCCCGCTCGGTCAGGCGATCACGCAAAGCATGGGGGCTGCGCTGCCATTCGGGCGCGTCATAGTACGCGGCCTCTTGTGCCGCATGATCGTCTGTGATGGCAACGGCCATCAACTGATCAAGGTTCACAGCATCGGCCCGATAGTCGGCCAGCAGGCGCGGCGAGACGTTCGCCAGCTACAAGCGCCGCTGCACCACCAGCGGGGTGACGCTGAAATCCGCCGCTATGTCTTCAATCGGCCGGCCTTCCTTGACCAGCGCGGCGAACGCTTCAAACTGGTCTGCCGGGTGCATGGCTTCGCGCTGCACGTTTTCGGTCAGGCTCACGGTGCGGGCGTTGGCATCCATCACCAGCAGGCACGGCACTTCCCAATCCTTCGCAATACGGCGGGTCTTGGACAGCAATTTCAGTGCGGCCAGCCTGCGGCCACCGGCCACGACTTCGTAATGCTCGCCGTCGCGGGCCTGTATCACGGTGAGGTTTTGCAGCAGCCCCACGCGGGCGATGCTTTCGGCCAGCGCGTCGATGGACTGACCGGGGGTTTTGCGCACATTGCGCTTGGAAGCGCGAAGCTGCGACAGCGGCACGACGATGAGATTTTGCGAGGGTTGCGCCGGGGCGGCGTCCTGCGTGGTGGTCACGATGGCGTGGGTTTCGGTATGGGTGATGGTATTCATAATAAAAACTCCTGACAAAGAAAGGGTTTGCTGTTCACCGCACACCGAATTCCAAGATTCGGAAGCCCAAGCCTTTGAGCTGTTGTTGTGCGGTCGGCACGAAGAACCCGGTTGGCCTCGTTGCCACCGTCTTCCTGAGTTCGTCGCCCGCGACGGTCAGGAGCCCACGAACGGGGGCTGTCAAGGAAACAAGCGTCAGGGTGGTGCGGCCCGCAGGCGCAGCCGAGGACACGGCCTGGCGCGCCTTGACGGCCCGCGGACACGGGCTACAGTCGCGGACAAGGTGATGAAGTCAGGAAAGATGTGAGCCAAGCAACGGCCAGGTCTTTGGTGCCGCCCGCAGGCAAGCGCCAGCGCGCAGGCCCGAAGCGGGGTAGCCGGGCCGTAGGCGTCAGCCGAGCGGAGTGAGGGAACGATGGATGCCCGGCAGGGCGAAACCCATAGGGGTTCGATGCGAAGCACAACAACGCGACCGGCCGTTGTTCAGGCCGGACGCGCCCAAGATTAGCAAAATTAATTCACTGTCAGTAAATTTTCATTGACGTTTATCGCTGGATTGTGCTGTAATGGCATCGGCTAGGCGTATCGCTTAGGTATCGTTCTTTGAAGTAGTGCTCTTACCGTAGAAGCGAAAGGTTAGTGTGTATTGCCTGAAGTGATTCAGGCCGCTCCTTCATCCAGTGTTGGAGATTTTGAGGTGAGGCTGGCCGGGCAGCAATCGGTCAGCCGCGAAGGTCCGCCCTCGCACCGCCCCGCGCGCCCCCAATTAGCAAGTACCAATCGGCTAATTGTGATTCGTGCAGAGCGATCAGCATGGACGGGGCTTCATAGCCGCGAAGACTGGTGTTGGGCTTGCGCATCGAGTTGGCTCCTTTCGGCCTATCGCCTTGTTACGGGGCTTCGGCGTTGTGCCGAATTCGACAGGAGCATTCCTATGCAATATCACGCTTTAAAGAACAGCATCGCAACGCTCCAAAAGCTGCGCGATGCCCACTACAGCCAACTCGATGCCGGCGCTCTGGCAGAACTCGATGATGTGTTGCAGCAGCTTTGCAACATGCTTGAAGGTTCGGAAAAGCGGGAGCTCGAACATGAAGAAATTGTGTTTCGGGCTCTGCGCATCACCGACATCGTCATTCGGGCAGTAAGCAACATCACTGACTGGATGAAGTAATGAGAGTGAGCCAAGACGCGGCAAGCCCAATATTTGCTTACCGGAGTGACTGATGAACGTTGGACAAGCTATCAAGCTATGCCGGACACGACGAGGGCTTTCCCAGGCTGACCTTGCGCGGGATGCTGAGTGCTCGGTGTCTTACTTGTCCATGCTGGAAAACAACAAGCGCGACCCAACGCTCTCCACCATGAACAAGATAGCTCAGGCTCTACGTGTGCCCGTAGGCATTCTTTTCTTCCTGGGTGCGGAAGGTGGCGATCTAAGTGGCATAGACAAATCACTGCAAGGTGAACTTGCTCGCACTGCATTGGAGCTGCTCAATGAACCCCTCAGCAACCAACGCGCCCTCCTATAGACAACGGCGCATCGGCTCGCTGGAAGCACTTCACAACTCACTAGGGCTACCGGCCAGTAACCTGCTGGCGCTCGCCGAACGCGCCAATATCCTATACCGTGTCGCCAAATCGATCACAAAAGCAGACGGAAGCATCCGCAACACCTACGATGCCCTGGAACCGTTGAAGGAAACTCATCGAAGAATCAAAAGTCAGATTCTGGATCATGTGAGCTTTCCCGCGTATTTGACTGGGAGCATCAAGGGTTGCGACTACAAGACCAATGCCACACTCCATGTCGGCGCTCGGATTTTGATCAATGAGGATATCAGCGGATTTTTCCCATCTACCTCGGCGGATCGAGTGTTCAATGTCTGGCACTGTTTTTTCGGATTCAGTAAGGCAGTGGCGCAATGTCTGACACTCTTGACTACTCGACATGGTGAACTGCCTCAGGGCGCGATTACCAGTTCCTTCCTTGCAAACCTTGTGTTCTGGCAGGATGAACCTACCCTGCATGCCAAACTCGCTAGCCAAGGACTCATCTATTCACGCTATGTTGATGACATCGCCGTATCATCCAAATCCTTTCTGACCGACGAGGAAAAATCAAAGGCCGTGCGACATGTGTATGGCATGCTGCTTAAACATGGTTATCAGCCAAAACGGGCGAAGCATGAAATTTCAACATCGGCCACCCGGATGGCCGTGACAAAGCTCGCAATAAATAGCAAGCCCGGTCTGGATCGAGCCACGCGCAGCCGAATTCGCGCAATTGTCCACGCAGTTGAGCGGCGTTTTGAACTCGGAGAAGTCCTTTCATTCGATCAAGGTCCTTACGCCAAAGCGATGGGGCAGGTACGGCATTTGGAACGCTTTCACCCGGGAGAGGCCGCACCGCTAAAAAACCGGTTGCTCGCATTGAAGAGCATCTCTCGCACACGATCACGTCACCGGAAGGTCGAATGAAAAGGAACTGGGACATCATCCGTGATGTATTAATTGAGGTTGAAGCACTAGACAGCGCAAAGTTCGAGACAATTCAGTATGGCCCAGCCAGTGAAAGTTATGAACCGGAGAAGGATGCTCACGGCGTTCTTCTTTGGAAAGCAGGATTCCTTGAAGGTGCCGATGCCAGTTGCATGGATGGAGATGCTGTCCTGGCCCAAGGGTTGACCTGGCCGGGGCACGATTTACTGGAGACTATCCGAAGCAAGGCCGTATGGGAACGTATCAAGGCCACCGCACAGGAAAAAGGTATCGAGTTGACATTCGATGCTGTGAAGGCTTTGGGGAAAGCTGCATTAGCAACGATCATCGGTGGGTAGCAAGGCAAGACAGGGGCCGAAGCCCCGATTCTTACAGCAAACCCCGCTCGGCAAATGACACCGTTTCCTGGCCCGCCACAATGATGTGATCCAGCGTGCGAACATCCAGCAACGCCAACGCCTTCTTCAGATGTGTGGTCAGTGCCTTGTCCGCCTCGCTCGGCTCAGGACTGCCGCTTGGGTGGTTATGCGCCACGATGACAGCGGCCGCATGACGCTGAAGCGCTGCCTTGACGACTTCGCGCGGATAGACCGAGGCTTGATTGAGGGAGCCTTGGAACATCTCCACGTATTCGATCAGGCGATGCCGCGAATCCAGGAACAGGACAGCGAATACCTCGACATCGAAGCCGGCCAGTTTTGCCGTCAGATACTCCTTGACGACGGCTGGTGATGTGAAGGCCGTCCCTCTCACCATTTTCTGGTCTACCGCCAGGCGGGCAGCTTCAAGAATCTGATCGGTAGTCGCCGGCAGATAGCGCCCCTGCGCGTCACGCACCAGCAAAGCGGATTCGATAGAGGGAAAGGATGGTTGCGACATGATCGTGCTCCGGTTGCTCGGGCGGAATTGCCCGGAACCGTGCTGAGCACGGCGCAGCGCAAGCAGTCAGGGGTCGATAGACGGCCGCCAGGCCGCAAGCGTGCCGGCACGCGCAGCCCTTTACTGGTGCGACCGCCGTGATACGGTGAAGGGAACAGCAAAGCCGCCTCTCTTCAACAGCAGATCGCGTCTGCGGGGTTTGGCAAGCGCAGCGCGCAGGCGTCAGCGATGTGCAAGGCGGGCGTGGCCCGTCCCGCCAGTGGACGAGAGGCCAGCGAGCCTGGAGAAGCGCGGCCCGGTTCAACCGGGAGACGCCCGGGTTTTGCCGCTGTGGATGGCTCGTACCGGCCCAAACAGGCGCGGTCAGCCGCCCGAGTACGCCAGAACACGCTGTCCTGGGTGGGGCGAATGATGGGGGTAGGGCAAGCTATGTCTACCAACGACTCAGGAGATTCGCCATGCCGGTTCACCATAGGCTTGCCATCAGCCCACCGCCGTCGCCATCCGATGCCGCGCCGGCGTTCTATCGCCTGCGTGATGTAGTTCGGATTACCGCCTTGAGCCGGTCAACCGTTTATCGGCGCATTGCCGAGGGCCGGTTTCCCGCACCGATTCATCTGGGCGGCCGGGCCTCGGCATGGCAGCGTAGCGCCTTGCAGGAATGGATTGATAGTCCCGATACCTATCAGGCTGTCACGCCGCCAGGCGCTTAGCGGCGGAAGGCCCGGGCTTGTCCTCGACCTTGAGGCGGGCAGGGCGTGTCTTGGGCAGTATCCCATCCACTGGCACCACTTTCTTGCCCGCAACCAGGTCGTCAAGGAAATCGGACCACTCCTGAACCATACGGCGCCGCTGCGCAAGAAAGACTGCACGGTCGTAGCTGCCGCCCAGCTCCTCGTCGGAGTGCCCCAGGTGGCGCTCGATCACTTCCTTGTCCCAGCCCAGGTACTCCCGGATGAGTGTCCGGGCGGTGGCCCGGAAGCCGTGGCCGGTGATTTCCTCCTGGGTGTCGTAGCCCAGTGTTCGCAAGGCGCTGTTGATGGTGTTGTCGCTCATGTAGCGGCTGCCTTCCGACCGTTTGGCCATGCTGCGAAAGATCGGCCCGGTGGGGCCGGTGAGCGGATAGAGGTCTTTGAGGATGGCCATCGCCTGGCGGGATAGGGGTGTCAGATGCGCGGGCGTGCGGCTGTCGCGCTTCATCCACTCGCGCATCTTCATCTTTTCAGGCGGGCTGCGCAGCAGTTCCTCTTCGAAATCCACATCCTCCCAGTCGGCCAAGCGTATCTGGCCAGGCCGTTGAAAGAGCAGAGGGGATAGTTGCAAGGCGCTGCGCGTAATGACATGGCCGCTATACGCTCGTATGTCGATCAGCAGTTGAGCCAGTTTCTTTGGGTCGGTGATGGCCGCGTAATGCCGGCCACGCGGCGCGGGTAATCCGCCGGTCCGGCTGTTGACGAAGTTCTTGGCCGGCTCCAGCGCGCCGACATCGACGGCATGCTGGTAGATGTTCTGGACGACTTCCCGCACGCGCTGGGCGGTTTCAAGGTGGCCGCGCTCCTTGATGCGGTGCAGGCACCGCACGATCTCGGTAGGAAGAATGCTGTCGATCGGCAGTTTGCCGACCCACGGGAAGATATGCAGCTCAAGGTGGCGAATAAGCTTGTTCGCGTAGTTGTCCGACCAGATGCGATCCTTCTTCGATTGCGCATGCCAGGCTCGCGCCATAAGCTCGAAGGTGTTGAGCCGGGACACCCGTTCGCGCTCCTCCTCAAGCCTGCGCGCCTGCTTGGGGTCGATGCCCTCGGCGCGCTTTTCGGCCTCGGCGCGCGCCTTCTGTCGGGCGGAGGCCAGCGAGACGACCGGATAGCTGCCAAGGCCGAGCTTGGTCTTCTTGCCTTGGTGCTTGTAGATGTAAAGCCAGGTCTTGCCGGCAGGCCGGACTCGCAGGTACAGGCCATCGCCATCGGACAGCATGTACTCCTTGTCCAGAGGCGCGGCGGTCTTGATTTTAACGTCAGTGAGCAGTCCCATGGGGTCCCCCCAAGATGCGATTTCGACGAAACCTATTATGGGGTACCCCTGAGGGGGGCCGCAAGCTTGGGATTTCTTGGGATGACTATGAACCTGATGAGTCAGGTTTTACCGCTAAGCCCTTGGTTTTAATGGTTTTTTGGGCTGTTTTGAGATGTTCTGGGAAAGATGAATGGTGGCTGGGGCTCCATCCCAAAAGGGATGTAAACCAGCATAAACATTGAACCTTTTCAAAAGTGGTTGGTGTTCAGGGAACAGTTTAGGGAACAAGGCTGCAGTAAGCAAGTTACGGTGCATTCTCTGTTTTGAGTATTTCGATATTTTCGATATTTTTTTATCGTGCTAATCATGACTTTCAAGCAGATACCTTCTTCCTCGGGCGAGCGGCGCGCCGCTCCGGCGCCTCGCCGGGCGGCAAGGAAACGTGCGCAGGCCGCTCTGCCAGTGTTCGAGATCTTGTTCGACGTGGAACCCGTCTTGTCCATTGTGCGTCGTCACGTCAAGCTCAGTAAAGCGGCTGACGCGGCTATCACGAACGAACTGATCGAAATGCTGGGGCGCGCTACAGTGCAATTGCGAACCGCAGATCACAAGGCAGAGGTTCGTGAAGACGATCAGGTTCTCACCACTGAGCAGGCGGCGCAGTTGGCAAATGTTAGCCGGCTCTACATGGTCAAGCTGATCGACGCTGGCACAGTGCCGCCGCACCAGAAGGTCGGCAACCAGCGCCGTGTTTTGCGCAGTGCTGTGATGCAATGGCAGGAGTCTGAACGACAGCGCTAGGCCAAGGCGCTCAAGCGCCTGTCCAAAGATTTCGACGAGGAAATCCTCTCGTCGTGAGCGTGCCCGTCGTTGCCGATGCCGATACGCTGTTTGCCGCCACGACGCGCGGGCTGTTGATCTATCAGTTGCTTTCGATTGCTGTTGGGGGAGGTGTCCAGGTTGTAGCTCTGCGACCAGAGCTTGCTAAACTCTGCCGGCGCCGTCTGCTGTTGTAGAAGGGCGGCTTTGCTGTTCCCTTCACTGCATCACGACGTGCTAGCAGTAAAGGGCTGAGCGTGCTTACACGCTTGTGGCCTGGTGGCCGTCTATCTGTCAACGCCGGTTGAAATCTGACCCACTTTCGTCGGAATCGTCGGAGTAAAACTGACCCACCCCGGCGTCCTAAAACTTAACTTCTTACTTTGATATTGCCTGCTCTTCGCTTGTCCTTGAGCCGGTAACTCTCGCCGGCGATCTGCACGATATGGGCGTGGTGCAGCAGCCGGTCGAGCAAGGCAGCGGTGAGCGTCTGGTCCTCGGCGAAGCATGAAGACCACTGGCTGAACGGCAGGTTGCTAGTGACGATGATGCTGGTGCGCTCGTAGCGCTGCGCCACCACGTTGAAGAAGAGGTTCGCCTCTTCACGCCCAAATGGCAAATAGCCAATCTCATCGATCACCAACAGCCGCGGCCCGATGATGGCGCGATTGAAGTATTGCTGGAGCCGATCCTGTTTGTGCGCCGTGGCCAACTGCATCATCAAGTCGGCGGCGGTCAGGAAGCGGGTTTTGATGCCTGCCATGACCGCCCGATACGCCAAGGCTTGTGCCAGGTGGCTCTTACCCACTCCGCTTGGACCCAGGAACACAACATTCTCTGCCCGTTCGATGAAGGTCAGTGCTGCCAGTTCCTGAATCTGAGCGCGCGGGGCACCGCTTGCGAAGGCGAAGTCGTAGTCCTCAATGGTCTTGATAGACGGCAGCGTTGCGATCTTCATCAGTGCGGCACGCTGGCGTTCGATACGGGCGTCGTTCTCCATGCACAGGAGACGTTCCAGGAAGTCGCTATGAGTCGCCTCATCCCGCGCACACTGCTGGGCAATGGCGGGCCACTCGCTGGATATCCGATCCAGCTTCAGGACATCACATAGCCCCCGGTGTCAAGATAGTTGCAGCTTCCCGGCGTTTTAAAATGATCGCCATAACCGGGGCGAGGACTGCAACGAAATGCGCTATTCGAAGGAACTGAAGGAAACTGTCTTGCGGCGAATGATGCCGCCAAGCAACGAGTCGATTGCCACGTTAGCCGACGAATTCAACATCACGACGGCAACGCTCTACGCGTGGAGACGTGCGGCTCAGGCCAGCGGCGTTGCCGCGCCGGGCAATGAGCGCGTCTCAGACGACTGGAGTGCCGAGTCTAAACTCGCCGTGGTGCTTGAGACGGCGAGTTTTTGCGAGGCGCAGTTGGCCGAGTATTGCCGTGCCAAGGGCCTGTATCGTGAACAAATTGAGCAGTGGAAGGCCCAGGCGCTAGCGGGCTTCTCGCCGGTGCGCCGCGCTGCCGACACGGTCTCGCAACAGATGCAGAATAAACGCCTACGCAAACTGGAAAGTGAGCTGCGGCGCAAGGACAGGGCTTTGGCTGAAGCAGCCGCCTTGCTGGTGTTATCAAAAAAAGCGTCGGCGATCTGGGGGGACGAGGAAAAATGATCAGCACCCACGATCGCCAGACTGCGTTGACGCTGATTGACGAAGCGGTGTGTGCCGGGGCCCGGCTCAAACCCGCCTGCCAAACCCTGGATTTGAGTGTGGACACCTGGCGCCGCTGGCGTGGCCCCGATGGCCAAGCGCGGGCCGATCTGCGGCCCACGGCACAACGCACCAAACCGGCCAATGCCCTACGGCCTGAAGAGGTACAGGCGGTGCTGGACGCCGTCCTTGCTCCCGAACACGTCAACCTTCCCCCGTCTCAGATCGTGCCACGTTTGGCCGATCAGGACCTCTACCTTGCCAGCGAGTCGACGTTTTATCGGATCATGCGGACCAGAGGTCTACAGCACCATCGGGGCCGGGCGGCCAAACCCCGTTCACGCCCGGCACCGCCGCGACATTGCGCGACCGCCCCCAACCAGATTTGGGTCTGGGACATCAGTTGGCTACCCGGACCGGTCAAGGGCACCTTCTACTATCTGTATATGATTCTGGACCTGTTCTCGCGTCGAGTCGTGGCCTGGGAGATCCATGGCCGGGAAAGCGGCGAGCATGCCGCCGCCTTGATGCAGCGTGCCAGCCTGGCCAGCGCCCGTGGCCACCGTCCGACTATCCTGCACACTGACAACGGCAGCCCGATGAAGGCAGCCACGCTGCTGGAGAAGCTACGCGACCTGCAGATCCAGCCTTCGTACAGTCGGCCACGCGTCTCGGACGACAACGCACAAATTGAGGCCTTCTTCCGGACCTTGAAATATCGACCCAGCTATCCTCGACGAGGCTTCCAGGATCTTGCCACCGCCCGCCAATGGGTGCTGCAGTTTGTTCGCTGGTACAACGATGAGCACCGTCATAGTGCGCTGCGCTATGTGACGCCATCACAGCGTCACGCAGGCGTTGATGCCGAACTGCTTGAGAAGCGCAAGGCCCTCTACGAGCATGCCCGCCGGGCCAATCCCAGTCGATGGTCAGGAGGCACACGCAATTGGAGCAGACCTGCCGCTATGTGGCTCAACCCCGAGAACACGGAGCTGACCGATCAACATCTGGCCGCTTAAAAATATTCGCATCATCGACGCGACAACCCGCCTGAAGCTGGCCACCTCCGATGGTCGCAGCGCTTACGAGTCGGGGCGGCAAGCGTTTGAGCGCCAACACATTCCGGGTGCCGTGTTTGCCGACTTGCTAACCGACTTCGCCGACACCGGTGCCCCGCATCCGATAACAGTGCCGTCTTCCGAGCAGTTTGCCCGGGCCATTGGGGCGTTAGGGGTCAGCAACGACACACACGTCATTGTGTACGATCAGCTCGAAGGCGACACATGGCCCGAGTACTATCCTTTCTGGGCGTCGCGCTTTTGGTGGCATCTTAGGCTCGAGGGGCACACAAAAGTGTCGGTGCTGGAAGGTGGGCTCGCCAAATGGAAGCAAGAGGGCCGGCAAATAGAAACAGGTCCGGTCAAGGTTGAGCCCACTCAATTTACGGCGCGACGTCAGCCCGGCCTGCTGGCCCGCGTTGACGACGTGGTTTCAGCTATTGGTGCCAACGACGTCTTGCTGATCAGCGCGCTTTCTCCCGCCATTTATAGTGGTGAAAAACAAGTCTATCCACGTGCCGGACACATACCCCGCAGTAAAAATGTGTTCTTTGGCGATTTAATCGATACGAGTAGTGGCCGTTTCGCTGATCCTGCCGTCGTGCGCCCCTTGTTGCAGCAGGTTGGTGCGCTGGATCCCGCCGTCAAGCCCATTGTGTATTGCGGAAGCGGTATCGCTGCGACAATCGTCGCATTGCAGCTGGCCCGTCTTGGCCGCACTGATGTGGCGGTTTACGATGGGTCGATGACCGAATGGGTGGCCGACGAGCGTCGGCCCCTCCAGGTGTCGTGACGCTGCGGGTTCTCTGTCGGAAAACCTTCAGCGGCTGTCACCTGCTTCAGGCACATAAATCATCCGCCCGTCGTCCAGCCGGTACGTAATGCCGGCCTTGGTCCCCTGTCCTTCGCCTATTTCGCCGTTGGACTCGTAGCGCGTCAGTTCTTCTCCCTGTTTAATGGTCATGGCCATATTGGCTTTGCCGGGGTTTTCGATGACGATGACGTCTTGCGCGGCATACGGGTTCAGGGGGTTGAGGGCGACGACGATCATGAGAATGCCAATGACGACAAGGAAGAGATCGATCAGGTTCACTACCGACAGGATGGGGTCGTCGGCTTCATCGGATTCCAGAAATCGCATGGTCAGGCTTCCTGTATAGAAAGAGCGCCCTGGGCTTCCAGGTCGCGCAGCTCTTGTAATAGCCAGCGTCGTCTTACCGTCAGAATGAAGAAGGTGATGCTGGCGGCAATCAGTGCCAGAATCACGGCCGAGAAGGCGGTGACGAGGTTTTCTCCGACACCTGCGGCGTCACCCCTGCCCAGCGCCAGCAAGGCGGGGCCCATGGGAATCATGGTGGCAATCAGGCCCAGCATGGGCGCGGTGCGCGAAACAATGCGCAACCATTCCAGTCGGCGCATAATCCACAATTCAAGGTCATCTGATGTACCGCCCTGGGTGGCGTGCCGCTGATGCAGGGCAGAGGGTTTTTTTTGGGTGCGTCGTTGTTGCCATTCGACGGCGAAACTGCCCAGCGAAGTAAAAGCATAGAGCACGCACAGCAGGATCAAGATCAGGACCGGGCCCAGGAAAAGGCTGGCAAGTTCGTACAGACCGGATTCAAGCATATTCATAAAAGTCTCCACAGAAAATAGTTATGCATGCGCCGCGCGGTGTTGCCGCACGGCGCCATAAAGAATTGCGAGGGCGAGCAGGACCAGGGCAAAGATCAGCATCCAGGGAAATGCGGGCTGGGTCGTGCCGACCGGCTCCATAACCTGCCCGCTGACTTCTGCTGGCGAGCTCGCCGGTTCTTGTGCTGAGCTGGGCGTCGCCGCAGCGTTGTCGCTTTGCCCAGGGGCTTGAGTCAGCCCGAATCCCTGGGCCATTTCCGAAACGAAACTGCGTGTTGGTTCCTTGCCTGCGGTGGCATCGAACTGTTCTTCCAGCTCTTGCCAGCGTTGTGCCAGAGCCCGGCGCGTGGTTTCGGAGGCATTCCAATAACCCTTGCGTATGGCTTCGGCCATGCGCTCCAGAACCTGAGCCTGGGCAGTGGGGTTATGTTGTTCAAACCAGTCGTTGATACCCAGTTGGCGCGTATCGGAAATGTACGTGTCAAACAAGGCCTGCCATTGATCCGGTCGCACGGTTGCGGGGTCTACAGCCTGCCAGCCAAACAGGTTATTGACGGTATCCACCACTTCCAGTGTGCCCGCGTAACCTTCTGCTTGCATCGCCTGTATCCAGTGGGGGTTCAGGTACCTGACACGCATTTCATTGGAAAGGAAGGACTGCACCGAGGTGGTTTTGGGCTCTGTGCTGCGCAGGTCGGAGATGAACAGCGGTGGACTCTCGCCGTCCAGATGCCGTATGGCAACCGACAGCCCACCCAGGAACTCGAATGGGTGATCAGTGGAAATGACGCCGTGTATGTTCGAGGAGCGCGACATGACGGCTGCGTCTGTGCCCCGCAACTGGGCTGCCAGCAGGTTGGCATGTGCGGGTTTGACTGCCCAGCCTTCGCTGCCATAGGCATATTGCATGCGGTCCAGAAACTGTTCGGCCAATGCGGTATCGCCTTCCCAGTCGGTGGAGTCTTGCATCATGCCAGGCAGGCCTGTGCCGTAGTTTCCGGGCGGGCTGCTGAAGATGCGGTGACGTGCAGCTTGGGCAGCTTCGCTCTTCGACATGCCCGCGGTCTGAAGTTCCGCCGTGATCCGTTTTGTGTTGGTTGCAACAGGGTTGTGCGGTTCGTCCAGATCAGCCAGTTGGTGGATGGCGTCGGACAGCAGGCGCATGAAGCCGTCAAACTGGTCGCGGTAAACCCCCGTTGTCTGGATGACGACATCAATCCGGGGGCGCCCTAAGGTCTTGGCGGGAATGATTTCCAGACGGGATATGCGTCCGCTGCGGTCCCACACTGGCTGCAAACCCAGAGCGTGCAGTACTTGTGCTTCGGTGATGCCCTGATGACGGACGGCTTCGCCAGACCACAGACTGAAGGCCAGGCGTTGGGGCCACTCATTATTGTGCTCGCTGCGATAGGCGTCCACCAGTTGCATGAGTGCGGTTTTCCCGCTTTCGTAAGCCGAGACTGTGGGTAGTTTGTCAGCCTCCAGGGCGAACAAATTTCTTCCGCTGGCCAGACCGGGTCGGCGTATTGGGTCGCCGCCGGGCCCAGGCAATACAAACCCACCGGCAAGCCCGGTTAACAGCGCCTCCATCTCGCCGGTGGCGGCCAGGCCCTGGTCCAGCTCTTGGGCGCGAAGCAAAAAGTCTTTCAGCTCGGTGGGCGCCGAGTCTGTATTTTTGCCGGCCCGTAAGTACTGATGTAGGGTTTGATAGGGTGTGCTGTTTTGCAGTGTTGCAAAATCTTCCACGAACAGTTCGTTTGATTCGTTCAAGGCGTCGTAGTAGGGCTGGCCCAGTTGTTGCATGACCACGGCAAGTCGGTGTTCGGGGGCGGCCCCCTGGCCGAAGCGGTGCAAGCCCAGAGGCATGGCGGTCTGGGCCAACAGGTGCAGATGGTCGTGCAAGGCCTGCATAAACCCGGCAAAGTCAGCTTTTGCATCCGCTTCGTGCCAGCCAAGGTCATGTGTCATGCCGGCAGCCTCTGTGGCGGCCAGAATTTTTTCCATGACGGTTTGCCGCACTGCGCCTTCATCCAACTGTTCGTATTCGTGGATCAGGTCATGCATGACGCGCAGCTCGTCGTACAGGCCGGCTGGGGCAAAGGGAGGGGTCTGGTGACTGATGGACACCGCGCGACCTCGGCGGCGGGTTTGTAACGCTTCGCCCACGTTGTCCTGAATATATGGGTAAAAAACGGGCAGGTTGTCCAGTGCCAGAAACGGGTAGTCGCGCATGGATAGGCCCCGGTCCTTACCCGGCAGCCACTCTTGTGTACCGTGTGTGCCCAGGTGGATTAGAGCGTGAGCACCAAAGGTTTCCCGCAGCCACAAGTACGCCGCCATATAAAGGTGGTCGGGCGCAAGCGAGGTGTCGTGGTAGTGGCTGCCCATTTCTGCTGCTCTGGGCATTTGCGGCATGACCACCAGATTGCCCAGCTGCAGCCGGGGAATGACAAAGCCGGTAACGTCTTCTACTGTGCGCACGGCCCAGTGCTCGCCGGGGTCGCCCCAAATGGTCATGCCTTTTCGCTGCTCCGATGGCAGCGTGTCGAACCATTCCCGATAGCGGGCCAGAGGCAGTATTTCGGCCAGCCCCTGGGCAAGCAGGACTTCGGGCTCGGTGTTTCGGTACAGCATCGAGAGCATGGCCTGGCCCTGTTCGATAATGTCCGGTTCTTCGATGGGGGGCAGGTTGTAGCCCGCCTGCTGCAGCGACTGGCTGATGTTTGCAATACTGGCCGGAACATTCAGGTGAGAAGCCCCAAAGTTCTTGTCTCCGGGCGGGTGGTTCCAGAACATCAGTCCAACTTGCTTTTCCCCCGCCGGCGTGCGCCGAAGCGTAATCAGGCTGCGAAGCTTGTTGACCAGGCCTTCTACCTGTTCTGCCATGGGGTGGGCAGCACCGTCGTGCAGTGCGGAGATCACCAAGGGGTCCATCATGCCCCAGGTTTCAGGTACGGCAACGAAAAGGGGTACCAGCCGCTGGGGTGCGCCGCTTGAAGACGCCTGCCATTGCGCTTCGTCGCCGTCACGATAAGTCAGCGTCTGTATGGCGGGGATACCCAGCAAGGCCAGCTCGGCTGCCCGCTCAGCGCTGTTTTGCGTCATGCGCAAATTAACAAGGGCATCGGCCCGGGCGGGCTTGAGCACCTTGCTCAAGGCTTGAGGGTCGTTGCTGTCATACCAGAATGCGACCGGCAATATTCCCTTTGCCTCGGTGGCTGCGATAAGGGTGTCAATGACTTCCGTTTGCATGTCGCTGACCATGCCGCTGTGAATCAGAAAGGCCACGCGTCCTATGGCATCAGGGTGCCGTGCCGTTGCCCAGGCCATGTAGTGGTCGACCGATTCAAAGGCGTCTGATGCGGCGGGGTGATAAAAGCCTGTCTCAGGAACCGGTTCGGCCTCGGGCAAAGACGCAATCGAGCGGCCCTCGGCGAGGCTCCGGGCTGCCTGGAAAAACAGGGCAAAGTTACGCGGGCCGCCGTTGGTGTAGTAGCCGGCTAGCTTTTCAGCGTCGTGGGTGGCCAAGCCTCCAGAAGCCTGCGCCCCTCCCCCCACTCTTAGCCACGGCTTCGTGCCTTGCGCAAGGCTTTCGCCTACCGTAGCATCGACTTCTGCGTGCGCGCTGGGGCGGGGCGTATCAAGCACCACCAGGCTGGCGCCGGCGAGCCACGACGCGGCAGGCGCGTGGGCTGTGCTGACATCAATATGTTGCAGTGTTACGCCAGCGCGCTGTGCAAACGGCTGCAGGGTCTGAAACTTGACCGGTAGCACCGTGCGGTTCGTAACGATTTTCACAATGGGGTCTTCTGCCGCGGTAGCGACTTCAGCCTGACCAGGCCAGGAAAGGCCCAGGCAACACAGCAGGACCATAAAAAACAGAGTGTTGCGCATGATTAGAACCTCATTTCCATGCCAAGAAACAGACGGCGCCCTTCATCGGCAAAGGTGTAGTCCACCGAGTCATCGGCCAGTCTCTTGTTCGTGATGTTTTCTATGCCTGCACGCAGCGTCAGGTGTCGACTGACCTCGTGGCTGCCGTATAAAGACACCAGCGTGTAGCCCGGCTGATGACCCGAGGCAGAGGTCGTGCGTTGTGATCCCACGTACTGCACCCTGACACTGGCGCTCCAGTCGGGCGCAGGGTGCCAGGTCAGCGTGGCGTTGGCGGCGTGTCGAGAGCGGTCAGTCAGGCGGATGTTGCTTGTGCGGTCTGTGGCATCCAGAAATGTGTAGTTGGCGTTCAGTTCCAGATTCCACGGAAGCTCTGCACCCAGACCCAGCTCCAGGCCGCGAATGCGCGCTTTATTGATATTGATGTATTCGTAGCGCCGGGCGGTTCCCGAGCAGCCCGCAACGCAATGGGTGTCGACCAGGTCTTCTACCTGGTTCAGAAACAGCATTGCACTGGCGTTCCAGGTGTCGGCGGTATAGTCAAAGCCCGCTTCGTACGACACGGATGTTTCGGGCTTGAGGTCGGGGTTGCCAAAGACTTCAGAGCCCCGGCCAAAAGTGGCCCGGTATCCTGGTGACAATTGCTTCAGCGTGGGGGCGCGGAACCCTTTTCCGGCTCCTGCCTTGAATACCAAGGCATCAGTGGCGTGATAAAGCACGTAAGCGCGCGGGCTGACCTGCCAGCCATAGTTGGGATGATTGTCGAACCGGCTGCCAATCAGTATTTCCCAGTTCTCGCCCAGCATTATTTCGTCCTGAAGGAAAAATGCCTTGTGCGTGGCGTTAGCCTTTCCTGCCAGATTCACCACAGGGTCTTCCAGGGTTTCCTTGCGTAGCTCGCTGCCCAGAGTCAGCGTATGCCCCGACCAGGGCTGGACGCTGACCATCCCGTTTGCCACCTCTTCGGTAAATTCATGAGGCCCCGTGTGGGCACCGTCCGAGCGGAGGTTGGTACGCTTCAGACTGGTCCGATAAAGCCTGATTTCACTCTTTCCCCATTGCCAGTCACCCGAATGCGACAGCGACGCCCGTTGCCTGCGAATGTCGTCATCAGAACGATAGCTAGCACTGTTGCGCCAGCGGTCTTCCTTGCCCGTACTGATTGTGGCGTCCACCCGTTGCCTCGCATCAGGCGTCCAGGTCAGCCCAACGGTGCCAAGCATGGATTTCTGGTACCCCATTGAGGTTTCCCGATACGCCGAGGCGGCGTCATTTTTAGGTGCATAAAGCGCCTGCCGGTGCTGGTATTCTCCCGACACTGTCAGGCCCAGCACATTGTCGATCAGCGGACCCGAAACATAGGCTCCAAGCCGGTGTCGGTCCGCCCCGCGGCCATTGTCCGGAAAAACGCCATCAACCGAAAAAGCATTGATCCATTCATCTGTTGGACGCCGAGTGATGACGTTGACCACACCACCCAGCGCTTCTGATCCGTACAAAGAAGACATCGGACCCCGAACGATCTCGATGCGTTCGATGGCTTCCGCAGGCATCCAGCCATGCTCAAAGTCGGAGCCATAAATAAGCGGGCCCGATTGATTGACCCGCATTCCGTCATACAGAATCAGCGTATGGTCCGTTTTCATGCCTCGGACCGAAATGCCCTTGCCGTTGATCCCCACGCCGCTTAAAGAGATGCCGGGTGTACCTTCGACCGCATCGGCCACGTCATAAACCGGTCGACGCCGAAGGTCTTCACGCGTCAGTACCGTAACGCTGGCCGGCGCGTCCTCAAGGAGGCGCTCATTGGCGGAGGCCGTGACCACAATGGAGTCCAGTTGAGAGATGGCGTTTGAGCCGGATTCGGCCCATGCTGGGTTCAGCGCGGTAGCAAAAAATAAAGGAAAGGCACTTGCAATGGCAACAGTGGGCGCGTGCACGCGCCAAAGCGTTGCCGGCCGCAGCGGGCGGCAGGAATAGATGTCGAGAGCAGACATGAAAAAACCTCGGAATGAGTGTCGTCAGAAAGTGACCGCCTAATGGCGATCACACACGAATATCAACCGAGGTTTGCAGGCGGGGCGCGAGAGCCTAGAGGTGGACCCAGCGCAGGCAGCGGAGGGTAGGCGTGGTTGCGATGTACAGAGGGAGCCGGGCGATGCGTGATTACGCTGACCAGCGTGGGCGCCTCTTGGGCCGGCATTAACGCCTTCGCCATAACAATGCCGAAGGTACAGTCCTGATTATTGAAATGGTCGCCCGGTGCCGGAGACGTGTCCGGGTCACCCGAAAGGTCCATGAAAATGGTGCTGGTACCGCCGCCGGTAACGCAAAGGGTAATGGCAAATTTGCCCTTGCCCGCGCCCGAGGCGTCTGGCATATAGCCCACAGGAATGACCGCCCGGCACGTAAAGGAAAGCAGCGTCAGACAAGCAAGAACTTGCCAGAGCTTGATTCCTTGAAGCAGAAAACGTGGTCGAAGGGCGAACATGCGGGTGAGTATATTACAAAAGGTTTTTGGGGGATGAAGGTGCTGCCTGTGTTTTCTACGTCCTAGGACGAGCTGAGCGGTAATGTCTGAATATATTCGAACAGGTATAATTTCTGTATGGGAAACGCAGGCACTTGCTTGCAAAGGCCTCTCGAGTAGGAATTTAAAATAGTTGTTCGTTACTGGACGAGCAGGAGAAAGTGATGACTCGTATCGACTACCCCAAAGGCACCGATAACGTACTGACAGACTTGGGCTTTGATGATGCCGAAGAGTTATCGGCGAAGGCCGCGCTTGCGTTCAAGTTGAACGCGTTATTCGACCAACGAGGATTGAATCAGACAGAGGCGGCAGAGATCACTGGTATGACCCAGCCCAAGGTGTCGCAGATACGTCGGTACAAGCTTCAGAATATCTCTCTGGAGCGATTAAATCAACTCACAACGCAACTATCTTGACAAATAACGTAGCTGTTCGATACGATTATGCTGAAGGTTCACGCCCGGACCTCCAACAACTCGTTATAGACCGATAGCGGGTGCTGGAAGCTCTCCAGCGGCATGGGGCGGTGAGAGTCTGTCGGCAGGAGAATGCCCTGGTGTGGCAGAGGCAGCGGTAGCAACGCCAATCGTTCTTCCTGGAGCCGCTTGGCGGGCCGCTCCCGGGTTGTGCCGTGTAACCGCTGATCGGCTACTTCCGTCAGCCATCGGCCGATGTGAGCGTTAGCCGCCGTCACATCAAAACGCAGTCCGGCCTGCTTCAGGGTCGCAGCCAGCGGTACACAAAAGCTGCCCTTCAGATATCCGTTGAAGCGCTCAACCTTGCCCTTGGTCTTGGCTCGGTAAGGTTGGCAGACGCGTGGCGTGAAGCCGAACTCCTCGGCCACTGCCAGCAACCCGCTGTGCCAGCGATGGTGGCCGTCCCCGTATGCATTGCGCTCAATGATGATGGCGCCCGCGTTATCGAATAGCACGTGCTGAGGCACGCCTCCGAAATAGATGAAGGCCTGGCGTAGGCATCCAAACCAAGTGTCCGCCCGCTCGTCGGTCGTGAACCGTACCCAACTGGAGCGACTGTAGCCAAGGGTGGCGACAAAAGCTAACAGGGGATCGCGGCCACGCCGGATGTGGGTGAAATCCGCCTGCATCTGTTTACCTGGCGGCGTCTCAAACCTAACGACGGGCTCGGGCTCTTGATGCTTGCTGTCCTTCAAAAATTCCTTCAGCTGCGTGACGCCACCCGGGTATCCGAGTTCCTGGATCTCACGCAACAGCACGGCTGCCGGTATCCAATGCGGCCGGGCCGCCTCGATGCGGCCGAGCAAATAGCCCTTGTATGGATCCAGCTTCGTTGGCCGCGCCTCACGCGGCTTGTACTGCTGCGCATCGGCCTCACGCAGGTATCGCCTGATCGTGTTGCGCGAGCAGCCTAGCTGCTTGGCCATCTCTCGAATGCTGACGCCACGACGCGCCATTACCTTGATCTCCACTGCTTGCTCCTGAGTCAACATTGTCGGTGGCCAAAAAGCCACCATCATTGCCCAGGTGGGTCAGATTTACTCCGACGGGGTGGGTCAGTATTACACCGGCGATGACATCTATCGACCCCTGACTGCTTGCGCTGCGCCGTGCTGAACACGGTTCCGGGCAATTCTGCCTGAGTAACCGGGGCACGATCATGTCGCAACCATCCTTTTCCTCTCTCGATTCCGCTTTGCTGGTGCGTGATGCGCAGGGGCGCTATCTGCCAGCAACCACGGATCAGATGCTTGAAGCGGCCCGCCAGGCGGTTGATCAGAAAATGAAGCGAGGTACGGTGTTCAAATCACCCGCAGCCGTCAAGGAATATCTGACGGCAAAACTGGCCGGCTTCGACGTGGAGGTGTTTGCAGTCCTGTTCCTGGATTCGCAGCATAGGCTGATCGAATACGTGGAGATGTTCCAGGGCACGCTCAATCAAGCCTCGGTCTATCCGCGTGAGGTCGCCAAGGCGGCGCTACACCATCATGCCGCAGCTGTTATTGTGTCGCATAATCATCCAAGTGGCAGTACCGAGCCGAGCGCGGCGGACATTACACTGACTACGCATCTCAAAAAGGCACTAGCGTTGCTGGATGTGCGTATGCTGGATCATGTCATAGTGGCTGGTCAGGATACCGCATCGCTTGCGGAGCGTGGCTTGCTGTAAGAATTGGGGCTTCGGCCCTTATTACTTCACCTGGAGGATAGAGGTTTACTGACCGTTGCCGTGCTTAGCGACGTGTTCAATGAACAATTTTCCAACTACCGTTCCCAAGGTCACCGGTACTGCGTTTCCGATAAGCCTTCCAACTTTAGCAAAGCTCACTGGCTCATCGTCCGGTATAAAAGAATACTTCTGAGGGAACCCTTGCAACATTGCTGCCTCTCGTAGACTAATGGCTCGATCCTGTTCTGGGTGCCCAAATCTGCCATTCCCGTAGCCGAAACACTGAGTGGTAATGGTAGGCGCAGGAGCATTCCATTTCATTCGACCGTAAACAGATGGGTATGTTGCCCCCGTTTTCTTTGCGTGACATGCAGAGCGCAATTCATTCGGCCAGTCTCGCCACGTTCCGCCTGGAAGAGAGTGTCGGATTCTTTTTAAGTTCGTCGGGCTAAGGCGACTGGCTCTATGAAGTCGATCGGTAGGGTCTTGCTCACCGGCAGTTATTGCTGGGAGTTTTCCAATCACCGATTTTACGGTTTTGATCGGTGAATCAAATTCCGGTATCGTGATTGGACCAAGCTTAGATGCCAGCAAGACCAAGCGTTTTCGAGTTTGTGGAAGACCAAGCATGTGGCATTCAACAATCTTCCAATCAACCCAATAGCCGTCGAGCCCGTCAAGAAATTCTTGAAAAATTGGCTGCTGCGCGAGTGGTGCTACGTTCTCCATGGTTATGAGGTCTGGCTGGGTACTCCGGATTACCTTTCCGAAGTGCTCGACCAAACGCCAGTCTTCACTGCGTTTTTCACCGGCACCTTCGCCATGTTTTTGTTTGGCTGCGCGAGAGTATGTCGAAAAGGGCTGGCATGGCGCGCAACCTGCGAGCAGCTTAACGTGCCCACCACTAAATGCCTTTTCAATTACCGTATGGTCCACAGTCGCTACATCGGCCTGCAAAAATGTTGCTTTTGAGTTTTGCTCAATGGGATGCGCGCACGCGGGGTCGATATCAATGCCTAGCTTTACGTGAATGCCTGCACGCTCCAACCCATATGTGAGGCCTCCGGCACCACAAAAAAGATCAACCGCGAAGATTCTCTTGGCGTTCAACATCAGGGACTAACAGCTAAATAACGTTTTTCATCTACAAATGTCTGAAATGCACTAATCGCATGTTCCATATACTCTATGGTTACATCTGCAAGCTCTTGGATATCGGTCAAAGATAAATCGGCTGCTCCGTCTTCAAAGGATCGGCGGCCATGAGCGATTGCGTTTCTTCTATCTGCTAAGAACTCCAGCGGAGTTTTATCGCCATACTTTGCGTTTTTCTGAATCTTTGTGGCGATTTCCGGTGTCAGGTCAAATCTTATATTCAGTCTCTGAGAGAACTTCATGATCACTTTGTCGGACCATGTGCCAGAAGGCTTCTTGAACTTCAAATCATTAATTGGGTCTATCTGCAACAGCTTCAGCGCTGCTTTGTGGACAACCGCTAGTCGCGATTCCTCATTACCGTCAAGGCCTATTGAGGCATTAAACCGAAGCCACTCCTTCAAGGTATTGGTCGACCAAGTGTTGGGTGTGAAGCTTTTCACCGCAACACCTACTTCTTCTATGGTCCGACTCATTAAAGCTTCGACAATATTATAAAGATGAACAATTAATCCAGATTTGATGGTTCTTAAATGGCGAACGGTAAGGGCAGTCTCCCCGATAGATACAAGGTCGCCCTCGAAAAGACGTTCCTCCATAGCTTTTGCCAAAGCCAAATGCGAACTGAATTCGTCCTTGCGTTCGGATAGGGTAGTTAAAAGAGTAGTCATTCTTCTGTCAAAATACCCACAACTAAGTCAATTCGGCCCTCTAGTTTGGAGCGCACGTTTGCACCATCAGAGACAACTAGTTGATCAAAGCCAACTTGTTTCATGCGGTTGGAAACAAGGCCAGCATTAATTTCTAGCGCTGGATTTTTCCGTAGAACAAGGGCCGAGCCAACTGAAATCGCTTCAAATCGGACACGAGGTACTGTATTGGCTGCGGCTGATTTTCGGAAACCAAGTTCAAATGTTTCTTGGACAAAGGCTAGCATTCGAAGAAACTCATCGCGCATTTCATCAATCATTTCTGGACGCTGCTCAGCTTCGGCGTTTGCATCCTTTAGGTAATCGTAAAGGAATTTCTTTGGGCGATCCCGATATCCGGGGAATCGACCTGCTGGTGTGTCATTTCGATTAAGGTATGCGAAGAACCGAGTTACAAGCTCTTCTCGCTCACGCTGATTAACCGCTTTTGCACTCAGTGGAGTAAGTTCAACAAAGAGCTGGTGTTCAGCAAGCTCAGTAATCAGACCTGTTACCAACCCGGGGAGTGACCCTCGCCGAATTTCCGCTTCGTTTGCTGTTGTTCCCATGCGGTTGATGCGCGCAAACATCTCTGCGCGTGTTGATGGGTCAGTATCGGTGTCGAGAATAATTGTGCGGATAGTGACATCTTCGAGTTTGCGTTGTCTATCACTATGTAGATCTTCAAAGGTAAACCCATTTAGCTCCGGAACCAATACCAAATCCCGAAGACGCAAGTTCTCCTTTAGAAAAGACCGCATCGCTCGCATACGTTGGGAGCCGTCGACGATTTCCATTCGTCCGTTTGATGTTTGGTAAAAAAACATAAACGGGATAGGCAGCCCAACAATCAATGATTCAATAAACTGCGACTTTTGCTCGTCATTCCAAGCAAGGTTTCGTTGATATTCCGGCACAAAATAACGATCCGTTTCATCATCGGCGAACCTACTGACATACATAGATACCGGATATTCAGCAACGGTAAATTTTACTTGGCGGGCGACACTAGACACGGCGGCTTCTGCATCTCGCTTTTCTTGCTCGCTTAATGCAACTCTGCGTTTCCTTGTCATAGATATGGCCCCTGCATCTGAGAATGAAATTATTTAAAACATCGAAATTGATGCTTGCAAGCGATCGTTGGTGAGCCTCCTTCCCCTGACCAGTAGCGCGAGCGCATTGTACTGCACTCGGGTTTGGAACTACCTGGAAAAAACGTACTTCCTTATACCGTCTGTACTATCGCTACTACGATGACCTTCCGTCGGCGTATACATGCGCACCGGCTATTTAAACGAAGCAAGCAAAGCACGAAGCCAAGTGTGAACGATTGCAGACTCTTGGCTGCTCCCTCCCACAAAGGGAGCTTTTTAAGAATGTATCAAAAATAAGCAACAAATTGGTGCTGTCCGTGGTTTAGCATAAGCAGGTCGTTGCGTCTCTGCTTCGCAGACCACGCTGCTCCACGTTCGCTAACCGCTCATCCCTGACGGGACTGGCTATCTATCGCCAGCCTTCCACATCCCTGACGCCTTCGGCCCGGCTTCCCGCTTCGGGCCTGCGCGCTGGCGCTTGCCTGCGGGCGACACCAAGACCTGGCCGTTGCCTGTCCAGCCATCTTTCCTGACTTCATCACCTTGTCCGCGACTGTAGCCCGTGGCCGCGTGCCGTCAAGGCGCGCCAGGCCGTGTCCTCGGCTGCGCCTGCGGGCCGCACCAACCTGGCGCTTTTCTCCTTGACGGCCCACGTTCGTGGGCTCCTGACCGTCGCGGGCGACGAACTCAGGAAAGACGGTGGCAACGAGGCCAACCGGGTTCTTCGTGCCGACCGCACATCAACAGCTCAAAAGCTTTGGGCTCGAATCTTGGAATCCGGCGTGCGGTGAACAGCAAACCTTTTCTTTGTCAGGAGAAATCTCATGCTTGCATCCCGCTTCGGTTCCCTTTCCCCGGTGCTGCGCAGCGACCGCCCGCTGTCGGACGATCAGATCAGGGCCGTGGTTCCGTCCATCTATGCTGATGCCCCACACGAAAGCCGTTCAGAACGCTATAGCTACATCCCCACGGCAGCGGTACTGACGGAACTACGGAAAGAAGGGTTTGAACCCTTCATGGTGACGCAGACCCGCGTACGCAACGCAGACCGGCGCGAACACACCAAACACATGATTCGGCTACGGCATGCCAATCAGGTGAATGACAGCATTGCCAATGAAATCATTCTTTTGAACTCGCACGACGGCACGAGCAGTTATCAGATGCTGGCCGGGGCGTTTCGTTTCGTATGCAGCAACGGGCTGGTATGCGGCGATACGGTGGCCGATGTTCGCATCCCGCATAAGGGTGACATTACCGGCCAAGTCATCGAAGGCGCTTATGAGGTGCTGGACGGTTTCGAGCGGGTGCAGGAATCCCGCGAAGCCATGCAGAGCATCACGCTGGACGATGGAGAAGCCGAAGTATTCGCCCGCGCCGCACTGGCCCTGAAATACGACGACCCCGACAAGCCCGCGCCCATCACCGAAAGCCAGATTCTGATGCCGCGCCGCTACGACGACCGCCGCCCCGATCTGTGGATGGCCTTTAACCGCGTGCAGGAAAACCTGACCAAAGGCGGTTTGCGTGGCCGCAGCGCCAACGGTCGCCGCCAAAGCACCCGGGCGGTGCAAGGCATTGATGCCGACATTCGCCTGAACCGCTCCCTGTGGCTGCTGGCCGAGGGCATGCGCCAGTTGAAAGCCTGATTCCCCTACGCGGCAGGGGCAGGCAGCCACCCTTGCCGCGCTTTCCATGGCTGCACTGCAAAATCTCAAGGAGTTTTCACCATGAACGCGATCCATCAAACCGAAACCCAAGCCATCGACACCGCTACGCAGGAAGTCGCCGCCCCGGCGCAAAACCTGATTGTCGTGCCACTGTCGCAGCTTCGCGCTTCGAAGCGCAACGTACGCAAGATCAAACAGTCTATTGATGCCCTGGCCGAGAGCATCGCCCGCGTAGGGCTGCTGCAAAACCTGACCGTCATTCTGGCCCGCGACGGCGAGCATTACGAAGTCGTGGCCGGTGGCCGCAGGCTCGACGCGCTCAAACGGCTGGCAAAGACCCGGCGCATTCCCAAGGATTGGGCGGTGCCGTGCCTGCTGGTGGCTGATGCCAGCGCCCGCACGGTGAGCCTGACAGAGAACGTGCAGCGTGAAGCCATGCACCCTGCAGACCAGTTTGAAGCGTTCGCCGCACTGGTGGCCGAAGGCCGACCCATCGAAGACATCGCAGCGGATTTCAGCGTGACCCCGCTGGTGGTGCAGCGCCGTATGAAGCTGGCGAATGTCTCGCGGCGTTTGCTGGCCGATTATCGTGCCGATGCCGTCACCCTTGAACAGTTGATGGCGCTTGCCATCACGGACGACCACGCGGCCCAGGAGGCGGCGTTCTATGAAGCGCCTGAATGGCAACGCCAGCCGCACGCCTTGCGTGACCGGCTGACCGAGCGGGAGATAGACGCAGGCCATGCGCTGGTGCGTTTCGTGGGGCTGGATGTCTACGAAGCTGCGGGCGGCGGCATTCGCCGTGATCTGTTCGCGCAGGACGAGAGCGGCGTGTATGTCACCGATGCGGTGCTGTTGGAAACGCTGGTACGCCAAAAGCTGGACGAATACGCGGCCAGCGTGAAGGCCGAGGGGTGGGCATGGGTGGATGCCACGCCCGCCGCGACCTATGCCGACCTGCAAGCCTTCCAACGCGCCCCGCGTGAGCGGCGCAATCCTACCAAGCAGGAAGCTGACCGCATGGACAAGTTGGAAACCAAAATGCAGGCCATTGGTGAAGCGATTGATGCCGCACTGGACGCGGACGACGAGGAAAAGGCCGACGCCTTGCAGGCCGAAGGCGATAGCCTGGGCGAACAATTGCAGGCGCTGGAAGATCGCTTGCTGGATTACGCTCCGAACGTCAAAGCCGCCGCTGGTGCCATTGTCACCCTTGACCGGCAAGGTCAGATTGTCGTGCATCGTGGCCTGATGCGTGAAGCCGAAGCGAAGGCGTTGCGTACCTTGGAGCGATTGCGGCAGGGATTCAGTGGCGAGGATGATGCAAACAGCGATGGCGAGGACAAGGAGCAGCCCAAGGCCGCTTCCCTGTCCGACCGGCTGGCGCAACGCTTGAGCGCCCACCGCACCGCCGCGCTGCAAATCGAGCTGGCGCGGAATCCACACGCCGCCCTGGCTGCTGTGGTGCATGGCATGGTGCAGACAGTCTTGCAAAAGGGTTATTGCTATCGTGACAGTTTGCCGCTGGAAATACGGTTGACCGTGCAAGACCGGCTGGAAAGTATGGCCCCGGACTGGCCGGAATCGCCCGCCGCCGTGGCGCTGGTCGAACAGCAAAAAGTCATAGGCAAGGCGTTGCCGATAGACAGCCCCGATCTGTTTGCCGTCTTGTTAGCAAAGCCGCAAGATGAACTGGTGCGGCTGCTGGCGGTGTGCGCGGCGGCAAGCGTGGATGTTGTCACGCCTCGCGCTACGGCACAGCAACCGGGCGAGAAACTGGCGCAGGCCGTGGGGCTGGATATGGCGGTATGGTGGCAGCCGACTGCCGAAAGCTATTTCCTGCACATTTCCAAAGCCATGATTCTGGATGCCGTGGGAGAGTTCGCACCTGACCACGTTTCCCGGCTGGCGAAGCTCAAGAAAGCTGACATTGCCAGCGAAGCGGAACGACTGGTGGCCGGTACGGGGTGGATGCCCGGTATTTTCCGGGTGGAAAGCCCGCAGGACACGGCGGCAGAGGAAGACGAAGCAACCGCCGAGGATGCCGACACACCCACTGAACCGACTGATGCAGTAGCCGCATAATCTTGAAGCTAGGCCAGCGCCCCGGTTCCAGCCGGGGCGCTGGCTATTGTCATTGGTTCAGATCTCACCGTCCCCAACGCCGTTGCGTCATTGGGGCCGTTGGTCAAAAATCCGGGCGCTGCATCGCCGCGCCCGGTGACAACAACCAAGGCAAAAAGCCAAATCAGCCGGTCGCCGCTTCGGAGGGGCAGCGGCGACCGGAGCATGTGAGACAAGCGCCAGGGGACGGACGGCCATCGCTGCGCTGGACAAATCGCAGCCCATCCAGGCGCAAAGCACGGAATGACAAGGGCTGTCATAAAGTCTTCATCTTTTATGCACAGGCTTGCGCACAGAATCTGTGGATAAGCCTGAGCGTGTCGGCGCGAGCGCCGCCGGGCTTTCGGGCTGCGCCCCGTGCCGACGTTGTCGTCACGGCCATTAGGCTTCAATCCCTCACGCCTTCGCGTCTGCGGCGCTGCGCACATTCGTTTGCCGGCTGCGCGATGCGCAACGATTCAAGTCTGGCTGCGCTTTACGCAGAGGATTCCAACGCAAACCCCAGTGACACGGTGGGGGCTGTTTTGCTTCCGGTCATTGTGTCATGCCGGTCTCGGTTTAAAGGGCGGCGCGTCGCCGTGGGCACCGCTTGCGGCCGCTGGCCGTCTTCGACCCTTGAAACCTGCGCTGCGCCATGCCTTCGGGTTCCGGGCAATCCCGCCCTGAACACTGGAGCGCATCATGAACAACACCATCGCCGCACTGAGCTATGACAACATGGACGAGACATGTACCCTGTATGTACGTAGTCCCAGTGGCCGCTACAAGCTGGCCAGCGACGAGCAGATTCTGGCGGCGGGCCGTACCGCTGCGGAAAGTCTGGTTTCCCAAACTTCGGCGGTCGATCAGCCGACCAAGGTGAAGCAGTTTTTTCAGGCCAAGCTGGCCGGGCTGGGACACGAATGTGCTGCCTTCTTGTATCTGGACTCACGTTTCAAGCCGATTCGCTATATCGAGCAGGGTCCGGGGACGTTGAGCCAGGCCAGCGTCTATCCTCGCGAGATCGTCAAAACGGCGCTGCGCTTGAACGCGGCCGCGCTCATCATGGCGCATAACCATCCGTCGGGTTCAACCGAGCCAAGTATCGCGGACCTGAACCTGACCAAGCATCTGAAAAATGCGCTGGCGCTGATAGATGTACGGTTGCTCGATCATGTCATCGTGACGGCGGCCAGCACGGCCTCACTGGCAGAGCTGGGGCAGATATAAAGCCCCGACAACCGCACAGGGCGTTATGTCCTGTGCGGTTGTCAGATAAGCAGGCTCAAGTGCTTGCGGCTTCTTCTATATGGTGCCCCGCCACAGGCGGTGCGGGTAAGACTACGCCTGGGCTTGCTGGCGCAGGTTGCACGCAAGCGTGCCGTCCTCGATGCTGGCGGTTGTTTGTCTGGACATCACGAGGGGCGGTTCACCAACATGCCGCCCAGCCTGGTTTATGGAGCTTCCACACCGCGCTTTCAAAGGCAGCGCCGCAGCGTGCGGCGGGGAGTTTTTCGCCCAACATCGGCAGCCTGGTTCTTGCACGCATCAGGGTGCTTGCCGGTCGAGCGTATCTACGGCGAAATCGAGTTCGCCATCTCTCCTTGCAGAACGGTCGGCCTGTACGTCCTTGTCTTGTCGTGAATCCTGGCGGGGGACGGCAAGCCTTGGGCTGATGGGCCGCAACCGTCCAGCACAAACAATTTCCCCTGCGCTGCGCGCATTCCTCGCGGGACAAATTGTTTGCGCTTCCCGGCCCTCCACGCTGTTACGGCCGCTGGTGCGGTGCGGCCCGCCCACCCCCGCCGACCGGATCACAACAAGGACGCACTGGCGCGACCTTGAATTCCTGAAAGGAGTATCACCATGGCTACCATCGGCACCTTCACCGCAGATACCAACGGCTACACCGGCACCTTGCGCACCCTGACGCTTAACGTCAAGGTCAAGCTGGTCGCCAACGACAAGGGCGAAAACGGCAAAGCCCCCGACTTCCGCCTGCAGGCCGCAGGCAATGACATCGGCGCGGCGTGGAAGAAAACCAGCGAGGCCGGGCGGGAATACCTGTCGGTGACGCTGGATGACCCCTCATTCGCGGCCACCGTCTATGCTCGCCTGATCGAAGGCGAGGACGGCACGCATGACCTGCTGTGGACGCGCAGCAAGCCGCAAACGGCTTAAAGCCCTACGCCCCGCCTTTTGGCGGGGCGTATCCACTCAAAGGCCTATGGCGGCACAGCCCCCACAGGCCTTATGGTTAAACCTTACCTTCGGTAAGCTGGGTTTCTGTCTGGGTCATGAGCACTGCCGTGCTACATTCCAGCGCTTCGGCGATCTTGAAGATAATCGCCAGCGTGGGCATGTGCTCGCCGCGCTCAATCTTGCCCAGGTGCGAGCGTTCGATGCCCGCGAGGTTCGCCAGCATTTCCTGGGCAATGCCGCGTTCCGTGCGCAGCGCACGCACCGCACTGCCGAAGGCCTGGGCCAGTTCGGCATCAAAGGTGGTGGCGCCGGGTGGCCGGCCGCGCTGTACGGGTCGCTTCTGCATAGACAGAAGCGTGTTTCAGCGGCACAATTAAAACCACGTTATCTTTAACTCATTCATCGGGATTTCGTCTTTTTCTTGTGTGATTAATGAAATCTGTAAGTGTGGATTCCCTTAAAAGCGGAGAATCACAATCGTACTTTTCATGGCTTGCGCACAAACGGCATTACGATTGCCCGCTTTTACGGATTTGGGATTAACCGCTTTCGGGTCTTTGCACGAACGCACAAAGACAGATCGGCGGCTTTACGCTTTGGCAGAGTAAACGTGAACCAACCACTCATCACCGACGACGAACGCGCACAATTGCTTGCCCACGGGCAGGCTCGCGCCGCAGGCCAGAGCATTGACCCGCTGCCTGTGGTGCGGATTTTCACGCCAGATGCTCATGCGACCTGGCTGCTGGCCTGCCTTGATCCCCAAGACGGCGATACGGCCTATGGGCTGATCGACCTGGGGATAGGCATGCCGGAGCTGGGAACAGTGCAGCTTTCCGCCTTGGCGGCTATCGTCGGCCCGCGCAAGCAGCCCGTAATGCGTGACCGCTATTTCCAGGCGGTGCGCCCGTTATCGGAATATGTGCGCCTGGCGCAAGAAAACGGTTCGATCACGGATTGAAACCGATGACTGCGATCAAAGCGCGCAGTCCATCCCACGCAGTCCATCTAATCAAGGCGTATTGAGACTATTTCAGTCATAGTCAAGACCAGCAGAGTCTGAATCATGGGCCTTGCACAAATACGCGACGGCCCAGACTTAAAGAGTCATGATCTTTTGCGGGATATGCGGCAGGGTGATAGACGCTGATTGCTGATTTTTCAGCGGAGCCATCGTCGCATTCTGATTGTCAGCGCAACGGTTAAGACGCAATCGGGCTTGATATTTTCAGTTTCATTTGATGCGATTGGTATTCAGGTATTAACGTATTGAAACTGCGTTGTGTGCATTTTGCGATGAGGTGGCCCCGCTGGATGAAAGGGGGTTTGCCTTATGGTCGATTTGCGCCTCAAGCACTGGCATCCGGTTGCTGCGTATCTCTACGTTCTGCATCTGGATGGCCCGGCACTGGCCTGGGAATACCTGCGCCGTCATCCCGAGTACAGGCACGACTGGTTGCATCGTCTTCAGCGGCCAGACGCGGCGCAAAATTGGGGCTTGCGTCTGCTGGAAGACCCCACCCTGGATGCGCGTGACGCGCATCCTATTTGGTTCCCCGACTCTTATGGCGTTCATCTTTACCCGGACGCCGACCCCATGCCGGATGCTGAGCGGTTCGCGCTCTGGCCCATCCCCGGAGACAAATTCCTGATGCACGACGGCGTGCGCCTGGTGCTGCGGGTGCGCTGGCCGGGTGGCTGCCTGCGGCTTGCGCTCGCCCCTGGTCTGGCCGACGGCATGGCCTATGTCTATGCCGTGCGCGCCGGCGCCGACCTTCTGGCGCACGCACAAGCGCTCACGCTGGAAATGAGCAAGCTGGCCCTGGAGAGCGGCGCCATTCCCATTGCCGTCGTGCGGCCCCGGCCCGCCTTGTCGGCCCTGCAGGAGCTGCACACCTTGCAGGCGCTCGATGCCACCCTGGCGGGTGCCTCATTGCGCGACATCGCCGAAGGGCTGTTTGGTTCCAAGGCAGTGGCCCGCGATTGGCATGCTGATGGCGCGTTGCGTGCCCGCATGCGGCGCCTGGTGTGCCGGGGCGACACGCTGATGCGTGGTGGCTACCGCCGCCTGGCACAGCTTCCCGCGCCGGTGCAGGGACGTTCTTCACCACTTGCAAAACGTCCCTGAGCAGGTCGCCCGACTTGGTTGAGACTGTCTGCATCCGGCCCCGCTATGTGGCCGGGCGCTCTCAACCGATGGAGGCTCACCCCATGCGACCAGCACCCTTACGGCCTGCCGCCGTTCCCGCCACTGCGCCCGCGCAGCCCCAACGTTACCTCACCAACGACGAAGCCGCCGACTACCTGCGTCTGTCGCCGCGCACGCTGGAAAAGCAGCGCGTGATTGGTGGTGGCCCGAAGTTTCGCAAGTTCGGACGGCGCGTCATGTACGCCGTGGATGATCTCAATGCCTGGGCCGATGCACGCAGTTATGAGGCCACGTCCGACCCGGAGTACGCCGAACGTCATGCGGGTGATTATCGTGACGGCCGCTGATCGTCTGCCCGCTAGCGGCCATCACCATGTCCCGTTCGCCCGCTGCGCAGCGACCGCCACAGCAGGAACAACTTGCGCTGTTCCGCGCCTTGCCCGGCGACATGGTGCCACGCGATGCCCAGGACTTGATGGCCTATCCCTTCTTCTCGCTGGCGAAGTCGCGGCGCGTTGCGCCCATCGACTTTCGCAATGGGAACGTCACCATCCGTGTGGAAGGCACCGCCGAACACGGCATTGCCACGATCTGGGATGCCGACATCCTGATCTGGGCCGCGTCGCAGATTGTGCAGGCACGCGATGCAGGCATCACGCCTTCGCGCTGGATACGCGCCAAGCCTTACGAAATCCTGCGCTTTATCGGGCGTGGCACCTCCTTGCGCGACTACCAGCGCCTGAAAGCGGCGCTCGACCGGCTGCAATCGACCAGCGTGGCAACGTCCATCCGCGAAACCACGGGGCGGCGGCTGCATCGGTTTTCGTGGATCAACGAGTGGAAGGAACTGGCCGATGCTGGCGGCAAGCCGCTGGGCATCGAACTGATTCTGCCGGACTGGTTTTATGCGGGCGTGCTCAATGCGGCCCTGGTGCTGACCATCGACCCGGCGTACTTCCGGCTCACGGGTGGTATCGAGCGCTGGCTATACCGCCTGGTGCGCAAGCACGGAGGCAAGCAGCCGGAGGGCTGGCGATTCGATTTTCGCTACCTGCACCAGAAGTCCGGCAGTACCGCCAAGCCCGCCGACTTCGCCTGCGATCTGCGCGCCCTGGTGGCAAAGCAGTCGCTGCCCGGCTACGTGTTGGGGATCGAGCTGCTGCCGACCGAAGGCCGCGAACGGCTGACCTTCCGACCGGTGCCGTCCACGGCACGGGGATAAGTCTGTGGAAAAGCTGTGAATATCCTGTGAATAGTGTCGTGCTATCAGGCGTGTCCGGTATCGTGCTATCGGGCGTGGGACTATCGTGCTATCAGGCGTGCAAATCGGCTGCAAAGCCGCGCCAGCACTGGGTTTGCGTGCCCCTTAACTTATTTAACTTAACTACTCTAACTATTGATAAAGACCCGCAACCACGTTGGATAGACCCTGAAAAGGGAAACACCCGACAGTGTGACGGGCGAAATCAGCCGAAAAAACCATTTCGTTCAACAAGGCAAAAACAGCCACTCTCGACAGTAGAAGAACTCAGGGGTTTTTCAGATGGGAGGGCTGCGCCATGATCGTTGCCTTGCTCAATCAGAAAGGTGGGGTGGGCAAGACCACGCTGGCCACGCACATCGCCGGAGAACTCGCGCTGCGCGCTCAGCAAGTCATCCTGTTGGATGCCGACCCGCAGGGTTCTTCACTGGATTGGACACAGCGCAGAAGCCAGCAAGAGCTGCCACGGCTGTTCAGCGCGGTGGGCCTGGCACGTGAAACGCTGCATCAGGAAGCGCCGGAACTCGCTAGGCGGGCCGATCACGTGGTCATTGATGGCCCGCCCAGAATCGCCGCCTTGGCGCGCTCTGCGCTGCTGGCAGCCGATTACGTGCTGATTCCTGTGCAACCCAGCCCCTACGACCTGTGGGCCAGCGCTGAGATGGTGGTGCTGATCCGCGAGGCCCAGGTGTTTCGGCCTGCTTTGCAAGCGGCCTTTGTCATCAACCGGCGGGTCAGCACCACGGTGATCGGACGCGAAGCCCGTCGGGCGCTGGCTGAGCAACCATTGCCGGCGCTGCACGCCGAGGTTCGCCAGCGGATCGTCTTTGCCGACAGCGTGGCCGCCGGGCGGCTGGCACGTGAAACGGCGCCCGATAGCGCGGCGGCGCGTGAGATCACCGCGCTGGTCGATGAACTGTTGCGGTGGCCGACATGACAGCCAAGCTGCCACTGAACAGCAAACGTCCAGCCAAGCGCGTGGGCATTGGTGCGCGCCCACCCGCGAATCCGCACGCTGAGGCGTGGATTCGCCAGGGCGACGCCGACACGCTGAACAAGGGTGATCTCTACACCGCTCGCCTGACGCTGGACATCACCCCCGCCCTGCGGGCGCGCATCAAGGTCTCGGCCTTCACGCAAGGCGTGACGGTGGCCGACCTGCTGCGCGGTCTGCTGGATAGGGAGTTTCCAGAACCTCGCAAAGAGGACACGCCATGAATAGCTTTGTTTCGCCTGCCGCTGGTGCGGCCACGGCGGCATCACTGCCGCTCTCCGCCGCGCTTCGCCCTCATGCCAACCGCGCCCCGCTGACGCGGGTGGCGCTGGCCACAATCGAACCCCACTTCAATCTTTACCTGCGTTTTGGTGAACCGGCACACACGCTGCGGCTGGACCGCTGGCGGCGCTGGGCGGTGTTTCTGCCGGGCGCGGTGCTATGCCGCATCCGCTGGCAGGCCAATGACTATGGTACGGTGCGCTGGCAGCTTATGGTGATGCAGGCTTGCACACCGCTGGACGCGGCGCAGCGCATCCCCGGCGTGCAGCCTGGCGCACGCCTGCTGTTGCAGGTTGAAGGCGATGCCCATGTACGCGCCGTGCTGCAACGTATGGATGCCATCGAGTTACTGGGTATTGCTCCCGCCGCCGTCTCGCCCGCGTACTGGCGCACGCTCGCCAATCGGCTGGCGGCGCGTCAGCCGTTGCCCGATTACACCGCCGAACGGCACGCCGCCTGGCTGGTCGGGCGGGCCTTGTCATGAGGCCGGTTGCCACGTTCAATAAGGCCGCTGGAACCGGGCCGCATCCTCGTTCGCGCCTGCGCGCCCGCATCGTGCTGGCGGGCTTGTCCACTGTCGGCTTGGCTGCGCTGGCCTGGACGGCTTTTGTGCCGCCGCTGCCGCGCCTAGTCTACAACCCGTCCGACAGTGTGGCGGTCGGCTGGTATCGCGTCGAACCGTTCCAACATCAGTCCGGCTCGTTGTCTCGTCGGCTACACGTGGGCAGCATTGTTCTGACCCGATTGCCCGCCGACGCCGCTGCGCTGGCCGCGCAGCGCGGCTATCTGCCCGCACACATTCCGCTACTCAAGCGTGTGGGCGCGGTCGCGCCGCAACACGTCTGCATCGTGGCCGGTCAGGTGCGCATCGACGGCGTGCCGGTGGCCGCAGCGCTGCCTGCCGACCAGCTGGGCCGTCCGTTGCCGCCCTGGCCGCAGTGCCGGCCATTGATGGCGGGCGAACTGTTCCTGTTGAGCGCTACGAATCCGGCCTCATTCGACAGCCGCTACTTTGGCCCGGTCAGAGCAGCCGCCGTGATCGGCATCGCGCATCCGGTCTGGCATGGGGCGCAGCCATGAAAGCCGGCGATTCAATGCACGTCGCGCTGTATGTCATCGTGCTATCAGGCGTGTCTTCCTTGGGATTGCGGGCGCGTCGTTGCGTCTGCCGTGCTGAGGCCAATCCTATGCAATGGACTTTGCACACAGCAAGGCGTCCCGCTCAGCCGTCCCACGTGCAGGAGCCGTGCCTCGAACGTGCTTGGCCTGCGGCCTCTGGCGCGTCCATCGGCGCGCTCGCCGGTGCGCTGACTGCCCATGCTGCAGTGCCACCGGGCCGCCGACGCCGGGAGCGAAAGCGACAGGTAAAGGCGGAAGGCAAGACAAAAGGGGGCGGCACCCAGTCGCCCGTAAAGCCAGTCTGCACGTGGGGGTGGCGCGGCACGACGCGGCTTTGCCGCCGTGCCGCTGGGGGCGCGTGGCCCGCGCCAGGACAAGGCTGCCCGTGTGCTTCGCACGACCGGACACGCCGCAGCTTGCCCAAGGAGTTGTCATGAGCAGCCGCCAGGATGATGACTTTCGTATGCATCCCAGCGCTCCGAAGGATCGGGGCCGGGGCTTTGTGTCCAGGGTGCTCAAGCAGGTCGGCAAAGCCGGTGGTAAGTCGGCGGTCCGTCGGCCCGCACTGACCAAAAGCCAAGGCCAGCGAGCGGGTCAACGTCCCGGTTCACGCTTGGGGCGCGGCCACACAGCAGCGCGTTTCGCGGGGGCATCACTTACACCATTTTCGCGGCGCGTCACCATCAAGACCTTGTTGGTCAACCAGCGCCAGGCCAGCCCTCAGTCCTTGTCCCGACATTTACGATACGTTGAGCGTGATGGAGCGGGTCGAGATGGTGAACCAGGTCGAGCTTATGGGCTGGAGGTCGATGAAGCCGATCTGGATGCGTTCAAGGAACGCTGCGCCGATGACCGGCATCATTTCCGTTTCATCGTCTCGCCCGAGGATGGGGTCGAGCTGGATGATTTACGCACTTATACCCGGCACCTGATGGGCCGCATGGAAGCAGACCTGGGTACACGGCTGGATTGGGTGGCGGTCGATCACTGGAATACTGATAACCCGCATACGCATGTCATCGTGCGCGGGCGCGATGACACAGGGCAAGACCTCATCATCGCGGGCGACTACATCGCCGATGGTTTCCGTCATCGTGCTTCTGAACTGTCAACCGAATGGCTGGGGCCGCGCACCGAACTGGAGATCCAGCAGACCATGCAGCGCGAGGTGGAGCAGGAACGCTGGACAAGCCTGGATCGCACCCTGCAACGAGAAATCGGCGAGGATGGCCGGGTACATATTGCACGCTTCGATGAGCCTAAGCTGCAACGTCAGCGTCTGCTGTTGATCGGCCGCTTGCAACGCTTGCAGCGTATGGGTTTGGCTGAAGAATCGCAGCCCGGCGGTTGGATAATTCACTCCGATGCGGAAAAAACCTTGCGGGCGCTGGGCGAGCGTGGCGACATCATCCGCACCATGCAGCGGGCCATGAGCGGTGAGCAGCGTGAACTCGCGGTATTCGAGCCGTCCGATGATGGCCGCACCATCCTTGGCCGCGTGGCGGCCAAGGGGCTGGCCGATGAGCTACGCGACCGGGGCTATTTGGTGATCGACGGCGTGGACGGCAAGGCTCATTATGTTGCACTCAATGCTCATGATGAACCAGCCAACTATCCTATGGGTGCCGTTGTAGAAGTGAAGGGTACCGCCGACATTCGGGCCGCCGACCGTAAGATCATGACGCTGGCAAGCGATGGCTTGTACCGCACGGCTCATCATCTGGCGATTGAGCAGGGTCAGATCAAGGCAGGGCGCGACCCTCGGGAAGTTGTCGCCTCTCATGTTCGACGCCTGGAAGCCCTGAGAAGCGTCGGCATCGTAGAACGTATGGCTGAAGGGCTTTGGAAAGTGCCGGGCGATCTGCCTGAGCGTGGCCGCCAGTATGACGCGCAGCGCATGGGCGGTGTGGCAGTAGAGGTGAAGTCGCACTTACCAATTGAGCGACAGTCCCACGTGATCGGTGCCACTTGGTTGGATCAACAATTGATTGGTGGTGGCAAGGGACTGGGCGACCTGGGCTTTGGCGGCGAAGCCAAGGACGCTTTGCAGCAGCGTGCCGACTTCCTGGCCGAGCAGGGGCTGGCCGAGCGGCGCGGGCAGCGTGTGATCCTCGCCCGGAACCTGCTGGGCACGCTGCGCAATCGGGAACTGGCACAAGCCGCGAAGGACATTGCCGTCGATACCGGCCTGGAGCACCGCTCAGTGACGGACGGGCAGCGCGTGACCGGCATCTATCGGCGCTCGGTCATGCTGGCGAGCGGGCGCTACGTCATGCTTGATGACGGCATGGGGTTCAGCTTGGTGCCGTGGAAGCCGGTGATTGAGCAGCGGCTGGGGCAGCAGCTTGCTGCAACCATGCGCGGTAGTGGTGTGTCGTGGGAGATTGGGAGGCAGCGCGGGCCGTCGATGGGTTAGCCTGCCTATGCAAATTGCATTCGCAGATATCTTTCCTGTAGTTGAACGACAGCAGTGATAGCCGCCATGATGTGTAGACGGCTGACCAATAGCCCGCTTCATGGCGCTCAGCGACACAACGCGCGAAGCACGTTCGCGAGTTTCTTGACGGCAATTTCCATTTCGTGGGGGGCGTGAGCGGCGAACCCCATGAGGAAGCCAGCCTTGTGTCGACTCGACGCATGCAGCGCCGTCAGCCCCAGCAGGTCGATCCCAGCCCGGTGCGCTGATTCCACGGCCTCGCGCTCGGGGATGTCGCGGATGAATATGCAGGGCATCTGCATGCCCCCGGTCGGCACCCGTGGCTCCACGAATTCGGCCAGATGCTGGCGCACCAGCCGTGCCAGTACATCGCGCCGTTCGGCATAGACGGCACGCATAGTGCGCACGTGCGTGCCGAAGTGGCCGCCTTCGATGAAACGCGCCAGCGTGAGTTGCGGAATCGGTGCGCTGTGTCCATCCTGCAGAGTACGGGCCACGGCCATGGGCGCCACCAGCGGTGACGGCAGCACCATGTAGCCGATGCGCAGGCCGGGGAACAGCGATTTGGTGAAGGTGCCGATGTAGATTGTCCGTTCGTGCGGGTCTAGCCCCTGCACGCAGGCGGTGGGTTTACCGTCGTAATGGAACTCACTGTCGTAGTCGTCTTCGATGATCCAGCTCTGATGTTGCCTGGCCCATTCAATGACGGCTAGCCGCCGGTCCAGCGCCAGTGTCGCCCCGGTTGGGAACTGATGCGACGGTGTCAGGAACACCGCCTTGGCCGAATCGCTGCTGTTCTTCGCCGCCTGATTCAGACGCTCCACCAGCATGCCATTGACATCGAGTGGCACGGGGATGCATTCCAGTCCGGCAGCGTCGAACGCTTTACGTGCCCCTTGATAGACCGGATCTTCAATAAAAATCTTATCACCAGAATCAAGCAGCACGTTGGCGCACAGCGTCATCGCCTGTTGCGAACTGGTCAGCACCAGTACGCGCTCGGGCGTGGCATGCGCTCCGCGTTCGAGACTGACGTAGTCGGCAATGGCGCGCCGTAATGGTTCCAGTCCTTGCGGATCGCTGTGCGTTAACGCCTGGGTTCCATACTCCTTGAGCACCTGTCGCCCGAGACGTTCCCAAGTCTGGAGGGGAAAGTTGCGCGTTTCCGGTACGCCTGGGGCGAATGGGCGTGGCGCAAGAAAATCGCGCAGGCCGCCACCCTGGAACATAGTGCTGCCGCGCTGGCTTAGGCGCGGCGTTTCATTGCCGATTCCCGTCTGCCGTGCCGTGCCACGCCCCGGCAGACGTTTCGCCTGTTCCGATACGAAGCTGCCGCTGCCAACACGCCGCTCGATGAAACCTTCCGCATGCAACTGGCTATAGGCCGACTCGACTGTATCGCGGGAAACGTTCAGCGACTTTGCCAGCGCACGCGAGGCGGGCAGCGGTTTGCCGACGTCCAGCGCGCCGTCGAGGATCAGTTGCCGGATGCCGCGCTGTATGCGTGCATACAGCGGCAAGGCGCTATGCGCAGGGTCGCCGATCCAGGCTTTGACGGACTCTAGTTGAGCGTGCCTAAACAATTGGTCTGTATTACCTTAAAAAAATGGTGGGGAATATCCATCCATTTTAAGGCTATAAATTTGTTTATCAACTGTGTCCATCCAATTGCTTTCAGGAGTAACTGTCAGGCCATGTCATCCGTCCCCTCATCTTCATCTATTCGTTGGAGCGATCTCACCCATCCCGTTGTAGCCGGTTTGATCTCGGTCATCGTCAATTACGGCGGGACGTTCATCTTGGTATTCCAGGCCGCCAAGGTGGCCGGTCTTAGCCCAGATCTGACGGCCTCGTGGGTGTGGTCGATTTCCATCGGCGTGGGCGTTACGGGGATCATCCTGAGCTGGGTTTCCCGCGAACCAATCATCACGGCGTGGTCCACACCGGCCGCCGCTTTCCTCGTCACAGCGCTGGCGACCACGCCCTACGCGGAAGCAGTCGGCGCCTACCTGATCTCGGCTGCCGCCTTCGTGGTGCTTGGGCTGTCGGGTTGGTTCGAGCGGGTCATCCGCCTGATTCCGCCAGGCGTGGCAGCTGGGCTGCTGGCCGGCATCCTGCTCCAGTTCGGTATTGGTGCTTTTGGCAGCATGAGTATCGACCCGCTCCTGGCCGGGCTCTTGATTGTCTCCTATGTCGTGATCAAGCGCTTCACCGCGCGCTATGCAGTGGTGGGCATCCTGGTGCTGGGGCTGGCCTTCTTGCTTCTTCAGGATCGCGTCGATCTGTCGGGGCTGACCCTGAAACTGGCCGCGCCAGTCTTCACTATGCCTGCGTTTTCGCTCAACGCCTTGCTGAGCGTGGCGTTGCCGCTGTTTTTGATCACCCTGACCGGACAGTACATGCCCGGCATGCTGGTGCTGCGCAACGATGGCTTCAGAACCAGCGCCAACCCCATCGTGACCGTCACCGGGCTCGGTTCCCTGTTGATGGCGCCGTTCGGTTCGCACGCCTTCAACATCGCTGCGATCACAGCCGCCATCTGTACCGGCCGGGAGGCGCACGAAAACCCGGATAAACGTTGGATCGCTGGTATTGCCGCTGGCGTGTTCTACATCCTGGTCGGTGTGTTCGGGGTGACGCTGGCCGCTGTATTCATGGCTTTCCCTGCAACTTTCATCACCACGCTGGCGGGCCTGGCGCTGCTGGGCACCATCGGCGGCAGTCTCGCCAGCGCCATGGCCGATGCCAAAACCCGCGAAGCCTCATTGATTACCTTTTTGGCGGCAGCAGCCAACATTACCCTGCTGGGTATTGGCGGCGCATTCTGGGGGTTGGTGATCGGCTTGGTCGCTTATGCGGTGCTTAATGGCCGGTTGCCACAACGAGAATCAAAATCAGTCATGACTTCAATACCTGCCAATAAAGGGGTGAACTGATGCCAGTACCTTCCGACACACAGACTCATCACGACCAACACGGTCGGTATCCAGAAGCCGTTACTGTTGAAGACTTCCGGCGGAATCTGTTGGAAGTGCAAGCGCGTATCGAGGCGGCCTGCCATCGTGCTGGCCGTGATCCGGCAGCGGTGCGCTTGTTGCCCGTCAGCAAAACCAAGCCCGAGACCAGTCTGCGCATGGCTCATGCGGCGGGCTGCCGGATGCTGGGCGAGAATAAGGTGCAGGAAGCCTATCGCAAGTGGGAGTCCATGCAGGACTTGACCGACCTGCAATGGTCGGTCATCGGCCACCTGCAAACCAACAAGGCCAAACTCGTGGCGCGTTTCGCCGCTGAGTTCCAGGCGCTGGACAGCTTGCGTGTGGCCGAGGCGCTGGATCGTCGCCTGCAAGTCGAAGGACGTTCGCTGGAAGTGTTCGTGCAGGTCAACACCTCTGGCGAGGCAAGCAAATACGGCCTGGCTCCCGAGGGCGTGCCAGATTTTATCCAAGCACTGCCGTCGTTCTCGGCGCTGCGCGTGCGCGGTCTGATGACGCTTGCGCTGTTCTCCGGCGAGGTCGAGCGGGTGCGCCAGTGCTTCGTGTTGCTGCGTACCTTGCGTGATCGGCTGCGACAGAGTGCGCCCGTCGGTATTGGACTGGAAGAGTTGTCGATGGGCATGTCTGGCGATTTCGAGATCGCCATCGAGGAAGGTGCCACCGTGGTGCGCGTCGGACAGGCTATTTTCGGCGCCCGCGCTTTGCCGGACAGCCACTATTGGCCGAGTGAGGCACCAGGGAACAGCCATGACTGAAGAAGCCTCTTTATCGGCACTGCGTCCGCTGCGGCTGGAAGTGGTCTCGGTGCAGTCGCAAGTGGTCTATGGGCGGGTGGGAAACAATGTCGCGGTCCCGACCCTAGAGAGGTTGGGGTTGTCAGTGGCCGCTGTGCCCACAGTCGTGTTCAGCAACACGCCGCACTACCCGACGTTGCACGGCGGCGCGTTGCCCATCGAATGGTTCGATGGCTATTTGCGGGATCTTTTGGCGCGCGGAGCGCTGCATGCGCTTCGCGTCATCCTGGTTGGCTATCTCGGCAACCTCGCGCAGGCCCAAGCCTTGGCCCGTTGGGCGCGGGCTCTGCTGAAAGAACGTGCAGACCTGCGCATCGTGATCGACCCGGTGATGGGCGATCTCGACCACGGTATCTATGTCGATCCTAATCTGGTCGATGTCTACCGCCGAGACCTGTTGCCACTGGCCGATGGATTGACACCGAACGGCTTTGAGCTGGCACACCTGACCGGATTGGCGGTGAACGATGTCGAAAGCGTAGTCACCGCCGCCCGCACCTTACTGACGGGGCGCATCCAATGGGTCGCGGTGACCAGTGCCGTGCCCGATACCTGGGCGCAGGATGAGATGCAGGTGGTGCTTGTCACTCGTAAGCAAGCCGAGGTCATTACGCATCCGCGCATTCACGCCACGCCCAAGGGCACGGGCGATCTGTTCTGCGCCACCTTGACCGGACACTGGGTCAACGGGGTTGGCCTGCCAGAAGCCGTCGCCCAAGCGTGCCGCCAAGTCGTGCATGCGTTGCGTCATACAGAACAGGCGCAATGCGCCGAGCTGTTGCTGCCCTCGGGGGCGAACAGCTATGACAACGACGCAATATACGTGCGCGAATTTATATTCGCGTCCGCCAGTTCACATGCCGAATCAGATTTGAGGATTTTTCCATGAAGCCTGCCACTTCCCACCTGATGCGGGCCTATGCCCGTCAACCCGTTTCATTCGTTCGCGGCAGTGGCGCACTCTTGTGGGATGAACAGGGCGTGGAATACCTAGATGCCATCGCTGGTGTCGCGGTCACTAGCCTGGGCCATGCTCATCCCGAGATCGCCGCCGTCATCGCCGAGCAGGCTGGGATGCTGCTGCATACCTCCAACGTCTTTCGTATCGACTGGCAGGAACGGCTGGGCGAAAGTCTGTGTGCGTTGACAGGTATGAAAAGGGCTTTTTTCTGCAATTCGGGCGCCGAGGCCAACGAAGCCGCCCTCAAGCTGGCAAGACTGCACGCTCACCGCAAGCAGGTAGCACAGCCAATGATTCTCGTGATGGAGAATGGCTTTCATGGCCGCACCATCGCGACGCTTTCTGCCACCGGCAATCCCGCTAAGCAACAAGGCTTCGAGCCGCTGCTGCCCGGTTTCCTGCGGGTGCCCTACAACGACATCGAGGCGGTGCGCAGGGTAGCCGCGCAAGAGTCCGATATCGTGGCTGTACTGATCGAGCCGGTACAGGGTGAAGGCGGTATTCGGGTTGCCAGCGCCGACTACCTGCGCGAATTGCGTGCGCTTTGCGATCAGCACGGCTGGCTGCTGATGCTCGACGAGATTCAGGCGGGCATGGGCCGCACCGGTGCCTGGTTCGGACATCAGCACGCCGGTATCACTCCGGACGTAATGACCCTGGCGAAGGCGCTGGGCAATGGCTTTCCCATCGGCGCATGCTTGGCGCGTGGCGTGGCGGCCGACCTGTTCTCGCCCGGCCAGCATGGCTCGACCTTCGGTGGCAATCCGCTGGCCTGCCGGGTGGCTTGCACCGTGCTCGACATCATGGCGCGCGACCGGCTGCCGGAGCGGGCCGCCGTGTTGGGCGCCCGTTTGCTCGTGGGGTTACAGAGCGCGCTGGGCGATCACCCGAACGTCACCGCCATCCGAGGGCAGGGTTTGATGGCGGGGATCGAGCTGGACAGACACTGCAAGGAATTAGTCGGGCGCGCCCTGGCCGAGCAGCGCCTGCTCATCACCGTGACCCGCGACACTACCATCCGGCTGTTGCCGCCTCTGGTCTGCGGCGAAGCGCAGATCGACGACATCGTAGTCCGCGTTGCCCGGCTGCTGTCACCGATCGTCTTGGATGGCGCAGCAACGGCGACCGAAGTTACGCGGCAGGAGCCAGTGCTATGACGCAGACACTGAAATACGACCAACCTGATGCTGAAGGCTTCTTTGGTTGCTTTGGTGGAAGCTTCATCAGCGAAACACTGTCGCGAGCTGTTGAGGAACTGCAAGCTGCTTACCAGCGCTATCACGACGATTCTGTTTTCATTGCCGAGTTCAAGGAAGAACTGGCTGATTACGTTGGTCGTCCCTCGCCGGTGTACTACGCCCGGCGTCTCAGTGAGGAAATAGGTGGTGCGCGCATTTTTCTCAAGCGCGAAGACCTCAATCACACCGGTGCCCACAAGATCAATAACGTAATCGGTCAGGCGATGCTGGCGCGGCGCATGGGTAAGCGACGCATCATCGCCGAGACCGGCGCGGGTCAGCACGGTGTTGCCACCGCGACGATCTGCGCCCGTTACGGCCTGGAATGCGTGGTCTATATGGGCAGCGAGGACATCGAGCGACAGCGCCCCAACGTCCAGCGCATGGTGCTGCTGGGCGCGACGGTGGTGCCGGTGACTTCCGGCTCGCGCACACTGAAGGACGCCATGAACGACGCGATCCGCGATTGGGTTACGAATGTCGATCACACCTTCTACCTGATTGGCTCGGTAGCCGGCATGCACCCCTACCCGACAATGGTGCGGGAATTTCAGACCGTGATTGGTAAGGAGTGCATACTCCAGATCCCGGCGCTGTTCAAGCGCCTTGGCATGGCGAAACAACATCCCGATGCAGTAATCGCGTGCGTCGGTGGCGGTAGTAACGCTATTGGCATTTTCCACCCGTACATCGAACATGAGGCGGTGCGCCTGATTGGTGTCGAGGCGGCGGGGTTGGGGCTGGATACTGACCGACATGCCGCGTCGATCCAGTGCGGCAGTCCCGGCGTGCTGCACGGCAACCGCTCGCTCATCCTTCAGGACGACAACGGCCAAGTGCGGGAAACCCACAGCATTAGCGCCGGCCTGGACTACCCAGGTGTCGGGCCGGAACATGCCTGGCTGCATGAAATCGGTCGCGCCGAGTATGTTGGCGCCACCGACGACGAGGCATTGCACGCCTTTCATCTGCTGAGCCGTGTGGAAGGCATCATTCCCGCGCTGGAGGCCAGCCACGCCGTGGCCCATGCGGTCAAGCTGGCGGCTACGCTGCCTCAGGATCAGGCCATTCTGGTCAACCTGTCCGGCCGGGGTGACAAGGATATGGAAACGGTAATGGCTCGGACGAACGCCATGGGAGGTCAGTCATGAGCCGACTTGATACCACCTTCCAGCGTCTGCGGCGGCAGGGGCGCAAAGCGCTGATCCCCTATGCCACCGCTGGCTACCCCAGCGTGGACATCACCCCGGCGCTGATGCATGTACTGGTCGAAGCCGGTGCCGACATCATTGAACTGGGCGTGCCGTTCTCTGATCCCTCGGCTGATGGTCCGACCATACAGGCTGCCAGTGAGTATGCCCTGCGTCAGGGCATCGGCCTGCCGCAGGTATTCGATCAGGTGCGACGCTTTCGCGAGTCGGACACCGACACGCCGGTGGTGCTGATGGGCTATGCCAACCCCATCGAACGCTACGACCTGCTGCGCCAGCCGGGAGCCTTCGCTGTGGACGCAGCCAGCGCGGGTGTAGATGGCGTGCTGGTGGTTGACTACCCGCCGGAAGTCTCCGGCGACCTCGCGGTGCAATTGCGCCGTCACGGCATTGACATGATTTTTCTGTTGGCCCCGACCTCCACCAAGCGGCGTATCCGGCAGGTCGCAATTCACGCCAGCGGCTACGTCTATTGCGTTTCCATCAAAGGCGTCACCGGCGCCAGGACGTTGGACATGACCCAGGTGCGCGACACGCTGGCGCGCGTTCGCCGCCATGTGCGCATTCCCGTCGGCGTCGGGTTCGGTATCCGCGACGCCTGCACGGCCAGGGAGGTCGCTCAGGTGGCCGATGCTGTCGTGATCGGCTCCTGGCTCATCGAAAGTTTGGCCAATAAGCCGGCTGCCGAGGCGCTGGCGGCGGCCAGCGACCTGATCCGCGATGTGCGTCGGCAATTGGACTTAGACGTGCCCGAGCCGGATCACGCCTTCAAACCTAAACATTCCAAAACATAGGACGAATACCATGTATGACACATCCCTAGCTCTCGCTGATTTTGACCCCGAGTTGGCCGAAGCCGTCCTGCGCGAAGAACACCGCCAGGAAGATCACGTCGAACTGATCGCTTCCGAGAACTACGCCAGCCCGCTGGTGATGGCCATTCAGAACTCGGTGTTCACCAACAAGTACGCCGAGGGCTACCCCGGCAAGCGCTACTACAGCGGCTGCGAGCATGTGGACGTGGCCGAGCGCCTGGCCATTGAACGCGTCAAGGCGCTGTTCGACTGCGACTACGCCAACGTCCAGCCCCATGCCGGTGCTCAGGCCAATGCGGCGGTTTTTCTGGCGCTGATAAACCCCGGTGACACCGTGATGGGCATGAACCTAGCTCAGGGCGGCCACCTGACCCATGGCAATCCATCCAATTTCTCGGGACTGCACTACAAGATCGTTCCCTATGGCCTGGACCCTGAGACGGGGCTGATCGACTACGACGAGATGGAACGTATCGCGCTGGAAACTCGGCCCAAGATGCTGATCGGCGGCTTCTCGGCCTATTCGCGCCACAAGGACTGGGCGCGCATGCGCTCCATTGCCGACAAAGTGGGCGCCATTTTTTGGGTGGACATGGCCCACGTCGCTGGCTTGGTGGCAGCGAGCGAATACCCGGACCCGCTGCCTCACGCCCATGTGGTGACCAGTACCACCCACAAAACCTTGCGCGGTCCGCGCGGCGGCATCATCCTGGCCAAGGGGCAGGGCGAGGACTTCTACAAGAAGCTTAATTCTGCCGTGTTTCCCGGCATCCAGGGCGGCCCGCTGATGCACATCATCGCTGCCAAGGCGGTGGCCTTCAAAGAAGCCCTGGCGCCTGAGTTCAAGACCTACCAGCGCCGGGTGGTGACCAACGCTCGCGCGATGGCTTCAGTGCTACAGCAGCGTGGCTACAGGATCGTGTCCGGCGGCACCGACAACCACCTGATGCTGATCGACCTATCCACCAAGCCCTACACGGGCAAGGACGCGGACGCGGCCCTGAGCGACGCCTACATCACGGCGAATAAGAACTCGGTGCCCAACGACCCGCGCTCGCCCTTCGTGACCTCGGGGCTGCGCATCGGCACACCGGCTGTGACCACACGTGGCTTCGGCGTGGCCGAGTGCGAACAACTGGCCGGCTGGCTGTGCGACGTGTTGGATGGGGTAGAAGCCGGTGGCAGTGCATTGACGACGGTTCGTGATCAGGTGCGGGAACACGTGGTGGACTTGTGCCGCCGTCATCCCGTCTACTGATAGCGGACGCCTGACCCATGGAACTGCGGCATCTGCGTTGCTTCCTGGCCGTGGCCGAAGAACTCCACTTCGCCCGCGCAGCGGAGAAGTTGCATATTGAGCAGTCGCCGCTGTCGCGAGCCATCAGAGAGTTGGAGGCGGAACTGGGTGTGTCGCTGTTTGCACGTACAACACGCAGTACCCGATTGACCCGTGCGGGCAAGCTGTTTCTTGAGCATGTGCCCCGGGTTTTCGCGGCACTTGAGCAAACGCGCGACAGCGTAAGGGCTGCGGCCAATGGCTTTCATGGTCAGTTACGCATTGCCCTGTCTGATGGTATTACACCGTCGCGCTTGCCCGCCTTGTTGGCGCAGTGCCGCCTAGACGAACCGGAGGTTGATATTCGTTTGTTCGAGGTGCCCCTGTCGCAGCAGATCAAGGGGCTGAATGATGATCTGTACGACGTGGGCTTTGCGCAGTCTGACGAAGTTGGTGATGGCATCCTCGCTGAACCCGTTTGGTCCGACCCACTGATGATCGCGGTGCCTGAACGGCACCCTATCCTGAGCCACAAGCGCATACCTCTGGACGAAGTGCTGCGCTATCCGTTGGTGATGTGTGACCCGGTCGTATGCGAAGGTCATGCGCGTCAGATCGCCCGTGTTTTACGCGCGGTGGATGCGGAGCCGCTGGTGGCTGAACAGGTTGCTTCTTTGGACTTGATGATGGCGCTGGTGTCGGCGGGCTTTGCGCTGGGGCTGGCGGGTGCTTCGCAAATCATCGCCAGCCGTGAGCCTGGTGTTGTAGCGCGGCCCCTCGCTGGGCGTTCGCCAGCTCACACAACCTATTTGCTGTGCCTGAATGCTGAACCTTCTCAAACACTATCCCGTTTTATCGAGCGGGTGAGTTCCATTGAGCTGGCGCGAGAAAGCACGCCTTCCGCTACGCCAAAACCTGATGCCTCGGAGGAAATCGAGCTATGAACAAGGTCATGCCGTTGTTGTTTGTTGCTGTGCTGGCGGGCTTGCGGCCTGTCCGAACCTGCCGCCATCGAAACGGTAGAGTGACTGGCAGCCGACCCCGTGCGGTTGAAGGAGTTACGGCAGCAGTGCAAGCTGGATCGTGCCAAGCTGGGTGATGCGCTGTGCAATCGAGTGTCCGAGGCGACACGCAAGCGGTTCTATGGGGATGGAAACGTTCCCTACACGCCGCAGAAGTCGCCAGAATTCTGACCTAGAATTTTTCAGATATATAGTTCACTCATAAAAAGGGAGTGAGCATGAGGACAATTGGTTTAATCGGGGGAATGAGCTGGGAGTCAACAATTCCGTATTACCGGCACATTAATGAGTCAATTAAACAAAGGCTGGGAGGATTGCATTCGGCCAAAATCATTCTCTATAGCGTCGATTTTCAAGAGATCGAACAGTTGCAGCATGCGGGGAAATGGGAGCAAGCGGGAGGCATATTGGCCAATGCGGCAAGAATTCTCCAGACTGCTGGCGCAGATGGATTGGTGCTATGTACTAACACCATGCACAAAGTTTTCCCTCAAATTGAGGCGGCGGTAAGCATTCCGCTCTTGCACATTGCCGATCCGACGGCGGAAGCCATCAAGGCTGCTGGATTTTTCACTGTGGGACTGCTGGGGACTCGCTTCACGATGGAGCAGGATTTTTATCGTGCGCGTCTTGAACAACAGTACGGGCTTCGAGTTTTAATTCCTGAGGAAGATGATCGGCAGGTCGTGCATCGAATAATTTACGAAGAGCTTTGTCTTGGCAGAGTTCTGGATGAATCGCGCCATGCCTATTTGAATGTCATTGCGCGACTGATTGATAACGGCGCAGAGGCTGTCATTCTTGGGTGTACCGAAATTTCATTGCTGGTGGAGCCGCATCATATTGACATCCCCATATTTGACACTACGCATCTTCACGCGCTTCATGCGGCGGATTGGATGTGCAATGCTCGTGCGAATGCTGGAGTTGCGTAAACTCTGACTATTTATTGAGTGTGACACTATAGATTTTGCCAAACACGCCGCAACGCGCCTTCGCTTGCGGCGTTTTTCCTCCTTTCGCCGCTGCGCGCATTCATGCCTTTTTCTCGATCTTTGTCCCGATAACGGTCTTTGACCGGCACTGACCCGGCACCGATCCTCGTGATTGCGGCACATTGTTGTGTCGCCTTCAGCGCAATGTTGCGCAGGAGTATCGGAGACCAGGCAATGCAAGGGACGAACGTGCTGTTCGGGCAGATCGCCGTGGTATTTGGCATCGTGATCGCCGGTGTGTGGAGCGCTACACAATGGACAGCCGCCGCCTTGGGTTATCAAGTACGCCTTGGCACGCCCTGGTTCGATTTCTTCGGTACGCCGGTCTATCACCCTTGGGCGAATCCATGTCGGTCTCAATCAAAGCGGGACGCGCAACATGGACGTTCGGCAGGCAAAAGGATGTGACATTGTAGTGTTGCGGTGACGCGGTCAGCAGTTCTTGAATGCGGTCGCTAAACACAGCCCTGAGGGAAACGAGTTGTCGCTGTTCCCAGCTAGCTTTATCTCGCCGTTCTATGCAATGGGTTAATGCGTGCAAAATCTTACGTCCCTACAGGGTGTGTTGATAACACTCTTTATTGATTGAGTATGGTGTCCCGTATCGTGCTGATGTTGTGTCGCATCATGTCGATATAGGTTGCTGCGTCACCGTCTTCTGTTGACAGTGCGTCGGAGTATAGTTTTCCACCAACTTTCATGCCCGTTTCGTTGGCCATTTGTTGGATCAATTGAGGGTTGCTGATGTTCTCCACGAACAGGGCGGACGCTTGCTGCTGCTTGATCTGCTGTATCAGCCTTGCAACGGTCTGTGCAGATGCTTCCGAGCCGGTGCTGGCACCCTGCGGCGCCAAGAATTGAAACCCATACTCCTGTGCCAGATAGCCGAAGGCATCATGAGATGTGATGACCGTGCGCTTATCTAAGGGGATTTCGCTGACCAGGGACTCAAGCTCTTTTTCCAGCGCAATGAGCTTGGCATCATACGATTTTGCATTCTCCCGATAGCTAGGGCAGCCCCCTGGATCAGCGCTGCAAAATGCCTCGGCGATATTGTTGACATAAATTCGAGCGTTTGGCACGGACTGCCATGCATGCGGGTCATATTCGCCGTGATTGTGATTGTGGCCGCCCGCATGCGAGTCATGGTGATGGTCTGTGTGCCCGCCATGCTTGTCATCATGCCTATGATTTTTATGGTGATGGTGGTCGTCATGGTGCTGATCGTTGGAGTGATCATGGTCATCATCATGCGTGTTGCGCAATAGCTGGATGCCCTCAGTAAGTTCGACGACGACTTCGGCGGTACTGCCGCTTGCCTGAACGAGGCGTCCCAGAAACCCTTCAAAATTTGCTCCATTGGCCAGTACCAGGTCGGCATTCTTGACGGCTGTTACATCAGTAGGCCGTGGTTCATACGTGTGTGCATCGTTGTTGGGTCCGACTAGGGTTGTCAAAGCGATGCGGTCACCGCCGACGTTCTCGACGAAATCACTGATGATAGAAAACGTTGAGACCACTTTGAGGCTATTCGCGACAGCCAAGGGCGACGCGAGCAGTGTCACAGCGACGCTGGTGAGTGTGACAAGTTTGTTGAATCGGAACATACCAATCTTCCTTTGATGAGGCTTTGCAAAAATGGTGCGGTAGCCACCAGAGGTTCGGATGCGATATCCGACCCGGCACTCCAGCAGCCAGTAGAGACCTATAGAACTCTGCTTTAAATGATATGTTATAACATCATGTTTAGTATGTTATAACATTACATATCGCAGCGGAGTGGAACATGGAAAAAAACACAGCCAGACCGTATCAAGATAGGTGGATCACAGTACAGTTGATGGTGTTGGCTGCGACACTCTGCACAGCCTTTGAGGCGCAGGCCGCCGAGACAGAAGCGACAGTGATGGGCGGCAGTCAGGCCACTGCGTCATCATCACGTGCCGCCGTTTCCGCCCAGACTCAACCGGTCGAATTGAACCCGATCGTGGTGACGGCAACGCGCAATGTGCAGCTTCGTGATGAGGTTGCATCTTCCATGGAGGTGGTCGAGGGCCATGTGCTGGAAGAGACGGTGGGCAATTCTTTCCTTGATCAGCTCAAGAAGAATGCCAGCGTTGATGTCATTCAATATCCGAACGGTTTGGCCGGCGTGGGCTTGCGCGGCATGCGCCCCAATTTCGAGTTCACCATCAACCCGCGCACCTTGGTGCTGATTGACGGGCGCCCTTCGGGTTCCAGCAGTTTCACCACGCTGTCGCCCGAAAGTATTGAGCGCGTTGAAGTGCTCAAAGGGCCGGCCTCATCGCTATATGGCGCGTCGGCCATGGGCGGGGTGGTCAATATCATCACGCGTCGTTCCACTGGCCCGATAGGGGGCAGCGTGAGTCTGGGTTATGGTTCTTTCGACACCCGTCAAGCCGATGTGGCGTTGGGCGGATCCTTGTCTGACCGAACCGACTTTGACCTGGCCGTCGGCTATGTGAACCAGAATGGCGAGTTTCGCACGGGCGGCGGTGACAAGCGACCTAACAGTGATTTCCGTCGGATATCGGGCAAGGCGCGGCTGGGCAGCGACTTGACCGACATGGTCAGGGTCGATGTGACACTGGACTGGGCCGATCTGAGCAACAATGCGCCTGGTCCGCTTAGTTTCGATCCGGCCAATGCGTCGGCGAACGAAACCAGCCGGTTCGGAGGGGATGTCAGATTGACGCTGACGCCGCGCGACCATGAAATCACCGCCGTGGCCTATGCGTCCCGTGAAAATTACAACTACTTCACGGTGCCAGCACAGGCGCCGCGCTATCGTTCCAGCCGTACTGAGTCGAGCTATGTGGGCCTGCAGCTGCAGGATGTCTGGAGCCTGAGCGACCGCATGACCCTGACTTATGGCTTGGACTGGCAGCGTGTCGAGGCAGACCGTTTTTCCTTCAACGCGGCGGGGCAGAGCCTGGCACCTTACAGCCCCAATGAACGGCGCGACAGCCGGGGTGTTTTCGCAGAATGGGGCAGCAAGTGGCTGGATGACAGACTGATCCTCACGCTGGGCGGCAGGGTCGATTGGATCGACGCCAGCACACGCACCACGCCTTACAAGGACTCCTTCACGCCTGGTTCGTCCAGCTTCACCAGCTTTAATCCTCGTGGTGGCGTGGTCTACAAGCTGACGGAGCAATGGCGGGTGCACGGCTCCGCCGGTACGGCTTTCGCGCCGCCGCAAGGCAGCGAACTGGCAGGCGAGAATGTGGAGTACGCGGGTATCCAGCGGCGGCTAAGCATCGGTAATGCCGGCCTGAATCCCGAGCGCAATAAAAGCTGGGATCTGGGTGTGGGCTACGTCAATGAGTACCTGGATGCCGATTTGACCTACTTCAATTCGCGCATCCGCGACCGTATCCGTTCAGTCATTGTCAGTGAAACGCCCACAGAACGTATCAGCAGCTATGAAAACGCTAATGAATCCCGTATGCGCGGCATTGAAGCGAGACTGGCGCTGGATGCAGGCAGGTTGTTTGGGCTGCCCCCCGGGCGGGTGGGAGTGTCCAGCAGTTTGACCCGCTTGATACAGGCTGAAGATTTCGATGCCAGCGGTCCGGTACCCATACGCAATGTGGCCAAGTGGAAGGGCAACGTGTCTCTGACTGTCAGTGATGGCCAGCAATGGTGGGCAACGTTGACAGCGCGCCATGTAGACGTGCGCTATGACAATGACAACAGTCAGGGTCGCATCTACACCAATGGCCGCGGCGGGTTGTTCGAGAACGAGCCTTTTACCGTGGTGGATTTCAGCGCCCGCTGGAAGATTACGCGCAACGACACGCTGCGCTTCGATGTCTCCAATCTGTTCGATCGCATTTACTACGAAAAGGCTGATTACACCATGCCGGGCCGTGCCTTCTACCTGCGTTATACAAGGGCGCTGTAATCATGTCTTTGAAATTGATATTGGAGCAACTTAGTCAATTCCTGTTTCAACCCGTGTTGGCCTTGCTGGTGGTGCTGGTGGTGTGGACGTTGGTGGCGCTGGGCATGTTTGTGCGCAGTCTGGTAAGCCGACGACGGGGACGCAAACCGGCTGTGGGCCGGTTCACAGCGCAGATCGATGCCGTCGCGGCGGGCGAGGCGAGCGATGCCGACCTGTGCATCGAGCGCGTGCTGGCCCAAGCCGAGCACGACAGTCTGCGCAGCCTGAACGCTGTGCGCTTCGCCGTGCGCGCCGGCCCTTCTCTGGGCCTGATGGGTACGCTGATTCCCATGGCAGCGGCGTTGAGCGGCTTGGCGCGTGGGGATTTGCCGGCCCTTTCCGAGCATATGGTGGTGGCGTTTTCCGCCACGATTGTCGGTATTGCCATCGGCGTTGTTGCGCATGTGATCGCCATGGTGCGCGAGGGTTGGCAGCGCCAGGATCTGGACGACATTCGCCTGCATGCCGAGCAGGTGTTGCGAGCGCACGAGACGACCGCACAAAAGGCGGTCGCATGAAATCCCGCCTGCGCTTTACCCGCCCACGGTCGGATATCAGCCGTCACGACGACCCCCTGTCAGGGGTAGCCAATCTCTTTGATGCCAGTCTGGCCTTCATCGTGGCCATGGCGCTCGCGCTGTTTTCCGTACTGGGTTCGACCGACATGCTCAGCGCTGACGCCAGTTGGACGCTGACACGCACGACGGCGGATGGCGAGCTTGAAGTCGTCACCAAAGATCAGCAGCAGATCAAGGTGGAACGTATCTCCGACCGCGAGTTGTCGGGACAGGGCGAGCGCCTGGGGACGGCGTATCGCCTGCCAGATGGGCAAGTGGTGTACGTGCCGGAACAAGACAACGGAAGGCCTTGAGGGAAACTTATGCTTTTACGCGACGCAAACCGCAGGGCCGCCCGGCGAGTTTCCTCATGGTTATGGATAAGCGTGTTTTGCTTGCTGTGCCTTTGGCCTGTAGCGCACGCGCACGCTGCAGGCCCGCGCATCGCCGTCATTTCCATTGAGCTGGCGCAGCAACCCACCCTGATGCGCGAGGCAGCGGCGCGCCAGGCGCCGCACATGCAAATCAATCTGTTCGGCTTGGGGGAAGGGCATTTGCCATCGATAGAGGGTGTCCAGTTGGAAGACTATGACCTTGTTGTGGTCGAAGGCATCGGCCCCAGATTGGCGCAATATCGAGCCCGTCTGGATGAGGTCGCACGGCATACGAAAGTGCTGGTGTTGAATGGCGATGAATGGGTGAACGGCAACGTGGATCGTGCCACGGTGCCTGACGCCATCACGTATTGGCGCAACGCCACTGCGGACAATTACACCTATTTATTCGATTACTTGGGTGCGCGTCTGCTCGGGCTGGACAGATCCGTCGCCGCGCCGGTCGAATATGCCGACCAGGCTTATTACCATCCCGACCATGCGGATGGTTTTACCGACCTGCAAGCCTATCTGAACTGGATGGGGCATCGTCATGCCGATGCCGCCGAACGCTCGCGCGTGGGTATCGTGTTCTACCGCAGTCTGGCGTTGGCTGGGAACACGGCGGTGATCGATGCGCTGATCTCGGAGACCGAGAACCAGGGCGGCTTGCCGGTGGCGCTTTGGCGTAGCGGCAGTCGGGATTCTTTGCGCGGCTTGCGCGACCAGACGGGGCGCCCGGGGGTGGATGCCCTGATTCTGTGTGCAAGCCAGATTGATTACGCCGATCATCAAGCCGGGGTGAGAGAAGCCCAGGAGCTGGGCGTCGCGGTGTTGAACTGCACCACCGATTACAGCCGCACGCCCGATGAATGGCGCGCCGACTTGGGCGGGTTCGCACCCGACCGTAGCGGACAACTGGCCATGAGCGAAGTCAGCGGCATTGTCGAGCCCATGATGGTGGGCGCTCGCGTCGTGCATGGCGATGGCGCTGTGCGTCATGAGGTGCTACCCGGACAAGTGGCCTGGCGCGTGGCGCGGGCCATGTCCTGGGCGCGAGTGCATCGTCTTTCCAATGCCGACAAGCGTGTGGTGATTACCTACCACAGCGAAGCGGCGGATCGCGCCGATGTGGGCAGTGATCCCGATACGTATCTGGATGCACAGGCCAGTCTGGCTGCGTTGTTGCGGCGGCTTCGGGATGAAGGCTACGACGTGGGTGAAGACCCCCTGCCTGACGCGCAGACGCTGGCGCGTCGCATGGCGCATGAGGGCGGCAATGTCAGCGCGGGCTTGTGGGGCGCTGCGGGTCATCAGGGTGAACGGGATGCCCAGGCTTTGAAGGCGCAGGCGGAACTGGACAGGCGCCTGAAAGACGGCACGGCCGTCGCCATTCCTGAAGCGCAGTATCTGGAATGGTATGCGCAACTGCCGTTGGCCCTGCGTGAGCAAAGCGAGGCCTATTGGGGGCCGCCACCGGGTAGGCTGATGGTGCATACGGACGAGACCGGTGCGCGCGCTATTGTCATCCCCTTGCTGCGCTTCGGCAAGGTGGCACTGGCGCCGCACCCGGTCTGGGGCTATCTGCAGGATGCCGGCGCCTTGTCTTCCACTGGTGCCTTGCCGCCTCATCATCAATACATCGCTTTCTACCGGTGGATGGCGGAAGGCTGGCAGGCCGACGCCTATCTGCCGATCTTCACGCAGATTTCTCTGATGCCGGGTAAGCAGCAAGGCCCTGCGCACGACGACTGGATCGGGCGGTTGATCGGAAACCTGCCCCACATACAGCCCACGCCCTTGCAGGCCAACGGCGGCATTGGCAACAAGCGCCGGGCCAATGCCGTGACGCTGGGTTTCATGCCGCCGTTGATGCGCGGCGGCTTGCCGCCGATGCTGAAGGACTTGCGCGATGGTCTGGCGGTGGCGTCACGAGCGTCACGAGCGTCGGGTGCGGAGCAGCAGGCAGCCCGGCAGGCGCTGCGGATGGCGGCATCAGCGCATGAGCGGGCGCTGGGACTCGATACCGTATCGGCGGCATGGCCGGCACTGGAAGTCGCGTTGAACACCTATCTTGACGAAGTGGCCGCCGCCGTCATGCCGGTGGGCGGGCATGTGCTGGGCCAGGCGCCTGACGTGGCAATCACCGCCGGCATGGTGCATGCCATGCTGCAGGGCGATGGCTCTGACGCGCCCGATGAAGCAGCCGTGCGTGCGGCGTTGCAAGGCGACGTCGCCGGACTCGATGCGCAGCAGCTTGCGCGTATACAGGATTACGCGGCCCGCATCGCCACCGCCCCGCGCGAAATGGATGCTGTGCTGCAAGCCTTGTCAGGGGGCTATATCGAGCCTGGCCCAATGGCGGATGCCGTGCGTAATCCGGATGCCTTGCCGCCGGGACGCAACCCCTATACGCTGGCCACGCGTAGCTTGCCGACGCGGGAATCCTGGGAAATCGGCGTGCGGTTGGCCGACGAACTCATCGAGGCCTATCGCCAGGAACACGATAGCGTGCCACGCAAAGTGGCTTTTGTGCTGTGGTCGGGCGAATCCACACAGAACGAGGCTGCGATTGAAGCCCAGATTCTGCGCCTGCTTGGCGCACGTCCTGTCTGGAATCCACGTGGCGAAGTCATTGACGTGACGCTGGACGATCGTGCAAGCCTGGGGCGGCCGCGTGTGGATGTGCTGGTCACGACGTCCGGCACCTATCGAGATCACTTCAGGGACAAGATTGCCATGCTGGCCAAAGCGGCCCGGCTGGCGGCACAGGCGCGCGAAGAAGACAACGCCGTGTATTTGCACAGCCAGGCTCAGGCGCAGCGTTTGCGCGCAGAGGGCGTGGATGCGAAAATCGCCGCGCAACAGTCGATGCGGCGCATCTATTCCACGGCGCCAGGCGCCTACTCGCCTTCAACGCAATTCGCCATCCGCGCCGGCGCCCAATGGGACGACACCCGTTTGTCGCAGCTGTACACGGACAGGCTGGGCCATGCCTATGGCGAGAGCGAGCAGGGCGCAATGGATGCGGCTGGTTTTATTGATCAGCTTTCCAGTGTGGAAGCCGCTGTGTTCAGCCGCAGCTCGAACGCCTATGGTTTACTCGATACCAGCATGCCCGCCGCCTATCTGGGCGGCGTCAGCAACGCGGTACGCGAACATACCGGCCGTCAAATCAGCAACTACATTGCTGATTTGAAAGCCTCGCATACCGGCGAAGCGCATCTGGAACCCCTGGCGCGCACCTTCGGTCGGGAATTGCAATCGCGCTATTTCAACCCCGAATGGATACGCGCCATGCAGGACAGTGGTTACAACGGCGCGCGGTACATGGCCGACCTGCCTGCTCATATGCTGTTGTGGGATATCACCACGCCGCAACTCGTCGACGACGCCGATTGGGCTGAAGTGAAGGCCGTCTACGTCGATGACAAGCATGGCATGGACATGGAAGAGTATTTCGAGTGGCACAACCCGTATGCGCGCCAACATCTGCTGGAAACCCTGCTGGACGCCATTGAGCGCGGCGCTTGGCACGCGGACGACGTCGATCGCGTGCAACTGGAGCAGGCGCTTGCCCAGAGCGTCGACCAGCACGGCTCGGATTGCGCATTGCCGTCGTGTAGGGATGTGGGACTTGCAGAAATGGAGCAACCGGCCCCCGCCCTTGTACCGCCTGCCACGACGGCGGGACCCGCAGAGCCGCGGCAGGCAAGGGCGGATGTGGAAGGCTATGCGCTGGAGTCGCGAGCCGTCACACCGGTGCAACCCATGCAGAAGGGAATCTGGCTGTGGCTGCTGGCTGCCATGGTGCTTTTTGCAGTGGGTGGGTTACGGCGGCCTCGTTGGTGAAGAGTGTTGGCTTCAGGCGCAATGTCGCATTGGTAGCGGGTCCAGTATGATTTTGAAGCTCAAGTAAGCTTCAAAAAAGGCAGAACACGTTGACCACGCGATTTCCATTGTTGTTCCTGGCACTGCTACCTCTCGGTGTGCAGGCCCACCCGCACGCGTGGATCGATGTGCGCAGCACTATCGTCATGTCCGCTGAAGGGCTGATTTCGGCAATTGAGGAAGAATGGCTCTTTGACGATCTGTATAGCGCGGCAGTCGTGGGTGGTTTCAAGAACGACAGCCCAGGTAAAGCAGCGACCGTGCGGGACTTCGCACCCGAAGTCATCAAGAACCTGGAACCCTACGGCTATTTCATGCGCCTTACGGCGGATGATCGCCAGATCAAGCTGGACACCGTCACGGAATACAAAAGCGAAATGAAAGGGCAGCAACTCATGCTGTCCTTCACCGCGCCGTTGGCAAAGCCGGTCGACCCCAGTCGCTACGCAGTCAGTTTCGCGGTCTACGATCCCACCTACTACATTCACATGGCTCACCTCGTCGCGCAGCCGCCCACCATACGAAGCAGAAAGAAAACAGCTTGCCAGGCGCGCGTTGAGCCGGCGCGCCCCTCACATGAGGATTTAGCCCGCGCCTTCGCTCTGGACCAAGGGGCGTCGCCTCAATATGATCTGGGCCATTTGTTCGCGGAAAAGGTGCTGGTTCAATGCAAGTAGGAAGCAGGGCGGTCAGTCGTGCGATGCTGATCTGTGCGTTCATGGTGGCCTTCGTGCTCGCGGCATGGGTCATGTCGAGCCATTACGGCGTCTGGAACCGATTCACGGTCTGGGTCATGTCCACGCAAGGCGAGCTGCATCGGCAGCTTGCCGCCGCCATACGTCAGTTCGCGCAGGAAGGGTGGGCTGTCGCCTGCGGGCTGATCGGTATCAGCCTGCTCTATGGTATTTTCCACGCGGCGGGGCCGGGTCATGGCAAAGCGGTGATCACCACTTACCTGGGAACGACCCGCACCCGTTTGCGGCGCGGTCTGTTCCTGTCGCTGGTTTCAGCGCTGGCCCAGGGAATAGTGGCCGTGATACTGGTCGAAATCGTCGTCAACCTGCTGGGCTATTCCTTGCGGCGCACTCGGAGCACTGCCGGCCAACTGGAAAACCTGAGTTTTGCACTGGTGGCTTTGCTGGGGGCCGTGCTGGCCGTGCGCAGCGCAATGGGTTTGTATCGTCGATGGCGTGAATCGAAACGCAAGCCGGTTTCCCTTTTCTCGGGAGGAGGAACATTGCAGGCCTATTGCGCGGAGTGCGGCGGGCCGCACAGCGTTTCAAAGGAACACATCAGTCAAGCACTGACATGGCGCAGCGCGCTGCCCATCATCCTCGTCATTGGTCTGCGCCCCTGCACGGGGGCGATTCTGGTTCTGCTGGTCGCCTATTCGCTTGATCTTCGCTGGGTTGGCATTGCCGCCGTCCTGGCTATGTCGCTCGGAACGGCAGCCACCGTCGGCCTTCTGGCCACGCTGGCTGTTTCGTTCAGGCATGTGGCCTTGCGTTTCTTTCAACGCGGAGCCACATCCCCAATGCATACCGGCATGGTTTTTGACATGCTTGGCTTGTCGGGCGGTCTGCTGATTGGCTTGATGGGTTGGGGCTTGCTTCAGCAGGGGTTGAATGCCGCACAGCATCCTCTCTTATGAGTTTGTTACAGACGGCCTGGGTACTGTTCACCCTATGCGATTCATGTTTGTATTCTGAAATTTCTGTGTGATAGCTTTCTGGCTTTGGTAATATCTGGTCCTATGTTCAGCAATATCTTGCAACGATTCTGGCGCAAAAAGCACTCGGTGAGTGTGCTGTGTCTGCTGTTGCTTGCAATGGTGCTGCGCGGCATGGTTCCGGCGGGGTACATGCCGAACCTCGGCGAAAAGCAGCATGGCGATGCCCTGCTGACCTTCTGTTCTCATGATCCGCGTGGCGGCATCCCCGATGCATTGCTCGCTCTCTGGGCAGATGTTGATCTTGAGCCTGACCCGGGCGATAGCGATATGTCGCACAGCAGCGCTTTTTGCGTTCTGGGTCAGTTAACCATGGATCTCCCGGAAACCGGCAGCCTCGACGCTGTGGCGGTTTTCTTCCAGGCGCAGCCGGTACTGCCGGTAACGTTTTTTTCCCTGCCTCTACAGGGGCCACGCGGCCCGCCACTGGGCTCCAGAGCGCCGCCTTCCTTCATCGTCTGATTTCAGGCGAACCCACACTTCTTCGCATTGTTTTTGCCTGCCTCCGTGTCGCTGCCTGACCGGTGTTGCGCAATGGCGTGTCGTGAGCGTTCCGCCACATTTTTTCCTGTCGTCCGTGCCATGCATGCTGCTTCGGCTCATGTAGCGGCCTGTTTTCGTGCGGACGCCGATAATCATTTGATGAAGAAGAATTTCAATGAATACAGAAAACACTTCGTTCCCGGTTCTGCGCCTTGTCGCTGCCTTGAGTCTGCTGGGCAGCGCTTTTCCCGTTTGGTCACAGAGTCCGCCGGTGGCAGACGGGTTGCAGCCGCACAATCTTTCCAACGCTCCCGTCATCAGCCTGGAGCGTATTGTCGTCACAGGTGTCGGGCCCGTGACACCGCTGCTGTTCGTGACCGACCCCAAGAAGCCGCGCCAGCCAATTCCGGCCAGCGACGGGACGGATTATCTGAAAACCATTCCGGGGTTTTCTGCCATACGCAATGGTGGCAGTAATGGCGACCCGGTTCTGCGCGGCATGTTCGGATCTCGCCTGAACCTGCTGACCAATGGCACGTCCATGCCGGGCGCCTGCCCGGCGCGGATGGACGCACCGAGTTCCTATATTTCACCGGCAAATTTCGATGAGCTGACCATTATCAAGGGGCCGCAGACGGTACTGTGGGGGCCGGGTGCGTCCGCAGGAACGATTCGCTTCGACCGCAAGGCGCCCGGGTTCACTGAACCGGGCATACTGTTCGACGGCAGCCTGACCGGCGGTTCATGGGGCCGTCATGACCAGACGGCGGATCTTGCCGCCGGTAACGAGAAAGTCTATGTCAGGCTGACGGGCAACCATTCCCACTCCCAGGATTACGAGGACGGCGACGGCGAGCGAGTTCCGTCGAAATGGAATAAGTGGAATACTGATGTGACGTTTGGCGTGACGCCCGATGCCAATACCTTGATCGAACTGACGGCCGGTACGGGAGACGGCGAGGCCCGCTATGCGGGCCGTGGCATGGATGGCTCCAAGTTCAAGCGCGAGTCGTTCGGCCTGCGTTTCGAGAAGGACAATATGGGTTCGACACTCAGAAAAATCGAGGCGCAGGTGTACTACAACTACGCCGATCACGTCATGGACAATTATTCATTGCGGGACTTCAAGCCGGCCAACGGCATGAACATGCCCATGGCCTCGAATGTGGACAGAAAGACCTGGGGCGGTCGCTTCGCCGCCACGCTTGACCTGGCCGAAGACCTGGAACTGGTGAGCGGCTTTGATTTCCAGGACAGTCGACATAGCGCCCGCCGAGGGATGGGCATGATGTCGTATCGCGATCAGTCCAGGGTTGAAGACGCTCGTTTCCAGAACACGGGGGTGTTTGGCGAACTGACGTGGCGTGCCGGCGAGCGAGACCGCGTCATAGGAGGCGTGCGCGTGGACCACGCCTCGGCGCGCGACCGCCGCCAGACGGTGAGTGGCAGCCATAGCATGATGGCCATGCCCAATCCGACCGCCGGTGAAAAGCGGGACCGCCTTTTGCCTGGCGGCTTCCTGCGCTACGAGCATGATCTTGCCACGATGCCAGCCACTGTCTATGCAGGCGTCGGCCATGTACAGCGCTTTCCCGATTACTGGGAATTGTTCTCGCCCTCGCGAGGCCCGGCTGGCAGCGCGAATGCCTTCGATGGTGTGAAGCCCGAGAAAACCACGCAACTGGATTTCGGGGCGCAGTATAGAACGGAGCGGATCGATGCCTGGGCATCGGCCTATGTCGGCCAAGTTCGCGATTTTATTCTGTTCGATTACGGGCCGATGGGCATGACGTCCCAGGCGCGCAATATCGACGCCACCATTTTCGGTGGGGAACTGGGTGTGTCCTACAAGCTGTCGCCCGCCTGGACGCTCGACACCACGCTGGCCTACGCCTGGGGAAAAAACCGCAGCGATGGCATTGCCTTGCCGCAGATTCCACCCCTGGAAGGGCGTTTGTCGCTTGCCTATGAACAGGGGCCATGGTCGGCTGGCGTGCTATGGCGCCTGGTGGCGGCGCAGAACCGCTACGCCGTCAACCAAGGCAATGTCGTCAGCAAGGACTTCGACGGCAGCGGCGGCTTTGGCGTACTGTCTCTGAATGGCGGCTACCGCATCAGCAAACAAGTACAGCTTGCCTTCGGTGTGGATAATCTGTTCGATCGCACGTATAGCGAACATTTGAACCTGGCGGGCAATTCGGGTTTCGGCTATTCAGCGAATACACGGATCAATGAACCGGGCCGGACGGTTTGGGCCACCTTGAGCGTCAGATACTGAATATTGTTTCGGTTTTTTTGTTTCAGTATTTGAGTTTTGAAGAGTTGGTGTATGAACTGCACCCAAGCGTTGGACGCTCATCCAATCTTTGGGGTGCAGTTCAAATCTCACCTACCCGTTTTCAGGCTGAATACGCGTTGATCGGTGCTGCGGCGTTGTCCTTTTTCATAAGATGGTCGGGTTGGGCGCGTCGCCATAGAGCTGTTTAGGATCGAACACCTTGTCTGTTTCCGTGAAAACCAGTGTGTCCTCTTTCATACGTTTATTGCCGACCGGGACGCGTCGATAAAAGCAGGAGCGATAACCGACATGGCAGCTTGCGCCGGAGCCGGCCACCCGCACCCGCAGCCAAACCGCATCCTGGTCGTCGTCGATGCGCAGTTCTTCCACGACCTGCACCAGGCCGCTGGTGGCGCCCTTATGCCAGATTGTGTGGCGCGACCGGCTCCAGTAGTGCGCTTTGCCTGTTTCAATGGTGAGGCGCAGTGCCGTTTCGTTCATATAGCCGAGCATCAGCACTTCGCCGGTCTGGGCGTCAGTCGTGATGCAGGGGATCAGGCCGTTCTGGTCGAATTTGGGCGCCAATTCATGACTTTCCTCCACCTGTTCAATGGAATGGCGGTGTGCGAAGCGCACGGGCGGAGAGGTGGTGTCTTGATCGGGCTTATTCATGGGGCGGGGCGGGTCTTTGTCTAAAGGAGTCATCGTAGTGTCCAGGTTCGGGGGCTTTGTGGTGTCGACGCTCGCAGTCGGCTCTCGTGCAGCGTCCGTAGAGGACCAGCGTGTGCTCGCTGAGCTCGAAGCCCAGCCGTTGCGCCACGCGGTGTTGGAGTTGTTCAATCACTTCGTCGTGGAATTCCTGCACCCAACCGCAATCGATACAGACCAGATGGTCATGATGCAGTCTATCGTCCAGTTCATAGTGCGCCTTGCCGGCTTCAAATCGGGCAAGTTTGAGGAGACCGGCTTCCTGCAGCTGGGTCAGCACGCGATAAACCGTTGCCAGGCCAATGCCGATGTCGTTGTTCAGCAGGTGGCGATAGATGTCTTCCGGTGACAGATGCCGCCCGTTCGCCTCTTCCAAGACTTCCAGAATCCGCAGCCGTGGCAGCGTGGTTTTCAATCCCGCGCGTTTTAGCTCTTCAGATTCAATCATTCCGGTCTCCAGACGTGATGGACGGTGGGCGGACTTCCAGAAAATCGACCGGGCGGCCCATGGGCTGACCCACCAGTTCGCCGTCCCGTACAACGAGGCGGCCGCCCACCACGGTTACGGTGGGCCATCCGGTTACGAGCAAGCCGTCGTAAGGTGTCCAGCCCGATACGCTGGCGATCCAGCGGTTGGTGATTTCTCGGCGTGCGCGCAGGTCGACGAGGGTCAGGTCTGCGTCATAGCCCACGGAAATACGACCCTTGCCAGCAAGGCCGAACACGCGTGCCGGTCCAGCGCTGGTCAGATCGACCAATCGCTCCAAGCTGATCCGCCCCGTCTGCACATGGTCCAGCATCACCGGAAGCAGTGTCTGCACACCCGTCATGCCGCTGGGCGATTGCGGATAGGGTTGCGCTTTTTCCTGCAAGGTGTGGGGCGCATGGTCGCTGCCCAGCACGTCCACGACGCCATCGTTGATAGCCCGCCACAAGGCATCACGGTGGCGCGCTCCTCGCACGGGCGGGTTCATCTGGGCGAGACTTCCCAGGCGTTCATAGCACTGCGGTGCGACTAGCGTCAGGTGATGGGGCGTGACTTCCACGCTGACGCGGCGCTTATGGCGAGCCAGAAAGGCCATTTCCTCGGCTGAGGACACATGCAAGAGATGCAGCCGACGTCCCGTTTCCGTCGCCAGACTCACGATGCGTTGCGTGGCGATCAGGGCGCTATCCACATCGCGCCACAGCGGATGGTCGCAGACATTGCCGCTGGCCTGCGCCAGCGCTCGGCGTTCGTTCAGGCGCGCCTCATCCTCGGCATGAATCGCGATGCGGCGGTGACCATGGCTCATGATGCGGCGCAGCACGGTGTCGTCATCAGTCAGCAGATCGCCGAAGGAGCTACCCATGAAAATCTTGACACCGGCGCAGCCGGGTAGACGCTCCAGTGCGTCGAGCTGTTCGGCGTTCACTGCGGAGCCGCCCATGTAGAAGGCATAGTCGCACCAGGCGCGGCCATCGGCCAGATCAAGCTTGGCTTGCAGGTCGGCGGCGGTGAGCGTCAGTGGATTTGTGTTCGGCATGTCAAACACAGCAGTCACGCCGCCCAGCACCGCGCCGCGCGTGCCGGCCTCGAACGTTTCCTTGTGGGTCAGCCCCGGTTCGCGAAAGTGGACCTGGCTGTCGATGACGCCGGGCAGTACGTGCAGGCCTTTGGCGGACAGCATGGTTTCGGCGGTCCAGGCGCTGGCGTCCAGGGACACGATACGTCCGTCAAGACAGACGACATCGGTGCTGGCGCGACCATTGGGTGTCATGACCGTGCCGCCGATCACACACAGATCGGCATGGCGTCTGGCGAGCCGCTGGCAGAGGTCGCGATCTGGATTCCGGGTGGTCTGATTCATGCGTGTCAGAGCTCGTTTTGAATCGCTTTGTAGCCCAGTACCAGGCTGTTGTTGGTGCGGGCGACATCTTCGGAAAATTCGCTAGCGTCCGGTGTGATGCGGGGTAGGGCATCCAGGTCGGTGGTGGTGCCGATGCGCTCAGTGGACGGCACGTGAAAGCCGGGTGGCAGATGACAGCCGTCCACCACGGCGTTATAGCGGATCACGCAGCCATCTTCGATGGTGCAGTTGAACAGCACGCTGTTAAAGCCAATGAAAACGCCGTTGCCCACACGGCAAGGGCCATGCACGATGGCGCGGTGCGCGATGGAGGTGCGCTGACCAATGGTGACCGGCGAACCGGATTTGGCATGGATGACCACGCCGTCCTGGATGTTGGAGTGCGCGCCAATGACGATGGGCGCCAGATCGCCCTCAGCATTTACCTCGTCGGCGCGGATGACGGCATACGGGCCGATGAAGACGTTTTCTTCGGTCACGACCTTGCCGCACAGAATAGCGGTGGGGTCGACAAAGGCACTGGGGTGGACTAGCGGCAGGTCGCCGCGAGGGTTCTTGCGGATCATGATGGGTCAGTTAATGAGAGGGGAGTGGCTGCCAGGACGCCGAACGTCAGCCCCGGCACCGACGATTGCGACATCCTGCGGGTGCATTACGCGTTCCGGTTCTTGGCGCCGCCCTGACGGGCCTTGAAGCGCGGGTTGGATTTGCAGATGACGTAGATGCGTCCCCGGCGGCGCACCACCTGGCAATCGCGGTGGCGGGTCTTGGTGTCTTTCAGGGAGGAGAGGACTTTCATGCAAAGCTCCTTTGTGAGCAAATGGGAAGAATCGACAGGAGGGTGTCATGGCTGTCTACGTCGGAGTGGATGACTTCTGGTTGGTTGAGGAAGAGGGCTCGTTTTCTGGGCTTGCAGGCGGCACGGGGTCGTAGCCGCCAGGGTGCCAGGGGTGGCAGCGCCCAAGCCTACGGATGGCCAACCATATGCCCCGTACTGCTCCATGGGAGCGCAAGGCTTCGATGGCGTATTGTGAGCACGACGGGTAGAAGCGGCAGTTCCTGCCAAGGAAGGGGCTGATGCATAGCTGATAGCCGCGAACGAGGACGATCAGAAGGCGGCTGGCTGTCATGTCATCATCTCACTCTGTATGTGCCATGTGCTGCCTTCGGGTGTATCTTCCACAGTGATTCCGGCGTTGCTCAATTCACGCCGGATCGTGTCTGCCAGGTCAAAATCGTGGCGCGCGCGGGTCTGAGTGCGTTCTGCCACTCGTTTTTCCACCCAGACCGGATCAACAGCATCCGAGACGGTAAGCGTCTCGCGCTGGGGCAGTTCAGTCAATGCCTGGGCGGCGGGGTGCTGCCACAACCCTAGCAACGAAGCCGATGCCAGCAAGCGCGCCTTGAGGTGCGCTTGCGCGTCATCTGTCCGGGCGTTTTCCAGTGCAATTGCCAGCCGGTGCAGATGGGCCAGCGCGGCCGGGGTGTTCAGGTCATTGGCCAGAGCCTTTAGAAACTCCGCATCTGGCCCCACGCAGGACGTGGCCTGTGTGGCATCGAACTTTTCCAGAATCAGGTAGAGACGGCGCAGGGTCTGGCAAGCGCTGACCAGGCGCTGGCGATTCCAATCCAGAGGGTGGCGGTAATGGGTGGACAACAGGGCAAGACGAATGGCTTCGCCGGGTGCCTGCCGCAACAGATCGCGCACCAGCAACACATTGCCCAGCGACTTGGACATCTTCTGTCCGTCCACGGTGACGAAGCTATTGTGTACCCAGGTGCGGCAGTAAAGAGTGTCGTGGATGCACGTGCCTTGAGCGATCTCGTTTTCGTGATGAGGAAAGATCAGGTCTTGGCCGCCCCCATGGATGTCCAGTGTCTGGCCCAGGTGCCGGCCAATCATGGCCGTGCATTCGATATGCCAGCCAGGTCGGCCTCGGCCCCAGGGGCTGTTCCACCTGGGCAGTTCCGGTGTGGAGGGCTTCCACAGCACGAAATCCAGGGGATTGCGTTTGTAGGGTGCTACTTCAACCCGTGCGCCCGCTAGCATGTTCTGCGGCTTGTGGCCAGACAACTGCCCGTATGCCGGAAAGGACGCCACATCGAACAACACGTGATGCTGCGCTTCGTAGGCATGGCCACGGGCAATCAGAGTCTGGATAAGTGTGACGATGTCCGGGATGTGCTCCGTGACCCGGGGTTCGAGGTCGGGCGTCAACACTCCCAGGGCGTGCATATCCTCATGATAAGCGTCGATATAGCGCATCGTGATGGTGCCGATGGGAACACCCGCAGTGAGCGCGGCTGCGTTGATCTTGTCGTCCACGTCGGTGAAGTTGCACGCATACATGACCTGAGGGTAGGTGTGGCGCAACAATCGCGCGAGCACATCGAAGACCACTGCGGGTCGCGCATTACCCAGGTGGGCATAGTTGTAGACGGTGGGGCCGCAGACGTACATCGTGACCCGGTCAGGCTGTTGCGGCTCCAGTGCCTCCTTGGTACGTGTCAAGGTGTTGTACAGGTGAATCTTCGGGCTCATGACATGTCCTTCGGCACTTGAGGCAAGACATCTCGAAAAGCGCGGAAAGTCTCTTCGATGGCGTGGCGGTTGACGTCCCGGGTGATGAAGACCAAGCGTGAGCGCCGGTCAGCATCAGGCCAGACAGGCAAGGTCGCGGGAGGATGGAAGATATGCTGCACACCATGAATCACCACGGGTTGATTCTTCCCTTCAATATTCAGGATGCCCTTGACACGCAATATATTTGTGCCGACAAAGCTTAGTAGCACCTCCAGCCAGGCGGCGAGTATTTCCTCGGGAATCGGTTCGTCCACCGTGAAGCAAAAGGCCCGGATGTGATCGTCGTGTCGATTGACGTCGTGGGCGTGATCGTGAGCATGATGCTCATGGCCGGGCGCGTGTCGCTCAGGGTTGTGTCCGTTTTGGTTGTCCGGGGTGGCGGCATGCCGATGGGTGTCAGCCCCATACGCCTCTTCGCGCAGCCATTGCGAGACATCGGGCGTTTTGCCCTCGGTTGAAAACAGACCGAGATCCAGTACCTTGTTTGCGGCAATTTCGCCATGATTGAGTACATGACGCGGTGCCGCTGGGTTGATGGCGTCCAGCCGCCGCAGAAGGGTATGGTGTTGGTCCGTGTCTGCTACATCGGCTTTGGTGAGGAGCAGGCAGTCGGCGATGGCGGCCTGTCGTACGGCCTCCGGGTGATGGTCGAGCGTGGAGTTGCCGGTGGCCAGATCCACTGTAGTCACAATGCCGTCCAAGCGGTAGCGGTTGGCCACCTGTGGGTGAGTCATCAAGGTATGGATGATGGGCGCGGGGTCGGCCAGACCCGTGGTTTCGATCAGCACGCGGCGGAACTGCCGCTGGCCATTGCGAGAGAAACGCCATGCGATATCGCGCAGGGTCTGGACAAGATCGCCGCGAATGGTGCAGCACAGGCAACCGCTGCTCATCTCCATGACGAGATTTTCGGTGCTGTGGGCCACCAGCATATGGTCCAGCGGCATGTCGCCGAACTCATTGATGATGACCAGGGCGTCCGCCAGTTCGGGCTGGCAAACGAGGTGATTCAGCACGGTGGTCTTGCCGCTGCCCAGAAAGCCGGTCAGCAGTGTGACGGGTATCAGACTTGCGGGGTTCATAGGCATTCCTCGCTCCATGGAGGGTGCGCCCAGGCAACGGCATCATGGGGATGAAGGCTTTCCAGATGCCGTACCTGGATGCGTGGGTGCTGGAAACGACCGAGCAGGCGGGATTGAATTTGGCGTGCGGCGTCTTCGACGAACATGAGATGCTGGCCGTTCAGGGCCGCAAAAGCTTGCTCATCGGCCCGCTTGACGGCTGTCTGGACAGGTGTGCCCACCGCTTTTTCGATCACGTCGATCAGGTCAATCAAACCCAGGGTCGGCGCCTGTGGTGCCAGCGTCACGGCTACGTGGGCCTCGCTGCGTTGACTGTGCGGCGTGGCCGAGGTGGCGTGCCGGCGCAGCCAGCTTGCGATGGCTTCGGGCGCGACGTCGTGCTGGCCAGCGAATGCATCCAGAAAGGCTTGTTCGACCAGTTGCCTGGATAATGCAGCCGAGCAGGGGCAGGTCGAGGAATACCCGACTGTGACGTGACCTTGCAAAGCATAGTGGCCTTGGCGCAAGATGGCGCGCAGCTCAACGGGATATGCCTTCCAGCCCGCCAGCCCTTCGGTCACCAGAGCCGGGCGACGTGCGAGCAGGTCGAATGACAAGCGCAGGCGGGCGTTGGTGGTCTTGCAATCCCGGTGGCTCTCTACCATGGCGCTCAGTGCCTGATGCAATGCGGCAGGGGTGAGGGGGCTCGCTTCGCCCAATTCATCCACCAGACGGTAGAGACGGGACATGTGTATACCTTTGATGCCGGGCGCAGGCAGATCCACCTGCACATCGGTGCGGGCATGCACGCTAGGTTGACAGTTGTCTTCCGCAATCAGGATGGGCAAATCCATGCCTTGCATCCCCACCCATTGCAAAGCGCCGGGGTGGGCCGAAGACTCGCTGATGGACACGTCGGGAAGATGAGGAAGAAGGATATCCAATAGGTACTCAATTTCGTGAATGAAGGGGACGGCTCTGCTAAGCGGGCTTGTCAATGCAAGAAGCCTGCGCACATTGCAGGGCGAGGTCGCGCATGCGGGCGACCATGCTGGATAAGCCGGTCGCCCGCTGGGCGGTTAAGTGGTGGTTCAGGCCCATGGCTTCAAAACACCAGGGCAGGGTTGTCCAAGCTTCGTCAAAGCGTTTGCCGGAGTAAATACGAAACAGCAGCGCCATCAAACCGGACACAATCATCGAATCGCTGGCTCCGGTGTAGTGGATGCGGCCCCGCCGGCATTCATGCTTGAGCCAGACACTGGCCTGGCAGCCGTGCAGACGGTTCGCTTCTGTGCGATCACGCTCGGGAAACGTCTGCACGGTTCTGCCCAGGTCGATCAGGTACTGGTAGCGCTGCGGCCAATCCGGCATGCAGGCGAAGACCTCGACCAGTTCGGTCTGGATGGCGTTCTGTTCAAGCGAGGTGTCGGGCGGCGCTATCATGCTTATAAAACCATTTAGATGGCGGGTTGACGTTCGGGCCAGCCAGAAAAGGGCATGGACCATTGTTGCCAGGCATCTGGGCCCAGGGTCATTTCCGCGTCGGTCAACAGACAATCATTGAAGCGGGCATGCAGAGCGCCTTCGTCCATATCCATGCCGATCAGCACAAGTTCTTGGCGGGCATCTCCCACGCGCTCATCCCATTTCGAGCGAATCAGCCCGACTGTTTCCGGATCCGTGGGCCAGCGCTCGGGCGGCACGGCCGCCCACCATAAGCCGGCTGGGCCGTGACGAACCATCGCACCGGCTTGCGACCACGAGCCGGCAAGCGTTGGGCGGTTGGCCAGCCAGTAGAAGCCTTTGGAGCGCACGACGCCGGGCCATTCACTTTGTAAGAAGGAATAGAAGCGCTGCGGATGAAAAGGGCGGCGCGCCCGGTACACAAAGCTGTGGATGCCGTACTCCTCCGTTTCCGGGGTATGGGTGCCACGCAGCTCTTGCAGCCAGCCCGGAGCTTTTGAAGCTTCCTGGAAGTCGAACAGACCGGTGTCTAGGACGCGTTCCAGCGGAACCCGGCCGAACTCGGCGACTTCGACCCGTGCCCTCGGATTGAGCTTGTGCAGGATGGCCATCAAGCGTTCGCGCTCTTGCGCATTGATGAGGTCCACCTTGTTGAGCACCAGAACATCGCAAAATTCGATCTGTTCAATCAGCAGGTCGACCACCGTGCGCTCGTCTTCATCGCCCAGGAACTCGCCCCGGTCCTGCAGCCTGTCGTGGGAGCTGTAGTCGCGCAGAAAGTTGTAGGCGTCGACCACGGTGACCATCGTGTCGAGACGCGCCATCTCGCCCAGGCTGCGGCCATCCTCACCCTCGAAGGTAAAGGTTTCCGCCACCGGCAGGGGTTCCGAAATTCCTGTCGATTCGATAACGAGCTGATCGAAGCGTCCTTCCAGAGCCAGCCGATTGACTTCTAAAAGCAGATCCTCGCGCAGGGTGCAGCAGATACAGCCGTTGCTCATTTCCACCAGCTTTTCGTCGGTGCGGGACAGCTCGGCACCGCCGTCGCGAACCAGCGCTGCGTCGATGTTGACTTCCGACATATCGTTGACGATCACCGCCACGCGCCGTCCTTCCCGATTATTCAGAATGTGGTTGAGCAGGGTGGTTTTGCCGGCGCCAAGAAAACCGGAGAGTACGGTGACTGGCAGGCGCGAATCGGATGAAGATGTGTGGGCGGTCATTGGTTGATATCCATGTCAAGAAAGGTTGCTGGTTTTCAGGCGCGCAGGTTGACGGCCACTAGTCCGTTGACGCGGCACGAGGAACATTTGCCATGGATTTCGATCACCGCGCGGCGAAACTCGAATTCATGGCCGCGAGTCAAGCGTTGGAGGCAATGCGCCAGCGAACCGTCGACCAAGTGGTCGATATGCCGCACTGGTCGCAAATCGCGAAGGCGGTGGGGTGCGATGCATCGTGTTCCGAAGACGGCACATAGGCGTTCAGGCTTTCCAGTCGCTGTACCAGACCCAGCGCTATCAGCCTGTCCAGCGCCCTGTAGACCTGCGTCAGCCCGCTGAAGTCCAGACGTTCAAGTAGCGCATAGGCTCCCAGTGGACCCGTGGCTTCAGAGAGCGCTTGCAGCACTCGCCGCTGGTTGTCGGTCAGGTTGCGTAGGCTGTTCATGTTGTGTTCGGAGGTAGTGTTTCCCATCAAAATCAATTATTGTTATGTTATAACATATCAATTAAGAAATGACGTATGAATGCCTAGAGATGGATCAGAGATGATGATCTACAAGCGTCGGTCGCTTAGCAGGAGGTTATGCAGTGAGAAAAAGAGCGGCTTTGCCGGTACGTGTCGCTCAGCTGTGAGGGTGTGCTGCGAGTCTGTTGACACTCATCTAATAGAGTGATTTGCATAGTGGAGGCACCAGACAATGGAATTTCGACACTTGAGATGCTTCTTGGCCGTCGCTGAGGAGTTACATTTCGCCCGTGCGGCTGAGCGATTGCACATCGAGCAATCGCCGCTGTCGCGGGCCATCAAGGAACTGGAGGAAGACCTTGGGGCGCAGCTCTTTGTGCGCACGACGCGCAGTACTCGCCTGACCCGCGCAGGACATGAATTTTTGCGTCATGTCCGACGGATTTTGCCGATGGTACAGCAGGCCAGGGACAGCACCTTGGCGGTGGCTAATGGTTATCAGCAGCAATTGCGCGTCGCCTTGTCTGATGCGTTGCCGTCTCCCTGCTTACCGGCCTTGTTGGCACGATGCCGGGAACAAGAGCCAGAAGTCGAGGTGCGCATGTTTGAAATGCCGTTCTCGGACCAGTTTCGGGGTTTGCACGATGATCTGTATGACGTTGGCTTCAATCAGGTGGGCAGTGTGGGCGATGGCCTATTGGCGCGGCCTGTCTGGCATGATCCATTGCGCGTTGTGGTGCCAGAGCGTCATCCACTGTTGACCCATCGCCATGTACCCTTGGAGGAAGTGCTGCGTTATCCGCTGGTGCTTGGACATCAGACGATATGTGAAGGTTTTACGCGGCAGATAGATCGGATGCTGCGTCAAACCAATGACGAGCCATTGATACTGGAGCGAGTTGGGTCATTCGAAATGATGGTCACCTTGGTGGCCGCAGGTTACGCCCTGGGACTGGCTGGAGCTTCGCATATGCTGGTGTGCGGAGAGCGTGGTGTCGTTGCGCGGCCTTTAGCTGGCGAGGAAATCAGGCTGACGACTTATTTGGTGCACCGCACTGAATATCTGTCCGAAACATTGGAGAGATTCATCGAACGGGCCGAAACTTTGGAATGGTCGGGTGTTGGCCTGACCGAATCCCACCAGCCTGATACATCGGAGGTGTAATGTACCGAGTATTGCTGTTATCGATTTTGTTGGGCCTGCTGGCCGGGTGCGGCCCATCTGAAACGCCCACCCCAAAGCCCGACATCGCTACTGTCGAGGAGCTGGCCGCCGACCCTGAACGGCTCAAAGCGTTGCGTTCGCAGTGCAAAACGGATCGCACCAACCTGGGCGACGTGCTGTGTGACCGGGTCGCCGAAGCCACACGCAAACGCTTCTACGGTGACGGCACTGTCCCTTACACCCCATCGGATACGCCACCCAAGTTCTGATTCGTCGATATTTCCCTACGAATCCCGTTTTTCCTTACTGACACGCCGCAACGCGCCCGCGCCTGCGGCGTTTTCTTCGTGTGCGCCACTCCATGAATTGATGTTTTTTTCATCAGCATTGTCTCGATAACGGTCTTTGACCGGCACTGGCCCAGCACCGATTCTCATGAGGCAGGCACATACGTGTGCCGCTTTTGAATTGGATGTAGAGCAGAAAAAGTCGGAGACAGGGTCATGCAAGGGACGAACGTGCTGTTCGGGCAGATTGCCGTCGTATTCGGCATCGTGATCGCCGGAGTGTGGGGCGCCACACAATGGACAGCCGCCGCCCTGGGGTATCAGCTACGCCTGGGTGCGCCCTGGTTCGATTTCCACGGCACGCCGGTTTATCACCCTTGGCGCTTGTTCGAATGGTGGTTCTTCTTCGATGCCTATGCGCCGCAGGTCTTCAATACCGGTGGCATGATCGCCGGTGGCAGCGGCCTGGTCGCCGTAGTGGTCGCCATCGGCATGTCGATCTGGCGCTCGCGCCAGGCGCGGTTGGTCACCACCTACGGTTCGGCACGCTGGGCCGATAGTGGCGACATTCGTAAGGCCGGGTTGACCCAAGCCACTGGCATCCTCCTTGGTCTGCATGACGAACAATATCTGCGCCACGAAGGGCCGGAACACGTCTTGGCCTTTGCCCCCACCCGCTCTGGCAAGGGCGTGGGCCTAGTGGTGCCGACTTTGTTGTCCTGGCCAGCTTCAGCCGTCATCCACGACATTAAGGGCGAGAACTGGCAAATCACGGCGGGCTGGCGTTCGCGTTTCTCGCATTGCCTGCTGTTCAACCCTACGGACAGCCGCTCGGCCGGCTACAACCCGCTGCTGGAAGTGCGCCGGGGCGAGCACGAAGTGCGTGACGTGCAGAACATCGCCGATATTCTGGTTGATCCAGAAGGCGCGTTGGAAAAGCGCAATCATTGGGAAAAGACGTCACACGCGCTTTTGGTAGGCGCCATCCTGCATGTGCTTTATGCGGGCGAGGACAAGACCTTGCGCGGCGTGGCGAATTTTCTGTCCGACCCCGCCTGCCCATTCGAATTGACGTTGCATCGCATGATGACGACCGCCCACCTTGGTGCGGATGGGGAAGAAGGCAGGCCGCATCCCGTGGTGGCGTCCGCTGCGCGCGAAGTGCTGAACAAGTCGGACAATGAACGCTCCGGCGTGTTGTCCACAGCCATGTCGTTCCTCGGCCTATACCGCGACCCGACGGTGGCCGAAGTCACCTCGCGCTGCGACTGGCGTATCGCCGACCTGATTGCGTCTGAGCATCCGGTATCGCTGTATCTGGTGGTGCCGCCCTCGGATATTTCACGAACCAAACCGCTGATCCGCTTGATTCTCAATCAGATCGGGCGTCGGCTGACGGAATCGCTCGACGGTTCCGATGGCATTGAGCGTCGCCACAAGCTGCTGCTGATGCTTGATGAGTTCCCCGCGCTGGGCCGTCTGGACTTCTTCGAGACGGCGTTGGCCTTCATGGCGGGCTACGGCATTCGTAGCTTTCTGATCTCGCAGTCGCTCAATCAGATCGACAAAGCCTACGGACAGAACCATTCGATTCTGGATAACTGCCATGTCCGTGTGACCTTCGCCACCAATGACGAACGTACGGCCAAGCGTATTTCCGAAACCCTTGGAACCGCTACCGAGCTGCGCGCCCAGCGCAACTATGCCGGCCATCGCCTTGCGCCCTGGCTGGGACACCTCATGGTGTCGCGCCAGGAAACGGCGCGGCCACTGCTGACCCCCGGCGAAGTGATGCAGCTTCCACCGGATGAAGCCGTGGTGATGGTGTCCAGCGTGGCGCCGATCAAGGCGAAGAAACTGCGCTATTACGCCGATGCCAATTTCTCGCGGCGTGTGTTGCCGCCGCCTGCGCTCGAAACCGGGCGCTATGCCGATGCGCCACCGGCGCGGCCTGACGATTGGAGCGAGTTGGCGATTCCAGCGGCCCCCGTTAGGCCAGACCCTATGGATAGCGATGAGGTATCGGGCGCTGCCGATGACGGCGGCCCGCGTCGCCAGCCTGAACTTGCCGACACCGTCGCCTACCGCCCCGAACCCGAGTATGCGGCCAGCGATTTGTCGCTGCTGGATGACGATGACCTGCCGCCCATGCTGCCCAGCCAGCTAGACCCGGCCATGCAGCGCGTGGCGCGTCTGGCCTCCCTCGACCCTGATGACGGAATCCAGTTATGAGCCGATATCGCTTGAATCTTTTCATTCATCCCGAACACGCGAAGCGCCTGGATGAACTGGCCGCCAAGAAAGGCGTATCCAAGTCATCCATCGTGGCGGCGGCGCTGGCGTCCTGGCTTTCGCCCGATGCCGGCGACCAACGCGAAGCGGCGATGGCCAAGCGGCTGGATCGGTTATCTCGCCAGTTTGAGCGGCTGGAGCGTGACCAAAACATCCAGATCGAAACACTGGCGCTGTTCGTGCGTTACTACTTGACCGTCAGCACGCCGGTTCCCGAAGCCCATCAGGATGCCGCCCGTGCTCAAGGTAAGGCGCGTTTTGAGCAATTTGTCGAACAGCTGGGCCGCCACCTGCTACGCGGTCGCAGCCTGGTGCGCGACGTGGTGGAGGAACTGCATCCCGAGCCGGTGCGCCTGGATGACACAGCGCCCGCGTTCGAGCGGCAGGAGGGTGTCTCATGAGTGCAGTTCCCAAATCCTCAATTGCCGTCGCGCTGGATCGCCGCATTCAGATGCTGCGCACCGCGATGGGGCCGGTGATCGCCGAAGCGCTGGAAGATCCCGACGTAGTAGAAATCATGCTCAACCCCGACCGCTCGCTCTGGGTGGATCGTCTCTCCACCGGTCGGGCACCGCTGGGCCTGGAACTGTCTGAAGCGGATGGCGAGCGCATTATCCGCCTGATCGCCGCCCATGTCGGCGCGGAAGTGCATCGCGGCCAGCCGCTTCTGACCGCCGAACTGCCCGAAACCGGCGAACGCTTCGAGGGCATCTTGCCCCCTGCAGCGCCCGGTCCGGCCTTCGCGCTGCGCAAGCGTGCTGTGGGTGTGATTCCGCTGGACCGTTACATCGCCGACGGCATGATGAGCACGGCGCAAGCCGACTTTCTGGTGAAAGCCGTCCGTGGGCGGCAGAACATCCTGATTGCGGGCGGTACCAGTACCGGCAAGACCACACTTGCCAATGCCTTGTTGGCCGAAATCGCCGCCACGGGCGACCGCGTGCTGGTACTGGAAGACACGGTGGAGTTGCAATGCGCGGCGAACGATCATGTGCCGCTGCGCACCCGCATGGGTGTGGTCACGATGCAGGAACTCGTGCGCGCCACGATGCGGCTGCGGCCCGACCGTGTGGTGGTCGGTGAAGTGCGTGGCGGTGAAGCGCTGGATCTCATCAAGGTCTGGGGTACGGGCCACCCTGGCGGTATTGCCACCATCCACGCGGGCTCTGCCGTAGGGGCCTTGTTGCGCCTGGAACAACTGATTCTGGAAGTGGCGGTGAACCCGCCGCGCGCCTTGATCGCCGAGGCGGTCAACGTCGTCATCTACATCGCCGGTCGCGGACGCAAGCGCCGTATCGAAAGTATTGCCCGCGTGGCGGGCTTTGACGGCACCGGCTACCAACTGGTTGATGCGCTGGAAACGCCATTGTCCGAGCCATCGCCTGCTTCTTTTCCTTCCTCTGATCTGCCTGGAGACTCGTTATGACATCTGTTAATGCCTTCCGTATATGCGTTGTTCCCCTTGTTACTGTGACATGGCGGCATCGCCTTGCCCACCCTGTGGTGCAAGGGCTGCTGCTGGCTGCACTGCTGATGTTGGCGGCCGGTGCCGCGCAGGCCGCCGGTTCCTCCATGCCCTGGGAGGGGCCACTGCAATCCATTCTGGAGTCCATACAGGGGCCGGTGGCGCGCATCGTGGCCGTCATCATCATTATCGCCACGGGTCTGGCACTCGCCTTTGGTGACACCAGCGGCGGCTTTCGCAAGCTGATTCAAATCGTCTTCGGCCTGTCCATCGCGTTTGCCGCATCGTCGTTCTTTTTGTCGTTCTTTTCATTCTCCGGCGGGGCCGTCGTATGAATACTGACATCGAAGGCGCTCCCAGCTTCGCCGCTGGGTTTGAGGTGCCGCTGCATCGTTCGCTGACTGAACCGATTTTGATGGGCGGCGCGCCGCGTACCGTGGCGATTGCCAACGGCACGCTAGCCGCTGCCGTGGGGCTGGGCCTGCAACTATGGATTCCAGGTGTGGTGTTGTGGATCGTTGGGCATTCTCTGGCGGTATGGGGCGCGCGTGTTGACCCGCAGTTCATGCAGGTTTTTGCCCGTCACATCAAACATAAAACGCTGTTGGACGTGTGAGGAGATGATGCCATGCTGAACCTTGCCGAATATCGCCAGCGTCCCGCATTGTTGGCCGACTGGCTGCCCTGGGCCGGATTGATCGCGCCCGGTGTGGTGCTGAACAAGGATGGATCGTTTCAGCGCACGGCACGCTTTCGCGGGCCGGATCTGGATAGCGCTACACAAGGTGAACTGATTGCCACAGCGGCGCGCCTGAACAATGCGCTGCGCCGTTTGGGGTCGGGCTGGGCGCTTTTCATCGAGGCCGAGCGCCGCCCGGCGGCAGACTATCCCCATTCTGACTTTCCTGAAAGCCTGTCCTGGCTGGTCGATCAGGAGCGCCGTGCCGCCTTCGAAGAGGCCGGGCATCACTTCGAGAGTGCCTATCACCTGACACTCGTGTTTCTCCCGCCCGAGGAATCCCGCGCCCGCGCTGCGGGAATGCTCTATGAGAATCGTCCCGCCGAAGGGGTGGACTGGCGCGAACGGCTGGCTGCCTTCGTAGCGGAAACGGATCGCGTCTTCGATCTGCTCGATGGCGTGATGCCGGAAATCTCCTGGCTGGATGACAACCAGACGCTGACCTACCTGCATTCCACCATTTCGACTCGGCGTTACAGCATTGCTGTACCGGAAGTTCCGTTTCACCTTGATGCACTACTGACTGACTCCGCGTTGGTGGGTGGGCTGGCGCCGACGCTGGGCGATGCGCATCTGCGGGTGGTATCGGTGCGAGGCTTCCCGACTTCCACCTGGCCGGGCATTCTGGATGACCTGAACCGGCTTGGCTTTGCCTATCGCTGGAGTACGCGCTTTATCTGCATGGACAAAGCCGAGGCGGAAAAGGAACTGCGCCGCCTGCGCCGTCAATGGTTCGCTAAGCGCAAGAATGTTGTGGCGCTGCTCCGGGAAACGATTTTCCAGCAGGAGTCACCGCTGGTCGATACCGATGCCAGCAACAAGGCCGCCGATGCGGATGCCGCTCTGCAGGAGTTGGGCAGCGACCAAGTCGCCTTTGGGTATGTCACCACCACCGTGACGGTGCTGGACACAGACCCCGCCGTGGCAGATGAAAAGCTGCGCATGATTGAGCGAGTCATTCAGGGCCGGGGCTTTGTGACCATTCCTGAGACGCTGAACGCCGTGGATGCCTGGTTGTCGTCCATTCCAGGCAATGCCTACGCCAACGTGCGGCAACCCATTGTGTCTACATTGAATCTGGCCCATATGATGCCAGTGTCGGCGGTGTGGGCCGGGCCACAGAAGAACGAGCATCTGGATGGGCCGCCGCTCATTGTCACGCGCACCGAAGGCGCGACGCCATTCCGGCTGGTGACGCATATTGGCGATGTGGGCCATACCCTGGTTGCCGGGCCGACTGGCATGGGCAAGTCGGTATTGCTGGCCGTCCTGGCCAAGCAATTTCGCCGGTATCCCGGTTCACGCATCTTCGCTTTTGACATGGGCCGCTCGATGCGCGCCACCATTTTGGGTCTGGCGGGCGAGCACTATGACCTTGGCAATGATGGCGAGATCGCCTTTCAGCCGTTGGCGCGCATCGACCACGAAGGTTATCGCACCTGGGCGGCTGAATGGATCGAAGGGCGTTTGTTGCACGAAGGCATGGCCGTCAGTCCCGATGACAAGGCTGCCATCTGGTCGGCGCTGGGGAGCCTGGCGGGTGCGCCGGTGGAGCAGCGAACGTTGACGGGCTTTTCCGTACTGCTGCAATCGAACACGCTGCGCCAGGCGCTTGCGCCCTATGTGCTGGGCGGTGCGCACGGCAAGTTGCTGGACGCCGACCATGATCGGCTGGGCATGGCTGACGTGCAGGGCTTCGAGATGGAAGAGCTGATGCACAGCCCCGCCGCCGTGCAGGCGGTGCTGCGCTATCTGTTCGCCCGCTTCGATGAACGCTTTGATGGTGCGCCCACGCTCCTGATTCTGGATGAGGCGTGGTTGTTCCTGGATGAACCGTCATTCGCCGCCCGCATCCGTCAGTGGTTGAAGACCCTGCGTAAGAAAAATGTCTCGGTGATCTTTGCCACGCAGTCACTGGCCGACATCAAGGATTCGAGCATTGCGCCCGCGATTATCGAAAGCTGCGCGAGCCGCATTTTCCTGCCCAACCCGCAGGCGACCGAGCCGCAGATTCGAACAATCTATGAAGGCTTCGGCCTGAACAGCCGACAGATCGAGATTGTCACAACAGCTCAACCCAAGCGCGATTACTACTATCAGTCGCGTCTGGGCAACCGTCTGTTCGATCTTGATCTCGGACCGGCCACGCTGGCTTTTGCGGGCGCCTCCACCCCGCAAGATCAGCGCGACATCGACCGCATCCTGTTGGGTGCCGGCGTCCCCGGCTTTGCGGATGCCTGGTTGCGCCATCGCGGCCTGGATTGGGCCGCCGACCTGCTGCCCGAGTTTCCCGGCTTCGCACCTTCAGTCACTGCCGTTCCTTCCCACCTACAGGAGAATCTGCCATGAAAACTCGCATGCTATCTGTATCGCTTGCTGCCGTTCTTTCGGCGTCATTACTCACCGCTTCGCCCGCTTGGGCCTGGAAAACGGTCTTTGACCCATCCAACTATACGCAGAACACGCTGACCGCCGTTCGTACACTGCAGCAGATCAACAACCAGATCAACCAGCTTCAGAACGAGGCCCAGATGTTGATGAATCAGGCCCGCAATCTGGCGAGCCTGGATTTTAATGTCGTCAACCGTCTGCGCACCACGCTGGCCGCGACCGAACGCCTGATCGGTGAGGCGCAAGGGCTCAGTTACGAGGTGGCGAACATGGATCAGGAGTTTGCGCGCCTGTATCCCGACCAGTATGCCGCCACCGTGAGCGGCGACAGCATGGCTCAGGATGCCCGTGAACGCTGGAAGAATACGTTGGATGGCCTGCATACCGCGATGCGGGTGCAGGCACAAGCCTCGCAGAACCTGCGCGATGATGAAAGTACGCTGGCCGATCTGGTGAATCAAAGCCAGTCGGCGCAAGGCGCGTTGCAGGCTATGCAAGCGACCAACCAGCTTCTGGCCTTGCAGGCCAAGCAGGGCATCCAGGCGCAACAGCTTCAGATCACCCAGGACCGCGCCGCTTCATTGGAGCTGGCACGCCAGGCAGCGGCCACCGAGCGCGCCCGTGAAGTGCGCCAGCGCTTTCAGGGTAGCGGCACGCCGTATACGCCGCAAGCCGTGAATTTCTACGGCAACTGATCGGAGCGCTTGAGCCATGAATGACGTGGCGGTGATCGACCGTTTTCTCGCTACCTTTGCGCAGTACATCGACTCGGGGTTCGGGTTGCTGCAAGGTGATGTGGCGTTTCTGACCGCTACGCTCATCGTGATCGACATGACACTGGCCGGCCTGTTCTGGGCGATGAATCATGCCAGTGGTCAGGGCGACGATGTGATCGCCAAGCTGCTGCGCAAGGTGCTTTATGTTGGGGCATTTGCCTACATCATCGGCAACTTCAACGTGTTGGCTGGCATCCTGTTCCGCTCTTTCGCTGGGCTGGGCCTGATCGCGTCAGGCTCGTCAATCACGATGGGCAACTTCTTGCAGCCCGGACGGCTGGCGAAGACTGGTATTGATGCCGCCGCGCCCATTCTGGAACAGATCGGCGACATGGCGGGCTTTCCCGAGGTGTTCACCAATATCGACCCCATCGTGGTGATGTTCCTCGCCTGGATGGTGGTCGTGCTGAGTTTCTTCGTGCTGGCGATTCAGCTTTTCGTGACCTTGATCGAGTTCAAGCTGACTACGCTTGCCGGCTTTGTTCTGGTGCCTTTTGCTCTCTGGAACAAGACCTCATTCCTTGCCGAGAAGGTACTGGGCAATGTGGTGTCCTCCGGCGTCAAAGTGTTGGTGCTGGCTGTGATCGTCGGCATTGGTAGCGGCTTGTTTTCTGAGTTCCAGATACAGCCCGATGAGCCGTCTGTCGACTATGCGCTGGTCATTATGCTGGCGTCGCTCTCTTTGCTGGCGCTGGGGATCTTCGGGCCGGGCATCGCTACAGGACTCGTTTCCGGCGGACCGCAGTTGGGCGCCGGCTCCATGGCCGGTGCCGCCGTGGGTGCGGTTGGAACTGCTGTTGCCATCGGTGCAGCCGCCACGGGAGTGGGGGCTGCTGTGGCGGCAGGCGCGCGCATGGTTCCGGGCGCCGCCCGCATGGCTTCCGGCGCGGCTCGATCCATCGGTTCGAGCGCGGGCAGCATCCGGTCTGCTTTTCAGACAGGTGCAGCGGCGAGTGGTGGCCTTAAAGGCGCGGCGGGGGCAAGCCCTGCTTCTAGTGCCGGGGCAGGCGCCTCCGGTGGAGCGTCCGCCGAGACAGCCGGTTCCACTGCCCAACCGGCATGGGCTAAGCGTCTGCACCGCCGACAACAACTGACGCAAGCCGCCACGACCACTGCCCACGCGCTGCGCGGTGGGGATGGCGGCGGCGCGGGCCAAGGCCCAAGCCTGCGTGATTCCGATTCATAAGGGGAACCCTCATGCGTTTCAAACGACCGCTGGTGCGTTATGCCGAATCTCCGCAACCCGCCACACCTTACCAATCCGCCGCCCAGGTCTGGGACGACCGTATCGGCTCGGCGCGGGTGCAGGCCAGGAACTGGCGGCTGATGGCCTTTGGCTGCCTGCTGCTGGCGCTGCTCATGGCCGGGGGCCTGGTGTGGCGCTCAATGCAGTCCATCGTCACGCCCTATGTCGTGGAGGTGGATAACGCCGGCCAAGTGAGGGCGGTGGGGGAGGCGGCTTCGCCGTACCGGCCCAACGATGCACAAACCGCCCACCATATCGCCCGCTTCATCACGTTGGTGCGCTCGCTCTCCATCGACCCCATCGTGGTGCGCCAGAACTGGCTGGATGCCTACGACTACACCACGGACAAGGGGGCCGCTGTGCTGAATGACTACGCACGGGTGAATGATCCCTTTACACGCATCGGCAAAGAATCTGTGACGGTACAGATCACGAGTGTCGTGCGGGCGAGCGACATGTCCTTCAACGTGCGCTGGACAGAACGCCGCTACGTCAATGGCGCATCCGCAGGTCTGGAGCGTTGGGCAGCGGTGGTGTCCATCGTGCATCAGCCGCCGCGCACCGAAGCGCGTTTGCGCAAAAACCCCCTGGGGCTTTACGTCAATGGCCTGTCGTGGAGCCGTGAACTTGATTCCTCCGAAGGAGCACAGCGATGATGCAGTCTTTGCGCTTTTACGCTTTTCCGTTGGCCCTGCTTACCCTGGCGGGCTGCGCCACACAGGGCAAGCCGCCACCGGCCATCTCGCTCGATGAGGCGGTACAGGCCGAACTGCTGCCCGAGCCGCCCAGCCCGGTCGAAGTGATCGCTGTGCCTGAACTTTTGGCGCTGCCAGCGCAATTGAAACCCTTGCCCGGTACGGAGGGTGGCAAGCCCCCGCCCGAACCCGCGGATGAAACCGTGCGGGTGTCCCGTGCCAATGCCGAAGCACGGGTTGCGCCCACCCGTGAAGGATACGTCAATGCCATCCAGGTCTGGCCCTATAGCGACGGCGCGCTCTATCAGGTCTATACCGGTGTGGGCCGCGTGACGGTGATTGCGCTGCAACCAGGCGAGGAGTTGGTGACGGTCGCCGCTGGCGACACCGTGCGCTGGATAGTGGGCGACACCTCCAGCGGCAGCGGTGCGGACTTGCGCGTGAACGTGCTGGTTAAACCTATCCGCTCTGGCCTGAAAACGAATCTCGTCATCACCACCAGTCGTCGCACCTATCTGCTGGAACTGACTGCCACCGAAAAGACATGGATGGCATCCGTGTCCTGGGAGTATCCAAAGGATCGGATGCTGGCCTTGCAGCGTCAGAATCAAGCGGCACACGCCGGTGCGCCCGTCGATAGTGGGCTGGCGCTGGAACATCTGCGTTTCCGCTATGCCGTCAGCGGCAGCAACCCCCCGTGGAAGCCGCTGCGCGCTTTTGACGATGAGCAGAAGGTCTATATCCAGTTTCCCGCAGGCATCGCGCAAGGGGAGTTGCCACCGCTCTTTGTGATCGGCGTTGAAGGCGACGGCCAACTGGTTAATTACCGCTTCCGCTCGCCGTACTACATCGTGGATCGGCTATTTGGGGCGGCTGAACTGCGGCTGGGCGGTGATCGGGGTGACGTGGTGCGCATTGAGCGCACTGATGGGACGCGGAGGAACTGAACATGAGTGAGGAACGCGCACCCGACCCAGCCACGCCACAAGCGGCCGATAAAGTGGCACCTGAAGCAGTGGCGCTGCGCGCCCAGCCCCGGCCTGTGACGCGATTGAACCGGCGCACCTTGGCCCTGCTGGTGGGCGGGCTGTCGGTGGCGGTGCTGGGCGCCACGATCTGGTCACTGCAACCCCAGCGGCGAGGTGCAGGTACACAGACGGAGCTTTACAACGTGGACAGGGTATCGAAGTCTGAAGGGCTTGATGCCTTGCCTGCGGACTACTCCATGTTGCTGACACCAGAAGTGCCATCCGATGTGCCGGAACTTGGCCCGCCGCTACCCGGCGACTTGGGGCCGGCCATTGTGAATAGCCAGCAGCCGGCGGTCGCCACTTACGCGCCGCCGGGCGTTGATGCCGAAGCTGCTGAACGGGAAGCACGGCGCAAAGAAGCTGAAGCCGCTGCGGCTTCGTCGGTGTTCTTCCGCACCGGCCAAGGACAGTCTGGACAACCTGCGGCGGCGACTGCACAGGCTATGCCTGTGGCTCCCGGCATGGATAGTACGTTGGCTGCCTTTGATCCGCTGGCCGCAGGCCCAGCCTCTACGGCAGCACAATCCTCCGATCCCACTGCTGCACAAAACCAGCAAGACCAGAAAGAGGCGCTCCTGCAATCCGGCTCTGCGGAAACCCGTAATTCTGGGAATCTGCAAATGCCCGCCTCACCGTATCAGGTCATGGCCGGTACGGTGATCGCAGCCGCATTGGTGACAGGCATCAAATCCGATCTTCCGGGCGATGTCATCGGCACTGTGACAGAACCCGTCTATGACTCCGCGACCGGCAAGTATCTGTTGATTCCGCAAGGCTCGCGCATCTTGGGTCGCTACAACAGCCAGGTGAGCTACGGCCAAAGCCGGGTACAGGTCGTGTGGCATCGGGTCATCCTGCCTGATACGTCCTCGCTCACACTGGATAACCTGATCGGCACCGACCCGGCGGGATATGCTGGCCTGGAAGATGACGTGGACTGGTATTGGGGACGCATCGTTGGCGGTGCCGTGCTGACAACGCTGCTGGGCGTTGGCGCCGAGCTGGCCGCCCCGGAAAACCGTCAGGACGGCGACCGCATCATCATCGCGGGACGCGACAGCGCCCAGGACAGCATCAATCAGGTCGGCCAGGAAATGACCCGCCGCAACATGAATATCCAGCCCACCCTGACCAGCCGCCCAGGTTTGCCGGTGCGGATCATCGTTAATAAAGATCTAGTGCTGCGTCCGTACCAGCCATTGTTCTTCAACAAGGGAGCGTCACAATGACCACCACCAGAAAACTACGGCTTGGGCCACTGCCCAAGACCGAAACCGTCAAGCTGACCTTTGCCTGCCCGGCCAGCCTGAAAGCGGAGCTGGAGCGCTACGCCGCGCAGCATGCGCAGACGCATGGGGAGGCCGTGGATGCCGTGACACTGATTCCGCATATGCTGGAGAAGTTCATGGCGGGGGACCGGGGATTTAAGCGACGACGCGACACTATTCAGGCTAATGGTCCGTTCAATTGAGGCTTGTTCCCCACCTAGTCATCTACAGCTCGCTCACCATTGATGTATCCGTGCGAACTTTGGCACATGCCAGCTTCGGTATGGCCTAGGCGATGATTCCAGAAAACAGGGCGTTTTGTTTCCTGAGAAGACCAGTAAACTGGGAAAACTATTTCCAGTGGGTTGCCCTAGCTGCAATCGGAGCGTCAGAAGGAGTCTGTTGGTATGGAGACTACTGGAGCCGGCTGAGCCAAACGACAGACAGGGGCGGTCACAATGATGCAGATTGTTAGTGCGCGGCCCCCTTTTCAAAGTGTCGGAACTACTTAAGTGACAATATCCAGTCAGCCAGTTTCTTAGCCTCAGCCTCTGACACGGCTGCATTTGGCGGCATTGGAACGACCCCCCAAACGCCAGAGCTACCCTGACGTATGCTCTTGGCTAGTTTTTCGGCTGCGCCGGGAATACCAGCCTCTTTGGCAGCGATATCTTTGTATGCGGGTCCAACGACCTTCGTTTCTACGGTGTGACAAGCCATACAAGCCTTGCTCTTTGCGAGGTCCAACATTTCTGATCGCGAAGGCGAAGTCGCCGCAAGGAGCAATACACCGACAGCGAATGGAACAATTTTCTGATTGTGGCGATGGAGTTCAAACATGATTTTCCTGATGGGAATACGATTCTAAAGAAGCAGCGCGCACGGGCGCAGCTGCGCATAGGTCATTCGTGCGCACTCGGGTATGAGTAACGGGAAGGTTTAGAGCAAGGTGGGCGGAGGAGCCCGGCTCAGATCAGGCCGCCATTGCGTAGTTTGCAACAAAGGTTCAGACGTCAGCCGCCTGGATGCATCTTCGTATCTGGGTGGGAATATGGGTACCGACATACCCAGGTCGGAACCAGTGTAGAACTGGAACTGGGGTAAACAGAAAGGGCAGTGATCAGCACCGTGTGCGCCGGTTGGCCCGTCTTCCGGCATATCAGATGCCATGATGAGCACCCACTTGGTGCCACTTGCCGTGCATACCTCGACCCATGTCCCAGGACCGGTGCCATTCGAAGGAAGTGCCTTCGTTATGGTTGGGGCCAGAATAGAGAACATCATCAGCAGCGCCATGAGCCAAACTGCGATGGCACGGCGGCGTGTGGTGTGTTTAAGGATGGAGCGAGTGAACATCATCCGCAGCGTTCAAGAACAAAGGATTCAATTCAAACTGGCTGGAGAACGGATCTCGCAGTCAGTGGTGATTGCACTTGAATCTTCGAACCAAAACGTGATGGGCGATGTGTGGCCTATGTTGAGTGTCGCTTTGGGCTGCTCCAGCATCACGTGGTGGCCACCAGGCGCGAACTCGAAGCTGCCACCGACAGGCACTATCACCTTATCCGCATGAACCATTGTTGCCATGCCGTTGATGGTCTGGTGCGTATGCAACATCACCTTCCCGAAGTTTGTGGCTTCGGCGCCTACGAGTGCGGCGTCAGCATGGCCGCTGTTGTTCATCACAAAATAAGCTGCTGAAGGCAGGCGATTGGGTAGCAGGCGAATCCAGCAGTTGTCGACAGTCACTCCATCAGGGGGTGGGGCTGTTGATGCATCCCCGGAAATTTTCTGCTCGTGATGATGGTGATGGCCGTGATGGCCGTGGTCCGAATGAGCGTATACGGACATGGAGAGAGTGGCGGCGAATGCCACCACCAGCCAATTTATTGAGTGCTTCATCGTGGGTCCTATCAGTGTTTCTGGTGATGGTTGCTGTGCGGGGCGCTCGCCAAGGGCCGAGCGGGGGCTGTTATGCTTATCGTTTGGCGCACGCCGTTTACGTCTTCAAATGTCAATGTCATCGGTATGTCGCTGCCTTCTTGGACTTGAGCCTTCAGGTTTATGAACATGATGTGATAACTACCAGGCTTGAGCTCAACGGTCTGGCCGGCTGGAAGGTCAATTTTGGGGATCTGGCGCATCCTCATCACGTTATCCTGCATGACCATTTCGTGAGTTTCGACATGCTTAGAAATGGGGGAGTCTGCTTCTATCAGAGCGGTATCCGTCGGAGAGCTAAGCAACATGAAACCGCCTGTTGCTTGCTGTCCGGGAACCGTGGCGCGAACCCAGGGCTGATCAACGCTCACTTGAGCGTGGGCACCGGTAATAGAAAATAGTCCGCATGCTGCGGTTAGCGCCCATACAGGCAGGTTTACTTTGGTAGACATAGTGGTCTCCGTGGTACGTGGTTGATTAAAGGGATAAAACTTGGCGGATGTCTGCGGCGTAGTCTTCAACAGATTGGGTATGGCGAAGGGCAACGCGTAGTTGTCCGTCCTTGTCATACACATAAGTGATGGCGGTATGGTCCATGGTGTAGGACGATCCGGTGGGAACTTTCTCGTAGTACACCTTGAAGTCACTCGCCGTTTTCCTGGTTTGTGCAAGATCACCGTATAGCCCTAGGAAACTCGGATCAAAGGCAGACACGTAGGCTTGCAGGACCTCTGGGGTGTCACGTTCTGGGTCTACGGTGACGAACAAGACCTGTAATTGGTCGCCGTCATCCCCAAGCATCTTCTTGACTTCGGCTGCCCGGAACAATGCTGTGGGACATACGTCAGGGCATTGTGTAAACCCGAAGAAGATCAACACGGCTTGCCCTTTGAAGTCCGCGAGTGCGTGTTGTTTGCCGTCAGTTCCTGTTAGCAGGAAGTCATGACCGATATCAGCTCCGCTCATGTCGATTCCGCGGATATTCTCCAGTTCATCAGAGCGCGAGCATCCGTAAAGAGCAAAGCTGAAGGCGGTCATCGCTGTGAGCAGATGACGTCGCTTTAATGAAATAGACATCGCATTCCCCATCGTTGGCTTAACGCCTTACTTATGGCTGATGCAATACCGCATCAGCAGTGTTCTGGTCTACCTCTTGGGAGCCAGCACTATTCCGTATGTGAACCGTCTGGAGTTTGAGTCGAGACGTGCGAGAAGCGTGCGAACCCGAGCGCATTCAGCGTGGCGACCGCGTGAGGTCGTATGTAAGTAACAGGCATGAAAAAACCTCGGAATATCGTCAAAAAGTGAATGTCAAAGACGATCACTCGTTCGAAATATCAGCCGAGGTTTGCAGGGGGGGCGCGAGAGCCGAGAGGGGGGCCCAATGCAGGCAACGGGGGGAGTGCCTGATTGCGTTTTGCGGATGGGGTAGGGCGATGGGTGACGAACCCGACCAGAGCAGGTGCATCTTCGGCAGGCATCATCGATTTTGTTATGACGATGCCGTAAGGACAGTCTTGGGTATTAAAGTGGTCAGAGGAAGAGGGGTGATCGACGCCAGCGGTCAAATCCATCAGGATAGTATTGGTACCGCCACCAGGCAAGCAGAGGGTGATAGAAAACTTGCCGTCGCCCTTCGCTGACGTTTCTGGCATATAGCCGACAGGGATGGCAGCCCGACTCAGAAAGCAAAGAACTGTCAGGCAAGCTATGACTTGCCAAACGCCTATTCCTCGCAGAAGTGAGCTTGTTCGGGGGGCGGACATGCGGCTGAGTATATTACAGAACAGACTTTTTAGAGAAAAAAGTTGAGAAAAGATAAGGGCTTGGTGCGTTCCTGCTTCGCAGACAAAGACTCAAGCCACTAGAATGATTCTTCTGCCGTCGCCCATGATTTCAACTCTGATTTCGACCCCGTACGCGTCACTAAGAACTGATGCTGTGAGCGCCTGCGGTGTGGGAGCGTCGCAGATGATTTTTCCATTTTTCAGCACCAATACGCGGTCGGCGTAAAGAGCGACTTGGTTGAGGTCGTGCAGAACCGCGAGCACGGCATTACTCGTATTGCGAGATTGAGCTGCTGCGTCGAGAATGATTTTCTGCTGAGCAAGGTCAAGCGCTGCGGTAGGTTCGTCCAGAATAAGCAAAGTGGATTCAGCGACGCCGCTCAACTGGGTCATCGCGCGCGCAAAGTGCCCCTTTTGCGCTTCTGCGCCGGAAAGTGAGGTCAGGGTGCGATCCGCATACCCTGTCAGCGCAAGTTCTTTCAGAACGTTGAGAGCCATTTTTGAGTTATGTGTAGCGGAAAACTGAGTGTGGGGCAGCCGGCCCATTTCAACCACTTGCCTTGCAGTGAAGGCGAAGTCCAGATGGGTTTTCTGAGACATGACCGCCATGCGCGTGGCCAGTTTCTTTCTTGTCCAGACCCCAAGGCTGCACCCAAAAAGCCGGATTTCTCCCGAAGCATCCCATTCGCCCGTGACAGCGCGCACCAATGTGGACTTTCCCGCCCCGTTTGCGCCTATTACAGCAACAAATTCCCCTGATCTGACTTGAAACTGCAAGTCGTGCAGCAGACGCTTACTGCTCCTTTCAACGCTGAGGCGCTTAACCTCAAGCAGGGATGAGCGATGGGCTGTCTCGCTGTGGACCAATCCACTGTCCGAGTCGAGTACGGCATTAGGAAATATTAGGTTTTTCATAGGCTTTTGTTGTTACGCAAGAGCCACAGAAAGAATGGTGCTCCGAGCAACGCAGTGAGAATCCCCAAGGGCAGTTCTGAGGGTCTGATCAGTGTGCGTGCCAGCAGGTCGCCCGATACCAGGAGTATCGCTCCCAGTATTCCAGATAGCGGAAGCACGTAACGGTGGTCGGGGCCGACCAGTAACCGCGCCAGGTGAGGGGCGACAAGGCCGATGAAACCTATCATTCCGGTGAATGCAACGGCAGAGCCCGCTGCCGCTGCCGTTAGCCCTACGATCCCACGCTTCAGTTGCTCAACCGGAACACCAAGATGGAAGGCTTGCGATTCTCCCAGTAATAGAGCGTTAAGCAACTGTGAGAGAAACATGCCGACGATGATGAGCACCCCGACGACCGTTACCATGACAAACACTGCTGGCCAGACTGCACCCGTAAGACTTCCAAGGCTCCAGAATGTCAGATTTCTGAGCTGGTCATCCGTAGCCATATAAGTCATCAAACCAATCATGGCGCCCACCAAGGCATTGATGGCGATACCGCAAAGGAGCATCGTTGTGGCGTTCACGACGCCTTCCCGACGTGCCAATCTGCACACTGGTGTGCATCGTCAAGCTCATACTGCGAGAGAGGACATAGCATCTACTGCGCCCGAGTGCGCTGCAGCAAGTGTACGGGTGGACAGTCCTGAGGCATTCTGGCACTAACCGACACATCAGGAGAGTCAGATGCTTCATACTGGATATCCTTCGACGCAATCGCACGGTGAAACCGACAGCACAATTCCTATGTTCTATCGCATGCGGGATGTGCTGCGGATGACGGCGCTGAGTCGATCCACCCTGTATCGGCGCATCGCTGATGGTAGTTTTCCTGCGCCCGTTTCACTGGGCGGAGCAGCAAAAGGCTGGCGCCGCTCAGATCTGGAGGACTGGGCGCAGAACCCAGCAGGTTTCAAACTGATGGAGTCCTGCGCGACCGTGACGAGTTCCCAGGGTGCCAAAGTACGGCATGTGCGCTATTGAAGGATGCGCGCTTGATTGGATATATGGGAGTTGAAGGGATTCGGCGTAACTGAACGTGCAGAATCATCGGTGACGGGAATCTTCCTGTCAGCCAACTGATCCAGATAGTCGGCCCATGCCTGCGCCATTTCATGGCGTTGTTCGATGAAGCGGGTTCTGTCGTAGGCTTCACCCAGTTCTTCGTCTGAGACGTGAGCCAGGTGCTTCTCGATCATTTCTCTGTCCCATCCCAGCCGTTCACGAATAAGCGTTCGTGCCATTGCTCGGAAGCCATGGCCGGTAATGTCGGTTTGGGTGTCATAGCCCAAGGCCCGCAAAGCGCTGTTCATGGTGTTGTTCGAAATATAGCGTGAGTAGCCGTTTTTGCCTCGCCGACGCGACACGCTTTTGAACACGGGGCCGACTGGCCCTGTGACCGTGTGGAGCTGATGAAGGATGTCAATGACTTGCGTAGGTAAGGGAACCACGTGTGAGGCTGCTTGCCCACTGTTCTTGTGAGCTTCTCGCATCTTCATCATGCGGGGTGGGCAAATCCAGACGCCGGCATCAAGATCGAGCTGTTCCCATTCCATCATGCGAATCTGTCCGGGGCGTTGAAACACGTAAGGCATGATTCGCAGGGCGCAGCAGACGATGTAATGCCCTGTGTATCCGCGGATGTCACGCATCAGTTGGCCAATCTTGGCGGGTTCCAGAATGGTGGCGTAGTGCTTCACTATCGGGCTGCGCAGTTTGAAATCTGCCACACCTTTTGCCATGTAATTCTGGCCCGGTTCTAAGAGTCCAAGCGTGACGGCCCGGGCGAAGACCCGTTGCAAGCTTTCTCGTAACCGGATGGCGGTTTCCCGGGTGCCGGCAAGAGAAATGGCTTCCAGGCACTGCAGTACGTCCAGTCGGTTCAGTGAGCCGATAGGGTGACGACCGAGTTTAGGGAAAGCATGCAGTTCCAGTTGTCGGAGGATCTTCTGGCTGTAGTCCTCGCTCCATTCATGTACCTTCTTTGCGTGCGCGTGCCACTCTCGGGCGACTTGCTCGAAGGTGGCCAGCGCCTGGCGTTGAGCCTCTTGCTGTTCTTCCTGTTTTTGGATGCGGGGGTCTTTGCCCGTTGCGAGGTGCTCTCGTTGTTCTGCTGCAAGCACGCGAGCACTGGCGAGCGATGTCTCGGGGAAGGTTCCCAGTGTAAGCTTGACTCGCTTTCCTTCGATATTTGTGTAATTGAATTGCCAACTTTTACTACCCCTCGGGTGAACGCGAAGGTACAGTTTGTTGCCGTCGGACAGCAGATACTCTTTGGCTGCGGGTTGGGCGAGTTCTATGGCTTTGACTGTAAGTCTCATCACTTGGCTCCCAATTTGTTCCCTGGAGAAACTGGGAATAGGTTAAGGGAACACAGCAGGGAACAAAAAGCCCGGGATTCAGTGGGATCCGATGAGACAGTCTGGGATGGATTTTTGTCGCAAGTCCTTGTTTTCGCAATGGAAATGGAACTTGGTGAGACAGGGAGGGAAGAGGGGATGGTGGCCTGGGGCGGAATCGAACCACCGACACAAGGATTTTCAATCCTCTGCTCTACCGACTGAGCTACCAGGCCAACGAGAAGGCGAAATAATACACTAAAAACAAAATGCGTGCTGAATCGCCACATTCCAGGCGGTCTGCGCCTGATTCGCAGCCCTCTGTATCCCAGGGACCACGAAGAAGCCGGCATATTACACAAGTTTGAGATAAAGCAAAAGCCGGATTTCAGTAAAAGGTCAGGAGCGGACTATAATGGGCCATCGCAAGCGCCAACGGCGTTACATACCATACCCATGTCCGTAGACGTCCTTACTTTCGGTTTGAACCACGTTTCCGCCCCGGTTTCGGTGCGCGAACGCGTGTCTTTTCCGGTCGACGTCCTGCGTCCCGCGCTTGATGGCCTGCGGTCGGCATTTGGTGCGTCGGTGCGCGAAGCGGCCATCCTGTCCACCTGTAACCGCACTGAAATATACTGTGCGGCCGAACCGCAGGTTCAAGAGCATATTCCGTCCTGGCTGGCCGATTTCAATCGCCTGGAAGCGGGCAGCTTGCGGCCTCATCTGTACCAGTATCAACAGAACGACGCGGTGCGCCATGCTTTCCGGGTGGCCAGCGGGCTGGATTCCATGGTGCTGGGCGAACCCCAGATCCTGGGGCAGATGAAAGACGCCGTTCGCGCCGCTGAACAGGCGGGCTCGCTGGGCACCTTGCTGCACCAGCTGTTCCAGCGCACGTTTTCGGTTGCCAAGGAAGTCCGGTCGCAAACCGCCATCGGTGCGCACTCCGTGTCCATGGCCGCCGCCGCGGTCCGCCTGGCCGAACGCGTTTTTGGCGATCTGTCTCAAGCTGGTGTGCTGTTCATCGGCGCAGGCGAAATGATCGAACTTTGCGCGACCCACTTCGCGGCGCTCAAGCCGAAGAACATGGTGGTGGCCAATCGCACGCTGGAACGCGCCGAGCTCCTGGCTTCGCGCTTCGTGGCCAAGACCATGAAGCTTTCCGACATCCCTGATCGCCTCGCCGATTTCGATGTCATCGTGTCCTGTACGGCAAGCTCCTTGCCCATCCTCGGATTGGGGATGGTAGAAAGGGCCACGCGTTCGCGCCGGCATCGTCCCATGGTCATGATCGACCTGGCGGTTCCCCGCGACATCGAAACCGAAGTCGGCCGCCTGGCCGACGTCTATCTGTATTCGGTCGATGACCTAGGTCGCATGGTGCAAAGCGGCACCGATGCCCGTCGCGCCGCCGTGGTGCAGGCCGAAGCCATCATCGAAACCCGCGTCCAGCACTTCATGCACTGGCTTCAAAGCCGTGAAATCGTGCCGGCCATCGTCAGCTTCCAGCAGTCTGCCGAAGAGGTCCAGCAGGCGGAGCTCGAACGCGCGCGGCGCATGCTGGCGCGTGGCGATTCCCCGGAAGCCGTCCTCGAACAACTGGCGCGCGGCCTTACCCAAAAATACATGCACGGTCCGCTGGCCGCCCTCAATCGCAGCGAAGGCGAAGAGCGCCAGCAACTGCTGGGCCTCATGCCCCGGCTTCTGCCCACCGTCGAACGCAGGCGTTAGCGGCGCTACGACTTGCTGTCGTATTGCGCCCGTTTTCTTCCCTGTCCATTTCCCATTCGTTTTATGAAAAGTTCCATGCGCAATCGGTTGGAGCAGCTTGCTCACCGATTAATCGAAGTCGATGCCCTGTTGGCCGAACCCGAAATCGCCGGCGATATGGACCGATTTCGCAAGCTGTCCCGCGAACGCGCCGAATTGGAGCCGGTGGTCGTGGTCTTCAACTCGTATGCCGCGACGGAAGGCGACATCGCTGCGGCTCAGGAAATGATGGCCGACGCCGACATGCGCTCGATGGCCGAAGAAGAGTTGAAGCTGGGAAAGGAAAAGCTGGAAGAACTGGAAGCCGAGTTGCAGATTCTGCTGCTTCCCCGCGATCCCGACGACAGCCGCAATGTATTCCTGGAAATACGCGCGGGCACCGGCGGCGATGAAAGCGCCTTGTTTGCCGGCGACCTGTTGCGCATGTACAGCCGCTATGCGGAAGGGCGCGGCTGGCGCGTGGAGCTCATGTCGGCGAACGAGTCGGAAATCGGCGGGTACAAGGAAGTCATTGCCCGGGTGGATGGCGACGGCGTCTATGGGCGCCTGAAGTTCGAGTCCGGTGCTCACCGGGTGCAGCGCGTGCCGGAAACCGAAACCCAGGGGCGTATCCATACATCGGCATGCACGGTGGCGGTGCTGCCCGAGGCGGACGCGCAAAGCGACATCGTCATCAACCCGTCCGACCTGCGCATCGATACTTTCCGGGCCAGCGGCGCCGGCGGCCAGCACATCAACAAGACGGACTCGGCGGTGCGGATCACCCACTTGCCGACTGGGCTGGTGGTGGAGTGCCAGGACGATCGTTCGCAGCATCGCAACAAGGACAAGGCCATGCAGGTGCTGGCCGCCCGGTTGAAGGACAAGCAGCAGCAGGAGCAACACGCCAAAGAAGCTGCACAGCGCAAGAGTCTGGTGGGTTCCGGCGATCGCTCCGAGCGGATCCGTACCTACAATTATCCGCAAGGCCGGGTCACCGACCATCGCATCAATCTCACCCTGTACAAGCTCAACAACATCATGGAAGGCGATATGGACGAGCTGACGGGGGCGCTCCTGGCTGAGCATCAGGCGGAGCAACTGGCCGCCCTGGGGCATGACTGAGACGAACCATCTGCGTGGGCTGGCCGGCCGTTCATCGTTGCCTCGGCTTGAGTTCCAGATGCTGTGGCAGCGGGTGCTGGGCGTTTCCAGGGTGTGGCTGGTCGCGCACGATACAGACCCATTGGATTCTGAACATGTGGCGCGCTTTCATGACCTCGAAGCCCGCCGACTGGCAGGCGAACCCATGGCTTACATACTGGGCGAGCGCGAATTCTTCGGCCGTATGTTTCATGTTTCGCCGGCCGTGCTGATTCCTCGTCCCGAGACGGAGCTTCTGGTGGAAATCGCTTTGCGGCATCTGCCGTCAGATCGGGCACCAAGGGTCGCAGACTTGGGGACCGGGTCCGGAGCGATTGCGGTTTCCCTTGCCCTGGAACGGCCCGACGCCGACGTCTACGCGACCGACCTGAGCGATGAGGCTCTGCTTGTCGCGCAGGCCAATGCGGATGCCCTGGCCGCTCGAGTCGAATTTTTGCGCGGTAATTGGTACGATGCCCTGTTGGGGCATAAGGATTTTGATGTCATTGTGTCCAATCCGCCGTATATTGCAGTAAACGACCATCATCTTAAGCAGGGCGATGTCCGTTTTGAACCGGCTGGTGCGCTGACCGATGGCGGCGACGGCCTGGCTGATCTCGCTGACATCGTCCGCGGTGCCTCCGCCAGGCTCAGGCCGGGTGGCGCGCTGTTCATGGAACATGGCTGGGATCAGGCGGCCGCGGTACGAGGGTTGCTGGCTTCGGCAGGCTTCTCGCGCATCGCCAGCCATCAGGATCTGGCCGGCATAGAGCGAGTCACCGGTGGTTTTTATAATTGATTTTTTCCAGGAACAAACAGCATCATGAGCGAAGTGCAAGATTTCATCCGTGAAACCGTAACGGGCCATCCGGTCGTGCTATTCATGAAAGGCACGGCCCAATTTCCCCAATGCGGTTTTTCCGGCCGTGCCATTCAGATTCTGAAAGCATCAGGCGTTACCAAGCTGGTGACGGTCAATGTGCTGGACGACGACCTCGTCCGCCAGGGCATCAAGGACTACTCGAACTGGCCCACCATCCCTCAGCTGTATGTGAAGGGCGAATTCATCGGTGGCTCCGACATCATTGCCGAAATGTACGAAAACGGCGAACTCGCCACCGTACTGAAAGAGGCTGGTGCGCTCGAGTGACCTCGCCGCGCAGGCTGGTCATTGGCATAACAGGTGCCACGGGCGCCATTTATGCCGTGCGCATGCTGCAAATGCTGCGCCAGGTACCCGATGTGGAAACGCACCTGGTGGTGTCGCCGCCCGGTGTGCTGAACATCAAGTACGAATTGGGCATGAGCCGGCAAGAGGTCCATGCCCTGGCGGATCGCGTCTACAGTTTTCGGGATGTCGGCGCGACCTTGGCCAGCGGCGGCTTTTCCACCGCAGGCATGATCGTCGCGCCGTGTTCCATGCGTACCCTTGCGGCGGTCGCCCACGGCTTGTCCGATAACCTCATCACGCGCGCTGCCGACGTTACGCTGAAAGAACGCCGCCGCCTGGTGATGATGGTACGTGAAACGCCTTTCAACCTGGCGCACTTGCGCAACATGACCGCGGTCACCGAAATGGGCGGCATCGTTTTTCCGCCGTTGCCCGCTTTCTACCATCATCCAAAGACCTTGGAGGAAATGGTGGACCACACGGTCGCCCGGGTGCTGGAGCTCGTGGATGTAGCCGTCCCGGGGCCTAGTTGGGAGGGCATGGATGGCGCGGGATCAGACGTGGGGTCAGACCCCGGATGGGGTCTGACCCCTTAGCGTATGGGTATAGGGCCAGACCCCGTACGGGGTCTGGCCCTTTGCAGGATCTCCCAAAGCTCGGGGTCAGACCCCATCCAGGGTCTGACCCCGCGGCCTGACTCCTTCAGGAAGAAGGGTCGACGCCGCCAGGGCGTCGAAATCATCTGCGTCGAAAGCCTTGTCGCCGTTGTCGTCCGGGATGCCGGTGGGCTTGAGGCCGGTGAAGTCGAACAGCTCGGTGTCCATCAGGTGCGATGGAACGACGCGCGATAGCGCCCCATACACATTCCATGAGCGGCCCGGGAATTTACGGTCCCACTCGGCGATCATGCGTGTCATTTCCTTGCGCTTCAGGTTCTCCTGCGAGCCGCAGAGGTTGCACGGGATGATGGGGAATTGTTTCAGTTCCGAATAGGCGATCAGGTCCTTCTCAGGAATGTAGGCCAGCGGGCGGATGATGATGTGCTTGCCGTCGTCCGACATCAGCTTGGGCGGCATGGCTTTCATGCGTCCGCCATAGAACAGGTTCAGGAAGAATGTGCCCAGGATGTCGTCACGGTGGTGGCCGAGCGCGATCTTCGTCGCGCCCAGTTCGCCGGCCACGCGATACAGGATGCCGCGCCGCAGGCGTGAACAGAGCGAGCACATGGTCTTGCCTTCTGGAATCACGCGTGTGACGATGGAATAGGTATCCTGGGTTTCGATGTGGAAAGGCACATTTATCGATTTCAGGTATTCCGGCAGGATATGATCGGGAAAGCCGGGCTGCTTCTGATCCAGGTTGACGGCGATGATGTCGAACTTGATGGGCGCGCGCGCCTTCAGCGTCAGCAGGATGTCCAGCATGCTGTACGAGTCCTTGCCGCCCGACAGGCAGACCATGACCTTGTCGCCATCTTCTATCATGTTGAAATCGCTGATGGCGCGGCCTGTTTCACGCATCAGGCGCTTGGTCAGCTTGTTCTCGTTCAGGCGTTGCTTCTGGGCCCGGCGGATTTCCTCGTGAACGTCCTGCTCACGCGCGATGGTGGGTATGGTTTCGACTTGCATGGTATTGAATGATGGATCAGCGGCTGCGCTGCAGCTCTATGCCGACAGCTGCGCAGTCCGAGAACGCCAGGGGTTTGCTGATGCGGATTTTAACGAATTGCACTTCGCGGAATTCCTTGAAGATGCGTTCGACGACCCGCTCGCTGAGCGTTTCAAGCAGATTGACATGTGCCTGCGTGCATTCGTCTACGATGGCGTGGCGCAGCAGGCGATAATCCAGGACTGTCTGTATGTTCTGGTCATGGACTTGCTGATTGACGTCCACGTCGAACTCGGCGTCGATGTGCAGTGGTTGAGTGGCGCGCAATTCGTGCTCGAGAATGCCGATACGTGCATCCAGGGATATCTGGCTAAAGAAAATACGGCGGGTGGGCATAATGTGGGCCTTGTGGAATTGTTGGAATTGTAGTGCTTTAACAGCGCAATGGAATTCGGGACAGGTATGAGCGCAAGCAGCGGTATGTACGACAAGATATTCGACGCGGTGATCGTGGGTGGGGGGCCCGCGGGCGTTTCCTGTGCGGTATGGCTGTCGCGTCTGGGCTTTGCGCCGGTGCTGGTCGAAGCCGCCGGCGAGCCGGGCGGGCTGTGCCGCAGTCATTCATACATGGACGAATGGAACGCCAGCCTGCCCGGCATGACGGGAACACAGGTCGCTGACAACCTGGCGCATAGCCTTCATTTGGCCGACGTGCCTCTCCGGCTTTCGTGCCGGGTGGACCGCATCGACGCCGATGCGCAAGGCTTCACCGTACATGTCCACGGCCTTGATGCCCAGCCACTGCGCGGTCGCAGCGTCGTTCTGGCATCGGGTGTTCTGCCGCGTGGAAGGGCGCAGTTTGCGGGTCTGGCCGGCGTGCTGGTTGGACCGGGCGCGCATGTCTCCGATCACGATTTCCACGGGAAAAGCGTCGCGGTGCTGGGGGGCGGCGACAACGGATTTGAAAACGCCTTGTATGTGCTCGATCATGGCGCCAAATCGGTGGACCTGTATGCGCGCACGGTACGTGCGCAGCGCCAGTTCGTGCAGCAGCTACCGCGTTCCGCCATCCATGTCGGCGAATATGCCGTCGATGGCGCAAGGCGCAGCGTCAATGGTGCCAAGTACGACCTGCTTATGGTGTTCTACGGCTGGGAGCCTTGCGCCGACTATGCAGAATCGCTGGGCCTGCGGCGCAACGCACAAGGATTCATCGCAACCGATACTCAAACCGCCCAGACCAGCCATCCCGGCGTGTATGCCATCGGCGAAGTCGCGCAGCGCCAGCATCCCTGCGTCGTCACTGCCTTGGCGGACGGCGTGACGGCCGCCAAGGCGATCCAGGCGCGGCTCGAGGCGGCTTGAGGGGGTCAGACCCCCTACGGGGTCTGCCCCCCCTCCCGCGTCAATACGCATTCCAGGCGCGCGGGCGGGCTCAGCTTGACGCTGTAGGCGCGGAGCTCGTCGCGCCGGAATACATGCAGCTGGACCACGTCGCCGGGCTGATACGAGCGCAGCAGGCGTTCCAGCGCGGCATTGTCAGCGGTCCGCAGGCCGTCCAGCGCCACCAGGACATCGCCCGCTGAAATGCCTCCGGTATGGGCGGCGCCGCCTTCCCGCACGGTGGCGAACTGAAGCTCGCCGTTGACGGCACGCATGCGGACATCCAGCGATGGGGCTTCGGAAGAGCTCTTCCATTCCATCCGGATGCCGCTGGCCGCCAGCATACGGTCTAGCGGTATGTCTTCGCGGCCCAGCGCATGGCGGTCAAGGAAGTTCGAGGCATCGACGCCCGTCGCCTCACGGATCAGATCGGGCATGGCGTCTTCCGCGACGCCCGAGGGCGAGCCGCGGTAGAAGTCCTTGCCGAAACGTTGCCACATGAGCCTCATGACGTCGTCCAGGCAGTGCTTGTGCCCACTGCTTTCGCGTATCAGTAGATCGAGCCCAAGCGCCACCAGCGCGCCCTTGGTGTAGTAGCTGACCAGGGCATTCGGGGAGTTCTCGTCCTGTTTGTAGTAGCGTGTCCAGGCGTCGAAAGAGCTTTCGGCAACGCTCTGCTTGAAGCGCCCGCCGGCGCCATGCACGTTGGCAATCGTCTTGCCGAGGAGGCGCAGATAGTCGGTGTCGAGGATCACGCCGGACCGCAAGAGCATCAAGTCGTCGTAATAAGAGGTGAATCCCTCGAATACCCACAGCAGCCGGGTGTGATTCTCGCGGCTCAGGTCATAGGGCGCGAAGGCGGCCGGCTTGATGCGCTTCACGTTCCAGGTATGGAAGTACTCATGGCTGACCAGGCCCAGGAAGGTCTGATAGCCTTCGCCGGCGTCTTTGCGGCCGATGGTCGGCAAATCTGCGCGCGAAGCCATGAGGGCGGTCGATGCGCGATGTTCGAGGCCCCCGTAAGCATCGCCCGTGACCATGGTCATGAACACATAGCGATCGGCGCTGTCGAGAAACGGCGCCTGGCGCGTATCGGGTTCGAAGAACTCGATCTGGGTTTCGCAAATTCGCTTGGTGTCGGCAGCGATGCGTTCCAGGTCCAGGCCGGGGATGACGCCTGTGAAGACCATTTCGTGTTCTGCGCCATGCGCCGAAAAGCTGACGACTTGCGGGGTACCCATTTCGACGGGGTGATCGATGAGATCGTCGTAGTTGCTTGCGCGATACAGGCCGAATCCATGCCGGCGCGCCGCACCGGGTAGGCCCGCGGCCTCAGGCAGGCTGGTGTGGACTCGCCATGTTTTCGTGTGTGGAGGAGGGCAGAGCTTCAGCAGGCAGGGTTCTGCGCTGCGGCCCTCGACCTCCAGAAATATGCTGGTGCCATTGAAAAACGCATGCGTTTCATCGACGTGCGCGCTGCGCACGGAGAGGTCCCAGGCATAGACGGTGTATTCCACCAGCAGCGGGCCGGAGACCGGCTCGCATAGCCAGCGATGGCTGCCGGTCTTGGACAAGGGCACCGGCTTGCCGCGGTGGGTTGCCTGTATGGTTTCTATCTGGCGAGAAAAGTCGCGGATCAGGTAGCTGCCCGGTATCCAGGCAGGCAGTGAAAGCGCCTGGCCGGCGGGATCCGGACCAGGTATGGACAGGGTGATCTTGAGCCGGTGGCCGCTCGGATCAAAAGGCGTTACGCTGTAAAGTATCGGTTCTGTTTTCATTCCAATATATTACTTGCTACAAGGAGAAGGCATGGATGCGCCATTGGTGAAAGTCGAGGTCCACGGTCGCGTGGGGGTGCTGACGCTGAATCGTCCCAAGGCCCTTAACGCGCTGAGCAATGAAGTCATCGACGAGCTGGCCGACGCCATGCGCGCGTTCGACGCCGATGACAATATCAGTGTCATGGTCTTGACGGGCAACGAAAAGGCTTTCGCGGCGGGCGCGGATATCGGCGCGATGCAAAGCTGGTCTTACATGGATGTCTATAAAAAAGACTATCTGGGCGGCAATTGGGAATCCTTGAAGCGCATACGCAAACCCATCATTGCAGCGGTTGCGGGCTATGCGCTGGGCGGCGGGTGCGAACTGGCCATGCAGTGCGATTTCATCATCGCGGCCGACAACGCGAAATTCGGCCAGCCGGAAATCAAGCTGGGCGTCATTCCGGGTTACGGAGGAACCCAGCGCCTGCCGCGCGCCGTCAGCAAGGCGAAGGCCATGGATCTGATACTGACCGCCCGCATGATGGATGCGGAAGAGGCCGAACGCGCGGGCCTCGTGTCGCGGGTGGTGCCCCTTGGCAAGCTGATGGATGAAGCCATGGAGGCCGCCACCATTATCGCTTCCATGTCGCTGCCGTCGGTCATCATGGCCAAGGAATGCGTCAATATGGCTTACGAGGGCTCCTTGAGCGAAACGCTGATGTACGAGCGCCGTAATTTCCATGCGCTTTTTGCGAGCGAGGATCAGAAAGAGGGCATGGCCGCCTTCGTCGAGAAGCGCCAGCCCGAATTCAAGCACCGTTAAGATAAGTTTCATATCGGCCGTTTCATAGGGAAGATGCCGGGCGGGTGTTGCGCGCCGCACAAAAAGCCTTATCTGACGTGTTGCTTACAGGTCAAAAATCACGCTATACTCTATGGGTTTGACGCCTTGCGGTTAAAAACCCACGGAGCCAGCTGTGACCCAAGCCCGGTCAGTAACGTTGCAAAACGGCGATTTGTTGCAAAACGGCGATTTGTTGCAAAACGGCGATTTGTCGAAAGACGGCGATTTTGCATTGCAAGATAACGATCTTGCAGGGGGCGATCTTGCGGGTGACGTGACGCCAGTAGTCGTGTTGTCTGACGAAGAGCGCATCGCCATGACCCGGCGAGCAAGTAGTGGTATATTTCGCAGCCTTGCCGCGCAAGCGATCATGGGTTGCGTTGCGATACTGGTTTCATGGCTCGTTGCCGGCACGGATGCGGCTGCGTCCGCCCTGATAGGGGCCGCAGCCTATTTTGTGCCCAATGCGTTCTTTGCGCTGCGTCTGCTGGTTGGGTTGTTTGGTTCTTCCCGGGCAAGTCCGCTGACTTTTTTCGTGGGCGAGGCGTTCAAGCTGGGTTCCGCCGTGCTCGTGCTGGGGCTTGCTGCATGGCTGGGGCGCGGTTGGCTCGTTTGGCCTGCCATGCTGCTCGGACTGCTATGTGTTTTGAAGGGCTACGTGCTTCTGTTGTTGTTTCGCAGGCTCCCGTAGCGCTCGTACGTATTAATTCATGGGCCTGGTGCTCTCGTTAACAGGATAAGGTTTCAGATGGCTGCTAGTGATATTTCGCCTCAGTCTGGGTACATTCAGCATCACTTGGTTCACCTGAACAGCGTTGGTGAGAAACAATCAGTCATCGCCGACTTCAATATCGTCAACTACGACTCTCTGTTCTGGTCCATTGCCATGGGCCTGATCGTCGTCTTCATTCTATGGCGCGCCGCCAAGCACGTTACCGTGGGTGCGCCCGGCCGCTTCCAGTCTTTCGTGGAAATGCTCATCGAAATGGTCGAGGACCAGGCCAAGAGCATCGTTCCTTCCGAAACCTCCCGTCGCTTCGTGTCTCCGCTCGCGCTCACGGTGTTCCTCTGGATCATCCTGATGAACGTGCTCGACCTGATCCCCGTCGACTTCCTGCCTTGGTTGTTCAAGGTAACAGGCATCGGCGCCGAACACGGCGACCCGCTTTACTACCACCGCATTCTGCCCACCGCCGACCTGAACGTCCCCATGGGCATGTCGCTGGGCGTGTTGCTCCTGATGTTCTACTACGGCATCAAGATCAAGAACCCCGGCGGTTTCGTCAAAGAATTGTTCACCGCGCCCTTTCATGCGCACGGTATTGCAGCGCTGTTCCTTGCGCCGTTCAACTTCCTGCTGAACTGCATCGAATACGCCGCAAAATCGGTCTCGCTCGGCATGCGGCTGTTCGGCAACATGTTTGCCGGTGAACTCATCTTCATGTTGATCGCTCTACTGGGTGGCGCATGGACCGGATTTAATGGTTCAAGCCTCGGCTTGGGTATCGGCCATGTTCTGGCGGGGTCGGTGTGGGCCATCTTCCACATCCTGATCGTGCTCTTGCAGGCATTTATCTTCATGATGCTGACCCTGGTGTATGTGGGTCAGGCTCACGAAGGCCATTAAAGGTTTTCGGGCCGGGCGATCCACTCTCGGTTCGGGGTGCAAGATTCTCTTGCAAAGCAGTTTTTTGACTTTTTGATTACACGGTTATTAACCAAGGAGTTGTCATGACCAACGTTGCTTTCGTTGCTCTAGCTTGCGGTCTTATTATTGGTCTGGGTGCTATCGGTGCTTGCATCGGTATCGCGCTGATGGGTGGCAAATATCTCGAAGCTTCGGCTCGTCAACCCGAGCTGATGAACGCTTTGCAGACCAAAATGTTCCTGCTGGCCGGTCTTATCGATGCTGCGTTCCTGATTGGCGTGGGTATCGCCATGCTGTTTGCTTTCGCCAACCCGTTCGTCGGCTAAGCATTGCGGCCCGCCACAGGGCGGGTTAAGCAGCCGCGGGCGGCCCATCAGCGCCGCCTTGTGGCTTGGACATCAGGTGTCATGCAGCAGGGCTGTCTGGCACGAGTGGTATTGAAAGGGAAACGACCGTGAATTTAAACGCGACTCTCTTTTTTCAGATGATCGTGTTTTTCGTGCTGGGTTGGTTTACGATGAAATTCGTATGGCCGCCTCTCACGAAAGCGATGGATGATCGTCGCCAGAAAATCGCCGACGGCCTGGCCGCCGCCGATAAGGGCAAGGCCGATCTGGCCCAGGCCCAGGCACGTATCAGCGTCATCGAGGCGTCTGCAAAAACAGAAAATCATGCCCGTATGGTCGAAGCAGAGAAGCAGGCTGCGGCTATTATCGACCAGGCTCGTCGCGAAGGCGAGGCCGAGAAAGCGCGCATCATCGCGCAGGCTCAGCAAGACGCAGCCCAAGAGGTCCAGCGTGTTCGCGAAGGCTTGCGTGCCGACGTCGCTCTTTTGGCGGTTAAGGGTGCAGAACAGATTCTCAAACGAGAAGTCGATGCACAGGCACATGCCGAGCTGTTGGATCAGCTTAAGGCGCAACTCTAAACTCAGGGCAAGCCATGGCTGAATTATCGACTATTGCCAGACCGTATGCCGAAGCGTTGTTCGCGTCGGCGCGCGACGACCAGGCCGGCCTGGAATCATGGTCGGATCTGGTATCCGAGCTTGCCCAGGTGGCAGGGCAGAGCGACGTGCGCGAGGCGCTGTCCGATCCGCGTCTCAATGCGGCGCAGCGCACCGAACTCTTCATCGGTTTGATCAAATCGCCCTTGTCGGCGAACGCACGCAATTTCATCGAGCTGCTGGTCAGCAACAATCGCGTTCTCGTGTTGCCGCAAATCGCCGAGCAATTCGAGATCCTCAAGAACCGGCACGAAGGTACTGCGGCGGCCCAGATCGTCAGCGCATTTCCCCTGAATGACGAGCAGGTGCAGCAACTGGTGGCCAGGTTGGAGAAGAAGTTCGGCCTCAAACTCAAGCCGGTCGTCACAGTCGACCCCGATCTCATCGGCGGCGTGCGCGTGGCGGTAGGCGACCAAGTACTTGATACTTCTGTGCAGGCCCAATTGGCCCGCATGCGCGACACTCTGGCCGCCTGACGCGCGCCAGATAACAGGATTCCAGGAGTCTGAACATGCAACTTAACCCGTCAGAGATCAGCGAACTGCTCAAGAGCCGCATCGAAGGCTTGGGCGCGTCGACCGACGTACGTACGCAAGGCACGGTTGTTTCCGTGACCGACGGTATTACCCGCATCCACGGCTTGTCCGACGTGATGCAAGGCGAAATGCTTGAATTCCCGAACAACGTGTTCGGTCTCGCGCTCAACCTCGAGCGTGATTCTGTCGGCGCGGTTATTCTGGGCGACTACACCGGCGTGTCGGAAGGCGACCCGGTCAAGACCACCGGCCGCATTCTCGAAGTGCCCGTCGGTCCCGAACTTCGCGGCCGCGTCGTCGACGCGCTGGGCAACCCCATCGACGGCAAGGGCCCGATCAACGCAAAGCAGACCGACATCATCGAAAAGGTCGCTCCGGGCGTGATCGCGCGTCAATCGGTTTCGCAGCCGCTGCAAACCGGCATCAAGGCCATCGACGCCATGGTGCCCATTGGCCGCGGCCAGCGCGAGCTTATCATCGGCGACCGTCAAACCGGCAAGACCGCGGTGGCTGTCGACACCATCATCAGCCAGAAGGGCAAGGACGTCACCTGCGTGTACGTCGCCATCGGCCAGAAGGCCTCTACAATCGCCAACGTCGTCCGCAAGCTCGAAGAGCACGGCGCGCTGGAATTCACCATCGTTGTGGCTGCTGCGGCATCCGATTCGGCCGCCATGCAATATCTGTCGGCCTACGCCGGCTGCACGATGGGCGAATACTTCCGCGATCGCGGCCAAGACGCCCTCATCATTTACGACGACCTGACCAAGCAAGCCTGGGCGTATCGCCAAGTATCGCTGCTGCTGCGTCGCCCGCCCGGCCGTGAAGCCTACCCCGGCGACGTCTTCTATCTGCACTCCCGCCTGCTCGAACGCGCGGCGCGTGTCAACGAAGACTACGTCGAAAAGTTCACCAACGGCGAAATCAAAGGCAAGACGGGTTCCCTGACGGCACTGCCCATCATTGAAACCCAGGCCGGCGACGTGTCCGCATTCGTTCCGACCAACGTCATCTCGATTACCGACGGCCAGATCTTCCTGGAAACCGACCTGTTCAACGCCGGTGTCCGTCCCCCCATCAACGCGGGTATTTCCGTGTCGCGCGTGGGTGGCGCCGCCCAGACCAAGGTCATCAAGAAGCTTTCCGGCGGTATCCGTACCGACTTGGCGCAGTATCGTGAATTGGCCGCTTTCGCTCAATTCGCCTCCGACCTCGACGACGCCACGCGCCGTCAGCTCGAGCGCGGCAAGCGCGTGGTCGAACTGCTCAAGCAGCCCCAGTACCAGCCGTTGCAAGTCTGGGAACAAGCCGTCAGCCTGTTCGCCGTCAACAACGGCTACCTCGACGATCTCGAAGTCGAACAGATCCTGGCTTTTGAAAAAGCCCTCAAGGACAACCTGAAGGCGAAGCACGAAGCACTGATTCAGCGTATCGAGGACAAGAAGGAATTGTCCAAGGAAGACGAGGCCGAGTTGGTTGCCGCCATTCAAGAGTTCAAGAAGCACGGTGCTTTTTAAGTTTGACTGGCGAGGGTGACGAAGCTGCGGCTTCAGTATCCATACGTACGGTGGGGTCCGCTCAGGCGGCCCCGCTATAACGCCCTTTCAGGAAAGAGCGATGGCCGGAATTAAGGAAATTCGAACCAAGATCAAGAGCGTGCAAAACACGCGCAAGATCACCAAAGCCATGGAGATGGTGGCTGCATCCAAAATGCGCAAGGCGCAGGACCGGATGCGCGCGGGCCGTCCCTATGCAACCAAGGTGCGCGAGATCGCGGCACATCTGATGCAGGCGCATCCCGACTACTCGCATCCCTACATGCAGGAGCGCCCGGTCCGTGCGGTCGGCATCGTCGTGGTCAGCACCGACAAGGGCCTGTGCGGCGGCTTGAATACCAACATCATGCGCCTGGTACTGGCCCGCTTGAAGGAATTCGAGCAGCAAGGCATCAAGGTGCAGGCCACGGCTCTGGGCAACAAAGGCCTGGGCACGTTGACGCGCATCGGCGCGAATCTCGTATCGCAGGAAACTCAGCTGGGCGACAAGCCCAACCTGGAACGCCTCATTGGCGCGATCAAGGTCCAGATCGACGATTTCGTCGACGGCAAGATCGATGCCATTTATCTGGCCACCAACCGCTTCGTCAACACCATGAAGCAGGATCCCAGCTTCATCCGTCTTCTGCCTCTGCCCAGCGGCCTGGCCGATCCCTTCCAGTCTGCGCCTGAAGAAAGCGGGGAAGTGGTGAAGTCGACCTATGGCTGGGACTACATCTACGAGCCCGATTCCAAGACGGTCATCGACGACCTGCTGATGCGCTACGTGGAAGGTCTGGTGTATCAGGCTGTGGCGGAGAACATGGCTTCCGAGCAGTCGGCTCGCATGGTCGCCATGAAGGCGGCATCCGACAATGCCAAGAAAGTCATCGGCGACCTTCAGCTGGTCTACAACAAGACCCGCCAGGCAGCCATTACCAAAGAAATTTCAGAAATCGTGGGGGGCGCTGCCGCTGTTTGAGCATAAACAGAAAGGCATCCCGTCAAAGATATTTAGCAAGGACTAAACATGAGCAACGGTACCATCGTTCAGTGCATCGGCGCCGTGGTGGATATTCAGTTCCCCCGCGACCGCATTCCAAAAATCTACGACGCGCTCAAGCTTGTCGATGAAAGCTCGGACTTCGCCGAGCCCGGCTTGACCTTCGAAGTTCAACAGCAGCTTGGCGACGGTGTGGTACGTACGATTGCCATGGGTTCCTCTGACGGCCTGCGCCGCGGAATGGAAGTGGCCAACTCCGGCGCGCCCATTTCGGTGCCGGTCGGTGAAGGCACGCTGGGTCGCATCATGGACGTCCTGGGTCGCCCCATCGACGAACGCGGCCCCATCCAGAGCGAAGAAACCCGCGCGATCCACCAAGACGCGCCCAAGTTCGACGACCTCTCTCCGTCGGTCGAGCTCCTGGAAACCGGCATCAAGGTTATCGACCTGGTCTGCCCGTTCGCCAAGGGCGGCAAGGTCGGCCTGTTCGGCGGCGCCGGCGTGGGCAAGACCGTCAACATGCTCGAGCTCATCAACAACATCGCCAAGGCGCACAGCGGCTTGTCCGTGTTTGCCGGTGTGGGCGAGCGTACTCGCGAAGGCAACGACTTCTACCACGAAATGGCTGAAGCCGGCGTCATCAAGATGGACAACCTCAAGGAGTCCAAGGTTGCCATGGTGTTCGGCCAGATGAACGAGCCTCCCGGCAACCGTCTGCGCGTGGCGCTGTCCGGCCTGACCATGGCCGAGAAGTTCCGCGACGAAGGCCGCGACATCCTGTTCTTCGTCGACAACATCTACCGCTACACGCTGGCCGGTACCGAAGTGTCCGCTCTGCTGGGCCGTATGCCGTCAGCCGTGGGTTATCAGCCCACGTTGGCCGAGGAAATGGGTAAGCTCCAGGAACGCATCACGTCCACCAAGACCGGTTCCATTACGTCCATCCAGGCCGTTTACGTTCCTGCCGATGACTTGACCGACCCGTCCCCCGCAACCACCTTCCAGCACTTGGACTCCACCGTCGTGTTGTCGCGTGACATCGCCGCTTTGGGTATCTACCCCGCCGTCGATCCGCTCGATTCCACCAGCCGCCAGCTCGACCCGCAAGTCGTGGGTGAAGAGCACTACGCGGTAGCGCGTGGCGTTCAGCAGACTCTGCAGCGCTACAAGGAACTGCGCGACATCATCGCGATTCTCGGCATGGACGAACTGTCGCCCGAAGACAAGCAGGCCGTGGCACGCGCCCGCAAGATCCAGCGCTTCCTGTCGCAGCCTTTCCACGTGGCCGAAGTCTTTACCGGTTCCCCCGGCAAGTACGTACCGCTTGCCGAAACCCTCCGTGGCTTCAAGATGATCGTGGAAGGCGAGTGCGATGCCTTGCCCGAGCAGGCGTTCTACATGGTCGGCTCGATCGACGAGGCCTTCGAAAAAGCCAAGTCCATTCAATAAGGATTACTCATGGCCAACTTGCATGTTGACGTGGTCAGCGCAGAGGAATCGATCTTTGCCGGCGAGGCGAAGTTCGTCACGCTGCCTGGCGAGTCCGGCGAGCTGGGCATCTTGCCTGGCCACACGCCGCTCATCTCGCGCGTTCGCCCCGGAACGCTCAAGATCGTTTTGGTCGACGGCTCCGAAGTAAGCATTTTCGTTGCCGGCGGCATCCTCGAAATCCAGCCCGGCACGGTAACGGTTCTGTCCGATACCGCCATCCGCGCCGAGGACCTTGACGAGGCCAAGGCCCTGGAAGCGCGCAAGCGCGCCGAAGAGGCATTGCGCAACACCAAGGACAAGGCGGACATCGCCGTCGTCGAAGCAGAGCTTGCCATGCTCGCGGCCCAGGCGGCCGCCGCGCGCAAACTCAGTCAGATACGTCGTCACTGATGCACGATGGATCCGGCGGGGCGGTTACGTCCGCGCCTTTCCGCAGAACAAAAGCGCCTTCGGGCGCTTTTGTTTTTTCCAGGGGTCAGACCCCGTACGGGGTCTGACCCCATCTCGTGTTTTTTAAAGGGTCAGACCCCGCATGGGGTCTGACCTCTCCGCACGGTTCTTTTGGGGTCGGACCCCATGCGGGGTCCGACCCCCCATCCGTACTAACCGAGTTAAGGCTTTTGCTAATTGTGAGGGTGGGTACCCCAGCCTATCCTTCGACCATGTTCAGCACATGATACGGAGGACACAATGAGGGAACGGCTCGATTGCGCGGTGCTCAGTACGCGTTCCAGTCACGGTTGGGCCAGCCAGTGGCTGGGCGCGCACGCGGGCGGCAAGCTTCAAGTGCACAGCTTCGATGTCATCGATGACAGCCAGCCCGCGGAAGCGGCCGGTGCCCTGGCCTCGGCGGCCATGCGGTTGCGGCGCTACGATGTCTGCCTTCTGCCGGTGGTCGAACACAACCTGGGCTGGGCACGAACCGCACTGGCCGCTGCCAAGGGTGCTCTGTATACGCCGGTACTGGCGCTGGTGCTCGATCTCAAGGCTGCAGCGCTCAATGATCTCTATTCGCTCGGCCTGTCCGATTTCGTCCGCGGCCCGGTATGCCTCGAAGAGCTCCGTGTCAGGGTCGAGCGTCTGCTCAACGAGCGTCGGCGCAGTGCACCGGCAGCGGCCGGCGCTCCTCCGCCATTGCTAGGTGAAACCGGCGGGCGCTATGCAGACATGCCGAATCCCGACGACATCGGTGCGACCGATGCCGTATGTGCCCACATCCTGGACTACACTGGTCTCGAGCTCGAAGCCTTCGCTGCGGCCGTCGCGGCCCGCTGCTCGAACAGCACCGAATCCTTCCGGTCCGCCAAAAGCAAGGTGGTCGAAAGGTTCGAGCGGGCGTATATCACGGCGGCCCTGGGCAGGCATTCCGGCAACATCGCCATGGCGGCCCGATCCGCGCAGAAGCACCGGCGCGCATTCTGGGCGCTCATGCGCAAGCACGAGATCGATGCCGCGCCTTTCCGGCCGGGGACGGCCCCATGCGAGCCGTCCCCAAGGGGCCAATAGATGGGTAAAATGATGGGCTTGGAATAAGGATAGACGTGACTGCACCTACTTTGAAAAATGATGTGTTCCTTCGCGCCCTTCTGCGCGAGCCGGTCCCTTACACCCCCATCTGGCTTATGCGTCAGGCAGGCCGGTATCTGCCTGAATACAATGAAACGCGGGCGCGCGCCGGCTCTTTCCTTGCGCTCGCGCAGAATCGCGAATACGCCTGCGAAGTAACGCTGCAGCCGCTGTTTCGCTTCGACCTGGATGCGGCCATATTGTTTTCCGACATCCTGACGGTGCCGCATGCCATGGGCCTGGGCCTTGATTTCATCGCCGGGGAAGGCCCGCGCTTCGCGCATCCGCTCCGGCATGAAGATGATGTCCGCAAGCTGGCCGTCCCCGATATGTCCCGCTTGCAGTATGTGTTCGATGCCGTATCCCTGATCCGGAAGGAACTGGACGGCAAGGTGCCGCTCATCGGATTCGCCGGCAGCCCCTGGACTGTCGGCTGCTACATGGTCGAAGGCCAGGGCTCCGACGACTACCGGCTCATCAAGACCATGCTTTACAGCCGTCCCGACCTTCTGCACCGCATCCTCGAGATCAACGCGGAAGCCACCACGCAATACCTCAATTGCCAGATCCAGGCGGGGGCGCAGGCCGTCATGATCTTCGACAGCTGGGGCGGCGTGCTGGCAGACGGCCTGTTCCAGGAGTTTTCCCTGGCCTATACGCGCAAAGTGGTCGAAGGGCTCATCCGCGAGCATCAAGGCCAGCGGGTGCCGGTCATCGTCTTCACCAAGGGCGGAGCGCCCTGGATCGAGCAAATTGCCGCCATCGGCTGCGACGCGGTCGGCCTCGACTGGACTGCCAACCTGGCGCAGGTCCGGCAACGCACGGGGGACTCGGTTGCGCTGCAGGGCAACATGGATCCCATGGCGCTTTTTGGCGGCGATGCCGCCATACGTGCGCAAGCCCGGCGCGTCATCGACGACTTCGGCGAAGTCGGCAACGGCGGACACGTTTTCAATCTGGGCCACGGCATATCGCGCTTTACGCCGCCTGAAGCCGTGGTTTCGCTGGTGGATGAAGTCCATACATATAGCCGTGCCAAGCATTAAATCGCGGCGCGTTCAAGGGGTAAAACCCTAGTTGCCGGCGCCAAATGCATTACGGTTGTACACATATTTGGGTGCTGTGCACAAATTGTAAGCGGGGCGATTCGGTCGCCCCGGTTTTTTTATAAGCTTATATTTTAAAAGGGAAAAATCTGCATGGCATGGGCTATTCCCAATGCGGGCCCACAAGTCTGCCGTGTTTCCCGTCGGTTATCCGCCGGCTTGTCCCCAAAGTTATCCACAGGACGCCATACGCTTATATTGAACTCCAAGCGTAGCAAGCGCTTAGGGCCATATGCAAGAAATTACTTGAAGTACTGATGCCTGTTCCCATCCCCGATACCGTCGATCACTCCGTCTCTGGCACCGCGTCCGGGGCGGCGGTCTTCTGGCTGCGTGTCGCGCTCGATGTCCCGCTGCAAGGTTTGTTCGATTATCGGGCGGATACAAGGGTGCCGGTCGGCGCGCGCGTCATCGTTCCGTTCGGAACGCGTCAGCTTGTAGGCGTGGTTATCGAACACCCCGAGCGGCCCGCGCTCGATCCCCAACAATTGCGGGACATCATCCTGGCGCTGGACGATACCGATCCCTTGCCAGAAGATTGGCTTCGGCTGGCGTCCTTCGCGGCCCAGTATTATCAGCGCCCCTTGGGCGAAGTCATTCTGCCCGCGCTGCCGGCCGGGCTGCGCAAGGTATCCGCCTACTTGGGCAAGCGCTCGGCGGGTGGGCCGGTTCGGCGCATGGACCGCAGGCAGACGCGCAAGGCTGTCCAGATCGAGGCCGACGAACCGCCGCAACTGAATGCCGAGCAGGCCGATGCGGTCGCAGCCATTGCTGCGCTACGCGAGCACAAGACCGTCCTTCTCCATGGCGTCACGGGCAGCGGAAAGACCGAAGTCTATCTCCATGTGGCGCAGCAGGTACTGGCGCGAGGACGCCAAGTGCTGTTCATGGTGCCGGAAATCAATCTCACTCCCCAGTTCGAACTCTCATTGCGGGCCCGCTTGTCGGCAGTAGCCGGCGCGCAGGCTCTGGCCATCATGCACAGCGGGCTTTCCAACGGCGAACGCCTGCAAGCCTGGATGCGTGTCCAGCGCGGTGAAGCAAGGGTGCTGCTGGGTACCAGGCTGTCCATTTTCGCGCCCATGCCCGAGCTCGGCCTGATCGTCGTGGATGAAGAGCATGACGTGTCCTACAAACAGCAGGACGGCCTGCGCTACTCTGCGCGCGATCTAGCCATCTGGCGCGCGCACGACAGAAACGTCCCCGTCGTCCTGGGGTCGGCCACGCCGTCGCTCGAGACCTGGAATCATGCCGAAAGCGGCCGGTATCTTCGATACACGCTGGGCAAGCGGGCCAAGGCGGCCGAGCCGCCCGCGCTGCGCCTGGTCGATACTCGAAGGCTGGCGATGGAGCAGGGCTTTTCCCCGCAACTGCTCGAAGCCATGGAAAGAAGGCTGGAGCTTGGCCAGCAATCCCTGGTGTTTCTGAATCGGCGCGGCTATGCGCCGGTGCTGAATTGCGGCTCTTGCGGTTGGGTCAGTCAATGCACGCGTTGCACCGCCTATACCGTCATGCATCGCGGCCGCGGGCGGTTCAATTTGCTGCAGTGCCACCATTGCGGTTACCAGGCCAGGGTGCCGCGTGCCTGCCCAGACTGCGGCGACCAGGATCTCAAGCCCATGGGCCGCGGCACCCAAAGAGTCGAGGAATACCTTGCGGAACGCTTTCCACAGGCCCGCATTGCCCGCATCGATGCGGACAGTACGCGGCTGAAGGGCAGCGCCGCGGCGCTTTTCGCCCAGGTCCACGCGGGCGAGGTCGATATCCTGGTCGGCACGCAAATGGTTGCCAAGGGCCACGATTTCGCGAACCTGGGCCTGGTCGGCGTTCTCAATGCCGATGCCATGCTGTTCGCCCAGGATTTCCGCGCGCCGGAACGCCTTTTCGCGCAACTGATGCAGGTGGCCGGCCGCGCCGGCCGCCATGCCGCCGGCGGAGAGGTCATCATTCAAACCGATTACCCCGACCAGGCGGTCTACCAGGCTTTGGTTCGACATGATTACCATGGTTTTGCGCGATACGGACTGGCTGAGCGCGAAGCGGTGGGGCTGCCCCCGTTCGCCTATCAGGCGCTGCTGACAGCCGAGGCCCGGGAGCTGCCGAAATCCCTCGAATTCCTTTCCAGAGCGCGCGGCCTTCCGGCCGATAACCCCCAGGCCTACCCGGAAGCCGGTGCCGTCACTCTTTACGATCCGGTCCCCTTGCGTGTGGTGCGCGTGGCCAACATCGAAAGGGCCCAATTGCTCGTCGAAAGCCACAACCGCCCTGTCTTGCAGCGTTTCCTGACGCAGTGGACGGCCGCATTGCCGGAACTCGCACGCGAATTGCGCATACGCTACAACCTGGAAGTCGATCCCCTGGAAATATAGGAGCACGGCCTTGAGCCAGCCACGCGGACATACGGTTCCCCATGATATGAACGCCATGCAGCGGCAAGCGGTGCTGTATCTGGACGGCCCTTGTCTGGTGCTGGCAGGCGCCGGCAGCGGGAAGACACGTGTCATCACGCAGAAAATCGCCTACCTGCTGCGGGAATGCGCGTATCCGGCACGGCAGGTCGTGGCGCTGACGTTCACCAACAAAGCCGCCCGCGAGATGAACGAACGGGTGAAGCTGCTGGTGGACCCCAAGCTGGCCAAGGGCCTTACGGTCAGCACCTTCCATTCGCTGGGCCTGCGTTTCCTGCGCGAAGAAGCGGTCCATGCCGGATTGAAGCCGCGTTTCTCCATTCTCGACGCCAATGATGCGCTGGCCATCATCCAGGAACTCCTCGCCACCACCGACAAGGGCCGCCTCCGTGCCGTGCAGCAGAACATTTCCCTCTGGAAGAACGCCCTGATGGATCCCGATGCCGCGGAACGGAGCGCGGCATCGCCCAGCGAAGCCGAGGCGGCGAAGGTATACCGGAGCTATAGCGCCACCCTGGAAGCCTACCAATCGGTGGATTTCGACGACCTGATCCGGCTGCCCGCCGTCCTGCTTGAGACCAATGACGAGGTCCGGCAGCGCTGGCAGGCGCGGGTGCATTATCTTCTGGTCGACGAATACCAGGACACCAACGTGTGCCAGTATCGCCTCGTTCAAGCCTTGACGGGTCGCAGGGCGATGTTTACGGCGGTGGGCGACGACGATCAGGCCATCTATGCCTGGAGGGGGGCGACCGTCGAGAACCTGGCCAAGCTGACGACGGACTATCCTGCGCTGAAGATCATCAAGCTCGAGCAAAACTACCGCTCGGTCCAGAGGATACTCACGGCGGCCAACAATGTGATCAGCCGGAATCCGAATCTGTTCGGTAAAAAATTGTGGTCCGATCTGGGAACGGGCGAAGCCATCCAGGTGACCCCTATGGACAACGAAGAGGCCGAGGCCGAAGGCATTGCCCTGCGCCTGTCTGCGGCGCGGTTCGAACGGCAGGCCGAGTGGCGGGATTTCGCCGTCCTTTACCGCAGCAATCATCAGGCGCGAGTACTGGAGCAGGCCCTGCGCAATCTGCGCATCCCTTATTCGATTTCGGGTGGGCAAAGTTTTTTTGACAAGCCGGAGATCCGCGATGTCCTGGCTTATCTTCGGCTCATCGCCAATGACAGCGACGATCCCGCCTTCATACGCGCCGTGACGACGCCGCGTCGGGGCATCGGGCAGGCAACGTTGCAGGCGTTGGGCCAGTTTGCGGCGGAACGCGGTTTATCTTTGTTCGAAGCCATCTTCGACGTCGGGCCGAGCGGCAGGCTGGCCGGCAAGCAGCTCGAGCCCCTGCAGACTTTCGGCGGCTTCATCCAGCGTCTCCAGGCCCGGGCGGGCGGCAAGCCGGGCGCGGCCATTCTTCCGACGCAGGCCAGCCTGGTGCTGGAACATGGGCTCGATACCCCTGCGGTGGGTGTGGATGGCGCGCGCGAAGACACGGCGGCCATGCAGCTTGACGACCTGCTCAACACGATCCAGTACGAGCGCTATCTGTACGATACGCTTGAAGAAAGGCAAGCCCAGACCCGTTGGTCCAATGTGCTGGAACTCATTTCGTGGCTGAAGCGCAAGGCCGAGGAGGACGGCATGACGCTCATGGAACTGGTTCAGCACGTGGCGCTCGTCACCATGCTGGAGCGTGGCGACGACGAGGAACCCGATGCGGTCAAGCTCTCGACGCTGCACGCGTCCAAGGGGCTGGAGTATCCGCATGTGTATCTTGCGGGTGTCGAAGAGGGCCTCCTGCCGCACGCGGGCCGCGACGAGGACGACCTGAACCCCGAAACCGCCGCCGAAACCCTTGCGCAACGCATACAGGAGGAACGCCGACTGATGTACGTGGGCATCACGCGGGCGCAGCGCAGCCTTCACCTTACCTGGTGCAAGAAACGGCGCCGGGCACGAGAGGACGTGGTCCGCGAGAAGTCGCGCTTCATCGAGGAAATGGGGATCGGGGAAGCCGCGCCTCAGGAAGATGCCGAGACAGCGGCGCTCAGTCCCAAAGCGAGGCTGGATATGCTCAAGGCCTTGCTGAACAAGGCCTGAAAAACAAAAAGCCTGCCACATACTGACAGGCTTGCTGCTGGGCGCATCAGATGTGCGCCCCTTCGTTTACGATGCTTACCAGTGCGAACCGGAAAAACGGGCGTTGTTGGCCCGGGCTTCGTCCAGGGCGGCTGTGACCTCTATTGCATAGTTCCATGCCGCTTTAACACCATTCTGGATGGCGGCCAGTATTTCCTTGCCCAGTGCTGCAATCGAAACCGACTCACCATCGCTCAATGCCTGACGCATCAAGTCACGCTCAAGAGAGTCGCTCAAGCGGCTGAATTGATTGTAAGAAAGATTCGACATTTTATGACCTCATCTGGGGTTGTCTGACAGAACAGGATTGTTTTGCGCTGACAAGTGTCATTATAGGGTAAACCCTAGGTGAATACAAGGGTTTACCCTAATGCTCTCCTTAGGGCATGAATTACTGTTGTAAATATGGCAACTATTGGTTAAGCCGCTGTTTTTACTTATTCTTTTAGAACATGCCCTGAGGCATGCGGATTGGATCACACCCATGCGGGCATGCCGGCGGGTAGCACAGGGCCTGACCCAAGTGCTTCCGCCGGGTGGGTGAAACGTACGCCTCGCCGTCCGGCCAGAGTGGCCGGTCACGCGTCTGCTGTATATATGAGGCAAAATAGCGGTTTTATCTGTTTGGACGCGTTCATAGCCATGCCATCTTTTCGTCCCGCCCCCCTTACTGGAATCCGGGTCCTGGACCTGACCCGTGTCCTGGCCGGTCCCTGGTGCACACAGAATTTGGCCGATCTGGGCGCGGAAGTCATCAAGATCGAACGTCCTGGGTCGGGCGACGACACCCGGGGCTGGGGCCCGCCTTATGTTCAGGACGCTCAGGGGCAGGACACGACCGAGGCGGCGTATTACGCGTCCGCCAACCGGAACAAGTACTCGGTAGCCGTCGACATTTCAAGCCAGAAAGGCGCGGATCTGGTGCGCGAGCTTGCCAAGCAGTGCGACATCCTGGTCGAGAACTTCAAGGTTGGGGGCTTGCGCAAATACGGGCTGGACTACGAAAGCATCAAGGCCGTCAATCCACGGCTGATCTATTGCTCCATCACTGGTTTCGGCCAGACTGGGCCCTATGCCAGCCGGCCAGGATACGATTTCATGATCCAGGGCATGGGCGGGCTCATGAGCATCACGGGCGAGCGCGATGACCTGCCCGGCGGCGGACCTCAGAAGGCGGGTGTCGCGGTCGCGGATCTCATGACCGGCATGTATTCGACCGTCGGCATACTGGCCGCGCTTCACGAGCGTGGCCGCAGCGGTCTGGGGCAGCACATCGACATGGCCCTGCTCGATTGCCAGGTCGCCATGCTGGCCAACCAGAATCAGAATTTCTTCACCTCGGGCGTTGCTCCGCAGCGCGCCGGCAATGCGCACCAGAATCTGGTTCCCTATCAGGTATTTGCCGCAGCCGACGGGCATCTGATCGTCGCCGTGGGCAATGACGGCCAGTTCAGGGCCTATTGCGGCGTCATAGGGCATCCCGAACTCGCCGAAGACGCTCGGTTCAAGACCAACTCCAACCGGGTCATCAACCGGGACCTGCTGGTGCCTTTGCTCGTGGATGCCATGAAGAAGCAAGCCCGCGATCATTGGCTGGAGAAACTGGAGCAGGTCGGCGTGCCTGCCGGGCCGATCAACACCATAGACCAGGTCTATGACAACCCCCAGGTGAAGGCGCGCGAGATGCTGCGCCACCTGCCGCACAAGTCCGCCGGCCAGGCTCCCGTGGGGGCCAGCCCCTTGCGCTTCTCGGATAGTCCCGTCCAATACCGGCATGCCGCGCCGCTGCTCGGCGAGCATACCGAACAGGTCCTGCGCGACCGCCTCGGGCTCTCGGACGAGGAAATCAGGAATTTGACACGTTAATCCCCTTGCCCGCATGGGAAAAGGGATCAGGAGATTCAAGAAATGAAGAGTATCAAGACCGTAGGCGTGGTGGGCGCCGGCGCGATGGGCCGCGGCATTGCACAGATCGCCGCCCAGGCGGGACTCGAAGTGCTGCTGTTCGATTTGAACGCGGACGCCGTGGCGGCCGCTCGTGAGAATCTGCGCGAAGTATGGGACAAGCTGGCTGCCAAAGGCAAGATCACGCAGGAACTCGCGGCCGACTCCCTGGCTCGCGTCATCGCATGCAGCAACCTGCAGGACATGGGCCGCGCCGACCTCGTCGTCGAAGCCGTGGTCGAGCGCCTGGACGTCAAATGCGATCTCTTCCGGCAGCTCGAATCCATCGTCAGCGATGATTGCATCCTTGCGTCCAACACGTCTTCCTTGTCCATCACGTCCATTGCCCAGGCCTGCGAGCGGCCGGGGCGCGTGGCCGGCTACCATTTCTTCAATCCCGTTCCGCTCATGAAGGTCGTCGAGATCATCGACGGCCTGCGCTCGGATCCGGAAACCGGCGACGCCCTGATGGCGCTCGCCCGCGACATGGGCCACACGCCTGTGCGCGCCAAGGACATGCCGGGCTTCATCGTGAACCATGCGGGGCGCGGAATGAACATCGAAGGGCTGAAGACGGCGCAGGAATCCGTCGCGCCTTTTTACCAGCTCGATGCCATCATGCGCGAGCAGGCTGGATTCCGGATGGGGCCGTTCGAACTCCTGGATCTTACCGGGCTCGATGTCTCGCATCCCGTAATGGAATCGATCTACGGTCAGTTCTACGACGAACCCCGTTTCCGGCCGTCTCCCATCACCGCGGTCCGCTATGCCGGCAGGATGCTGGGCCGCAAGACCAGCCTGGGCTTCTATGCCTATCCCGAGGGGCAGAAGCAGGTTCCGGCGGAGCCGCCGGTTCCCGCCGCAGCGCAGGGCTTGAAGGTCTGGCTGGCGCCGTACCACTCCGTGGGGCATAAGAGGGCGGCCGCCTTGCTCAAGGAGCTGGGCGCCGACGTGGTCGCCGCAGAAGCGCCTCCCGCGAACGCACTGATCGTCGTGACGCCTTATGGCGAGGATACCGCCGGCATCGTGGGCGCGCATCAGCTCGATGGCGAGCGCACGGTTGCACTTGATACGTTCTTCGGGCTCGAGCAGGGCCGGCGGCGTGTGGTGATGTGTTCGGCGGCCACGCAACCCAAGTGGCGCGATGCGGCTCATGCGCTGTTTGCCGGCGATGGCACCGCCGTCTCGGTCATCAACGATTCAGCCGGGTTCGTTGCGCAGCGCATCGTCGCCGCCATCGTCAATGTCGCCTGCGACATTGCGCAACAGTCCATTGCTACGCCGGCCGATATCGATCGTGCCGTTTCGTTGGGGCTAGGCTATCCGAAGGGTGGGCCGTTGGCCATGGGCGACGGCCTGGGCTCGGCCCACGTGCTCGAAATCCTGCGCACCATGCTGCGCGTGACCGGAGACATGCGCTACCGGCCCAGTCCGTGGCTGCAGCGCCGGGTACAGTTGGGATTGTCCTTGCTGGCTGAACCGGCCTGCGTAGCGCGCTGACGGGGCTGGGGTCGGACCCCGTATGGGGTCCGACCCCACTTCCCATCCCGGGTCGGGGTCAGACCCCGTACGGGGTCTGACCCCTCTGATTCTTTACCCGATAACCAGCGCCTCTCCCAGCTCGGCCAAATCCCCGCCTGCCGTCAAGATCCTCCAGGCATTCTGCGCTCCGCGCTCGCCCAGCAGACGTTCGGCGTTGCCCATGAACTTGCGTTCGATGGCGTTTTCGCCGGCCGGCCTTTCCGCGCTGCCGGCCACCTGTTCGATGTAGCGGTGAAAACGCCGGCCGTCTTCGAGCACCACGGTCAGGTCTGCGTCGAATTTCTCCGGAAAGGGACTTTCCGGCCGCGGTTCCCACTGGATACGCTGCGACAGCGCCACCGCGTTTTCGTCGATCCGTTCTCCCGTCATCGCGTCCAGGTCTATCGGTTTCCCTGACAGTATCCTGGCCAGGCAATAGGGCAGGCTGTACTTGGCTTCGTTGGTGGAGCGGGGCGACTGCTTTGCCGTCCAGGGCTCGCAGATGACCAGCGCAGCGCCCGGGGCGACTTTGCAGAGCACGCTGGCAATGGCCGGCGCGGTGCCGACTTCCGACAGGATGGATTCGGCGGCTTCCAGATAAGGGTGTATGTAGTGGCAGCAGGGATAGAGCTTGAAGGCCGCATCGAGCAGCCGCCACTCCGCGCCCAGGCCGTCGAGCAGTCCGGCCATTGCTGCGCCCGCCGCGCCGTCGTTCGCATAGGCATTGAAGAGTCCGAAGCGGCCCTCCAGCACGGTTTCCGGCCCCGTCATGCCGCCCTGCGCAAGATCGGCCGCCCACAGGCCCGAATGCGCGGCCCAGCCAGGGTGCAAGGCCTTCACGTTGGAGCCATTGCTCAGGAATTCAAAGATGCCGCCGGCTTGGCTGCCGGCGATCCCCGCTGCCGCCACGGTCTGTTCCAGCGGCAAGCCCTTGGCCACTGCGGCCAGGAGGGCGGCCACGGGCGCGCCGCCGACCGATGTCACTTGAAACCCGCGCCGCTGAAAGCCGCCGGGGCTGGCCTGGCCCAGGCGCACCAGAATCTCCCAGCCCGCCACGACCAGGCGGATGAGGCTTTCCAAGGTTCCCGAATGGGCTTGCGACGCCGCAAGCGCGGCGGGCACGATGACCGAGCTGCCGTGCACGATGGACCCCATGTGCGTGTCGTCGAATTCGAGCGAATGCATGGACGTGCCGTTCATCAGCGCGGCGATGGCGGGTGGGCGCGCGCCGGTGAGGCCCAGCGCCGTCGCCGGCCCCTCGGCCGGATGGCTGGCTAGCAGCGTTTCCAACAAGCGCCGGTGCGTTGGCACGCTGGCGGCCGCCAGCCCGACGCCGATGGCGTCGGCAAGGTGCAGCCGTGCCAAATGGAGAACGTCGGCAGGGATAGGGGCGCAAACGAGCTCATGAGCAAAAAGCGCCGCGCGGGTACTGAGCGAGCGCGGGGTGGCATTGGTCATGGCTGGACTTCTCCTAAGTGGTCCGCCGCGTGCTGGCCTGCCAGGTAGCCCAGACCGATGGCCGTCAACAGGCCATTGCCCGATGCGTAGCCGCCGGCTCCGGCTTTTCCGCTGATGCCGGCCGCCGCGCCGCCGCCCGCGTACAACCCCGGTATCGGAGCGCCATCGGCCCGCAGCACACGGCCATGGTCGTCGACGGCCAGGCCGCCTTGCGTGTGGAACAGTCCGGGCGACACTCGGCACATCCACAACTCGCCCTCCAGCGGTGCAAGATTGAATTTCTTCCGCTGATGCGAGTCGGGCGCCTTGCCGGCGGCGGCTTCGTTGTAATCGGCCAGTGTGCGCTCGAGGCGGTCGGCGGGAATCTTGAAGGCGGCTGCCAGTTCGGCCGGATCCTCGCTGTGGCGGATTCCACCGTATTCAACCAGTTCGCGGAATTCATCCTCTTTGCTGGCGATGCTCTTGATGCGATCATCGAACACCGCGAACACCGGCGAGTCCTGTGCCAGCACGATGCGAGCATAGGCCGAGTAGCCCAGGTCCTCGTTGCCGAAGCGTTCTCCCTGGTCGTTGACGAGGATCCCGCCTTTTTCGATGGTGGTCCATGACAGCAGCGAGCCATGCGGATAGGCGACGGCGGCATAGCCTTGATATGCCTGCATGTTGGCCAGCGAGGCGTTCAATTGCTCGCCCCATACTATGGCTTCGCCCTCGCTTCCCAGCGCGCCAAAATATTCGGCGCCCGCGATCTCCTGGCAATACTTCTGGACCAGTTCCCGGTTGGCGCCGAATCCATTGGAGGCGAGGATGACGCTTTTGACGCCTATCCGGCTGGTCTCGACGCCGTCCCCGCTGACCTCGACGCCCACGATGCGTCCCTTGCGCATGAACAGGCCACTGACCGGGTTGTGGACCACCAGGGGAATCTCGCGCTTCTCGACGGCGGCGATCAGGTCGTCGACCAGGTCCTGGCCGCGGCGCGATACCGGTGCGTGAAGGCGGGGCACGGTGTGTCCTACGTGCATATAGTCCGTGATGAGCGCCATGCGCGCGCCAACCTCATCCACCAGCCACTCGACCAGCGGGGCGGAAATCTCGGCCATGCGCCGGGTAAGTCCCGGGAGTTCGCTCTCGCCGGCAATCCTTTCCAGGTCCGCGACCATGCGTTCGGGGCTGTCCTCGATACCGGCTTCGCGCTGGAACCGGCTGCCGGCGCCAGGCACGGAGCCGGTGCTCAGCGATGAATTGCCTCCGGGCCGCTCGCGTTTTTCGAGTATGGCGACACTGGCGCCTTTATCGTGCGCGGCAATCGCAGCCGCCATGCCGCAGCCGCCGGCGCCCACCACCACCACGTCGACTTCCATATCCCAGGCCTGGTCTTCGGCCGCTTCCAGAATGACTGCTTTCATCTTTTCCTCGTTTCAAATTGGGTATTCGCGCGCCGGGCACCGCGCCGCGTTGACCGATCTATCGTTCTGTTTCCGCCGGGACACGGTCCTGCGTTGAAAAGAAATTGTCCATATAGGCGGCCCAGGAGAAGGCCAGGATGGGCTCGCCGTCTTCAGAGCCTGTCGCCGCATCCAGGCGCCGCATGGCGGCGGCCAGGCCCGGGGCGGCGCGATCGGACAGGGCCTCGATCTTGTCCCAGAGGACTTCCTCGGAATAGGGGCGGTCCGGGCCGCCCTGGGCGCTCCAGCACACTTCGGAGTACTGCTTGCCGGAACGGGTGGCGACACTGACCCGCGCGGGCCGGTCTTCAGGCCAGGGACGCGGATCGGGAAAGGCCTCGAGCCGGACGCGTTGACGCAGGGCCACGACGGCGTCCGCATGCAGCGCGTCGGTATTGAAGGCGGCGACACCGCCGTGCCCGTGCACGAAAGCTGAAGCCACGGCGTGAGGCACTGAAAACTTGCTGCCCAGCGTCGTGATGGGCGCGGCATCGTTCAAGCCATAGCCCAGCGCATGGACCTGCACGGTGATGGATTCGATGGACCCGTTGTCTTTCAGCTCGGGATGCCGCGCCAGCAGCGCCTGCACCGCCTCGATCGAGGAATGCGCATATTGGCAGCAAGCGTTCATTTTGTGATAGCCGTCCTCTACGGCGTATCCCGGCGAGGCGATGGGATCCAGGTGGCTGAGGTCTTCGATGGCGCCCAGGGCAGTGTATACGTCGCGCGGCGTCACGGCTCCTCCTCCGATGCCGCAGCGCGCGAACTCCACCGCGTTCAGGCCAATGGAAGCGCCTTGGCCGGCCCAGGCGTTGCGGATCAGGATGCCTTGCGTAGCCTGGTTGAAGGCGCCGGTCATGCCCAGCGCGCAGGCGCCGGCCACGGCGGAGACCAGCTCGTCAACGGGCAGGCGCTGCAGAAAACCCACGCCGGCGGCGGCGCCCACGGGCGCCAGCACGGCATGAGGATGCAAAGCGAGTTTCTCGAACCGCCATGTACGGGCGATCCGCGCTACGGTGTCATAGCCCAGCACGGCGGCGCGCAGCGTTTCCTGCACGCTGGCGTTCTCCGCTTCGGCGGCGGCCAGCAGCGCGGGCAATACATAGAGGCCGGCGTGGCAGACGGCCTTGCGATAGCCTTCGTCCATCTCGTTCCAGCCCATGGACAGCCCGTTTATCATGGCGGCCGCATGCGCGTCCAGCCGCGGCCGGCCGGAGGCGAGCAGGGATGCGCCACCCGCGGGGCCGCGGGCGATGGCGCGCTCCCGGAACTTTTGCAGCTGCGGCTCATCGACGGCGCTGCACGCGGCGGCAAGGTTGTCCGCCAGAATGAGGACGGCACGATGCCGGGTCGAGGCGGGAAAATCCCGCCACTCGCGGGCGACGGCCCATTGGATATAGTTCCGAAAGGCGTCGGAAGCGGTCAGAATAGTTCCCATAGACTCTCCTGTTCGAGCAATGTGCTGCCGGGGCCGTCGTAGACGATGCGGCCGGACTTCAGGACGATGGCCCTGTCCACATGTTCCAGCGTGGCTTGTACGTTCTGTTCGACCACGACGATGGTCGTGCCGCGGTTGCGGTTGATTTCGCTGACGCTATGCAAGACGTCGCGCACGATGACCGGCGCAAGCCCGGTCGTCGGCTCATCCAGCAGCAGTATGGACGGCTGTGTCATCAGCGCCATGCCGATCGCAAGCATTTGCTGCTGTCCGCCGCTTAAAGAGCCGGCGATTTGCTCGCGGCGTTCCTTGAGCAAGGGAAACAGGCCATAGACTTCTTCCTGCGCGCGGCCCTGGTTACGCAGGCCGGCGATGAGCAGGTTCTCGCCGACCGAAAGTTCGCGGAACACATTGGCGCCCTGCTGGACCAGGCCCAGGCCCAGGCCGACGTTCACGTGCGCCTCGTTGACGAGGATGGGCGTACCGCGATACTGGATTGCACCGGATACGCCGGCCAGATCGCCGACGCAGGCGCGAAGCAGCGTAGTCTTGCCCGCGCCGTTGTGCCCGAAGATGGCGACGCGCTCGCCTTCGTTGACGGTGAAGGTCAAGTCATGCAGGACGTGCAGCTTCCCATAGCCGGCGTTGAGACTTTCCACTTGAAGCATGTTGGTTTCTCTCTATGTTTGCGTACCTTACTTGCCGAAGTAGAGCTCGGCCAGCACTTTGCTTTCGAGGAGTGTCTTGACGTCCCCGCGCTCCAGGATGCGTCCCTGCGCCATGAAGACGGCGCTGTTGCACAGATCGCGGATGAAGGACACATTGTGTTCGACCACGCATACCGCGCGCCCGGCCTGAGCCTCCTGGCGCACGATGTCGCGCATGGTTTCGTAGGCGCGGCCCTCGACGCCGGCCATCGGTTCGTCGAGCAGCAGGCATGCGCCGTCGCTCATCAGGCCGCGTGCCAGGCCGACCAGCTTCTGCTGGCCGAAGGTGATGTCGTTGACATTGGCCTGCGCCAGATTCTGCAAGCCCATGCGCTCCAGTATGCTCATGGCCTGTTCCCGGGCCGCGCGTTCCGCCTGCTTGACCGTCAGGCCCTGGAAAATCAGGCGGATCAGCGATTCGCCCGGATAATTGGACGCGCCGACCAGCAGGTTCTCGAGCACCGACATCGAGCCGAAGAGACGCATGTGTTGCCAGGTGCGCGCAACGCCCAGGCGCGCGCGCTTGTACAGGGGAAGTTCCTCGATGCGCCGCTCGTTCAGTTCGACCGTCCCTGAATCCAGCGGAAGAACGCCGGAGATGAGGTTGAACAGCGTGGTCTTGCCTGCGCCATTGGGGCCGATGAGCCCCAGGATCTCGCCGCCTCGGACTTCCAGGTCGATGTCGTCGGCAACGACCACGCCGCCGAAGCGCTTGTTGACGCCCTTCAAGGTGAGTTTGTTTGTCATTGTCGCTCCGAGTTCACCGTGGCTTTGCTGCGATCAATCCTTGCGGACGCAAGAAGAGGAAGAGGATCACGAGCAGCGTGAAGATGATGCCCTGCAGCGGTCCCATGACGGAAGACGGCAGGTTGAGGAAAGTAATGGCTTCGGGAAGCAGCAGCATCAGGACGGCGCCCACCACCGGCCCCCATACCGACCCCATGCCGCCGACCACGACCATGGTGAGGATCATGCCCGACTGCAGGATCATGAACTGATCGGGCGTGATGTATTGATAGTAGTAGGCATAGATGCCGCCTGCGATGCCGGCCACGCCGGACCCCAGGGCGAAAATCGCGATCTTCATGGTCATGGCGTGGCGGCCCAGGGCAGCGAACGCCAGCTCATCGTCGCGCATGGCCTGGATGGCACGGCCATACGGACCGCGCACCAGCGCGCGTATGAGCAGCACCACGACCAGCGCGGTGACGCCCGTGATGATGGCGAAGGTTCCCGTTCGGTGGTCTTCGATCACGTTGGGAATGCCGCCCAGGCCGCTGGCGCCGCCCAGGAATCCCAGGTTCTTGATGATCTCGATCAGGCCCAGCTGAAAGCCGATACTGGTGATCAAGAGGTAATCGCCGGAGATTCTCAGCGAGGGGATGGAAAGCATGAAGGAACCCGCCAGCGCCACGCCGCCGCCGGCGATCACCGCGATGACGGGATGGACCTCGGCGGTCGTGCTGAGTACGCCGACCGTGTAGGCGCCCAGCGCGAAGAAGATGGGATGCGCGATGCTGATCAAACCGCCGAAGCCTATGATCAGGTTGAAACTGGAGCTCAGGATGACATACAGCCCCACGAGCACCGATAAAGCGACCAGATATTCCATGGTGTTGACTCCGTTCAGCCGGCCGGTCAGGCCTTGGCCGGCTGTGTGGGGGTTGCGACGGGGGCGGGGCGAGGCCGGCGCTTGAAGCTGACGCCCTTCGGAAAGAACAGGATGGTGATGAAGAGCAGGGCATACAACACCACACTCTGCCATGCCGACGGTATGACCAGAATGCTGAACGAACGCAGCAGCGTGAGCACGATGGCGGCGATGGCGGCGCCAAAGACATTGCCCATGCCCCCGAGCAGGGCGGCAATGACGGAGAAGATCATCATCTCCATGGGCGTGGTGGGCACCAGCGCGGCGCGCGTGCCGAACAGGTACATGCCGCCGCAGATCAGTATGGAAGCCACGACGAAGGTGAGGGCATAGATGCGCTTGATATTGATGCCATAGAGTCGTGACAACTGGGGGTTGTCGGCGGCGGCGAGCATGTATTTGCCTTGATGGGTGCGCATCAGCAGGACGTATAGTCCGGCCATCAGAGCCACGGTCACGGCGATCGCGATCAGGTCGCGTTCGGTGATCATGATGCCGCTGACCACATGGGCGGGCGAGATCAGGGTCGTGGCGAGCGACACCGGCTCGGTGCCGAAGATCATGGAGAGCACGTACTGCACGAATTCGGAAACGATCATCGTGAAGATGAAGAAGGTAAGGCTGGGCGAATTGCGCCGGCGGAAGGTCTGCAGCCCGTATACCTCGAGCACCATGGCCGCGGCGATCGTGCATGCGAGTCCGATCGCGATCGACGCGTAGCCCGGCAGCCCCAGCTTATGGACGGCGAAGTACATGGAGTAAAAAGCGATGCCCATCATCCCGGCCTGGGCGAAGTTCCAGACCTTGACGACTTTCAGGACCAGGGCGAACGCCGCGGCGAACAGCACCGCGTACGTGGATGTCGCCAGGCCGGTCCATAGTATCTGGAGCACTATTTGCGGGTCGATCATATTCTTGTTCCAGAAGATGGCGGCGGCATGCGCGAGTTCGTGCCGCCGCCGCGGAGTTACTTGACGGTTGCGATCGGGGTGAACGCGCCGTTCTTTACTTCATACAGATAGACGGGCTTCTGCACGCGATGGTCGGCGCCGACTTCCAGCAGGCCGGTCGTGGGCAGCTCGAACTTGCCGATTTCGACCAGCGCCTTGCGCATGTTTTCACCTGTCAGGGCCTGGTTCGTCTTGAGCAGGTGACGGTAGAGATCCGCGATCAGGTAGGGCATGTCGTACAGGTACTGGGTGTAGGGCAGGCCATTGGGAATGCGGCCTTCGGTTGCCTTCCAGCGATCCACGAACTTGGCGACCTGCTCGTTCTGTTCGGGCGACGGGGCAAGCGCCGACACGATCATCCCTTCGGCGGCGGCGCCGAGCTGTTCGACCACTTTGGGGTTGTAGCCCGCGGAATAGGTCGAGACCTGCTGCTTCAGGCCAAGCTGGCGCATCTGCGCGATCACCTGCGGCAGGTCGGAGACCAGGCCCTGGATGTGCACGATGTCCGCGTTGGCCGAACGCACCTTGAGGAGCGCGCCTGTGAAGTCGGTGGATTGCGCGTCATAGGCCTCGTAGGCGACGACTTGACCGCCCAGCTCCTTGAAGGTGTCGCGGTAGATCTCGGCGCCTTCGACGCCGCTGTCGTTGTGGATGTAAAGGACCGCCGCACGCTCTTTCTTGAGGGTCTCGCGCGCATATTTGGCCTGGGCGCGGATGTCCACGTCGGCCAGCGGATAAGTGGTGTAGACGTAGTCGCCGAGCTTGGCGATTTCCGGCGAGTTGGCGCCGACGCTCAGTTCGAGCACCTTGCTGCGGTTGGAAACAGGCGCCACGGCCTTGACCACCGAGCTCCAGGCGGTGCCGTAGACGGGAACCTTCTCGACGTTGATCAGGCGGTTGACTGCGTTGATGCCCAGGCGCGGGTCGGCTTGCGTATCGAGGAGGATCATTTCCAGGGGACGCCCCTCGACGCCTCCCTTTTCATTGATGTCTTTTACCGCCCATTGAGCGGCCTTGGCCTGGTCGGCCCCGAACAGGGCTTGCGAGCCGGTCAGCGGCATGGCAAGCCCGAAGCGCAAGGGCTCTTTGGACTGGGCGAAGGAAGGGCTGGCCAGACCGGCGGCAGAGGCAAGCACCACGGCCGACATGATGAGGCGACGACGCATTGTTTTCATAGTTGGACTCCGTGTGGATGTGATACGTGATACGTGACGTGATACGGAAAATGGATGCCGGTGCTTAGCCGACAGCCTGAAGTTTCTGCAGCAATTCGTCTGCAGTGCCGACGTCGGCGTACTTCTCCGACATATCGAAAAGGTTGACGGCGTGGGACACCTGGCTGCGGTCGTAGACGCAGTCTTCGGGCACGAACACCTTGAAGTTCAGCGAGAAGGCATCCACCACGCTGCCGCGTACGCAGCCGCTGGTGGTGCATCCGGTCACGATCAGCGTGTCGGCCTGCAGGTCGATCAGATGGCTGGCCAGGGCGGTGCCGAAGAACGCGCTCGGATGTTTCTTTGGCAGCAGGATGTCGCCTTCGCGCGGCGCCACTTCCTTGGGGAATTCATAGCCGTGGGGCGGTATGTTCATGATGGCCGGTACTTTCTCCGCCAGGCGGCCGCCGTCCGTTTCCTTCTTGGGTGCAACGTGCGGATACAGCACCGGCCATCCCCGCTCGCGAAACACGGCCAGAAGGCGTTGAATGTTGCCGATGGCCTTCCAGCCCACTTCGCCGCAGCTGGTGGGAAATTCCTTGATGGATTCCCAGAAGGGTTGGGGCGTCGTGCCGACGGTGCGATATTGCACGTCGATGATGAGCAGGGCGGGGCGCTTGCCCAGTCCGGACGGGCGGCCGAAGCCCGCGGCCCGATAGGCCCGTTGTTCTTCATCGCTGATGATGCCTTGCCATGGTTTCATGGTTGCTCCAGATACTGAAATTAAACAGAGGTTTTGCGGGCGATGTACTCGCCGAAACCGGCTTGGCCGGTGATCTTGCCGTCTTGCATCACGGTCGTGCCGCGCACGATGGTGCGCACCGGCCAGCCCTTGAGCTTCCATCCGTCGTACAAGCTGTAATCGGAATAGGAACCCAGTTCCTCGGCTTTCACCACCCTCTCTTTATCGATGTCGACCACGGTGAAGTCCGCATCGGCGCCGACGGCGATTGCGCCCTTCGTGGGCGAAAGGTCGAAGATGCGGGCAGGGGCGCGTGTCAGGACTTCTGCGATGCGCCGCAGGCTGAGGCGCCCCTTGTGGTAGCCCTCGCTGAGCAGGACGGGGAGTATGGTTGCCGTGCCGGGAAATCCTTGGGACGCCAGCCACAGCGGACGTTGTTTGGTCGCCAGTTTTCGGGGCACGTGGTCTGATGCGACGACGTCGATGCTGCCGTCGCGCAGGCCTTCCCACATGGCTTCCACGTCGTCGGCAGAGCGGAAGGGGGGATTGGCCTTGCCCACCGAACCCAGGTCGGAGTCTTCCGTGTGGGTCAGATAATGCGGGCAGGTTTCAACGTGCACGGCATCGTAGCGCCCGCGCCAGCGGCGTACTTCATCCAGCGCCATGCGTGTACTGAGATGGGGGATATAGATTTGCGCCCCCAGATGTTCGGCAAACAGCATGGCGCGAACGCAGCTTTCGGCTTCGGTGAATGGCGGCTTGGTGGCCGCCCAGTCCTTGAGCGTGCTGCCGTTCTGCGCCTGGATCTTGCGCCGCAGCCGGTTCACGATTTCGATGTTCTCGGTGTGGCAGACGATCTTGACGCCGCCGATGCGTGCCGATTCGGCCAGCATGTCGTGGAAATAGCCGTCGTCCGTTCCGTCCAGGCCCAGGTAGCGTCCTTCTTCGCCGCGGAAGTTCATGAAATACTTGAACGACGTGACGCCGTAGCGTTGCACGTATTCTTTCATTTGCTCGACGTGCTGTTCGTTGGCTACGCTGAAGTGAAAGCCGTAATCGACATAGGCCCGTGTGCGCGCATAGTTTTGCTCGCGTTCGTAAACCTCGGTATAGGCTTCATTGTTCAGGAAATAACCGAGGATGGTCGTGAAGCCGCCCTGTGCCGCGTAGATGGTCTCGGTTTCATACTCGGTGATTTTTTCGCCGAACCCGAAATGGACGTGCGCGTCGATGAGGCCGGGAAATACATGCAGACCGTCGATGGCGACTTCGGCCACGCCTTCGGCGACGGGCGTGCCCGGCGCCAGCAGCGCGGCAATTTTCCCATTCTGGATCAGCAGATCCAGGCGTTCTCCGTCACGATCCGCGTCGACGACGGTGCCGCCGCGCAGTACAAAATCCGATTGCATCAAGTTTTCTCCGGTAAGACAGAATCCAGTTCGTCCAGGGTCGACGGCCGCAAGCCGGGCTCGTCGATGCGCAGCGCCCGCAGGCTGTGTTGCAGCCAGGCGCGCTCCAGCCCGGCCCCGATGCAGATCACGCGCGAACGTGGATCGGAGTCGGGCCATTCGGACAGGTACTGGGGCGGGTGGAAGAATTCGCCCACGCCTTGAATGAAGGCATAGGGCTGGGAGGGGTCGGCAACGCGCAGCAGGCCCTTGCATCGCAAAAGGTCTTTGCCGTAGCGGTGTACGAGCATGTGCCACCAGGCAGCGACGCCGGGCCAGTGCACCGGATCATCGACGTAGAAGCTTTCAGTCCGTATGCGCTGGTGGTAAGCCTGGGCTTTGCCCAGATACGCGCCGTCTTTGTCGGCGTTGGCGGAAGCCGGACCGGCCTGCTTGGCCAGGGTCCGGAACGCGGCCAGTTGGCCTTGTGCCGGAAAGAGGCCTGCGGCGGATTTGCCGGCCAGGGTCTCCGCCCGTGCGTGCTGTTGCGCTGAGGAGGCGCCACGCAGCAGCAGGTTTTCGACTCCGGCGCCCGCGACGGCTTCCACGCATTCCGCAAGCGGGTTGATTTGCCGGATGGCGTCATGGACGCGTACGCGCTGTTCGGCACTCGCCAGATCCGACTTGGTGACGACGGCGAGTTCGGCGGCGGCAACCTGACGAGCGCATTCGGGGTGTCTTTGCATCTGGTCGACTCCGTTCACCGCGTCTACCGTGACGACGACCTGGCTGAGATGCACGACATCGGTCAGCGCCTTGTCGCCGATCAGGCTGTGCAGAATGGGCAGGGGCTCGGCCAGGCCAGTGGTTTCGATGACGATGCGCGTGAGCGGGTAGCCGTTTTGGCGGCTCTTTGAAACGAGGTCCAGCAGGGTTTCGCGCAGCGTGCCTGTGAGCGTACAGCACAGGCATCCGGACTCGAGCAGCAGGAGATTTTCGGCCACTTCGGCCAGAACGAGTTGATCGATGCCGATGTCGCCGACTTCGTTGACGACGACAGCCGTGCCCCGCGCCTGCGGACTGCGCAGAAAGGCATTGAGCAGCGTGGTCTTGCCGCTGCCCAGAAAGCCTGTCAGGAGGACGCACTCAATCGCCGGCATATGGAAAGTTTCTCCTTTTTATGCGTTGTGCCCATACTTGTTACGCTGTACGATATCAGTTAACGCTGTTTAGAACAATGATATTTCCGTTTCGGTGGAGATAATCAGGGTTTCTCCTAATAAAACGTTTGGCGGACCAATTTGTTGGCGGCCGGCCTGTACTGGATAATCAACGCATGGACGAAAACGAAGAAATGAATGCCGTCATCTCAGGCGATGACATCGCCGGCCTGGCGGAGAAGCCCAAGAAGCTCAATTCGGTGGAAGCGGTGAAGGTGGCGGTGCGCATCATGGATGAGCTCGCGCTGGCGCACCGGTCCATGGGGGTCACGGAATTGGCGGACGCGCTGGGGGAAACCAAGCCGCGCATACATCGGCACTTGTCCACGCTGAAAGAAATGGGGTTGATCGAGCAAGACAACCTGACGGATCGCTACCGCCTGGGCTGGCGGGTGTTTCAATTGGGCGAGGCCGCCGGTACGCAATTCGACCTGCGCTCGCGCGCGGAACCGTATCTGTTGCGGGTCCGCGATGCGCTGCGCGAGACCGCCGTGCTGGCCGTGCCCATCAATTGCCAGCCCATGGTGATATCCACGGCGGACAATATCTACGCAAGAATCTGCATCAGCGTGAAGCCCGGCAATCGTCCCTTGCCTCATTGTTCCGCCGTGGGGCGCGTTGCCTTGGCGTTTTCCAAGCCGGCGCAACAGGAAGAACTGCTTGCGGGTCCCCTCGTTGCCGAAACGGAAAGGTCTTTGATCGACAAGGACGAATTGCGCGAGCGCTTGCTTCTCATCCGCGAACAGATGTATGACGTCTGCGACAGCGAAATGCTCTTGGGCGTGAATACGGTGGCTGTGCCGATTTTTCGAGATGGCGACCGCTTGGCCGGCATTCTTGCCATCGTCGGCTCCATCCAGCACATTCCCTGCCCCCCGCAGCGCCAGCAGGTCGAGGTGCTGCAGGAATGCGCCGCCGAACTTTCCGCGCAGCTGTCGGGCACGGCTTACGAACTCTGGAACGTACGCAAACAGGCGCGGCAGCGCATGGCCGAACTGCGCTGAGGTGCCCTGGGGACAGACCCCGCATGGGGTCTGTCCCCTTTGTCGTTGATTTGGGGTCGGACCCCGTACGGGGTCCGACCCCTTGTCGCAGGATCGTTGCGCCGATGGGTTGGGGTCAGACCCCATGTGGGGTCTGACCCCTGGAAAGCAAAAAAGCCAGGCATTGCCTGGCTTTTTTTCAGGGAGCCGCAGATTTACTTGGCTGCGTGAACCATGTATTCCACAGCGGCTTTGATTTCGGCATCGCTGGCCTGGGATCCGCCGCGCGGCGGCATGGCGCCCTTGCCGTTGATGGCGATGGCCATCATGGCGTCCATGCCTTGAGCGATCAGGGGTGCCCATGCGCCTTTGTCACCCAGCTTGGGGGCGTTGGCAACCCCTGTGGTATGGCAAGCAAAGCAGACGGTCTTGTAGAGCTGTTCGCCTGCGGGATCTATGCTGGCGGATTCGGCTGCGGGCGCGGCAGGCGCTGCGGCGGCTGGTGCTTCGGCTGCGGGTGCCGGAGCAGGCGCCGCTGCCTGGGCGGGAGCGGCGGCTTGTGCCGGGGCGGCGGGAGCCGCTGCCGCTTGAGCGGCTGCGGGTTTGCCGTCGGCAGCCGCTTGCTGGCCGTCGCCTGCAGGTTCTTTGGGCTCATCGAACGAAGCGCCGGACTGGTTCGCAATGTAGACCACTGCGCGCTCGACTTCAAAGTCGCTCAGCGACGGGTTGCCACCCTTGGGCGGCATGGCGCCCACGCCGTGAATGGCCTTTTGAACCAGCTCTTCATATCCTTTGGCGATGTACGGTGCCCAGGCATTCTTGTCACCCATCTTGGGTGCGCCTGCTACACCGGCCGCGTGGCAGGCGGTACAGGTGGATTCGTACACCTGCTGCCCGGTCTTGACGACCTTGGGTGCATTGGCATCGACGAGATGGAACCCGGCTACAGGCTTGATTCGCGATGCGATGGATTCGTCTGTCTGGGCATCGGAACCCGCGCCAAGCTGCGAGGATGTGGAAACAAGGTTGACCAGCAGGAGGATGACGACGACCGGTACGATGAAAGCCAGGATTACGGTTACGATCAGCTGTTTGGGCGTTTTGATGAGGCCCTCGTGCTCCTCGATGGTCTCTTCGACGTGTTCTTCAGTGTTGTTCATAATCGAATCCTGCGTGTTCCTATGCTGAGGGCGCCAAGGCCTGATGAATTCTGCGTGATGTCTTGGGTACAAAAAGGGTGGCGCATGCAATAGCATGCATTCTCGTCCCCTTCTGAATCTGCGATTATAACGACACTACCGGCGGAGTGCATATAGACAGGGTATTCCCTTCTTGAAAACGGCGCGAAGCCTTGTGCGGCGCGGTTTTAGAACATTTCCTGTAAACACGCTACAATGATGGCCCCGCGCCCGTAGTTCAATGGATAGAATGAGAGTTTCCGAAGCTCTTGATACAGGTTCGATTCCTGTCGGGCGCGCCAAATTCATCCGGGGTCAGACCCCGCATGGGGTCTGACCCTTCCTCAGATTCCTTCCAGACTTGGGGTCAGACCCCATTCGGGGTCTGACCCCAACCACTCACAGCCTCCCGCACAAATTCACGATCGCTTCACGCAGCCAGCGATGGGCAATGTCATTGTCGGCAGACTGATGCCATATCAAATACACGGGAAACTCCGGCGTACGCACCGGCGGCTGGTACGGCTGCAGCCCAAAATGATCCGCATACAGCACGACCATCCGTTTGGGCAGGGTGCACAACAGGTCGGTCGTCTGCACAATGACGGGCATGGACTGAAAGTGCGGGACCTGCACGGCGATGTCGCGTTTCAGCCCCTGCCGCGCCAGCGCGAGGTCGACCATGGGCATGCTCTTGGTGCGCGGAATCAACGCCACGTGGCGCAGCTTCAAGAACGTTTCCAGGTTCAGCCGCTCGGCCACGTCGGGGTGGTCCTGGCGAGCAAGGCTGAGCAGGGAGTCCATCATTACTCGGTGATGCCGGAAGTCGTCGTTACCCGGCAAAAAGTAGCTCAGTGCCTGGGCTGCTGATAAATTTCCGGATCGCGCCATTACGCTGATCACGCCGTACAGCACGGGTGGCGATTCCGATCTGGCCGCGCGGAACTTCAGCGCCGTCGCGCAGAAGCACTTCGGCCAGCCGGTCGTCGTGGTCAACAAGCCGGGCGCGAGCGGAGTGATCGGCTCTGAAATGGGAAGGCTTGCCAGTCCGGACGGCTATACCTTGCTTCTTTCTCGTCCCGGCTCGCAAGCCATACTTCCCGCCATTGCGCCTACCAGCACCAAATACAAATGGAGCGATTTCACTCCCATCGCCCTGCTGGAGCTAAACCCATACGGATGCTATGTAAAAGGCGATTCTGCCTACAAGACGTTCAAAGATCTGGAAAACGCGTTGCGCACCAAAGGCGCCGCTTTGAATTATGGTACCGCGGGTGCCCTGACGACAAACGACATGGGGCCACGTCTTTTATTCGACGTGCTCAAACTTGAGGGCAAGCCGCCCACACAGATCCCTTACAAGGGCACCGGCGACGCAACGGCGGCTTTGCTGGCCGGGCAGATCGATTTTTCATGCAGCAGTATCGGGCCTGCACATGGCTTGATCAAGGCGGGCAATTTGCGTGCGCTGTTCGTGACCACGCCCGAGCGCCTGGCATCTTTGCCCGATGTTCCCACCGCCAAGGAGCTGGGGCTCGGCAAGATGGAGCAAATTACGGGTTGGAGCGGGATATCCGGGCCGCCCGACATGCCGCCGGCGCTCGTCGAGCGCATCTGGGCGCTGGTTCAGAAGACTGGTCAAGACGAGACTTGGCAACGGGCGACATCGAACGCGGGATCGGTTCCCTTCGTCAAGGGGCCTGCCGATGCCAAGGCGTTCACCCAGGGGCAGTTCCAGATCTATCGCGAACTCGGAGAATCGCTGAATATCGTCGACAAGAGCAAATGAGAAGGAGGGGTCAGACCCCGTACGGGGTCTGACCCCAAAAATAGTTCGTTACAGTTTAGGCGGATTGTGTTCTCATACACACTTTAGCTCCTTCGTGGCACGGTTCCTCAGATGAACGTCCAGACGCTGAAGTTTCGCCTCATTGCGCTCAGCATCGTGCTGATTGCGCTGGCTTCGGGCACGCGCTATTTTCTGGCATTGCCGTTCATGCAGGAACAGTTCCGGGATCAGATCGAAGAGCGTCAATTGTCGATCGCCTCGTATGTTGCACGCGATGTCGAACGCAACATTGCCGAACGCAAGCAATTGGCCGGCTATCTGAGCGAACACATCCCTTTGACGCTGCTTGACAACCCCCGGGAGTTGTCGGGCTGGCTTGAAGAGCGTCAGCAACTGACTTTGCTGTTCGATGCCGGCCTTACGGTTCTTGACGGCTCCGGTCGCGTGCTGGCTGCGGGGTCCTCCACGCCGGTGCTGCCGCCTGGTTCCGACGCGGGCCCTGAATGGTCCAAGGCGCTGCAGTCGGCGGGCGGCGCGATCGTCAGCCGACCGTTTTCCGCAGGCCCGAAAGGCGAAGCGATGCTGGTTGTGACGGCGCCCATACTTGATGCGAAGGGCGTGCTGATCGCTGCGGTCTCCGGGGCGGCCAGGCTCGACTCGCCATTTTTTCTGCAGCCCCTGCAAGAGCGCCGTGTGGGTGAAAGTGGCGGCTTGCTGGTGATTTCTCCGGAAGACGGCGTCTATGTTGGTGCAAGCGACCCCGGACTCGTCATGAAAGCCTTGCCGGCGCCAGGCGCCCATGCGCTGTTCGATCGGGCCGCGCCCGGATTCCGCGGGGCGGATATCGTGATCAATGAGCGGGGACAGGAAGAACTCGCGGCGATGGTCGGAGTGCCCGACAGCGCCTGGTTCGTCGTCGCCCGCATGGCCGCCGACGAAGCATTCGGAACATTCAGGAAACTGGGTGGATTCGTGATACAAGGCACGGCGATCACTTTGTTCATCGTCATCGCCGCTCTTCTTTTTCTTCTTCCTCGGGTACTGCGTCCATTGACGGATACCGCTCGCGCCATGCGCGAGATGGCGGACGGCCGCCGTGAACTGGCCGCCTTGCCTGTCAGGCGCAGCGATGAGGTCGGCAATGTGGTACTGGGCTTCAATCACTTGCTGGACCGGCTGCGGGAGCAGGAAGAAGCGCTTCGAAAGAGCGAGGCGCACATGTCGTTTCTGGCCCACCACGATTCGCTCACGGGTGTCTGCAATCGCCAGATGCTTGAAAAACGGTTGGATGCGGCGATGAAAAAGGCGGATGGCGATCGATCCAGCTTCGCGCTGCTGTTTTGCGATCTGGATTGTCTCAAGACGATCAATGACGTGCACGGCCACGGCGCGGGCGACGCCGTACTGATCCAAGTCGCCCAGCGGCTGTCCCAGGGACGCGGCCCGGACGATACCGTGGCCCGTCTGGGCGGCGATGAGTTCGTCGTGCTGCTGACGGATCTGCACGAGCCTCGCGATGATGCGCTTCGTCAGGCACGGGCGTGTCTGGCGGGGATTTCGGATCCGTGCAGGGTAGGTGAAAAGAACCTGGCGCTGAACGCATCCATCGGCATTGCGCTGTATAACGGCGGCGGCAGCCCCATATCCGGCGCGCAGTTGATCATGCAGGCGGACAGCGCCATGTATCAAGTCAAAAAATCGGGCAAGAACGGAATTTGTTTCGCCGGCGATGGCGGCGGCACGCTGCTTGAAGGCTCGCATGGGCCCATGGCCGTCAACGGCTGAAAAACGGGGGGTCGGACCCCATTCGGGGTCCGACCCCTCTTCGACGGTGCGAGGGTGAGGCCCCGTACGGGGTCTGACCCTTGGTCCAGGGCCGGGGTCCGCAAGGCCGGGGTAAGACCCCGCATGGGGTCTGACCTCCCTCCGGCTTTCCGGATCCCTACTTCAGCACTGCTTCCAGCGCGATGTCGAGCGTGACTTCGTCGCCTACTGCCGGAGCAAACTTGCCGGCGTTGAATTCGCTGCGCTTGATGACGGCGGTCGCGTTGGCGCCGATGGCGTCTTTCTTGAGCATGGGATGAGGCTTGTTGGCAAACGACGTGATGGTCAACGTCACGGGCTTGGTGATCCCCTTGATGGTCAGTTCGCCATCGACGCTGACGGGCTTGTCGCCGTCGAACTTCACGCTTGATGACTTGAAGGTGGCGGTCGGATGGGCACCGGTATCCAGGAAGTCCGCGCCCTGGATGTGGCCGTTGAACGCCTCGACGCCGGTATCGACGGATTTCATGTCTATCGTGACGTCAACCTGCGCAGTCTTGGCTTCCTTGTCGAAAACCACTTCGCCCGTCGTTTTGTTGAACCGCAGGATCTGCTTGGACATGCCCATGTGGTCGTATGAGAAACGTGGGAAAGTATGCGTGGAGTCGATCACATAGGTTTGTGGCGCGGCAACGGCTGTGCCGGCGACCAGGGTGGCGAAGGAGGCTGCGAGCAATGTTTTTTTCATATCCTTGTCCTTGTATGGAATAAGTGAAACGATCGGGCCTTGGCGGGCCCGACGACGAGGGACTGCGCCGGCCTTAAGGCTTGGCGACTACATGGAACTTGATCTGGATTTCGTTGGCGACAATGCTGAAGTCGCCCCAGCTGCCTTCTCCGACGCTGAAGTCGGCGCGCTTGAAGCCGAAGGCGCCGTCGAAAACGGCGTTACCGCCTTCTTCCTTGAAGGTGAAGGGGGCGCTGACTTCTTGGGATTTGCCCTTGATGGTCAGTGTGCCGCTGACCTGGTAGCGGTTGTCGCCCAGCGCTTCGACCTTGCTGGAAGTGAACGACGCCATGGGGTGCGCGCCGGTGTCCAGCCATTCGGTCTTGCCCAGCTCGGCATTGGCCTCTTCGTAGCCGGCGTCGATGCTTGACAGCGGAATGTGCGCAACAACGCGCGCCGCTTCGGGCGCCGCCGGGTCAAACTGGAACTCGGGGATCTCGAGCTTATTGAAGCCGCCTTCCATGCCCACGCTCATCTGGCTGTAGGCGAAGGTGACCTTGCTGGCGGCGGTATCCACTTGTTGATACTGGGCGGCGCCCGCGTTGCCGGCGGCTGCGAACGCCATGGCGGCCGCAATAGCGCCATGGCGCAGGTAAGGAATCGTCATTTGAGGCTCCGTTCGTTGAGGTTCTGGCCATTGCGGCTTATTTGGCAGCCCAGGGCAGCATGCGGGACAGCACGTCGTCCCGGTCGATGAAGTGATGCTTCAGGGCGGCCGCCACGTGGGCTATGACCGCGCAAAGCAGTGTGTAGTTCAATACGATGTGGACGTCTTGCAGCAGAACACCCAGCGCTTTGTCCCGCGTCACGAGATCGGGCAGCGGCATGACGCCGAACCAGACCACCTGGAAGCCTTGGGCCGAACTCATGAGCCACCCCGAAATGGGAATGGCCAGCATCAAGGCATAAAGCGCCCAGTGCGCGACATGGGCAAGCTGCCGCATCCCTGCGGGCATGGTTTCGGGCAGCGCCGGAGGGCAGTGCGTTACGCGCCAGGCCAGGCGGCACAGCACCAGGAAAAAGATGCTCACCCCGGCCCATTTATGCCAGGAATAAAGCTTGAGCTTGTTGGGGGAAAGGGCCAGGTCGCTCATGTATACGCCGAGCGCGAAGGTGCCGATGAGACTCAATGCAATGAGCCAATGCAGGGAGATTGCCGTGAGGTTGTAGCGATGTTTCATGCCGGTAGTTCGAATAGTCAACGCCTGGGCATGCCAGGCACCGCGAGATGGCGAAATTATATTGACTATGAAATTGCTTGATAAGTTCCCTTATCAGGCCACATTGTCCCAATATTGGGACAATGTGGCCGCGCCGAAGCGCGGGGAGCAGCGCTGCTACAGCGCGGCGTGATAGCGCGCTACATAGCTCGAGAAGTCTTCCCGGTCGCCGGCTTCCAGCGCTTCTTGCGCTTCGAACGATTCGAGAGCCATCTTCTGGTATTCGCCTGCTTCTCCGGCGTCGAGCGGCGCGGCGCGCAACGCTTCATGGTGCGCCCGGCTCAGATCGAGCATGAAGTCGTGAAGGCTCGAACCCTGGTCGCGCAGTCGCTCCAGCAACTGTGCGGACGGAGTCAGGCTGGCATCCTTGGTCTTGCGGACCTGGGCCGCAAGGGCGTCCGCGTACAGCGTTCCGCCGTTGGCCTCATCGAGCAGCCGGGCGTAGGGCGCGATGCCCTCCATCAGTTCGGCGCTCCATTCTTCGATGCCGACCGGCTTGTTACGGCGTATCAGCGTGAGGCCGGGCTTGCGGCCTTGCGTGACCACGTCGCCGAAATTGTCGTGGCTGTCGCGGCAAAAACCATTATTGGGAAACATGGCGCTTTCTTCGACTGCGCAAAACAGCAGGAAGGCGTCCATGAACCGGCTGGTTTCCGCAGAGATCCCGATGGGTGAATCGTGGTCGATGTCGAGGCAGCGGACTTCGATGTACTGGACGCCGCGATTGCGCAGGGCGGTCGCCGGGCGCTCTCCGCGTCCCGTGGCCCGCTTGGGCCGGATGTTCGAGTAGTACTCGTTCTCGATTTGCAGGATGTTGGTGTTCAGTTGTACCCATTCGCCGTTGCGATGCGTGCCGATGGCCTGGTAGGCCGGCCACGGTGTCGTGACGGCGGTGTGCATGCGGCTCAGGAAGGTTTCCAGATCGTTATAGCAAAGCTGCAGGTCGGACTGCGCCTTGTTCTGGTAGCCCAGATCGCTCATGCGCAAGCTGGTTGCATGAGGAAGGTAAAGCGTGTCGCGGCTGAATTCCTGCAAAGGATGGGGGCGGCCGCGCAAGAAGCTTTTGGATACCGCGGGCGAGGCGCCGAATAAATACATCAGCAGCCAGGAATAGCGGGTGAAGTTGCGAATGAGCGCGAGGTAGCCCTTGGATGCTTTATCCGTCGGCGTCGTGCCCTCGAAGCCCAGAAGGTCCCAGGCATCGGCCGGCAGGGAATAGTTATAGTGGACGCCGGCGATGCATTGCATGGTTTTGCCATATCGTTCCGCCAGCCCGCGCCGGTACACATGCTTCAACATGCCGCTGTTCGAGGAGCCGTACCATGCGATGGGGATATCGGCCTCGGCCGGCAGCTCAGCCGGCATGGAATGGTTCCAGATCAGCTCGCCATCGAGGTGCTGCGCCACATAGCGATGCGTGAGTTCGAGCTCGCCGAGCAGGCTTTCGGTACTATTGTGCGTGGCGGTGATGAGTTCCAGCAGAGCTTCGGAGTAATCCGTTGTAATGCGCGGATGTGTCAGCGCCGAGCCCAGCGGCCGGGGATGCGGTGTTGCCGCCAGCACGCCCCGCTGGTCGACACGCAGCCCTTCTTTTTCGATACCCCGCAGTATGCCTTTGAGTATGGACTGGTTTCGGCCGAGCAAAGCATGGCGAGGTTCACTGGGATTCATTGGGGCGCATCTTTTAAATAAGTTCTTGTCGTTGGCGATTTTACCTGAGGTGTGGTCGTGGTACGTATCCTATTGATATGCTTGATGACGGTGGTGCTGGCAGGGTGCTCACCGAGCTATAACTGGCGCGAAACGCCGGTGGCGGAGGGCGCCGTCAAGGCTTTTTTCCCGGACAAGCCGACGACCCAGGAACGCGATCTCGAATTCAACGGCCATCGGCTGGTATTCAGCATGACCAGCGCGTCGGTCGGCAGCGGAATGTTCACCGTGGCGTATGCAAGCCTGCCGGCGGGCGTCGCGGCGGATGCGGCGGCGCGCGCGGACTTTGCCCAGGCCGTCATGCGGTCTCTTTACCGGAGTCTTGGCGCCACGGAGCCGGATCCGCTTCCGGCCTTTGGCGAACCCTTCGTCATCGATGGAAAGTCCTCAAAGGGTGCCCTCCGGTTGAAGGGCAAGGTATGGTTGACGGAACAGGCGCTGGTCGAAGGCCTGGTCACGGCTGTTCCCGATGAGTTCCCTGAGCCGGAAGCCGATGAATTCCTGCGAGGCGTGGCAGTGGCGCATTAGGAAGGCACAGCATGCCGGCTTGCAGGGCGACGGTGATGGCGGCCTGCCGACCATGGACACCGAGTTTCTTGCAGGCATTTTGAATGTGAAAATTGACGGTGCGCTCCGTCAGCCCCAGTATCATGCCCACCTCCCAGCTCGTCTTGCCTTGAGCAGCCCACTGCAGGCAAGACAGCTCCCTTTTGGTCAACGGCTTCATGCGCTTCCCTCTGTCGCGAGTCTGTATTGATTACATTTTTTCATCGAATGTATCAACTTTTGACGTGCTCGCCAACTCACCACGGATAAATGCAACCTTGACGGCGGAAGGGGCGCTTTCCGCGGCGGTGGAGCGGGGTGGTAATATATCGATTCTGTCAGAGCGCCGATTTGCTTGATCTGCTTGCGGGCGCCTCATAAATCCAGCTAAAGAGGTCCACATGGCCGAACTATTCTTACCTGAAACACCCTCTGCTGCATCTCCCCTTGCCACTGCCGAAGAACCCGCGATTCCGCGCGGTTCCGTGGGTGTCGTGTCACCGCAGCGCATCGCCTTCAATGAACCCCTTTCGCTGACCAGCGGCCAGGTCCTGCCGCGCTACGAGCTTGCAGTCGAAACCTATGGCTCGCTCAATGCCGAACGCAGCAACGCGGTGCTGATCTGCCACGCGCTGAATGCGTCGCATCATGTGGCGGGCATATCGGCCGACAATCCGAAAGACATCGGTTGGTGGGACAACATGGTGGGGCCCGGCAAGGCAGTCGATACCGACCGTTATTTCGTCATCGGCGTGAACAACCTGGGGTCTTGCTTCGGCTCCACCGGCCCAGCAAGCGTCAATCCCGACACCGGCCGGCCCTGGGGGGCGGCGTTTCCCGTCCTCACCGTCGAAGACTGGGTACGCGCCCAGGCACGCCTTGCCGACCATTTCGGCATCGAGCGCTTTGCGGCCGTCATGGGCGGGTCGCTGGGCGGCATGCAGGCGCTGAGCTGGGCCATCACCTGCCCGGACCGTGTCGGGCACTGTATCGTCATCGCCAGCACACCGCGTCTCTCGGCACAGAACATCGGCTTCAACGAAGTGGCTCGCCGGTCCATCATCAGCGACCCGGATTTCCATGGCGGCGATTACTACGCGCACGGCACCGTGCCACGCCATGGCCTGTCCGTGGCCCGCATGGTCGGGCACATCACCTATCTGTCCGATGACGACATGGCCACCAAGTTCGGCCGGACACAGCGGGCACCGGCCGACAACGGCGAATTCCACTACGGATACGACGTGGAGTTCGAGGTCGAATCCTATCTGCGCTACCAGGGCGAGAAGTTTTCGACGTATTTCGATGCCAACACCTATTTGCTGATTACCCGCGCCCTGGATTATTTCGATCCGTCGCGCAATCATGGGGGCGACCTGGCCCGCGCGCTGCAAAGCGCCACGGCCGATTTCCTGCTGGTATCGTTCACGACCGACTGGCGTTTTCCGCCCGAGCGCTCCCGGGAAATCGTCCGTGCCCTGCTGAAGAACAATCGGGCCGTCACTTATGCGGAAATCGATGCGCCGCACGGCCATGATGCTTTCCTGCTGGACGATGCCCGATACCACGCGGTGGTGCAGGGCTATTACGACCGGATCGCCGCCAAGCTGGGCCTGGGTGAACGCAAGCAGATCAACGGGGTGTTGGCGTGAAGACAGCAGTGGCACCCAAGCACGTCCGCCCGGACCTCAAACGCATCGCGAGCTGGATAGATCCGGAAAGCAGGGTGCTGGATCTCGGTTGCGCTGACGGCACTTTGCTGGCCTATCTGCAAAACAACAAGAACGTCGTCGGAGCAGGGGTCGAGCTCAACGACGAGCAGGTGATCGCGGCCGTGCGGCGCGGCGTGCAAGTCATCCAGCAGAATCTGGAAGAAGGGCTGGCCATGTTCGACGACAAGCAGTTCGACACCGTCGTCCTGTCGCGTACCCTGCAGTCCATGCACAATACCGAGCACATCCTGCGTGAAATGGCCAGAGTTGCGCGGTACGGCATCGTCTCTTTTCCCAATTTCGGATACTGGCCTCACGGATGGTCCATCCTGCGCGGCCGCATGCCCGTAACGGGCGAAATGCCCTACCAATGGTTCGATACGCCCAATATCCATCTGTGCACGCTGAAGGACTTCGAAGACCTTGCCGCCGCGCTGCAATTGCGCATCACGCATTTGGCGACCTTCAACGGAAACAAAGAAGTTAAACTCTTCCCGGGCTGGCGCAGCACCTTGGCCGTATACCGGTTCGAGTCCCCGCCCGTTTCCCCGCAATCCTAGGTATCCGTCTTCGCAACCATGTCCAGCGTTTATGCCAGCCGTCGCGTTTTTCCTTTACTGATATTGGGTTTCGCGAGCGGCTTGCCTTTGGCGCTGACGAGCGGCACGCTGCAGGCCTGGGCCACGGTCGACAATATATCTTTGCAGAGCATCGGCTTTCTGACGCTGATCGGTACCGCCTACACGCTGAAGTTTCTGTGGGCGCCGCTGGTTGACCGTTATGCGCCGCCGCTGCTTGGCAGACGCCGCGGCTGGATGTTCCTGACGCAGCTCTTGCTGGCTGCCGCCATTGCGGGCATGGGCCTGTTTTCTCCGTCCGGCAATCTGGGCATACTGGCCGCGCTGGCGGTGCTTGTGGCGTTTCTTTCGGCAACCCAGGACATTGCGTTCGACGCCTACAGCACCGATGTCCTGCGCAGCGAGGAGCGCGCCGCCGGCGCCGCGGTCAAAGTGCTGGGCTATCGGCTCGCCATGATCGTATCCGGCGGGCTGGCGCTGGTTCTCGCTGACCAATGGTTGGGCTGGCACAATATGTATTTCCTCATGGGTGCCTTCATGGTCGTGTGCGCCGTGGCCACCGTCCTGGCTCCCGAGCCGGAAATCATTGTGGCCGCGCCGCGTTCGCTGGCCGTCGCCGTCGTCGAGCCCTTGCGCGAATTCTTCAGCCGCCGCGGCGCCATCACCATTTTGCTGCTCATCGTGCTGTACAAGCTGGGCGACGCATTCGCGGGCGCATTGTCGACCACCTTCCTGATACGCGGCGCGGGGTTCAGCGTTTCCGAAGTGGGCTCCATCAACAAGGTGTTCGGCCTGGCGGCCACCATCATCGGCGCGCTCGCCGGCGGCGCGCTCATGGCCAGGCTGGGCCTGTATCGCTCCCTCATGCTGTTCGGCCTGCTGCAGGCGGTTTCCAACTTTGGCTACTGGGTGCTGGCGGTGGCGCCGCCCCATCTGTATTTCATGGCCCTGGTGGTCGCCATCGAGAATCTGTGCGGGGGTCTGGGCACGGCTGCCTTCGTGGCGCTGCTCATGGGTTTGTGCAGGCGGGAGTTTTCCGCAACGCAATTTGCCTTGCTGTCGGCCCTGTCGGCAGTGGGGCGCACCTACCTGGCCGGGCCTTTCACGCCGCCTCTGGTGGAGTCGATGGGATGGCCCGGGTTCTTCGTCCTCACCGTCCTCATCGCCTTGCCCGGCCTGGTTCTGCTGCGCCTGCGGCGCGATGAAATCCATGCGCTGGATGCGCGCGACGGTGCCTGATCACGGCCTCAATGACCCGATGTCTTGGAAAACACCTGCATGACCAGCACGCCGGCGATGATCAGTGCGATGCCCAGCAGCGCCGGGGCGTCCAGCCGCTGCTTGAACAGAAAGAAGCCCACGATGGACACCAGGACGATGCCGACCCCCGACCAGATGGCATAGGCCACTCCCACGGGGATGCTGCGGAGCGTCTGCGCCAGCATGAAAAAAGCCAGGCCGTAGCCGGCGACCACGATGATCGAAGGAATCAGTCGGGTAAAGCCTTCGGATGCCTTGAGCGCGGTGGTGGCGACGACTTCGGCAATGATGGCGATGGATAGATAGAGCCAGCTCATTTGGCGCTCAGGCGCTCCAGTGCGCGGGTTGCTGCAATGTGTTGGGGAACGGGGAGCCCAACACTGCTGGTTGCGAGGGAAATCTGCGCACCCTGCGCGCTTCCCAGGGCGGTGTAGTCGCGCCCGGGTTCAAATACCCTTTGGATCAGCGAACCGATCTCAGCATCGGAAAGCGTGGTTCCCGTCAGCAGCAGGGCGGCCGTGGCAATGGTCTTGACGTCTTGTTCCTGGCCCGCATACGTACCCCGCACGATCGTGTACGGAAAATACCCGGCCCGGGTGCCCGACAGGTTTGCGATTGCTTCGTTCGACAGGGGCAGCAGCCTGAGCCGCATGTCTTTTTGCGCGTCCCGCACGCTGTCAGCCGGTGTGCCGATGACTTGCAGCACCGCATCCACCTCGTTGTTCTGCAAGGCCAGCAGGGCTGCGCTGATGCTCAGCGCCCTGGCGTCGATGTCCTCCGGCCGCAGTCCATGGGCTTCGAGCACGCGCAGCGCTGTGGTGCGCGACGCCGCGCCGGTTTCTCCCACGGCAACCCGCTTGCCGCGCAGACCGGCAACCGATTCCGGGCCGTCGGCGGCGCGCACCAGCACATGCATGGGTTCCGGGTACAGGCTGGCGATGGCTCGAAGCGATGCATGCGGCCCATCGTTGCTGAAGGGGCCGCTGCCCTGATAAGCGTCCAGCGCCGCGTCACCTTGCGCCACGATCAGGGAAACCTTGCCTGCGCGCAGAAGCCGCAGGTTTTCTTCACCCCCGCGGGTGATCAGCGGGACGACCCGCGAGTCGCGGTCGCCGAACAATGCGCGCGCCACGCGCAGGTACTGCCCGTGTTCGGCGCCGGCGGCAATGGCATAGCCATCGGAGACCCTGGCGAGCCGTGCCCGTATGCTTGCGTGCGCCGCGGTCAATTCTTCTTCGATGGCCGCATACTCCGCCGGGGAGGTGTTGCGCGGGAAAGCGTCCACGACCTTGCGTATCGTTGAAAGTATGGCGCCCGCTCCCTCGTTCTGGCCGGTGACGACGCCTGGAGCAACGGGAGGCAGATAGCCGGCGGGTACCACGAGCTCCCACGCATCACCGTTCTGCCGGTATCGTGCGGTACCGTGCGCCGTGATCACATCGCCGGCCTTGTTGCCGCCCGTGATGATGCCTTCTACGCCTTTGGGGCCGGCGCCCAGCGCCGAAATGAGGCCCGCGATACCGGGCGCGTTCCAGGCACCGAAATCGATGTCGCGATTGAGCTTGAGCGACACGTCGAAATAAACGATGCGGCGGCTTTCTCCATCAGGCGATTTGGTATCCACTTGGGAACCGCGGCGATGCAGGCTTTCCACCTCGGCGAAGCCCGCCGGCAATGCCAGTTCAAGCCGCTCGTGCACATCGGCTTTCAAGGCGTCCGTGTCGGGCCCGGCCGTGCAGGCGGCAAGGAAAACAAGAAGCAGCGATGTCAGGAAGGCGCGCATCGTCAGCCTCCGATGAAAGGCAGCGCGAGCATGCCCGTAAGCACGAAGGCGTTGATGATGTCGACGAAGAAGGCGCCGGCCAGCGGCGCAATGAGATAGCTGGTGGGCGCGGGACCATGCCGTGACGTGATTGCCTGCATGTTCGCCATGGCAGTGGCGGTGGAACCCATATTGAAGCCGATGAACGCGGCGGAAGTGACGGCGGCTTCGTAGTCGCGCCCCATGAAGCGAAAGCATACGAAGACGACATAGAGGAAGATCAGGACGACCTGGGCCAGGATGATCAAAAGGAAGGGCCCGGCCGAAAGCGCGACCTCGACCAGGTCGAGCGTCATCATCGTCATGACCAGGAACAGCGAGAGGCTGACGTTGGAGATGAGGTCGGCGGCCCGGTCATCGAACTTTACACCGGCGAACGGAAGCAGGTTGCGGATGGCGATGCCGATCAGCATGCACCACAGGAATCCGGGAATCGTTATGGTGCCGCCGGCGAAATAGTCGGCCAGCCATTGCCCGAGTATCACCGCCGTGAAGATGCCGGCCAGGGCGCCCAGAGTCGAAACGGTGCCGAGCGGCGCGGGCGCTTCGATGAATCGATGATCTTCGTTGGAGGCCTCTGCGTTTGAGCGCAATTTATACCGATTGATCAGGAACTGAGCGATCGGCCCGCCGATGATGCCGCCGACGATGAGTCCGATGGTGGCGACGGTCATGGTCAGGTCCATGACCATTTGAAGATTGTTGACTTCGGCAAAGCGGCCGGCGTAGGCGGCACCGGTGCCGTGGCCGCCGACCAGCGTGATCGACCCCGCGACCAGCCCGAAAATGGGATGCAGGTCCTGCAGCATCGCAATGCTTACTCCGACGATGTTCTGCAGCACGATGAAGGGCAGCAGGACGATCAGGAATATGATCAGCGCCTTGCCGCCGCGCTTGAGCAGGCGCAAGTCGGCGCAAAGCCCCACGCCGCTGAAGAACATGAGCAGGAAAAGCGGCTTGATGGGCTGGTCGAAGGTGATCCGGAAGTCGGCCGTGGCGAGCAGCAGTGAGGACAGGACCGCAAAGATGAGTCCGCCGGTGATCGGGTCGGGAATGTTGTAGCGGGACAGCCAGGAAACCTTACGATTGACCAGCGTGCCGATGAGAAGCATGCCGATGGCAGCCAGAAGTGATACAAGGGGGTCTAGGCTCATGGAGGTGTCTTTGTTCCGCATCGCGATGCCGTGCCGGAAACGATACACCGAACCGGCGGATTCCGCCAAGCTGGCGGCGAGGCGGCTGCAGCCCTTTGGCTTGGCGCGTCGGCATCCTGGTCAGCGATTCGCTTCGGCCTTGCGACGCATCGGCGGGGACGCAGGCGGCCGCGCCGCAAAAATGCGTGCGCCGGCCACGCAGCCTACGACTGCAATAGTGGCCGCCAGCATGGCCCGGCTGACGGGCTCCTCCAGCAGCGCGGCGGCAAGCGCCAAGCCCATGAAAGGCTGCAGCAGTTGAAGCTGGCTGACGGCGGCGATGCCGCCCTGCGCCAGGCCCCGGTACCAGAAGAAGAAGCCGATCAGCATGCTGAACAAAGACACGTATACCAGCCCGGTCCAGGCCGGCAGGCCGATGGATCCCCATTCGCCGGGCAGCGTGGCCAGGCAGAGCGCACCCATGATGGGCAGCGACAAGGCGAGAGCCCAGGAAACGACTTCCCACCCGCCGATGCGGCGCGACAGGCGCCCGCCTTCAGCATAGCCATAACCGCAGGCGACGATGGCCGCGAACATATAGAGGTCGCCCACGGATGACCCGCCGGCATCCTGGGCGAGCGCGAATGCAAGCACGCAGGCGCTGCCCAGGACCGCGAAGAGCCAGAACGCGGGATGCGGCCGCTCTTGACCGAGCAGTGCCCCGAACAGAGCCGTGGCCAGAGGCAGCAGGCCGATGAACACCACCGAGCGCGCGGCGGTGATGTGCTCCAGCGCAAGCGCCGTAAAGAGGGGAAAGCCCAGTACCACGCCGAGCGCGACCAGGCACAGGCTGGCCAGGTCGCGGCCGGACGGTCGCTTGGCGCGGGCGAAGCGCAGCAGCGCCAATGCCAGTATGCCGGCGATGGTTGCGCGCGCCGCCGTCAGGAAGACTGGATCGAAGTCGGCCACGGCCACCCTTGTCGCCGGCAGCGAGCCGCTGAATATGATTACGCCCAGAAGCCCGTTGAGCCAGCCTTTCGATGTGTCTTTCATGATTGATTCCAGATTGCCCTGGTCATATGATGCGCCGGAACGCGCGCGCTTGACCAGATACGCATCAGTACAATTCATATAAACTGTACGGGTACATTGTCAAATACAGTCGTTCCAGGAGGCAAGGCATCGATGCAGGCCGAGACGCTCACCGCCAAGGTAATGGGCGAAATCCATCAGCGCATCGCCGCGCGCCAATTGGCCACCGGCGCGAAACTGCCTTCGATCCGGGCGTGCGCGCAGGCGCTGGGCGTTTCCAAGTCCACCGTCGTCGAAGCCTATGATCGTCTGGCCGCCGAAGGCACCATTTCCTCTCGCAGGGGGGCGGGGTTCTACGTCGCGGCACCCGCGCCGCCGCTGGCGCTCGGCAGTATTGGCCCGCGCCTGGATCGCGAGCTCGACCCCTTATGGGTGGCCCGCCAGGCGCTCGATTCCGACGGCACATTGCTCAAGCCGGGCTGCGGATGGCTGCCGCCGGCCTGGATGCCTCACGAGAGCATGCGGCGCGCCTTGCGCGCCATTTCCCGCTCGGACTCCGCCGCGCTAGCCGATTACGATACGCCCCTGGGTTTTGCGCCCCTGCGAACCCTGCTGTCCCGGCGGCTGCAGGAAAACGCAATCCCTGCGGCTCCCGAGCAGATCCTGCTTACGGACTGCGGCACGCATGCCCTGGATCTCATTTGCAGATTCCTGCTCGAGCCGGGTGACACGGTGCTGGTGGACGACCCGTGCTACTTCAATTTCCACGCATTGCTCAGGGCTCATCACGTCAAAGTGGTGGGGGTTTCCTATACGCCGTCGGGGCCGGATATCGAACAGTTTTCGCGGGCGCTTGCCGAGCACCGGCCGCGCCTGTACCTGACCAACTCCGCCTTGCACAATCCCACCGGTGCCGTGCTGTCGCCCTTGGCGGCGCATCGGGTCCTGAAGCTGGCCGAGCAGTACGACGTGACCATCATCGAAGACGACATCTTTGCGGATTTCGAGACCGAGCCCACGCCGCGTCTGGCGGCCTTCGATGGGCTGGGGCGGGTCGTTCATGTTGGCAGCTTCTCGAAAACCTTGTCGGCCGCTGCGCGTTGCGGATACATTGCAGCGCGTCCGGACTGGATAGAGGCCCTGGCGGATCTCAAGATCGCGACCACGTTCGGCGGCAACCGGCTGTCGGCGGAACTGGTCTGCCGGATGCTCAAGGATGGCAGCTATCGGCGGCACGTGGACGGCTTGCGGACGCGCCTGGCGCACGCAATGGGCCCGGTCGTCGACAAGCTGGCGGCTTTGGACATACACCCCTGGCTGCTGCCGCGCGGCGGCATGTTCTTGTGGTGCCGTCTTCCCAAGGGCGTCGATGCGGCCGAACTGAGCCGGCGCGCGCTGGAACGCGGCGTCGTGCTGGCGCCGGGCAATGTGTTCAGCTTGTCCGGATCGGCGGGTGCCTTCCTGCGGTTCAATATTGCGCAGTCGGGCGACCCGCGGCTTTTCAGTGTGCTTGCGGAACTGCTTGGGCCGTGATGTCGTCCAGCGCGTCGGCCAGCAAGCCGACGGTACGATCGGGATGATGCAGCTTGTCGAGTCCGAAGAGCCCGATGCGGAAGGTCTTGAATCCGGCGGGTTCGTCGCATTGCAGGGGCACGCCGGCAGCGGCTTGCAGCCCGGCTGACGCAAACTTCTTGGCCGACTGGATTTCGTCGTCGTCAGTGTAGCTGACGACGACGCCGGGCGCTTCAAAGCCCGGGGCTGCAACGCTTTTGAACCCTTTTTCGCGCAGGAGCGCGCGCACCCGATCACCTAGTTGTTGCTGTTCGTCGCGTACTTTATCGAAGCCGTAGGTTTCGGTTTCGGCCATGACGTCGCGCAAAATGGCCAGCGCGTCGGTAGGCATGGTGGCGTGATAGGCAAAGCCGCCTTGCTCGTAGGCTTCCATGATCTGCAGCCACTTGCGCAGGTCGCAGGCGAAGCTGGTGCTGACGGTATTGTCGATTGCCTTGCGGGCCAGGGGGCTGAGCATGACCAGCCCGCAGCACGCGGAGGCGGTCCAGCCTTTTTGCGGAGCGCTGATCAGCACGTCGACGCCGGTGGCCTGCATATCGACCCAAATCGTGCCCGATGCGATGCAGTCCAGCACGAACAAACCGCCTTCCGCATGCACTGCGTCTGCGACGCGGCGCAGGTAGTCGTTGGGCAGCATGATGCCGGATGCGGTTTCAACGTGGGGGGCGAAGACGACAGCCGGTTTTTCGGCTTTGATGGCAGCGACGACCTCGTCGATCGGAGGCGGCGCAAAGGCGGCCTGGGATCCGCTTTCGATGGTACGGGCCTTGAGGACCGTGGTGGACGAGGGTATGCCGCCCATATCGAAGATTTGGCTCCAGCGGAAGCTGAACCAGCCGTTGCGGATGACCAGGCAAGGTTTGTTCGTTGCGAACTGGCGCGCGACGGCTTCCATGCCGAAGGTGCCGCTGCCGGGCACGATGATGGCGGCGTGAGCGTTGTACACCTTTTTGAGGGTACGGGAAATGTCTTTCATGACGCCCTGGAATGCCTGCGACATGTGGTTCAGCGCCCTGTCTGTATAGACGACCGAGTATTCCAGCAGCCCGTCGGGATCGGTATTGGGAAGTAGGCTTGGCACGTTTGCCTCCGGATAGGTTCATTCAGCGTTGGAAAGGGGGAGCCGTGTACCGATATTAGCCCACGGTCGTGTCGTAGTCGATGGTCAGGGGCGCATGGTCGCTGAAGCGCTGATCCTTATAAATGGAGGCGGCTTTGGCGGTTGCCGCGATCTGGGGCGTGGCGATCTGGTAATCGATGCGCCAGCCTACATTCTTGGCCCATGCCTGCCCGCGGTTGCTCCACCAGGTGTAGGCTTCGCCCAGTGTCTCCGGGTACAGGCTGCGGTAGACATCGACCCAGCCGATTTCATCGAAGACCCGCGTCAGCCAGGCGCGTTCCTCTGGCAGGAAACCGCTGTTCTTCATGTTGCCTTTCCAGTTCTTGAGGTCGATTTCCTTGTGGGCGATGTTCCAGTCGCCGCACAGGATGACCTGGCGTCCGCACTTGGCGAGCTGGATCAGGTGCTTGAAAAAGTGTTCCATGAACACGTACTTTGCAGCCTGCCTGTGGTCGCCGCTAGAGCCGGAAGGCAAGTAGACCGATATGACGGACAGGCCCTCATAGACGAGCTCCAGATAGCGGCCTTCGGCGTCGATCTCGGGCACGCCCAGCCCCTCGATGACTTGCTGGGGCTGCTTCCTGGCATAGACCCCGACGCCACTGTAGCCCTTCTTTTCCGCGTAATGGAAATAGCCGTAATAGCCGGGCGGATTCAACATGTCGGCCGTCATGTTGTCGACTTGCGCCTTGAGCTCCTGGAGGCAGATGAAATCGGCTTCCTGGTTGGGCAGCCATTCCAGGAAGCCTTTGTTGACGGCGGAGCGGATGCCGTTCAGGTTGGCGGAGATTACGCGGAGCATGGGGGCCCTTCTTGAAAAAAAACCAATGGAACCCCTGACTTTAACCCGGATCTCCTGTCGCCTGCCTATTGGCTTCGACAGGCTCCTAGCCGGCCTTGTCTTTGCGCATCATGGCGTCCAGGCTCCACGGCCCGGGCCCCGCCATCCAGATGTACAGGAAGATGAAGCAGAACAGTGCCGCCGCTTCGCCGCCGTTGAGCAAGGGAAATAGCAGGCTGCCCTTGGTTGCGACGTGGCCGATGAAATAGGCCGCCGCCGTGAAGCCCGACGCGATGAAGGCGGAGATGCGCGTAAACAGCCCGACGAGCAGCAAGGCGCCGAATACCAGTTCGATGATGCCCGCGATGCCGTAAAGCGAAGCGATCTGCAGATTGTCGAACATCGCAACATGAGGGGCGCCGAGCAGCTTGGCGGTCCCGTGCAATAGCAGCATGTAGCCGCTGACGATACGAAGAATGCTTAAAACGCGAGGGGTCCAGACGGCGCAAGATGCTGAGGTGCTCATGGTGATTCTCCGAAGGAAATGTTGCTGAAGGTCGAAACTGCTGCTGTACGTACTCCAAGAAAATCCTGTTCGGTCGATTGCAAGGAAGTGTAATGAATAAAGCCGGGGAAATACACATATACCTGTCGATCCGGCGCGCGTGGCACCGTTTCGTTGGTTTCCTGACGCAATCCGCGGGATGCACGCCTGTTTTGTTCGATAATATCGGTTTCCCGATTTTTCCCTAGCCATGGCCGATTCTTCCAACCGTTCCGAATTCGTTCGTTTTTCCCTTGATCAAGGTGTGCTGCGCTTTGGTCGGTTCAAAGTCAAGTCCGGACGCATGAGTCCGTATTTCTTCAACGCCGGCTTGTTCAACACAGGGCGTTCAGTCGGGCGGCTGGCACAGTTCTACGCCCAGGCGCTGATCGACTCCGGTGTCCAGTTCGATATGCTTTTCGGTCCCGCCTACAAAGGCATCCCGCTGGCGGCGGCGACCGCCACGGCGCTGGCGGGGCATCCAGCCCTGAGCGGGCGCGACGTTCCTTTCGCGTTCAATCGCAAAGAGGCAAAAGATCATGGCGAAGGCGGGGTGCTGGTCGGCGCGCCGCTGCAGGGCAAGGTCGTCATCATCGATGACGTGATCACGGCCGGCACGTCGGTGCGCGAATCCGTGGACATCATCCGCGCCTCGGGCGCAGAGCCGGCCGCCGTGCTGATCGCCCTGGACCGCATGGAACGCGCAGGCCCGGACGAGGCCTTGTCGGCGCATTCGGCGGTGCAGGACGTGGCGCTCACTTACGGGATGCCGGTGGTGAGCATCGCCTCGCTGGCGGATATCATGGCCGTGCTGGAGGGCGATGCGTCGCTGGCGGAGCATAGGTCCGCCGTTGCGGAGTATCGGAATCGGTACGGGGTCTGAACCCAATGCTTTAAGAACCGGCGTAGCCTGCACCTGCTCGATCAAAGATCGCGGTTTTTAGTATCTAACGCGGCCCGCCGGCGGCTGCTGGAGCAGTCGGGCTCCCGTGCACCGGTCCTGCTGGCGCAGGACTTCCCGTCCAAGGCCGGGCTGCCGGGGCGGGCGCAGAACTCGCCCACTCGGGCCAGTGGCCCGAAGGCGTGGGCTCAAACAGCTGCGCCCTGCCTCCCCGCCAGCCAGTCCTTGGCCGGCGGTGCCCGAAGTCGCCCTCCTCACCCCATCAGCCGCCGGCGGGCCTCATCGCTGCTCGAACTGTGGCGATGTGACGGGGTCAGACTCCTTGCGGGGTCTGACCCCTGGATCCTGGGCGGTCCAGCTAGGACGGATGCAGGTCAGCTTGTCGTATAGGGGTTGAGGGCGGTTTTCGGAGGCGCCGGTTTGGGCTGCGATCCAGGGAGGCAAGGCCGGGACTGTTTGAGCGATGGGGTCGGACCCCGTACGGGGTCCGACCCCAAAGGGTCAGCCCAGCTTTTCCTTCAGCAAGTCGTTCACCTGCTGTGGATTCGCCTTGCCTTTCGCGGCCTTCATGACCTGGCCGACCAGCGAGTTGAAGGCTTTCTGCTTGCCGGCCCGGTATTCCTCGATGGCGGCCGGATTGGCGGCCAGGACCTCGTCGATCATGGCGCTGATGGCGCCGGAGTCGCTGATCTGCTTCAGGCCGCGCGCCTGGATGATGGCGTCGGGGTCGCCTTCGTTTTCGCCTGACCACATGGCGGCGAAGACTTCGCGCGCCATCTTGTTCGAGATCGTGCCGTCGATGATGCGCAGGATGAGCCCTGCCAGGGCGGCCGGCTTCACCGGGCTCTGCTCGATCTCGATTTCGTCGCGGTTCAGTGCTGCGGCGAGCTCGCCCAGCATCCAGTTGGCGGCGAGCTTGGCCTGACCCTGGGGCAGTTGCGCGGCGGTCTCCTCGAAATAGACCGAGGTGGCGCGCGCCATGGTCAATTGGGCCGCGTCGTAGCCGCCCAGGCCCAATTCCTGTTCGAAGCGTACGCGCTTCTGGGCCGGCAGTTCCGGCATGGCGTCCTGAACGCGCTGCACCCATTCCGGCTCGATCGTCAGCGGGGGCAGGTCGGGATCGGGGAAATAGCGGTAGTCGTGGGCGTCTTCCTTGCTGCGCATGCTGCGCGTTTCGTCGCGGTCGGCGTCGTACAGGCGGGTTTCCTGGACCACCTTGCCGCCGTCTTCGATGAGTTCGATTTGCCGACGTGCCTCGTAAAGAATGGCGCGCTCGAGGAAGCGGAAGGAATTGACGTTCTTGACTTCCGTGCGTGTGCCGAATTCGGCCTGGCCCTTGGGGCGGACCGAGACGTTGGCGTCGACGCGGAAGGAACCTTCCTGCATGTTGCCGTCGCAGATGCCAAGCCAGACGACCAGGCCGTGCAGCGTGCGGGCGTACGCCACCGCTTCGGCGGCGGAACGCATCTCGGGTTCGGAAACGATTTCCAGCAGCGGCGTGCCGGCACGGTTCAGGTCGATGCCGGTCGAGGACTCGCCGTGCGGCCCCGTGAAGTTTTCGTGCAGCGATTTGCCGGCGTCTTCTTCGAGGTGAGCGCGCGTCAGGTTGACGGTTTTCTCTTCGTCGCCGACGAAGAAGGTAATGGATCCGCCCTGTACGACCGGAATCTCGAACTGGCTGATCTGATAATTCTTGGGCAGGTCGGGATAGAAGTAGTTCTTGCGCGCGAAAATCGAGCGCGGCGCGACGTGGGCGCCGACGGCCAGGCCGAACTGGATGGCGCGTTCGACGGCGCCGCGGTTCATGACAGGCAGACTGCCCGGCAAGGCCATGTCCACCTCGTTGGCCTGTGTATTGGGGGCGGCGCCGAAGCGCGTGCTGCTGTCAGAAAAGATCTTGGATTCGGTGGAAAGCTGGGTGTGCGTTTCCAGGCCGATGACGATTTCCCATTCCATTATGCTAATTCCGGTTTCCGTTGATGCCAGTCGGTCAGCTGTTGATAGCGGTCGGCGACCGCGAGCAACTGGCCTTCGCTGAAGTAATTGCCAATGATTTGAAGGCCGATGGGCAAGGGCTGTTCGGGGCGGCCGAATCCGCAGGGAATGGACATGGCCGGCAGGCCGGCCAGGCTGACGCCGAGCGTGTAGATATCGGCCAGCCAGTCGCTGGTCGGGTCGTCGCGGTTTTCGCCGATGCGTTTTGCCGGATTGGGCGTGACGGGGCCCATGATGACATCGCATTGGCTGGAGAATGCCTGCTGGAAGTCGTTGACGATCATGCGGCGCACGCGTTGCGCCTGCAGGTAGTAGGCGTCGTAATAGCCATGGGACAACACATAGGTGCCCACCATGATGCGGCGCAGGACTTCGGCGCCAAAGCCTTCGGAACGGGACCGGCTGGTCATTTCGGCCAGGTCGCGGTAGTGCGCTGCGCGGTAGCCGTAGCGGACGCCGTCGTAGCGCGACAGGTTGCTGGACGCTTCAGCCGGCGCGATGACGTAGTAGGTGGGAATGGACAATTCAGTGCGGGGCAGCGAAATGCCGACGCGTACCGCGCCCAGGGACTCAAAAGCCTGCAGCGCGGCTTCGACGGCGGCCGCGACGTCGGGCGACAGCCCTTCGTTGAAGAACTCGGCGGGAACGCCGATGCGCAGGCCTTTCAGGGGCTGGCTGCCCAGCGTTTCCTGGTGCAGCGCGGCCTGATCGAATGCGGCGCGGATCCGCCCGGGGGCGTTGGCTTGATCGTCGCAGAATTGCAGGCTGGTGGCATCGCGGGGATCGAAGCCGCTGATGGGGTCCAGGATTTCGAGCAGATCCCGTGCGTGGCGCGCGATCGGGCCGGCCTGGTCCAGGCTGGAGCCATAGGCGATGATGCCGTAACGGGAAACGGTACCATAGGTGGGCTTGATGCCGCTGACGCCGCACAACGCGGCGGGCTGGCGCACCGAGCCGCCGGTGTCGGTGCCGGTAGCCGCCACGGCCAGGCCAGCGGCGACAGCCACCGCCGAGCCGCCAGAGGATCCGCCAGGCACGGCCTGCGTATCCCACGGGTTGCGCGCCGGCCCGAAGGCGGAGTTTTCGTTGCCCGAACCCATGGCGAACTCGTCGCAATTGAGCTTGCCCAAAGATACCGCGCCCGCCGCGGCAAGGTGCTCGACGACGGTGGCGTTGAAGGGGCTGAGATAGCCGTCCAGCATTTTGCTGGCGGCGGTGGTGCGCCAGCCGGTGGTCACGAAGACGTCTTTATGGGCGATGGGAATGCCGGCCAGGGAAGGCGCGGCATCGCCGGACGCCAGGAGCTTGTCGGCCGCGTCGGCCTGTGCAAGGGTCAGGTCGCGATCGATATGCAGGAAGGCATTCAGGCCGGCATGCCTGTCGGCGGCCTGCAGGGCGCTGTCGGCAATTTCACGGGCGCTCAGCTTGCGTGCCCGCAGGGCATTGCGCAGCGCAGCGATGCTGTCGAATTCTGTATGGAGAGGGGTGTTTGACATCGTTTACTCGATTACCGTGGGTACCAGGAACAGTCCGCCATCCTGAGCGGGGGCGTTGCGCATCAGCGCTTCGCGTTCCGCCGCCGTCTGTGTTGCGGCTGCCTTGTCTTCGCGCAGACGCAGCTTGATGTCCTGGTGGGCGGCCAGCGGGTGAGCCATGGGTTCGATGCCGGCGGTGTCGACCGCCTGGAGTTTTTCGATCAAGCCCAGCATGCCGTTGAGCTCGGCCTGTGTCCGGGGAGTTTGCTCGGGCGAAATTTCAATGCGCGCAAGCCTCGCGATGCGGGCTACGTCCTGCTCGGTGATTGCCATGGATATACTTTGCCAGAAGAGGTTTGGGGCGGATGTATTCGTGCGCGGCCGACATGTTGAAACGGCGGTTACAGAAAATAACATGCCCCTATTCGATCTTATCAACCGCCAATTATAAGTTATCATTGCTGGTTTAATTCGTTAGTCAATTTCCTGCGCTCAGCGGCGCTAGATGGCAGTACCCGGGTGACGAATATTTCTCCAATTTTGATATTACTGAGCGCCCATGTTCGGATTCCTTCGTAGTTATTTCTCCAGCGATATGGCGATCGACCTCGGTACCGCCAACACCCTTATTTACGTTCGCGGCAAAGGGATCGTGCTGGACGAGCCATCGGTCGTCGCCATCCGCCACGATGGCGGCCCCAGCGGCAAGAAGATCATCCAGGCGGTGGGACGCGAGGCCAAGCAGATGCTGGGCCGCGTTCCGGGCAACATCGAGGCCATCCGGCCCATGAAGGACGGCGTCATCGCCGACTTCACCGTCACCGAGCAAATGCTCAAGCAGTTCATCCGCATGGTGCATCCGCGCAGCATGTTCGCCCCCAGCCCTCGCATCATCGTGTGCGTTCCCTGCGGCTCCACGCAGGTCGAGCGCCGCGCAATCCGCGAATCGGCGCTGGGCGCGGGCGCCAGCCAGGTCTACCTGATCGAAGAACCCATGGCCGCCGCCATCGGCGCGGGCCTGGCGGTCTCCGATGCCAGCGGTTCCATGGTGGTCGACATCGGCGGCGGCACGACCGAAGTGGCCATCATCTCCTTGGGCGGCATGGTCTACAAGGGCTCGGTTCGTGTCGGCGGCGACAAGTTCGACGAAGCCATCATCAACTACATCCGCCGCAATTACGGCATGCTCATCGGCGAACCCACGGCCGAGCTCATCAAGAAGGAAATCGGCTCGGCGTTTCCCGGCTCCGAGATCCGCGAAATCGAAGTCAAGGGCCGCAATCTTTCCGAAGGCGTCCCGCGCAGTTTCACGGTGTCTTCCAACGAGATCCTGGAATCCCTCACCGATCCGCTCAACCAGATCGTTTCCGCGGTCAAGACCGCCCTCGAACAGACGCCTCCCGAACTGGGCGCCGATATCACCGACAAGGGTATTGCCTTGACCGGCGGCGGGGCCTTGCTGCATGATCTGGATCGGCTGCTTCAAGAGGAAACGGGCTTGCCGGTAGTGGTGGCCGAAGACCCGCTCACTTGCGTGGTGCGCGGCTGCGGCGAAGCGCTCGAACACCTCGAACGCCTTGGTTCCGTATTCATCTACGATTGAAGCAACGACACTTAGGGTCAGGTGCCCATTCATGTGCGCCAGGCATACTTGGCGCGCAGGCACGACTATTACATGCAAGAAACAGGCACGATCAGGCTATTCAAACGCGGACCCGCCGCTGAATTGCGGTTGTTCGTGTTCGTCCTGATGTCCCTGGCCCTGCTTGTGGTCGATTCGCGCTGGCCGGTTCTGGATCCCGCGCGGCAGGCGATTTCGGTCGTCATCTATCCTTTCCAGCGCGTCATGCTGGCACCCCGCGACGCCATCGCCCACGTGCAGAACTGGACCGATGCCGCCGCCCTCGCCAGCAAGGAAAAAGAAGCGCTGCAGCGCCAACGCATCGAACTGGCGCAGATATCCACCCACGCCGCGCAACTGGCCACTGAAAACGAACAATTGCGACGCCTGCTGAACGTCGCCGACGCAGTGGTCCAGCCGTCGGTCGCGGTCGAGGTCTTGTACGAACCGCCCAATGCGTTTTCGCATCACCTCATTTTCAACAAAGGCTCTTCCAGCGGCATCCGGCCGGGCATGCCCGTCATCGACGAAGGCGGCGTGGTCGGCCAGATCGTCCGCGTCACGCCTTTTACCTCCGAGGCGGCCCTGCTGACGGACGACAAGGTGTCCATTCCGGTCCAGGCGCTGCGCAACGGGCTGCGGCTCATTGCGTTTGGCGGCCATGTGTCAGGCAAGGTCGAAGTGCGCTATCTTAATGCCAACGTCGACCTGGTCCCGGGCGACACCTTGGTCACCAGCGGAATCGGCGGGCTGTTCCCCGCGGGCTTGTCGGTCGCCACGGTCGAGGAAGTCCGCCGCGATGCGGCATCGGGCTTCGCCGTGGCCATCGCCTCGCCGCTGTCGCACCCCGAGCGGCATCGCCACTTCCTGGTGCTGCGTGTCGATGTCTCCACGCCGGGCCTCAATCAAGAGAGCATGCGCCATGGTTCGCAAGAATAGTCTTCCGGCGGTGACGGGCAAGGCGCGCTCGTCGCTGAGCGCGCTGCAGCCGATCGACACCGCTCCGTTCAAGCGTCCGTCGAATCTGGCGTTCATCTGGTTCACCATCCTGCTGATGTGGCTGCTGTCGCTCCTGCCGTGGCGGCTTTGGCAGTCTGCGCCCGATTTGCTGCTGCTGGTCATCGCCTTCTGGTCGGTGCATGAGCCGCAGCGCGTCACCATGTTCACCGCCTTCGTCTTCGGACTGCTCATGGATGTGCACGACGCCGGCTTGCTGGGCGGGCACGCCCTGACCTACACGCTGGTGGCGTATGGCGCGGTGGTTTTGCACCGCCGGCTCACGCGCTTCAATGCCGTCGTGCAGGCCCTGCACATGCTACCGGTATTTCTGGTGGCCGAGACCCTGGGCAACATGGTGTATGCCTGGCTGTCAGGGGAATGGGCGGGCTGGCATTGGCTCTGGTCCACGTTGCTGACCGCCGCGCTCTGGCCGCTGGCCGAGTTCTTGTTGCATATGCCGCAGCGGCGGCTGGACGAGGCCGACGCCGGCTCTGTCTGACCGCGCCGGCATAGCCTATGTTCGAGTTCAAGAAAACGACCCACCTGCAGAAGCGGCGTATTCTGATCCGCGTCATCGTGGCGGGAATCTTCGCCCTGATCTGCTTTTTGGGGCTGGCCACCCGCCTCTGGTATCTGCAGGTGGTGCGCTACGAGGGACTGGCGGCGCGCGCGGACAGAAACCGCATCGCCGTCGTGCCCATTCCTCCGCGCCGCGGAGAAATCCTGGATCGCAATGGTGTCGTGCTGGCGCGCAACTACCGCGACTACACGTTGTCGGTGATACCCGCCAACGTGAAGGGCGACGTCAAGGACATGCTCGACGAACTCGGCGAGCTCGTTTACCTGAGCGCCAACGACCGGCGCAGGTTTCTGCAGCAATTGAACCAGAGCGGGCGCTACAACCCCGTCCAGTTGCGCAACAATCTCAACGAGACCGAAGCATCCTGGTTTGCCGCACATGCCTTCAAGTTTCCGGGTGTCGAGCTCAGCGCCCGCTGGGTGCGCGAGTATCCTGAAGGCGAGGCGGCGGCGCACGTGATCGGCTATGTGGGAAGGATTTCCGAAGCGGACCTGGTGAAGCTCGAAGAGGAAGGCCGCGCCGGCAATTACCGCGGCAGCAATATCATCGGCAAGAAGGGCATAGAGAAAACCTGGGAGGAAGCCTTGCACGGCCGCACCGGCGTGGAAGAGGTCGAGGTCACGGCAACCGGCCGGCCGGTCCGGACCCTCAGCCGGATCGATCCGGTGCCGGGCTCGGACTTGCACCTGTCCATCGACATCGGGCTGCAAAAGGTGGCCGAGCAGCAGTTCGAAGGCCGTCGCGGTGCACTGGTGGCGATCGAGCCGAAGACCGGGGAAATCCTGGCTTTCGTCTCGGCGCCTTCGTTCGATCCTAACCTCTTCATCGACGGCATCGATGTGGAGAACTGGCGCAAGCTGAACGAATCGCCTGATCATCCGCTGATCAACCGGCCACTGTACGGCACTTATCCCATTGGATCCACTTACAAACCCTTCGTGGGCCTCGCGGCACTGGAATTGGGCAAGCGCAGCGCAACCCAGCGCATTCCCGATCCAGGCTACTTCGAGTTCGGAGGCCAGCGATTCCGCAATGCCGGAGGCGCCGCCTACGGCATGACCGACATGCACCGCGCCATTGTCGTGTCGTCGGATACCTACTTTTTCTCATTGGGTCCCGAGATCGGCGTGAATGCCCTGCATGACTTCAGCAAGCAATTCGGGTTCGGCCAGTTGACCGGCATAGACCTGGAAGGCGAGCGCCGGGGCGTGCTGCCGTCCACGGAATGGAAACGCCAGGCCTATAAGAAGCCGGCGCAGCAGCGCTGGTACGCGGGCGAGACGGTCTCGGTCGCAGTGGGCCAGGGATACAACTCCTTCACATTGCTGCAGTTGGCGCAGGCCACCTCGGTGCTGGCCAACGCCGGCACTTACATGAAGCCGCATCTGGTGAATCTGGTGCGCAGCCCGCAGACCGGGAAAGCCACCCGGACGGTGACCGAGCCCGCCTATACGATTCCGCTCAAGGCCGAGAACCTCGCCGTCATCCGCAAGGCCATGGTGGACGTGATGCGCAGCGGCACGGCGCGCAGGGCATTCGCCGGCACTCATTACCAAGCCGCCGGCAAGACGGGCACGGCGCAGGTCTACAGCTTGCGTGGTGCCAAGTACAAGGCCAGCGCCGTGGACGAACGCCTGCGCGACCACGCCCTCTTCATGGCCTACGCGCCGATGGAGGACCCCAAGATCGCGGTTGCCCTCATTGTGGAGAATGGCGGCTGGGGGTCGACGGTGGCGGCACCGGTGGCGCGCACGGTATTCGATTACTGGCTGGCGCCGGAGCGTATCGCGCGCGACGCAAAGCCGGTACCGCCGCTTGCGTCCGACGAATCCGACATCGTGGAGGAGGGAGCGTCCGGCGAGTCCCCGGACGCCGTCGTGCCGCTCGAGGATCTGCCGGCCGTTCAAGAGGATGAGCCCGAAGAGCAGGTTCCTGAAATCCATGCGGCGCTGTCCACGCAGCGCGTATCGGTGCGAGGTCGGCAATGAAGCGGATATTGCATTGGGTCGTCAAGGCTGTGACGGCATTCGACTGGCCGCTGCTGCTGTTGCTGGTCCTGATGACGATGCTGGGCATGATCGTCATGCATTCGGCCGTGGGCGGCACCGATTGGCGCTTCGCCGATCAGTCGCGCAACTTCCTCATTGCTTTCATTTTCATGTGGGTGGCCGCCATGATACCGCCTCCCTTGCTGATGAAGCTGGCTCCTTACGTCTATGTGGCGGGCGTGGTGCTGCTGCTGGGCGTGGAATTCTTCGGGGAAACCAGCAAGGGGGCCACGCGTTGGCTGGACCTGGGCTTCGTGCGGATCCAGCCTTCGGAGATGCTCAAGATTTCGGTGCCGATGATGTTGGCTTGGTATTTCCACCGGCATCAGGGCACGCTGCGCATACTGGATTTCCTCGTGGCGGGCGTGCTGCTGGCCATTCCCTTCACCCTCATCGTCATGCAGCCCGATCTGGGCACGGCGCTGCTGGTGTTCGCGTCGGGCTTCTGCGTGATCTATTTCGGCGGACTGTCGTTCCGGCTGCTCACGCCCATCGCCCTGGCGGTGGTGGTCGGCCTGAGTACGCTGGTCTACTACGAAAAGGACATCTGCCAGCCCGACGTGGATTGGGTGGTGCTGCATGAATACCAGAAATACCGGGTATGCACGCTGCTGGACCCCAGCTCCGATCCGCTGGGCAAGGGCTTTCACACCATCCAGTCGATGATCGCGGTGGGTTCGGGCGGCCTCTACGGAAAGGGCTACATGATGGGCACCCAGACCCATCTCGACTTCATACCCGAGCGGACGACCGATTTCGTTTTTGCAGTGTATGCCGAGGAGTTCGGACTGTACGGAGGGGTGATGCTGCTGGTGCTCTATGCCGTTCTCATTGCCCGGGGCCTGGCGATTGCCGCTCGCGCCCATACGCAGTTCGGGCGCCTGCTGGCCGGTTCCATGTCCATGATGTTCTTCGTCTATGTGTTCGTGAACGTCGGCATGGTCACCGGTGTCCTGCCCGTGGTCGGCGTGCCCTTGCCGTTCATGAGCTACGGCGGCACGGCGCTGCTTACGCTGGGCGCCGCCTGCGGGATCCTCATGAGCATCAGCCGGTATCGGCCGGTCAGGACGTAGGCCTTAAGGGTCTTGAGGGGTCAGACCCCGTTAGGAATTTTGAGGGGTCAGACCCCGTACGGGGTCTGACCCCATACCAGAAGAACGCGGGGTCTGACCCCATACCAGAAGAACGAAAAGGTTTGACCCCGGCTCAAAAAAGCATGGGTTCCGACCCAGCCAGCCCATCCAGGATCTTGCGTACAGGAGCCGGCAACGCCGCGTTCACAAGGTCCTGTTTCGGGACCCAGATATGCTCTTCACGAGCCGGCTCTTCCGTTTCCGGAGCGTTCCACTCCAAATACCATGGCTCTATATTGAGCTTGAAATGCGTAAAGACATGCGCCAGGCCGCCCATGCGCTGAGCCAGGGAAGCGTCCAGGCCCATGTCGGCGCATCCTGATGCCAAGGCTTCGGCATCGGGGAATTCAGGCAGGCTCCACAGCCCGCCCCAGATCCCGGTGGAGGGCCTTCGTTCCAGCAGCACGGAGCCCCGACGCGCCAGGACCAGCATCGCGCAATCGCGTTCGGGCTTTTCCTTGCGAGGCTTGGGACTGGGCAGCTCGGACTGCCTGCCTTCTACGTAGGCGTAGCAGCTGTGTTGCAAGGGGCAGCGTCCACAGGCCGGCTTGCCGCGCATGCAAACCGTGGAGCCCAGGTCCATCAAGCCCTGCGTATACGCCGCCATGTCCAAGGACGGGGGGGCGTCGGTCAATACCGCATCCGCCTTGTCCCAGAGGGCTTGTTCCGTGACGCGCGCCGACGTGACGCCGAAGATGCCGAAGTGGCGGGTGAAGACCCGCTTCACGTTGCCGTCCATGATGGGACTGCGCTCGCCATAGGCGAAGGCCGCGATGGCCGCCGCCGTTGAACGGCCGATGCCGGGCAGGGTCGCGATCTCGGCCGAGGTGCCGGGAAAGCGGCCTGACCAGGCCTGGCAGATTTCCCGGGCGCAGCGATGCAGATTACGTGCGCGGGCGTAATAGCCCAGGCCCGCCCAGTACGGCATCACTTCTTCCTGCTCGGCCTGGGCAAGCGCCTGTATCGTCGGAAAACGTTCCAGGAAGCGCGTGTAGTATCCGATGACCGTTGTCACTTGAGTCTGCTGCAGCATGATTTCGGACAACCAGATGCGATAAGGGTCGCGCGTACCCTGCCAAGGCAGGTGGTGACGCCCTTCGCGTTTCTGCCACTCGGTCACCGCGCCGGCGAAATCGGAAACAGGCGTGTTGCTGGCGTGGGGCATTGATCAGAATCGGGTGTTGCGGGTAACGGACCAGCGGGCGGACAAGGCTGCCAGGATGGCAACGAGGCCGGCCGACAGGGTCAGGCTCAGCGCGTCGGGCAACTGCACCGCCAGTTGCGTGCCATAGGTGCTGGCCAGACGATTCAGCGCGGCATTCAGGGGCTGCAGCGCCAGCGCGGCAAGCCCGGTGGCAATGAGGCTGGATGCGATGCCCGTCAGTGCGCCCAAGTATAGAAAAGGCCTGCGCACAAAAGCTTCGGTCGCGCCCACCAGGCGTGCCACCGCGATTTCTTCGCGCTGGGTCAGCGCTTGCAGACGCACCGTATTGAACACGGTGGACAGCACCACCAGCGCAACGCCCGCCGCCAGCAGTCCCAGGCCTATGCGCGCGAAGCGCAACAGGGCTTCGAGCCTGCGTACCCAGTCGCTGTCCAGCTGCACCGCATCGACGATGTCGATTTCGCGCCAGGCAGCGGCCAGTGAGCCGGCCGTCTGTGCGAGTTCGGCTGAATCACGCAAGGTGATCACCACGGCGTCCGGCAGCGGATTGCCGGGCAGGGCGGCCAGCGCATTGCTCCAGGTCGGGTCGGACTTGAGGCTGCGCAGAGCCTGCTCGCGGGTCACGACGCGGGTGCCGAGCACTTCTTCGTTGTGCTCGGTTTCCAGCCGCCGGGCCAGCGTGTCGGCTTGGCCGGATTCGGCATCCGGTGTCAGGAAGAGGGTGATCTCGGGCGAGACGGGTATCTGGCGCAGCACCGGCTGCGCCGATACGAGCAAGGATGCGGCGACGATGGGGATCGCCAGCGTCAGGCTGATGACCAGAATGTTGGACAGCGACGAAAAGGGCTGTTTCCGGAACCGGCGCAGGGCGACGACAAAGGCATAGCGGTGGTGGCGCAGCCAGCGTTTCATAGGACGGCCTTCTGGGAGTCGGTGAACTTGCCGGCGTCGATGCGCAGCGTGCGGTTGGCATAGGCGGCCATGAGGGGCAGATCGTGCGAGGCGATGAGGGTGGTGACGCCGACGCGATTGAAGTCGCGAAAGACCTCCATGATGCGGTGGGCGCTGTCCTTGTCGAGGTTGGCCGTGGGTTCGTCGGCGATCAGGATGGCGGGGCGGTTGACGATGGCGCGCGCAATGGCAAGCCTTTGCTGTTCGCCGCCGGACATCTCGACCGGATTCAGGTCTTCCTTGCCCGACAGACCTACCTTTTCCATGGCTGCCCGCGCGCGCGTCAGGGCCTGGCGGGTGTCCAGGCCCGCTACCGCCAAGGGCAGCAGGACATTGTTGATGGCGCTGCGGTCGTACAGCAAATGCGTATCCTGCAGGATCACGCCGACCGCGCGCCGCAGATAGGGCTGCGCGCGCGACGGCATTTTATCGATGCGGTGGCCGTGGACCTGCACGGAGCCGCGGCTTGGCGGCTCCAGGCCGCCGATGAGCTTCAGCAAGGTCGACTTGCCGGCGCCCGAAGGCCCGGATACGAAGACGAACTCGCCGGGCTCGACCCGGAAATTGATGTCGGCCAGAATATTGCGGCCTCGGCCGTAGGATTTGAAAACGTGCTGGAATTCGATCATGGCGTTAAATGGCTACAGGGCTCCATGATAACGGCGCAAAGCGTATCGCAAGGGATATCCCCCATGTTTTAAATAATGTCCAACCGCTACGATTTGAAGCCCATCGGCCCAATGCGCAGTACGAATTGTATGCCGTGTTTCATCCAATCGGACTCGTCTCACGTAGGAAACCAGACATGAATTTGATTAAAGCCGCAGCGCTTGGCGCTTCCTTGTTTTTCCTGGCGAGTGCATCGCACGCCGGTGAAACCTTCGATGCCGTCAAGAAAAAAGGTTTTGTCCAGTGCGGGGTGCACACGGGTCTTCCGGGATTTTCCATCGCCGACAGCAAAGGCGTCTGGGCCGGCATCGACGTCGACCTCTGTCGTGGTATCGCCGCCATGATGTTCGGCGACGCCACCAAATTCAAGACCACGCCGGTGACGACGCAGCAGCGCTTTACGGCGCTGCAGTCCGGGGAAGTCGACGTGCTCACCCGCAACACCACCGCCACGCTTACGCGCGACACCACGCTGGGCCTCATGAGCACAGGCGTCAATTACTACGACAGCCAAGGCGTCATGGTTTCCAAGAGCCTGGGTGTAAAAAGCGCCAAGGAGCTTGGCGGCGCCGCGATTTGCGTGCAGCCGGGCACCACCACCGAGCTCAACCTTGCAGACTGGTTCCGCGCCAATGGCCTGGAATTCAAGCCGGTGGTCATCAACAGCCCCGACGAAGCCATGCGTTCCTACGTGGCCGGCCGCTGCGATGCCTACACCACCGATAAGTCCGGCCTGGCCACCATCCGCTCCACGTTGGCCAATCCGGACGACCACGTGATCCTTCCCGAAGACTTCTCCAAAGAACCGCTTGGACCCATGGTGCGCCAGGGCGACGACCCATGGTTCATGGTCGTTCGCTGGACGCTCAATGCCATGCTCGAGGCCGAAGAATACGGCATCACCTCGAAAAATGTCGATGAAATGCTCAAGAGCGCCAACCCCAATATCCAGCGCATCCTGGGCGTGACGGGCGAAATGGGCAAGGGCCTCGGTATCGACAACAAGTGGGCCTACAATATCATCAAGCAAGTAGGCAATTATGGTGAATCTTTCGAGCGCAACATCGGCATGACTTCTGCCATGAAACTCGAACGTGGTTTGAACGCACAATGGAAAAACGGCGGGTTGATGTACGGGTGGCCGATCCGCTAGGGCCGGTCAAGACTCCTATGCGTAAAACGCAGCGGCGTCGCCTGTCCTGGAACGATCCCGGCACCAGATCGCTTGTCTATCAGGCCCTGGTGCTGGGGCTTGTCGGGCTTGGCGTGTGGTATCTGGTGTCCAACACCCTGCATAATCTGTCGGTCCGCAACATTTCCACCGGCTTCAGCTTCCTGCATCGCGAGGCGGGCTTCGCCATCGGCGAAAGCGTCATCGACTATACCCCCGCCGACACCTATGGCCGTGCCATCTGGGTCGGCATATTGAACACCCTCAGGGTATCGGTGCTGGGCATCGTTCTGGCGACACTGCTCGGCACCGTGCTCGGCATTGCGCGTCTCTCGCGCAACTGGCTGGTCTCGCGCGTGGCAAACGCCTACATAGAAGTCATGCGCAATGTACCGCTGCTGCTTCAGCTGTTTTTCTGGTATGCCATCATTACCGAGGTCATGCCGGGTCCCAGGCAGGCGCTCAATCCGGTGACCGGTGTCTTCATTTCCAATCGCGGCCTGAAGCTCCCGTCATTGCAAGGCGATGCGCTGGATTGGGTCCTCGCGGGGCTGGGCATGGCGATCGTGCTGGCGGTGCTGATCGCGCACTGGGCCAAGAAACGCCAGGACGCCACAGGCCGGGTTTTCCCATTAGGGCGGGTCGTGCTCGGCTTGCTGGCGGCATGTCCGGCGGCGGCGTGGCTGCTCAGTGGCGCACCGCTGTCCCTCGACATGCCCGAACTCAAAGGTTTCAATTTCGTCGGCGGCGTCACGCTCACCCCTGAATTCGCTGCACTGCTGGCGGGGCTGGTCATCTATACGTCCGCCTTCGTGGCCGAGGTAGTGCGCTCGGGCATACAGTCGGTCGGCGCGGGCCAATGGGAAGCGGCCGGCTCGCTGGGCCTGTCGCGCGCCCGTATGCTGAGGCTCGTGATCCTGCCCCAGGCGTTGCGCGTCATCGTCCCGCCCATGACCAGCCAGTATCTGAACCTGACCAAGAACAGTTCGCTTGCGGTGGCCATTGGCTATCCCGACATTGTTTCGGTGGTCAATACGACCCTGAATCAGACGGGGCAGGCCATCGAGGGCATACTCATCATCATGGCCGCCTACCTTACCGTCAGCCTATCCATTTCGGTGTTCATGAACTGGTACAACCGGCGGATTGCCTTGGTGGAGCGCTAGATGGCCGTACAGCCCATTCCCGCCCGCGGCCTGCCTCCGCCGCAAAAGCACGTCGGCTTGCCGGCACGGCTGCGGGCCAGTCTCTTTTCGTCGCCGCTGAATACCCTGCTGACCGTCCTGGTCGCTTGGCTGCTTTTCATGTCAGTGCCGGCAGCCGTAGAATGGCTGTTCATACGCGCCGACTTCAACGCCTCCACCGCTCAGGAATGCCGCGCATCGGGCGGCGCATGCTGGGCGTTCATCGCTGAAAAGCACAGGCTGATTCTGTTCGGCGTCTACCCGTACGACGAACAATGGCGGCCTTTGCTGGCCAGCATCATCCTCGTCGCGGTCATCGTCTGCAGTTGCATACGGTGGTTCTGGCGCCCCTTTCTGGGCCTGCTATGGGTGGTCGCGCTGGTGGCGGTGGCGGTGCTCATGTGGGGCGGCGTGTTCGGGCTGACGCATGTCGAGAACGAACGCTGGGGCGGGCTGCCGCTCACGCTCATTCTGGCCACCTTCGGCATCGCCTTCGCCTTCCCGCTCGGGCTGCTCCTGGCCCTGGGGCGCCGCTCCGACATGCCTGCCGTCAAGGCGCTGTGCGTGGTCTACATCGAGCTCATTCGCGGCGTGCCCCTGATCAGCCTGCTGTTCATGTCATCCGTGATGCTGCCCCTGTTTCTTCCCGAGGGCATCAGCATCGACAAGCTCTTGCGCGCGCAGATTGCTATCATTCTGTTTGCCGCAGCGTATGTGGCCGAAACGGTAAGGGGCGGACTGCAGGCTATCCCCAAGGGCCAGTACGAGGGCGCGGAATCACTGGGCCTGACCTATTGGCAGAAAATGCGCAAGATCGTCCTGCCTCAGGCGTTGAAGGTGGTCATACCCCCCTTGGTGGGTATCTTCATCTCATTGTTCAAAGACACGTCGCTGGTCGTCATCATCGGCATCTTCGACCTGACCCAGGCGGCCAAGACGGCAGTGGCCGATGCCGCCTGGCGCGGCTTCAGCACCGAGGCCTATCTGTTCATTGCCGCCATTTATTTTGTTTTTTGTTATTCGATATCCCGTTACAGCCGTTCGCTCGAGAGGCAGCTCGATGCCGGGTATCAGCGCTGATCAACATTGCGTCGCCCGTTGGGGCCGGCGCGGTACAAAGGAGTAGGACATGTCTGAGGCCATCATACGCCTGGAAGATGTCAACAAGTGGTATGGGCAGTTTCATGTGCTGCGCAACATCAATATCGACGTCGCGCCCAGCGAGCGCATCGTGATCTGCGGGCCTTCCGGTTCGGGGAAGTCGACCATGATCCGCTGCATCAATCGGCTGGAAGAGCACCAACAGGGCAGCATCGTCGTCGACGGCATCGAGCTCACCAACGACCTGAAGCAGATCGAAGCCATCCGGCGCGACGTCGGCATGGTATTCCAGCACTTCAATCTTTTTCCGCACCTCACGGTTCTGGAGAACCTGACGCTGGGCCCGGTCTGGGTGCTGAAGAAGTCCAAGGCCGAGGCCGAGGCCACCGCCATGAAGTACCTGGAACGCGTGCGCATCCCGGACCAGGCATCCAAGTACCCCGGCCAGTTGTCGGGCGGCCAGCAGCAGCGGGTGGCCATTGCGCGTTCGCTGTGCATGAATCCCAAGATCATGCTGTTCGACGAGCCCACTTCCGCGCTCGACCCCGAAATGGTCAAGGAGGTGCTGGACGTCATGGTGGGCCTGGCCGAGGAAAGCGGCATGACCATGCTGTGCGTAACCCATGAAATGGGCTTTGCGCGGAAGGTGGCCGATCGGGTGATCTTCATGGACCAGGGCGAGATCATCGAGCAAAATACCCCCGATGCCTTCTTTGACTCGCCGCAGAATGAACGCACCAAGCTATTCCTGAGCCAAATATTGCACTAACTTCTCTTTTCATTACAAGGCGAATATCATGCTTTCACTTTTGACGCGGCTTTCCATGACCGCCACCATGCTTGCCGCTGGATTGGCGCTCATCACGCCGGCTAGCGCCGCGTCGGCGCAAGACTTTCCTTCCAAGCCGCTGCAGTTCGTCGTTCCTTACGCGCCCGGTGGTCCTTTGGACAGCATGGCCCGCCTGCTGGCCGAGAAAGTCCAGCCGGACCTTGGAACCGTCATTGTGGAAAACAAGCCGGGCGCGGGCGGCAACATTGGCGCAAGCATTGCGGCCAAGGCGCAGCCGGACGGCCACACGCTCGTCATGGGCGCAGTGGCGATCAACGCGATCAATCCTTGGCTGTATCAGAATCTGCCATTCGACCCGGTCAAGAGTTTCGAGCCCGTTACGCTCGTCGCCTCGGTGCCGAATGTGCTCATCGTCAATAAAGAGTTCGCTGACAAGAATGGCATCAATTCGGTCAAGGATCTGATCGACTACGCCAAGAAGAATGCCGATCAGCTGAATTTCGGCTCCGGCGGCAACGGCAGCGCGGGCCATCTCGCAGGAGAACTCTTGAATGTGCGCGCCGATGTCAAGTCCGTGCATGTTCCCTATGCCGGCGCGGCGCCCGCCAAACTGGCGCTGCTGGGCGGGCAGATCCATTTCATGTTCGACAATCTGGCGTCTTCGGCCAGCCTCATCACCGAGGGCAAGGTCAAGGCCCTGGCAGTCACCACGGTGGACCGGTCTTCGGCTTTTCCCGATCTGCCCACCATGCAGCAAGCCGGTGTGGCCGACTTCGACCTGGGCACCTGGTTTGGCGTATTCACAACCGGCGGGACACCCAAGGACGTCGTCCAGAAGCTGAATGCCGCATACGTGAAAGCGCTGCAGGATCCAGCCGTGCGCAAGACCTTGCTGGCCATGGGCTCCGATGCGCAACCCACCAGCTCTGAAGAGTTCGCCGAGATCGTCCGTAAGGATCTGGCGAAGTACAAGGAAATCGTAGAGGTATCGGGCGCAAAGCTGTTCTAAGCGCTTCTTGCGATCCGGCCCGCCGAGTGCGGGCCGCCGGCCCTCCTGCCACCGCGGACGTGTTCCGCGTTTTTTTTATTTCTAATGTCAAGAACGGTCAAAATTTCGCGACCGGAACCAAAATGTAACAACCCGGTGGCCCACAGCTTGCTAGCATTGTCGCGTGCGGAGTTGACGCCGCAATCCCAGAAACAAGGAGAACCAAATGAAACTTTCTATGCGTGCAGCACGCTATGCGACATGCGTGAGCGTGGTCGCTTTGATGGCCGGATGCGCCACGGTAGACAATATGGGCAAGGGCGGCAAGACTGCGGTTGGAGCTGGGGCCGGAGCAGCACTGGGAGCCGGTCTGGGCGCCCTGATCGGCGATAGCAGCAAGGCGGCGGCGATCGGCGCCGGCATAGGCGCGGTCGCTGGCGGCATCGCCGGCTATAACTGGTCAGGCGTGAAGAACGATGTCGAGAAGTCGGGCGCAAGCAGCCTGGGCGTTGACGTTACCGAAATGCCCGATGGGACACTGCGCGTCAACATTCCAAGCAATGTCTCGTTCGATACCGGCAAGTATGCGCTGAAGCCTGCCTTGCTGCCCGTGCTGGACAGCGTAGCCCGAGCCTTGGTGCAGCATCCTGAACTCCGCGCTAAATCCATCGGCCATACGGACAGCACAGGATCGGATGCAACCAATCAGACGCTGTCCGTCAATCGTGCACGCGCCGTCGCCAACTATTTGTCGCAGCAGGGCGTCCCGACGACCCACCTCACGGCCGAAGGCCGAGGTTCCAGCAATCCCGTGGGCGACAACGCCACCGCTGAAGGACGCGCCATGAACCGGCGCGTCGAACTGTACCTGTACGCAGTGCAACAATAGTCGTCAGGGGTCGGACCACGCATGGGGTCCGACCCCTCGTTGTATGGGGTCAGACCCGTGGGGTCTGACCCCTCATCGTGTGGAGTCAGGCCCCTCGTCGTGTGGGGTCTGACCCCGGAAACGGACTGCCGCGGCTTATCCGCCATGTGATTTCTTTTGAAACGAGCCTATCATCCCCGCTACGGCGGTTTCGATGATGGAGCGCTGTTCCGGATCCAATGACCAGAAAGCCGAGGCGGCGATGCTGTCGAACGGCCATCCCGATGGCTGTTCAGGTTCCCGCGACTGTTCCGATAGCAGGTAAGGCGCTGTGGGGCTCGGCTCCATTGTCCCGACGCCGCTGCTGAGCCACGCCGGGTTCACCTCCAGTACTTGGGCGATCCGGAATATTTCCTTCGCGCTCCGTCGCGTCCCATTCTCGTAGTTCGATATCGCGCCTTGCGACAGACCGCAGGCTTGCGCCAGTGCGGATTGGCTCATTCCGCGTAAAAGGCGTGTGCGACGTAGGCGATCGGAAAAATGGTTCACGTTTGTGATTGAACGATTAAATTCAATCACATTGGTAATAATGCCAATTACGAACGTGATGGATTGATGTAAATTACTAAAATCCCACTCACAAAATCTAACAAAGAGTCAAAATAAGCGCAAAATATCACAGTGGCTCCATTTTCAATCCCTGTCTTTCGGAGGCATCCAAAATGGTGTTCAAGGCCGAGGTCCCGGCACCATGAGCCCGACTCCCTACATCGTGATGTTCTCGCCGACGGAAAACGGCTTGACGACGCCAGACCATAAAAAGCGGTTGGCGGAACTACAGGCTTCCGGGCTAAATGTCCTGCAATGCGAAAGTGCGCCGGCGCTTTATGCCGAGGTCCAGAAAAAATTTCAACAAGGCTTCCCGACCGTCGCCATGCTGGCAGGCGGGCATACGGAAAACTGCGCCGCCGCCACGTACCTGCATGCCATGCATCCGTCCGTCGGCATCGCTGCCGCGGTCGAGCGCGTCGACGAAGCGCTTGCCATCCAGTTGCTGCAAAGCGGGGTGGACAACATGTGTCCGCGCTCGGCGTCCACTCCCCTGGTGGTCGCCATGCTATGCCGCCTGCTGGCCCGGGTCAGCAGGCAAGACATCTCTCATGTGCTGCCGATGGCCGTTGCGCCAAAAGGCTGGTCCTTGCAGGACCAAGGATGGGTGCTGTCCAGCCCCGAAGGCATACGCATTCCCCTGACCACCGGCGAGCGCGCATTCCTGACGACGCTGGTGGCGGCGCCCGACATGTGCGCCACCCACGAACAACTGCTCGAGGCCGTCAACAACAGCTATGCACATGGCGAGCCTCCGGCGCGTCCCGGCCGGCTGGGCGTCCTGGTCAGCCGCCTGCGCCGCAAGTTTACTCAGCACAACATCGAAATGCCCCTGAAATCCGTGCACAATTGGGGCTATATGTTTACGGGCCAGGTGGTGAACTGAACTATAAGTAGCGGTGCACCGATAAGTCGTCGCTGCGAATGTCGGTGGGTTTGCTCGACACGATATCCGCTATCAAGCGCCCGCTGCCGCATGCCATGGTCCAGCCCAATGTGCCGTGGCCGGTATTCAGGTACAGGCCCGGGATCGGCGTTGCACCCACGATCGGGGTGCTGTCCGGAGTCTTGGGGCGCAAGCCCGTCCAGAACGACACGTCGCTGCCGGCATAGCTGCCAGGGAACAAGTCATTGAGCACCATTTCCAGCGTCTTACGGCGCTTGGGGTTCAGGGTTTTGTCGAAGCCCAGAATCTCCGCCATGCCGCCCACGCGTATGCGCTGGTCAAAACGGGTGACTGCGATCTTGTAGGTTTCGTCCAGCAAGGTAGACACCGGCGCACAGGATTCGTCGGCAATCGGCACGGTAATGGAATAGCCTTTAAGCGGATACACAGGTACCTTCAGCGCGCCGCGCAACATCTGCGTCGACCACGATCCAAGCGCCACCACGTAGGCGTCGGCCTTCAGGACCTCCTGGTCGCACTGTATCCCGCTTACGCCGGAAGCGTTGACGTTGATGCGGCGCACATCGACGCCATAGCGGAACTTGACGCCCAGCTTGACGGCCTCTTCTGCCAAGCGGGTCGTGAACAGATTGCAATCGCCGGTTTCGTCGTCGGGCAGGCGAAGGCCGCCCACCAGCTTGTCCTGGGAGCGGGCCAGGGCGGGCTCGGCCTTACTGAGTTCGGAGCGGGTCAGCAGTTCGAACGACATGCCCGCATCGCGCAGTACTCTGATGTCCTGATCAACGGCGTCCATCTGCTTCTGTGTCCTGAAGACCTGCAGCGTGCCGTTGCTGCGCCCCTCGTATTGGATGCCGATCTCGTCGCGCAATGACTTCAGGCAGTCGCTGCTGTAATTCGACAGGCGCACCATGCGTTCTTTGTTGGTCGCATAGCGCTCGGCGCTGCAGTTGCGCCACATCTGGTAGATCCATTGCAGTTGAAACAGGCTGCCATCGGGGCGTATGGTCAGTGGCGGGTGTTCCGCGAACATCCATCTGATGGCTTTCAGCGGGACGCCCGGCGCAGCCCAGGGCGAAGAATAACCATAGGAGATCTGGCCGGCGTTCGCAAAGCTGGTTTCCAACGCCGGGCCTTCCAGGCGCTCGAGCACCGTGACGTCATGGCCTTGCTTCGCAAGAAAATAGGCGCTGCTGACGCCCACGACGCCCGCACCCAAAATGATGATTTTCATGATAAGTCGACTTGTGAATCAATTTTTAGGATGATAAGAGACGAGCGCCAGACTTTTTTTATGAAAATTCTTTGGAAACAGCTGTTTATCCTGTTTTCAATGCGTAAAGGCCGATTTTCAGCAATAATTGCTGCTCAGGGAAATTCACTGCCGACGACGCTTTGCAGGCATCTGTTTTTAAAGGAAAAACGCTTGAGAATTCAACGTACTCCGGTGGCTACGCTGGACAAGCTCGACCGTCACATCCTTGATCTCTTGCAACGCGACGGCCGCATGTCGATGACCGAACTTGCGGACAAGGTGGGGCTGACCGTTACGCCATGCATCGAGCGTGTCAAGCGCCTGGAGCGCGATGGGGTCATCACCGGGTATCACGCCAGGGTGGCACCGGCGGCGCTCGATGCCGGCCTGTTGGTTTTCGTGGAAATTTCCATGTCCAGCAAATCGGACCGCAGTTTCGACGATTTCCGCCGGGAAATCCTGTGCATACCGCATGTGCAGGAGTGCCATCTGGTATCGGGCGACTTCGATTACCTGGTCAAGGCGCGCATCAAGGAAATCAGTCAGTACCGCAGCCTGCTGGGCGACATCCTGCTCAGGCTGCCGGGCGTTACGCAGACCAAGAGCTGCATCGTCATGGAAGAGGTCAAGGAAACACTGTTCATTCCGGCCCAGAAGTAGCAGGTGCCGGCCCCCAATGGCAGGCCTCACAGTTGCTTATGGGGTCTGACCCCGCACGGGGTCTGACCCATACGAGCATGCGCATACGCCAACTGGCCATGCTCAGTGAACACAAAGCAGCCCAGAATGCTTATGGTAGCGACATTCGGGCCCGCCCCGTCTAGCTTCCGGCGTCGGTCGGTGCCTGGCTTTGGGCGTCGCGGGCAAAAACCATGTTGTCGCGGTGCATGAGTTCGGGGTCGGACATGCTGCCCAGAATGCCGGCGATGCGGGAACTGGGCTGCCGGAGAATGCGCCGGGTGTCGGAGGATGAATAATTGATGAGGCCACGGCCGCATTCCACGCCGTGCTGGTCGACGCATGCCACGACGTCGCCACGTTCGAAATCGCCCTCGACTTCGGTCACGCCGATGGCAAGCAGGCTTTTGTGGCCTTGGGTCAGGGCCCGGACTGCGCCCGGATCCAGCGTAATGCGTCCTCGGAGACGAAGATGGTTGGCCAGCCAGCGTTGTCGCGCCGATCGGACGGGCAGAATTGCACGCAGCTCGGTGCCGATGGATTCCCCTTCGGACAGGCGCAACAGTACGTTGGATTCGCGCCCCGAAGCGATGACGGTGTGGCCGCCGCTGTTCGCCGCCCTCTTGGCCGCGAGCACCTTGGTCAGCATGCCGCCCGTGCCGATGCTGCTGCCCGATCCGCCCGCCATGGCCTCCAGCGCCGGATCGCCGGCCTGCGCCAGAGAGATGAATTCGGCATCGGGATGCTTGCGAGGATCGGCGCTGTACAGGCCGGCCTGGTCGGTAAGGATGACCAGGGCTTCGGCTTCGATCAGATTGGTGACCAGGGCGCCCAGCGTGTCGTTGTCGCCCAGTCGAATCTCGTCGGTGACCACGGTGTCGTTTTCGTTGACGATGGGAACGACGCCAAGGCCCAGCAAGGTATACAGGGTACTGCGCGCATTCAGGTAGCGGCGCCGGTCTGCCAGGTCTTCATGGGTAAGCAGGATCTGGGCTGTGCGTATCCCATGCCGCGCAAATGCGACCTCGTAGGCCTGTACCAGCCCCATTTGCCCTACGGCCGCCGCGGCCTGGAGTTCGTGCATGGCGTTGGGCCGCCGTGGCCACCCCAGGCGGGCCATGCCTTCAGCGATGGCCCCACTGGAAACCAGTACGATCTGCCTGTCCTGGGCGTGCAACTGGGCGATCTGGCTGGCCCACTGCTCGACGGCGGTGACATCTATGCCCTTTCCTTCATTGGTGACGAGAGACGAACCGACTTTGACGACGAGGCGTTTTGCATGGGAAACGGCGGACGGCGAACGAAGGGTGGCGGTCATTTGGGGGGGGCGGCAATTACGAATCTGAGTTGGAGCGCGTCTCGTCGAAGCGCGGGTCTTCGGCCACGTAGGTGCCGTCGGCCTTATCCTGTTCAACGTGGGTTTTGGCTTTCTCGGCATCCAGCCATTCCTGCAGCTTCCAGATCAGATCCTGGGTGCCGTCGCCGGTAAGGGCGGAAATGCTGAAAACGGGACCTGTCCAGTCCAGGGCCGCGCACAGACGCTCCTTCACCGAGGCGGGGTCGTCGACCATATCGAGCTTGTTCAGGACCAGCCAGCGCGGCTTTTCGTACAGATCGGGATCGTACAGGCGAAGTTCTTCGACAATGGCTCGCGCATCGGCGGCCGCCTTGTCCACCGGGTCCGTGTCGGGATCGAGCGTCGAGACATCGACCAAGTGCAGCAGAACGCGCGTGCGCGATAGATGGCGCAGGAAAAGGTGGCCCAAGCCGGCGCCTTCGGAGGCGCCTTCGATCAGCCCGGGGATGTCGGCGATGACGAAGCTATGCGAAGGAGAGCTGCGGACCACGCCCAAATTGGGATGAAGGGTGGTAAAAGGATAGTCGGCGATCTTCGGGCGGGCATTGGAAACCTTGCTGATCAGGGTGGACTTGCCGGCATTGGGCAGGCCCAGCAGCCCGACGTCGGCCAGGACCTTGAGTTCCAGGCGCAGCTTGCGCTGTTCGCCTTCCTGGCCAGGCGTGCATTGTTTTGGCGCCCGGTTGGTGCTGGACTTGAAGTGCAGGTTGCCCATGCCGCCTTGCCCGCCGGCCGCCAGGGTGACTTTCTGGTTATGGCGGTCCAGGTCGAACAGCTGTTCGCCGGTTTCGGCATCGAACACCGTGGTGCCCACCGGCACGCGCAGCGTGATGTCGTCCGCGGCGGCGCCGTATTGGTCCGAGCCGCGGCCGTTTTCGCCATTCTTGGCACGATGCAGCCGGGCGTAGCGGAAATCCACCAGCGTGTTCACGTTGCGGTCGGCAATGGCGAATATGCTGCCGCCACGGCCGCCGTCGCCGCCGTCCGGCCCGCCCTTGGGAATGAATTTTTCTCGGCGAAAGCTCGCCACCCCATTGCCGCCTTTGCCGGCAATGACTTCAATGGTTGCCTCGTCTACGAATTTCATGTGAACTTGCTTATAAAAGTGGACACCGCCCCGTAATATGCAAGGCAGCGCCGGCCCCTGCGCGAGACCGGACTTGCGAACTATTCTAAAACAAAAAGCCCCGCCTATACGGCAGGGCCTTCTTCGGTTTGCAGGCGGTGATTATTCAGCCGCCACGACCGAAACGGTACGCTTGTTCAGCGCGCCCTTGACGGCGAACTTGACCGTGCCGTCGACCAGCGAATACAGCGTGTGGTCTTTGCCGATGCCGACATTGACGCCGGGGTGGAACTGCGTGCCGCGCTGGCGAACGATGATGGATCCAGCCGAGATCAGCTGGCCGCCGTAGGTTTTTACACCCAGTCGTTTCGATTCTGAGTCGCGACCGTTACGCGTAGAGCCGCCGCCTTTTTTCTGTGCCATGTTTAGCTCCTGCTATACAAAACCGTTGAGTCCATCGTTAGGCCGAGATGGCTTCGATGCGGACTTCGGTGTAGTTTTGACGATGGCCTTGGCGCTTTTGGTAGTGCTTGCGACGGCGCATCTTGAAAATTTTGACCTTGTCGTGGCGGCCTTGCGCAAGAACGGTTGCCTTGACCACGGCACCGGCGACCAAAGGCGTGCCAATTTTCAATTGGTCGCCTTCGCCAACCGATAACACCTGGTCTAGCGAAATTTCTTGCCCAATGTCTGCCGGTATCTGTTCTATCTTGAGTTTTTGACCTGCAGCAACACGATACTGTTTGCCGCCGGTTTTTATGACCGCGTACATGTGGGTATTCCTAATATTTGTTGGAAAGCCTTGGCCAAAAAGTGCCAAGCTCATGATTCTAGCGCGGGTGATTTAGTTTAGTCAAGTCAAAGACTTAGGGGCCAGAGGGGTCAGACCCCGTACGGGGTCTGACCCCAGATCAGGCATCGACTCATGAAGCGGGGGTCAGACCCTGAACAGGGTCTGACCCCATGACCACAGTTACGACCGATAATCCGCGTTGATGCTCACGTATTCATGCGAGAAGTCGCAGGTATATACGGTTTCCGTTTTGTCGCCGCGCCCCAGCGCGATGCGCACGACGATTTCCGCTTCCTTCATGACGCGCTGGCCGTCGGCCTCCTGGTAGCCGGGGTGCCGTTCGCCCCGGCTGGCCACCTGGACGTCGCCCAACCACAGATGGACCTTGCCGACGTCCAGGTCATCGATTCCGGCATAGCCGATGGCGCACAGAATACGTCCCAGATTGGGGTCGGATGCGAAGAAAGCCGTCTTCACCAGGGGGGATTGCGCAACGGCGTAGGCCACCTTCAGGGCTTCTTCCTGAGTACCCGCTTCCTCGACTTGCACGGTCATGAACTTGGTGGCGCCTTCGGCGTCGCGCACGATCTTCTGGGCAAGTTCTTTCGCGGCGTCGACCAGCGCTTCGTAGAGCGGCGTGTAAAGCGGATCGGATACCGCATCGATGCGGACCGATGCTTTGCCCGTCGCCACGATGACGAAGGAGTCGTTGGTGGAAGTGTCTCCGTCGACCGTGATGCGGTTGAAGGAACGGTCCGCGATGGCGCCGGTCATGTCGCGCAGCAGGCCGGGCGCGATGCCGGCGTCGGTTGCCAGGAATCCGAGCATCGTCGCCATGTTGGGCTTGATCATGCCCGCGCCCTTGCTGATACCCGTGATGGTGATCGTATGCTTGCCCAGCGCCACCCGCTTGGAAACGATCTTGGGCTGGGTGTCGGTGGTCATGATGCTGTGCGCGGCCGCGAACCAGTGATTGGCCGAAGCGTCCGCCACCGCGGCGGGCAGGGCGGCGGTGAGCCGGTCGACGGGCAGGGGTTCCAGGATCACGCCCGTGGAGAAAGGAAGGATCTGCGTGGGAGCCAGCCCCAGTGTTTCGCCCAGGGCGGCGCAGGTGTCGTGAGCGGCCTTCAGGCCGCTTTCCCCGGTACCGGCGTTGGCATTGCCCGTATTGACGACGAGCGCGCGGATGTCGTGGCCGCCCGCCAGATGCTTTTCGCATACCTGCACGGGCGCCGCGCGGAAACGATTGCGCGTGAATACGCCGGCGACGCTGCTGCCCTCGGCCAGGCGGAACACGGTGAGGTCACGGCGGTTGGCCTTGCGTATGCCCGCTTCGGCCGTGCCGATTTCGATGCCTTCAATGGGAAAGATTTGGGATTCCGGTGGGATGTACAGGTTGACGGCCATGGAGCAATCTCGTCGAATAGGTAGGGGGAAACTTAGGATTCTATCGTGGAAGCGGGCGTGTTCCCAGGGGCAGGTACGGTGGGGTCAGACCCCGTACGGGGTCTGACCCCGGGTGCGGCGTTAACAGGCCCTAGTCGCGTTCCGGAAGGCGGGTATGCACCAGCAGCTTCAGCTCGCCCAGCGCTTCAAACAGGCTGCGGCGGCTTTTCTCGGACAGGCCGCCGAAAATCCCCTGCACCCATTGCTCGTGGGATTCTGCCATTTTCTTGAAGCTGCGCTTGCCCTTGCCGGTCAGCCGGATGAGCGAGCTGCGGCGATCCGTGGCGACTTTCAGGCGCTCGACGAGTCCTTCCTTTTCCAATTGATCCGTGATGCCGGTGATATTTCCGTTGGTCACCATCATGTGACGCGAGAGCTCGCTCATTTTCATGCCGGCGGGCGCGCGCAGCAATTGTGCCATCAGGTCGAACCGAGGCAGCGTGGTGGCGAATTCGGTGCGCAGCCGGCTGCGCAATTCGCCTTCGATCAGATTGCAGCAGGTAAGCAGGCGCAGCCACAGGCGCAGATCGTGATGATCTTCAGGCATGGCCCGGCTTTCGAGATCCGGCCTGCCATGCAGGGGGGGTATGGTTTCGGCGATGTCGTTCATTGTCGTTTCCGGAGCTGGCGGCAGTGTCCGCTGCGCCGATAGTTTAATCTTCAATCACATCTTAGTGGTAAATTGCCTGGAACCGGAGTGTTGAGGAAAGACAAAACATGTATAAAAATCAATTCAGTGACAGTTATGCCGACGCACGCCGGCGCTTTCTCGGCTCGGCCCGCAAGCACGGCGGCGATGTAGAGTCGCACTTGAATCCCGCGAGCCCGGGCGCGCAGGGCGAAGAGCTGGCCATGGATACGGCGTACTTCGGCGAGCCCGGCGCGAGCGCGTTGCTGGTGCTGACATCGGCCATGCATGGCGAGGAAGGCTATTGCGGCTCGGGATGCCAGGTGGCGCTGATGGAGGACGACGCCTTGCTGGCCCGCGCGAGGGCCGGCGGCGTAGGCATCCTGCTGGTGCATGCGGTGAATGCGTATGGGTTTTCGTGGGGGCATCGCACCAACGAAGACAACATCGATCTGAACCGGAACTTCTGCGACTTCAGCAAGCCTTTGCCCGACAATCCCCATTATCGGACCCTGCACCCCTTGCTGGTGCCCGATGTCTGGCCTCCTTCGGCAGAGAACGAGGCGGCCATCCAGGCATTCATCGATCGCGAAGGCCGGCAAGCCTACCGGGAAGGCATGATGAAAGGACAGCACCGCCATCCCGAGGGCCTGTTTTACGGCGGAACCGCAGCCAGCTGGAGCAACCTGACGCTCAGGCGGGTGCTGCGCCGCTATGGGGAAGGGCGGCGCAGCATCGGATGGATCGACTACCACACGGGGCTGGGGCCTTACGGCCACGCCGAGAAGATCTTCGTTCAGAATGACGCCGAAGCCTACGAGCGGGCCAAGTCATGGTGGGGCGCCGACGTGATCGCGGTGTACGAGCCGGGATCGAGCACGGTCGAGATCACCGGCACCGCCTTGCAGGCCTTGCTCGAAGAATGCGGACAGGTGCCCGAGCTCACGTTCATGGCAATGGAGTATGGCACGGTGCCGATGGACCGGGTGTTTCTCGCGCTGCGCGGCGACCGCTGGCTGGCGGCCCACCCCGACGCGGACGAAGCGCGGCGTCGGGCCCTGAAGGCAGGCCATCGCGCGGCGTTCTATCCCGACGCCGATGACTGGCGCGGCGCGGTGCTGGGGCAGTCGCGGGTGAGCATTCTGCAGGCGATTTGCGGCTTGGCCCGATAGGGAAAATCCTACTTCGTTCAAACATGAAACTTCTTGCACCGCCTATTTTTTGGCTATATAGTTGAAGCTTAAAACATTGGCGCCGCCCTCGCCACGGGCCGCGCTTCGATGAACGGAGACCCCATGAATATCGTATGCATAGGCGGCGGCCCGGCAGGGCTTTATTTCGGCCTGCTGATGAAGCTCAGCGACCCCTCCAATGAGGTCACGGTCATCGAGCGGAACCGGCCGTACGATACGTTCGGATGGGGCGTGGTGTTCTCCGACGCCACATTGGAAAACCTCAAGCACGCCGACCCTGTCTCGGCGGAGCAGATCAGCGCCGCGTTCAACCACTGGGACGATATCGAAATCCATTACAAAGGCCGGTCGCTGCGCAGCAGCGGGCATGGCTTCATCGGAATCGGGCGCAAGAAGCTGCTGAACATCCTGCAGGCGCGCTGCGAGGAAACCGGTGTGAGTCTGGTGTTCGAAACCGACGTGAGCGACGACCAGGCCGTGGCGCTGAAATACAAGGCGGACCTGGTGATCGCATCCGACGGACTGAACAGCAAGATAAGAACCCGGTACCAGCAGACCTATCAGCCCGACATCGATACGCGTCAATGCCGTTTCGTCTGGCTGGGCACGACCAAGACCTTCGACGCATTCACGTTTGCCTTCGTGCCCACTGAGCATGGCTGGTTCCAGGCCCACATCTATCAATTCGAGCCGGGTATGTCGACCTTCATCGTCGAAACGCGGGACGAGACCTGGAAGGCGGCGGGCCTCGATGAAATGAGCCAAGAGGAAGGCATCGCCTTCTGCGAAAAACTCTTCGCGCCCTGGCTGGACGGCCATCCGCTGATCTCGAACGCGGCGCATCTGCGCGGCTCGGCCATCTGGATCCGTTTCCCGCGCGTCATCTGCAATACCTGGGTGCACGAGCAAGCCTTGCCCGATGGGCGCAGCGTACCCGTGGTCCTGATGGGCGACGCCGCCCATACCGCCCACTTCTCCATTGGTTCGGGCACCAAGCTGGCGCTGGAGGACGCAATCGAATTGCACCGTTCCATCCAGGCGCACGGCAATGACTTGACTGCCGCGCTGGCGCATTACCAGGACGTCCGCAGCGTCGAGGTCCTGAAAATACAGAATGCCGCCCGCAACTCCACGGAATGGTTCGAGAACGTAGCGCGCTACGCGGATTTCCAACCCGAGCAATTCGCCTATTCGCTGCTGACGCGCTCGCAGCGGATTTCGCACGAGAATCTGCGCTTGCGCGATGCAGGCTGGCTGGAAGGCTATGAGCGCTGGCTCGCGCATCAGGCGGGCGTGGAAAGCTCGAATGGCCAGCCGGCGCCGCCCATGCTGACGCCCTATCGGCTGCGCGGCCTGAGCTTGAAGAACCGCATCGTCGTTTCTCCTATGGCCATGTATTCCAGCGTCGACGGCGTGCCGGGGGACTTTCATCTGGTGCACCTGGGCGGGCGCGCGATGGGCGGGGCCGGCATGGTCATGGTCGAAATGACCTGCGTCTCGCCCGAAGCACGCATCACCCCGGGGTGCCCGGGATTGTGGAACGACGCGCAAATGCTGGCATTCAAGCGTATCGTGGACTTCGTGCATGCGAATACCGATGCACGGATCGGCATACAGCTTGGCCACGCAGGACGCAAGGGCTCGACGCGGGTCAGTTGGGAGGGCACCGACATGCCCTTGCCGGAAGGCAATTGGCCCCTGGTCTCGGCATCGGCCATTCCTTACATCGAAGGTGTGTCGCAGGTGCCGCAAGCCATGACCAAAGAACAGATGGACACGGTGCGCGAACAATTCTGCGCAGCGGCCCGGCGCGCGGCGCAGGCGGGTTTCGACTGGCTGGAATTGCACTGCGCCCACGGCTACCTGCTGTCCAGCTTCATCAGCCCGCTGACCAATCATCGTACCGACGAGTACGGCGGATCACTCGACAACCGGCTGCGCTATCCCCTGGAGGTATTCAAGGCGCTGCGCGAAGCATGGCCGCAAGACCGGCCGATGTCGGTGCGGATTTCCGCGCACGACTGGGTCGAAGGCGGCATCACGCCCGACGATGCCATCGAGATCGCGCGGCGCTTCAAGGAGGCCGGCGTCGACCTGGTGGACTGCTCTTCCGGACAGGTCAGCAAAGCCGAGCAGCCGGTGTTCGGACGCATGTTCCAGACGCCGTTCTCGGATCGGATACGCAACGAGGCGGGCATCCCCACTATTGCCGTCGGGGCGATCTTCGAAGCGGATCACGTGAACAGCATCATCGCATCGGGCCGTGCCGACTTGTGCGCGCTGGCCCGGCCCCATCTCGCCGATGCGGCCTGGACGCTGCGCGAGGCGGCCCGCATCGGCTATACCGACATTCCATGGCCCAGGCAGTACTTCCCGGCCAAGCGCCAGCTCGAAACTAACTTCGAGCGCGCAGCGGCCTATGCGCAATCGATAGGGGCATGATGAACGGAATCACACTCGAAGGCAGGCACGCGCTGGTGACCGGCGGCTCGCGCGGCATCGGCCATGCCGTGGCACGGCGTTTGCTCGACATGGGCGCGCGCGTGACCTTGCTGGGACGCGGGGAATCCGCCTTGCGCGAAGCGCAGGACCGCCTGGGCCGGCCCGACCGGGTCGGTTACGTATCGGCCGACATCGAACGCCGCAGCCAGGTGGATGAAGCCTTCGCGCGCGCCCGCCAGTGGGGCGGCGTGGTCGACATCCTGGTCAATAACGCGGGGCAGGCGGTCAGCGAGCGTTTCGATCGCATCGGCGAGGACGACTGGAACCGGATGATCGCCGTCAATCTGAGCGGTACATTCCATTGCATGCAGGCCGTGCTGCCCGGCATGCTCGAGGCCGGCTGGGGCCGTATCGTCAACGTGGTCAGCACGGCCGGCCTGATCGGCTACCCGTACGTCAGCGCCTATTGCGCGGCCAAGCACGGCGTCATCGGGCTGACGCGCTCGGTGGCCCTGGAACAGGCCCGCCGCGGGATCACGGTCAATGCGGTCTGCCCCGGTTACACCGAAACCGACATCGTTCAGGAAGCGGTCACCAACATCACCCAGAAGACCGGCATGACGCCGGAGCAGGCGCGCGCCAAGCTGGCGGAGCGCAACCCCCAGGGAAAGCTGGTGCAACCGGACGAGGTTGCCGACGCGGTGGCATGGCTATGCCTGCCCGGGTCGTCGTCGATCAACGGGCAGGCCATTCCCGTGGACGGGGGGGAAGTGACCGGACACTGACGGTCCTAGACAAGGAAAACACATGGAACAACAGACTGTACATACCATGGCGCATCACAAGCGTCCCTACGCCGCCTACGAGGCGCGCAACTTTCTTTGGGAAACCAGCGAGGACGGCAAGGTGGCCACCATTACGCTGAACCGCCCGGAACGCAAGAACCCGCTGACTTTTGACTCCTATGCCGAATTGCGCGACCTGTTCCGCTCGCTGGTCTATGCAACGGACATCAAGTGCGTGGTGGTGACGGGCGCGGGCGGAAACTTTTGCTCCGGGGGCGACGTGCATGAAATCATCGGTCCCCTGACGCGCATGTCCATGCCCGAACTGCTGGACTTCACGCGCATGACCGGCGATCTGGTCAAAGCCATGCGGGCGTGTCCGCAGCCCATTGTCTCGGCCGTCGACGGCATCTGCGCGGGGGCCGGCGCCATGATTGCGCTTGCCTCCGATATGCGGCTGGGTACCGCGCAGGCCAAGACCGCCTTTCTGTTCACGCGGGTGGGCCTGGCGGGAGCGGACATGGGTGCCTGCACCTTGCTGCCCCGCATGATCGGGCAGGGCAGGGCCTCCGAACTGTTGTACACAGGGCGCTCCATGAGCGCCGAAGAGGGCCTGGCCTGGGGATTCTTCAACAGCCTGAAAGAACCCGGTCAGGTATTGGCTGAAGCGCACAAGCTGGCGCGCCAGCTTGCCGATGGGCCGACCTTCGCGCATGGCATGACCAAGAAGCTATTGCATCAGGAATGGAACATGGGCGTCGATGAGGCCATCGAAGCGGAAGCCGAGGCGCAAGCGATCTGCATGCAGACACGTGATTTCGTGCGCGCCTACGATGCTTTCGTCGCCAAGCAGAAACCCGTATTCCAGGGAGACTGAATGAGCGCCGCCGAATGGCTGGAATGGCCGCAGCGACTGTTCGAAGGGCGCGACCCGCCCGGCCGCGTGCGCTGAACGAGACAGGGGAAAGGAATGGAAAGATCAGGGCATGTCGATACTTTTGCACGCGACCATCTGCCGCCGCCTGAAGAGTGGCCGGAATTGCTGCTCGATGGCAATCCCGACGTCGCGTATCCCGCAAGGCTGAATTGCGCGGTTGCTCTCGTGGACGACCACGTGGCGCAGGGGCGCGGCGACCGGATTGCGCTGCGCTGGCGCGAAGGCGGCCGGAAGCGCAGCATGACATATTCCGAACTCATGTCGCTGACCAACCGCATTGCGCAGGTGCTGGTCGAGGACATGGGCCTGCAGCCCGGCAATCGGGTTCTATTGCGTGGCCCTAACAACGTGATGATGGCGGCGTCCTGGCTGGCGTCGGTCAAGGCGGGCCTGGTCACCGTGCCCACCATGCCTCTGCTGCGGGCCGGCGAGCTCAAGAAGGCCATCGAAAAGGCCCGCATCCACGCTGTACTGTGCGACCGGCGCTTGGCCGACGAGGTCGAGCACTGCTTGGACGACAAGCATCCTTCCTACTGCCATGAGCTTCGTCAGGTTCTTTATTTCCACGACGAAGCGCCCAACAGCCTGGACTCGCTCGCCGCGGCAAAGTCCGGAACCTTCGACGCCTGCGATACTGCAGTCGATGACGTGTGCCTGATCGCTTTCACGAGCGGCACCACGGGCATGCCCAAGGGCTGCATGCACTTTCACCGCGATGTCCTGGCAATGTGCGACACGTTTTCACGCCACGTCCTGAAAATGGGTGCAGACGAAATCGTGTGCGGGACGCCGCCCCTGGCCTTCACCTTCGGCCTGGGCGGCCTGTTGTGCTTTCCCTTGCGCGTCGGAGCCTCGTCCGTGCTGGTCGAGCGCATGACGCCGGACGAACTGCTGGAAACGGTCCAGGAATTCGGCGTCACCATGACGTTCACGGCGCCCACCTTCTACAGGCAGATGGCGGCCCTGGTCGGTAAATACGACTTGTCGTCCTTGCGCAATACGGTTTCGGCGGGCGAGGCCCTGCCCGATGCGACTCGCCAGCTCTGGAAGCAGGCATCCGGCATCGAGATGATAGATGGAATCGGCGGCACGGAAATGATCCATGTCTATGTGTCCAGCGCGGGTGCCGAAGTGCGTCGCGGGGCGATCGGCAAAGTCGTGCCAGGCTATGTGGCGCAGGTGGTGGACGAGAACTTCCAGCCTGTCGACCATGGCGTGGTGGGACGTCTTGCGGTAAAGGGGCCGACCGGATGCCGCTATCTCAGCGACGACAGGCAGCTGCGGTTCGTCCAGAACGGCTGGAACCTGCCCGGCGATACCTTTGCAATGGACGAGGACGGCTATCTTTATTACCAGGCGCGCAACGACGACATGATCGTCTCGGCCGGCTACAACATCGCCGGCCCCGAGGTGGAAGGCGCTTTGCTGACGCACGAGGCCGTGCAGGAATGCGGAGTAGTGGGCATTCCGGACGAAGAGCGCGGCATGGTCGTCAAGGCTTTCGTGGTGCTAAAGCCGGCCTTTGCACAGGACGCCGCCATGGTCAAGGCCTTGCAGGATCACGTGAAATCCGTGATCGCACCCTACAAGTATCCACGCGAGGTCGAGTTCGTGGACAGCCTGCCCAGGACGGAAACCGGAAAGCTGCAGCGCTTCGTGCTGCGGGCCAAGAGTGTTTGATTTGTTTGCATGAGGATTTAGGCATGAAGATTTTGCAACCCCCCAGCTGGTTGGAGCCGCGCGGCTATTCGAACGCGATCATGACCGAAATGACCGTCGGCAGCCGTCTGATTTTCGTCGGTGGGCAGGTGGGCTGGAATGCACAGCAGCAATTCGAAACGGACGACTTTGCCGAGCAGGTGGGACAGACCCTGCGGAACATCGTCGAAATCCTGAAAGAGGGCGGCGCGGGCCCCGAGCACATCACGCGCATGACCTGGTATGTCTGCGACAAGAAGGAATACGCGGCTGCATTGCGGGAGATCGGCCGCCATTATCGCGAGATCATCGGCCGGCATTTCCCGGCCATGACCGCGGTCGAAGTCGCGGATCTCATCGAAGACCGCGCCCGTGTCGAAATCGAAGTCACCGCCGTCGTTCCGGGATGACGGACCGAGAGGGAAGGGTCAGACCCCGTACGGGGTCTGACCCTATCAAGCAATGGAACGAGTAGGGTCAGACCCCACGGGGGGCTGACCCTGTCGAAGCAATAAAGCCGGGGTCAGACCCCGCATGGGGTCTGACCCCTCTGGCCTCTCAAAGCTTGGCGAACACTTCCTCGGCGATATCCAGCGTCTCGGCGATGACCGCATCGTCGTGGGCCGCCGACACGAAGCCGGCCTCGAAGGCCGACGGAGCGAAGTAGACGCCGCGGATCAGCATGCCGTGGAAGAAGCGTTTGAAGAGCTCGACATTGCACTCCGACATCTGGTCGAAGGTGGTCGGGACAGCATCGCGGAAATACAGGCCGAACATGCCGCCTACGCAATCGCTGCTCATGGCGATGCCCGCGGCCCGTCCGCGTTCCGCCACGCCTTCGGAAAGCTTGCGGGTCTGCTCCGAGAGGCGCTCGTAGAACCCCGGCTCGGACAGCAGTTTCAGCGTGGTCAGGCCCGCGGCCACGGCGACCGGGTTCCCCGACAGCGTCCCCGCCTGGTAGACCCCGCCCAGCGGAGCGATATGCTCCATGATGTCGGCCCTTCCGCCAAAGGCGCCTACCGGCATGCCGCCGCCGATCACCTTGGCCAGGGTGGTGAGGTCCGGCGTGATGCCCGTGAGGCCCTGCACGCCTTGCGGACCCGCGCGAAAGCCCGTCATGACTTCATCGAAAATCAGCAGCGCGCCGTATTGCGTGCACAATGCCCGCAAGCCTTCCAGGAAGCCGGGCAGTGGTTTGACCAGGTTCATGTTGCCCGCGACGGGCTCGACGATCACGCAGGCGATTTCGGAGCCGTATTCCTTGAATGCGGCTTCGACGGCTTCCAGCCGGTTGTAGTCCAGCACCAGCGTGTGCTGAATGAATTCGACGGGCACGCCAGAGGACGTCGGGTTGCCGAAGGTCAGCATGCCCGAGCCGGCCTTGACCAGCAGGCTGTCGGCATGCCCGTGGTAGCAGCCCTCGAACTTGACGATCCGGGATCTTCCCGTGAAGCCGCGGGCCAGACGGATGGCGCTCATGGTCGCTTCGGTGCCGGAGCTGACCAGACGCACTTTCTCGATGGAAGGAATGCGTGCCGCGATGGCTTCCGCAATTTCGATCTCGGCTTCGGTGGGGGCGCCGAACGACAAGCCGTCGACCGCCGCTTCCTGAACGGCCCGGATGACGTCTGGATGCGCATGGCCCAGAATGGCGGGGCCCCAGGAGCCGACATAGTCTATATACCGCTGGCCGTCGGCGTCCCATACATAGGGGCCCTGAGCCCGTTTGATGAAGCGGGGCGACCCGCCCACGGAGCGGAATGCGCGTACGGGCGAATTGACGCCGCCGGGTATGGTCTGGCAGGCGCGGTCAAAAAGTTCGGTATTACGGGACATGGTTCAGAACACTCGTAGCGGAAAGGCCTATAGGATAACCCAGGGCGTACACCCTTCGGGCTGGTCATCGGAGGGGGGTCAGACCCCGTACGGGGTCTGACCCCGATCGACACTGGAGTCTGACCCGGCCTCCGGCGTTAACAGGTCCTAGGCGAACAGGGCAGCAAAGCGGGACGCTGTTGCCTGGATGTCGGGCGTTTCGAAAAGCCCGCTGATGACCGCGATGCCGTCGGCGCCGGCCTGCACGACGGGCGCCGCATTATCGGCGGTGATCCCGCCGATTGCGACGACGGCGGACCTTGGCTGAATCCGGCTGCTTTCCACGAGACGACGGCCTTGGCGGATGTGTTCCAACGTTGCCCTGACCGCCTGGGGTTTGACCATGGACGGATAGACCGCGCCGAAAGCGATGTAGTCCACATCGGCCTGGAGCACTTTCGCAGCGAGTTCCGGATCGTCATAGCAGGAACAGCCGATGATCTTCTCGGAGCCCAGAGCAAGCCTGGCTTGGGCGATGCTGCCGTCTTCCTTGCCCAGATGGACGCCGTCGGCGTCGATCAAGGCTGCCAGGCGCCAATCGTCGTTGACGATGCACAGCAGGCCCAGTTCGCGGCAAAGTTCCGCAACCCGGCGGGCCTGGGACAGGCGGTCGTTGGGGGCGATGGTCTTGCGGCGCCATTGCACGGCCACCATGCCGCCTCGGGCCGCCGCGCCGATGCCTTCGAGCAGGCGCTCGGTGTCGTCCCATTCGGGCGTGACGCCGTAGAGTCCCCGGGGGAATCGCAGCCCGCTGTTCATGCCACGGACCGGTTGATCAGGCGCTGGCCCATGCCCGGCTGGAAATGGCGCGCGGTGAAAGCGGCGGACGCATTGATGGCGGATTCCACGGCTTGAGGCATCGTGCGTCCTTGTGCGAGTTCGGTTGTGATGGCGCAGCACAAGGGGCCGTCGGCGTCGAGCAGGCGGTTTGGCGGGGCCTGCCATGGCCAGGTGGCCGTTTCCCGGTCCGGGCCTTGCAGCAGGTAGCTGTTCTGGCCGGCGCGCAGGGGCGCGCCGGTGCTCAATACCCATTTGGCCCCATACTGCAGCAGCGCGTCGGCGGGCCGGTCGGCGTCGACATCGCCGAATATGCCCTGGGACTGCCAATGTTCCAGCATATGATGATCTGCGATCACGATGTCTGTTTGCGGCAACAAGAGCTCGAATATCGCCAAGAGCAGGTCTTCTTCATCGAGTTCGCTGTTCAGCCCGCTGTCGGGCAGGCGCTGCAAATGGAGCACGAGGGGGACGTGGCTGTAATCGGCGGCGATCTGAGCGAGTACACTTGCCGATTCGGCGGAATAGAGCTGCCCTACCTTGATGGCCTGCACCGTCATGTCTTCGAGCAGGCAGCGCGCCTGATCGTCGATGAGTTCAGGCGCGACGGGTTGTATTTCCTCGGTGCGGGCAGTGTCCTGGACGGTCAGCGCCGTGAGGGTGCTGAGCGCATGGCAACCCAGGGCCGAGCAGGTAACCGCGTCGGCAGGCAGGCTACTGGACCCGCTGGGGTCGAGCGGGCCGAAAATAAGGACTAGAGGCGGGTTTGAAGCGTGCACAGCGGGGCGGATCGATAAAAGTTTGGCGTAATCTTTGGTTAATATCTTAGACGAAGCCATTGGGTTTAGTAATATTGGCCCCATTCTAATGGAAGCGCTCAGGATCCGCCGGGTTTTGAATTTGTAATTATCAGTGAGTAACAGGACATGCGTACGTGGATGTGTTTGATTTGTGGCTGGATCTATGATGAAGAGGCCGGGCTGCCCGAAGAGGGCATCGCCCCGGGAACGCGCTGGGAAGACGTGCCTCCGAACTGGGTATGCCCGGAATGCGGCGCCCGCAAAGAGGACTTTGAACTGATCGAGGTGTAAGCTGCCGAAGACCGTTTTTTTTTGCCCCGGAGGGTGAGTCATGAACTCTGCTACGAAAGGCCCCGATACGGACAAGGGTATAGATCTGTCGCGCCAATTGCTGCTGGCCATGCCCGGCAAGGTGTCCGGCAACCTGGCCAATACGGTCATCTATGTTTGCGAGCATACCGAGCATGGCGCCCTGGGCCTGGTCATCAATCGTCCCACCGACATTACCGTGGGCGACCTACTCAAGCGCATCGATCTCGATCCTTCCTCTGAAACAGGGCCCATACAGGACACGCCGGTATTTTTTGGCGGGCCGGTCCAGACGGATCGCGGCTTCGTGCTGCACGAGTCTTCCGGGGGCTACAGCTCCAGCATCAAAATGGGCGACGTCACCCTGACGACCTCGCGCGACATCCTGCAGGACGTCGCGCACGGCAAAGGGCCGGCGCAAATGCTCATCACGCTGGGCTACGCGGGTTGGGGCGCAGGCCAGCTCGAAAGCGAAATGGCGCAGAACGCCTGGCTCAATGTCGCGTCGCGACGCGACATCCTTTTCACGACGCCTTCGACTCAGCGCTATGAAGCGGCGCTCGCGCAGCTGGGCATCGACTCCATCATGCTGGCGGGCGACGCGGGCCATGCCTGACCAGACGCTGCTGGCTTTTGATTACGGTGTCAAGAAGATCGGGGTGGCCATCGGCAATACCCTGATGCGCCAGGCCCGGCCGTTGCGCATCCTGTTTTCCGCAACACGCGAGCAGCGCTTTGCGGGCATCGAGGAAATCCTGGCGGAGTGGCGGCCCGACAAGATCATCGTCGGCCTGCCCCTGGCGCTCGACGGCCAGGAGCAATACCACAGTCTGCGATGCCGCCGTTTCGCCAATCAATTGCGCGGACGCTATGGGCTGGACGTCGAGCTCGTCGATGAGCGTGGATCCAGCATGGAGGCCCAGCAGATGCTGGGCACCAATGCCGATGACGACGCCATGGCCGCCGCGGTGATCCTGCAGCGCTATCTTGACGGGCTCTCCATGCCCCACGAGACATCACAAAGAGAATGATTTGAACGTACTGCGTTTTCTGTTGCGCGCTGTCTTTGTCGCGACATGGATCTTGCTGGGCCTGTTATCCGTCACGCTCATTCTTCCCGTCGCGTCGCTGCGCATACGTTCCTGTATGACCAAGCACTGGTCGCGCGTGCTGATGATCCTGTGCGGAGTCGGCATCCGGGTGCGCGGGGAAGCGCGCCGGACCGGTCCCGTCATGTGGGTCGCCAATCATGTTTCCTGGATCGACATCTTCGTGCTCAATGCCGTGCGGCCGACCGCTTTCATCGCCAAGAGCGACATCAGGCGCTGGCCCATCATCGGCTGGCTGGTCGCGGGGGCGGGCACCGTGTTCATCGAGCGCGGGCACCGTCATGCCGTCCGGGCGGTGGGACACCAGATGAAGGCGCGCTTCGGGCAAGGCGAAGTCGTGGGCCTGTTTCCCGAAGGCACGACCTCGCCGGGGTACGGGGTTGCATCCTTTCATTCCAGCCTGTTCGATGCGGCGATCCGGGCCGGTGTCGACATCCAGCCCGTCGCACTGCGGTTCTTCCACCGTGGGCGGCGCAGCGACTACGTCGCCTTCGTCGGCGAACAGAACCTGATCCAGAACTTATGGTATTTGCTTGGCACGACGGGCGTCGTGGTGGAAGCTGTGTTTCTGCCGGAGATGCTGAACAGCTACTGCCAGGAGCAGGGGCGCGTCCGGGTGGCCGAGCAGGCCAGGACGGCCATCGGCGAGATGGTGTCCGACGACTGTGTCGGGGTCGTACCCCATGCGGGGCCCGCCCCCTCGGCTTTTGATCATGATGTCGGGGTCAGACCCCGTACGGGGTCTGACCCCAAGACCTGAGACGGCGCTGGGGTCAGACCCCATATGGGGTCTGACCCCTCACCAAGGAGCGGGATAGTCGGGGTCTGACCCCGCATGGGGTCAGACCCCTTGAGACTTCAACAATCCGAGCACTGGATCTGGACCAGCTTCCTGTCGTGCAGCCGCATGGCGGTCAACTGGCGTCCCCAGACGCAGCCGGTATCCAGGCACACCACGTCGGGCCGCATCATGAGGCCCAGGGTGGACCAGTGTCCGAATACGATGGTGTCGCCGCTGGTCATGCGGTTCGGGATGTCGAACCAGGGCATGAGTTCGCCATTATTGATGGGGGCTCCTTTGTGCGAGAACTCCATGTGGCCGCGGGCATTGCACATCCGCAGGCGGGTCAGGGCATTGATGATGACCCGCATGCGCTTGGCGCCATGAAGCTCGTCCTTCCAATGGGACGGCTCATTGCCGTACATGTCGCGCAGGTTTTCTTTCCAGTCGAGTCCGCGCAGCGTGGACTCGACCTCGGCGGCGAGGGACAGCGTCTTGGCCACATCCCATTTGGGCAGGACGCCGGCGTGGACCATCAGATGCCCATGCTCGTAGTGTGCAAGCGGACAATGCCGGATCCAGTCGATGAGTTCTTGCGCATCGGGCGCGTCGAGAATGGCCTGCAGGGTATCGGACTTGCCGGGCTTGCGGGCGCCCGCCGCCACGCCGAGCAGGTGCAGGTCGTGGTTGCCCAGCACCGAGACCGCCTTGTCGCCCAGCTCGATGACGGTCCTGAGCGCGCCGAGGGAATCCGGCCCGCGATTGATCAGATCACCCGCGAACCAGAAAGTCGGGTCCGTGTCATTCGCGATATCGGGATGATCGAGCAGCGCGTGGAGCGGCTTGCTGCACCCTTGCAGGTCGCCGATGATCCAGATGCTGGGTGTCGATGTCATGCTGCGGACTTGCTCCATGGCCAGTGCGCCCGGTTGAAGCGCCGTACATTGTGTTGGTTTTCCATGAGTATGAGGGCGGTCAGCGCTATCCCCAGCGCCCCGAGATTGGGCACCAGGGCCGTCACCCAGGGCGGCCACTTGCTCAGCATGCCGAGATTGAGCGCCAACTGGTTCAGCATGAAGAAGCCCACGCCCAGCAGGATGCCGATGAACACCTTGCTGCCGACCCCGCCACGGCGCGTCTGCATGAAGCCGATGGGTGCCGCGATGGTGATCATGACCAGCAGCGTGAACGGGTAGGCCATCTTGCGCCACAGCGCCACCACCTGACGATCGGTCTGCAACTGATTGTCGCGCAGGTAATCGATGTAGTCGGCAAGATCGAGTATGGCCATGCGTTCCGGCGTCAGGATGCGGGCGATGAGACGTTCCGGCGTCAGGCTGGTGCGCAGCGTGCGCGATGCGTGTGTCTCCAGCCGCGTAACCGGCGCCGTCGGCGTCTGGGCGTCGGCCAGCGCGGAAACCGCATTGGCGTCGATGACGGTTTCCGTCAGTTCGCTCAGCACAAGCGAGCCGGCCGTGAAACGGCCGCTTTTGGCCTGGGACATGGATTGCAGTTCCTGCCCTTCATTGAACTCGTACAGGGTCACGTCCGCGACTTCGCCGCTGCTGCGCAGCTGCAAAATATTGATGACGCGCGTGCCGCCCTGGCCGTCGGCTTCCTTGAACCAGTAGCCGCTGCTCAGCCGGCTGCCGTCGGATCGGCCCAGCAGCGTCATATTGGCTTCGCTGGTCTTCATTTCCGCGGCCGGCGTGATCACTTCCGACAGCAGGAAGGCGCCCGCCACCAAGGGAATGGTCACCAGCCAGAGCATGGTCAACAGCTTGATGCCGCTGACGCCCGACACACGCAGGATGACGAGCTCGTTGCGCTGGGCCAGCCCGGCCAGCGCCAGGATGGCCCCGATCAGGAGGCCGATGGGCAGGAGGTCATACAGCCTGGTCGGAAGGGCCAGCGCCTGTATATAGAAGAGATTGAGCAGGGTGAACTTCGTACCCACGCTGTCCAATTCTTCGATCAGGGCGAAAAACGTGAACAGTCCCAGCAGGGCCACGAGGACGACGGTGCTCGATCGGTAGATTTCGCGGGCGAGATAACGGCGTGCAGTGCGCATCGGAAAAAGCTGCGTGCTTTCTGTGATCAAAGACAAAAGATTAACATTATGCGCCGCAGGGGTATGGGCTCACTCGGGAATTTCCACCATATGCATGCGCTTGCGAATGGTGCCGGTGCGTGAATTCAAATACGCGGTGCTGCCATGCTCGTCGTAAAAGGCGGGCCTGGGCAGCATGGAAGCCAGCCTGGCGGCCTGTTGGGCGCCCAGCCGGCCGGCGCTGGTTTTATAGTAATGGCGAGCGGCCGCCTCCGCGCCGAAGACGTTGGTTCCCCATTGCGCGACGTTCAGGTAAAGCTCCAGAATGCGGCGCTTGCTCATGACGGATTCGATCATATAGGTGAGCACGAGTTCCTGCGCCTTGCGCACATAGGATCTTGAACCGGACAGGAAAAGATTCTTGGCCAACTGCTGGGTGATGGTCGAACCCCCTCGCATGCGATTGGCGCCGCGCTCCGCTTGCCGGCGGTTGTACTCCCAGGCTTTGCGTATGGCTTCCCATTCGACGCCGTCATGGTCGATGAAGTTCGCGTCCTCCGATGCCACCACGGCGCGCTTCAGGTGCGGGCTGATGTCGTCGTAGGGCACCCACTGGTATTTCAGCTGCGCTTCCGGATCGTTGGCACGCAGCTCCGCCAGCGTAGCTTTCATGAAGGCGCTGCTGCCGGGGTCGCGCACGCTCAGCCACAGCACCATGACGAACAGGCCGAAAAAATACAGGAGCAGGGCGGCGAAGGCGAACAGCAGCGTCGCCCCCGCCATCTTGCCCATGCTCATGCTTTTCCTGGCCATTCCGTCCACTCGTCCACGCGCGCTATGCCGCTTGCAGGAGGCGTCGCAGGTCCTCCAGGACAGGACCAAGCTGCGGTGTCACGCCATTCCAGATGGCGAAGCTTGCGGCGGCTTGACCGACCAGCATGCCCAGGCCGTCGGCACGGTTGCGGACGCCTTGCGCTTGCGCCTGCCGCATGAAGGGTGTTTCGCCGGAGGCGTAGACCATGTCGTAGGCCAGCGCGTCGCCGGCGTAGATGCCGGAGGGCAGCGCAGGCGGATCATCGCCCAGGCTGCTTGAGCTTGCGTTGATGACGATGTCCCATTCTCCCGCTGCGTCGTCCAGTCCGCCCGCCGTCACTCGAGGGGCGGCTTCGGGCAGTTGGGAAATCAGCCGCGTCCTGAGGTCCATGGCGCGGGACGGGGTCCGGTTGACGATGCGCAACGCTGCGCACCCCGCTTCGAGCAAGGGCAGCACGGCGCCCTTGGCGGCGCCGCCCGCACCGATCAGCAATACCCTGCGGCCGGCGGGCGCATGGCCCAACCGGATCAGGTCGTTCATCAGGCCGACGCCGTCCGTATTGCAGCCATGCAGCACGCCGTCGTGCATCCACAAAGTGTTGACGGCGCCCGCCAGTCGTGCCCTGGCGCTCAAGTGGTCCTCGGCGAGCAGATAGGCCTGCTCTTTGAACGGTACGGTGATGTTCAGGCCGGCGCCGCCCAGATCGAAGAATTCGCGCACCGTGGCGGCAAAGCCGTCCAGCGGCGCCAGGATGCGATCGTAGCTGAGGGATACGCCGGTCTGGCGGGCGAAGGCTTCATGTATGAAGGGCGATCGGCTGTGCGCGATGGGGTTGCCGACGACGGCGTAGTGTCTGCGGGAATCGGAATGCGTCACGGGATATCGGTTTCAAGAGTCTGGTTGATGAAGTTCCATGTCCTGGTAATGGCAAGGATATCGGTTTCTTCGGCGATGGCCGGGGGCAGCGGGGGAAAGGGCGCCGCCAGTTGCACGATGCGCGAGGCGGCAAGGTTCAGGATCGCATGATTGGACGGCCGGTCGATCTCGATGCGGTCCAGGGAGCCGTCCTTGCGTATGTATACCGTCAGTTGCAAGCTGCCGTACACCTTGCCTCGCGCTTCGTCCGGGTAGTGCTCCGTGCCCAGGAGTTCGATTTTCTTGCGCCAGGCTTCAACGTACTCGGCGTGGTCGACCGAGCGCGTGGTCGGGCCGGTGAACTGCAGGCGGGGCTGCGAGTTGTATCGTTCTATGCGTTCTTTCAGCGCGCTGATCTGTGCGTTCAGTATCAGGCTTTCCTGTTCGTGCTCGTCGGAGCCGTCGTTACCCGCAGTGTCGGAAGATATTGCGGCATCATGCAGCGAACGCATGTGTTCGGACGATGACAGGGCGGTATAGAGCCGCAGCTGCTCTGCTTCGAGCTCCATCTGGCGCTTGCGCAGCGCGGCCAGCACGATCTCGTCGGCCGACTCGACGCTGGTGCGCGGCAAAGGCGAGGAGGCGAGTTTTTCCTGGGCGTACCCGCCGCCCATGAGGTCGTCCTGAGCCAGGGCTTGGGCTTGCAAAGGCGCGACTTCGCTGCGGGCATTGACCAGCGTCACTTCCAGTGGGCGCTCCGTCGGGGCCGGCGGAGCCGGCTGCCGGGCGAAATGCAGGCTCAGGACCGCGGCATGTATGGCCAGCGAAAGCACGAGTGCGATGCGCAGATAATCGTTGCGCGGCGCGCGGAGTTCGGGCAGGGCAAAAAGCGTGGTCATGTACGGGCCTGTGGGGTTGGCCGGCGTCAGGCCGCGATCACTTCCCGAAGCCGGCAGTCCAGTTCAAGCGCAAGCTCATCATAGCCCAGGATGTCCAGCAGCACGGCCTGCCCGCGTTCCAGCTCCGGCATGGATGCGACGCGAGTCACGAGCGGCGCGCAATCGAGCCGGACCAGGTCGTCGCGGATGACGGTGCCCCGTACCGTGGTCAGGCCTTGCTGCTGCAGCCAGCGCATGCACCAGTACCGCTCCATGGATGACTGGTAATCGCCCCAGGCGGCGTATTGCGAGTCGAAGGCGCCGATGATGGCGAAGAGGTCCGCATCCTTCGGCTTGAAAGGGGCGACCAGCCGGGCCGATACGCCATGCTCCGTGGCGGCGAGAATCTGCCACTGATTGACCAGATCCACATAGCGCCGCAACGGCGAGGTCGACCATGCATATTGCGGCACGCCGATCGCCTCATGCGGCAACGCGTGGGTCGACATGCGCACACGTCCGGCCTGCTGCGAACGGTAGATGCCGGGTACGCCGTACTGGGCCAGCACGCCGCCCCACAGATTGTTCGTCAGAATCATGTATTCCGCGATCATGCGGTCCAGAGGCGCATTGCGATGGCGCGGAATCAATTGCACCGGCGTGTCGGGATCGTCGTGGGGGCCGAGCAGTGCAAAGGAATATTCCACACGGCTGTTGTTCTCGGGCTTGCCCCGCAGCAATTCGCGCTGCTTGGACAAATGTTGCGCCATGCGCCACAGCGGCCGCAGCCAATGTCCATAGGGGAGCTCGGCGTCCGGATCGTTCAATGCCTCTTCGGTCACCAGCGCATCCAGCGTATTGTGGCGGAGGTTCTCGCGCACCTGTATGCGTTCGATGCGGGTTTCATGCGAGATCAGTTCGCCCGTCGCCAGATTGGCGGTCACATACAGCGACAGGGCCGGGCGCGGCTGCCCCGCGTCCAGCGAAAACGCGCTGATCAGTTCGGCGGGCAGCATGGGAATCTTCAGGCCGGGTATGTAGACGGTGGACATCCGGCTGCGGGCGAGCTTGTCCAGCTCATTGTCGCGCGTAACGGCCAGACCGGGGGCGGCGATATGCACGCCTATCGTGGCGATATCAGGCCCCTGCATGGTCACCGACAGCGCATCATCGACTTCGATGGTGCTGTCGTCGTCGACGGAATAGGCCTCCACATCCGCAAGAGGAAGGCCGGGGCCGATGCCCGCCAGCTGTACCGGCTCGAACTGATGGCCTTTGGGGAAGTGCGTGGAGAGAAAGCGGTGCTGGTGCAAGGCAAGCGGATGCGGCCAGGCTTTCAACGTCAGCAGCAATCTTTCCGGGGTGGTGCCCAGGTGCTCGACGGCGGCGTCGAAAGCCTTCCATTCCAGGCTGTTCTTGTCGGGGCGCGTCAGGAAGGACGTCGCGGCGCGGGCGACGGCCTCGGGCAGGCGGCCGGCGATCATCTCGTCCGTCCATTCCTGTTGCTGGGCCGCCTGCTTTTGCTTCTTTTCTATGGCGGCGAGGGCGGCCGCGAGAATATCGGGCGGAGCCGGCCTGTAGCGGCCTTTGCCGCGGCGATGAAAATAAGCCGGGGCATTGTTCAGCGCAAAGATCAGCGCGGCCTTTTCGACGGCGCCGGGCGGATGTCCGAAATAGTCTTCCGCGAAGCTGGATGCCTCGAATTCTTCTTGAGGCGCGCATTCCCATAGAAACCCGATGTCCAGGGTCGCGGCCAGCGTCGTGGCCTCTTCCAGCAGCACAGAGGGAGAGGGCTGTTCGAAACTGAACAAAACGCTCGCGTTCTTTATCTTGCTGCGCTTGCCTGACTCGGATTCCACCTGCATGGTCGAGTCGCTTTGCGAAAATATCTTTTCCGCTTTGAAATTTCCGCTGTCTTCGTAAAGAACGTACATAATTTTCCATCTTGATACGCACGAGCGCGTATCGCTGTCTATAAAAAGCGGGGTCCTAGGCCCTAGCCGGGGGCCAGCGCAAACTCCATGACTTCGGGCAGCCATCGATCGAAGTCGGAAATCCCGTGGTCGCCGCCTTCGAGAATGCGCCCTTTGCTGCCGGCAAACCAATCAGCCATTTCGCGCCAATCGAGCACTTCGTCTCCTTTTGCCGCAAGAAGATAATATCTTTCGGGATGTGCCGGACGGCCGACCGCCATCTCGGCAAGCTCGTCGACATACTCGGGCAGGAAGTGGAAGGGCGAATCGGAATGGAACTGAGTGTGTTCGCCCACTTGCGTGGCCAGGTCGCGGGCGGCATGGACGACGGGGTTGAGCAGCACCGCACGGCACTTCCAGTGCTCTGCCAGGCAACTGGCGTAATAGCCCCCCAGCGATGAGCCCACGACGACCAGTTCGTGCCGCGGGTCCAGGCTGCGCTGGTCGATTGCACGTTCTATCAGGTAATGGCCGAGCTCCAGCGCCCGGCGCGGACTGGCGGGAAGCTGAGGGCATGACCAGTCTTGTTCAAGGCCGCGCTCTTGCATGGCGCGCGCCATTAGGGTCGCCTTCTGCGATTGCGGAGAGGAACGGAAACCGTGCAGATAGAGCAGCATGGGCGGGCCTGTTTATATAAGTTACGGTATGTGCGCGGACGCTTATTGAAGCCGATCCAGAAGCTTCTGGTGAATTCCGCCGAAGCCCCCATTGCTCATCACCAGGATGTGGTCTCCCGGGCGGGCGGCATCGCGGATGGCGTCTATCATTTTATCCATATCGGAATACGACGTGGCCCGGGACCCCAGCGGCGCCAGCACCTGGCCGGGATCCCAGCCCAGGGCATGCTTACCCTCGTTCGCGCCGAAACAGAAAACGAGGTCGGCCTGCCGCAACGCTTCAGGCAGCCTGGCGGCCATTGCGCCCAGCTTCATGGTGTTGGACCTGGGCTCCAGCACCGCCAGGATGCGCTGCGCGCCGACCTGTGCCCGCAGGCCCGACAAGGTGGTGTCGATGGCGGTCGGATGATGCGCGAAGTCGTCATAGACCTGGACGCCGCGTGCGCTGCCGCGCAGCTCCATGCGGCGCTTCACGCCCTGGAAAGCCGACAAGGCCCCGATGCCCGTACTCACGTCGACGCCCACCTGGCCGGCGGCGGCCAGCGCCGCGAGCGCATTCAGCCGGTTGTGTTCGCCGGTTAGCCCCCATTGCACCGTGCCCACCGGCCGTCCGGCGCGCAGGACTTCGAATGCGGCCGTCTGGCTGCCCGCACGAGCTTGCCATTCGCCGCCCTCGCCGAATGTCATGACCGGCGTCCAGACGCCACGTGCGATGACGCGGTCCAGGGCCTCGGAGACGGAAGGACGAATGATGCCGCCCTGCGAGGGGATGGTGCGCACGAGATGGTGGAACTGCGTCTCGATGGCGGCCAGATCCGGAAAGATATCGGCATGGTCGTATTCCAGATTGTTCAGCACGGCGGTGCGTGGACGGTAGTGCACGAACTTGGAGCGCTTGTCGAAGAAGGCGGTGTCGTATTCATCGGCTTCGATGACGAAGAATCCGCTGTCCCGGCGATATCGCGCCGACACCTTCAGGTCCGGGGCGATGCCGCCGATCAGGAAGTTGGGCGCAAGCCCGGCAAACTCGAGTATCCACGCCAGCATGGAGCTTGTGGTGGTCTTGCCATGGGTGCCCGCGACGGCCAGCACATGCTGGCCCGCCAGGATGTGGTCGCCCAGCCACTGAGGGCCCGAAACATAAGGCAGGCCCCGATCCAATATGGCTTCCATCAGCGGATTGCCACGCGTGACCACATTGCCGATCACGTACAGGTCGGGATTCAGCGCGGTCTGGCCGGCGTCGAAACCTTCGATCAGCTCGATGCCCTGTTCTTGCAGCTGCGTGCTCATCGGGGGATAGACACCCGCATCGCAGCCCGTCACCGTATGCCCGGCCGAGCGCGCGATCAATGCGAGCCCGCCCATGAACGTGCCGCAGATGCCAAGTATGTGTAGGTGCATTTTTTTCCTCCGGCGCATATTGTAGTCACAAGGGAAGGCGTTCCGGGGCCGGACCCCATGCGGGGTCCGGCCCCTTCGGCCTGTGCAGCGCTGGGGTCAGACCCCGTACGGGGTCTGACCCCCCTATCACCACAGCATCGGGGAAAAGCGTCGGGATCAGACCCCGCATGGGGTCTGACCCCCCCGGCATCCAACGGGACGGATGCTATGATTGACAGGATATGGTCATTTATTACAGGTCCATCATGAAACGGCGAGAATTTCTGCGCCGGGCCTCGCTGGCCCCTATTATTGCGGCGGGACTTTCCGGCATTGTGCCGGTGGCGCGCGCCACCGCGCTGCCTCCCCATGCTTTTTACGCCAACGCGTTCCCCACACCCTCTGGAGCCGACACACCGTTCCGCAGTTACCTGGGCAAGCCGGTGGTGCTCAATTTCTGGGCCACCTGGTGTCCGCCCTGCGTGAAGGAAATGCCGGATCTGGATGCACTGCATAAAAAGCATACGGGGGTCCATTTCGTGGGCCTTGCCGTCGATACCGCCGCCAATGTCGAAAAGTTCGGGCAGAAGGTTCAGGTATCCTATCCGCTGCTTGTCGCCGGTCATGGCGGCATCAAGCTGATGCGCGATCTGGGCAATAAGAATGGCGGCTTGCCGTTTACCGTGGTTTTCGACAAGGACGGGCGGGAACTCCGGCATTTTCTGGGGCAGATCAAGCCTGAAGAGCTCGACGCCTACATCGCCGAAATCAGCTGAGAACCGCTAGGGCATTGGCCGACCTGGAAACTCATGATCCGGGGTCCGACCCCGCATGGGGCCTGACCCCATCGCATTGCAGGCACCGTACGTCGGGGTCGGACCCCGTACGGGGTCTGGCCCCTGTTTAATGGACAAATACCGCTTTTTAGCGTAAAAAGACGATCTGTCTTTACCAAATATTCGCAATGGCGCAGCACATTCTCGTTTTGCATGGCCCTAATCTGAACCTGCTCGGCACGCGCGAGCCAGAAATCTATGGCCGGCAAACCCTGGATGACATCAATCAGCGCCTGCAGCAACTGGCGGCTGGCAGCGGCGCCGCATGCAGCGTGTTTCAAAGCAATCACGAAGGCGAGCTGGTCGATCGCATCCAGGCGGCGCGCCAGGAATCGGTCGATTTCATCATCGTCAATGCCGCGGCGTACACGCATACCAGTGTTGCGCTGCGCGACGCATTGAGCGCGGTCCACATACCTTTTGTCGAAGTGCATTTATCCAACGTATATAAGCGGGAGCCCTTCCGTCACGCATCCTATCTGTCGGATGTTGCGCAAGGCGTCGTGGCCGGGCTGGGCGCTTTCGGATACGAAGCCGCCTTGCAGTATGCCTTGGCCCACTGAGGCGGGGTTCCTCCTTACTTATTAATCATCATCAACGTTCACTCTGTGCGATGTCCACGGAGGAGCGCCATGGGAAGTTTTATGGACTTAAGAAAACTCAAAACCTTGATCGATCTCGTCGCCGAGTCGGGTATTGCCGAACTCGAAATCACCGAGGGCGAAGGCAAGGTCCGGATCGTCAAGTTCTCGCAGGCGGTACAGCCCGTCGCCTATGTGCCCGAAGCGGCCGCCGCGGCTCCCGCGCCGGCACCCGCGGCAGCTCCGGCACCGGCCGCCGCAGCGGCGCCTGCCGGCCATGTCATCAAGGCACCCATGGTCGGCACGTTCTACCGCGCGCCGAATCCCGGCGCGTCGCCATTCGTCGAAGTCGGCCAGGCCGTCAAGGAAGGCGAGCCCCTCTGCATTATTGAAGCCATGAAACTGCTGAACGAAATCGAGGCCGACAAGGCGGGCGTCATCAAGGAAATCCTGGTCGAGAACGGCGAGCCTGTCGAATACGGTCAACCCTTGTTTGTTATTGGCTAATTCATGTTTGAAAAAATCCTCATTGCCAATCGCGGCGAGATCGCCCTGCGCATACAGCGCGCCTGCCGCGAACTGGGCATCAAGACGGTGGTGGTGCACTCGGAAGCCGATCGGGACGCAAAGTACGTGCGTCTGGCCGACGAGTCCGTGTGCATCGGCCCAGCGCCGGCCCGCGACAGCTACCTGAACATGCCGGCCATCATTTCGGCGGCCGAGGTGACCGATGCCGAAGCCATCCATCCCGGATACGGTTTCCTGGCTGAGAACGCGGATTTTGCCGAACGCGTCGAGAAAAGCGGCTTCGTGTTCATCGGCCCGCGTCCGGAATCGATACGCATCATGGGCGACAAGGTCTGCGCCAAGCACGCCATGATCGAAGCCGGCGTGCCGGTGGTTCCGGGTTCGGAGGGCGCCTTGCCCGACGATCCCGAGGAAATCATCAAGATTGCGCGTCAGGTCGGCTATCCGGTGATCATCAAGGCCGCGGGCGGCGGCGGCGGTCGCGGCATGCGCGTGGTGTATACCGAAGCCGCGCTGCTGACTGCGGTGGCCACGACCCGCACCGAAGCAGGCGCCGCGTTCAACAATCCTGAAGTCTATATGGAGAAATTCCTCGAGAATCCTCGCCATATCGAGATCCAGGTGCTGGCCGACGGCGGACGCAATGCGCTCTGGCTTGGCGAGCGCGACTGCTCCATGCAGCGACGCCACCAGAAGGTCATCGAAGAGGCGCCCGCGCCGGGCATCGCGCGCCGTCTCATCGAACGTATCGGCGACCGTTGCGCGGAAGCCTGCCGCAAGATCAACTACCGGGGTGCCGGTACGTTTGAATTCCTGTATGAAAACGGCGAGTTCTATTTCATCGAAATGAATACGCGCATTCAGGTCGAGCACACGGTCACCGAAATGATCACGGGCATCGACCTCGTGCAGCAGCAGATACTCATTGCCGCGGGCAAGAAGTTCACGCTGCGCCAGCGCGATATCGAATTCAAAGGCCATGCCATCGAATGCCGGATCAACGCCGAAGATCCCTTCAAGTTCACGCCCAGTCCCGGCCGCATCACCAACTGGCATACGCCGGGCGGTCCGGGTGTCCGGATGGATTCCCACGTATTCAGCGGCTATACGGTTCCACCCAACTACGATTCCATGATCGCCAAACTGATCACCTACGGCGAAACACGCGAGCAGGCTATCGCGCGGATGGATATCGCCTTGTCCGAAATGGTGGTCGAGGGCGTCCAGACGAATATTGCCTTGCACCGCGAACTCATGCAGGACGTGCGTTTCCGCGAGGGGGGCACCAGCATCCATTATCTGGAGCACAAGCTTTCTCAGCGGCCCTGACGGTTCGAATTTGTTTTAAAAGAACAGGGGCGGAGCCCCTGTTCTGACTATGGAAGTCACTATGCGCGAACTCGTGCTCATTTGCCCCGAAGCACAAGCCGAAGCTCTGTCCGATGCATTGCTTGAAGCCGGTGTGCTTTCGGTATCGGTTGAAGATGCTGACGGCGACACCGCCGCCGAGCAGCCTTTGTTCGGCGAGCCCGGGCTGGAGCCCGCCGTGCAGGCATGGCGCAGCAACCGTGTCGTGGCGCTCCTGCCGGACGGACTGGATCATGGGCAACTGCTGGAGCAGGTCCGCGACGCCGGCGTGGCGGACTACAAGGACGAAGACTGCGTGCTGCGCGATGTCCCCGACGCGGACTGGGTACGCCTGACCCAACAGCAGTTCAGTCCCATACAGGTATCGGAGCGCATCTGGATCGTTCCAAGCTGGCATCGCGACAACCCCGATGTGCCTCGCGCCGCCATCGGCCACGGCGCGGCGGACAACGGGCTGATCCATATCGAACTCGATCCGGGCCTCGCGTTCGGCACGGGCAGCCACCCCACCACGCATCTATGCCTGGAATGGCTGGCGGCGCACCTTCAACCCGGGTCCACGGTACTGGATTACGGCTGCGGTTCCGGCATATTGGCGATTGCGGCGGCCAAGCTTGGCGCTGGCCGGATTGCCGCCATCGACATCGATGAGCAGGCGGTACAGTCTTCGAGCGATAACGCGGAAATCAACCGTGTCCGGATCGATGCCATGCTGCCGGACGCCCTGCCCGACGGAGGATTCCAGGTCGTCGTGGCCAATATTCTGTCCAATCCCCTCAAGGTCCTCGCGCCGATGCTGGCCAACCGCGTTGCGCCCGGCGGCGACCTGGTGCTGTCCGGCGTGCTGGAGCGGCAAGCCGAAGACGTCGCCCAGGCCTATGCGCCGTGGCTGGCAATGAGCGTTTGGCGCGCCCGTGACGGCTGGGTCTGCCTGCATGGCAAACGGGCAGCCTGAAGATGCAGGGTTAATGGTTTACGTCTATGGAACTGACCACCCGCTGCCCACAATGCGGCACCACATTTTCCGCGACTCTGCAGCAGCTGCAACTCCGCAAGGGTTTCATCCGCTGCATCAACTGCGCGCATATCTTTGATGGCTACGAGGCCGTCGTTGAGACCGACAAGTCCTCCACGCCAGCGGAGCCGGAACTCATGGTGCCCGCCGCGCGGCCGCCGGTGGCGCCGCCGCTTATCATACCGGCGCGCAGCGCGAGTGAAGCGCCCGTGCGTCCAGCGCCTGCGGCCCGTCATGCGGAAGACGTCGGCACAGGCCGATTCACGATCTCCGCGACGGCCGGCGCCCAGGCGCCTGACAGCCGGCAGGATCCGGTATTCAAGATCGGCGCGTCCGACCCGGAGCATGGCGCGAAGGAGCCGAGCGTCGGCCCGGTGGTCGCCGCGTCGACCGCAACAGACCCGCGCATCGGCGGCGGATCGATCTACATCGAACCCCGCCGCCGGGCACCGGCTTCGGCGCCAGGCCCTGAGCGCGACGAGTTTCTGGAGGGGCATGCCGCCGGCTCGTCATCATTGGCGAGGGTATTCTGGGGCGTGCTGATACTGTCCGGATTGCTGTTGCTGGCCGGGCAGGCCTTGTACGTGTACCGCGCGCAGATCGCCAATCAGGTTCCAGCTTTGCGACCCATGCTGGAGCAGGCCTGCGTCTCGCTTGCATGCAAGGTGCCTTATTCGCGCCGCATCGATCAGATCAGTGTCACGAGCTCGGCCTTGCGCGCGACGCCGACGCGGCCGGGTGGTAGCGCGCCGGAAGCGGAAAGCCGGATGACGCTTCAGTTCACCTTGCGCAACGCTTACGACAAGCCACAAGAATGGCCGACCATGGTGCTGGATCTCAAGGACTTCTCCGGTACGCTCGTCGTCAGGAAAAATCTTACACCCACGGAATACCTGGCGCCTGATACCCTGAGCCGGCCGTTTCCGGCATCCAGCGAACTGACTGTCAGTCTGCCGATCAAGCTGGACGGTCTGAAAGTCAATGGGTATCAGCTCGACAAATTCTTTCAATAAGGTCATGTAATGACGGATAAAGTATTGGTGTGCGGTTCCGTGGCGTTCGACACGATCGCCGTGTTCGAAGGCCATTTCAAGGACCATATCCTCGCCGACAGCGTTCAGTCGCTCAGCGTGTCTTTTTTTGTGCCCAGCATGCGCAAGGAGTACGGGGGATGCGCAGGCAACATCGCTTACAACCTGAGGCTGCTCGGCGGCAATCCGATACCGGTCGGAACCGTGGGCGCGGATGCGGCGGACTACATTCTTTACATGGAGCAATTGGGCATCGATACGAGCCGGATTCGTGTATTGGCCGACATGTATACCCCACAGTGCTTCATTACGACCGACCTGGACAACAACCAGATCGCGTCGTTCCATCCGGGCGCAATGATGCGTTCCGCCGAGAACGACTTGACCGGCCAGCAGGCATGCTGGGGTATCGTGGCGCCGGATGCCAAAGACGGCATGTTCGCGCATGCGCGCCGCTTGCATCAGCAGGGCATCCCCTTCATCTTCGATCTAGGCCAGGCAATGCCGCTGTTCTCCGGCGATGACATCAACGAGATGCTGAGCCTTGCCGACATCCTGGCTGCAAATGATTACGAGGCCAGTGTCGTTGAACAGCGCACGGGACGCAGCATGGCCCAGATCGCCGGTGGCCTGCGCGCGGTCGTGATTACCCGCGGCGGCGAGGGCGCCACCTTGTATGCCGACGGTGCCCAGACACATATCGATGCCATCAAGGTGGACCAGGTCGTCGACCCCACGGGTTGCGGCGACGCCCATCGCGCGGGGCTGTTGTATGGGCTTACACAAAATTGGGATCTCGAGGACGCCTGCCGTTTGGCGAATGTAATGGGCGGCCTTAAAATTGCCTCCAGAGGCCCACAGAACCACCGCCCCACACGTGCCGATATCGGCTCGGTGCTGAACAAGCATTACGGCGTCAGCCTGCTGCTGTAGTCGGCCAACCCCAAGGGGTCAGACCCGCCTGCAAGCCAAGGGGTCAGGCCCCGCATGGGGGTCTGACCCCGGTTTCACGTTTTACCAGGAGCGCTACATGACAATGACTACTTTACCGAATCAAGAAAATCGCAAGGGACGCATGCTGGCCATTGCCGCCGTGCTGGGTTCGATGGCCATCCTGGCGGGCTGCGCCAACGACACGGCATCGTCTTCCGTCTATACCTATGGGCAGGCGCAGCGCGAACAGATCGTACGCACGGGTACCGTCGAAGCGGTACGCAATGTGACCATCCAGAAAGACAAGACCAGCGGCGCCGGCGTGGTGGCGGGCGGTGCGCTTGGCGGCGTGGCCGGCAGCGCCGTGGGCGGAGGTACCGGCCGTGTGCTGGCGTCCATCGGCGGCGGCATACTGGGCGCCATGGCCGGCAACGCCGTCGAAAACCAGATGGGCAAGGAAGCCGGTCTCGAGATCACGGTCAAGCTCGACAACGGCGAAACACGCGTCATCGCGCAGGCGGCCGATGTCGCCATACGCGCCGGCCAGCGCGTGCGCATCATCAGTGGCAACGGCCCCAGCCGCGTCGTTCCCATGTAATTGCGATGGGGTCAGACCCCGTACGGGGTCTGACCCCTGTTGATCATGGCGCTTTGCAGGGTCAGACCCCGCATGGGGTCTGACCCCGCCAATAAAGAGGGGGCCGGGGTCTGGCCCCATGAATCAAACCCCAAAAAGTGAAAACGCCATGCTTTGCAGGAACATCATCGCCACCTGGGCGATGATCAGCAGCACCAGCGGAGAAAGGTCCAGCCCCCCCAGGTTCGGCATGATGCGCCGGATGGGATCCAGCATGGGCGCGGTCAAGGTCTGAAGCAGCGGCATGATGGGCGCCATGGGGTTGACCCATGACAAGATCGCCTGAATGAGCGTCATCCAAAGAATCACATTGAACGCCCACTTGAGCATGGTGAGCAGCGCGGCGACCAGCGCGGGCGCGAGGCTTTGCAGCGAAGGCAGCGTGCCCATGAACAGCCACCAGGTCAGCAGCAGGAACACCAGCGCGGCAAGCCAGCAGGCCACCAGGCTGGGCCAGTCTATTTTATTGCCGGACGGAATCACCCTTCGCATGGGCTGGACCAGCCAGTTGGTGATGCGCAGCACGGCTTGCGCATAGGGATTGAAGGGATGCAGGCGTATGGCGAAAATCCAGGCGCGCAGCAATAGCGCGATACCGAATAGCGTGAAGATGATATTGACGATGAAGAGCAAGGCTTCGCTGAACATGTGATGCGCTTGGGGGTGATATCAGATGCGCCATTGTCGCATGTCGCAAGAGTGTATGAAAGACGGTGCTGAAACAGAACTGCCCGGCATTGCCGGGCAGTTCTGTTGAGGCGTTGGCAGATGGCCTGTTAAGGACGGCCGCCGGTGGGGAAGGGCCAGGACGCAGCAGGATTGACGCTGGTCTTTGCGGCAGGTGCCGCGCTGGTTTCCTTTGCTGCCTTGGCTGCGGCTTTTGCGCTGGGCTTCTTGGCCGCTGCCTTCTTGGGCGCCGCTGATTTGCTTACCGCCTTCTTTGCCGCGGGTGCTGCCTTCGTGGCGGCTGGGGCGGCTTTCTTGGCAGCGGCTTTCTTGGCGGGAGCGGCCTTCTTGGCTGCTGGTGTCTTGGCCGGCGCCGCCTTTTTGGCTACCGCTTTCTTCGCGGCGGGGGCTTTCTTGGCGGCTGCCTTCTTGACGGCGACTTTCTTTGCCGGGGCTTTTTTGGCAGGCGCTGCTTTCTTGGCTACAGCCTTCTTCGCAACGGTTTTCTTGGCGGCCGCTTTCTTGACTGCTGCCTTTTTGGCGGGTGCTGCCTTCTTGGCTACGGCTTTCTTGGCGACGGTCTTTTTGGCGGCTGCTTTTTTAGCGACAGCTTTTTTAGCGACGGCTTTTTTGGCGGGTGCCGCTTTCTTGGCTACGGCCTTCTTGGCTACGGCTTTCTTGGCGGGTGCTGCTGCTTTCTTTGCGGCAGTGGTGGACTTCTTGGCAGCGGTGGTCTTCTTTACTTCATCAACTTTCTTTACCGCAGTTTTCTTGGCGCTTGCTGCCTTCTTTGCCGGCGCGGCTTTCTTGGCGGCCGGTTTGCTTGCGGCCTTTTTGGCTGTTGCCATAGTATTGCTCCTTGAGATCGAGTCTAAGAGAACGTCCACCCATTTGATATAGCCCCCACGTTTAGTGTGCGACCCATCTCAAATGGCGCATGCGTGCAAAGCATTCATGCTTTGCACGCCTAGAGTCTAACGTAAGCTCTTGCTCTCTTCCAAGCTTTATTCCCAGCTAAGTGCCCCTCCGGTCTGATATTCGATCACGCGTGTCTCAAAAAAGTTGCGTTCCTTCTTCAGATCGATCATCTCGGCCATCCAGGGGAAGGGATTTTCTTCTTGTCCAAAGAGCGGTTCGAGACCGATTTGCTGGCATCTCCGATTGGCGATGAAGCGCAGATAAGACTTGAACATCGAAGCGTTCAGACCGAGTACGCCGCGCGGCATGGTGTCCTCAGCGTAAGCATATTCAAGGTCTACAGCCTGTTTGAACAGATGGCGCAGCTCTTCGCGGAACTCGGCTGTCCATAGATGCGGGTTCTCGAGCTTGATGGTGTTGATGAGGTCGATGCCGAAATTGCAGTGCATCGATTCGTCGCGAAGTATGTACATGTACTGTTCGGCGGCACCCGTCATTTTGTTTTGCCGGCCCAGCGCAAGGATTTGCGTAAAACCAACATAGAAGAACAGGCCCTCCATCAGGCATGCGAAAACGATGAGCGATTTGAGCAGTGTCTGATCGGCTTCCGGCGTGCCGGTCTTGAAGTTCGGATCGGCGATGGCGTTGATGAAGGGGATCAGGAACTCATCTTTCGCGCGTATGGACGGCACTTCGTTGTACGCATTGAAGATCTCGGCTTCATCGAGATCCAGGCTTTCGACGATGTATTGATAGGCATGCGTATGGATGGCTTCCTCGAATGCCTGCCGCAGCAGGAACTGGCGGCATTCGGGCGCCGTGATGTGGCGGTATGTGCCCAGCACGATGTTGTTGGCCGCCAGCGAGTCGGCGGTCACGAAGAAGCCGAGGTTGCGCTTGACGATGCGGCGCTCGTCTTCGGTCAGCCCGTTGGGATTCTTCCAGAGAGCGATGTCCCGCGACATGTTTATTTCCTGCGGCATCCAGTGGTTGGCGCAAGTGGCGAGGTATTTCTCCCAAGCCCATTTGTACTTGAAGGGCACCAGCTGGTTGACGTCGGTCTGTCCGTTGATGACGCGTTTGTCGGCGGCGCGTACCCGGCCGCCTGTGTCCGCGGCGGGGGCGGCCGCCTGCGGGGCCATGGCATTGTCGGATTGAATGCGAGCGCCTGGGTTGGCCGCCGGGGCGGCGGCGGGCTGTGCGCTCGGGGTGGTAGGGGTATCGTCCCAATTCAACATGATGTCTAGCTTCCTGTATTCGATTATTGGCAGGCTTCGCACTCTTCGAAGCCTTCGTCTCCGGGGCGCATGGTGCACACCGCGCCGACGACCTCGGGCTCGGGCAGGCTTGCTGGCGCCGCCGCTGCGGCGGACGTGACGGGCGCGTGCGAGGCCACTGCGTTGAGTTCGCCTCCGCGGCCCGTGGATTTCTCGGCGTTGGTCGCGCCGATGGAGCGCAGGTAGTAGGTGGTCTTGAGACCCCGCACCCACGCCAGCTTGTAGACGTCATCGAGTTTCTTGCCCGAAACGCCGGCCATGAAAATATTGAGCGACTGAGCCTGGTCTATCCATTTGGAGCGGCGCGCGGCGCATTCCACGACCCAGCTCGGGTCGATTTCGAACGCTGTCGCGTACAGGTTGCGCAGGTCCGCGGGGATGCGGTCGATGCGCGCCAGGCTGCCGTCAAAGTACTTGAGGTCGGCGACCATGACTTCGTCCCACAGCTTGCGATCCTTCAGGTCACGCACCAGGTAGTCGTTGACCACGGTGAATTCGCCCGACAGGTTGGACTTCACGTACAGGTTGCGGTAGTTGGGTTCGATGCAAGGCGAAACCCCGATGATGTTCGAGATGGTGGCGGTCGGAGCAATGGCGATGCAATTGGAGTTGCGCATGCCATGCTGCTGGATGTGGGCGCGCAAGCCGTCCCAATCCAGGGTGCTGCTGTCGTCGACGTCTACATAGCCGCCGCGTTCCTCGGCGAGCAGCTTCAGGGTGTCTTGCGGAAGAATGCCGCGGTCCCACAGCGAGCCCTTGAACGTGGAGTAGGCGCCGCGCTCGATGGCCAGCTTGCTGGATGCCCGATAGGCAAAATAGCAGACCGCCTCCATGGAGCGGTCGGAGAACTCGACCGCGTCCTGCGAAGCGAATGGTACGCGCATGAGCTGCAGGCAGTCCTGGAACCCCATCACACCCATGCCCACCGGACGGTGGCGCAGATTGGAATTGCGCGCCTTCGGCACGGCGTAGTAGTTGATGTCGATGACGTTGTCGAGCATGCGCATGGCGACGTCAATGGTGCGTTCCAGCTTGGCATGGTCGAGCACGTACTGGCCGCTGTCATCGCGACGCATATGGGCCGCCAGATTGACCGAGCCCAGGTTGCAGACTGCGATTTCGGTGTCGCTGGTATTGAGCGTGATTTCAGTGCACAGGTTGGAGCTGTGCACGACGCCTACATGCTGCTGCGGCGAGCGGATGTTGCAAGGATCCTTGAACGTGATCCAGGGGTGGCCGGTTTCGAACAGCATGGACAGCATCTTGCGCCACAGCGACATGGCGGGAATCTTCTTGAACAGGGGCAGTTCGCCGCGTTCGACCTTGGCCTCATAGCCCAGGTACGCTTCTTCGAAGGCGCGGCCGTACTTGTCATGCAGGTCGGGTGCATCGGAAGGGGAGAACAAGGTCCACTCGCCGTTCTCCATGACCCGCTTCATGAATAGGTCGGGAATCCAGTTGGCGGTGTTCATGTCGTGCGTGCGGCGGCGCTCGTCGCCGGTGTTCTTGCGCAGTTCAAGAAACTCTTCGATGTCCAGGTGCCAGGTTTCCAGGTAGGCGCATACGGCGCCCTTGCGCTTGCCGCCCTGGTTGACTGCCACGGCGGTGTCGTTGACAACTTTCAGGAATGGCACCACGCCCTGGCTCTCGCCGTTCGTGCCCTTGATGTGGCTGCGCAGCGCACGCACGGGCGTCCAGTCGTTGCCCAGGCCGCCGGCATACTTTGCCAGCAAGGCGTTCTCTTTGATGGCGTCGTAGATGCCGGCGAGGTCGTCCGAGACGGTGGTGAGGTAGCAGGACGAAAGTTGCGAGTGCAGGGTGCCGGAATTGAATAGCGTGGGCGTCGAGCTCATGAAGTCGAAGGACGAAAGCGTTTCGTAGAACTCGATGGCGCGAGCTTCGCGATTGACTTCATTCAGGGCGAGCCCCATGGCGACGCGCATGAAGAACACCTGGGGCAGCTCGATGCGGCGCCCGCGCAGGTGCAGGAAATAGCGGTCGTACAGGGTTTGCAGGCCGAGATAGTTGAACTGCAGGTCGCGTTCCGCCTTGAGTGCGGCGGCGAGTTTTTCCAGATCGAACTGCTCGAGCTTGGGGTCCAGCAATTCGCCTTCGATACCGGTCTTGATGAAGCGCGGGAAGTATTCCGCATAGCGAGTGGACATGTCCGATTGCGAGACTTCCTCTTGCAGCACCTCTTTGCGGATGGTGTGCAGCAGCAGGCGGGCGGTCACCTGGCTGTACGAAGGATCGGTCTCGACCATGGCGCGCGCCGACAGGATGGCGGACTTGAAGACTTCGTCGACCGGAATGCCGTCGTAGAGATTCTTGACCGTTTCCTTCAGGATGGCGTCGGTGTCGATGGCTTCCGGCAGATTCTGGCCGGCCTCTTCGATGGTGCCTCGCAGCTGGGCGAGGTCCAGGGGGCGGGACACGCCCTTGTCGGTGACGTTGATGCCGGCGGGCTCGGCCTGCGGCTGCGACTCGGCCTGGCGGGCGCGTTCCTGTGCCCGCTTCTCGCGGTAAAGCACGTAGGCGCGTGCGACGTCGTGTTCGCCGGAGCGCATCAGCGCCAGTTCGACCTGGTCCTGGATGTCTTCGATATGGAAGGTGCCGCCGCCCGGACGGTTGCGCACAAGAGCATTCACCGCCTGCGCGGTCAGGTCCTCGACGAGTTCGCGTATGCGGGCGGAGGCGGCTCCTTGGCCGCCCTTGACCGCCAGGAATGCCTTGGTCATGGCGATGGCGATCTTGCCGGGCTCGAATCCCGCCACAGCGCCGTTGCGCCGGATGATGTGGAAACTGCTCCATTGATTGCCGGCTTGCGCCGTGGTTTCGGCGGGAGCCCGGTAAGCAATCGCGTCGGGCGTGGTGTCGATGGTGGGTGTTGAATGCATGAAGGCTCCTGGGCAAAAATTCGCGCAATTGCGCCGCGCGATTGACAGCAGGTTTCGGGTGGTTTTACCGCAAACTACTGGAACTTCCGCGAAAATGTACGGTGGGTTGGATATTGTTTGACCACTATATATAGTGGTTCAGTGTGTTTTGAGCACTAATTGTAGTGTCGGTCTGCGCGGCGGGCAAGCGCAAATGGGGCTTGATTTTTTTTGGTTCCTGGTTTTTGGAAAGCAAAAGAATCGGGCCCTGGCTCGTAAGTCCAAGGCCCGCAGGGGATTGCACTCGCTGGATGTCAGGCGGGCGCGCGCGAAAAATAATTGTTAGTTTTCATGACAGGGCCGTTGAGCACCGTCAGCAGTTCATCGAGCCTGTCCTGATACGCCTGGACGTTGGCCTGCTTGATATGCCCGAAGCCGCGCACTTTCTGCGGCAGGTCGGCAAGTTCCAACGCAAGCGGGAAGCTGCGCTCATCGAGGTGCTCGGTCATGACACACAGCGCCGCCTGGAATTCGCGGATGAGCCGGCGTTCCATTTTGCGTTCTTCCGTGTATGAAAATGGATCCAGCCACGTGCCGCGCAGGGCTTTCCCGCGAGCCAGCAGGCGGAACAGCCGTTCGGTGCCTGGGCCGAAAGTCATCTTGCGGGGAATGCCGGTACGCGGATCGCGGCGTGCCAGCAAGGGCGGCGCCAAATGGAAGCGCAAACTGAAGTCGCCTTCGAATTTCTCCTGCAGCTCGCGCCGGAAATCTCCGTTGGTGAAGAGCCGCGCCACTTCGTATTCGTCTTTGTAAGCCATGAGCTTGTGCAGGGATTGCGCGACCTTGGCCGTGAGCCGCGGCCGGGCATTCGGGTGCAGCGCTTGCTCGGCGAGCCGGACCCGCTCGACGATTTCAGTGTACTGCCGGGCGTAGGACGCATTCTGATAGGCGGTCAATGAAACGCGGCACCGTTCGACGATGGTTTCCAGTGATTCGGGCGCATGCAGTGTGACGACGTGCTCGCGGCGCTGCGATTCAGGGCTCAAGGCTTCCGGGCGGGCGGCTGCCAGGCGGCCCATGCGGAACGCCTCCTGATTGGCCTGCACGGCCACGCCGTTGAGAACGAGTGCGTGCATGATGGCTTCTTCGCTCAGCGGGATGTGACCGCGCTGCCAGGCATGGCCAAGCATCATCATGTTGGCCAGGATGCTGTCTCCGAACTGCTGCTCCGCCAAGGCATGCGCATTCAGCGCCCAGGTATTGGCGGGGCCCGCCGCCGCCCGCAGCGTGTCGAGCAAGGGCTGGGCGTCGAGCCGTACGTCGGGGTCCCGGGTGAATTCGGCGGTGGGCGCCAGATAGCTGTTGACGCTGGTTGCGGTCTTGCCGGGTTTCAGCGCTTGCAATGCTTCGGGGCGGCTGGCGGCCACGACATCGCACAATATGGCGACGTCCGCCTGTTGCGGATCGATCCGCACCGCCGCGGGGGAATGCGATCCGCAGGACAGGCGGATGTGGCTGATCACTGTTCCGCCTTTCTGGGCCAGGCCCGTGATGTCCAGCACCGAGGCGGCCCGTCCTTCGAGGTGGGCGGCCATCGACAGGATCGCACCTACCGTGATGATGCCTGTGCCGCCTATGCCCACGGCCAGAATATTGCAGGTGTCGGCATAGTGCTGGATGGAAGGTCGAGGCAGCGCCGAAATCATCGCCTGCAGCCTTTCGCGATCATGGGCGCCGGCACCGGTAGCTTTGCGCGGCTTTCCGCCCATGACGGACACGAAGCTGGGACAGAAGCCTTCGACGCAGCTGTAGTCCTTGTTGCAGCTGGATTGGTCGATGGCGCGCTTGCGGCCGAAAGGGGTTTCCCGCGGTACCAGCGAGAGGCAGTTCGATTGCGTGCCGCAGTCGCCGCAGCCTTCGCAGACCGCCGCGTTGATGTAAAGCCGGCGCGCTGGATCCGGATACGCATTCTTCTTGCGGCGCCGGCGCTTCTCCGCCGCGCAGGTCTGGTCGTGTATCAGCACGGTGACGCCTTGCGTGTCGCGCAATTCCCGCTGCAAGGCATCCAGTTCGCGGCGATGGTGCACGCTGGTTCCGGCGGCCAGTGCCACGCCTTTGTACTTCTCGGGTTCGTCCGTCGTGATGACCACGCGCTTCACGCCTTCACCCATCATCTGCTGGCAAATGCTGGGCACCGATATCTTGCCGTCCACGGGCTGGCCGCCCGTCATTGCCACGGCGTCATTGAACAGGATCTTGTAGGTGATGTTCGCGCCTGCGGCGACGGCCTGGCGGATCGCGAGATAGCCAGAGTGGAAATAGGTGCCTTCGCCCATGTTCTGAAAGATGTGGGGCAGGGTGGTGTATCGGGAAAGGCCGATCCAGTCCGTTCCCTCGCCACCCATCTGCGTCAGGCCGCTTGTTTCGCGGTCCATCCACGTCGCCATGTAGTGACAGCCGACGCCCGCCAGCGCGTGGCTGCCCTCGGGTACTTTGGTGGAGGTGTTGTGAGGGCAGCCGGAGCAGAAATAAGGGCGGCGGGTAAGTTCGGACCCCGCGGTTGTGCGCGATATGCTGCGGATATCCGCTGCTGCGGCTCCGGCGGCGGGCAGGGTGCCCGGAAAGTCGAAGCCGGCGCTTTGGCGCAGCCAGCGGCGCAAGGCGCTTTCCAGCAGGGCGGGGCTAAGTTGCCCTTCGCGCGGGATCAATGCCTCGTTTTCCAGATCACGCTTGCCCACGACCTGGGGCCGGATGGCGGCGTTGAACAGCGTCTCCTTGATTTGCGCTTCCACGATGGAGGCTTTCTCTTCGATGACCAGAATGTGATCGAGGCCCTTGGCGAAAGCCATGAGACCCGGGATGTCGATGGGCCAGCTGAGCCCTATCTTGTAGTGGCGCATCGCCGGCAGCGTCCGTTCCGGCGCCTGCGCCGACAGGCGCGCCAGCGCATCCTGCGTGTCCAGGAACGCCTTGCCGACTGTAATGATGCCGATGCGCGCCTCGGGTGCGGCATCCACGATGCGGTCCAGTGTGTGCAAGCGGGAGAAAGCCTTCACTGCCTCCAGCCGGCGCGCCATGCGTGTTTCTATGGCCGGCGTCAGGAATTCGCGGGCGCTGTATTCCAGGGCGCTGTCGGCGAAAGGGGTGCACTGCGTAAAGTCGGGTATGGGCTGCAGTTCAAATGCACGACCGCTTTCCACCGTTTCCGTCACCGCCTTGAAGGCGACCCATGATCCGCTGTAGCGCGAAAGCGCCCAGCCCCAGCGGCCGAATAGCTCGTATTCCTCGATGGACGCCGGATGCACGATGGGAATGCTCCATGACAGAAGCGTGGTCTCGCTCGCATGGGGAATCGACGACGATGCCGCGGTGTGATCGTCGCCGACCACCAGCAGCACGCCGCCGTGGCGCGAAGCGCCCGCCGCATTCCCGTGATGCAAGGCGTCGCCCGCGCGGTCCACGCCCGGGCCCTTGCCATACCACATGGCGAACACGCCATCCACTTTCTTGTCTTCCCGGACGCCCGCCTGCTGCGTTCCCATGACGATGGTGGCGCCCAGGTCTTCGTTGATGGATGGGAGAAAGCTGACCTGGTGGCCTTCCAGCGCCCCACGGGCGCGCCACATGGCCATGTCCACGCCCGCCAGCGGCGAGCCGCGGTAGCCGGTGACGAAGCCGGCGGTATTCAAGCCTTGCTGTTGATCAGCGCGCCGCTGCGACAGCAGCATGCGGATCAAGGCCTGGGTCCCTGTCAAGAAAATGCGGCCGGAGGTGGCGGTCAGGTTGTCATCGAGGCGGTATTGGGTGTCGAGTTGTACGGCAGGCATAGTCATCTCCATTATTCATCCATGGTAGAGAAGAGCGCCGCTGTTTTTATTGCTTAGTCCTAGCGTAGAATCCCTAGTTATTGAAATAAACGTTTCGCCTGGTGGCCAAAATGGATGGAATAGACATAAAAATCTTGACTCAGCTGCAACAAGACGGCCGCGCGTCCGCGCAGCAGCTGTCCGAGCGCGTGGGGCTGTCGGCCGCACCGGTGTGGCGGCGTGTGAAGGCGCTGGAAGCGTCGGCGACGATTCAGGGGTATTACGCCAAGGTCGATCGGCATAAAGTGGGCCTGCAAAGCTGCATGTTCACGCAGATCAGCCTCGATCGCCATTCGGCCGACATCGTCCAGAATTTCGAGCGCTCGGTGCGCGACGCACCCGAAATACTGGAGTGCTATGCGGTGACCGGGGATGCCGATTTCCTGCTGAAGATCCTGGTGCCGAGCGCGGAAGCCTATGACAGCTTCCTGCATCGCTTCCTGTTCAACCTGCCCGGCGTGCGCCAGACGCGCACCATCGTGGCTTTAAGAGAGATCAAGCACGACGTGCGCCTGCCTTTGTAGCGTGGCAAGGGGTCAAAGGGGTCAGACCTCGTACGGGGTCTGACCCCTTACGCGTGCAGTAGCAACGGGGTCAGACCCCATGCGGGGTCTGACCCCTCATGCGTACAGCATCGCCTTGGCCAATATGATGATGGCGATCATATGGCTGAACACGCTGATATGAATGAATTGCACGCGGCGGGCGTTCAGCTTGCGGCGGGTGCCCCAGACCATGGCGGTGATGAAATGCCCCAGCACGCTGAGCGCCAGCAGGATCTTCAGGCTGAGCATCAGCGCGAACGCCGACTCAAAGGGATGCGCCAGGACCGTGCGATAGTGCCACGCCATGCTGATGCCCGCACCATACAGCACCAGCAATACCCAGGGCATGATCCGCCGTGCTCGACTGCCGATCGCTCTTTCGACGCTTTTCATCGCGTCGGGTTGTACCTCTTTGCGTATGCCCTCGAGGATCAGGACTTCAAAGAACACCGTACCCACGAAGATGAAGGCGGCGAACAAGTGCAGGGTGATGAGAACGGAATAATCCATGTCGGCTCGTTTGTATGACGATGCGTAACAGGCGGCGCGTCAAGCGCGGTTGCCGGTGGTGCTTCGGGTAGAATGATTTCACACCAATTTTATGCCGGTCGCGAAGCCAGGCGCTTCGTCACCATACGCGACTTGTGGTTTTGCAAGGAAGAATCGATGCCCATGCATTTGTTGCGACATTACCGACCCATTGCCGTGGTGTGCGCCGCGGGCCTGCTGGCGGCGTGTGCCGCGCCCAGCCCTCCACCCGTGGAAACCAAACCCAAGGAGCCGCCATCCTGCGTTCCGGCCGCTGCCGGCGATCAAGTGACGGGCAACTGGCTGAGCGTGCGCAGCCAGCGGGGCGTTACGGGTGAACTGCGTACGCTCTTCACGCTGAACCCCGATGGCACCATGGCTTACACCGAACAACTCAAGCGGGGCAAGCATCCCTCGCAGGGCTTGTCAGAGGCGGGGTGCTGGAAACACGATCAACAGACCTTGACGCTCCGGACCCTGACCTCGAACGGCAGCCCGGTGGAGTTCGAAGATCCCATCTATACCAATCGCTACACCATCGTGTCGGCCACCGACAAGACCCTGGACTTGCGCAGCAGCGATGGCGTAATGCTGAAGGCCCGGCGCATGTCGCCGGGCTACCGCCTGCCGTTCTAGTTCTGGTATGACGCCAGGCGCGCCATGACCGTGTCGCGCCCCAATATGGCCAGCACCGCGCCTATCGAGGGCGTCTGTTTCTGGCCGGTGATCACCAGCCGCAAGGGGATGCCCAGCTTGGGCATCTTCACGCCGTGTTCCGCCAGGATGTCCTTGATGAGCGCGTCGAGCGCGCTGGTGGTCCAGTCGGCCAGCGCACCGGCCTTGTTGCTGAACTCGGCCAGCAGCGTCCTGGCCTGTTCATCGACATGCTGGGCCAGGAGCTCGGGGTCGGCGGGCTGGTAGGGACCGCAAAAGAGCAAGGCGCCTTCCGCCAATTGGTTCAGGGTTTCCGCGCGATCCTTCAAAAGGTCCATGACCGCCGGCAAGTCGATCGCTGCGGGGTTGCCGCCCCGTTCGCGTATGCGCGGTGCGACCCGTTCGGCAAGATCGGCGCCGCTGTGCTGCTTGATGTAGTGCGCATTGACCCAGTTGAGCTTCTTGGGATCCCACTGCGCGGGCGATTTCGTCAGGTTGCGCGTGTCGAACCATTCCACCAGTTGATCGCGCGAGAAGAGCTCATCGTTGCCGTGGCTCCAGCCCAGGCGTGCCAGATAGTTGATCATGGCTTCCGGCAGATAGCCTTGCTTGTCGTATTCCATGACGTTGACGGCGCCGTGCCGTTTCGACAGTTTTTCTCCGTCGGGTCCGAGGATCATGGGCACGTGGCCATACTGCGGCAGCTCGGCGCCCAGGGCGCGCAGGATGTTGATCTGGCGGGGCGTGTTGTTGACATGATCGTCGCCGCGCAGCACATGGGTGATCTTCATGTCCCAGTCGTCGACGACCACACAGAAATTGTAGGTGGGGGTGCCGTCGGGGCGGGCAATGATCAGATCATCGAGCTCGCCGTTGTCGAAACTGATGGGGCCCTTGATCATGTCGTTCCAGCTGGTGGCGCCTTCCAGCGGATTCTTGAAGCGCACGACGGGCTTGCGGCCGGCGGGAACGGCGGGCAGCGTCTTGCCCGGTTCGGGCCGCCATGTGCCGTCGTAACGGGGCTTCAGGCCCGCGGCGCGGGCCTTTTCGCGCATGGCTTCGATTTCGTCGGGGCTGCTGTAGCAGTAGTAGGCGGTGCCGTCATCGAGCATCTTCGCGATGACTTCGCGATAGCGGTCCATGCGTTGCATCTGGTAGAAAGGGCCTTCGTCCGGCTGCATGTCCAGCCATGCCATGCTGTCCAGAATCGCCTGCACCGCTTCGGGAGTCGAGCGCTCAAGGTCGGTGTCTTCGATACGCAGCACGAAGACCCCCTGGTGATGGCGGGCGAAGGCCCACGAGAACAAGGCCGTGCGGGCGCCGCCCAGATGCAGATAGCCGGTGGGGGAAGGGGCGAAGCGGGTACGGACAGGCGTAGTATTGGACGTGGTCATGGCAAATGTGAGGCTTGGCAGCACGGGATAACCGGCATGCACAGGATGATCGCAATGCGCTATTTTAGAGTACACATCAATCATTGCTGAAAACCGGATAAAGTATGCTGCGACACCGCCTGGCCGCTCTGTTCGAACCGCGCACGGTATTGATCGTCGCTGATCGCCCCTTGGCACTGGCGGAAGAGCCGCCGCGCTGGCTGCGCAGTTCCTTGACCGTGGTCGACGCCTCGTCCGGGCCGGCGCTCGCCATGCCCGAGACCCTGTGCGGCGTGGCTCCCGCGTCTCGCCTGGATCTCGCCTTGCTCTGCATCGATCCCGCGCTCCTGGGCGAGGTCCTGCCGCAGCTGGAGCCGTACCGCCCGCGCAGCCTGGTCATCCTGCCGCACGAACAGCATTCCGATGCGCCGCAGCAGGACATCGATCGGTGCCGGGCCTGGGGCATTGCCCACGACTGCGCCGTGCTGGGCCCGCGTTCGTTCGGAATACAGCGTCCGCATCTGGGACTGAACTGCAGCCATCAGCCGCATACGCCACTGGGCGGCCGGGTGGCGCTGGTGACGCAATCGCGTTCCATCACCGCCGCAGTCCTCGACTGGGCGCGCGACATCCATCTTGGATTTTCGGCGGTGGTCTCTCTGGGCGACGAGGCGGGTGTGGACGTATCCGACGTACTGGACTACCTGTCCATGGACGCGCGCACCGACAGCATCGCCCTGTATCTTGAAGAACCCACTTCCTCGAGGCGATTCACCAGCGCCCTGCGTGCGGTCGCGAGCGTCAAGCCGGTCGTGGTGCTCAAGGTGGGCAACAACGCCGGCCCCGACTCCACCGAGGACATCGTCTTCAATGCCTTGCTGCGCCGGGTCGGCGCAGTGCGCATACGCTATTTCGTGCAGCTGTTTTCGGCGCTCAAGGTACTGGTCTACACGCGGCGGCCCAGGGGGCGCAGGATCGCCTTGTTTTCCAATGGCAAAGGGGCGTCGCAGCTTGCGCTGGACGTCATGGGCGAGGCCGAGTCGGTGTCGCGCGCCGACCTCTCCCAAGCCAGCATCAAGGCCTTGTCCGATCTGCTGGAACCGGGATCGGATGCCCGGAACCCGGTCGTGACCTACTCCCGGCTGGATGCCGAAGTGGTCCAGAAAGTGGTCGGCATACTCACCGCCGATGCCGGCGTGGACGGCGTGCTGGTGTTGCTGTGTCCCGATCCCTTGTCGGACATCGAAGGCGCGGCGCGGCAGCTTGCCCACATGGCGCCGGAAGCGCGCAAGCCCATCATCACCTGCTTCCTGGGCGATGCCGGCATGCGGCCCTTGCGTCATATCCTCGACAGTGTCGGCACGCCGGCCTTCCGTACGCCGGAGTCGGCGGCCAACGCCTTCGGCATTCTTGGCGCCTACCACTACAACCAGATGCTGTCGCAGCAAATCCTGCCGCCCGAGCCGCTGGGCAAGCTGCCGCGGCTGGATGACGCCCGCCGTATCGTCGGAGCGGCCCAACGCGAACGCCGGCGAGTCCTGACGCAGCAGGAATGCCAGCAACTCCTCGATTGCTTTCATATGCCCATGCGATACGCCCATGGGCACGTCATGGTGGACGATACGCCGGAGGACCCTTACGACGATCCGCTGCCAATGGCCATACGCGCTTCCCGCGACCACAAGTTCGGTCCCTACATCGTCTTCGGTTCGGGCGCGCAGGACGCTTTGCTTGCCATCGAGCAGCGGGCGGTCGAGTTACCACCCTTGAACAGCTATCTGGCGCGCAAGCTGGTCCAGCGCAGTTCCCTCTGGCACCGCGCCCTGTTGCGGCAGATCACGCCCGCCGCCTTCGACTGCCTCATCGAAACACTGGAGCGCGTTTCGCAAATGGTTTCCGAGCTTCCGGGACTCGAAGCGATCGTGATCGATCCACTGTATGCCAACGTCGACGGCCTGGTCGCGTCCTCGGTGCGCATGGAACTCAACAGCGCTTCCATGCTGGTGCTGCCCGAAACCACCGGTTATGGCCACATGGCCATCCATCCCTATCCCCGACGCCTGGTGCAGGCCAAGGTGTTCAAGGATGGGCAGCCCTGGTCGCTGCGGCCCATCCGGCCGGAAGACGCGGAACCCTTGCAGGCATTCATACGCGGGCTATCGGACAAATCCCGGTACATGCGTTTCGTTTCCATGTTGCGCGAACTGACGCCGCGCATGCTGGCGCGCTACACCCGGATCGACTACGACCGGGAGCTCGCCCTGGTCGCCACGGTGCAGGTGCCGAATCCCGAACACCGGGGCCATCCACGCGAGCAGATCATCGGATTTGCGCACTATCTGCGCAATCCGGATGGGCGAGGGGCCGAGTACGCGCTCGTCATCGCCGACGACTGGCAGCGCCGAGGCCTTGGGGCGCAGCTGATGCGCGGCCTCATCGATGCGGCGCAAGAGCAAGGCCTGACCTATATCGACGGTCTCGTCCTCGCCGCCAACCGGCCCATGTTGAGCCTGATGACCTACCTGGGTTTCCAGAACGACCCCGACGAAGAGGACCCCACCATGCGGCGAGTATGGCTGGACCTGGGGGAAACCCGCCGCGGTTGACCTGGGGTCAGACCCCGTACGGGGTCTGACCCCATCCCTTTAAGAGCGCGGGGCCAGACCCAAAGGGTCAGACCCCTCAACCATCGCAGCCGGGGTCAGACCCTTTGGGTCTGACCCCCCACCAGCACTTTGCGCAAAAAGGCGGCGATGTCGGCGATTTCCTCCTGGCATACGGAGTGGGGCATGGGGTAGGTCTTCCATTCGACCGGATAGCCCATGTCCTGCAGCGCCTGCCGCGAAGCCTGGGCGCGGTCTATGGTGACGACGGGATCCATGGTGCCATGGGCCAGGAAGATGGGGGTCTGCTGGTTGGCGGCGTGGCGCTCGGTCGAAATGACGCGGGCCAGCGGCAGATAGCCCGAGAGCCCCACCATGCCTGCGAGTTTTTCTTCCAGGCGCAGCCCGGTCTGCAGCGTCATGGCGCAGCCTTGCGAGAATCCGGCCAGCACGATATTGGCGGTTGGAATGCCGCGCTCGTTTTCGCGGGCGATCAGGGCGCGCACCGCCTGCTCGGACGCGCGCAGCCCTTGATCGTCCTCGCGCGGGATGGGCGCGGGCTGGTAGATGTCGTACCAGGCGCGCATGGACATGCCGTTGTTGATCGTGACCGGCCGCACGCTGGCATGCGGAAAGATGAAACGGACCGCCGGGTCCCGCGCCAGCCCGAGTTCGGGAACGATAGGGGCAAAGTCGTGTCCGTCCGCCCCCAGGCCGTGCAGCCAGATGATGGCATGGGTGGGATTGGGACCGGTTTCGAGTTCTATGCATTCAAGCAGCGTGGCGCTCATTCCTGCTCCGTGTTGTCGTTAAGGGCTTTCAGCGCCTGAAAAAGGGCGCGATAGTGTTTGCGCTGCGGCATCTGGCCGGGCTGCAGCGCTTCGTTCGATCGGGCCTCTTTGCGGCCTTCCCGTATCAGGGTGCGCAGCCGCTGCACGTCGGCCCCGGGGTATTCGTCCAGCAGTTGCGTCAGGGCGTCGTCGTCGCGCAGCAACAAGTCGCGCAAGGCTTCCAGCCTGTGCATGGCCTGCGTTTGCTCCCGCGAGCCGTTTTCCCATACGTCAAGTTGATGGCGAATCGCATCCGCATCGGCATCGCGCATGAGTTTTCCCACGTAGTGGACTTGACGGCGCCGGCCCTCGCGGCTGGTGGTGCGCTGGGCAAGCCGGACGGCGTCGAGCAGCTTTTCCGACAAGGGCAGTTGCTTGAGCTGATCTGGCGACAGGTCCACCAGCTGCTTGCCCAGATCCTGCAGGGCCAGCATGTCGCGCTTGACCTGAGACTTGCTGGGCCGATCGTAGCCGTGGTCGGGAATGTCGGACGGATTATTTGGCATGGTGCTGAAAAAATTATCTTTTAATTGGCTATGATAACCGTCTCAACCAAAAGAGCATCAATGAGCGATCAATCCACATCCTCCTTACCCATTGCCGAGAACCAAGCCCGTTTTCGCGAACTCGTCAACCAGGCGCTGGCCCATGCCAAGACACTGGGCGCCTCCGACGCGGCGGTCGAAGTGTCCGAAAGCTGCGGGCTGTCCGTGTCGGTGCGCAACAAAGACATAGAAACCGTCGAGCAGACTCGCGACCGCGCATTGGACATCACCGTCTTCGCCGGCCAGCGCCGCGGCTCGGCGTCCACCTCCGATTTTTCCGCGCAGGCGCTGCGTGAAACGGTAGAGGCCGCCTGGCACATCGCGCGCTACACTGCCGAGGATCCCGCCGCGGGCTTGCCCGATGCCGATCAGCTCGCCACGGAATTCCCCGATCTCCAGTTGCATCATCCCTGGCAGATATCCGCGCAGGAAGCCGCCAAGCAAGCCATCAAGGCCGAAGCCGCCGCATGCGCGACCAGCGATCTCATCACCAACACCGACGGCGCCTCGGTCGATACCTATGAAGGCCATTTCGTGCTGGGCAACAGCCGGGGATTCCTCGGCGGCTACGCTTATTCCCGGCATAGCCTCTCGGTCGCGCCCATCGCGGGGCGAGGGGCGAACATGCAGCGCGATTACTGGTACACCACGGCGCGCGATGCCCGGCATCTGGCCGATCCGCAGGCGGTCGGCCGTTATGCCGCCGAACGCACCTTGGCGCGCCTGTCGGCGCGGCGCATCAAGACGGGGCGCTTCCCCGTCCTGTTCGAAGCCCCGCTGGCCGTCGGGCTTTTGGGCGCGATGGTGCAGGCCACGAGCGGCGGCGCCCTGTATCGCAAGGCAAGCTTTCTTCTCGATGCACTGGGCAAGCCGATCATGGCCGATCACATCGATATCGCCGAGGACCCTTTCATTCCCGGCGCCATGGGAAGTGCGGCCTTCGACAGCGAAGGAGTGCGCACCCGTGCGCGCGACGTGGTCGTGGGCGGCATGCTGAATGGCTATTTTCTTTCGACCTACACGGCGCGCAAGCTCAATATGCATACCACGGGCAATGCGGGCGGGTCGCACAACCTGCGCCTGGTATCGCGGCTTACCGATCCGGACGACGACTTCCGTGCCATGCTCAAGAAGATGGGCACCGGCTTCCTGGTGACGGAGCTCATCGGGCAAGGAGTCAATTACGTCACGGGCGATTATTCGCGCGGCGCCTTCGGGTATTGGGTAAAGAACGGCGAAATCCAGCACGCCGTCCAGGAAGTCACGATTGCGGGCAACCTTGCCGACATGTTCAAACAGATAGTCGCCGTCGGCGCCGACACCATCACCCGCGGCTCCAAAACCAGCGGGTCGGTACTGATCGAACAGATGGCCATCGCCGGTAAATAGCGGCGCCTTCGGAAGGGGCAAACACGCAGCCCTTGGTTACATATTGCAGTACGGTGTATATTTCTCTTTGTTGTTGCTACAGCAAAAGTTTGTATGAGAATCAGGAGACCACTCAATGCAGCGTCGTTCATTTCTTAAAAAAGCCGGTCTTGGCGCTGTGGCGGGCACCGCCGCCGTCGCGGCACCCGTATTGGCACAAAGCAATCCCAAAATCAGCTGGAAGATGACCTCATCCTATGGGCAGTCGCTTCCTCCGCTGTACTCCACGTCGGAACTCTTCTGCAAGATGGTCAGCGAGGCCACCGACGGCAATTTTTCGATCCGCTTGTATCCCGCCGGTGAAATCGTGCCGGGCTTTGGCGTCATGGACGCAGTCGGCAACCGCACGGTGGAATGCGGACAGACCGCTTCCTATTACTTCTACGGGAAAGATCCTGCCTTCTGTTTCGACACGGCCGTGCCGTTCGGGCTGAATGCGCGCCAGATGTACGCCTGGGTCTACGAGGCGGGCGGCCTGGCGCTCTTGCGCGAACTGTTCGCGCCGCGCAATATCATCAACTTCCCTTTCGGCAATACTGGTACGCAGATGGGCGGCTGGTATCGCAAGGAAATCAAATCGGTCGCCGACCTGCAAGGCCTGAAGATGCGTACCGCCGGCTTCGCGGGCGAGGTCATGTCCCGCATGGGCGTCGTGCCGCAGCAGATTCCGCCTGGCGACATCTATCCTTCCCTGGAAAAGGGTACGCTTGACGCCGTCGAATTCGTCGGCCCGGTCGATGACGAAAAACTCGGCTTCCAGAAGGTGGCCAAGTATTACTATTATCCGGGCTGGTGGGAAGGTTCGGCGCAGTTGTCGCTCTATGTGAACGACGCGGCCTACAACGAGCTGCCCAAGGCCTATCAGGCCGTGATCGAAATGGCTTCGCGCGCCGCCGGTGGCAAGCTGCTGGGCGATTACGACGCCAACAACCCCGCCGCCCTGCGTCGCTTGATTGCCAGCGGCGCAGTGCTCAAGGCGTTCCCCCGCGATGTGATGGATGCCTCCTTCAAGGCATCCGAAGAAGCCTACAAGGATTTCTGCGCCAAGAGCGAACACTTCAAGAAGATCCACGACCACTACATGGCGTTCCGCGACAGCGTTGTTCCCTGGTTCCGAGTGGGCGAAGGCTCTTACGACAACTACCTGGGCATCGCGCTGGCCAACCAGAAGAAATAAAGCGCCGCGCACTGCAAAAGCCGCCTACGGGCGGTTTTTGCATTTTTTTGTTGGGCTTGTGCCGCGACCGGAGGGGCGGCCCATGAAAAAAGCCTGGCACGGCATCCACTTATGTTATTATGATGGGCTTTTCCAGACTGTTGCACGGGCGAAGAACAACGCTTTGGCAAGTGGTCGGCCTGGAGAACCGTGGCTTATCGGGCACCTGAAGGGAATCCGACAAGTCTTTTTACTTCAAATATTAGGAACCATCATGAAGACCTTTGTGGCCAAGCCGCATGAAGTCAAACGTGACTGGTACGTGATTGACGCCAAGGGCAAAGTCCTGGGTCGTGTGGCCAGCGAAGTCGCACGTCGTTTACGCGGCAAGCACAAGCCAGAATTCACGCCTCACGTTGACACCGGTGATTACATCGTCATCATCAACGCCGCCGAAATCGTTGTGACCGGTAACAAGTCGCAAGACAAAAAGTACTATCGCCACTCCACGTACCCGGGCGGTATCACCGAAACCAACTTCCAGAAAATGCAAGAGCGTTTTCCTGGTCGCGCCATCCAGAAAGCCGTCAAGGGCATGCTGCCGAAAGGCCCGCTGGGTTACGCCATGGCCAAGAAGCTCAAGGTTTATGCCGGCGCAGAGCATCCTCATGCTGCTCAGCAGCCCAAACCGCTGGATTTCTAAGGATAGGTCATGATCGGTAATTGGAACTATGGAACAGGCCGTCGCAAAACGTCGGTGGCCCGCGTGTTCTTGAAGAAAGGCTCGGGCAAGATCGTCGTCAACGGCAAGCCCGTCGACGAATACTTCGCTCGCGAAACCGGCCGCATGGTCGTACGCCAGCCTTTGGAACTGACCAACCACCTTGAATCGTTCGATTTCCACATCAACGTTCACGGCGGTGGTGAAAGCGGCCAGGCCGGCGCAGTCCGCCACGGCATCACCCGTGCGCTCATCGACTACGACGAGTCCCTGAAGACCGCCCTGAAGCAAGCCGGCTTCGTCACTCGCGATGCCCGCGAAGTCGAACGCAAGAAAGTCGGTTTCCACAAGGCGCGTCGTCGCAAGCAGTTCAGCAAGCGCTAATTGCGTGCTTGCACGCATGCCTGGCCAGACGGCCAGGCAGCAAAAACCCCGGCCTTGTGCCGGGGTTTTTTTTGGGCATGCCAGGGGTCAGACCCCGTACGGGGTCTGACCCCTTCTCGCCTTGCTCGGGGTCTGACCCCCTCCAAGCTCTGTCGGGATCAGACCCCGTATGGGGTCTGACCCCCGGACGATGGCGAAACGTTGATCTGCTTTAAGGACCTGTTCCCGCAGCGTCCGTATAGTGGCCTCTTGTTTCGAGAGGTACTTGTCCATGTCAGCATTTCCCGCAGTTAATTCCCTTCGGCCCCCCGAGCTGCTATGCCCCGCAGGAAGCCTGCCGGCGCTCAAGGCGGCCATCGACCACGGGGCGGACTGCGTATACCTGGGGTTTCGCGATGCGACGAACGCCCGCAACTTTGCAGGCCTGAATTTCGATGAGGCGGCGATCAATGACGGCATCCGGTACGCCCACGACCGGGGGCGCAAAGTTCTGCTCGCACTGAATACCTACCCGCAGGCGGATGGCTGTGAGGCCTGGCGCGAGGCCGTCGACAAGGCTGCGGGATCCGGCATAGACGCCATCTTGCTGGCGGATCTGGGCTTGATGCAGTATGCCTCGAACCGCTATCCCGAATTGGCGCTGCACCTGTCGGTCCAGGGGTCGGCGACCAACTACGAAGCCATCAATTTCTATCAGAAGCACTTCGGCGTACGCCGTGCCGTACTGCCGCGTGTGCTGTCGCTGGCACAGGTGGAGCGCGTCACGGAGAACACGTCGCTCGAGATCGAAGTGTTCGGTTTCGGAAGCCTCTGTGTCATGGTGGAGGGCCGCTGCGCGCTGTCTTCGTACGCGACGGGCGAATCTCCCAACACGCACGGCGTTTGCTCGCCCGCGAAGTCGGTGCGCTGGCAGCAGACGGAGCAGGGCCTGGAGTCTCGCTTGAACGGCGTACTGATAGATCGCTACGCCGACGGCGAGAACGCCGGCTATCCCACCCTATGCAAGGGCCGCTTCGACGTGGCCGAGGAAAACTATTACGCGCTGGAGGAACCGACCAGTCTCAATACGCTCGAGATCCTGCCGCAACTGATGCAGATGGGAATCAGTGCGGTGAAGATTGAAGGGCGGCAGCGCAGCCCCGCCTACGTGGCCCAGGTCACCAAGGTATGGCGCCAGGCCATCGACCATTGCGCTGCCAGCCTACAGCGCTATTCAGTCAGGCCTGCGTGGATGAACGAACTGAACAAGGTGGCCGAGGGACAACAGCACACTTTGGGCGCCTACCATCGTCCGTGGAAATGAACCGCAACACTGAGGAGCCGCTGTCTTGAAACTTGCCCTGGGTCCGGTCCAGTACTACTGGCCACGCATCGCCATGATGCAATTCTACGAAGCCGTGACGGAAGCGCCGGTCGATATCGTTTATCTGGGCGAAACCGTATGTTCGCGCCGTCACGAGCTCCGCCTGCCGGACTGGCTCGAGCTTGCGGCCATGCTGGAGGCCACCGGAAAGGAAGTCGTCCTGTCCACGCAGGTCCTGCTGGAGTCCGGCAGCGATCTGTCCACGCTGCGCAAGATCGCGGCGAATGATCGCTATCTGGTCGAGGCCAACGACATGGGTGCCGTGCATTGCCTGGAGGGCAGACCTTTTGTCGCGGGCCCCTTCCTCAATCTGTACAGCGCCCCAGCCTTGGCGCTGCTCGCGAACCAAGGCGCGCGCCGATGGGTGATGCCGCTGGAAATGGGGCGCGACAAGCTGGGATTCATGCAGGCGCAACGGCCCGCGGGCATGCAGACCGAAGTGTTCGCATATGGCCGCATGCCGCTTGCCTTCTCGGCGCGCTGCTTTACCGCACGCAACCGGAATCTGCCCAAGGACAATTGCCAGTACGTCTGCATGGATCATCCGGACGGTTTGCTGCTGAATACGCGGGAGGGACAGCCCTTTCTGACGTTGAACGGCATACAGACGCAGTCGGCCCTGGTCTATAACCTGGCGAGAGAGCTTGGCCAAGTCGCAGACACGCAGGTGGATGTCCTGAGAATCAGTCCGCAGTCGCAGTATACGAACGAAATTGCGCACTTCTTCCACCTGGCCATCCGGGGCGAAATGACCGGCGAAGACGCTTTCGCGGCCATCGAACCGCTGATGCCGGCTGGTCCATGCAATGGGTACTGGTATGGCCGGCCCGGACTGGAACAATTGGTGGCCTGATGAGTACGACCTCCTATCGATTGCCGGAGCCTTTGGGTAAATTGCTTGCGGCCTTGCCGGCCTTTCCGGGATCCCTGCTGTTCGTCCAGGGCCTGAATCTGTTGCTGGTCCGGCATCTGCCGGCGGATACGCTGCAAGCGTTGTATGGGCGCTCCTTGCGCATTCGCGTGGCGGACGCGGGCGTGCAGTTCGATTTCAGCTGGGATGGGCGGGGCTTCGTCGCGGCGCGGCGCCACGCCGAGCCGGCGCTGACGATTGCGGCGACGGCCCACGATTTCCTGCTGCTCATGCAACGCAAAGAAGATCCCGACACCTTGTTCTTCAGTCGCAGGCTCGCCATGGAAGGCGATACCGAACTGGGGCTGCTGGTCAAGAACACGCTGGATTCGATCGACCTGCCGGCACCCTTTGGGGTCAGACCCCGTACGGGGTCCGACCCCCTCTGATTCTCACTCTTCGCAGCCGGGGTCAGACCCCGGATGGGGTCTGACCCCTCTCTGCGCCGGCCCATCCGGGGTCTGACCCCTCCCTCTGCTGCATGTCTGCCGCGCTTGTTGCATAATGACGATGTCGCAGTTTTTTTCTTGGAAAAGGTCATGGCATCGGCAGCAGCATCTCGGATCAAGGCAGGTATTGTGGGTGGCACGGGCTACACGGGCGTTGAATTGCTGCGCCTGCTGTCCCAGCATCCCCAAGTCGAACTCACGGCGATCACTTCCCGCAAGGAAGACGGCATGCCTGTGGCCGACATGTACCCCAATCTGCGCGGGCGCGTCGATCTCTGCTTCCAGACCCCGGACAAGGCCGCGCTCGAAGACTGCGACGTCGTTTTCTTCGCCACGCCGCATGGCGTCGCCATGAGCCAGGCCAAGACCCTGCTCGACAAAGGCGTCCGCATCATCGATCTGGCCGCCGACTTCCGGCTGCAGGACACCCAGATGTTCGAGCGCTGGTACAAAATGCCCCATTCCTGCCCCGATATCCTGGCTGAATCGGCTTACGGGCTGGTCGAACTCAACCGCTCCAGGATCGCAGGCGCCAAGGTCGTCGGCAACCCGGGTTGCTACCCGACGACGGTATTGCTTGGGCTTGCTCCGTTGTTGGAGGGCGGGCGCAAGCTGGTGGACACCAGCCACATCATCGCCGATTGCAAGTCCGGGGTATCGGGCGCCGGGCGCAAGGCCGAGGTCAGCACGCTGTTTTCAGAAGCCAGCGACAATTTCAAGGCCTACGGCGTGGCAGGTCATCGCCATCATCCCGAGATTTCCGAGCACTTGAACGCCCTTGCGGGCGGGCCGGTCGGTCTTACCTTCGTGCCTCACCTGGTGCCGATGATCCGTGGCATGTTCTCGACCTTGTACGCACGCATCCTGCCTGAAGCCATGGATACCGATTTCCAGGCGCTGTTCGAGCAGCGTTACGCCGATGAAGCCTTTGTCGACGTCATGCCCGCGGGCTCCTTGCCCGAAACGCGTTCCGTGCGTGCCGCCAACCAGCTTCGCATCGCAGTGCATCGTCCCGGCAATGGCGATCAGCTCGTCATCCTCGTCATCCAGGACAATCTCGTCAAAGGCGCTTCGGGCCAGGCCGTGCAGAACATGAACCTGATGTTCGGTCTGCCCGAGTCCACGGGCCTGACGCATGTCGCCATCCTCCCCTGACGGCAGGACACGAAAAGTCCGGCTGTTCGGCTTTTTCCTTGGGGTTTTGCTCGGGGCGATGCTGGGCGGCCTGGGCGCTGCTTATTGGCTCGGGTCGCAGGCCGACGATCAACAGTTCTCCGAGCAGCAGTCCTTGTTGCAGGCGCGGGCCGAGCTCATTGCGCTCAGGGCCCAGAACGACGCGCTCAGCGGACAACTGGTCGTCGAAGAAAGTACGCGCAAAGGCCTGGAGGCTTCACTGCGTACCGCGCAGGCGGAAGCGGGACGCATGCGCGACCAGCTTGCTTTTTTCGATCAGCTCCTGCCGCCCGGGCCTAAAGGGACCATCAGCGTCAGGGCGCTTGAAATTGAACGGATCGGCCCCAACTTGCTATATAGGGTGCTGCTTCAGCGCAGCACCCAGGGCGAGGCCTTGTTCAAGGGGGTATTGCAGTTCGTGGCCCAGGGCGTGCGTGATGGGAAAGAGGTTAAAATTACGCTTGAGGCCGCCAGGTCGCCTGGCGGGCCCGAATCCGTGGCGCCCGACACCGAAGGCTTTGCCCTGGCGTTCGACCAATTCCAGCGAGGGGCCGGTCTCCTCAGTCTTCCCGATAACTTTGAGCCCACATCCGTCACGCTCAATGTCCTGGAAGGCACCGCAGTCCGGGCTTCGCGCACCGTCGTACTGCCCGCCGCCCATTGACGGCAATGTTATAGTAGGTTTAAGTTTGCGCAGCCTGTATCGCTGCCATGGAGTGCTCTGATGAATACCCTTAGTGAAACCGTCGATCTGCAGGCGCCCCCGTCCCCGCTGATCTTCACAGACTCGGCCGCAGCCAAAGTCAAGGAACTGCTCGACGAGGAAGGCAATCCGGACCTCAAGCTGCGCGTCTTCGTGCAGGGAGGCGGTTGTTCGGGCTTCCAGTATGGCTTCACATTCGACGAAACCGTGAACGACGACGATACCACCATCGACAAAGAGGGCGTCCAGTTGCTGGTCGACCCCATGAGCTTCCAGTATCTGGTCGGCGCTGAAATCGACTACAAAGACGACCTGGAAGGCGCGCAATTCGTCATCCGCAACCCCAACGCCAACACCACTTGCGGCTGCGGTTCGTCGTTTGCGGTGTGATTTGGTGGGGTCAGACCCCGTATGGGGTCTGACCCCGATATGCCAATACCCCAAGTGTAGATCCGGGGTCTGACCCTGGCCTAGATCAAGGGGTCAGACCCCGTACGGGGTCTGACCCCACCAGGGTATCTGCATCCCGCGATCGTGGCCGCGCGCGCACCGGTGACGGCGGGCAGGCAGGCCGGCAGGCCTTCTTCATGCATCCACGCCAACCACGCGAAAGCCAACGCTTCGACGAGCTGGGCGGGTACGCCGTGTTCCGACGTCGGGCTCACGGGCAGTTTCAATTCATGACGCAGGTCGTTCAGCAGGCCTGTGTTCAGCGCGCCTCCGCCGCACACCAGAACCTCTTTTATTCCTGGCGCATGCTCCATGACGGCGCGCGCGATGCTGCGCGCGGTCAGTCTTTGTAAGGTGGCCTGCACATCGTTGTCGCGCAGGCGCGATGCCTGGTTGTAGAAGGTGTTCAGGCGCCCGCTCAGCCACGACCAGTTGAACAGATCGCGGCCCGTCGACTTGGGCGGGGCGAGCCTGAACCAGGGTTCGCTATCCAGGAGGTGGTCCAGCAACCGGGCATCGCAGCGGCCGGTGGCCGCCCAGTTTCCGGCGTCGTCGTAGGGCTGGCCGGTGCTGGACTGTATCCACATGTCCAGCAGGACATTGGCCGGACCCGTATCGAAGCCGCGGATATCGTTCCCGGGTTCCAGCAGCGTCACGTTGGCGATGCCGCCCAGGTTCAGCACGGCACGCGGATGTCCGCAGGCGAATACCGCGTGATGAAAGGCCGGCACCAGCGGTGCACCCTGGCCTCCGGCGGCGACGTCGCGCGACCGGAAGTCGGCAATGACTGGAATGCCTGTAAGTTCGGCCAGCAGCGCAGGGGTGTTCAACTGGATGGTATAGCCCGCCGCCGGGTCGTGCCGCACTGTCTGGCCATGGGCGCCGATCGCGCGGACCTGGCCGGCGGCTACGTTGGTACGTTCCAGAATTTCCAGGGTGGCGCGTGCATAGAGGCGAGCGAGTTCATTGGCCGCCAGCGCGGCGCGCGCGAGTTCGTCCGCGCCGGGGGAGTTCAAGGCCAGAAACTCTTCGCGCAGTGCCTGCGGCATGGGCAAGGAAATCGAATCGACGATGGCGGGGCGGCCGCTATCGTCGAACCGGGCGAGGACGGCATCGACGCCGTCCGTGCTGGTCCCCGACATCAGGCCCACGATCAGGTTCTGCGGCATGCCGGGCCCCGTGCCTTGCAGAATCAACGGCTCGCGACTTGAGCGTTGCCTTCCTGGAGATCGGTCAGCAAATGAATATGTTCGCGATACTGAGCGGCCGTTTCCTGGAATGCCGCGCGATGGGACTTGTCGAGTGTGCGGGCGACAGGCAGGTCGACGGACAGTGGATCCACCGGTTTGTTGTTGACCCGGAACTCGTAGTGCAAATGAGGGCCGGTGGACCAGCCGGTGGAGCCGACATAGCCGATGAGTTGCCCTTGCCTGACGCTATCGCCTTTCTTCAACCCGTTCTCGAAGCGGCTTTGATGCGCATAAAGCGTACTGATGCCATTATGGTGCTTCAGGACGATGGTGTTGCCATAGCCGTTCTGCCAGCCGCGGAAATCGACGACGCCGTCCGCTGTGGCATGGATGGGAGTGCCGCTGGGCGCGGCGTAGTCGACGCCTTTGTGCCCGCGCCAAGTGCCATGCACCGGGTGCTTGCGCATGCCGAACGTGGAGCTGATGCGGGAGAACTTCAGCGCCGTGCGCAGAAACGCCCCTTGCAGGCTGCTGCCTTCGAAGTCGTAGTAGCTGCCGCTTTTGCCATCGGGGGAGAACCAGACGGCCTCGTAAGCCTTGCCGCGATTGATGAACTCCAATGCCAGGATGCGGCCGGCGCCGACGTCGCGTCCTTCGTGAGAATAGGATTCGTAGATGATGCGGAAGTGGTCCCCGCTGCGCAAGTCGCGTATGAAATCGATCTTGCTGCCCAGGATGTCCGTCATTTGAAGCGTGATGGCATCGGGGATGTCGGCCTCGTCCGTGGCGCCGAACAGGGAACTGACGATGTGATTTTCGGCGATGCGGATATGCACATCGGCCACTTGGCTGCGTTCGTCGGCGGTGAAGCCGCCCTTGCCGTCGGGCTTGACTTCGAGCCAGCGGGAAACATAGGTACCGTTATTGCTGGTTCCGGGCGTATGGTTGTAGCGGAGCCAGACCAGATTGCCGTCGTCATCCAGCGCCGCCTGCACACTGCGGCCGGGATACAGCTTATAGATGGAACGGGCGTCCTTGTTCTGCACCAGGAACTGCTGCAGGCCCGATTCCTGGACCCTGAGGCGCTGCAGCAGCGCCGCGAGCGTGTCGCCACGGCGGATCTGAGTTTCGCTGATGAACGGATCGGAAGAAAGACTGGAGACTTGGGGAGCCGGATCGGGCAGGTCCAGCGTTTGACGGGCTTGGTATACGACGGGGGCTTCGGGTGGCTGAACCACCGCCAGCGCGGCGGCTCCGGCAAAAAGGCCAAGGGCGATCAACACCAGCCCGTTGCGGACGACATGGTGTCGGCGGTTTGCCCGGACCATGTCGCGGTAGGAGGGATTGCCAATATTCCCTTTCTTGAACATAAACAAAATCAAGACCTGTAAAGGCGCTACTGTAGTGGATGGATGTGCCGTTTCGTGAGGGCGTAGCGCTCTGATAATATGATGAACTGCATCTGTTCTAGTATCTGCCCATGGCCATGCATGGATTGCGCTCGCACGCTATGCTAGCGTATTGAGTCCCATTTTTCGAGCATTTTTTTGTATTAATTGATAAAACCGTTATATGTCCTTCAATGAATCCCCAATGAGCCCACAGGTAGAAGAAGCGCTACGCATCGTCAAGCGCGGTTGTGACGAGCTGCTGGTCGAATCAGAATTTGCCGGCAAGCTAGCGCGCAGTTATGCCACCGGCAAGCCATTGCGGATCAAGTTGGGGCTGGATCCCACGGCGCCCGACATCCATCTGGGCCATACCGTCGTGCTCAACAAGATGCGCCAGCTCCAGGACCTCGGGCATACGGTCATCTTCCTGATCGGCGACTTCACCTCCATGATCGGCGATCCCAGCGGGCGCAATGCCACGCGGCCGCCCCTTACGGCCGAGCAGATCCAGGAAAACGCCAAGACATACTACGCGCAGGCCAGCCTGGTGCTTGATCCCGCCAAGACCGAAATTCGCTACAACTCCGAATGGTGCGATGCGCTGGGTGCACGTGGGCTGATCAAGCTGGCGTCCCGTTATACGGTTGCGCGCATGATGGAACGCGAAGACTTCACGCGCCGCTTCAAGGGCGGCATACCCATTTCGGTACACGAGTTCCTGTATCCGCTCATGCAGGGATACGATTCCGTCGAGCTCAAGGCCGACCTCGAACTCGGTGGCACGGACCAGAAGTTCAACCTCCTGGTGGGTCGCGAGCTCCAGAAGGAGTACGGCCAGGAACCCCAGTGCATCCTGACCATGCCCCTGCTCGAAGGCACCGACGGTGTCGACAAAATGTCCAAGTCCAAGGGCAATTACATCGGCATCACGGAAGCCGCCGACTCGATGTTCGGCAAGATCATGTCGATTTCCGACACCTTGATGTGGAAGTACTACGAACTGCTGTCATTCCGCTCAATGGACGACATCGCCAGTCTTGAGAAGCAGATAGCAGAAGGCCTGAATCCGCGCGAAGCCAAAGTGGCGCTGGCCCAGGAAATCGTGGCGCGCTTCCATTCCCGGGAAGCCGCCTCGAATGCGCTCGCCGCCTTTGAGGCCAGGTTTCGCGACGGCGCCATTCCCGACGAAATGCCCGAGGTTACCGCGGGCGCGGCGCCTTTGGGCATACTCAAGATCTTGCGCGAAGCCGGCTTGGCCGCATCGGGGGCCGAAGCGCAGCGCAACGTCGAGCAGGGCGGCGTGCGCGTGGACGGTGTCCGCATCGAAGATAAATCCCTGCAGCTCGAAGCCGGCACTTATGTCATACAGGTGGGCAAGCGCAAATTTGCCCGCGTCACGTTAACAGGCTGACACACAAGCCAGCCGTTTGACCAGGAGTACCTTATGAAACTTACCAGTGAGTCTTTTACCGATCAGGGAAAAATCCCCGAGCGCTATGCCTTTGGAAAGATCGATGGCCAGAATCATGTGGCGCTGGCTGGCAACGTCAATCCGCAGTTGTCCTGGTCGGACGCGCCGGCCGGCACGCAGTCTTTCGTGGTCATCTGCCACGATCCGGACGTGCCCAGCAAGCCCGACGACGTCAACCAGGAAGGGCGCGAAATCCCCGATACGCTCCCGCGCGTGGACTTCTATCATTGGGTGCTGATCGATGTGCCCGCCACGACCACTGAAATCGCGGAAGGCTCTTATTCGGACGGCATCACGCCCAGGGGAAAGGCCGGGCCCCTGGCGCTCGACGGCACCCGCCAGGGTGTGAACGACTACACGGCGTGGTTCGCTGCCGACCGCGACATGAACGGCGATTACTTCGGCTATGACGGCCCATGCCCCCCGTGGAACGATTCGATTCCGCACCGCTATATCTTCACCGTCTATGCGCTCGACATCGCCGAGCTGCCCTTCGAAGGACGCTTCACCGGCGCGGATGCCATGAAGGCGATGCAAGGCCATATACTCGGCCAGGCATCGATTACCGGGCTGTATACGCTGAATCCTCGGCTGGCGGGCTAAGGGGCAAGGGGGTCAGACCCCGTACGGGGTCTGACCCCAGCCGCTTGGGCCCGGGAGCTTGAGGGGTCAGACCCCATGCGGGGTCTGACCCCAGCCATTCAACGCGGGGTCTGACCCCAGCCAACCCCGGCGATTTTGCAAGGGGCCTACCACTCTCATTCGCGGTAAAATGCGCTTTCGCCTTTTGCTTGCAGCAACAACCTTATCCAGGATACCCAATGTTTGACCGTTCCCGCACCCTTGATCAAGTCGATGCCGAAGTCTGGGCAGCCATTCAGAAAGAGAATGTTCGCCAGGAACAGCACATCGAGCTGATTGCGTCCGAAAACTACACCAGTCCTGCGGTCATGCAGGCGCAAGGCACGCAGCTTACGAACAAGTACGCGGAAGGCTATCCGGGCAAGCGCTATTACGGCGGCTGCGAATACGTCGATATCGTCGAGCAGCTGGCAATCGACCGCCTCAAGGAAATCTTCGGCGCGGAAGCGGCCAACGTGCAGGCCAATTCGGGTTCGCAGGCCAACCAGGCCGTCTACATGGCCGTCCTCAAGCCGGGCGACACCGTGCTTGGCATGAGCCTGGCCGAAGGCGGCCACCTCACGCACGGTTCGCCGGTCAACGCATCGGGCAAGCTCTACAACTTCGTATCCTATGGCCTGGACGCCAACGAAGAGCTCGACTACTCCCAGCTCGAGTCCCTGGCTAAAACCCACAAGCCCAAGCTCATCGTCGGCGGCGCTTCGGCCTATTCGCTGCGCATCGATTTCGAACGCATGGCACGCATTGCTCGCGACAACGGCGCCTTGTTCATGGTCGACATCGCACACTATGCAGGCCTGGTTGCCGGCGGCGCCTATCCCAACCCCGTGCCTCATGCCGACTTCGTCACTTCGACCACGCATAAATCACTGCGCGGCCCGCGCGGCGGCGTCATCATGATGAAGGCCGAACACGAAAAAATCATCAATTCGGCCATATTCCCGGGCATCCAGGGCGGTCCGCTCATGCATGTCATCGCCGGCAAGGCCGTGGCGTTCAAGGAAGCCCTGTCGCCCGAATTCAAGCAGTACGCCGCCCAAGTCGTCAAGAACGCCGACGTCCTGGCACGCACCTTGGTCGAGCGCGGCCTGCGCATCGTTTCGGGCCGCACCGAAAGCCACGTGATGCTGGTCGATCTGCGTGCCAAGGGCATCACCGGCAAGGAAGCGGAGGCCGTTCTTGGCCAGGCGCACATCACGGTCAACAAGAACGCCATCCCCAACGACCCTGAAAAGCCGTTCGTGACCAGCGGTATCCGCCTGGGCACGCCCGCCATGACCACCCGCGGTTTCAAGGAAGCCGAGGCCGAGCTCACCGGGCACCTCATCGCCGACGTGCTCGATCATCCTCGCGACGAGGCCAAGATCGCCGAGGTGCGCGCTCGTGTCAACGAGCTGACCGCGCGCTTGCCGGTCTACCGCTAATCCGGGATCCGCCCCGGCAGGTCCGGGGCCGCCAACCATGAAATGCCCGTTCTGCAACCATCCCGATACGCAAGTCATCGATTCCCGGGTTTCCGAAGAAGGAGACACCATCAGGCGTCGCCGGCGCTGCGCGACCTGTGAGCGCAGGTTCACCACCTACGAAAGGGCGGAACTGGTCATGCCGGCGGTCGTGAAGCGCAACGGCACACGCGTGGAATTCGATCCATCCAAACTGCGCGCCAGCCTGAAGCTGGCATTGCGCAAGCGGCCGGTCAGCACCGAAGAGGTCGATGCGGCGGTCGCTCGCATCGAGGAAAGCCTGCTGGTCAGCGGCAAGCGCGAGGTGGATTCCGGATATGTCGGCGAGCTCGTCATGAACGAGCTCCGCAAGCTGGACCAAGTGGCCTACGTGCGCTTTGCCTCCGTCTACAAGAGCTTCGAGAACATCGACGAATTCGTCAAGGCAATCGACGAAATTCAGATTGCTCCCAGAACGTGAATATTTCCACGGATTCCAGCGACGAGCGGTGGATGCGCCAGGCGATCCAGCTAGCGGAAAGCGTCATGTATCTGACTGCTCCCAACCCGCGGGTGGCATGCCTGATCGTCCGTGATGGCCGGGTGCTGGCCTCGGGCGCGACGCAGCGGGCCGGCGGACCGCACGCCGAAGTCATGGCCTTGCGCCAGGCCGCCGAGCGCGGCGTCGATCTGCGCAACTGCACGATTTACGTCACCTTGGAACCTTGCAGCCATTTTGGGCGCACGCCTCCGTGCGTCGACGCGCTGATCGCCGCGTCACCGGCGCGCGTGGTCATTGCCATGCGCGACCCCAATCCCCTGGTCGGGGGCCAGGGCATCGCGCGTCTTCGGGCGGCGGGCATCGCGGTCGCCACATCTGTTTGCCGGGAAGAGGCACTTGCGCTCAATCCCGGTTTCGTCGCGCGCATGACCCGCAAGACGCCGTGGGCCTGGCTGAAGCTTGCCTCGTCCATCGATGGCCGTATCGCGCTTCCCAGCGGCCAGTCGAAGTGGATCACCGGTACCGCAGCGCGCGCGGACGGGCATCACTGGCGGGCACGCAGCTGCGTGGTGCTGACCGGCTCCGGGACGGTGCTGGCCGATAATCCCCAAATGAATGTGCGGCACGTGGAAACCGAGAGGCAGCCGGTGAAGGCCATCGTCGACACGCGTTTCGAGGTCGATGAAGCCGCCAGGATTTTCGATGGTGCGGAAACCTGGATCTTCACCTGCCGTCACGACCCCAAAAAAGCGGCCCGCCTGGCGGACCGCAACGTCCGTGTGATCCAGCTGCCTCCGTCGGGGCGCCGCGTGGACCTGCATGCAGTGATGCAATGGCTGGGAGAGCACGACATCAATGAAGTCCATGTCGAAGCGGGTGCGCGGCTGAGCGGCGCCTTGCTGAGCGCGGGCTGCGTGGACGAGCTTCTGGTCTATATGGCGCCCATGCTTCTCGGGGAAGGCATAGGCATGGTCGACATGGCCAGGCTCGACGACCTTGCGCTGGCGCAGGCGTTCGAGTTCACCGAGACACGCCCGGTGGCGCCCGACCTGCGCCTGCGGGCGCGCCACGTTCAACACTGGAATACATTGCTGCAGGCAGTGGGCAATTGAAGGAGATTTATGTTTACGGGAATTGTTGCCGCAATCGGGCGGATCACCGACATCAAGGCGCTGGGCGGCGAGGAGGCCGGCGCGCGGATCACCGTGCGGGTTGCCGGCTTCCTGCGCGACACGACCAAGCTCGGGGACTCGATCGCCATCCAGGGCGCCTGCATGACGGTCGTTGAATTGGCTGCCGACTCCTTCAGTGTCGACGTCTCGCGCGAGAGCCTGAAGCGCACCGCGGGCCTGGACGAGAAAGGCGATGTGAACCTGGAGCATGCCTTGCGCATGGGCGATTCGCTGGATGGCCACCTGGTCTCGGGCCATGTGGACGGCCTGGGCGAAGTCAGCCATTTCGCGCAGGTGGGCGAATCCTGGGATCTGCGGATCAAGGTCCCGCAGTCTCTGGCATGCTACCTGGCATACAAGGGTTCCATCACGGTGAACGGCGTCAGTCTGACCGTGAATCGTGTGGACGACAGCGTGGCGGGCTGCGAAATCCACATCAACCTCATCCCGCACACTGTGCAGGTCACGACGCTGAAGCATCTTGCGGTGGGGGCGCTCGTCAATCTGGAAGTGGACATGATCGCCCGCTATGTCGAGCGTCTGGTTACCCTGGGTCGGGGTGCAGGCATGCCTTCCTGACAGGCCCTAGGCGCTCGGCCATGCACGGTCCAGCGCCATCAGGGCAGCCGCCACGGGCGGGTCGTCCATGCGTTCGCGCAGACAAACGAAGCTCAGCGCGCAATCCAGGTTGACCAGATTGGCGATCGCCAATCCATGCGCCTGTGCCTCGCGCAGGGCGATATGATCGCGGACCAGGCTCAGGCCGACGCCCGACTTGACCAGGTCCAGCATCGACGCTTCCTGGTCGACCAGCGCCACATAGTTCGCGTCCAGCCCGGTCAGTGAACCCTCACCGAATACAAGCGAAAGCAAACGATGATGGACGGATTGTGGTGGCGTCGAGAGCCAGGGCAGGGCGGCCAACTGGCGCCAATCCTTGTCGCGAACCTGAGATTCCCAGCCCACCGGTGCAAGCACCCGGTATGAAAACCGGGTCAGAATCCTGCACAGCACGGTGTCGGGTGCGGCCAAGGTATCGTCGGGTACGCACAAATAGAAGCCGGCATCGAGCTCGGCGCGCATGACCCGTTGCAACACTTCCCCGCTCATGCCGTGGGCCAGCACGATCTCCAGGTGCCGGGCGTAAGCTAATAGTTCCTTTAATAGCATGCCCAGGCGCAGGAACTCCGGATCCAGTATGGTTCCTATGCGAAGCTTCCCGCGGATCTCCTTGCTGCGGCGCTGTGCCGCAGTCTTGAAGCCGGACACCGACAGCAGGACCTTTTCCGCCAGCGGCAGCAGGGCGGATCCATCGGGCGTCAGCTGCATGCCGTGCGCGGTGCGCGTCAACAGGCGCAGTCCGGTCTGCTCATGCAGATTCTTGATATGCAGTCCGACCGCGGGCTGGGTGATGTGCAGCTTTTGCGCGGCACGTGTAAGGCTGCCCTCGCGGGCGACGGCGACAAAAGCGGCGAGCGACTGGATATTCATCCCTCAATTATTAGTCGTCCTTATATCAGATGCAAGAAATACTCGATGGCATTCTGGCGGCGCCGTTGCTAAAGTAGCCGGCAAAAGGAGGAAAACATGCCAGAGCTGGAATTCGACTATGTCATCGTAGGGGCGGGAACCGCAGGGTGCCTGCTCGCCAATCGGCTCAGCGCCGATCCGTCCCTGCGTGTTCTCCTGATCGAGGCCGGAGGCAAGGACGATTATCACTGGATCCACATCCCGGTGGGTTACCTGTATTGCATCGGCAATGCGCGCACCGATTGGCTCTACAACACCGAACCCGACCAAGGGTTGAACGGCAGGGTATTGCGTTATCCGCGCGGCAAAACACTGGGCGGATGCTCCAGCATCAACGGCATGATCTATATGAGGGGGCAATCGCGCGACTATAACCATTGGGCGGCATCCGTGGGAGACGATGCCTGGTCCTGGGAAAGCTGCCTGGCTGATTTCAAGGCGCACGAGAGCCATTACAGGCTGGACCAGGCAGGCAAGGCCGCTGCCTCGCGGGCAACGGCTCCGGCGGGGTTCGCGAACTTCCATGCGTCGGGCGGCGAGTGGCGCGTCGAAAAGCAGCGCTTGCGCTGGGATATCCTCGATGCATTCTCGAAAGCAGCGCAACAGGCCGGCATCCCCGCCACCGACGACTTCAATCAGGGCGACAACGAAGGCGTGGGCTATTTCGAGGTGAACCAGAAGAACGGCTGGCGCTGGAACGCGGCCAAGGCTTTCCTGAGGCCGACGTGCCAGTCGCGACCCAACTTCACTTTATGGACCAAATCCCAGACCGATCGCCTGATGATCGCGCGCCAGCCGGATGGCAGGCTCAAATGCAAGGGCGTCCTTGTCCGGCGCGACGGGGCCGTTATAGCCGTGAAGGCTAAGAAGGAAGTCATCCTGAGCGCCGGCAGCATCGGTTCTCCACAGTTGCTGCAGCTGTCCGGCATCGGGCCGGGGGAACTCCTGCAGCGCCACGGGATACCGGTGGCGGCCGACAAACCGGGGGTGGGGGCAAATTTGCAGGATCACTTGCAGATACGCAGCGTGTACAAGGTGCAAGGCGTTCACACACTGAACAAGATGGCGGGCAGCCTATGGGGCAAGGCAATGATCGGGCTGCAATATGCCGTCAAGCGCAGCGGCCCCATGAGCATGGCGCCGTCTCAATTGGGCGCTTTTACGCGCAGCGACGCCTCGCAGGCCCATGCCAATATCCAGTATCACGTCCAGCCCCTGAGCCTCGAAGCCTTCGGAGAGCCTTTGCATCGCTTCAATGCCTTTACGGCCAGCGTCTGCAATTTGAATCCGACCAGCCGGGGCAGCGTACGCATCAAGAGCGCCCGCCCGGAAGACGCGCCCGCCATCGCGCCCAATTATCTGAGCACCGAACAGGACCGCAGGGTGGCCGCGGAATCATTGCGGATTACGCGCCGTATTGTCGCGCAGCCGGCGCTGGCGGCTTATCAGCCGGAAGAATACAAGCCGGGCGTCCAGTTCCAGTCGGATGAAGAACTCGCCCGCCTGGCCGGAGACATTGCCACCACCATCTTCCATCCGGTGGGGACGGCCAGAATGGGCAAGGCGGACGACCCGACGGCGGTCGTCGATGCTCATCTCAGGGTGCACGGCGTGGAAGGCCTGCGCGTGGTGGACGCCAGCATCATGCCCACCATCACGAGCGGCAACACGAACAGCCCCACGCTCATGATCGCCGAGAAAGCCGCGCGCTGGATCCTGGCCGGGACTTGAGGGAAGGCGTTCTTGCCGCCCCGGCTTCGATGCCGTCGTTATGCTTGATCGTCCAAATCGCCGCGATCGTCCGCCATGCCGGGCGATCCCGCCTGCAGCAAGGGCGATCGCAAGATGATCTGGGTGGTGGCCAGCAGATGTCTTTCCAGTTCCTGCAGGGCGGTTTCCGTATCCCGCTGCAGCACGGCCTCCATGATGCGCCTGTGCTCGTCACGGACATCGCGCTGATCGGTATCCAGCGGAACCGATAGCCTGCGGTAGCGCTCGCTCTGCTCGTACAACAGCTTGCGCATCCGGTGCAGCCATGCGCTGGGACACGCGCTGACCAATGCCTCATGGAATTCCCCGTGTGCCTGATTCCAGTCGTCGCTGACGCGGGCTTCGGGGTCCGACGGCGAGTTTTGCAGGCGCTCCATGCGATGGGCTGCGCCGACTATTCTGGTTTCCCATTCGACATCCCCGTGCGATATCGCTTTGCCGAGGCATAGGGATTCGATTTCGATTCGCGTTCTGGTCAGATCGAGCAATTCTTCCGCACTGATCGTGCTCACCCGATATCCGCGATGGGCTTCGGCAGTCACCATGCCTTCCGCGCTGAGGCGCGACAGGGCTTCGCGTATTGCGCCCAGGCTGACGTCCAGCCTGCCTTCCAGCGACTTGATGTTCAGTTTCGCGCCGGGCGGGAGGCGGCCGTCAAGGATCTCCGCGCGTATTAGGTGGCGCACGGTTTCCGCTTGAGTGAGTTTTTGGCTTGTCTTCATGGAATCTATATTTTATACGGGTTTATGCTAGTCAAATAATAATATATTCTTATTATAAAAATAGATATTAGATGATATAGTGGCTCCACTTGCTCAAGAGGAGTTTTAAATGAAGGTTTCCCGTTTTTTATCTGGCGGCCGTGAAGGCTGGGCCGTCAGGGATTCGGCAACAGGGCTCTGGCACGGGTGTACGGAAGACGACGCTTCATACCCCGGCTCGGTGGATGCGCACATTCGTAGCGGTTCCGATGCATTGGCGCGCGCGGCCGAGGCCATGCTGCGGCGTCCGGCGCTGGACCTGGATGCGGTGCAGTCGCTGCCTCCCGTAGCGCAACCGCCCAAGATCATCTGTGTCGGGTTGAACTATACGGATCATTCCGCCGAAAGCGGATTTGAACAGCCGGCCTATCCCACGCTGTTCTCCCGTTTCAATACCAGTGTCATCGCGCACGGCCAGCCATTGGTCCATCCAACGCTTTCCCCTACGTTCGATTACGAGGGCGAACTTGCCGTCATCATCGGCAAGCCGGGCAAGGGCATCGCCCGGGCCGACGCGCTGGATCACATATTGGGCTATTCGATCTTCAACGACGGCAGCGTGCGCGAATATCAGTTCAAGACGCCGCAATGGATGATGGGGAAAAACTTCGACGGCACCGGCGCATTCGGCCCTTGCCTGGTCACGGCCGATGAACTGCCCCCCGGCGCGCGCGGCCTGAAGCTGGAAACCCGCCTGAACGGCGTGACGGTGCAATCGGCCAACACGAAAGACATGGTTTTCGATGTGGAGTCGCTGATTGTGACGATCAGCGAAGTCATGACGCTGGAAGCCGGCGATGTCATCGTTGCGGGCACGCCCGCGGGCATCGGCCATGCGCGCGAGCCCAAGCTGTACATGCAGCCCGGCGACCTCTGCGAGGTGGAGATAGAAGGCATTGGCTTGCTGAGCAATCGCGTTCAGCGTGCCGATTTGGTGTAACGCGGGCAATACCCGAAAATCACAATCGAGGAGACATCAACATGAAAATCAAGCATATTTTTGCCATGGCCGTAATATCGGCCGTGGGAATGGTGGGCGGTGCGCAGGCACAGGACTTCAAGGCGCGCAACCTTCGCTTCGGCCATGGCATGGCCGACAATCACCCGGCGGGCCTGGCCGCCAAGAAATTCTCGGCGGAAATGCTGAAGGCGACGGGCGGGAAAACGAAAATATCCGTGATCGCCAATCAGGCCCTCGGGCCCGACCCGCAAATGCTGGGTGCCTTGCAGGGCGGTGTGCAGGAATTCTACACAGGCAGCGCGCTGGCCATGCTCGGCCAGGTCAAAGAACTGGGCTTTCAAGACGTCCCGTTCCTCTTTGAGTCCGAGGCCGAAGCGCATGCCGTCTTCGATGGCCCGGTGGGCGACTATCTGAACGACAAGCTCAGCGCGGTGGGCATACATGTGCTGGGCTGGTGGGAAAACGGCTTCCGCCACATCACGAATTCCCGCCGGCCGGTGAATACGCTGGCGGACCTCGAAGGGTTGAAGCTGCGCACGCAGCCCAATCCCCTGACCCTGGACGCGTTCAAGGCGCTGGGCGCCAATGCCTCTCCTTTGGCGTGGTCCGAACTGTTCGTCGCGCTCGAGACCAAGGCGTTCGATGGCCAGGAAAATCCCATCGTATTGATGAACACGCAGCGCTTCTATGAAGTGCAGAAGTACATGACGCTATCGGGCCATGTCTATTCGCCTCTCATCTTCGCGGTGTCCAAGAAGTTCTGGGATGGCCTGACGCCCGAAGAACAGCAATTGATGACCGCGGCTGCCAAGAACGCAACGGCTTATCAGCGTGAACTCACTGCGGGCGAGGTCGATGTCGCGCTGAAAAACATGAAGGACAAGGGCATGCAGGTCACGCGCTTTTCGGACGGCGACTTGCAGAAGATCCGCGATCTCGTTCCACCGGCCATCGCGCCGCACCTGGAAAAGATCGGCCCGGAATTCATGAACCTGCTGCGCGCGGAAATCGCCGCGGTGCGCTCGGGCAAGAAGTCATGATGCGACAGAACGGGCTGCCCGAGCCGTTCGACACGCGGCTAGACCGGTTGCTGGGGGAACGCTACACCACCAGCCTTCCCTTGCGGGAACATCACGGCCGCGACGAGTCCATTTTCGCAGCGGCCTTGCCGGATGCCGTCGCCTTCGCGCGCGATACAGCCGAGGTGGTCGAGATCGTCAAGCTTTGCAGCCAATTCGGTGTGCCGCTCATCCCCTATGGCGCGGGCTCATCGCTCGAGGGGCACACCTTGGCGGTCCATGGCGGCCTCACGCTGAATCTCATGCAAATGGACGGCATTCTTGCGCTCAATGCGGATGACCAGACGGCGACCGTGCAGCCGGGTGTCACGCGCGAGGCCCTGAACGCCATGCTGCGCGATACCGGCCTGTTCTTCCCCGTGGACCCGGGGGCCGATGCCAGCATTGGCGGCATGTGTTCCACCCGGGCGTCCGGCACGAACGCGGTGCGCTACGGAACCATGCGCGAGAATGTCGTCAACCTGACGGTGGTCACTGCCAACGGTGAAATCATCAAGACAGGACGCCGCGCCAGGAAATCGGCTGCCGGCTACGACCTGACGCGCCTGTTCGTGGGCGCCGAAGGCACGCTGGGCGTCATTGTCGAGGCCACCGTAAGATTGCATCCGCTGCCCGAAAGCACGATGGCCGCGGTTTGCGCGTTCCCCGACATCGCCGCGGCCGTCCGGGCCGTCGTCCAGGTCATTCAGTTGGGCGTGCCGGTGGCGCGCTGCGAATTCGTCGACCCCGTTGCGATCAAGGCGCTCAACCTGTACAGCAAAACCGGCTTGCCCGAGCAGCCCCACTTGTTCTTCGAGTTCCATGGGAGCGCGTCGGGGCTGGAAGAACAGATAGCCCTGACGCAAGACATTGCAGGGGAGTTCGGCGCGGCCGGGTTCGTATGGTCGGCCAGCCCCGAGGAGCGCAACCGGCTTTGGGCGGCTCGTCACAACGTCTACTTCGCTGCGTTGCAGCTGCGTCCGGGCGCGCGGTCCATCGTTACCGACGTTTGTGTCCCCATTTCCAGATTGGCCGATTGCGTCGATGAGACCATCGCCGACCTGCGGCAGTCGGCGATGCTGGCTCCGGTTGTCGGCCATGTCGGCGATGGCAACTTTCATGTCCAGATGCTGGTCGACGAGCATTCCCATGAAGAGGTTCAGCGGGCCGAGGCGCTCAATGCCCGCCTGGTGGCCAGGGCGCTGGCCATGGATGGCACATGCACCGGCGAGCATGGCATAGGGCTGCACAAGCAGAACTTCCTGATCGATGAGCTTGGCGCGGCATCGGTGAGTGTCATGCGGCAGCTCAAGCAGGCGCTCGACCCCCGGAACATCCTGAATCCGGGAAAGATCTTCACTCTATGACGGCCGGCGGAGCGGGTCGTCGCCAACAGAATCGTTTCCAGGGCATTCAACAATGAAAAAACTGACGAACTGGTATTTCAAGGTGCTGGAGCTCGTCATCGTGCTATGCCTGGCGGCCATGTGCCTGATGGTATTCGGCAACGTGATCCTGCGTCACTTCTTCAACTCCGGCGTCAATATCGCGGAAGAGCTGTCGCGCTTCCTGTTCATCTGGCTGACCTTCCTGGGCGCCATCGTCGCCATGCGGGAAGGAGGGCATCTGGGTGTGGACATACTGGTCTCGCGCTTGTCGGGCAGGCCGCTTTTCTTTGCCGTCCTCCTCGGGCAGCTGCTGGTGCTTGCATGTTGCGGTGTCCTGCTGTGGGGGCTGCTAATGCAGCACGAACTGAACGTTGCGAATGTCGGATTGGTAACCGGCATATCGATGAGCATCGTGTATTCGGCCGCCTATCTTTGCGCGGTGTCGATCGGACTGCTGACGGCGCTGAATATTGCAAGATTGGTGAGCGGAAGGATGTCCGCGTCCGAATTGGTCCCCCCCAACTATATCGATTAGCGAAAATTAAAATGCTCATTGCGATTTTTGTATCGTCGCTGCTGGCGGCCATGGCGCTTGGCGTGCCCATCGCGTTCTCTCTGATGGTCTGCAGCATGGCCATGATGTGGTACATGGATTTTTTCGACGCGCAGATCATGGCGCAGAACATGTTGTCGGGCGCCGACAGTTTTCCGCTCATCGCCATTCCGTTTTTCGTTCTCGCGGGCGAACTCATGAATGCAGGCGGCATTTCAAGAAGGATCGTGGACGTCGCCGGTGCCTGGGTGGGACATTTCAGGGGCGGACTGGGCTACGTGGCGATCTTTGCCTGCGTCATCATGGCTTCGCTTTCAGGCTCCGCTATCGCCGATACCGCGGCGGTGGCGGCGCTGCTCATCCCCATGATGCGCAACGCGGGCTATAACGTGCCGCGCGCTTCGGGCCTGATCGCCTCGGGCGGCATCATTGCCCCCATCATTCCTCCCTCCATCGGGTTCGTGATGGTCGGGGTGGTGGGGAATATCTCGATCACCAAGCTGTTCATTGCCGGGATTGCGCCCGGCTTGATGATGGCTCTCGCACTGGTCGTCACCTGGGCTTTGCAGGCGAAGCGCGATGACATGCCGCGCGGCGAAAGGAAGTCGTCCCGCCAGCGCTGGTCGGCGACGATGGCGGGTTTCTGGGCGTTGCTCATGCCGGTGATCATCGTCGGCGGTTTGCGGGCGGGTTACTTCACCCCTACCGAGGCGGCCGTCGTGGCGGTGTTCTATGCATTGTTCGTTGGCTTTTGCGTATATAGGGAGCTCAAGATCAGCGACCTGTACGGCCTGTTGCTGGCCGCCGGCAAAACGTCCGCCATCGTCATGTTTTTGGTCGCCGCCGCACAGGTTTCCGCATGGCTGATCGCCGCGGCCAATATTCCCATGGTGGTCGCCGACATCCTCGAACCCTTGATCGACAATCCCGTTCTATTGATGCTGGCCATCATGCTGCTGGTATTTGCCGTGGGCACCGTGCTGGACTTCGCGCCGACCATCCTGATCTTGATACCGGTGCTGATGCCGACCATACGCATGGCGGGCATCGATCCGGTCTATTTCGGCGTGCTGTTCATCATGAACAATGCCATAGGCCTGATCACGCCGCCCGTCGGCACCGTGCTCAATGTGGTCTGCGGCGTGGCACGGGTACGCATGGATCCCGTCATTCGCGCCGTGATGCCCTATTTGCTGACCCAGTCGGCGGTATTGCTGCTGCTCGTGCTGTTTCCGCAGTTGGTCATGGCACCGCTGAACTTCATGACGCGCTAGCGTGTTGTTTGGAGCAGCGTATCAGAAAGGGGCTCATCGGTGCGTGGCTTTGGCCGCCAGGGTCCAACCCACAGCGCCTTCCAATTCTGATAGAATAGCGGACTTCGCTTTGGGTAAATGGTAAATTGCCATGCAAGGCAGATAGGACAGGTGGCCGAGTGGTTGAAGGCGCACGCCTGGAAAGCGTGTATACGTGAATAGCGTATCGGGGGTTCGAATCCCCCTCTGTCCGCCAGGTATTTCAAGGGTCAGACCCCATCCGGGGTCTGACCCTTTTTAATGTGCGTCCAGCCTGGGCGCACTCCCGTGGGTGAAGCCACTGGTGATTCTGTCAGCGAGGAAACGGGTAGCCCGAGCCATGGCTCCCGTAACCTCAACTTCTTGAACCGCCCGGTGCGGACCCCATGCCGGGTGGTGTGGCAGGGGTGCAGTTCATCAGAACGGCCCCCTATGCCAATTTACGCTCCGCTTCATGCCTTTCTTAACAAGCTGGATCCCATACTGGGTCGGGTTCCCGGTCCCTCCGACCCTTCCTGTTAAAGAGGCTGCCGCATTCACCACTCCTTAAGCCCGACGCTCGGTGCGAGATCATCTCATTACTGGACCTTTCGCCTCCAACACAGCATAATTTCAGTCTATTTTTATTAAATTGCGCCGAACACTGCTGCTTCTGGCGTTAACTTAAAAAAGGGTTGGGGCTGTGAGAATCTGGTCCGCATTCTGTCTGTTATTCATCATGGCCGGTTGCGGCAGTGGCGGTGGCGCTGATTCGGCGGTTGATCCCACCGAAATACGGCAAAACGCCAAAGACGCCTATACGTATGGCTATCCCTTGGTGTTAATGGAGCGCACTCGACAAGTAGCGACCGGCGTGTCGCGCACCGAAGGATCGCGCGCGCCCATGAATCAATATGCGCATATCAGGACCTTTCCGAACCCTGACTTCAAGGATGTCGTATCTCCCAACGTTGACACACTGTATTCGATCGCGTGGTTGGACTTGCGTGCCGAGCCCATTGTCGTCACGGTTCCCGACGCACGAAATTACGCGGCACCGGGCGACGACGCCCGCTATTACTTGCTGCAAATGCTGGACGGCTGGACCAACGTGTTCGATTCGCCCGGACTGCGTACGCGGGGACCGAAAGAACGCAGTTTCCTGCTGAGCGGGCCCGGCTGGCAAGGCCAGGTTCCCGCCGGTATGGAGCAAATCCCTTCACCGACCTCCATGGTCTGGATTACGGGCAGGACGCAGGTCAACGACGCCGCGGACATGCCCCTCGTTCATGCATTTCAGGACGAGCTCAAGCTTATACCGCTGTCCAGCTGGGGCTCCTCCTATACGCCGCCCACCAACGTACCCATTGAGGACGGCATCGATTTTTCAAGCTCTCCGGCGGCCCAGGTCGACGGCTTGAGTGCGCAGGACTTCTTCGCCGAGCTGTCCCTGCTGATGGCGCATAATCCGGCAGCATCTTACGATGCAGGCATGCTCGGTAAACTCGCCATGTTGGGCCTTGTTCCTGGGCAGCCGTTTGAGTTGTCTCAGCAGCCGCTTGCCCAGGCGCTTGCCATTGAAGAGGGATACAGGCTCGGTCGCGAACGGCTGCAACAGCTCGCCTCGCGTAGCGGGGCCGAGCCGGTAAATGGTTGGACCGTCATGACGAGCGACATTGGCTCCTACAAGGATAACTACGACATGCGCGCGATCACCGCGATGGTGGGCCTGGGCGCCAACTTGCCGGAGGACGCCGTGTATCCCCGTACCGCCAAGGATGGTAGCGGCGGCGCTCTGACGACCCGGCACCGGTACAGCTTGTCCTTCGAGGCCGGGCAGTGGCCGCCGGCAAACGCCTTTTGGTCCTTGACTCTCTACGACTCGGATCAGGCCCTGGTGGCAAATCCGATCGATCGGTATGCGATAGGCAGCCGTAGCGAACTCATGCCCAATCCAGACGGCTCCTTGACGATATATATCCAAAGGGATGCGCCCTCGGGCGCCATGGTGAACAATTGGTTGCCTGCGCCGCAAGCCGAAGATCAGTCTTTCAATCTGATCATGCGTGTGTACTGGCCCAAGCAGGAAATGCTCAGCGGCGAATGGCTGGTCCCGCCCGTGATACGGGTGGCGCCGTGAGCTGTGTTCAACGGCATGGCGAAGCATGGTTTGTTGGCATTTGACCGCCGTTCCGGCGATCGGGGCGAAGGCACTTCACGCCCCGTCAGGCGGCTGATGCGAGACCCATTCCAGGATTAGGTATTTTGGCTCAGGATATCCCTTCGGGCGATACGATCTACACTACGGTAGATTTGTCTGCATATCTCAGGAGGAATTCATCACCATGAACGCAGCCTACCCGAAATTTACCTTGGAATCAGAAGCCCCCGCATGGGTGCGCCACGCGCGCCTGAAAGAATGGGTGCAGGAAATCGCCGCGCTGACTCAACCCGACCGCATCGAGTGGTGCGATGGTTCGCAGGCCGAGTACGACAGGCTATGCGACGCCATGGTGCAGGCGGGGACGCTGCGCAAGCTGAATCCCGCCAAGCGGCCCAATTCTTACTTGGCATGGTCGGATCCGGGCGACGTGGCCCGGGTCGAGGATCGCACCTTCATCTGTTCCGAGAAGGAAGAAGATGCGGGCCCCACGAACAACTGGGCGGCGCCGGCACAGATGCGCGACACCTTGAACGGCCTGTTCGAGGGCTGCATGCGCGGGCGCACGCTGTATGTCATTCCGTTCTCGATGGGGCCGCTGGGTTCGCCCATTGCGCACATTGGCGTGGAACTCAGCGATTCTCCCTACGTAGTGGTCAACATGCGCATCATGACGCGCATGGGCCGCAAGGTCTATGACGTGCTGGGCGAGGATGGCGATTTCGTGCCTTGCGTGCATTCGGTGGGCAAGCCGCTGCAGTCCGGCGAAGCCGATGTGCCCTGGCCATGCAACGACACCAAGTACATCGTCCATTTTCCTGAAAGCCGGGAAATCTGGTCCTTTGGTTCCGGCTACGGGGGCAACGCACTGCTGGGCAAGAAATGCTTTGCGCTGCGAATCGCCTCCAGCATGGGGCGCGATGAAGGCTGGCTGGCCGAGCACATGCTCATCCTTGGCGTCACCACGCCGCAGGGCAAGAAAATGCATGTGGCGGCAGCGTTCCCGTCCGCATGCGGGAAGACCAATTTCGCGATGATGATTCCGCCCTCGTCGCTGCCCGGATGGAAGGTCACGACCATCGGCGACGACATCGCCTGGATCAAGCCGGGCGCCGACGGCCGGTTGCGCGCCATCAATCCCGAGGCGGGCTACTTCGGTGTCGCGCCCGGCACGAACGAGAAGACCAATTACAACTGCATGGCGTCGCTGCGTCAGAATGTGCTGTTCACCAACGTGGCGCTGACCGACGATGGCGATGTGTGGTGGGAAGGAATGGGGCCGGCGCCGGAACACTGCCTGGACTGGCAAGGCCAGGACTGGACGCCCGGCAGCGGCCGCAAGGCGGCCCACCCCAACGCAAGATTCACCGTTTCGGCCCAGCAGAATCCGGCCATCGATCCGGACTGGGACAACCCCGACGGCGTGGTGATCGATGCCTTCATCGTGGGCGGCAGGCGCGCCGACACCGTACCGTTGGTCACCGAAGCGCGCAACTGGGTGGAAGGGGTCTATATGGCGGCCACGATGGGCTCGCAGACGACGGCCGCCGCGGCCGGCGCGCAAGGCGTGGTGAGGCGCGATCCCTTCGCCATGCTTCCTTTCTGCGGCTATAACATGAGCGACTACTTTGCTCACTGGCTGGCGCTGGGCGAAAGGCTTCAGGCCGCAGGCGCGCGGATGCCCCGTTTCTTTGCCGTCAATTGGTTCCAGACGGACGAGAGCGGCCGTTTCATCTGGCCGGGCTTCGGGGAAAACATGCGGGTGCTGAAGTGGATGCTGGAACGCATCGAAGGCGTCGGCCAGGGCCGGGATACGCTGTTCGGCACGACACCGCGCTACGAAGACATTACCTGGAGCGGCCTGGATTTCGGCAAGCCCGATTTCGAGCGCATCACGACGGTTGACGAGCACGCCTGGAAGAAAGAGCTTGCTTCTCACGCGGAACTGTTCAAAAAGCTGCATCACGGCTTGCCGGCGCAGTTGCGCGATCATTGCCAGCGCTTGATGGCTCGCCTGAGTTGAGAGAAGGGAGCCGGGTCCACCGGCTCTCAACAAGGGGCTCATATGCTTCGTATCATGTTGCTTCGTCATGCCACGTCCAGCCGCCCGCAGGGCGTCCCGGACCACGAAAGACCGCTGTCCCCGCAGGGTTGCCACGAAGGCGAGTCCATCGCCGGCTACATGGTCGCCCACGGACTGGCGCCGGACCTGGCAGTCGTGTCGACGGCGACCAGAACCCAGGATACGTGGCGATACGTATCGATGGCTTTCGGCGGCGGCATGGCGCATGTCGCAGAAGGGGGCTTGTATGAGGCCGAATTGGAAGACATCATGCAGGTCGTGCGCGGCATCAGGCAGGGGCCGCGCTCCGTTTTGCTGGTTGGGCATAATCCCGGCCTTGCCGAGACCGCTCAATACCTGTGCTCCGACTTCGCCTCGTCGCCTATGGTGCAGGCGAAAGGCTATCCTCCCGGTTCCTTGGCCGTGCTCGACTTCGACGCCGAGCAATGGAAGGACATTGCTCGCAATGGCGGAGAGCTCGAGCGGTTCATCACGCCGCCGGCTGGGGGTCAGACCCCGTATGGGGTCTGACCCCAAAAACCCGCTACGCCGTAGATTCTATCCAGCGATGGCTTTGTTGAGCAGGCCGTCGCTGATTTTCTCCGCAATCATAATCGTTGGTATATTGGTATTCGCAGTGGGCAGGCGAGGCATGACTGACGCATCCGCCACCCAGATGTTTTCGATTCCGAATACTTTTCCGTTGTTGTCGACAACCGCCGCAGGGTCCGTCTCCAATCCGATACGGCAAGTGCCAGAGGGATGCCATACACCGAATACATTGTCGTGGACGAAGTCTTCCAGCTTTTGCTCATTCTGCAAAAGCTCCGGAAATGACATGCCTTTGAGCAGAAAGGTTCGCAGCAGCCAGAACCGGAGAGGCTGCGGAGCGTCGAGGCCGCGGCCTATTATCGAAGTAAGCATCCGATTGAGACCCGACACGCGGCTAAGCGCCTTGATTCGCGGCGAGAAGGATGCCGGAAACAAATCCCTTGAGTCCGGGTTGAGCGCGGGGCAGGCGAGCGTCTTCACCAGCATGCGCAGGCCTTCCATCATGCGGGCGCTGTCTCGGTGATCGGACAATAGATTGAGATCGACCCGTGGAAAGTCGTCGGGTGAGGGCGAGCGCAACGCCAGCTCGCCAACAGAGTATGGCCGATTGCACCATAGGAAATACAGAGCCAGTCGCGCGCCGATGGCATGCCAACCGGCCTTGGCCGAGACACCCACGTACATGTCGGAGTCCGCGCCGCCTTCCACTTCTGAAGAATAGCGGATACTCACGAGACTGGAACGCCGGTACGCATTGGGCAGGCGCAGTTCTTTTGGCAGATACTGGCAAAGCGTGAGCGTCGGATGATCTCGGAGATTCTTGCCCACGCCGGGCAGGTCCCAGTGGACAGCTATCCCAAGTTGGTTCAGGTCGCTGCCGGGGCCGATACCGGCGCGCATCAAGAGAGCGGGCGACTGCAGGGCGCCGGCGCAGAGCACGACACGATGCGCCCTGATAGTCGTTCGCTGCGCACTCTGGTCCGTAATCTCAACAGCGTTGACTCTGCGGCCGTCCATGATCAGGCCTGTGACCCTTCTGCTCGACGCGATGTCGAGATTGGGTCGGGCCCGCGTTCGGGCGTCCAGGTAGCCCACCGCCGTGGATACCCGTTGATCGTTGATGTTGGAAAACGCGGCGGGATACACGCCGTCTTCGAATTCTGCGTTCTGGTCTCCCCGCAGTGGAAGGCCCCGGGCGCGGAATGCCTCAGCCACGCGATGTGGAAAAGCGGGCCATGCGTCCGGTGAAATGCGGCGGATTGGGATCGGGCCGTTCGTGCCGTGCGAATCGCCATCGTAGTCCAAATCATGCTCTAGCCTGCGAAAGTAGGGCAGCACATCACTCCAGCCCCAAGCCGTCGCGCCCATCTTCACCCATTCTTCGTAGTCGCGCGGCAGGCCGCGATTGGCGGATTGCACGTTGATGGATGAACCGCCACCCATCACTCTTGCCTGCTCGTAGGGTCGAGGTTCGGTTCTGCTTGACGTGCGTGCCTTCAGTCCGGGCCAAATATATTTGTCGCCATAGAAAAGCGGCATGGGATAGCTGTCCAGAATCTCTCCTGGGACCCTGCCAGGCGGCGTATCGACGCCGGCTTCGACCAAGAGCACCCTATTGGAAGGGTCGGCCGACAGTCTGTTCGCGAGCACGCAGCCCGCTGAGCCCCCGCCGACGATGATGTAGTCATAGACTTGTTCTGAGCTAATGGACATGGCAGTGTAAATCTCTTCAATAGGAGGCGCGATGCCGCGTCAGCGGCATGTGAGTGTCAGATGGAGCGTGTGGAGCATGTGCGCTCACTGCGATAGGCCAGCCTCAGTGCTGAAGTGGCGGCTCCAACCGGCCGCGAGCTTCAGCAACTCGGCGGGGCTTGTCAATGTTTCAACCTGTATGCCTTCGCGTTCTAGCTCATCGGCGAGCGAGCCGGATAGGGTTTCAATGGCGTTGCTGCGGGCCACTTGATGGAGCAGGACGCCACTGTTGGCGGTGATGCGCGGGCAGATGTTGACGATGCATCCGTACTGACTGCGGCGCATGAATGGTATGGTGGCTTTCGCGCAGGCGAAGATGCGTTGTAGGTCTTGCGCGATATGGCGGTCCCAGTTCAGCGGCGATTCACCGAACTGGCCGGCGCTCATTGTGTCGCCGGCCGTATTATTGATCAGAACGTCGATGCGTCCGAAATGCTCCATCACCGTCCAGGCCATCTTGGTCGCTTCGGATTCAATAGAGGTGTCCACCGCTATTGCGATGGCACTTCCGCCTTCGGCCTCGATCTGCTGAGCAAGGCCGGTTTCGTCTGTGTCGGTAATCGCTACACAAGCGCCGGCGGCTGCCATGGTGCGGGCATAGTCCGTTCCGATCCCGTGGGATGCGGCGGTGACGATCGCGACCCACTGATTGAATCTGTTCATGAGTGTTCCTTCGTGCCTTCACCGTCCAATCAGTGCCGTCACTAGGAAGGGCTGCCAGGAGAGCAGCACGAGCAGAGCCGTTGTAATCGCCAGGAAGGGCAACAGCGGCCAGATAATCTCCGCGGGTTTCGCTCCGGTCACGCGCGCCGCCACGTATAAGGCCGCGCCGACCGGCGGCGTGAGCAGGCCCAGCGTCAAGTTGATGCACATGATGACACCGAAGTGGTATGGGTCGATACCATATACCTGAGTCGCGACAGGTAGAAGGATGGGTGCCAGCAGGATCAGTGCCGCGATGCCGTCAAGTACGGTGCCAACCGCAAGCAAGAGGGCAGTGACCAGCAGCATGAACACGAAGGGGTCGGCGGTGACGCTCTGCAGCAGCATGGCCAGCTGTTGCGGCACTTTCTCGAAGACGATTACCCAGCCAAACACACCGGCGGCGGCGACCAGGGAAAGGACGACTCCGGTGTTGATGCCTACGCGCATGAGCATGCCGCCGAAACGCTCGAACCGTATTTCATTGTGCGCGAATTTTCCGACCAGCACGGCGGCCAGAGCGCCGAGCGCAGCGGCTTCGGTCGGCGTCGTCAGCCCGCCCAGGATCCCTCCGATCATGACGGTCGGGACCAACATCGATGGAATTGCGGCAACGATGTTCTGTAGTTTCTGCCGCCTGCTCAGCCTGACGCCGGGAGGGTAGTTGTAGCGCCAACCGAGCAGTGCGATGATGATGATGAATCCCGCCGCCATCAGCAGGCCGGGGATGATGCCGGCAATGAACATGTCACCAATGGATATCTGTGCCAGCACGCCGAAAATCACAAATAGCATGGATGGCGGAATCACCGGCGCCAGCAATGCGCCCGCGCAGGTTGTGGCGGTTGCGAAGCCGCGTTGATATCCTTGGCGCTCCATTTCCGGAACCATTACTTGCGACATGACGGCCACTTGCGCATTGGCCGATCCGACGATGGACGCCAGAAACATGTTGGCCAGAATATTGATGTAGGCCAGTCCGCCACGTACGTGGCCGATGAACACGGATGCCAGGGCGACGAGACGGCGGGTAATGCCGCCTTCGTTCATCAACTCGCCGACAAACATGAACAAGGGAATGGCAAGCAGCCCATAGTTTTCAATGGCAGAAAAAAACTGTTGCGGAAACGAAAGATAGAGAACCGTATTGCCGCTGATGTAGATATAGAGAAGGGCGGTCATTGCCAACACCAGGGTGATGGGCAGGCCCAACGCTAATAAAACGCCAAAACTTAGTGGGATCATCATTTACTCCGCGGTGACGTTGGATATTGAGCTCAACGACGATGCGGGTGTGCGGAGAGTCTGTATCAGATTGGACAGCCCGTGAATAATGATGGTGAACGAAACCCAGGGGATGACCAGCCAGAACCAGAATTTCTTGATGCCTAATGTATTGGTCGTATCTTCATAGATAAAATTGAAGGTATCCCCCGAAAAGAGGTGTGTGTCGAAGTTGACCCGGATGAGCGCCACGGGATCAAACCATTGATAGCTCAACGCAAACAGAATGACGCCAAACGCCAATACCAAGACATCGGTCACAATCCTCATGGTCTTCATCAATGATGCGGGCACCATATCGACGAGCATGGTGACTGAAACCGAGTCTCGGGTCTTGAGGGTAAGCGACATACCGATCATGGCCATCCACACCATCGTCAGGATGGCCAGCTCGTCCATCCAGTAGATCGGGCTGCGTACAGCTCGTCCGGCGGCGTTTGTAAGTATCATCAGCGGCAGCGCGATCGCGATGATGCGGATCACGACACCTTCGATGCGGGCGATGCAACTGCTTAGATTGGCGAGAATTCGTAGCATGATCGTAGTATGGGCTTTCAAGGTTGACGTATGGTAGGCAGTGCCGGAAGGCGCTTACTTCCTTAGCGCAGCCGACTCCTTGCGCAGATCCGCCAGCACCGGCGTGCGTTTGAGCCAGATCTCTTCCCATTTTTCCAGCGTGTCGCCAAAAAACTCTGGCCCTGCAACCTTGACGTTTACGTTCGTGCCTTGAATGTTCTTCAGCATTTCCTTCTCGACTTGCATATAACTGTCGAAGAGCCCGTTCAGATGCTGTTTTGCCGTGCTGGAGATCAGCTCCCGGTCCGCGGGAGGCAACTGTTGCCAGACGCGACCAGACACCAATCCTATGACCGGAAACATCATGTGGCTGGAGTACAGCAGAGTCTTGCCGCGCTCATAAAATTTCATGCGCCATACCAACTCCATATCGGCGTCGATACCGTCCACTTGTCCATTGGCGAGTGAGTCATAGACATCGGTCACTGGCATGGGCGTCGAAGCCGCACCCAGTAATTGGTAGAAATCACGCACTGGCGGAAAGGGCGTGATGCGCATCTTCCGTCCCTTGATGTCGCCCACGTTGTTCGTTGGAAAGGCGTTGAGCATCAGACGCATGGAGGCGCCGCCGTACCCGACGCCCACCGCACCGATCTCTCGCGGGAGGCGTCCCAGCATCTTCTGGGCGGTAGGTCCATTCAATAGCAAGCCCGACTCACGCACATCGCGTACGAGATAGGGGGCGAAGAGTGCTCCGAAGTCTGGTACGCGATTCGTGATTTCCGCGACTGTCATGAAGGCCATATCGAGCGCCCCCGTCTGCAGTTGTTGCAGCATTTGCGCTTCGTTGCCGAGCTGGCCGGCGGGAAATACGGTGACCGAGTATTTCCCTTCCGATTTTTTTTCGAGATCCTTGCCCATGGCCACTGCGGCCTGAGACCATTCATGTGTGCCTGGCACGATCAGTCCCAGGCGCAGTTCCTTTGCCGCGGAGGCGGCGCTCGAGGCGATACCGATTGCGACGGCGAGGGCCGTCACCACTCTTTTGAATGACATTCTTTTGTCCCCTTGTTGAGTAAAGTCTAGGCGGGATAGCCCGACAAATTTGTGCGATTCCATATTAGGGGCGAGACGCGGTCAGTACATTGGCTGGGGCTCCGACTTTTTGCCATAGCGTCTTGACTTGCTTCATCTCATGCTCTGAAGCCATGCCAAAGCGGCGATTTATTATTTGGATGGAGATACGCGAAACCGGCAGCTAGGCTGGACCGTAAACTTGGACTACTCGCCGGTATTCGCTTGGCGTCACGCCGATATGTCCGCGAATGAAACGAGTGAAATGGCCCTGATCGGAAAATCCGAGTTCATCGGCAAGTTGGCCCACACTTCCGTGTCCATCCGATTGCGCCAGTCGCTTGCAGGCGGTTTCCGCCCTGAGCATGTTGACAAACACATTGGGCGTCATTCCGGTGCAGCGTTTGAAACGCAAGAAAAATTGGGCTCGAGAGAGATGGACAGATGAGGCGATCTGAGCGACGTCCAGGGGTTTGCCTAGGTTGTTGTGGATGTAGGCAATGGCTTTATGGATACGTGCGTCCTGCATGTGCCGCCCATCGGGAAGAATCAATTCATCTTTGCGCCGCCAGGCGGAAAAATCCTCACTGACAGCCACCATAAGGTTGAAAAGATCCGATTCGAGTCTATCCTGGGACATGGGGACAAGCGACAGCAGTTCCCCGATCAAATCATCTACCATGCGCCGGATACGTGGCGAAATCTCCACGCAGGGGCGTGGAAAAAAGCGCGGATGAGACGCTACGTGCAAAGGACTGTGTAACAACGCCATCCAACTCGGCTCAATGTACATTGCCAGATAGACCGTACGTGGAAAATCGGGTTCACTAAAGAAGTAGTGTGGTTCCCAGGCATTGACGAGGATGGCGGTCCTGTCGGTCACCGGCAACCTCTCCTCGCTGACGTAGAACGCGGAGTCTGCGCCGCTGGCTTTGAAAATCACATGGCACTGTGAGTGCGCGTGAGGAGCCAAAGGAGTGTCCATGTCGAGTAAGGCCAGTCGGCCGAACCTGCCTTGCGCAATCCTCAGTGCAGTGGTCATTCTTAACCCGCTTACGAACGAGATAAAAGTTATAAGTCATTCATATGACTTCGCTGCAGTATAGATGAGGCTTTCAATCAAATAAAATAATATATATTTATCTTGTTTATCACCTGTACTGATATTAGCGTCAATCAACGCCGTGGGTCAGGCTCGGCATGGAAGCCGATTCAGGTGCTGGAGTTCGTGTCCGGCTACATGACCTTGCTGCCAGGCGACGTTGTGTCCATGGGCACGGCGCTCGCCTCCGGAGGCAAGCCGGGAAGGGCCGTCCAGAACGCGGATTTGAGCTTGATGGGAGGACCCGTCAGCGTAAGCATCCAGGGCATTGGCCGCCTGAGCAACACCGTGGAGCATGTAGGCTGATCTGCTGTGTGGGGGGGCAGACCCCGTACGGGGTCTGACCCCGGGACCCCTGACTGCCCCGGCGGTGGCGGAAATCGATACAATTATTGCATCGAAAGAGAGGTGCTCCATTTCCGCCCAATCAAGCCAAATCATTCATGGGGTCCGGCGATGATGCTGGATTCCTTGACCGTGGTGATGATCCCTGCGGCCATGTCGATCGTTCTATCGGGGATACTGTTCTCGGTCAGCCGGGACATGCCGCTCGACATACGCGGCGTGACTCGCTGGGCCTGGGGGTCGTTTGCGGTTGGCGTATCGGGAATCTGCTTCGGAGGCCGTGGAGTCTTTCCCGACTGGCTGTCCATTATCGTCGCCAATATCGGCTTGCTGGCAGGCGTTGCGCTTTGGCTGTGGGGCACTCAGCAGTTTTACGAACGGCCGGAAGCGAAGCGGCTCATTGCCGGTGTCGTTGTCCTGGGGTCGGCCGGTATCGTCTGGGGCACGCTGGTCGTGCCAAGCTATTACTTCCGGTTGGGCGTCATGACGGCAAGCCTGCTGTATCTATACGGCGGCCAGTTGGCGTTGATTGTCCGATACGGCTTCAGGCACTTCAGCTCCGCATTTCTGGCGGCCATCCTTTCGATCCAGATCATCGTGATCGCTGTCCGGGGCGTCACGGCTGCCTTGCCCGGCTTTTCTTCAGGCGAATTTTTTTCTGCCGACATCATACAGATCGTGTATTTCATCACCTATACGGTGGTGTCTTTGCTGTTGGCTGTCGGATATGTCATGGTGGCGACGCAGCGATTGAATGCCGCGCTCGCTTGGCATGCGACCCGTGATTCGCTGACGGGCGTGCTCAATCGGCGCGTCTTTAGCGAGATCTGCGAAAAAGAGCTTCGGCGGTCGGTCGAAGCACGACGCCCTTTCTCGGTATTCATCATTGATCTGGACCATTTCAAGTCCATCAACGACCGGCATGGCCACGCCATGGGCGACACGGTGCTCATAGACTTCTGCCGCAAGATAGAAAAGGCGATCGGCCCGAATGCGACCTTCGCCAGGCTTGGCGGCGAGGAGTTCGTCATTGGAGCGGATCTGTCAGATGCCGATGCGATCGAGCTGGCCGGCGCGATTCGGGCCTCGGTTGCCGCCCGCAGCAATCCATTCCTGCCGCACTACACATGCAGCATCGGCATCGCGACCACACGAGACCTTTCCGCAACACTCACCAAATTGATGGCGGCGGCGGACGACGCTTTGTATCTGGCCAAGCGTGCGGGTAGAAATGCCATAAAGCATGGGGACTTTCCGCAGGAGACCGCGGCTTCCGGCCCTCTGTTAAGGTCGAGCACGCTCACCATCCCTTAAACCACGGCGAGACTGGACGATGCAATGGTGTTACTTGCGCTTTATTTAGTGGCGATAACAGCGGAGGCCATGACGGCTGCGCTGGCGGCCGGACGGCGCGATATGGACTGGATAGGGGTATGCATCATTGCCTGCGTCACTGCATTGGGCGGGGGCTCCGTCAGAGACGTTCTGTTGGGGCATTATCCCTTGACTTGGGTACAGCATCCCGAATATCTCTGGATCACGGCCGGAGCGGCCATGCTCACGGCCCTAATCGCCCCGGTGATGCGGCGCCTGCGCAGCTTGTTTCTTCTGCTCGACGCTCTGGGCCTGGTCGTCTTCACCGTCATCGGCTGCCAGATCGGCCTGGAGATGCAGTTGCCCATCACCGTCGTGCTGATCAGCGGCATGATCACCGGTTGTGCGGGGGGTGTGCTGCGCGACGTCTTGTGCAACGACATTCCGCTTCTATTCCGCAAGGAGCTCTACGCAAGCGTATCGGTCGTAACCGGCGTTCTTTTCATCGGTGCCCAGGCGTTGGCGCTGCATTCCGATATATCCATGCTGGTTGCGATGACGATAGGGCTGGCAATGCGGATGCTGGCTCTACGCTATAACTGGCAGATGCCCAAGTTTGTGTATCGGGACGAATGGCGCTGAGTTTGGGGTCGGACCCCGTACGGGGGGCCGACCCCGTGACTTGAATCGAGGGGTCAGACCCCGCATGGGGTCTGACCCCATGACTTGGATTGAGGGGTCAGACCCCGTACGGGGTCTGACCCCATCTAAGGTTCGATGGGCGGAAGTTCCTTCGCCAGTACTTTCAGCGCGCCCTGCAGCGCACGTTCGTAGCGCTGTTTTTCCGCCTTGATGCTTTCCGGCCCCCACTCATAGAAACCTTGGCCAGTTTTCATGCCGAGTTTGCCTTGCCTGGGCTTGTCGGCGAGTATGGCGGCGGGTTCCTGCGCGTTGGACAAAGAAGGATAGATCGTCGCCGCCGCCGCAGCATGCACGTCCAGGCCGGCGTGTTCCTTTTGCAAGACCGGGCCGGCGGCAAGATAGCGAAAGCCAAAGCCAAAGCGTACGGCCGCGTCGATGTCTTCGGGTGTCGCGATGCCTGCTTGAATCAGTGCGAATGCTTCACGGGCAAGAGCATGCTGCAGCCGGTTGCCGATGAATCCCGGGATATCCTTGCGGACCAATATCGGGACGGATCCGCAGCGGCGCATGAAGGCTGCCAGGGCCTCCGCCAGGGCGTTGTCCGTGTCGGGACCCTGCACGACTTCGACCAAGGGCACGATGTGGGCGGGCATGAAGAAATGCAGGCCGACCATGCGGGCGCGGGTTTCCAGCCCTTGTGCGATCTGGCTGATGGGGAAGCTCGAGCTGTTGCTGGCAAGCACGGTATGGGCGGGCGCCTTTTCAGACAGCTCGCGAAACAGTTTGCGCTTGATGTCCAGCGATTCGGGTACGCATTCGATCACCAGGCCGATATCACGCCAGTGCATGCCGTCGATCGAAGAAGCAATCGTCAGCATGCCGATGTTTGCAGCCTTGCCGATGGCGTCGAGATTACCCGCTATTTTCTCCCTGATGCCCGAGTGCAGGGATTCGTTGGGCTCCACGACCACCGTCGGACTCGATGCGCGCAGCAGCACCACGGCTACGTCGGCACCCATGGTGCCGCCACCGATGACCACGCTGCGTGTCGAGCCGGGAGCTTCCGGCCATTGCGATTCGTTCATTGCTCAGCTCCTGAACTTGCGGAATTGGAACGATATGATACCGGCAGCGCGGCCGAAACGCTCAGGCCATGCCGTAGTCGCCGGTGAGCTCGAGTTTGTCGGGTATGGCTTTGGCCGGCCTGGCCGGCACTGTCAGGCGCTCTCTGCGTATGGCGTGGTCGATTGCGGCAAGCATTGCATCTCTGCAATCGACATCGTCGGCAAAACTGGGCACCCAATACTGTATGGTGTAGGCAATCCCGTCGATGCCGAACTGGCTGGCATGCACCATCGGCTTCTGCGAGCCCGACGCAAGCATCGGCTCTGAAGCGGCATGAGCCGCGGCCAGCAGGACTTCCTTGGCTTTGCCAATCGGGACGTCATGGCTCAGGACGATGCGCAGGCAAGCCTGGTAGTGCTTGCGCGGTGCGCTGTAGTTTGTCAGCATCTGGCGCGAGATGTGGCTGTTGGGCAGAATCATGTAGGTGCCATTCGTGGTCAGGATGCGCGTCGTCCGCCAGCCGATCTCGATGACTCGCCCGCTCGTGCCCACATCGAATTCGACCCAGTCGCCGATTCTGTATGGCGCCTCGAGCCCGATGGCGATGCCGGACAGTACGTCGGCGAGCACATTGCGAATCGCAAAACCAAGGATTGCGATGATGAGGCCTGAACTGGCCAGTATTCCGCCGGGGGACTGCCCCAGAACCAAGCCCACCGCAATGATCGTGGCAATGGTGAACAAGCCCGCCCTGAGCAGTTCGCCCAATAGCCGGGGCGTCTTGCGCTTTCCCTTTCCTTTGCGGGCCAGTGTCATGCTCACGATGCGCGACAGCATCCATGCCACGGAATAAACGATAGCCGCACTGACAACGTGCTTAATTATTTCGGCATCCGCAGCGGACACCTTGTCCTGGAAGGATGCCTGAAAAAAATACATCATCAACGAGGCGACGCAAAAAAGCATCGGCCACGAGAGCCACGATATCAGAGCACGTTGGATCATTCATTTCCTTTTGAGAAGAAGTTGAAACAAGAAGGGCGCATTGCTCCCAGGCACGCCGGCTGGTGGCCGGTGTGCCATTGCAAAGGTATGGGTGTTTGTCAGAATCTGCAGGCGGGTGCAAAAAGGCGATTCTGTCGCTTGGCAGCAAGTGCGCAAGGCAATTCGACATTGTATCATTTTTGTTGTAATTATGCAACCAAAATCGGCAGGCCGCCCTGGCAGGAACAGGCATTGCTGGAATGTGTTCTCAATACAGGAGAGCAACCATGAAGCCGTTTCCTTTGCGTTTCACCGCTTTGCTGGCAAGCATGGCGATGGCGGCCGGCGCAGCGCTGGCGCAGCCCAAACCGGCCTCACCGGCCGCCGAAACTCCCCCCGAGGCCAAACAGAATCAGAGCGCCGTGAACGACGAAGACAAGAACTTCATCAAGCGTGCAGCCGAAGCCGGGCACCTGGAAGTGGAAGCCAGCAAGCTCGCGGAAGAAAAATCGGAAAGCGAAGAAGTGAAGTCTTTTGCACAGTCGATGATCAAGGATCATACGGACGCCAACCTCGAACTCGAGACCATATCCAAGAAGAATGGCGTTGCGCCGCCTTTGTTCCCGTCCGACATGCAGAAGGAAAAGCTTCAGGCGTTGAGCGAGGTCGAAGGCGCGGAGTTCGATCGTCTGTACGCGAAAGAAATCGGCGTCGCCGCGCACAAGGAAGCGGTAAGCCTGTTCGAAGGCGGCAGTGCCAGCTTACAGGATGCTGAACTCAAGGCGTTTGCGGTCAAGACGCTGCCACGGCTAAAAAAGCACCTGGGCATGGCGGAAGACCTGGAAAGAAAGGTCTCTAGCGCAAAGTAGCGCAATGCGCTCGTCCTTGATCGGCGAGCGCGGAGAAATAGGCGATCGTGCGCTGGAGGCCTTCTTCCAGCGGCACGGTCGGCGACCAGTCCAGGTGGGATCTGGCGATGGTGGTGTCGGGACAACGTACGGCGGGGTCATCTGGAGGCAGCGGAATGAATTGCAGCTCTTGATCCTGCCCGGTAAGCTCCAGTATGCGCTGTGCCACTTCAATGACGGCGATCTCACTGGTATTGCCCAGATTGACCGGACCCATGAACGTGTCGACGCTGTCCATGAGGCGAACCAAGCCGTCGATCAAATCGTCCACATAGCAAAACGAGCGGGTCTGGTTGCCGTCGCCATAAATCGTGAGCGGCCTTCCCCTGAGCGCCTGCGTGATCAGGTTCGAGATGACGCGTCCGTCATCCGCCGACATGCCCGGCCCGTAAGTATTGAAAATACGGGCGATTTTCACCTGCACCCCATGCATGCGGCTGTAATCCGCAAACAGGGTTTCAGCGCAGCGCTTGCCTTCGTCGTAGCATGACCTGAGTCCGACGGGATTGACGTAGCCATGGTAGCTTTCATGTTGCGGATGGACTTTGGGGTTGCCATACACTTCGCTGGTCGATGCTTGCAGTATGCGCGCATTGCATTGCCGCGCCAGCTCCAGAAGATGGAAACTGCCCATGACGCAGGTGCGCAAGGTCTGGACCGGGTCTCTTTGATAGTGCACAGGCGAGGCAGGGCAGGCAAGATTGTAGATATGCGTGGGGTCCAGGCCGGCCGGCAGCGGCTCTACGATGTCATGCTTCACCAATGTAAAGCCGTTGCGCCCGGCAAGGTCGGCAACATTGTCCGGCGAACCGGTGAAGTAATTGTCCAGGCATACCACCTGATGGCCCTCGTTCAGCATGCGCCTGCATAGATGGGCGCCGAGAAAGCCCGCGCCCCCGGTGATCAGCACCTTGTGCTGCGCATTCTGCTGGTTCATGGTCTTGTCGTCCGTCATGGAAACTTCGCTCCGTAGCGCCGTATGCCGACCATCCGCCAGAAAATCGATAAAGGCGGAATGCAGACCGAGGTCAGCAACAATTCGAAGGCATTGCGGAAGGTCGCCGCACTGTGCGCCAGGCGCCATGCAAAAAACGCCAGCGTTGCCATGGCCCATCCAGATAAGGAAATCGTAGCCCAGTCCAGGCGGCCAATGGCCAGGCACACTACGCTTCCCAGCAGAAGCAGCATCACCAGCAGATAGAACCATGGCGCCCGGCGCCGTATGCGTTCCCGATACAGACGCGGATGCTTGCAGTACAACAGCACGTCATAGACGATTTTCTTCTGCATCCCGATGCCGGCTCCAAACGAGGTCGGGCGCAGCGGATGAACGACGAGGGCGTCGGCAGCCTGGACGATCGTGCAACCGCGTTCAAGCAAATTGAAATGCAGGTCCGAATCCTCGCGCCAGGCGATGCGGAATCTTTCATCGAATCCGCCTACCTCGTCGAGCGTGTCTTTTCGGATGAAGCAGTTGGCGGTCACGAACTCGGCGTCCGACAGTCGCGCCGCATCACGCTCGATGTCCGACGGCGCCGGCGGCAATGGCATGACGATGCGGCCGGTGACGGCATGCACGTCGGGCGTCATCGCGGCCAGGCCGGCCTCCAGCCACGTCGGGTCGGGAACCGTGTCATCGTCGGTGAACGCGATGATGGGCGCCCGAGCCGACCGCCACCCCATGTTGCGAGCGCCCGCCGGACCTTGCGAATTGCGTACCTCGAGATATCGAACTAGGGGCGCGAGGGGCCTTCCGGCGAACGCCTGTGCAGCGACGCGCCTGGCAGCTTCGCCCGGCCCATCGTCGCATACGATGATCTCATAAGCGTCGTGCGGCAATGTCTGCCGGCCCAACGCATCGAGACAGCGCTCAAGCAGGTCGGGCCGCTGATAAGTCGGTACGATGACCGACACTTTCAAAGAGGTTTCAGAACGCACGGAAGTGGGTGAGTTAAGGTTGTTCAGGAAGCCAGATGCAGGCTTTCCATGGACGGCCTGCTCCAGTTTCGGGCTGCATCCTGACCGAGATCCTCGAAGACGTCGGCGAGCTGCATCGCCACGCGGCGCCAAGTGAACAGTTCCCGCGCGCGGCGGGCACCCGCAAGTCCCATCTTGATGGCCAACGTGCGGTCCTGTGCGACGGTGGCAAGGCGCTCGGCCAGCACATCCGGATCTTTTGGCGGCACCAGAAAACCGGTGCGGCCATGCACGACCGTATAGCGTATGCCGCCGGTATCCGAGCCTATGACCGGCCGGCTGCACGCCATTGCTTCGATGGGTGTAATGCCGAATGGCTCGTACCAGGGGGTGGTCACGAACACGTCGGCGGCGCTGTAGTAGCGGCTGAGCACATTGCGGCTGCGGCTGCCGGTAAATTCAACATAGTCAGCAACTTTTTCCTTCAGCGCGATGTCCGCCAGCCGGTCCAGCTCTGGGGTATCGCCTTCGACGCCATTTCCCGTCCGGCCACCAACCACGCAAAGGCGCGCGTCGACGTTGTGTGTATGTCTCAGGCGGTTGAGCGCGCGTATGACGTTGTCCACGCCTTTGCGCGGCACCATGCGCCCCAGCTGCAGAATATGAAAGACGCTCTCGTCCCAGCCCAGCAATCGGCGCGCATGCTGCGCATCCAGCGGTTGCAGTTCCTCCGGATCGTAGCCGCAGGGAACCATGCGTATGCGGGCGGGATCGGCGTCATAGAGCGCGATGAGATCCTGGCGGTCCTGCGGACACTCCGCGATGATGCAGTCGGCGTTGCGGACGATGTCCTCTTCGATGCTGAAACGGCTGTCGGGGAAGAGATCGGCCGAAGCCTGGTGCTGGCGCCGGACTTTGCCCAAGGCATGGAAGGTCACGGCAAGAGGAGTGCCAGTGTGCCGCGCGACGGGCAAGGCCGCCATGGCGGACATGAAGAAATTGGCATGGATGACGTCATACTGAGGGGAGTTTTCTCGTATGTATTCAAGCAGATAGGCGCCGAAGTCTTCCATGTAGGGAAGCAGGGACTCTTTGGGCAGGTGCCGCGCCGGCCCCGCAGGCACATGGATGATGCGGACATTGTCGTCCCAGTCCATTTCACTCGGGAGATAGGGATTGTCCAGCCGGGTGAAGACGTCTATACAATACCCATGGCGCGACAGCTGCCTTGCCACATTGGCAACATAGACGTTCTGGCCTCCGCTGTCTATTCCTCCCAATTGCGCCAAAGGCGACGCATGCTCGCTGACGATCGCGATTCTTCGCATTGTAGATCTCCCTAAAGAAGTGCGGCAGAGGCCGAGTGAGCCGTCATTGCAAGTTATGTGCCCGCAAGGCGCGGCACCGACTCATGCCGCGGCGGGCTCGAGCCTTTCCTGCATCTGTTCCTTGAGTGCCATCATGGGATCCAGCAGCTCTCGCAACTCGATCTTTTTGGAAATGACCTGGGGAAAGAGCTCTTCCTCTTCTTCCTTGACGTGGTGCGACACGTACTCGCCAAGGACGGTGACGGTGGCATCGTACAAATCGTCGTCGGGTTTCATCGCCAGAATCTGCTCGATCAGCGATTTGGCGCTGGCATGCTCCACTTTGGCTTCGTCCAGAAGATCGCCGAAGGTTTCTGGATCCTGCTGCCGCAGGAAAGGATAGAAATGCTGCTCCTCCAGTTCGGTATGGATTTGCAGCTCGATACAGACGGTGTGCGCAATTTCCTCTTTCGTGGCGGAGTCCTTTGCGGACTCGAAATCCTTGAAAAGCTGTTTCGCTCGTTTATGGTCGTCGAGAAGCAGCGACAGGACCTCTTTTTGGGCGACCGGGATACGGGATTTGTTCATTGCGACTCTCCATTGTCGGATATGCGGCGGCAAGAAGGCCGCCGGCTACCCGATGGAGTGCAATTAACGTGCCGTCATACCGCGCTGGAGCGTCATCAGGGTTTCCCACTCATGAAGGGGAAGAGGAGGATCGGGCCGCACAGTCCGCCACATGACGGCGGGAAGTTCGTCCAGGCCGCGTTCGCGGTGCCAATACGCCGGAGTAACGGCGGTCCATGGGGCGTCTTCGCCGTTGCGGCGGGCGACCAGGAAGCGAAAACTGTAATAGCCTGTGCCGATGCCCATGCGCAGATCGCTGACCACCAGTTGGTTGCCCACCGCGTCGTAGCGCAGCCAATTGTCGGTGAACCAGCGCAGCCCGCTCAGCTGGGGAGCAGGGCCAACGGCCTCGGCCAGCCCGCTGTTCAGCGGCGCCTCAAGGCTTTCGCCCGGTGTGCGATCCAGCAGACTGGCGATGGTCTCTATGTAATGATCGCCGTCTGTACGGGCCAGGACGCGCCACAACACGATGTTGAAAGGCTGGGGCGTGGAAAACATCGCCACGACGGTGTGGCCCTGCTGTTCAAGATGCTGCCTTACACGGGTCTCGACGATGGTCTTGGCGCCGACAGACAGGGCAATATATGCCGCGCACCAGGCCAGTGCCCAGCAGAAGGCGGGTTGCATGTGCCAGCGGTTTCCCACCACGAGGCCGACCGCCACGACCAATAGCAGCGGCACGGTAAAGAAGGGATCGATGATGAACAGGCTGGCCCATGCGGTGGGCGTGGGGGTCAGCGGCCACCACAGCTGGGTGCCGTAGCTGGTGAAGGCATCGAGCAAGGGATGCGTGATCAGCACCAGCCATAACGTCAGGAACAGCCGGCGATCACTGTACAGGGGCGACGGGCGCCATCGGCGCATGCCCCACGCCAGCACGGCCGCCATGAGCGTCAGCACGAACAGGGAATGAGAAAATCCACGGTGATTGATCATGCCGGAGACGGGGTCTCCGTAGTCGATCAAGACATCCAGGTCGGGCAGGGTTGCCAGCGCTGCGCCAGCCAGCAGTGCCTTTCGGCCCTGGAAGCGGCCCAGCATGGCGCCCTGGATTCCGGCGCCAAGCACGGCCTGGGTGAGTGAGTCCATACGTCGTGGGGATCAGCCGCAGTTGACGCTCATGACGATATCGTTATCATCGACACGCAGGTTCAGGCGCTGAGGGTTGTATTCCATGGTCATGACGCTGCGCGGCCTGAGCATCCGGGCGAACTTGGATTGGCTGCGCTGACGGTATTCTTCGATGAGCGCCTCGTCGGCCTTTTTGCCTATGGCGGACTGGGCGAGGTCGTCGTTGCAGACCTGCGTATCGGCGGTTTCGGTGACGGCCGGCGCGCTGGACGAGGCGCTCGTCCGGGCTGTGTCGCTGCCTGTGCCGCTGGCGCAGGCGCCCAGCCCTGCAAGCGCCAGGATGGCCGGTAGGATCAGTATCCGGGGCATATGCGTTTCCTTGCTGCATGAGGGTTCTTCATCATACTGGAAACGCCGTCGCTGTGTTGGCGGTAAAATGGCGTCCTCAGCATACCGATCATTTTCATTCCGCGTCATGGCCAACTTTCTTATTGCAGCACTATATAAATTCGTGGAGCTCCCCGACTTTCGCGAGTTGCAGCAGCCTCTTTTCGATTTCTGCGAGTCGCAGGGCGTCAAGGGCACGCTGCTGCTGGCGGAAGAGGGCGTCAACGGCACGATTGCGGGTCCCCAGGCCGGGATCCGGGCAGTGCTTGATCATTTGCGCCAAGACCCGCGCCTTGCCGCGCTGGAGCACAAGGAATCGTGGTCCGAGCACATGCCGTTCTATCGCATGAAGGTGAAGCTGAAACGCGAAATCGTCACCATGGGCGTTCCCAACGTGCATGCGCGCACCATGGCCGGCACTTATGTGAAGCCCGACGAATGGAACGAGCTCATTGCCGATCCGGATGTCATTGTGGTGGACTGCCGCAATGATTACGAAGTCTCCATCGGCACTTTCAAGCGCGCCATCAATCCGCATACGTCCAGCTTCACCGAATTTCCAGAATGGGTGCGGGAGCATTCGGCCGAAGGCGGCATCCTGAACAGGAACGCCAAGGTCGCCATGTTCTGTACCGGTGGAATCCGCTGCGAGAAGTCGACCGCTTACTTGCGCTCACAAGGCTTCGAGAACGTCTACCACCTCGAGGGCGGCATACTCAAGTATCTGGAAACCGTCAAGGCCCAAGACAGCCTGTGGGATGGACAATGCTTCGTCTTCGATGAGCGGGTGTCCGTGGGCCACGGCCTGGAGCCCGGCGATTACGAGTTTTGCCGCGCATGCCGGCTGCCGCTCGGCGCCGAGGACAAGGCTTCGGAGCATTACGAGGAAGGCGTCAGTTGCCCCCATTGCCACAATAAACATACTGCAGACCAGTTGCAGCGTTTTCGCGAGCGCCAAAAGCAGGTCCAGTTGGCGCGTCAGCGCAAGCAGCGCCATATCGGTGTGCGCCTCGAGCGTCCGCAGGCCGCTGCGTCCGTAGACGCCTAGGGCGCCTGTGGGCTGCAGCCCTCTCGGTCGCCTTCCATGAACATGCTTCCCGTCCTTTATTCCTTCAGGCGGTGTCCCTATGCCATGCGGGCGCGCCTGGCCATTGCCGTAAGCGGGCACGTATGCGAACTGCGCGAAATCGTACTGCGCGACAAGCCGCCTTCTTTACTGGCGGCATCACCCAAAGGCACGGTGCCGGTGCTGATCAATACCGATGGACGCGTCATCGATCAAAGCCTGGACATCATGCTGTGGGCGCTGGGTCAGAATGACCCGGAAGGCTGGCTTGCGCCCGGCCAAGGCGGCTTGCACGCGGCCTTGGCCCTCATCGCGCGCTGCGACGACGAATTCAAGCCGCTGCTCGATCGCTATAAGTATCCGCAGCGTTTTGGGCTCGACACGGGTCTCGCGCATCGCGATGAAGCCGGGCTTTGGCTGCAGGGACTCGACAAATCGCTGCAAGCTTCGCCCTTTCTTTTCGGAAACTCGCCCTCATTGGCGGACATGGCGATCGCGCCTTTCATCCGGCAGTTCGCGCATACCGATAAAGACTGGTTTCAAGCTCAGGCGTGGCCATGCCTGCAAGCATGGCTGGACGCCTGGATGAACAGTCCGCTGTTCGAGCAAGTGATGAAGAAATATTCACCCTGGCGCGAAGGCACCCAGGGAGAGCGCTTCGGGGATGGGGGTCAGACCCCGTGCGGGGTCTGACCCCTCCACCTTCCCGCAGGGTCAGACCCATGGGTCTGACCCTTTTATCTCTTTCTGGCTGGGGTCAGACCCCGTACGGGGTCTGACCCCTTCACCCGCCCGCAGAGTTTCTGGCCGGGGTCAGACCCATGGGTCTGACCCCTCAGCCCTTATTCCATGCCAGGAACCACGGTCGAGAAGCCGGCATCCACATGGGTGACTTCGCCGGTGATGCCGGCTGCCAGGTCCGACAGCATGAAGGCGGCCGCGTTGCCGACGTCGTCGATCGTGACGTTGCGGCGCAGTGGCGCATGGGTTTCCACATACTTGAAGATGGTGGAGAAATCCTTGATGCCGCTGGCGGCCAAGGTCTTGATGGGACCTGCCGAGATCGCGTTGGCGCGGATGCCTTCGGAGCCGAGGGCGGAGGCCAGGTAGCGTACGCTGGCTTCGAGCGATGCCTTGGCCAGGCCCATGGTGTTGTAATGAGGAACGACTCGTTCGGCGCCCAGGTAGGTAAGAGTCAGCACCGAGCTGTTGCGGCCCTTCAGCATGGGCAGGGCGGCCTTGGCCAGTGCGGGAAAGCTGTAGGCGGAGATGTCGTGCGCGATGCGGAAGGCTTCGCGGGAGAGGCCGTCGAGCAGATCGCCCGCAATGGCCTCGCGTGGGGCGAAGCCGATCGAATGGACCAGGCCGTCCAGGCCGTCCCAGTGCTCGCCCAGCACCCTGAAGGTGTTGTCGATTTGCTCGTCTTCGGCCACGTCGCAGGGAATGACGATGTTGCTGCCGAATTCAGCGGCGAATTCCGTGACACGCTCTTGGAAGCGCTCGCCCGCGTAGGTGAAGGCGAGTTCCGCGCCTTGATGGCGACAGGCCCGCGCGATGCCGTAGGCGATCGAGCGGTTCGAAATGACGCCGGTTATCAGTATGCGTTTTCCGTCCAGGAAACCCATGAGATAAATCCTTTGATTATGAAATGAGAATCAGCCGCGCATGCCGGTGCCCGGAACGCGCAGCTTCTTGCCGGTGGCGAGTTTGTCGTTCTTGAGGTTGTTGAGCTTGCGCAGTTCGGTGACAGTCGTGTTGTAGCGTTTCGCCAGGGAGAAAAGCGTGTCTCCTCCCTTGACGGTATGGGTGCGGACATTGGCCTGCCGTTTCAGGACGACCACGTCGTTGTTTTTTCGGGTGGCTCGCTTCGCTGTGGCTTCGGGCGCCGATGCGGAAGGATCGAAGGACGCCAGCTGGATGCCGCCGGTCGTTGCAGGCGCTGTGCCGGTGGCGGGTACCAGCAGCGTTTGCGCGCTTGCGACTTTTTGTTTGGTGCTCAGGCCATTTGCGGCCATCAGCCTGCCAAGGCTGATGCCGTGCTTCTTGGCGATGGCCGCATAGGATTCGCCTTTCTTGGTGCGATAGACGTTCCAGGAGGTCAGCCTGCCTTTGTAGGCCGCGAGGTTGGCATTGAAGATGTCGACGCGGTTGGTCGGCAGCAGCAGCACGGGCTCGTGTTCGGCCAGGATGATGGGCCGATTGTACGAGGCGTTGAGCGACGTGAATTCTTCCATCGACATTTCGGCCAGCTTGGCGGCCACTTCGACGTCGATGTCCTGCGTTTTCTTGACGGTGGTGAAGTAAGGCGTATTGCTGACCGGCGGCAAGGTGATGCCGAATCGCGTGGGATCCGCGACGATATTCTTGATGGCCTGGAGCTTGGGCACGTAGTTGCGCGTTTCGTCCGGCATCCTGATGGAGACGTAGTCGGTGGGCAAGCCGGCCTGGGCATTCTTTTCCAGTGCGCGCTTGACCGCGCCTTCGCCCCAGTTGTAGGACGCCAGGGCCAAGTGCCAATCGCCCTGGAAGTCGTACAGATACGACAGGTAGTCCAGCGCGGCGCTGGTCGAGGCGACGGGGTCACGGCGCTGGTCGCGCCACCAGTCCTGTGTCAGTTTGTACTGGCGCCCCGTGGCGGGGACGAACTGCCACAGGCCCGAGGCATGGGCGCGCGACAGGGCGGTGGGGTTGTAGGCGCTTTCCACGAAAGGAAGCAGCGCCAATTCGGTGGGCAGGCCGCGCCGGTCGAGTTCATCGACGATGTGATACAGGTACTTGCCGGCCCGCTGGCTCATGAGCAGGACCGACTCTGGGTGCGAGGCGTAGTAGTCCGTCCATTGCTGCGTCAGTTCGCTTTGCAGGTTGGGAATGGCGAAGCCGCGGCGAATGCGGTCCCACATGTCGCGGGGCGGGTGGGTAAGATCTATGGTGCGCGAGGTTTCAGCGGCGGAATAGACTTTCTTGTCGTGGGCGTAGGGATTCTTGGACTGATTGGCCGCGCAGCCGGCCAGCACTGCTACGATAAGCAGAATGAATAGTCGTATGCAGTTCATTGGTAGATCATTTAAAGTTGTTCTTCCATTCGCGCAGGCTGGCAAAGACATCGACCGGATCTCGCAAGGCCTGTCCCGCAAACCTTGCGGCGGCCTGCGCTACGGCTGCCTGATCGGTGCGCAGGAACGGGTTGGTTTCCAGTTCGGCTCCGATCGTGGAGGGCAAGGTGGGCTCGCCCTTCGAGCGCAGCGTCGCTGCATCTTCCCATCGTTGCCGCAAATTGCCGTTGTCCGGTTCGACCTCGAGCGCCCAGCGCAGGTTTGCCAGTGTATATTCATGTGCACAGCACACCAGGGTGGCCGCGGGCAAAGCGCTAAGTTTACCCAGAGATTCCGCCATTTGGGCAGGTGTGCCTTCAAACAGACGCCCGCAACCCGCGGCAAAAAGCGTGTCGCCGCAAAAAAGCACGGGTTTACCCGTATCAAGTTTGCCGAAGTACGCAATGTGCCCGGCGGTGTGTCCGGGTACGTCGAGTACGGAAAGCTCAAGGCCGACGGTGGGCAATTGTACCGTATCGCCTTGCCTGAGTGCTTGGTCGCAGGCGGGCAGGGTTTCTGTCGCGGGTCCATAGATGCGGGCGTTGGTCTGGCGCTGGAGGGCCAGCACGCCGCCCACGTGGTCGCCATGATGATGGGTCAGTAAAATAGCGTCGAGTACGAGGTCCTGGTCTTTCAGCGCTTTTTCGACCGGCGCGGACTGCCCCGGGTCCACAACGATGGCGTGGCCGTTCTTGTGCACCATCCAGATGTAGTTGTCTGTGAAGGCGGGTACGGGAATGAGTCGAGCAGTTACCATGAGGAGTTGACGTGTCGGTGGACCAACCTCTTATTCTAGAGCTTGCCGATTGGCTGGGCACGCCGCCGGGCCAATATGTGCGACGCTGGGAACAAAAACACATAGATGCGATGGTAAGCAACGTATTCGGCTATCATGCCATACAAATCGGCTTGCCGCATTGGGACTTGCTCCAGGCGAATCGCATTCCTTACAAGGGGCGTTCCAGTGCCGTGGCCGATGCCGCCGCGCACAAGGGCGCCGTGCTCGTCGCGGAACCCGAGAATCTTCCTTTCGACTCCCAGAGCATCGATCTGCTGGTGCTGCCGCATGTGCTGGAATGCTCGGCCGATCCCCATCAGGTATTGCGCGAGGCCGAGCGCGTGCTGGTACCTGAAGGGCGCGTGGTGATTTCCGGGTTCAATCCCTGGAGCCTCTGGGGTGCCAGCGACCGCATTCCCGGGCTGGATCCATTGCTGCCCATTCCGGCGCATGCCCAGGTTTCGCTGCCGCGCCTGAAGGACTGGTTCAAATTGCTGTCCCTGGACCTGGACCGCGGCCGGTTCGGCTGCTATGCGCCGCCTTGCACGAGTGAGATCTGGCTGGAGCGCTGGAAGTTCATGGACCATGCGGGGGATCGCTGGTGGCCGGTATGCGGGGCCGTCTACGTAGTCTCGGCGGTCAAGCGGGTCGCCGGCATGCGCCTGGTGGGCACTAAATGGAAGAAGGCGCGCAAGCGCGTGGCGCGGCAAGCGGTGGTGACCAGCACGCATATGTCGGAACGCCGGCACGACTCAGTCTCTTAACTCGATATTCAAGCGGTATATGGCAACAAATTCAAGTCAGGTCGACATCTGGACGGATGGCGCTTGCAAAGGCAACCCGGGTCTGGGCGGTTGGGGCGCGTTGCTGCGCCAGGGCAAGCATGAAAAGTCTCTTTACGGCGGTGAGCCCGACACCACGAACAACCGCATGGAACTGATGGCCGTCATCATGGCCTTGCAGGCATTGAAGCGGCCTTGCCAGGTCGTGGTGCATACGGATTCGCAATATGTCCAGAAGGGCATGAGCGAATGGCTGGCCAACTGGAAACGGCGCGGCTGGCGCACCGCCGAACGCAAGCCGGTCAAGAATGCCGAGCTATGGCAGGCGCTTGATGCGCTGGTGCAACAGCACGATGTGCGGTGGCAATGGGTGCGGGGGCATGCCGGCGACCCTGGCAACGAGCGCGCGGACGAACTCGCGAACCTGGGCGTTGAAACCGTGCGTAAAACATTTGTCAATAAAAATATGCAATAAAACTTATTACGATGCTACAGTCGCAGCCTTGTCCGTAATCCATAAGTCCAAGTCGTTACTTCGATGAAACAATCCACATTAGGTTTGATATTGGTGCTGGCGCTTGGCGTGGGGCTTGGCGCCTGGGGCTCCAAGTGGTGGGCCGAACGCGAAGCCAAGAGCGCGGCCAAACCTGCGATGACATCGGCAAGCACCGACGCGCCGGCGAAAGTCACGGTGGAAGCCAGGGCTGTGCAACAAGTGTCCATGCCGCGCGGCGTCTCGGCCGTCGGCACCCTGCGTTCAGAGGATTCCGTCGTGCTGCGTCCTGAGATCACTGGCCGGATCACGGAAATCAATTTCTCCGAAGGCGGCAAGGTCAAGAAGGGGCAAGTGCTGATCCGGCTGGACGACAGCGTGACCAAGGCGCAGTTGCAACAGGCGCAGGCCAACCTCAGCCTGGCCAATAGCCAGTATCGGCGGGCAATCGAGCTGGGCAAGCAAGGCTTCATCAGCAAGCAGGCGCGCGACGAGTCCGCCAGCCAGCTCAAGGTCCAGCAGGCGGCGGCGGCGCTGGCGCAGGCCAATCTGGACAAGACCGTCATTCTCGCTCCCTTCGATGGACTCATCGGCTTGCGCAATGTATCGGTGGGCGACTACGTCAGTCCCGGCGCCGAGCTCGTGCCCATCGAGTCCATCGATCCTCTCAAGGTGGATTTCCGCATACCCGAGCAGTACCTTGGCCAAGTCAAGGAAGGCAGCAAGCTGGCGCTCAGCTTCGATGCGCTACCGGGCCAGGCCCGCGAAGGGGTGGTCGGCGCCATCAGTCCGCTGGTCGAGGTGGGGGGCAGGTCGATTCTCCTGCGTGCCGATGTGCCCAACGCCGACGACAAGCTGCGGCCCGGGATGTTCGCCCGGGTACGGCTGCAGTTTTCCGATGAGCTCGTCACCGTGGTGCCCGAAACAGCGCTGGTGCCGGCGGGCGAAGAGCAGTATGTTTATCGTATTGAAGACGGCAAGGCCAAGCGCGTGGTCGTCAAAGTGGGACAGCGCCGCGGCGGCATCGTGGAAATCCAGGACGGACTGCGGGCCGGCGATCAAGTGGTCGTCTCGGGGCTGCAGAAGGTCCGCGATGGCGATCCGGTCGAAGTCCTGCCGCCGTCCAGCCCGCCCGCTTCTTCCTGACACCGGGAGCACCCCATGGTCTTGTCTGAAATCTGCATCAAGCGACCGGTTTTCGCGACCGTCCTGTCCTTGATCATCGTGCTGATCGGCCTGATTTCCTACGACCGTCTCACGGTGCGGGAATACCCCGCCATCGACGAACCCGTGGTGTCGGTGGTCACCGTATACAAGGGGGCGTCGCCGGAGGTGGTCGAATCCCAGGTGACCAAGCCCCTGGAGGATCAACTGGCAGGCATGGAAGGCGTGGACGTGATGACGTCCCGTAGCCGTTCGGAACGCAGTCTCATCAACGTGAAGTTCGATCTGGCGCGGGATCCCGACGCCGCCGCGGCGGATGTCCGTGACAAGGTTTCGCGCGCGCGCCGTTTTCTGCCGGACGAAATCGACGAGCCCATCATCAGCAAGGTCGAGGCGGATTCCACTCCCATTGTCTACATCGGCGTGACCACCGGCAACTATTCGCAGATGGAGGCATCCGACTACATCAACCGCTACGTCAAGACGCGGCTGTCGGTCTTGCCCGGCGCTGCGGAAATCCGCGTATTCGGTGAGCAGTTGCCTTCCATGCGCATCTATATCGATCGCGCCAAGCTGGCGGCCTACGGGCTGACGGTGCAAGACGTCGAGTCGGCGCTGCGTCAGCAGAACGTGCTGATACCGGCGGGTCGCATCGAGTCCCGGCAGCGCGAGTTCTCGGTGGTGGCGTCCACCGACTTGCAGACGGTCGAGCAGTTCCGCAACGTGGTGATCGCCACGGTGAAGAGCTATCCGGTCCGCATGAGCGATGTGGCGGACGTCCAGATCGGGCCCCTGGATGACCGCGTCATGGCGCGCTTCAACGGGCAGCTCAGCTTGACCATCGGCGTGACCAAGCAGTCGACGGCCAACCCGCTCGATCTGTCCAAGGCGGTGCGCAACGAGATCGAACTCATCAATGAAAACCTGCCCGGCGGCATGAAGCTCAATGTTTCCTACGATTCGTCGATCTTCATCCAGGAGTCCATCAATTCGGTCTACCATACCGTCGCCGAGGCCATCATCCTGGTGGTGCTGGTCATCTTCTTCTTCCTGCGCAGCGTCAGGGCCAGCATCATTCCCATCGTCACGATTCCGGTGTCGCTGATCGGCGCCTTCGGCATCATGTATGCCTTCGGCTTTTCCATCAATACGCTCACGCTGTTGGCCATGGTGCTGGCCATCGGCCTTGTGGTGGACGACGCCATCGTGGTGCTCGAGAACATTTTTCGCCATATAGAAGAAGGCAAGACCCGGCTCGAGGCCGCATTCCTGGGCGCCAAGGAAATCGGCTTCGCGGTCATCGCCATGACGCTGACGCTTGTGACCGTGTATGCGCCGCTGGCCTTCGCCACGGGGCGCACGGGCCGGCTCTTCATCGAATTTGCGCTGACACTCGCCGGCGCCGTGCTGGTATCCGGATTCGTGGCACTGACGCTGACACCCATGATGTGCTCCACGCTGCTGCGGCATCAGTCCGGCCATGGCGCCTTGTACACCTTCGTGGAAAATATCCTGGAAGGGATGACCAACGCCTATCGCCGCGGCCTGGCCCGCGCGCTCCGGCATCGGGTGATCGTCCTGCTGCTTGGGCTGGCGGTGGCATTGGGCAGCGTGGTGCTGTTCAAGACCGTCAAAAGCGAGCTCGCTCCCATCGAAGACCGCGGCGTGGTGTTCGGCGTGGTCAGCGGGCCGGAAGGCTCCACCATCGATTACTCGCTGAACAGCATCAGGAAGATCGAAGACCTGTACAGCGCAGTGCCGGAGGCGTCCGGCAATCAATCCATCATCGGTTTCCCGACGGTGGTGGATTCCATGGCCATCTTGCGCTTGAAGCACTGGAACGAGCGCGAGCGTTCGCAGCAGGAGATCGCCCGCGAGCTCCAACCCGAGTTCGCGAAACTGCCCGGCGTACGCGCCTTTCCCACGAATCCGCCGTCGCTGGGGCAGCGCGCTACTTCCAAGCCTGTCGATTTCGTGGTCATGAGCCAGGTCTCGTATCCCGAAATGGACAAAATGGTGGGCGAGTTCATTGCCAAGCTGCGCGATTATCCGGGCCTGCAGAATATCGATACCGACCTGCGGCTCAATACGCCCGAGCTGCGGGTAGATGTGCAGCGCGACAAGCTGGCCGACGTGGGCGTGGATGTCGGCGAGGTCGGGCGCACGCTCGAGTCCATGCTGGGCGGGCGCCAGGTTACGCGCTTTCGAGATAGCGGCGAACAATACGACGTCATCGTGCAGGTCAAGAAGGCCGATCGCGCCGACCCGACCGATATCTCCGACATCTACGTCCGGACCGCCGACGGCAGCATGGTGCAGATGTCCAACTTCCTGAGCGTGGCCGAAACGGTTTCGCCCCAGTCGCTCAATCACTTCAATCGCCTGCGCGCGGTCAAGGTACAGGCTTCCATCGCGCCGGGCTACGCCCTGGGCGAAGTGCTGGAGCATATGAACACCGTGGCGCGCGACGTTTTCCCGCCCACGGTGCAGCTGGACCTCGATGGGCAGTCGCGGGAATTCCGCGACTCGTCCGGCGGCATCTACCTGGTGTTCATGATGGCGCTGGCCTTCATCTACCTGGTGCTGGCCGCGCAATTCGAAAGCTGGCGCAATCCGCTCATCATCATGTTCTCGGTGCCGCTTTCCATGACGGGCGCGCTGCTGGCGCTATGGCTGACAGGCGGCACGCTGTCCATCTACAGCCAGATCGGCCTGATCACCCTGGTGGGCCTGATCACCAAGCACGGCATCCTGATCGTCGAGTTCGCCACGCAGCTGCGCGCCGAGGGCATGGGCAAGCTCGAGGCGGTCACGGAAGCCAGCGTGTTACGCTTGCGGCCTATACTGATGACCACGGGCGCCATGGTGCTGGGCGTCCTGCCGTTGGCCTACGCCACGGGCGCCGGCGCCGAGTCGCGCCAGCAGATCGGCTGGGTACTGGTCGGCGGGCTGAGCCTGGGCACGGTGCTCACGCTGTTCGTCGTGCCGGTGGCCTACACCCTGATCGCCGGGGCCGTGAAGCCCAAGGCGTCGCAGGCCCTGGCGGGCGACGCGGCGCCATCGCTGGAAACCCGCGAAGCCTGATGCCGGCGAATCGCCGGTCCGGGCGGCGCGCAAGGAATGAAACAGGATTTATATGCGTCAAATAGTGCTTGATACGGAAACCACCGGCCTGGATCCCGTCCAGGGCCACCGTATCGTCGAACTTGCTTGTGTCGAGATGGATAACCGCAGCCTGACCGGGCGCCATCTCCATTTGTATTTGAACCCGGACCGCGACAGCGACCCCGAGGCGCTGGCCGTGCACGGCCTGACGACCGAGTTCCTGTCGGCTCATCCGCGCTTCGAGGAAGTGGCGCATCAATTGGTCGAGTATGTGAAAGATGCCGAAGTCATCATTCACAACGCCGCATTCGACGTCAAGTTCCTGAACGCGGAACTTGCCCGCTGTGGGTTGCCGGTTTTCGAAGCCCTGTGCGGCAAGATCACCGATTCCCTGCTGCACGCGCGTGAACTGCATCCCGGCAAGCGCAACAGCCTGGATGCCCTCTGCGAGCGTTACGGCATTTCCAACGCGCATCGCACGCTGCACGGCGCATTGCTTGACTCTGAACTCCTGGCCGATGTCTGGCTGGCCATGACGCGCGGCCAGGACACCTTGTTGATGGATTTCAACGAAGAGACCAGCGGCGGCGGCCTGGGCATGCGCATCGAGCGCTTCGATGCGTCGGTCCTGCAGGTGGTTATGGCCAGTGCGGAAGAACTGCAGGCGCACGAGGCATACCTGGCCGACCTGGACAAGGCGGCGGGTCAACCCTGCGTCTGGCGAGGCGCCGAAGCCCAGGCCTAGGGTCAGACCCCGCAGGGGTCTGACCCTTTCTCGGATCTGCCGGGGTCAGACCCCACAGGGGTCTGACCCCACGACCGGCCATTCCCTAGAACGGATTTGCGGGGTCAGACCCCGTACGGGGTCTGACCCCATCCCTAAAACGTGATCCCCAGCCATTCCTTGACCTGGGCATGGAGATCGCCCTGGAAGTCTTCCGGGGCGCCGGATGCGGTGATTTCCCCGAGGCTGAGCACATAGATGTGGTCGGACATCGCCACGACCCGCCGCACGTTGTGATCGACCAGCAGGATGCCCATGCCGGAGCCGGCGAACGCCCTGATCCATTGGAACACCTCCATTGCCACTTTCGGTGCAAGCCCGATGCTGGGTTCGTCGATCAGGCAGACCCGGGGCTGGACCATGTAGGCCTTGGCGAACTCCAGTGATTTTTGCTGGCCGCCCGACAAGTCGCCCGCCTGTGATCGGAGCTTCTCGCGCAGCACGGGAAATTTCTGCAGCGTGTCTTCCAGGCGGCTGGCCATGCTGTCGCCATAGCGCGCGCGGCGGCCCTGCAATGGAAGGAGCAGGTTCTCTTCCACCGTGAGATAGGGAAAGAGGCTGGATTCCTGCGGTATGTACCAAAGCCCATCATCGATCAGGGTGTGGGGTTCTCGTCCGGAGATGTCCTGCCCTTGCAGGCGTATGGTGCCGGACTTTGGTTTCAGGAAGCCGTAGATGGTCTTGAACAGCGTTGACTTGCCGGCGCCGTTCAGGCCGATGAGGCCGCTGATGTGCCCCTGCAGGATGGTCAGCGACACATTGCGCAGCACGTCGATGTCGCCCATGTAGCCCGACGTGACGCCATCCAGCTCAAGCGCCGCGTCAGACATGGCTTTGCTCCTCGGTTTCTTCACCCAGATAGGCCTCGATGACGGCCGGCGATTGCAGGACGTCGTGTGTCTTGCCTTCCGCCAGCACCTTCCCGGCATTCATGCAGACGGATCTGGGACACAGGTCGACAACTACCGGCATGTCGTGGCTGACCAGAACGAAGGTCTGGCCCGCCGCATTGCGCCGGCGGATGAATTCCGACATGGTTTCCTTCATGATGGGGTGGACCGCGGCGAAAGGCTCGTCGAGCAGGGCGATGCGCGGCGGGACCATGAAGCAGGCGCCGAACTCCAGCAGCTTGCGCTGCCCGCCCGAAAGCTGGCCGGCATCCAAGTACATCACATGGCTGAGCTTCAGTTCATCCAGCAAGCGCTCGGCGCGTTCTTGGGCGTCGGGCTCTTTCAGCCCCAGGGCCAAGCCGCACACCATGAGGTTGTCGAACGCGCTCATGCGGTTGAAGACCCGCGTCATCTGGAACATGCGCAGCACCCCCAGGCGTGTCAGTTGGGTAGGGTTGAGTCCCAGCACGTTTTTACCGTCCAGTGTCACCGAGCCGGCATCCGCCGGCAGATGGCCCGAGAGAACGTTCAGTAAAGTGGTCTTGCCGGACCCATTGGGGCCGATCAGTCCGAGCAGTTCGCCTTGATGGACCTCCATGCTTGCCCCATCCACGGCGCGCAGCCCGCCGAACCGCTTTTCTATGCCTTGAATCTGCATCAGTGCCATCAGACTGTTTTCCTTTGCGTTGCGGTATGGCGGCCCAGGAAGCGGCGCAGCAGGCCCCACAGGCCTTCCCGGAAAAAGCGCGCGAAGATGATCACGAGCAGGGAGAAGACGATCATTTGTATGCCGCCCACATCGCGCAGGATCTCGGAGGCGGTGTAGACGAGCATGGCGCCGATGAGCGGCCCCACAAGCGTGCCCATGCCGCCGATGACCACCATGGCGATGACCAGGCCGGTTTGGGCGATCAGCCCCAGTTCCGGGCTGACCAGCCGGGCGAATGTGCCGTACAGGCCGCCGGCGAACCCGCAAATGGCGCAACTGATCAGGAAGGCCAGAGTCTTGTAGCGCACGACGTCGATGCCCCTGCTGGCCGCGCCGATTTCGTCGTCGCGTATGGCTTGCAGGAAACGGCCGGCCGGCAGGCGCAACACGTAATAGACGATGGCCACCGCCAACACCAGGGCGCCCAGGAAAATGTAGTAATAGGCCAGCCGGTCGTCGGTCAGGCTGGGCACGTTCAGCCCTTGGTCGCCACGCGTGAAGTCGATGGAGTTGTAGATGACAAGGCGCAGGATTTCCGCGAACGACAAGGTAGTAAGCGCCAGATAAGCGCCCGACAGGCGCAGCACGATGCGACCCAGCACCAGGCCGACCAGGCCTGGAATCACGATGGCCATGGGCAAGCCGACCCATAGCGGTGCGTTCAGGTGATGGGCGAACAAGCCGGTGGCGTAGCCGCCCAGCATGGCGAATGCCGCCGGTGCCAGAGAGAACTGGCCCGTGTAGCCGGCCAGCAGATTCCAGCCGCAGGCCATCATTGCGAAGTACATGCTGACGATGAGCACGCCGAGCCAGTAGGTTGAATGCACGACGAGCGGCAGCGCGGCCAGCACCGCCAGCACGAGCAGGCTGAGCAGCAATTCGCTGCGCAGCTTGCTGGAATGCAGATTGGGATGTCTAGGAGTCGGCATGGCTTGGGACCCGTTAACGTTGAAAGAAAGGCAGCTTGCTGCCTGTTGTCGTTGGCGGGGCTTCAGACCTCGCGCGCGCGTTCACCGAACAAGCCTTGCGGACGGAACAGCAGAATCAATATGAGCAGCACCAGTCCGTAGGTGTCGCGGTAGTCGTAGGACAAATACACTGCGGCGAAACTTTCCATCACGCCCAGCAGCAGCGCGGCAAGTATGCTTCCGGGTATGGATCCCATGCCGCCGATGACGACGATGACGTAGGACTTGACCGCCGGAAATACGCCGACGTCGGGCGACGGGTTGATGACCGGTGCGAGCAGGGCGCCTGCGATGGCGGCCAACACGCCTGAAGCCATGAACACGATGCTGCTGGCGCGTGCCGTATTGATGCCGGCAATGGATGCGCCCAGGCGGTTCTGCGCCACGGCCTGGATTTGGCGTCCCCAGATGGAGCGCTTGATGAACAACGCCAGGGCGACGATCAGCGCAATGGCCATGGCCGCGGTGATCAGCTTCTGGCCGCTCATCATGAAAGGCCCGAGGCTCATGCGGGTGACGTCGGACAGCGCGGGGCCGCGCATCGGATAGGGGCCGATGACCTTGTCGAAAAGATTGATCAGCAGCAGCGACAGGCCGAAGGTGACGACCACGGCGTATTCGTCTTTCATCAGACCCCATGAGCCATAGCCACTATACAGTGGGCGCATCAGCCAGCGTTCCGTGAGCCAACCGATGGCGGCACCGGCCAGCGCAGCGACCGGCAGGGCGAGCCAAGGCGACACGCCCAGGCCCAGAGCGATGAGCGTATAGGTATAGGCGCCCACCATATAGAATTCGCCGTGGGCGAAGTTCACGACTTTCAGGATGCCGAAAATCATGGCTAATCCTACCGCCATCAAGGCGTAGTACAAGCCGATGATCAGACCATTGACGAAAAGATCGAGCGCCAGCACAGGGAGTCTCCGGAAAACCGGGGCGGACCGCCGCCCCGGCAAAGACTACGATCGGAACATGGATGGACTGCGTTACTTGGAAGGCTTGACCAGCAGGTCGGTTTGCAGCTGTTGGCCGGTGGCCTGGATGAGCGTGGTCTTGCTCAAGGGCTGATCGACTTCGGTCAGCTGGTAAGTGACATAGGGAATGTCGACCCATTGCTGATAGGTGTAGCCGGGCTCTTGAGAGAAGCGGAATTTGCCCCGCACGCCTTCGTACTCCATATCCTGGAGGGCCTTGATGATGGCCTGGCTGTCGGTCGACTTGGCCATTTCGATGGCCCGCACGATTTGCAGCACGGAGTCCGCGCCCTGGAAGATGAGCCGGTTCGGCTCGTGCTTGGCTTGTTCCTGATAGGTCTTGGCGATGGTCTGGCCGATTTCGGGCATGGGCATCTTGGGATGGTACAGGCCGAACGCCAGCATGTATTTGCCCGCCTCCTTCACGTTTTGCCAGAAGTCGGGATAGTCGGCGATGCCGGCGCCGTCGTAGAACCAGGTTTTGGCGCTGGGCGCGATGCCCTGCTCGTACAGCTGGTTCATGAGGATGTAGGCCGCGGGCGGCAGCATGATGTTGACGACCATTTCGGGCGGACTGGCACGCAGCGGCAGCACGGCGGGCGTGAAATCCTTGCCCGCGCGGTCCAGCGCAATGTATTTGTACTTGGTCTGCGGAGCCACCTTTTCCATGAACTGGCCGAGAATCTTGGCCTGGCCGATGCCGTAGTCGGTGTTCTCGGCGAACACGACGACGTCTTTCACCTTCATGGCGGCAATGGTTTCGGCCATGGCGGAAGAAACACGCGTGTTGTAGTTGCCGGGATTGAAGACCTCGGGATAGCCTTTGGTGCGCACGTCGTCCGACCAGCAGTTGGTATTGACGTAAGGAACTTTATAGCGGTGGGCGACCTCGATTTCCGCCAGGCACACGGAGCTTTGGTGGCCGCCGGTGATGGCCACCACCTTGTCGCGGGAAATCAGTTTCTCGGCCGCCGCCCGGCCTTTTTCGGGGATGCCCTGATTGTCTTCATATACCACCTTCAACGGCCGGCCCAGGACGCCGCCTTTGTCGTTGACCATTTTCACGATCAGTTCGGCGCCGTCCTTGACCTGCGTACCCTGCACGACGGAGCCCGGTGGCGACTGGGCGATGCTTACGCCAATGACGATGGGTTCGGCGGCCTGCGCCGTCGAGAGCATTCCAGCCAGTGTCGCGGCAATCGCCGCCATCGAAAAACGAAGCTGTCTCATGGGAACTCCTCCTGTTGTCGAAAGGTGCCGCTTTTATTGATATGAGTCTTTCAGCAGTAATTCGGCGCGTGCAGCCACGGCGAGCAGCCGCCAGTCGTGGTTATGCAGCGCAGCCAGTTGCAAGCCCACGGGCAGGCCGTTGTCGCCGGTGCCGCAAGGCAGGCTGATGGCCGGCATGCCCGTGAGATTGAAAGGTAGCGTCAGGCTGGTGACCGCCGCATGCAAGGGCATTTGGGTGTCGCCCACCTGCAAGGATTTGGTGCCGTTGGGCGGCGCGGTGGTGCGCAAAGTGGGGGTGAGCAGAATATCGATACCCTGCATGGCAGACTGGAAATTCTGTGCCAGCGACTTACGGGCGCCTTGGGCACGCGTATACCAGATGGCGGGGAACAGCTGACCGATTTCCAGTCGCACCCGGACGTCTTCGCCCAGCGAGTCCGGCCGTGCCAGCAGCCGTTCCCAGTGGATGGCCGTGGCTTCGCTGCACAGTGTGGCGAACTGCAGGGCGGACGCTTCCTGCACGCCGGGAATATCGATGTGCACGAGTTCGGCGCCATCGGCCTTCAGCCGTGCGATGGCTGCATCCATGGCGCGGCTTACGTCCGCCGCCAAGGGCTCGAAGAAATAGCGGCGCGGTATGCCCACGCGCACGCCCTGGAGATCCGCCAGGCGCTCGGGCACCTGAGCCGGGAGGCCGGCCATGACGGAAAACAGCAGGGCGGAGTCATCGACCGATTGCGTGATGGGACCGAGATGATCGAGCGTAGGGCCGAGGTCCATGGCGCCCTGGCGGGAAATGGCGTCGTAAGTGGGCTTAAAGCCCACCACGCCGCAGCATGCGGCGGGAATCCGGATGGAGCCCGCGGTGTCCGTGCCGATCGCGGCCCGTACGATGCCCGCCGCGACTGCCGCAGCAGAGCCCCCGCTGGATCCTCCGGGAATATGGTCGGCGCTGCGCGGATTCACCACCGCGGAAAAATGCGGGTTGACACTGGTAATACCGTAGGCAAGTTCATGGAGATTTGTCGTGCCCACGATGATGGCGCCTGCCGACCGCAGGCGCTGGACGGCGACCGCGTCGGTGGCCTCTGCCCCGGTGGTTGGCCCGCCCGAGCCGCCGGTAAGATGGAACCCACGCACCGACATCAAGTCTTTTACCGCGACGGGGACGGCAAGCAAAGGCACCTGAAGGCCATCCTGGAAGCGCTCCCGGGCGGCCTGGGCCTGTTCGGCGATTTGCGTTTCGCCGGCCAGTTCAATGAAAGCGTGCAGGTTGGAATGCGCTTGGGCGGATTGCAGGGCCAGTTGTGCGGGGGTCTGTATGCCGCCGGGCTCGCGCCTGGCTGCCTCGGCGATGGCGGCGATGCCTTGGGCATCGCCTTGCGGCGCGATTCCTTTCGGGCGAACATCCACAGCCGGGGCTTGATACTGCGCCCCGCCGGCTTCGGAGAGCGCATCCAGACATTGCAGTTCGGGAATATTCAGTTGCAGGCGATCGAGCCAGGCCTGGCGCCTGTCCGGGAAAGGATAGCGAGTCAGGATCGCCTGATGGTCCGCGATCTGGGCGAAGCGCTGGATAATATCTGACAACACAGACTGCCCCCTCCTTGGAAGATATTATTGGACATCTGGTGTTCTGGCCTGACTGGTATGACCAGTTGGTGCCATAATGCACAGGCTTGCTTGAGCTGTCAATATATTGGTGCCCATTACCATGTCGAAATCTCCCGTCACCGTCGTCAAGAACATTGCCCAGCAACTGCAGGCGCGCATAAGAAGCAAGGACTGGGCCGCTACGGGAAAACTTCCCGGACAGCGCCAGCTTGCAGAGGAAATGGGCGTCAGCCGGGCGTCGCTGCGCGAGGCGATCACCATGCTGGAAGGACTGGGGCTGCTGCGCAGCGAGGCCGGGCGGGGCGTATTCATTGCCGAGCCGGGCGAAGCCGGCCTGGGCAGCGCCTACGGCCGCTGGCCTTTTCAAGGGCGCTACGCTTTGCGCGATGTCTACCTGGTGCGAGCGCAATTGGAAGAACTCGCCGCCATGCTCGCCGCAAGCGTCATTACCGAATCGGGGCTGGAACGCTTGCGAGGAACCGTCAGGCATATGCAGGCCGCCGCCGACGTCGGCGACCTGGTTTCCATGGCCGAAGGCGACCATGCTTTTCATGCCTGTCTATTCGAACTGGCGGGCAGCCCGCTGCTGCTGGATATCCTAGCGGGCATCGAAGACGTCGTGGAAGGCAGCCGGCAAGTGGCATTCGCCAACCCCGCCCGGGTGAATGAGCCGATACATGAGCACATGCAGGTAATCGAAGCCTTGGCCACGGGGTCGCCCCAGAAAGCCGGCCTGGCGATGCGCGGTCATTTGAATAATGTTGCTGACCGGTCGGGTGTGCGGCTGGGGGCGAAGAAGGCCGTAGCGGATAAGACATAGAAGGAATGGGCACCGAGATGTGGCGCGTTTATGCTAGAATGTCGACCTTCATCCCGCAGCCAGCTGTTCAGCAGGCGATCGGGCGGTTAGCTCAGTGGTAGAGCACTGCCTTCACACGGCAGGGGTCACTGGTTCGAACCCAGTACCGCCCACCAGAATTTCTCTTTTTGGCTCTTCCCCATTTTCAATGGAATGGACGCCCCTACCTGAAGACTCCGGCATCGGAGTGGCTCTCCGTAGTTTGGCAACTGGCTGCTTCTGGTTCACGGCCGGCAGCTATAGCTGGATCGGAATCGTGACGGGGCCGTCGTTGACCAGATTGACTTGCATATTTGCGCCAAAGACACCGGTTTCCACAATCGGATGCAATTTGCGGGCTGCTTGCACAAAATAGTCGTATAGTCTTTCACCGGTTTTGGGGTCGGCTGCGCCGGTGAAGCCGGGCCGGTTGCCGCCCCAGACATCGGCGGCCAGTGTGAACTGGCTGACAATCAACAAACCGCCTTCAACGTCCTGAATGCTGCGGTTCATCTTGCCCGCTGCATCACTGAAAACGCGCAATTTGAGCAGCTTGGCCAGCAAGCGGTCGGCGGTCGATTCGGTATCAGCCGTTTCGGCACAAATCAGCACCAGCAATCCTTTGCTGATGCGGCCCGCGATAAGGTCGTCAATAGACACGGAGGCTTGGCTGACACGTTGGATCACTGCCTTCATGCTTTCGCACCATCGTAGTGCTGGAGTTCCAGGGCATCCAGGTTGATTGACGGTACGCAGCGTAGGTTGACGGCGCGAACTGCAGAGCCGTCCGGGTTAGCTCCATAGGCGAAGGGTTCGGTGCCGCAGTCCTGGCAAAACCGATGTTCGATTTTGTGCGTGTTGAACCTATAGGAGCGAAGGGTTTCTTCACCCTGCATCAATACGAATTGCTCTGCGGGAAAGAAGGACAACAACAACCCTTTTCGTCGGCAGTGAGAGCAATTGCAACTAATGGCCTTGGTGGGCAGCTGAGCGTCAACTTTGAATTGAATAGCCCCACAATGACAACTTCCTTCGAATGGCATTGAGACTCCTTACTTTGCATCGTCCAGCCGATCAAGGATCGCAAGGGCTTTCTCGCGATCAGCAGCGGCTGCCAGCGTCTTGAAGCGCATTTCCACGTCGAATGCCGCAATGGCCTGGGCGCTCATTTCTTCGACCAGCTTGTTGACGCTAAGGCCGCGCGACTGCGCCAAGGTTTTCAGACGCTGAGCGGTATCGTCCGGCAAACGTATGGTCAGTGTGCTCATCACAGATTCTCCAAACACTGTGCGGGTGTCAGTACCCGCAGCTCTTTCCAGGCCAGCTCTCCGCGTGCCACATCGCGGACATTGTGCGTAATAATGGCCTGTGCTCCACCGGCAATGGCCAGTTCAATAAGGTGATTATCGCCTTCGTCGGGTAGATTTGGCCGCCAGCCGTAATAGACCGACACCCAGCGCCCGGCTTGGGCCAGCGCGGCCAGAATCTCTCGACGCTCCTGGGCGGTGGTTATGTCCGTCCAGACGGGGCGACTAATCAGGTCTTCGTACTCCAGCCATAAGGCATTGCCAAATAGTGGCAAATACATGCCATGCAGAATACGACGCAGTACTTCACGTGCAGCGCCACCTTCTGATCGAAGGGCGGAGACAAATACGTTGGTATCCAGGACTATCACTGTCATGTTTGATAGCATATATGACAGCATTTTGCTTCGCAAGTTCCATATCCTCTATGCGGGTTCGGCAGCTTGAGGAGCGTACGTTCCGCTGTCTTGTGGTGCTCGACGCGTCGGATCAAACGCCACCCTAATCCAAATCGCCGAAATCGCTCTGAAGCGCGAGTGTCTGTTGACTGGCATTTCGGTTAGATGGTGCTTTGAATTGCACAACGGCTCCCCTCGAGCGGATGATGCGCGCAAAAAAGGCGGTATTTTCGGCGTATATTTTTTGACCACTTTAGTGGGCCATCTTTAATGGCTGATCGGTCGGTGCCGTACCTCGACGCGCTCGGCAATCGCGTTCAGTCGCTTGTCTAGCGTCCAAAGTTCAGCGCCTTGGGTGAGCAAGGTAGAGGCAAGCAGTAGCATATCGACCAGGCCGCATCCCATACCGTATAGGCGCCTGGATTCTATTAGCGCCATGGTTTCTTGGATCGAGGCTTGTTGGCTTTGGCGCAAGCCGGCCAGATCAGCCAAGGTCTCTAGTCTGTTGGGTGGTGTGCCACAGGCGATTTCCCCGATGATCAGGGGATGCGTCAATACCAAATCTTGTTCAAGTAGATGCACGAGGCTATCGTTTCCATGCTTGAAGTGACTGATCCATACAGAGGTGTCGACCAACACGCCAGTCATGCTTCGATAGCCTCGCGTCGACGGGGAATGTCTTGCATTGCTGGCGCCTTGCCGCCCAAGCGCGCCAGCCGTTTGGCAGACTGTACCCGTACAAAGGTCTTGATCGCCACGCGAAAGAGGTCTGCTTTGTCCATGTCGGGATCCGCTACTTCCAGTGCCCGCTCGTATAGTTGATCATCGATGGTGACTGTGGTGCGCATACGTCCCTCCAAAACTAAATCATCAAAAGAGATGTAATTTTACATCATATTTGACATCATTGAGATTGGGCGTTGGTCATTTCATGGTTGTTTCCTGCGGTCGGCGGAGCCACCTTGCAAGGGGCGTGACCACTCTTTATGATTGTTGTCCGATCACTTCTTGTTGACACATAGGCGCATGATTGCACGGTCAAATCCCCAAGCCAATCCAGCACGAGCTGCCCGTCGCAGCAAATGCTTGCTTCACGGTATTGCCGTGGTAAGTTTTATGGCGGCACATACCGTCCACGCGGCGCCTTCCGGCGCTCTCCGGATTACCGAAACCACAGAGGCGACACATCCATTTCAAACTCTGTATTGCGCGCGATTGCCTATCCAGGCGCGTCTGGTCGGAACGTCAATGGAAGTGGTTGTACGGGGCGAGAGTCGGATCCTCGCACCAGTGATCGCCGCGTCGGGCGCGCGCTACCAATTGCCAGGGGATCCCGACACTCAGTTCTGGGGCAAGGGGCCGTTGGCCACGGTCATATGGTCGGGTGAAGCGCTGCCTCAGTGCGCGCCCGCGGGTACCGTGATTCCGCCTTTCCGGGCTTCGGGCAACGAGCCATTCTGGGCCGTCGACTACGATGGATGGCAACTGACGTTGCGCGAACCCGGCAAGCCGCCGCGCGCGGTCGATGCGCAGGTGCTCGAGACGCGGCCTGACGGCCAGACAATAGGCGGAGGCGATGGACAAAAGGCATTGCGTCTACGCGTGGATGACGGTATCTGTGTCGACAGCATGAGCGGCATGCCGCGGCCGCAGCGCGTTACTCTGCAAGAGGAAGGCGAGTCCCGGCAGGGCTGCGGTGGGGATCCGTCGCGTCTGCTGCAAGGCGCTGTCTGGAAAGTGGTCGAGATGTCCGGCAAGCAGGTCGCAACCGATCCGTCGACCTGGATTTCATTCCTGACGGACGGCAAGATTGCGGGCAGTACGGGATGCAATCGTTTTTTTGGCGCTTATGGCTTGACCGGAGAAGGCTTGGTCATAGACAAAGTTGCCAGCACTCGAATGGCGTGCCCACCAGCGCAATTGGAGTCGGAGCAACAATTTACGCAGCATTTGCTGGCGGTGCGCGGATTCGACTTTGACGACAGCGGAGCGCTCATCCTTAACGGTGTAGCGGGCGACTTGCGTGCCGTGGCGGATGCCAGCGCGCAGTAAGACGATGGGCATCGGCGCAGAGCCGATTGCGCTGAATTCGCCGTAATCAGTTCAACGCTTCTGCGGCCGCTTCTTCAGGCGTCAGTCCGTTATAAAACTGGTCCGTAAACCATTCCGCCTGCTCTTCGATGTGTTCCTGTGCTTGACGCAACGTTGCACCGCCGGCCACCAGGAAACCTTCTACTTCGATGCACCATTCGATGAGCGCGACTTCGTCCGGATCTGGCTTGCTTTTCTTTTTCATAGGTGTTCCTTGCTTTAACTTGCGCCATGTGCGCTCTACCCAATATACGGAACAAAACGGGCAAATGCTACAATTTTTGCCCCCCCTCTAGCGGCTCCCGCCGCGTCCCGCGCAGACCTACCCTTAATGATTATCTTAAAAAACGTGACCTTGCGTCGCGGCAGCAAAATATTGCTCGACCAAACTTCCATTACCCTGAACCCCGGTGAAAAGGCGGGCCTGGTTGGCCGCAATGGCGCGGGCAAGTCCTCCTTGTTCGCAGTGCTCAATGGCACACTGCACGAGGACGGCGGTGAGTTTTCCATGCCGACGCAGTGGCGCTTGTCGCAGGTAGCACAGGACATGCCCGAAACCGAACAAAGTGCGACGGATTTCGTGGTGGCGGGCGATACCCTCCTGCAGGCGGCGCAAGCCGAGGTCGCCGCAGCGGAAGCCAGCGACGATGGTATGCGCATGGCCCACGCCTATATGGCGCTGCACGACGCCGGAGCACACGATGCCCCTTCTCGGGCGCAGGCGCTGATTCTGGGACTCGGCTTCAGCGCAGCCGAGCTTGAACGGCCGGTAAACAGCTTCTCGGGTGGATGGCGCATGCGCCTGCAGTTGGCGCGCGCGCTGATGTGCCCGTCGGATCTGTTGTTGCTGGATGAACCGACCAACCATTTGGATCTGGACGCGCTGGTCTGGCTCGAAGCCTGGCTCAAGGGCTATGCCGGCACGATGGTGGTCATAAGCCATGATCGGGAATTCCTGGATGCCGTCACGAATGTCACCTTGCATATAGACCAAGGCAAGCTGGTCCGCTACGGTGGAAACTATAGCAAGTTCGAGGATATGCGGGCTGAACAGATGGTGCTCCAACAGGCCGCACACGCCAAGCAGCAGGAAAAAGTCGCCCACCTGCAGAAGTTCATTGACCGCTTCAAAGCGAAAGCCAGCAAGGCCAAGCAGGCTCAGAGCCGCGTCAAGGCGCTCGAGCGCATGGAGAAGATTGCGCCTGTCCTGGCCGACGCCGAGTTCCAGTTCGGGTTCAAAGAGCCTTTCAGCCTGCCCAATCCCATGCTATCGATGTCGGAGGCCAGCTGTGGCTATCCTCCGCCGGACGATGCGTCGGACGACCCAAAGCCTACGGTCATCGTGCAGAACATCAAGCGTTCCGTCCTGGCAGGACAGCGCATCGGCATCCTTGGCGCCAATGGGCAAGGCAAATCCACGCTGGTCAAGACCATTGCCGGCGCACTGCCATCGATCTGCGGCGAAATCATCACAGGAAAAGGCCTGAATATTGGGTATTTCTCGCAGCAGGAGCTGGATGTCCTCAGGCCTGCCGACAATCCGCTGGAGCATATGATCCGCCTGGCGCGCGACACGCCGGCCAGCGTGCGCCCCAGCGCTACGGATTGCCGCGAACAGGGGCTGCGCAATTTCCTGGGCACATTCAACTTCAGCGGCGACATGGTCAAGCAGCCCGTGGGCAGCATGAGCGGCGGCGAAAAAGCACGCCTGGTTTTATGCATGATCGTTTGGCAGCGTCCCAACCTGCTGTTGCTGGACGAGCCGACCAACCACCTGGACCTGGCTACCCGCGAAGCCCTGAGCGTGGCCTTGAACGAGTTCGAGGGCTCGGTGATGCTGGTCAGTCATGACCGAGCCTTGCTTCGATCCGTCTGTGATGAGTTCTGGCTGGTGGCGCAAGGCGGAGTAAAAGACTTCGAAGGTGATCTGGACGACTACCAGGTTTATTTGCTGGAGGAGGCCAAGCGTCAGCGAGAAGCCGCGTCCCGGAAGGCCGCCTGATCCAAGTGAAGTGTGTTACGGTTCATTGTTGCAAGGGAGACATTATGCGTCAAAAAGAAACGAAATTGGAACGGACGGCTAGTATTGCGATCCGTAGCTTGGCTACATTGTTAGGCACCCTGTTACTGAGCCAAGCCGCCATAGGTGCGGAGGCGGCAGATCAGATTTGGTCAGGAGGCACGGTGCTGACCATGAATGACGACCAGCCCCGCGTTGAGGCCGTTGCCGTGAAAGACGGAAAGATTCTTGCTTTGGGATCCCTTGACGAGGTCCAGCAATACAAAGGTAAAGAGACGACGATGCAGGATTTGGCAGGGCGAACTCTGCTGCCCGGGTTCGTCGATGCGCATGGCCATGCATTCATGATCGGGCTTCAAGCTATTTCTGCCAACCTTTTATCTGCGCCTGACGGTAGTGTCACAGACATCGGTAGCCTGCAAAAGACGCTTGAGAAATGGTCGAAAGACCATGGCGACACCCGGAAAGCTATCGGCATGATTATGGGCTTTGGCTACGATGATGCCCAGCTGGCTGAGCAAAGACATCCTACCCGAAGGGATCTGGACGTTGTTTCCAACGATGTGCCAGTGCTCATAATCCATCAGTCCGGACACCTTGGCGTTATGAACAGCAAGGCTCTGGAACTGGCCGGAATCACGGCGGACACGGCCAATCCTGAGGGCGGTATCATCCGCCGTGATGCCAACTCGCAGGAGCCCAACGGCATACTGGAAGAGGCGGCATTTTTTGTGTCTTTGGCGAAACAGTTCAGCAAGATGACCGCAGCCCAGGCGCAGTCATTGTTCGAGCAGGGTACGCAGTTGCTCAGCCAGTATGGATACACAACCGGTCAAGAGGGGCGGGCAACCTCTGCGATCGTGCCTTTGATGCAGGCCGCGGCAAAAGCGGGGCGTATCCCCATCGATGTGGTGACATATGTGGATGTAATGGAAAATCGCGACTTTATCCTCAAGAACGTCAGTCAGACATATACCGATGGCTTCAGAGTCGGTGGGGCGAAGCTGACTATAGACGGTTCCCCACAAGGTTTCACCGCATTTCGGGATCGCCCCTATTACAATCCGCCCACCGGCTATCGCGCTGATTATCGCGGATACTCGGCCGTCACGTCGGATGAAACCTTCGATGCAATAGAGTGGGCGTTCGCCAACGATGTGCAGATCATTACTCACGCAAATGGCGAAGCTGCCTCCGATCTGCTATTGGCTGCCGTCAGAACAGCGAAAGCAAAATATCCATCCAAGGATCGCCGTGCTGTACTGATTCACGGTCAGTTTCTACGTAAAGACCAGGTTGTCAGCCTGGATGAGGTAGATATATTTCCATCCGTGTTTCCCATGCATACCTTCTATTGGGGCGATTGGCATCGTGATCGTACCGTCGGCCCCGTGAATGCCGATAATATTTCACCTACAGGCTGGGTGCGCGAAAGGGGCATGATGTTTTCGACCCATCACGATGCGCCGGTCGCTTTTCCGGATTCCATGCGTGTGCTCTCGGCGACAGTCACGCGTCGCACGCGCTCTGGCGACATTCTGGGGCCGGACCAACGGGTGGATGTCATGACGGCCCTTAAAGCCATGACGATCTGGCCGGCCTACCAACACTTCGAGGAAAGCACAAAAGGTTCTATCGAGCGTGGCAAGCTCGCTGATTTCGTGATTCTTTCCAAGGACCCGACGGTAGTGGATCCGGAAACCTTGCATCAAGTGAAAGTGAGCCAAACGATAAAGAACGGGAACACCATTTATCGTCGGGGCGACTCGGATGATGATAACGTTCAGTCTGCGAACGCTGCGGCGGGTGACGTCTTGGGACGTATGCTGAATCATTGGCAGCGCAGTAACGAAGAGCGGGGTGGCAATGATCACAATCACGGACCCGACCTGCTGATGACCGCCATACTGTCCGGCCTTGCGCCATCCCAGGCTGATCTGAAGCATTGATTCTCCGCTGTGCAGAGAGATCTTCGGCTACGTCTGGCTGTCTCGAAACCATTTGGGACATGGAGGGAAGGCGCTACGCCATACGTAAGCAGTTGCGCCCGGCCGCCTTTGCGCGGTAAAGGGCGGCGTCTGCCCGAACCAGCGACTCGTGAATATCGTCGCCATGCGTGGGATAACAAGCAACTCCAAGGGAGATGGTTACTCTTCCTACGTTATCGAAGGACGCTCTTTCTATGGTGGACTGTAATCGTTCCGCGAAACGCATTGCCGCCTCGATGTCTGTTTCAGGCAATAAGATAACGAATTCTTCACCACCCATGCGGGCAACAACATCTTCCCTACGTGCTTCGGCCATAATCAAGACAGAAATGGCCTTAAGTACTTCATCGCCAACGGCATGGCCAAACTTATCATTGACAGCTTTAAAGTAATCAAGGTCGATCATCACAACGGCCACAGTCTGTGCCGTTCTCGTCAGTTTATCGATCGCTATGTCCAGGCCCCTGCGGTTGATTAGGCCGGTGAGTGGGTCGGTTGAACCATCCACGCGGAGTTTTCGAATCCGGCTGCTGACCGCAGAGAAGCTGTGCATCAAAGCTTTTTGGATCATGGCCGCTTCGACGTACCAGCTCTTGATGAAGCAAATACGTGAAAAGTTGGCTCGGTCGTCCATATTGGCTGCGACTTCAGCAAGCTCACGCAAAGGAAAAGCGATAAATCGCGACAGCCACCAAATGGCCAGCAGGCTAATGCCCAACAACGGCAGCGAATAGTAAAACGTCTTCAAGAGCAGTTCGGCAATATTGGATAACGCGACCTCGATAGGCCGGTGGGTAACAACACCCCAGTTCGCGAACGATATTGGTGCGTAGCTGACGAGCTGTCCATGCGAATCAGTATCGTCCACCCGTTGCGTGCCGGCCTGTCCGCGCAGCACCATCTGAACAGGTTGCGTGTCTTTAAGCGAAAGTCCAATTAGACGCTGGTTCGGGTGGTATGCAATCGTCCCCTTCTCGTCCACGATGTAGAAATAGGATCCGTCCTGATAATGCAGTTGGTCCAGCGCGTTCTGCAATGCGCTGGAGCCTTGTAAGTGAACTGCGCCGCCGACAAAACCGGCATAGCTGCCATGGGGCGAAAATATCGGATGGGCAATGATGCTCAGCCACTGGCCGCCCGGACCTTTGAGGGCGCCACTGATTGCTGTCGCCTCCTTCGCATCAAGCAGCTGCCGAGCTTGAAAAGCCTGAAGCCCGGCGCCCACCGAGAATTCGCTTTCAGGCCTGGCGGCGGTTATCTTTCCTGATGAGTCCACTGCGATAATGGTATTGAAGGCATCAGTAATGCTGGCAAGCTGGTCGAGCTCCTTGCGTATGACTGCAGGATCCAGCCCGCTTTCAGCTACGTCAAGCGCAGCGGCTTCAATGGCTTGAGCCGATTTTCTAAGAAACGAATCCGCTAATTGCGCCAGCCTGCCGGCGTAATCGCGGTTCGTGTCCGCACTATGCTGAAGTAACAAGCCATGCTGAACCCGGTAGGCGGCGTGCAGACTGTTGCCTACGGCCACGATTACAAAGAACAGACACATCCACAAGATAAGATGTCGCAGGTCGATGCGGGAAGGCGGCTTGGATAATTCTTTTGGTTTGCGGTTAACCACTGGTCGAGTAGAAGAAAGTGGGCGATGGTGCCCATTCTAGCCTTGACGGCGCTTGCTCGGGGTGACCCCGTCCCGTCTTTTTCGATTCAAGGTAACTTGAGACAATGACTTCTTAGAAAGCGAGAGGCACATAAAGAAGACGCCATACGGTGCCGTGGTGCGCTACTTCAAACCACACTGCGCTAGCCGACCTCGTTAGCCGCCGTGCCCGCGTGCCTCAGTGCTTCGCACAAAGCCGGAACGGCAGGATTGACTCCATCCTTCCTATAAGCCAGGTACAAGGTAGACCGCAAGGTGTGGCGCGCTTTGAGCGGGAGGTACTTTACGCCGCCCGGGCGTAGTTCGCTGACCGACCCTGGCACGACGGCGGCGCCGATACCGGCTTCGACGAGCGCGAGGAGTGTGGGCAATACGCTTTCCATGACATAGTCGGGCGTCAGCCCATTCCGTGCGAACAAGGATGCCAGCAGCGTGTGAAAGTACGCTGACGTGCTGCGCGCGAAACCAATGAGCGGCATAGCGGCCAGTTCTTCGATGGGAATGCTGCGGCGGGATGACCAGGCATGCCGCAACGGCAGCGCCACCACCAGGGGCTCGGTATCCACGGGTTCAAGGTGCAGTCCTTCCGCCTGGCTGTCGGACGTATGGCGCATGACGGCCACGTCAAGCCTTTCCTGCGCGAGCAGGGCGCGCAAGTGCCCGGTATCGGCTTCCGTCATGGAGAGCTGTACGTCCGGCCGATATTCTCTGTAGGCGCCCACCGCTGTCGGAACGAGCCGGTACGCCGCCGTGGGCGTGAACCCCATGCGCAGCAAGCCCGCTTCGCCCGTAGCGACGCGACGGGCGGTGGCGATCGCTGCCTCGCCGTCGTCCATGATCCGCTGCATGGCGTCGCGCATGGCCTCGCCGGCGGGGGTCAGGCGCACGCTGCGCGTGGAGCGTTCCAGCAAGGGGACGCCGACGCGCTCTTCGAAGAGGCGCACCTGCTGGCTGAGCGGGGGCTGTGTCATATGCAGGCGCCGTGCGGCCCGCCCGAAATGCAGTTCTTGGGCCACCGCCATGAAGGCGAGCATCTGTCGCGAATAGAGCGCCATGGCTTTCCCTATTAGGTCGATTTTTATATTGATAAGGATTGAATTTTATATTGGATAGAACAAATGGAACGGCTTAAGATCGCTGCTGCAGGAATCAGCGAACTCGCCCGCCGTCGCATCCCGCGCGTTCGGCGCCGTCGCTGCCACCATCAACCCGAGGAGCCTCATATGAAGAACCACGCCAGTCGTTTTGCCGCGCTTGCCGCCACGTTCGCGCTGTCCATGAGCGCCGCGTCCATCGCATACGCCCAGACCGCCGACTATCCCAACAAGCCCATCCGCGTGATCGTGCCTTTCGGTGCGGGCAGCGTGACGGACCAGCTCGCCCGTACCGTGGGCTCCGGCCTGGCCGACGCGCTGGGGCAGTCGGTGGTTGTAGAGAATCGGCCCGGCGCCGGCGGTAACATCGGCGCAGGTTTTGTTGCCACGAGCGCGCCCGACGGCTACACCTTGCTGATGGGCGCGGCAAGCACCAACGCCATCAACCCCAGCCTGTACAAAAACCTGCGATTCGACCCCTTGAAGGATTTCGTGCCCGTCGCCAACGTAGCCTCGGTAACCAATGTGCTGGTCGTGAACCCCGAGCTGAAAGTCGGAACCGTGACGGAACTGATCAAGGCCTTGAAGAACGGCTCGTACAGCTACGCCTCGGGCGGCGCCGGCGGCAGCCAGCATCTGTCGGCCGAGCTTTTCAAGTCCATGTCATCCACAGACATGGTGCACATCCCGTACAAGGGCGGCAGCGAGCCCATACCTGATCTGATCAGCAACCGCGTACAGGTCATGTTCTGCAACCTGCCTGTCTGCCTGCCGCATATCAAATCGGGCAAGCTCGTGGCTTTGGGCGTGACATCAAGCAAGCGTTCGCCGCTGCTTCCCGAAGTGCCCACCATCGCCGAAGCCGGTCTGCCGGGATACTCGGTAGACGGTTGGTTCGCCTTGTTCGCTCCGGCCAAAGTCCCCGCTGAAATCGTTGCCCGTTTGCATGACGAAACCGCCAAGCTGCTGGCGAAGCCCGAAGTACAGGAACAGATCCGCCGGCAAGGTGCGGAACCCAACCAGAGCACCCAGGCGGAATTCGCCCAGTTCGTGCAAGCCGAGCATGACAAGTGGGCAAAAGTGATCCAGGACGCCAACATTCGCATCGAGTAAGCCGTAATGCGTGCAAACAGCCCATTCCCGTCGATTGCGCAGGCCCTTGAACAGATCGAGACGGGCGCACTCCGCGCGCGCGATCTGGCCGAGCATTGTCTTGAGCGTATCGAAGCCCGCGACACCGAAGTCAAGGCCTTCGTCGCGCACGATGCGGGCCGGGTACGGGCCCGGGCCGATGCGGTTGATGCCGGCGAATGCAAGGGGCTGCTGCGGGGGATTCCCTATGCGGTCAAAGACGTCATCGAAACCGCCGAGTATCCCACAGGTTACGGTTCGCCTCTCTACCTAGGCAACCGTAGCGCGCGGGATGCCGCCTGCGTCGCCTTGTCCAAAGAAGAGGGGGCTGTCTTGCTGGGCAAGGTGGTCACCAGCGAATTTGCCACGCAGACACCAGGCCCCACGTGTAACCCTCTGAACCTAGCGCATACGCCGGGCGGGTCGTCCAGTGGTTCAGCCGCCGCAGTGGCCGACGGCATGGCCATGGTCGCCTGGGGTACGCAGACGACCGGATCCATCACGCGGCCTGCGGTCTACTGCGGAGTGGTCGGTTATAAGCCCAGCTTCGGATTGGTGTCTACCGCCGGTGTCAGCGTGCTGAGCCCTTCGCAGGATACCGTGGGCGTCCTGGCTCGCAGCGTGGCCGATGCTGGGGCCCTCGTGCTCGGCATCCACGGCCGGCGTTATGAATCGGCCCCGGACGATGCCCGCTACACGGTCGGATTATGCCTGTCATCGCAATGGCAGCACGCCAGCGGGCAGGCGATCGATGCGTTGCGCAATTGGACGGCGAAGCTGGCGGCCTCGGGAATTGCCGTAAAGGAATGTGTGTTGCCGGCCGCCTATGAGGCCTTGATCGCGGATCAAAGTCGGATGGTCGCCTATGATGCGCGTCAGGCTCTTGCCTACGAGCGCCTCACCGCAAATGCACGGCTCAGCCCGCGGCTACGCGAGCGTCTGGCGGGCGGCAGCCTGATCGGCCTGGATGAGTATCTGGCCATGCAGCAGCGCGCATCGGCCTTGCGCTGCGGTGTGGACGGACTCTTCGACGGTGTCGACGCGCTCGTCTACCCCGCGGCGGACGATGAAGCGGAAGAGGGCATTCTTCAATCCGGATCGCCGCGGTTCGGCGCCCTGTGGACCCTGCTGCACGTGCCTACCGTGGCGCTGCCCTTGGACGTTGGCCGGGGCGGCTTGCCGCTGGGGGCGCAGCTGGTGGGCCGCCCTCGGCGGGATCTGTCCTTGCTGCAGTTGGCGGAGCACGCATCGGCGTTCAGTCCCTGGCTGACGGGCGTACGATAGTGTCGTGGAAACACCGGTTTGCGCATTGACGCGTTTCTTTACATATTGTAAAGAAACGCGATGCTGAAGGCGCTACCCTTTAAGAGGTCTACCAACTCTTAGAAGGACAGCCATGACGACAACATCAAAACAAGCCACCGAGACCTTGAGCCTGGACGAAGAGGCAATTTCCAAGGCTCGTTCCTGTCTTAGCGAGGGCGCGGTCACGCCGAGCATACAGCCCTATGCCGAGCAGATCTGCAAGCTGCTCAACGACGCGCTGGCGACCGAGTGGGTATGCGTCCTGCGCTATCGTCGACACTATTTCACGGCCCAAGGCCTGGAGTCGCCCGCCATTGCCGAGGAATTCCTGGTGCATGCCACGCAGGAACAGGAGCACGCCGACAAGCTCTCCGAGCGTATCGTGCAATTGGGTGGCGAACCCAAGCTGGACCCTGCGAGCTTCTCCGCGCGTAGTCATGCCGATTACGACGAATCGACCGACCTGAAAGACATGATCCGCGCCAATCTCGTGGCTGAGCGGGTAATCGTCGAAGTCTATCGTCAAATGATTGGTATCATCGGCGACAAGGATCCAACCACGACGCAAATGCTCAAGAGCATCCTGGCCGACGAGGAAGAGCACGCCGACGAGCTGTCGGACTGGCTGGAAAAGTAGTCGAAGCGCGGTCTTCTCCCTCAGGTCGCAAGCGGCATGGCGCGTTGCCGGCAAAGCGGCCGCGCCGGCCCGCCGCCTTTCTGCCTATATACTCTAAAGCTCCTTCTCCGGAGTAAAAGTGATGCATATCCTGGTGACCCAGGAATTCGCAAGAGAATATGGACAGCATGTGCTCTCCATCGCGCCCTCTGGCAGCCAACTGGTCTGTCTGGACCCGACTCGGGATGAGCTTCCCGCAAAGCTGGAAAAGGCGGACATTGCCTTCCTGTCATTGGACCTGATGGGCGGGCAGGACACTGTCGGCGCTCATCCACGGCTTAGGGCTTTTTCAAGGGTAATAGAGCAGGTGCCCCGGTTACGATGGCTTCACACCCAGGCGGCCGGTGCAGATCGGCCCGTGCTGCAGAATGCGCTGCGCAGAGGAGTGATCGTCACGACATCTTCGGGCGTCACCTCGGAGACCGTGGCGCATACGGCGATTGCCGGCATGCTTGCGCTGGCGCGGGGTGTGCCGGACTGGGTTTCCGCCCAGTCCAGAAAGGCATGGTCCACGCCGGATCGTGCTCATTGGCCTCGTGATATCAACGGCAGCAAGGCATTGATCATCGGCACGGGGCCTATTGGTCAAGCAATCGCCCGCATTCTGAAGGCCATGGCGGTGCACGTAAGCGGTGTCAGGCGAAGCCAGGACTTGTTGCCGGGATTTGACCGTATGTTGAGTTTCGATCAGGGCGGCTCGGCGTTGCCCGATGTGGACTGGATTTTTCTTGCCTGCCCCTTGAACGACCGGACACGTGGCTTGGTCGACCGGGAGTTCCTGGCAAAGCTTGCCCCGCACGCCTGCCTTATTAACGTGGCTCGCGGCGAAGTGGTCATAGACGGCGCGGTGCAGTCCGCTTTACGTGCCGGAAGCCTTGGAGGCTATTACAGCGACGTCTTCAAAGACGAGCCATTGGCTGCGGCATCGGAGTGGTGGGCAACACCGAGAACGCTGATTTCCTCCCATCTCGCAGCATTGTCCCAGGGGTATGGCGCCCGGGCGGCGAATGCTTTCTTTGAGAACCTCGAGCGCTATGTGCAAGGCGAGCCCTTGCGCAATGTCGTGGCGGCTCCCATTGCATCAGGATCCATAAAGCGTTTATGAACATTCGATCCGCATCCATCGTCGAACTCGATGCCGTCTCCCTGTCCCATGCCATTGCAGGCCGTGCGCTTTCTTGCGTAGAGGTCCTGCAGGCCTATCTGGATCATATCGATCGCCTCAATCCGCTGGTCAACGCCATTGTCGCGCCGGTCGATGCCGATGCACTGATGAAGCAGGCTCGAAGCCTGGATGACGAGCTGGCGCGCGGGCACTGGAGAGGCCCGCTGCATGGCCTGCCGCAGGCGCCGAAGGACATACTGCCGGTCGCTGGCATGGTCACCACCCGTGGCTCGCCGATCTTTGCCGGGCAGGTCGCTGCAAGCGATGCGATCATTTTCGAACGCGCGCGCGCAGGCGGCGCAATTTTCATTGGCCGCAGCAATTCCCCGGAGTTCGGTCTGGGCGGGCATACCTACAATCCTGTATACGGCACGACGCGCAACGCCTTCGACACCGCTTTTTCGGCGGGGGGCAGCAGTGGCGGCGCTGCGGTCGCCGTCGCGCTGCGGATGCTGCCTGTGGCTGACGGTTCCGACATGATGGGGTCGCTGCGCACGCCGGCCGCCTTCAATAATGTTTATGGCTTTCGAACCACATTCGGCTGCGTCCCCTACGGCCCAGCAGAGGAGGTCTTCTTCCAGCAATTCAGCGTGGCCGGCCCCATGGCGCGAAACGTTTCCGATTTGGCGATGCTCTTGGGGGTGCAGGCCGGTTTCGATGCCCGAACGCCGCTTACTCGCCGCGGGGCGGGGCTGCATCAGGCATTTCAAATTCCGTCACGCGATTGGCGTGGCGTACGCATCGGTTGGCTGGGTGATTTCGGGGGCCGCCTGCCGATGGAGGCCGGCCTGCTCGAAACCTGTGCGCAAGCGCTGGCACATTTCGAGGTGTTGGGTTGCAGCGTGGAACACCTGACGCTGGATTTCGACCTTGAGCGTCTATGGCGGGCCTGGATCGATTTGCGTAGCTTCTGCGTAAGCGGTGCGAATGCCGCCTTATACGCGGATCCGCACACTCGATCACAGCTCAAGCCCGAAGCCGTCTGGGAAATCGAACGCGGCCTGCGGCTAAGCGGTCCTCAGGTTTACGAGGCATTGAAGGTGCGCAGCGCCTGGTATCAGCATCTACGTGACCTATTCGAGAAAGTCGACTTTCTCGTGCTGCCGGCCACTCAAGTATTTCCTTTCGAGGCTGAACTGGACTGGCCTCATTCCATAGGCGGGCATGAAATGGCCACCTATCATCGCTGGATGGAGGTCACCATTCCCGCAACCATGGCGGGGCTTCCGGCCCTTGCGGCCCCGGCAGGCCTGGGTCCGCAAGGATTGCCGGCCGGTATCCAGATTATCGGGCCCGCACAAGCCGAGACTGCCGTGCTGCAGATCGGGGATGCTTACGATAAGGCGAGCGGCTATTCCCGCCTCCGAAGTCCACTACTCGACGGCGGTTTTTCGGGGAAGCCAGGGCGCTAGCGGGCACCTTAAGAATTCAACCGCAAGGAACCGGAATCGCAACGACCGCTGGGACGCCTACACTGGCATTATCTTCAGAAAACACGACTGATGCGCAATGAGCCCCTTCCTTATCGCTTGCAAGTACGACTCCCGCAGGTCTGGAGGCGGAGCTTGTACAGCACTTTCACAACTCGACTCCTTCGACTGGGAAGCCATCGAGCAATCGCTTGGTGAACATGGCAATGCGGTCTTGCCTCGCCTGTTGTCGGTAAATCAGTGCAAGGAGCTCTCCGCCCTTTACCCGCGCGAAGAAGGCTTTCGCTCGCGTGTCGTGATGGCGCGGCACGGCTTTGGCAGCGGTGAATACAAGTATTTCGCCTATCCATTGCCGCCATTGCTCGATCAATGGCGCCATGCGTTGTATATGCGGCTGGCGACTACAGCTGCCTGCATCAAGACCTATACGGAGAGCACGTCTTCCCCTTGCAGGCCGCTATTCCGCTGTCCGAGCCCGGCAAGGACTTCACCGGGGGCGAATTCGTGATGACGGAGAGCGCGACAGGAAACCAGCGGGCTGACGTCGTGGCGCTGCAGCAAGGCGATGCGGTGGTCTTCACCGTCAACCAACGGCCCGCCGCGGGACGGCGGGGCGGCACACGCAAGGCCGCGATGCGCCATGGCGTGAGCCGCCTGCGCAGCGGCAAGCGGCACACCGTGGGATTGATTTTCCATGATGCTCGATAAGGAACGCCCACGGCCATGAATCTTGATCTGTTTGACGACGCTCGCTCGGATCGATGCGAACGTATCGGGCCGTCGGCTTTTGTCTTGCGAGGGTTCGCGTTGCCATATGTCGATGAGTTGTTGCCGGCTATCTCCGGCATCGAAGCGGCTGCGCCGTTTCGCAACATGGTGACGCCGGGCGGCTTCACCATGTCCGTAGCCCTGACCAATTGCGGTGCTCTGGGCTGGACGACGGATCGGCGGGGCTACCGTTATACGGATATTGATCCCGATACGTCGAGACCATGGCCGGCCATGCCCATCCCGTTTGCCCGGCTCGCGCGCGAGGCCGCCGCAGCGGCGGGCTTTGCCGGCTTCGAGCCGGACGCCTGCTTGATCAATCGCTACCTGCCCGGCTCACGAATGTCTTTGCACCAGGATAAGGACGAGCGCGATTTTTCCGCCCCGATCGTATCGGTATCGCTGGGCATGCCGGCCACTTTTTTGTTCGGAGGCCACAAGCGGGCCGATAAAGCGGCGAAAGTGCAGCTTTATCATGGTGACGTCGTTGTATGGGGAGGCGAGGATCGTCTGAGATATCACGGCGTAATGCCGCTCAAGCAGGTTCCCCATCCTTTGCTCGGCAGCACCCGCATCAACTTTACCTTTCGTAAAGCAGGGGTCAGACCCCGTACGGGTCTGACCCCATGACGCCGCCACAGCCCAGACCCCCGTACGGGGTCTGACCCCATGACCTCCGCTTCTTAAAGTCGTGCCATTGGAATTAGACCCGTCTTTTTTTGCTAACAGGAGCTGGATCTTGACCGTGCCTATGCAATCGTTCGACCGGCTGGATTGGCCAAGCATCGCCAGCCAGCTCGACATCGAAGGCTACGCCTTGCTGCCGGGCTGTTGCCCGAAGGACAAACGCAAAAGCTGGTCGCCAAGCTGAACATGGATGCGAGCGAGCTGCGTCGCGAGCCCCTGGCTTCAAGCGACCTGGGGCGTGGCGATCTGTTCTATTTCGAGGACCCGCTGCCAATACCGCTACCGGCTTGGCGCAGTGGTTTATATCGCCATCTGGCACCCATCGCGAATCGTTGGAACGAAACGCTGGGCATGCCGTATCGCTATCCGGCTGAACTCGACGAATTTCTTCAGCGCTGTCGCGAGGCCGGCCAGGCCAGAACGCTCTCTCACCTGAGCCGGCTGGGCATGGCGGATTATCTGGCCTTGCATCAACGCAGGGGCAGCGCACATATTTTCCCGCTGCAGATCGTGGCCCTGCTGGCCGAGCCGGGTTCGGATTTCGAAGGAGGCGAGTTCGTCATGACGGAGCAGCGCCCGCGCATGCAGTCGCGTCCCATGGTGCTGCCGCTGAGGCTGGGAGATGCCGCCATCATCAGCACCGCGCACCGTCCTTTCAAGGGGGGCAAGGGCTATTACCGCGTCAACCTGAAGCACGCCATCAGCCGCGTGCGCCGCGGCGTACGCGCGGGGCTGGAACTGTCCTTCCACGATGGGCCCTGACGGCGCGGGACAAGAGCGCTGCCAATTCAGCCGCGCCTGGCCGCCTCTATCGCCGCGATATCGATCTTTCCCATTTCCATCATGGCCTCAAAGGCGCGCTTCGCCGCGGCTCGATCGGAATCGGTGATTGCTGCAGTCAGGGCGCGTGGAGTGATCTGCCATGACAGTCCCCATTTGTCCTTGCACCAGCCGCAGGCGCTTTCCTGCCCGCCATTTTGAACTATTGCGTTCCACAAGCGGTCCGTTTCAGCCTGGTCATCGGTGGCAACTTGAAACGAAAACGCCTCGTTGTGCTTGAATGCGGGTCCTCCGTTCAGACCCAGGCACGGTATACCCATGACGGTGAACTCCACCGTCAATACATCGCCCTGCCGGCCGTCGGGATAGTCGCCGGGCGCGTGATGGACGGCCGTCACCGCGCTGTCCGGAAATGTCTCGGCATAGAACTTCGCGGCCTCCAGCGCCGTGCCGTCATACCAGAGGCAAACCGTATTCTTGCTGACCATCTTGATTCTCCTGAAAAGGGACGTTTGCTGTAATCGGGTCGCTTAAGCAGCCGGCTGTCTCAGCAACCCGCATACCATCGCATGGCATATACGGGCACAATTGCTTTCTGCGAGCTCTAGTGTGCTATTTATTCGCCCTGGGAAATCAATACATGACCGTACAGACCACCATGCCCCGCCGAGCCTCACGTCTGTTTCCCTTGCTGCTTCTGCTTGGGGGAGGGGTTCTTCTGGGCCTGTCGGTGAACCTTGCCAAGCTGGCCGGGCATGTCGGCTTGACTCCCCTGGCGTTTTTGGCTTGGTCGATCACAGGCGCTGCATTGATATTGCTGCTCATGGCGGTGTTGCGTGGCAATCCGCCGCCTATCGATAGGCGTTGCCTGCGCTATTACGCGATATCGGCCGTGGTCAGTGTCGCCGGGCCGAATCTCGTATTTTTTTCGGCCATTCCGCATGTGGGCGCCAGCTTCGTGGCGCTGATCATCACCTTGCCGCCACTGCTCACTTATATTGGAGCGCTGGCTTTCGGCATGGAGCGTTTCCAGGCGATTCGTGCGCTGGGCGTCGCAGCGGCCCTGGCGGGCGCGGGTGTCCTTGGCGCGAGCCAACTGGCTGCGCCGGACGCCGACGTGTTCTGGATTCTTCTGGTTTTTGCCGGTCCCATCCTGCTGGCCGTTGGAAATCTGTATCGGAGTCTGGGCTGGCCCGAGGGCGTTTCGAGCGACGCGCTGGCGCCTGGCATGCTCCTGGGTGCCGCCGCCATGCTGCTGCTCGCTGGGTTGCTGCCGGGCCACTCGCTCGCCATACCGCTGGACTCGAGTTCGGCGCTCTTGGTGATTGCCGCCCAGACAATCGTCTTTGCCGGTCAGTTTCTTGTGCTTTTCCTGCTGCAAAAAACTGGCGGCCCGGTGCTGCTGAGCCTTCTCGGATCGGTGGGCGCCGTCGTTGGCGTACCGGTGGCCATTTTTTTACAGAACGAGGCTGCGCCGCAAGGCCTGCTTCCGGGGGCGGGACTGATTGCACTCGGCGTGGTTCTAGTCGCGCGGGGCCAGGCCCGGCAGCGTCCGTAATCGTTCGGCGGGCATTCCATTTGCTGACCGTTGTCCGCTGGCGTGCCGTCGTTGATTCATGGATCCACTCAGCCGCGCAGCGCACTGATACGCATACTTGAAGAGGTAGGCATGATGGATACGGACAAGCCGCAAGGCCGGAAGGGCGGGGCGCCAAGCCGGCCCAAAGCCACAGAAGGGCTCGACAAGGACTTGGCGAAGACCGGCGCCGACGACCGGCCACGTTGGGAAGACGAACTGCTGGGCGAATTCTTGCAAAATCCGTCGCCGGAAGGGCAGGGAAGCCAGGAGGAAAAGGGAGTTGTCCCGGGCAAGAAGAAACCAGGCTGAAGGGTGCCATGATGCTATTGAAAGGATCTTGTCATTGCGCCGCCGTACGGTTCGAAGTCCAGAGCGTCAATCCCTACCCCTACCAGCGCTGTTATTGTTCCATCTGTCGCAAGACGCAGGGCGGCGGCGGATACGCGATCAACATCAGCGCCGATGCACGCACGATGAAAGTGACCGGTACTGAGCACGTTTCGATCTATCACGCGCTGCTGCAGCAGCCGAACAGCGCGAAGCGGCGTGCAAGCAGCGGCGAGCGCCACTTCTGCAGCCGCTGCGGCAGCGCCTTATGGCTGTTCAGCCCGGAATGGCCGGATCTCATTCATCCCTTTGCATCGGCCGTCGACACCGCCTTGCCGATACCGCCCGAGCACACTCATCTTTTCCTGGACTCCAAGGCGTCCTGGGTGGAGATAGAGCCGCACCCGTCCGACAAGATGTTCAAGGGCTACCCGGAAGAATCCATTGCCCAATGGCATGACAGGCTGGATTTGAATACGCAATAAACGTAAACGGAGATCATGATGATGGCAGAAAAATACTTGGATCGTTCATCGGCAGTCTTGGCCGCGCTATTGCTGGCGGGGGCCACGGCGGTGGGTGTCGCGCAGGCGCAGCTTCCGCCCGCGCAGACCGCCAACGGCATCCAATACGTGACGGGCGGCTTCGGCCAGGAAGAGTCCAGCGCGTTCAAGCAGGCCCGATCCAATTATGCGCTGGCATTGACCTTCGCCGTAAGCGGCGCGGGCAGCGCATCGTCGCCTTATGCCGGCAATGTGCAGGTACTCGTGCGCAACGCACAGGGCGGCACGGTTCTGAACGCCACGTCGACCGGCCCTTATTTTTTGGTGAACCTGGAACCGGGAACCTATCGGCTTGACGCGACATACGAAGGCGATACGCAGTCCAGGGAAGTGGCCATTACACAAGGCAAGACCGCAGATCTCAAGTTCACCTGGAAACGACCGGCCGCCGGTCCCGACTGAGGTCGCCGACGATATGGGTTCGACTATACTGCCGGCATAGTCCCCTGGCAGGTTGCGGTAGGAGAACCCATTGATCGAACAGAGCGCAAGCGACCTCCGAACATTCATTCCCGCGCAGGATTTCGCGCTGTCCAAGGAGTTCTACTCTGCCCTTGGTTGCGAATTGGCTTGGTCCGACGAAGACCTGGCGCTGTTTCGCATCGCCGGATCCGGATTCTACCTGCAGCGCTATTACGTAAAAGAATGGGCCGAGAACTGCATGCTGCATATGTCAGTGAAGGACACGCTCCGCTGCTTTACGGAAGTTCAGGCACTGCTCGATTCAGGCCGTTTCCCTACCGCTCGCGTGGTGCCGCCCAAGCGCGAGCCCTACGGAGCCTTGGTTACTTATGTCTGGGATCCGTCGGGCGTCTTGCTGCACCTGGCGCAATGGGATAAGCCCTAGAACACGCTCAAATCCGCTCGCCTTATGAAAACACTGTTTGCGGCCGCCCTGCTGGCCTTTGTGTGCGCTTTGTTGATTACGGGTTTATCCGAACCCAAGCCGCTGGAAGCTCAGCTGATGCATTTGCAGCTCGAACGGACCGCGCCGAGCGTGGCCGATGAGCTCGCTGCCGAATCCGCCGAGCTTCAGGCGCTTTTTCTCGAATATGCGGACGATGAAGTACTGATCGCCAAGGCACGACTGGCATTGTTGCGTTATCCTGAAATGGCGCGCCCCATTCTTCTGGCTTTCGGAGACCGGTCCGAGTTTACCGAGGTTCTCCGGCGCTACGGTGAAGACGTCATTCTGCCGATTCATTACTTTCTTGCGCACGAGGTCTTTACGCTGGAACTCATGCACGGCCTTGGCGAAACGGCTCGGTCGGCGATGGGCGCGATACGGCGCTGGTGGGGCATTGAATCCGCTCAGACCGGCGCGTCGGCTGCGCTCTCCAGCGAGCAGCGAGGCGAGTTCGCCATTCAGTTCCTCAAAGCGGAAGGCTACGATTTCCTTGGGCAATTCGTGCTGAACGCCAACGGAGAGGTACGTTGGCTGCAAACGGAGCGTGTGCTTGAAGGCATCAATAATTTCTTTGCGAGCGGCGTGAAGGGGCTGGAGACCAAGCTTCGCCGCGATGAAGCAGTCGGAATGGGAGATGTGGGATGGGCAGCGCTGGATGTCGCGATCGGTGCAGGCGCCTTCAAGATTTTGCGGCTGGGCAGGGCGGGGGCGGCCGGTGGCAGTTCCCTGACTTTTTCCCAACGCTCCGCGGCGCTCGGCGCTGGCCTATGGCGTGGAACCACGATTGGGGCGAGGCTGGTGAAGTACGGTGCGCCCGCGGTGCTGGCTTACGTCGCCATCAGGCATCCGAGCGTCATCAATTCCATGCTCGGGTCTGTGGCCGAAAAGCTGGGCGTGCCAGTGGCGCTGGCTCAGGTGGCGGGCTGGACACTGGTCCTGCTTCCCTTCATGTTGCTGCTGCGCTTGCTCTTGAGGCCGTTTGCTTGGCTCTTGGCGGGGATCGCTGGGGCGCTCCGCTGGTCGGAACGTGCGATATGGGGCCGCAAAACTGGCCGTGTGGCGCCTTTATAGGCGATCTACTTGGCAGATGCAGGGGAAACGGAAGGTGTCCGCATCAACCATGCCGCCTGATCAGCCGCCGCCGTCGTCTTTGCCTTGCCCCGCACCCAGTCCCATGCAGATGCCGGCGCCGGCCACACCTCCGCCGATACCACCACCACCACCACCGGCACCACCGGCACCACCACCACCACCACCACCACCGCGCCCGGAGCCCCCGCCGCCGGAGCGGTCGGACTCACCCCTGGAGCGACCACCGCTCTGTGCGCGGGTCGGCCCCTGGAATGGAATATCGACGTCGTCGGGTATTGGCCCCAGATCAAGGGCGCGGCGGATGAAGGCGCGCAGCGCGACGACCAGCGCAGCTGTCTTGATGGGGCGGCCCGCCGCCATGTCGCGCGCTGCCTCGCTGGCAAGCCGGACCTGTTCCACGGTGCCCAGCAGGATGATGTCGGCCAGCGCGGCTTCGACGGCGTCGCGGGTGCGGCGCTTGCGCTCGGAGCTCCTGCTTTCGGTCTGTGCGTCGTCGCTCTCGTCGTCTTGCTGCGGGACGCGCATGTCGCGAAGACGCCTGGGGTCGACCGACAGCTGCCCGGTAAATGAGCCGCCCAAAGTGCGGTAGGCGGCGATCAGGGTGCGCAGGCGTTCGTTGATCTGGCGGTTCATGCGTTCGCGGCGCTGCTGGACGGTCTGCATGATGAGCACGCGTATGCCCACGCCGATCAGCGCAAACAGCGCGAGCCCCAGAAGCGTTGTCATCATCGCATGCCAGGAGCTTAGATCGAGGAATCTCACGATTGGTTTCCTTTGTGTTGAATTTTGATGCTGAGGCTCGCCAAGTCTCGCGGGAAAAATGTTCTGCAAATGCGCGTGCGCATCTGCGATTTCTGCTGTAGGGCCTGCGCGGCAATCACAGCTGCCGGCAAACAGCTTTCAAAGAAAAAGCCGCCTTCGCAAGCCGCTTCCGCGCCTACGGCGATATTGCATGACCACTGCGCGCGGCGCGTTCCTTTTCCACCCGCGCGGTGACGTCGCGCGCCATGGCGACCGAACCGATGGCATGGCCGTCGGCGTCCTTGACGAGCGCGAAAGTCATTTCGACATAAAGCTTGCGGCCATCTTTGTGCGCGGCCCGGGTTAGCGTGGGGCGTCCATGGAGCTTGGTCGTTCCGTTGGCGATGGCCTGGTCGTAGCCGGCCCAGTGGGCCGCACGCAGGTGCGGAGGAATGATCAGGTCCAGGCTATGGCCAAGTGCATCGTTCGCGCCATGGCCGAAGAGCTCGCCGGCTGCGAGGTTCCAACGCACGATCCTGCCTTCACGATCGGCATAAATAAGAGCGTCGGAGACCTGCTCGATGATCCATTCCGCAAGCAATGCGGGCTCGTTCATGATGTGTTCCAGGACTGAAGTTGCGGCGGCGTCCATTGTCCTCCCGGGGATGGCCACCGTCAAACGGCGCAATGGCATGGACTGTGTCGTGAAGCGATCCGATACCTTATGAGTATGGTTCGCGACTTAATCCATATTAGACCTGCCGCTTGGCGGTATCTATACTCGTTTGGAACATATCGCCACCATTTCCCAGAGTTGATCGCAATGCATGCCACTGTAGTTGAAGTCACCACCCATATTCTCGACATACCCACGATCAGGCCTCATAAGCTTTCGGTCGCCGTCATGGAACACCAGAGCATGGTTCTGGTCCGTCTCAAGACTTCCGACGGCATCGAAGGCATAGGCGAAGCAACGACGATCGGGGGGCTGAACTACGGCGCCGAAAGCCCGGAAAGCATCAAGGTGAATATCGATACCTACATCACTCCGTTGCTGCTAGGCCAGCCGGCCTATAACCCGGGAGCGCTGATGGGCCGGATCGCCAGAGCGGTGAAGAGCAATCATTTTGCCAAGAGCGCCGTCGAAACGGCGTTGTACGACGCGCTGGGCAAGCGTCTGGGCGTGCCGGTAAGCAGCTTGCTGGGCGGTGCGGTGCACGAAGAGGTGGGCGTGGCATGGACACTGGCCAGCGGCGACACGCACAAGGACATCGCCGAAGCGCAGGAAATGCTGGGCACCCGGCGGCACAATGTTTTCAAGCTGAAAGTAGGTCTTAAATCCTTCAAGGAAGACCTGCGGCATATTGCGGCGATCAAGAAAGCGGTCGGAGACGACGTCAGTGTGCGCATCGACGTCAATCAGGGCTGGTCGGAATGCCAGGCCATGGCGGCGCTGCGTCCGCTCGCCGATGCCGGAGTCGATCTGGTCGAGCAACCCATCCATGAAAAGAATCTTGCAGGCTTGGGTCGTCTTTGCGGCCAGGGCATCCTGCCCATCATGGCCGACGAAGCCTTGAAAGGTCGCGAAGACGGCTTCGCGTTGGCCTCAGCCCATTGCGCCAACGTGTTTGCCATCAAGATAGAGCAGGCCGGGGGCTTGCGCGGCGCGCAGGACCTGATGGGCATCGCTCAGGCCGCGGATATCGCCCTGTACGGCGGCACCATGCTGGAAGGCCCGGTTTCGACCATCGCCGCGGCGCATCTGTTCGCAACCGTCGGCAGGCTGGAATGGGGTACGGAGCTTTTCGGACCTCTGCTGATGAAAGACAACATCCTGGCGGAGCCGCTGGATTACAGCGATTTCACCCTCAAGCTTCCACAAGGACCGGGGCTGGGTATCGCGCTGGATGAGGATAAGGTGCGCCACTACGCGCGGGCGTGAGGGGAAGGAGGGGTCAGACCCACGGGTCTGACCCCATACACATTCATTGGGGTCAGACCCCGTACGGGGTCTGACCCCTTCGATTTGACCCCAAGAACGCGATCAGCGCTTCATTGAAGGACGCCGCCGCTTCGATGTTGGAAAGGTGGGAGGCCGGGAGGTCGATGCGCGTCGAGCGCGGGATGCGGTCGGCCATGAAGTCCGCGTCGGCGGGCGTCGTGACCGGATCGTGCCTGCCGGCGACGACCAGTGCGGGGGCTTCGATGTTCCTGATGTCCTCGCGCAGGTCGGCGACGGCCAGGGCGTCGCAGCAAGACGCATAGCCTTCCGCGTCCGCGCCATGCAATGCCTGCAGCAAAGGAGCGACGGTCTCTGCGTTGGCTTGGATATACTCCGGCGTGAACCAGCGCGATTCCGCGCCTTCTGCCACCGGACGCATGCCCTGCGCGCGTACCGTCGCGGCACGATCGCGCCAGCCCTGCTCGGTGCCGATGCGTGCGGCGGTGTTCGCGAGAATCAGGTGGGTAAAGCGTTCCGGCGCGTGGATGCCCAGCCATTGGCCGATGAGTCCTCCCATCGAAATGCCACAGAAAGCGGCTTGGCGTATGCCCAGATGATCCAGCAGGTTCAGCACGTCTTGGCCCAGCTGCGCCAGCGAGTAAGGCCCCGTGGGCTTGGAGGACTGCCCGTGCCCGCGGGTGTCGTATCGAAGCAACTGGAAGTGGCCGCCCAGTGCTTCTTGTGGCGACCACATCGAGTGTGACGTTCCCAATGAGTTCGAGAGCACCAGTACCGGTGCGCCCGATTTGCCGCTGAGCGAATAAAAAAGATCTTCTTGGTCGACGCGAATGGTGCTCATGTATATCAGTAATTCGTTGAAGCGGATATAGGCGCTAGACGGCGGACGGATGCCGGCACAGCGCGGTGACGCTGATGTCCATGTAAGGGAACAAGGGCAGTTCGCTCAGCAGGGTGTGCAGTTCTTCGTTGCTTTCAACGTCGAAGATGCTGACGTTCTTGTACTCGCCCACCACGCGCCAGATATGCGCCCATTTGCCGGAACGCTGCAGGGATTGGGAATACGCCTTCTCTTTTGCCTTGATTTCGCCGGCGACCTCCGCAGGCAGGTCCTGCGGAATATTGACGGTCATTTCAACCATGAAAAGCATAGCGGCTCCTTGATGCTGAATTAATCGATGGAAATACCGGTTTCCGCGATGACTTTCTTCCACTTGGCGGTTTCGTCCGCCATGTAGCTGCGAAGTTCCTCGGGTGTGCTGCCGATCTTCTCGGCGCCGATGGTTGCAAAGATCTGCTTGACGCGGTCGGTCTCCATGGCCTTGAGCATGGATTGGTTCAGTTTTGCAATGATCTCGGGCGGTGTGCCGGCCGGTGCGAAGGTGGCGAACCAGGGAGTCAGTTCGTAGCCTTCCATGCCGCTTTCGGCAACGGTGGGCAAGTCGGGAAGCACGGAGGACCGCGTCTTGGTGGTGATCGCCAAGGCCTTGAGCTTGCCGGTTTCAATATAAGGCTTGGCGGAAGTGATGCTGTCGAACATGTAGTCGACTTGCCCGCCCATCAGGTCGGACACGGCGGGGCCGCTGCCCTTGTAAGGGATGTGCAGCATGTCCAGCTTGCCTGTGTAGGTGAACAGCGCGCCCGCAAGATGGATCGACGTCCCTACGCCCGCCGACGCGTACGTGAAGTCGCCCGGTTTTTCCTTGGCTTGACGGATGACGTCTTCCAGCGAGTTGACGTCCGTGCGGCTTGCTTGCGTCACGAGTATGTTCGGTACGGCGGCCAACAGCGATATCGGCTCGAAATCCTTGATGGGATCGTACTTCAGGTTCGAATACAGGAAGGGATTCACGGCCATGCCGTTGGCGGCGATCATGATGGTGTAGCCGTCGGGCTTGGCGCGCGCCACTTGGGTTGCGCCGATGTTGCCGCCGGCGCCGGGCTTGTTTTCCACCACTATGCTTTGGCCAAGGTCCTGGCTCATGGAGTCGCTGAGCACGCGTGCGATGGCGTCCATGGCGCCGCCCGGCGGGAAGGGGACGATCCAGGAAATCGTGCGTTCAGGATAGCTGTCCGCATTTGCGGCCATGGCCTGAGGCGCTGCGCCGATGGCGATGGACAGGCCGGCAAGGGCGAAGCCCGCCTTGGACGCGCCGGAAAGTACTTTGGTGCCGATGATTGCCGCAAGGCGATTCTGCTTCAAGATGAGCTCCTGTGGTATTCGGATGTTGATGCGCGGATACAGGGGCTGCCGGGACATTCGGTCCGGCTGCGCAAGGCATGCCCCGTATCGCATTGATGTGACGATTATCAGGTTGCGGTCACTGCTTGTCTAAGACTATATTTATTTCAATCGATACTTATAAGGTATGGGAAATGGAGCTCAGGCAAATCCGGTATTTTCAGCGGGTTGCGGCCGAACTAAGCTTTACACGCGCGGCCAAGGCCCTGCACATGGCACAGCCGCCGCTCAGCCGGCAGATCAAGATGCTCGAAGAGGAAATCGGGGTCAGTCTCTTCGAGCGGGCCGGACGTGGCATCCGGCTGACGGATGCCGGCCGTTACTTTCTCGACCAGACGGATCTGATGATGCGGAAGTTGTCTGAAACCGTGCAGGCCACGCAAAGAATCGGACGCCAGGAAAAACGCCGCTTCGGCGTGGGTTTCGTTCCTTCGGTCCTTTATGGATATATGCCGGCCTTTATCCGCCGCTTGAGGATGCTGGATCCCAACGTGGAAATCAGCCTGGCCGAAATGATCACCCTCCAGCAGTTCGAGGCGCTGAAGACCGGCCGTATAGATATCGGGATCGGGCGCATTCTGCTGACCGACCCTGAAATAGAACGCCTGGTATTGTGGGACGAGCGACTGATCGCCGCAGTACCGCGCGAAAGCGGCTTGGCGTCCCGTTCTAGCTTGACGGTCGAGCATATTCTTTCCGAAACGCTCATTCTTTATCCGGCGCGTCCCCGGCCCAGCTATGCCGATCACGTCCTCGACATTTTCCAGCGCAAGGGCGCGGCGCCCGAACGGGTAAAAGAGGTGAACGAGCTGCAGACCGCCGTGGGCCTGGTCGCGGCGGGCGTGGGCATCGCGATCGTGCCGGAGTCCGTGCAAGGCCTGTTTCGAGACGAGGTGGTGTATGTGCCCATCGGCGAGCCGGGCTTTTCGTCGCCAATCATGCTGAGCTGGCGCAAGAACGACCAGTCCGAGTTTCTGCGGGCGACCCTTGCATTGGCGCATGGGGTCAGACCCCATCCGGGGTCTGACCCTGTCATGCCCTGAGATAAGGGTCGGACCCCGCATGGGGTCCGACCCCATGGGAAAGGCATGGGCAGTAGTCAGGCAGGGGTCAGACCCCGTATGGGGTCTGACCCCATGGGTCCGGTTAAGGGCGCCGCCCTTCATAAGCATTTTGCAGCAATTGCCGCAGCGGCCGGCGTTCAATGGGTCGCGGGTTCCAGTATGGATTGGCCAGTGCGATATCCACCGCGCGATCCAGGTCTTCTTCGCGCATGCCGAGTTCTTTCAGCGTGGTCGGCGCGCCCAGGCCGGCGGCGAGGTCGAACAGGCTCGCTGCGGCGGAGGCGCCAGTGTTGCCCAGCGCTTTCTGGATGGCCGCCATTGCCTCTTTCGCTTCCGGCGCGTTGTAGGCCATGGCGTGTGGAAGAACGACCGTATGCGTTTCCGCGTGCGGAAGGTTGAAGCTGCCGCCCAGAGTGTGGCAGAGCTTGTGATGCAAGGCCATGCCAACATTGCCCAGCACGGTTCCGCACAGCCAGGCGCCATAAAGCGCCTGATCGCGGCCTTCACGATCATTGGCGTCGGCACGTATCGATGACAAGCCCCGTGCCACGGCGCCGATACCTTCCTGCGCCATGAGGCTCATGATCGGGTTGGCATCCTGCGCATAAAGCCCTTCCGCTGCATGCGCGATGGCATTCAGGCCGCTGGTGATGCTGACGGAAACAGGAAGCGCATGCGTCAGGTCCGGGTCATAGATGACCGTGCGGGGCAGCACGCGGGGATCCCGGCCGGTTTGTTTCAGGCCGCCGTCCGTCATGCCGTAGATGGAGGTCATTTCCGATCCGGCGTATGTCGTCGGTATGGCCAGGATGGGCAGGCCGGTTTCCAGTGCAATGGCTTTCGCCAGGCCTACGGTCGAGCCGCCGCCGATCGATACCAGCCCGTCCGCCTTCATTTCATGGCCTTGGGCCAATGCCGCACGGACGGTTTCGACCGGTACGTGCATGCGGGCCGCATCGAAGATGCCCGCCGCATTGGCGCCCAGAAGATCCGCCGCGAACTCCGCCTGGTCGCGTTGGGGTCCGGTGCTGAGCACCAGAGCTCTTGTGATGCCCAGACCCTGGGCTTCTTCATTCAGGTTCTGGATGCTTCCCGGTCCGAAGAGAACACGTTGGGGCTGGCTGGTGTAGACGAAATGCTTCATGACCTTCAATCGAAATATGGAGTATTGCCGGCGGAGCGGAGTTTATTGCTGGCCGATTTTCTTGTCGGCGATCAAGCGGCCCCACCGTTCGGATTCGCTGTTGATCAGGGCATTCATTTGATCCGGGCCGCCGGCCACGACTTCGAACCCGCCCTCATTCAGCCGGGCGGCGATTGCGGGCGTCTTCAGCGTTGCGTTGACGTCGTCGCTCAGACGCTTGAGGACGGCTGCGGGCGTCTGGGCTGGGGCGATCATGCCCACCCATGAATAGATTTCGAAATCCTTGAAGGTGTCGGCGATTGCCGGCACATCCGGCAACTGGGCCGCTCGCGTTTTCGAGGTTACGCCCAAAGCGCGCAGCTTGCCTGCCTGCACGTGGGGCAGTACCAGGGGGAGGCTGGCGATCATCGAATCGACATGCGCGCCCATCAAATCCGTCATGGCAGGGCCGCCGCCCTTGTACGGGGTATGCAGGGCGCTGGTCCCGGCCGTTTCATGGAACAGTTCGGCGGCCAGATGGTTCGAGCTGCCCGCGCCTACCGAGGCGTATGACACGGTATCCGGCGTTTTTGACGCGTTGATATAGTCCTGCAGGGTTTTATAGGCCGACGAGGCGGGTACGACGAGGACCATGGGGGAGCGCACCATGTAGGACACGCCGGTCAAGTCCTTGGAAGGCGAGTAAGCCAGGCTGGGGTAGATGTGGGCTTCCGTCGCGTACGAATCGAACACCATGCCGACGCGATAGCCGTCCGGCTGCGCCTTGGCGACGGTGCCCGTGCCGATGGTGCCGCCGGCACCGCCGCGATTTTCAACGATCACGGTCTGTTTCAGCCGGGCGCTCAGCTCCTCTTGCACTTGGCGCGCCACATTGTCGACAGTGCCGCCCGGTGCAAAAGGCACGACGACGATGACTTGCTTGGCGGGATAGTCCTGAGCCAAGGCATTGGCGCCGCAAGCCAGGCCCATGCCGATGGCGGCGGCCGCCCGTAGCAACCGGCCGGGAAGCTTGTTGCGAACGGACGGGGTGCTGGTTGTGGAGTGAATTGTTGCGGACATGGATAGTGCCTCCGGGCGAATGCGACATAACTGCATGGCGGTAGCGGAGCAGCTTGTCTATTTTTGTGAATTTTGCGAAGATAAGAAGAATATGTAGTCTAGTATTGGGTAGATTAGCCACACAATCCCATCTAAACGCAAAATGCTTTTGCGGGGTACGCATAAATGGAAACGGAAAAATTCTCCGAGCACATGTCGGTGTTTGTACAGGTCGCCCAGGCACGCAGCTTTTCGGCCGTGGCGCGGGGCATGGGCATGGCGGCATCGTCCGTGTCGCGCCAGATCGACGCGCTCGAGGCCGAGTTGGGCATATGCCTGTTTACCCGGTCGACGCGTGCCCTGGTATTGACGGATGCCGGAGAACTGCTGTTCGAGCGCGCGGTGAAGATTCTGCAAGACATGGCCGACGCGCGCGACGAGCTCATTTCAATGGAGCGTAACGTGACAGGCGTGTTGCGCGTCAGCTGTCTGCCGGCTTTCGGACGGCGGCATGTCGTGCCGCATCTTTCAAGTCTTTTCGAACAATATCCCAAGCTCTGCGTAGAGCTGGAACTGACGGAACGCATCGTCGACCCCGTCGTCGATCGCGTGGATGCGGTGCTGAGGGTCGGGCAGCAGCCCGATAGCTCGCTCATCAGCCAGACCATTGCCAGCCAGCGCTATGTCATCTGCGCATCGCCCGATTATCTGCTGCGGCACGGAACGCCCGCCACCGTCCAGGAATTGAACCACCATCGCCTGATTGACCGGGGCCACAGAACCAGCATGAGAGGCTGGCGCGAACTTTTCAGCAAGGACCAGGTCTGCGAGCAGGCGTTCGCATTTCAATGCAACGATTGCGACTCGCGCCGCCAGGCAGTGCTTCAGGGCCTGGGCATCGGGCTCGTGCCCGACTGGTCTATAGGAGAAGACATCGGGGCGGGCAGGGTGGTCGAACTCCAGCTGGACGACTTGATTCCCCAGCCAGAAACCGGCATCTACCTGTTGCGTGCGCTTCCGCGCGCCAGCCTCAAGCTGCGGGCGTTCTCCGACCATCTGATCCGCCATATCGGCAGCCCGCCGATATGGCAGCAGGCGATGGCGCGGATACGCCCACACCCGCCCTTGGGGTCAGACCCCGCACGGGGTCTGACCCCTTCCATCCACGCAGAAGCCTGATCCGTCGGAGGGGACGGACCCCATGCGGAGTCTGTCCCCCAGCAGATGGGTTTTGGGGGTCAGACCCCGTACGGGGTCTGACCCCTCACTCTATTTGGACCGCGTACCCGATCGGTTGTCGACCGGCGGGGCGCCGGGCGTTGCTCGTCCGGGGTCCGCGGCGTCTTCCGGCTCGATGCCCGGCGGAAAATTCACTTTCGTGGTGGGGGAATTGGGGTCCACGGGCGCATTCATCCAGGAACGGTGTTTCCCTTGGACGGACTCTTTCACCTTCTCATGCTCCTTCTCGGTGGTTTCCTTCTCGAAGGAGGACCGGCGGGTTTCCGTGGGCTGGTCGCTTTTCGTCTTGTCGGCGGGATTGGTCATGGCATGCCTCTCATCAGGATAGTACGGTGATCCAGCAAGCACCGTTCCGAGAAAGAGCAGCATTGGGGTCAGGCCCCGTACGGGGTCTGACCCCTGCTCTCGACCCCGCGGTCGGTGTTTTCCCTAAATTGATCCAGGACGGGCCTGCGTAGCCTGAACTGGCTCCATTGAAATCGGTGCCTTGGCCCTATGGCTGCCAGACTGCCCGATGCTATGTTGGCCTAGCCCAGTAGAGCGTAGTGTGTGCTTATTGCGACATCCACATCCAAAGGGGAAAAACATGCGCAGTATCCGAAACAGCATCGCGCTGGCCGCGATGTCATGCATTGTGTCATTAGCGGGGGCCGGCAACGTAGTCGCCCAGGAGCAGCCGAAACAAGGCGGGACATTGGTATTGGGTACTTACCAGGCGCCCCGCCACTTGAACGGAGCGGTGCAGTCCGGAATGGCGACCGCGCTGCCCAGCACGCAGTTGTTCGCGAGCCTGGTGCGCTTCAACGATAAATGGGAGCCGCAACCCTACTTGGCCGAGTCCTGGCAGTGGTCGGACGATGGCAAGGCGTTGACCGTCAAGCTGCGCTCAAACGCGGTTTTCCACGATGGTAAGCCCATCACGTCCGAGGACGTCGCTTTTTCCATCATGTCGAACAAGGCCAATCATCCGTTCCAGGCCATGTTCGGAGCCGTCGAAAGCGTCGAAACGCCCGATCCCCACACGGCGGTGTTCAAGTTGTCGCAGCCCCATCCAGCGCTGCTGATCGCCTTGTCGCCGGCATTGTCGCCCATCATTCCCAAGCATATCTACGGCGACGGCACCGACCTGAAGTCGCATCCGCGCAATTCCCAGAACGTCGTCGGCTCCGGCCCATTCAAGCTCAAGGAATTCATTCCCGGCAAGGAGGTCGTGCTGGAGCGATTCGACAAGTTCTTCCTGGAGGGCAAGCCTTACCTGGACCGCGTGGTCATTCAGATCAACCCGGAAGACACCACCCTGCTGATCGGGCTGGAGCGCGGCGATCTCCAGATGCTGCCATTCGCGGGAGACGTGACCGTACTGCGCCGGGCACAGACCAACAAGGACCTGGTCATGCTCGATAAGGGCTACGAGGGCATCGGTGCCGAAGCGTGGCTCGCCATCAATACGACCAGGAAGCCGCTGGACGACAAGCGCGTCCGCCAGGCCATTGCCTATGCGTTGGACAAGAACTTCATCACCAAGGCGCTGACGGCGGGGTTTGCCAAGCCCGCTATCGGGCCCATCATCAGCTCCAGCCCCTTCGCTGCTCCGGATGCCAATCCCTACAAGCTGGATCTTGAAAAGGCCAAGCAACTGCTGGATGAAGCCGGACTGAAGCCCGGAGCCAACGGCGAGCGTTTCAAGATGACGATAGATATCCTGCCGGGCACAGTGGCCGTCAGCAAGAACGTGGCGGAATATGCGCGAACACAGCTCAAGAAGATCGGTGTCGCCGCCGACCTGCGCACGTCGGCGGATTTCCCCTCATGGGCCAAGACGGTGGCCAATCACGATTTCGACATGACGACCGATATCGTATGGAACTGGGGAGATCCCGTCATAGGTGTGCATCGTACTTATTTGTCCTCTAATATCCGCCCCATCGTCTGGACCAATACACAGTCGTATCGCAACGAGAAGGTCGACGAAATACTGGCGCAGGCCGGCATCGAGCAAGACGCCGGCAAACGCAAAGCCCTGTATGCCGACTTTCAACGTCTGGTGAACGAAGATGCGCCCATCGTCTACGTGGCCGAGGTTCCTTACCATACCCTGGTCAGGAAGAATGTCGGCAATCCGCCGACCAGCATTTGGGGGCCGCTCTCTCCGCTGGACGAGGTCTATCTGAAGTAAACGGTAAACGGACGGATACCCGATGCTGCGTTATGTTCTGAAGCGGTTGGCCTATGCTGTCGTCTTGCTGCTGGCGGTCCTCACGCTGAACTTCCTGCTCATCCACGTCTCGCCCGGCGATCCGGTCGAGACGCTGGCGGGCAGCATGGGTGGGATGACTGAAGAGCTGCGGCACGAATTGCGGCAGCAGTTCGGCCTCGACAAGCCCTTTATCGTTCAGTTGGGCATATACCTGGGCAAGGTGCTGCAAGGCGACCTGGGGCAGTCCTATTATTTCAATGCCTCCGTCGCCTCGCTGATCTGGGAGCGGGTGCCCGCAACGCTGCTTCTTGTCGTGGTGTCCATACTGCTGGCATTTTTTGCCGGCACCTTGCTGGGGGCCTTGGCCGCCAGGCGTCCCAACGGGCTGCTTTCCCAGTCGGTCACCGTGCTTTCGATTGTCGGCTATTCAGCGCCGGTGTTCTGGACCGGCATCGTGCTCATCATCCTTTTTGCGTCGGTATGGCCGATATTTCCAGTATCCGATATGCGCACCGCGGGCATGGACGCGGGTGGCTGGGCTGGAATCCGCGATGTCGCGATGCACCTGGTGCTGCCGGCCTTCACCCTGGCGTTTGTCTACCTGGCTCAATATAGCCGCCTGGCACGCGCCAGCATGATGGAAACGCTGTCATCCGACTACATCCGCACCGCGAGGGCCAAGGGCTTATCGGAAGCGGTGGTCTTGTACAAGCACGCCTTGCGCAATGCCGTCCTGCCGGTGATCACCATGCTGGGCCTGCAGTTCGGCAATGTGCTTGCCGGTGCCATCCTGGTCGAGACGGTCTTCAATTGGCCCGGCCTGGGGCGGCTGGCTTTTGATTCCGTGCTGCGCCGCGACTTTCCCACTTTGCTGGGCATCCTGTTCTTTGCATCATTGATGGTGGTGGTGATGAATCAGCTTACGGACGTCGCCTACCGCATCATCGACCCGAGGATCAAGACATCATGACGGATTCCTCGGCGGCGGCCCCGAAAGACGCCCGGATGGTCCACCAAGTCTGGCCGGCAAAGCCGCCTGGTCAGCTGCGCGAGGCCTTGCGCGTATTCTGCCGCAATCCATCCGCAGTCTTCGGTTTCCTGCTCTTGCTGGCCATCGTCTGCATCACGATTTTCGGGCCCATGATCATGGGGGTCGATCCTTTCGACATGGTCGGTCCGCCCATGGAGGCGCCCGGCTCGGAATTCGGCCTGCTGGGCACCGACTATCTTGGAAGGGACCTTTTGGTCGGCCTGGTGTACGGAGGGCGGGCCACATTGCTGGTCGGCGTGGTCGCGGCCGTCCTGTCGGTGGTGATCGGCATCGTGGTCGGCGCCCTGGCCGGCTACTATGGCGGGTGGGTCGACGAAGCCCTGATGCGGGTTACCGAGTTCTTCCAGGTGCTGCCCACATTGCTGTTCGCCATGGTGCTGGTGACATTGTTTTCGCCCACGCTATGGACTATTTCCATTGCCATCGGCATCGTCAGCTGGACGGGAACGGCAAGGCTCGCCCGAGGCGAGTTCCTGCGCTTGAAGCAGCTGGACTACATCCTGGCGGAGCGCGTCGTTGGCGCCGGCAACGCGCGCCTGATTTGGAAAGTGATCCTGCCCAACGCCATGGCGCCCTTGATCGTTTCCGCGACATTGGCCATAGGCACGGCGATCCTGTTCGAGGCCGGACTGTCCTTCCTGGGCCTGGGCGACCCCAACATGATGAGCTGGGGCCTGATGATAGGCAACAACCGTTCTTATATTCTGGTGGCATGGTGGGCCGTCACCTTGCCCGGCGTCGCCATTTTCCTGACGGTCCTGGCGGTCAGCCTGATCGGCGACGGACTGAACGACGCCTTGAATCCCCGTCTGCGAGAGCGGTCATGAGCGCCGTGCTGTCCGTAAAAGGCTTGGCGGTAGAGCTGGCGACCCGGCGTGCCACCGCCTACATCCTGAACGACATCAGCTTCGACGTCGGCCCCGGTGAAACCGTTTGCCTGGTCGGTGAATCAGGATGCGGGAAGAGCATGACGGCACTGGCCATCATGCGCCTCATTCCGGAACCCGGGCGCATCAGTGCGGGCTCGGTGGCGCTGAAGGAGACCGATCTCGTCAAGGCGAGTCCTGCTCAGATGCGGCGCGTGCGGGGCAACAAGATATCCATGATCTTCCAGGAGCCCATGACCGCATTGAATCCGGTCTATACCGTCGGCGATCAGATATGCGAACCCTTGAGACTCCATCAGGGGCTGAGCCGCGACGAGGCGCGCAGCAAGGCGCTCGAGATCCTTCAATCGGTGGGCATACCGGCGCCCGAACGCCGCATCGACAACTACCCCCACGAAATGTCGGGCGGGATGAGGCAGCGTGTCATGATCGCCATGGCGCTGGCCTGCGACCCGGACGTCCTGATTGCCGATGAACCCACCACGGCGCTCGACGTGACCGTCCAGGCCCAGATCTTCGATCTGCTGCGTGAGCAGCAGCGGCGGCGCGGCACCGCCATCATCATGATCACGCACGACATGGGCGCCGTCGCCGAAATGTCGGATCGTGTCGTCGTGATGTATGGCGGACGCGTGGTGGAAGAAGGCATCACCGCCGAGATCCTCGCAAGCCCGCGCCATCCGTACACGCAAGGCCTGATCGCCTGTCTGCCCGAACTCGACCCGGCACCTTCGGACCATCGTCCCGATCTGCCGGAGATTCCCGGTATCGTGCCATCGATATGGAATCGTGGCGAAGGATGTCCGTTCGCGGATCGTTGCGACCACGTGATGCCGCAATGCCACCAGGCTTTTCCACCATCCTTTCAAATGGGGCCGACACAGAAAGTGGCCTGTTGGCTGTATGAGGAGCGCACATGAGCGAGCCCCCACAAGTCGGCACACACACCATGCAGGCTTCCAATGGCAAGGAATCTGTATTGTTGTCGGTGCGCGACCTGAAAGTTCATTTCCCGATAGGCAGGCGCCGGGCGGACGGAGCGCGAGACAAGGTCCATGCCGTGGACGGCGTCAGCTTCGAGATACGTCGCGGGCGCACCATGGCGATTGTCGGCGAGTCCGGCTCGGGAAAGACCACCACCGCTTTATCCGTCATGCGTCTGGCTCCGGTCACCGCGGGCACCATCACGTTCAACGGCCTGGATCTGACCGCGATGGAGGGCGATGCCTTGCGCCGGCAGCGACGGCACTTTCAACTCGTATTCCAGGATCCCTATTCATCGTTGAATCCGCGTCAACGCGCCGGGGAAATCGTGCGCATGCCGCTGATGCTCATGGGTATCGGCACGCCCGCACAGCAGCGCGAGAAGGTCAATGAACTCTTCCGCATCGTCGGCCTGCGGGAAGATCAGCAGGTATTGTTTCCTCATCAGTTTTCGGGTGGACAGCGACAGCGCCTGAATATCGCGCGCGCCCTGGCGACCGATCCCCAGCTCGTTGTCTGCGATGAGCCCGTCTCGGCACTGGATATCGCCATTCGGGCTCAGATATTGAATCTGCTGCGCAAGATTCAACGCGAGCGCGGGCAGTCTTTCTTGTTCATCAGCCATGACATGGCGGTGGTCGAGCATATCTGCGATGACATTGCCGTCATGTACCTGGGCCAGATCGTCGAACAGGGGGCGCGCAACGCCTTTTTTTCCCGGCCCCTGCATCCATACAGCGTGGCGCTGATGTCGGCCGTGCCGACCGTCAGCGGCGGCCGCGAGAAGGCCGCTCAGCGCATCAAGCTTAGCGGCGACCCGCCCAGCCCCATCAATCCACCGGCTGGTTGCCGTTTCGCGGGGCGCTGTCCCGCCACGCAGGCGCTGTGCGAGCAGTCTCCGCCGGCGTTGCGGGAGGTCGTGCCGGGACATAAGGTTGCTTGCCACTTCGTCGAGGTCGAAGACGGACGGATCACGGCGCCGCTGGATGGGCGCATAGCATACGGAAACACGGAGCAATTGGCATGAATGATCAAGTTGAGCAGCAGGACGTCACGATCTACCGGGCGAAGAAAATCCTGACGATGAATCGCTCCCAACCGGAAGCCACGCACGTCGCGGTGCGCAGCGGGCGGATACTCGCGGTGGGAACGGAGGAACAGGCCGCCGCATGGCAAGGCGCCCGACATGACGAGCGCTATGCCGACAAGGTGCTCATGCCCGGCCTGGTGGAAGGGCATTGCCATCTGCATGAGGGCGTCGTATGGCTGTATGTCTACGTCGGTTTCTATGATCGCCGCGGCCCCGACGGAAAGATCTGGCGCGGCCTGAAAACCATAGACGAGGTGGTCGCTCGCCTGCGGGAAGCCCAGGGCGCGCTCAAGGGTGGCAAGCACCTGATCGGCTGGGGCTTCGATCCCATCTACTTCGGATCCCGGCGCATGTCGGTGCAGGATCTGGACAAGGTATCCGAAGACCGTGCGGTCGTCGTCATGCACGCCAGCATGCACTTGATGAACGTGAACGGCAAGGCGCTGGAGATGGCGGGCATCGACCGCGACACCGATATCGAGGGCATCTCCAGGTTCGCCAACGGTGAGCCCACCGGAGAGCTCTGCGAATTCGCCGCGATGTTTCCGGTGACCCGGCTGATCGGTAATCCGTTCCGCGTCCTGGGGCAGAGCCCCGAGTGTCTGGCGATGTTCGGCCAGGTGGCGCAGGTGGCGGGCGTGACGACCGCCACGGACCTGGTCAACGAACTGCATGACGAAGGCATCGTGTCGATGGCAGCCACCACGCGCCGCGATGATTATCCGGTGCGCATCGTTCCCGCGGCTTCCGGCATGTTCTTCGGCCGCGATACAGAAGCCTGCATGAACAAACTGGCTTTGCTCAAGCAGAACAACCACGACAAGATGCGGCTTGGCATCGTCAAACTGGTGGTCGACGGTTCCATCCAGGGTTTCACCGCCCGGCTGTTGTGGCCCGGCTACTTCAACGGCGCGCCCAATGGCATATGGGTCACAGCGCCGGACGACTTGAACTACATCGTCGAACAATACCACCGGGCCGGCATACAGCTGCATATCCACACCAACGGGGACGAGGCCACCGAAGTCGCGCTGGTGGCGCTGGAACGCGCGTTGACGCTGCATCCGCGATTCGATCACCGCCATACGCTGCAGCATTGCCAGATGGCATCGCCGGCGCAATTCCGGCGCATTGCGAAGCTTGGGTTGTGCGTCAACCTGTTCGCCAATCACATTTTCTACTGGGGCGACGCCCACATGGAAATGACCATGGGCCCGGACCGCGCCAATCGCATGAACTCATGCGCGACGGCGGAACGCCTGGGCGTGCCGTTTGCGATCCATTCCGATGCGCCCATTACCCCCATCGGGCCTCTGTTTACGGCATGGTGCGCCGTGAATCGCCGGACTGCGTCCGGACGGATATTGGGCGAAAGCGAGCGCATCAGTGTCGCGTCCGCCTTGCGCGCGATTACACTGGGCGCCGCCTATACCTTGCACATGGATGGTCTCATCGGATCCATCGAGATCGGCAAGTTCGCCGATTTTTGTGTGCTGGGCAGCGATCCGTCCCGGACCGAACCCGAGGCGCTCAAAGAAGTCGCGATCGAAGGCACCATGGTGGCCGGCCACGCGTTCGAAGCGCCCGGCAAGCACTGAGCCGTCGTGGTTGCACGCATACCTTTAGTGGTTCTGGGCGGCTTTCTGGGCGCCGGAAAGACCACCTTGCTGAATCACTTGCTGACTCGGTCGGCCCGCCGGGTCGCCGTCATGGTCAATGATTTCGGCCCCATCAACGTGGATGCCTCGCTTATCGCCTCGCATGACGGCGAAACGCTCAGCCTGACGAACGGCTGCATCTGTTGCTCCATCGGCTCGGGCCTCGATGATGCGTTGATTCGCGTGCTCGAGCGTAAGCCTCCGCCGGAATTGATCGTCATCGAGGCGAGCGGTGTGTCCGATCCGGGGCGCATCGCGCAGGTGGGCTTGTCTGATCCGATGCTGCAGCTGGAGGCTGTGGTGGTGATGGTCGATGCGGGGCGGATCATCTCCCTGCTGGATGATTCTTTGATGGGCGATACGGTAGCGCGGCAGATTCGGGCGGCGGGGCTGGTGGTGATGAACAAGACGGACCTGCTGGAGCCGGACGAGGCCGACGAGGTGGAGGCCCGGCTGCGTGAGCGCTACGGGGCCTTGCCTTTTGTGCGCGCCAGTTTCGGCCACGTGCCCCTGGAGCAGATTCTGGCCGGAGGTGCGCCGGCAAGCCATGCCTCGGACGACGGAGGGCACGATCATCATCAGGACGATCCGGACCATCCTTTCGAGGGCGGCCTATGGTCTTCGCCCGGCGTGCTTGACGCGGATGCGCTGATCGCCGCGCTCAAGGGGCTGCCATCCGAGGTGATACGGGTAAAGGGCAGGGTGGTGACCGACCGGCATGGCCCGGCGATCGTGCATCTTGCGGGAGGTCGCGTCCGCATCCAGAAATCGTCTGGCTTTGCGGCCACGCAGGGCAATGAACTGGTTTATATCGGCTTGCGAGGCCGAGGCATCCATGCAACCGTCGCCGGGCACCTCGACGCATTGATTCGGGGTCCGACCCCCTGCGGGGTCTGACCCCAACTCGATTCGCAGAAAGGGGTCCGACCCCGTACGGGGTCGGACCCCATGCGATTCTCAACGTTCAGCGAAAGGCCGGGGATCGATGGGCGCGCGGTCACCTTGCAACTGGGCGCCCAGCAGGGCTGCGCTGCCGCATGCCAGGGTAAAGCCCAGCGCTCCGTGCCCGATGTTCAGCCACAGATTATCAGCGGCCTCGCTGCGTCCGATGACGGGCTTGCTGTCGGGCGTGGCGGGGCGTTCGCCCGACCAGCCGACCGCCTCGTCCACGGCCAGCCCTGGAAAAGTTTCCTTGACCTGGTTTTTCAACTGACCGATGCGTTGCGGATTCGGGGCCCCGGGGTCGCCGCCTATGTCCACCATGGCGGCAATGCGCAATACCGGACCGATCGGCGCGTAGACGATGCGCCTTTCATAGTCGGTGACGCTGATTTCAGGTGCTGCGGCTTCAGTGCCCTGTGTCCGGGGAACACTGAGGCTGTAGCCCTTGAGTCCATAGATCATGGCGTTGCCACCCTGTTGTCGCAGCAGCTTGCGCGCTCCGAGGCCATTGGCGAGGATGAATTGGTCTGCCTCGATTTGCCCGCCGTCGGCGAATTCCGCGGCAACGATCCGGCCTTCGCGCTGCACCAGGCGACTGACCTGCGCTTGGTTGCGTATCGTCACTTGCGGATGCTTGGCCAGGGCGTCGTACAGCGCTTTGGTGAACAGATAGCAGTCGCCCACTTCTTCGCCGGGCGTATAAATGCAACCGGCCAGCGCGGTGTCCAGGCCCGCCAGCGAAGGCTCCAGGTCGATGGATTCCGCCCGGCTCAGGACTTTTTGCTGCGCGCCATGCCCCGCCTGGTATTCGACCAGCTTGCGGGCCTTTTCCAGGAGTTCGGGGCTGCGGTAGGCAATCAGCTTGCCGTTCGACCGGTGATGGAACTCAAGGGGCGTTTCGTCCATCCAGCGATGCAGGGTGTCGCGGCTGAGATAGGACAGAGTCAGCATGGCAGCAGTGGTCCGCTTGGCGGTCGTGCCGTCGCAATTGCGCAGGAAACGCAAGCACCAGCGCCACTGGTGTACGTCCATGCGAGGGCGGAAGCGCAACGGAGACCGGCGATCCAGCAGCCACTTCGGCAGGCTGGGAAGCACGCTCGGGTCCGCCAGTGGCGCGACATAGCTGTAGCTGAGCTGGCCGCCGTTGGCATAGCTGGTGCCCAGGCCCGGGCCGTCGCCCGCTTCCAGCAGGGTGACTTTCATGCCCTGACGGGCGAGTTGCCAGGCGGTGGTGGTGCCGATTACCCCGGCGCCCACAATACATACGTGCATGGTTGCATGGACCGAAAACGTGAATGACGATTGATTCTCACATGGGCGGCCGGGAGGGCGCCAATAGCTCTTTGCACGGCACCCATGCCATTTGGCTATGGCTTTGCGCTTGGCCTGACGGAGTCTAGCCGACGTAAGGCTGTGCGGAGAGCGTCCGGCATAAACGGCGCAGCTGGTCAATGAACATGAGATCGATCTCCCGCTGGGGCACCGATGAATGGGTAATGACGTTGATGGGGACGGGAATGGCCGGGTCCAGGGGACGCAGTATGTTGCCGGGACGCAGCATTGCGCGTGCCGTGATGGCGTCGACGACGGTGTCGCCGCAGCCCGCCTGGGCAAGCGCGCAGGCGACGTAATGGGTCTGCACCTGTATGTTGGGCCGCATGCTGAGATTCGCGCTGCTGAGCGCATCGTCCAGCAAGGCGCCCGCGCGGTCATGCATGTCCAGCATGATGAGCTGGCGTGTCGCAAGTTCCGCCAGATCGATGGCATGTCCGGCGAGCTCGGCGTCTTCGCTGGCGCTCAGGTAGACGAGTTCCGTCTGTCCCACGGGTGTTTTGTCTATGCCGGGATGGTCGGCGGCATCGAAGGTGATTGCAAGGTCGAGCTCCCGCACGTGCAGCCGTTCTACCAGCTCGGAGCTGTGGTAAGTATGGACGTCGAAGACGACGCCGGGCTGTTTTTCGCGGCTGTTGCGTATGGCTTGCGGCAGCAGCCCCAGCCCGATGGCGGGCGCGCATCCGACACGCAGGTGGCCTTGCGGATGGCGCTTGATGTTCTCGGCCAATCGGCGCACCGAGGCCATGTCCTGGTTAAGCCGGGCGATGTGCGGCGTCAGTGTGTCCAGCTCCGGTGTTGCGTGCAGCCTGCCTTTGATGCGCCGGAACAAGGAGAATCCGAGCTGGGCTTCGGCATGCGCCAGGATCTTGCTGGCGGCCGGCTGCGAAATATGCAGCAGATTCGCGGCCTGGGTCAGCGACCCCGTCCGCAGGACGGCATTGATGAGCTCGATATGACGTAGCCGCACGTTATCTTCCGTTTAGGTTGGCCTGGAGGGGGTCAGACCCGAAGGGTCTGACCCCGGCCTCTTGCATCGCTTCCGAGAGGGGTCAGACCCCATTCGGGGTCTGACCCCAATGTTTACATCGCGTCCCCGGGGTCAGACCCCGCATGGGGCCTGACCCTTCATAACATACACATTTTCCCTGTATTTTGTATTAGAATATTCTAAATTAGATAAGCCTGAATTTATGACTAAAGAACAAAGCATCAAGGAATTCATGCAGGAAGGCGCCGGGAAAGCCGCGGCGCTTCTGCGGGCGGTCGGCAATCAACATCGCCTGTTGGTGTTGTGCCTGTTGATCGAGCACGGCGAACTTACTGTGGGGGCTCTGTTGGAACACATGGATCTGAGCCAGTCGGCGCTGTCTCAGCATCTGGCCAGAATGCGTGGCGAAGGGCTGATCACATACCGGCGCGACGCGCAAACCCTGCATTACCGCATCGCCAATCCCGACGTGGAAAAGCTGGTCGGCACACTAAAAAGCATTTTCTGTCCTTGATACCTCGCAGGAGGACCTCTCATGTCCATACGAATCATCACTCCGGAGGCAGCCCATCGGCTGCTTGACCACGGCGCCTTGCTGATCGATATACGCAGCGCGGGCGAGTATGCGCGGGAGCGCATTGAACAAGCGCGCAACATTCCGATAGAAGACTTGTCCCGTGCCGGATTGCCCAACGCCTCGGCGCTGATCTTTCTTTGCCGGTCCGGCAACCGGACTCGCATCAGCGCGCAAACACTGGGCGAACACGCCTCCTGCGATGCCTATGTGATGGAAGGCGGACTTGATGGGTGGAAAAAAGCCGGCTTGCCCGTCGTTCGCGATCTTGCCCGGCCCATCGAGCTTCCCCGCCAGACCCAGATCGCAGCGGGCAGCCTGGTGCTGACCGGGGTCCTGCTGGGCACATTTGTGTCGCCCTGGTTCTATGCGCTTGCCGGTTTTGTCGGCGCGGGCTTGATTTTCGCCGGCGTGTCGGGATTCTGCGGCATGGCGCGTTTATTGATGAAAATGCCATGGAATCGACGATTCATGGACAGCATGTAGAAAGACACAGGCCTTTTATTCATACGGAGAAAATCATGAAGCTCAGCATCAATGTCGGAAGCATCGACCGCGCCTTGCGCATCGTGCTCGGTCTGGTACTCATCGGGCTTGCTGCGACGGGTGTCGTCGGCGGGTGGGGGTGGATCGGTATCGTGCCATTAGTCACAGGACTTTGGCGCTTCTGCCCTGTTTATTCCCTTTTGGGGATCAGTTCATGCCCGCTCGAGTCGTCGAAACAGCGATAGGCGTCCTGAAACGGGGGTTGCTTGATCTGGATCAGTGAATCATATTTAGTTTTTTCTAAATTAGTTAATTCTTAATTTAAGATATCTGGGAAGCGGCGGACATGCCAAACCGGCAAGAGGAGGAGGCATCCAATGGATCGAAGATATTTTCTTAAAGCAGGCGCGCTGCTGGCGACGCTGGGTGCCTCCGGGCGAACCGGGGCGGCAGCGCAAGCGCAAGGCAAGGGCGCCCGTATCGTCATCGCGGGGGCAGGCGCGGCCGGCCTGAGCCTGGCGGCGCGTCTGGCGCGGCAAGTGGACAATGCCAGCATCACCGTCGTGGACGCCAAGAAAGAGCATCATTTTCAGCCAGGCCTGACATTGGTCGGAGCCGGCATCTGGACTCCGTCCCATATCACCGACAGCAATGCCCGCTATATGCCTCGCTCGGTCAGGTGGGTGCAGGAAGCCGTAGCGGAGTTCGATCCGGACGGCAACCAGGTGGTTACCGCAAGCGGCCAGAGACTTCCTTATGACTTCCTGTTCGTGGCGACGGGGCTGAAGCTGGACTATGCCGCGATAGACGGCATGAGTTCCGATCTGATCGGCCGGAACGGTATTGCCAGCATCTATGCCGGTCCCCAGGCGGCCCAAGCGTCCGCCGGCGCCATCGATCAGTTCATCGAGAAGGGCGGCGTCGGCTTGTTCATGCGTCCGGCCACTGAAATGAAGTGCGCCGGGGCGCCGCTCAAGATCACTTTTCTGGTCGATGACAAGGCGCGTATCAAGGGCAGGCGTGATGCCGTGCAACTGGTCTACAACGCACACAACGATGCGGTGTTTTCAGTCGTTCCGGTCAACGAGAAAGTGCGCACGCTTTTTTCCGAACGCGATATCGGGGTGAACTACGGACATGTGCTGCGATCGATCGACCCCGGGGCTCGCAAGGCCGTTTTCATGACGGGCAAGGGCGAGGCCACGCTGGATTACGATTTTCTTCACGTGGTGCCACCCATGCGCGCGCCCGATGCGGTCCGCAACAGTCCGCTGCCATGGCAAGCGGGCGCCTTGGCGGCGGATGGCTGGGTGGAGGCCGACAAGGCGACGCTCAGGCATCCGCGCTACCCTAACGTGTTCTCGGTCGGCGACGTCGCCGGCGTACCCCGAGGCAAGACGGCCGCCAGCGTGAAATGGCAGGTGCCCGTGGTCGTGGACAACCTCATGGCGGAGCTGAACGGCAAGGAGCCTCGCGCGGTCTACAACGGCTACACCTCTTGTCCCATGGTGACCCGTTACGGCAAAGCCATGCTCATTGAGTTCGATTACGACGGCAAGCTAGTGCAGTCCTTTCCCTTCATCGACCCGCTCGAAGAGCTCTGGATTTCGTGGCTGATCGACGAGAAAGGCCTGATAGGCGCATATCGCGCCATGCTGCGCGGCCGCGCCTGACCGAAGGAGGCACCATGAACGATTTCAATCCGATTTCCCTCTGGTTCATTGCATGGGAAACGCTTTCCACCTGGTTTTGGCCGGTCATAATTCTGGCGGTGTTGCTGCTGACCGGTGTCGCCTTGGGGTTCCGTACGCTGCGCCGCCATGGAAGGTCGGCCGGCATGCCTCTCGCGTTCTCCATACTCGCGGCCCTGGCCGTGACGTTCCTGGGCGCATGGGCGATGCCTTACTTGACCCATGCCTCGCCGTCTTCGCTGAGCTCGATGCTCGACTGGCTCACGGCATTCGTCCTGGCACTGGCGCTGGGCATGATGGTATTCGCCCTGGTGTTCTCGTTGCTCGCGCACCGCAGCGTGCGCAGGGGTCAGACCCTGAACAGGGTCTGACCCCAGGAGCAATCGGCAGCATCATGGGGTCAGACCCCGTACGGGGTCTGACCCCTCGACCCCTCGGCATGATCGATTGCCTTTTGGGGTCAGACCCTCTGCGGGGTCTGACCCCTACTCCAACCCGCGTCGCTTCGCGATCAGTTTGCGTTCCAGCACGTTGATGTAGCGCTGGATGTCTTGCTGTGCGCCGCGGTCCGGGTCGACAAAGGCACAGCCGATGAGAACACGCTCTTTTCCGTTTGACTGGGTCTCGGCGCGTGACTGGACCACTTCCAGGTCGACGGTAATGGAGCCGACGTCGGGCAGGCTTATGCGGCAGTTGGAATATATCGTGCCTTTCTTGTGCGGAAGATTAGTGGCGTAGCTTAGGATGCTGAGCCCTCCGGCACTGATGTCCTTCAGTTCCACCGTGACGTCTTTTTTTGTGTCCCAGCTGATGTCGCGGACGTCGAGCGTGAGTTCGGTATCCTGTCCGGCACTTTCTTTGGGTATCGTGCACTTTGCCGGGTTGCTGGCGGGAATGTCGATGCGATAGTGCTCGCGGCGCTGAATGCGGGTCAGGCGTTCGGGGAAAGCCATGCGCAGGGCGGGGGCGTCCTCGTACATGCAATCGCTGACCTTGTCCGCGAAGAAGCGGATCAGCACGCGATCCAGATTGGTTTCAAGCTTCACCTCTTCGTCGCCGGCGATGAGACGCCGGTTGATGCTTTCGTTGCGGGTGGCGTCGATGACGACAGCCTCGTCTTCCACCTGCAGGATGGTGGTGACGATGCCCACGGTGGAACCGGTGATCTGCATCCGAAGCAAAGCCTTGTTGCGTTCGATGGCGCGCAGGATGGATCGAATTTCTAGCCTTGACGAGACATGGAAGCGCTCATCGTCAAGTTCATCATGGAACGGCTTGCTAAGGTTGGACATGTTCAGTAACAAAATGGCTGAAGTAAAAGCCTGGTAAGTCTACTCTGTTTGCCGTTTCTTTTCTATGACAGCCCGGATGAGCCGCGCAAGCCGAAGAAGTCCGCCGCATTGCCGTGATTGATCCGCCGCTTGTCGTCTTCGGAAAGCCATGGGTTTTCGTTCACCAGCTTGCCTATCGATTGCTCGCCCAGGGGAAACGGGTAGTCGGAGCCGAGCATGATGCGGTCGCTGCCCATGACTTCTGCAAGCAGGCGCAATGCGCCTTGATCGAATACCGCGCTGTCCACATAGAAGCGTTTGACATAGCTGGAGGGAAGGTTCGGACAGTCCTGTCTGACGATGTCGCGGCAGCGCCAGGCATTGTCGACACGGCCCAGCAGGAAGGCAAAGCTGCCCCCGCCATGGGCAAAGCACAGCTTCAGGGACGGTGGAATGCGCTCGAAGGCGCCCGACAGAATCAGCGACAAGATACCCAGCTGCGTCTCGGCGGGCATGGCGACGAGCCAGGGCAGCATCCATTTCTTCATGCGGCCGTCGGTCATCATGTCCCAGGGGTGAGCCAGGATGGGTATGCCTTCGTGCGCGCAGTGGGTAAGGAATTGAACCAGGTGCTCGTCGTCCAGGTCCCTGGGACCGAGATGATTGCCGATCTGTATGCCGACGTGCCCGTTGTCGCGCGCCCGCGTGGCCTCCCGACAGGCCAGGTCCAGATCCTGCAGCGGAACTTGGGCAAGCGCCTTGAGCCGGTTCGGATTCGCCGCGCAATGTTCGAGGGCCAGGTCGTTCATGCGCCGGGCCCAGGGCGCTGCGCGTTCGGCGGGAAATTCGTAGCCGAACATGATGGGCGTTGCAGAAATGATCTGGACATCCACGCCATGCTTGTCCATTTCCTGAAGACGCATGCCGGAATCCCACAGTGCGCGGTAGACCGGACGGAAAGGCTGGCTGCCTTTCATGATCTGCCCCGTCTCGCCATCTTCGTCGATGGCCAGCCAGGGCGCCTTGTCAGGGTCCAGGCCCGCGGCCTCCTGCCGCGAAATAGGGGGCAGGAAATGAGCATGCATGTCGATCTTTCTCATATCAGGCCACCTTCCCTGGATGCCGCTTGCCGCAGTGCGGACAACGCCGTTTTTCTTCGGATTCGTAGAATGCGTTGAGCAGTATGGGCAAGTCTTTTACGATGCTCTGCAATTGGGTCTCGACACGATAGACGAGCCCGCCGCAGCCGCCGTCCGCCTCGCAATACCATTCGAAGCCGTCCTTCAGGCCTTCGGGGCGCCGGCGTTCTATGACCAGGCAGACGCTGCCCGCCTCGAGCCTTTGGGGCGAGTGGCGGACATGGGGCGGCAACAGGAAAACATCGCCTTCCTTGAGGTCGACGCGTTCGCGTTTGCCGTCCACCCAGAGGTTCAGATAGGCGTTGCCCTTCATTTGATGGAAAAACTCTTCCAGCGGATCGTCGTGGTAGTCGGTGCGCTGGTTGGGGCCGCCGACAACAGTGACGATGAAATCGCTGTCCTGCCAGACTTGCTGATTGCCGACCGGGGGCTTGAGGCGATCGGCGTGGTCGTCGATCCAGCGCTGGAAATTGAAGGGCTTCCCGTAAGTGAGCATGGGGTTCTCCGTGGCGTTACCAGGCCCTAGGGCCTGGGCGGAAAGTAGGCGACGGCCTTGATTTCGATCAGCAGGTGGGGATGGGGCAATTGGTGCACTGCGACCGTCGTGCGCGTAGGCCCCTCTTCAGAGAAGAACTCGGCATAAACTTCGTTGTAGCCACCGAAATCGTTCATGCTGACCAGAAAGGCGGAAATTTCGACCAGGTGTTCCAGGCCGGCGCCTTCGCTGGCAAGGATGTCGCGTATGTTTTCAATGACGGCTCGTGTCTGTGTGCGAATGTCGAGCGTGGCGGTGCCCATGGCATCGACCTTGGCGCCGGCGATGGTGTTGTCGGGCAAGCGCGAGCTGGTTCCCGATATGTAAAGGAAGTCGCCCGCACGCTTGATATGCGGGAAGCGCCCGCGCGGCTTGGCTTTGCCGCTTACGGTGCGGGCCTGGGTGGGAAGATTCTTCATTGGAGCTCAGATCCTGATGCTGACCGTGCTGATTTCAGAGTAGAAGTCCAGCGAGTATCGGCCGCCTTCGCGTCCGATGCCCGACATCTTGGTACCACCGAACGGCGTGCGCAGGTCTCGCGCGAACCAGGCGTTGACCCATACGATGCCTGTGTGGATCTGGCCTGCCACCCGGTGGGCGCGGCCTAGCTGTGTCGTCCAGATGCTTGCGGCCAGGCCGTAGGCGCTGTCGTTCACGCGGGCCACGACTTCTTCTTCGGTGTCGAAAGGCGCGACATGGCAGACCGGACCGAAGATTTCCTCGCGCATGCAGCGTGCGGTGTCGGGAAGGCCGGCCATGATGGTGGGCTGTACGTAGGCGCCCTGATCGCGTTCGTCGCCGAACACCGGGGCGTCGCCGCCGCAAAGAATGGCGGCACCTTCCTCGCGCGCAAGCTGGTAGTACGACAGCACCTTGCTGCGATGCTCCAGAGAGATCAGCGGGCCCATGTCGACGTCCGGATCTTCCGGGCGGCCCACGACCAGGGCTTCGCAGCGGCGCTTGAGCTCTTCCACGAAACGGTCGAAGATGGGGCGCTCTATATAGACTCTTTCGGTGCACAGGCATACCTGGCCCGAGTTGGTGAAGCTGGAACGCATGACGCCGGCGACGGCGGCGTCGAAGTCGGCATCGGCGAACACCACCGCCGCATTCTTGCCGCCGAGTTCGAACGAGACTTCCTTTACCCCTTCGGCAGCCGCCTTCATGATGGTGGAGCCGGTGCGTGATTCCCCGGTGAACGTGATGGCGTCTATATGGGGATTGGTGCTCAGGTGTTCGCCCGCCGACCCCGGTCCGAAGCCATGCACGAGGTTGAACACGCCGTGGGGAAGCCCGGCCGCCTGGATCACTTCCGCCAGCAGGGTGGCCGAAGACGGTGTTTCTTCCGAAGGCTTGGCGACCACGCAATTGCCCATGGCCAGCGCCGGCGCGACTTTCCAGGTAAGCAGCAGCAGCGGCAGGTTCCAGGGTGAAATGATGCCTATGGTTCCAAGCGGCTTGCGGCACACGTAATTGAGCATCTTGGCGCCGTCGGGCAGGGTGCTTTCGTAGAGCTCGCTGGACGAGGTCTTGATCAAGTCCGCAAAAGTGCGGAAATTGGCGATGCCGCGCGCCACGTCCAGGCTGCGCGCCTGGTGCACGGGGCGGCCGGTGTCCAGGACTTCGGCCGCGACGAAGTCCTCGAAGCGCTGCTCGATGCCGTCGGCGATGCGGTGCAGCAGGGCCGATCGCTCCTGGACGGTCAATGTCTTCCAGGGGCCTTGCGCGGCGCGGTTGGCCGCTTCGACGGCGCGGCTGACCGTGGCGGCGTCCGCCTCGCAGACGCGCCCGATCAATTGCCCGTTGACCGGATTGATGTTGGGAAAACGGTGGTGGGTCTCGACCCATTGACCGTCGACGAAGCACCGAAGTAATGGAAGATCTGTCATGGTTTCGGTTTCCGATGGGAGCAGCCGCCTTATTCCACGGCCTTGACCATGTCCTCGATGACCTTCTTGGCATCGCCGAAGACCATCATGGTCTTGTCCATGTAGAAGAGTTCATTGTCCAGGCCCGCATAGCCCGCCGCCATCGATCGCTTGTTCACGATGATGGTCCGCGCCTTGTAGGCTTCGAGTATGGGCATCCCGGCGATCGGAGACTTGGGATCGTTCTTGGCCGCAGGGTTGACCACGTCGTTGGCGCCCAGGACCAGGACGACGTCGGTCTGCGAGAACTCGCTGTTGATGTCGTCCATTTCGAATACCTGGTCGTACGGGACTTCGGCTTCGGCCAGCAGCACGTTCATGTGGCCCGGCATGCGGCCGGCCACGGGGTGTATGGCGTACTTCACCGTCACCCCGTTTTCGGTCAGTTTCTCGGCCAGCTCTTTGAGCGCATGCTGTGCGCGGGCCACCGCCAGGCCGTAGCCCGGGACGATGGTGACCGACTCGGCATTGCTGAGCAGGAAGGCGGCGTCGTCGGGACTGCCGGATTTCACGTTGCGCTGCACCTGCCCGCCGCTTGCAGCCGCGCCGGGTTCGGCCCCGAAGCCGCCCAGTATGACGTTGAAGAACGAGCGGTTCATGGCCTTGCACATGATGTACGACAGGATGGCGCCCGAAGACCCCACCAGCGAGCCGGCGATGATGAGCATGGGGTTGTTCAGCGAGAACCCGATGCCGGCGGCGGCCCATCCTGAATAGCTGTTGAGCATCGAAACGACCACCGGCATGTCGGCGCCGCCGATCGGGATGATGATGAGCACGCCCAGCACGAAGGCGATGGCGGTCATGAGGATGAAAGGCAGCCAGGCCTGGGTGGCCATGAACCAGAAGCCGCAGGCCAGCATGGCCAGCGCCAGCAGCAGATTGACCATGTGCTGGCCCGAAAACACCACGGGCGCGCCTTGGAACAGCCGGAACTTGTACTTGCCCGAAAGTTTTCCAAAGGCGATGACGGAGCCCGAGAAGGTGATGGCGCCGACGAAGGTGCCGATGAAGAGCTCGAGGCGGTTGCCATAAGGGATGGGCGCGCCCGCCGCCGCGATGTTGAAAGCATGCGGTTCCGCCACGACGGCGACCGCGATGGCAACGGCTGCCAGGCCGATCATGCTGTGCATGAAGGCGACGAGCTCCGGCATTTTGGTCATTTCGACTTTCTTTGCCATCAGCGTGCCGGCCGTGCCGCCGACCAGCAGCCCGAGCAGCACCCAGCCCAGGCCGATGCCGGCGGAGCCCTGCTTGGCGAGACTGATGATCAGCGCGGCCGTGGTAAGGACCGCGATGGCCATACCCACCATGCCGAAGGCATTGCCGCGGCGCGAAGTGGTGGGATGGGAAAGACCCTTGAGCGCCTGGATGAAGCATACCGAGGCGATCAGGTAGAACAGTGTGACCAGATCGTTCGAGATCATGACTGTCCTCCGGACTTTTTCTCTTTCTTTTTGAACATTTCGAGCATGCGGCGTGTTACGAGGAAGCCGCCGAATACGTTGACGGCGGCCAGGGCCACCGCAAACACGCCCATATAGCGGGCAAGGCCGCCTTCAGTGAGCGCGGCCGCGAGCATGGCACCGACGATGACGATGGCGGAAATGGCGTTGGTCACGGCCATGAGCGGCGTATGAAGGGCCGGGGTCACGTTCCAGACCACGTGGAAGCCCACGTAGATGGCCAGTACGAAAATGATGAAGTTGATGAGGGTGGGACTGACCGCTTCCATCAGGCGCTCCTTAAGACCTTGCCGTCCATGCAAACGAGGCAGGCGGCGATGATTTCGTCTTCATGCTGTATGACAAGCCGGCCGTCGCTGTCGGCGACCAGTTTCATGAAATCCAGGATGTTGCGGGCATACAGCGCGGAGGCGTCGTGCGGGACCAGGGCGGGCAGATTGGAAAGCCCGACCAGCGTCACGCCGTGCTTTTGCACGATGCGGTCTTTTTCCGATAGCGGGCAATTGCCGCCGCGTTCGACCGCCAGGTCCACGATGACCGAACCCGGCTTCATGCCTGCGACGGTTTCAGCGCTGATGAGCTCGGGGGCGGGGCGCCCTGGTATGAGCGCCGTGCTGATGACGATGTCGGCCTGGCGGCAGCGTTCCGCAACCAGCAGGGACTGGCGTGCCATCCATGCGGCCGGCATGGGCCGTGCATAGCCCCCCGTGCCTTCGGCGATTTCGCGCTCTTCGTCGGTTTCGAACGGAACGTCAATGAACTTGGCGCCCAGCGACTCGATCTGTTCCTTGGCGGCTGGACGCACGTCGGATGCCTCGACCACGGCGCCCAGCCGCTTGGCGGTGGCGATGGCCTGGAGGCCCGCGACGCCGGCGCCGAGCACGACGGCGCGAGCCGCCTTGAGCGTGCCCGCAGCGGTCATCATCATGGGAAAGAGGCGACCATAGTGGTTCGCGGCCAGCAGCACCGCTTTATAGCCGGCCAGGTTCGCCTGCGAAGACAGGACGTCCAGGCTTTGAGCGCGGGTGATGCGGGGTGCGGCTTCAAGAGAGAATGCCGTGAGCCCGGCGGCGGCCAGGGCGGTGAGGCCTTCTTGATTGAACGGGTCCAGCATGCCGATGAGGACGGTTCCTTTTTTCATCTGGGCCAGCTCGGATGCCTGAGGCGAGCGCACTTTGAGGACCAGATCGCTTTGCAGCGCCTGCGCGGCGTCTACAAGCCGCGCACCGGCCTGCTCGTAGGCCTCGTCCGGGAAGAACGCGGCTTCTCCCGCGCCCCGTTCGACGAGGACGGTGTGCGTCGCGGAGACGTATTTCTTGACGGTCTCCGGAGTGGCGGCCACGCGCGTTTCGCCCGCCAGGCTCTCGCGTGGAATTCCTATCTGCATGTTGTCTCCCCCTGTGTGAATTAGGGCTCGTTATCGATTGGCGCAGACTACTATACCTGAAGTGATCACGGTTCTTTGCAGTCTGCGCCTGGAAAATCCATTAGACTTTTGATGTGCTGCAGAGATTTGAGAGAAGAAAATGGGACTTTTGAATTCTATCGTTTCCGCCATGGGGGAACGCAATCCTGAATTGGGCGCGCAGGCCCGTTTGCTTCCGGTGCTCATCGAGCAGGTGAACCGTTTTCCCGGCGGCTTGCCCGGCCTGATCGAAAAGTTCCAGCAAGCGGGGCTGGGCGGCGTCGTTGCGTCGTGGATACGCGAAGGCCGGAACGAGCCCATTTCGCCGGATCAATTGCATTCGGCGCTGGGGGACGATATCGTGAATGATCTGGCCAGGTCCAGCGGCCTGGACGTCGGCGCCGTGCTGGGCAACCTGAGCATCATGCTGCCCAGCCTGGTCGACCAGGCCACGCCCGACGGCGAGACCGGCCTGCAGCGCGTGCTTGGCGGCGTTACGAACCTGTTTGGAGCGCAGAGGGGTCAGACCCCGGACGGGGTCTGACCCCAAGCATCTCGGCCCAGGTTCCGGGGTCAGACCCCGCATGGGGTCTGACCCCCAGCCGTTCCCCAGCTAGGTTCGGGGTCAGACCCCAGATGGGGTCAGACCCCATCCCCTTACTTCTGGCTGGCTTCCAGCGCCTGGCTGAGATCGGCCAGGATGTCGTCGATGTGTTCCAGGCCTATCGACAGGCGGACCATGTCTTCGCCCACGCCTGCGGCGGCAAGCTCTTCGGGGCTGAGCTGGCGGTGCGTGGTCGAGGCCGGGTGGCAGGCCAGGGATTTGGCATCGCCGATGTTCACCAGGCGCAGGACGAGTTGCAGCGCATCGATGAAGCGTGCGCCCGCGGCGCTGCCGCCCTTGATGCCGAAAGACAAGATGCTGGCCGGCTTGCCGCCCAGATAGGTTTGCGCCAGCTTGTGCTCGGGGTGATCGGCCAGGCCGGCATATTGCACCCACGACACGCTGTCGTGGCTTCGAAGGAATTCCGCTACCTTGATCGCGTTTTCGCAGTGGCGCTCCATGCGCAGCGAAAGCGTTTCGATGCCCTGCAGCACCAGGAAGGCATTGAACGGCGAAAGCGCCGCGCCGGTATTGCGCAGCGGTACGACGCGGCATCGGCCGATGAAGGCCGCAGGACCGAAGGCATCGGTATAGACTACGCCATGGTAAGAGGGATCGGGTTCGTTCAGCATGGGGAAGCGCTTTTTGTGCTCGGCCCAGGGAAACTTGCCTGAGTCGACGACCGCGCCGGCGATGGTCGTGCCATGGCCGCCCATATACTTGGTAAGCGCGTGCACGACAATGTCGGCACCATGCTCGAACGGGCGGCACAGCGCGGGCGAAGCCACGGTGTTGTCGACGATGAGCGGCACGCCGTGGCGGTGAGCCGCATCGGCGATGGCTTGAATGTCGACGATATTGCCGGCGGGATTGCCTATGGTCTCGCAGAATACGGCCTTGGTGTTTTCGTCGATGAGGGCCTCGAGCGCGGCGACGTCGTCGTGCGGCGCAAACTTTACAGTGATGCCTTGCCTCGGGAAAGTGTGCGCAAACAGGTTATAGGTGCCACCGTACAGTTTTGCCACCGAAACGATGTTGTCGCCGGCCTGGGCGATGGTCTGGATGGCGTAGGTGATGGCGGCCATGCCGGACGCCACGACCAGGGCGGCAATGCCGCCTTCGAGCGCCGCGACGCGCTCTTCCAGCACCGCATTCGTAGGATTCATGATGCGGGTATAAATATTGCCGGGGACTTTGAGGTCGAAAAGATCCGCGCCGTGCTGCGTGCTGTCGAAGGCGTAGGACGTTGTCTGATAGATAGGCACGGCGACCGCCTTCGTATTCGGGTCGGGCTGGTATCCTGCATGGATGGCGAGCGTTTCGAATTTCATATGTATCGTCTTGTAAGTGGTTAAAGAGGTGTCGTGGAGCGCTGATTCATGGTACCGGCATGGGCTTTCCATGTTCAGACTATTGTGGGATTTTTATATTACTTCTGGGTATATATTCCATAGCGCCGATCAAATGTTTACCATTTGTAAACTCAAGCGCTTTAAATCGAGCTGATCGACTCTATATCCATTGCGTCTTAGGTTAGCATTCTATGTATTCGCCTATTGCCTATTGATTGGCGCCTGGAGCTCTCCCGCGGTATTTAGAGGCCGGAAATGAAAGTTTGGTTGAAACGGGTACTTATCAGTCTCGTCGTGCTGTTTATTGTCGCGCTTGTAGGCGCGGCAATTTTTCTTCTTACGTTTGATCCCAACGCCTATAAAAGCAAGCTGGAAGAAATCGTTTATAACCGCTATCAACGGACTTTGGCTATCAAGGGCGATCTTCAGTTGTCCCTGTTCCCGCGCATCGGTCTCTCCGTTCAAGACGTTTCGCTGTCCAACCGGGACAGCACCGATACTTTCGCGTCCATCGACAGCGCGCGTTTCGCGGTGGCGATCTGGCCGCTGCTGTCGAATCGGCTGGTGGTCGATCATGTTGCGGTCACGGGATTCAAGGCCTGGGTCAAGCGTGATGAAAACGGCCATTTCAACTTTCGCGACCTGATGGAACGCCAGCCTGTACTGGCCACGATGGCTGCGCCGGCAATCGCCGCGACGGAATTGTCTGGCATGGTTCCGGCCACCGACGTCCTGCCTTCCAGCGAAGCGTCGGCGATCGGCAGCGTCCTGCTGGCTTCGTCGGGAAAGCCGGGCGCCGCGACAGACTTCCAGATCGACATCGCGGGCCTCGATTTGAAGAACGGCGAAATCCACATGTATGACAACATCACGGGGTCATCCGCCCGGATCGTCAAGCTCGACGTGAACACGGGACGCATGACCTTCGACCAGGCGTTCGACGTTGCTTTGAAAGGCAATCTGATGGGGGACTTTCCGGTGGCCAGCGCCAATATCGAGGCTCAGGCGCTGGTCAAGCTGAACCCCGACCAGAAGGCCTATTCCGCGCAGAAGCTGAATCTTCTGATGACGGGCAAGGTAGGGGCCTTCAAAGAGGGTTCGATCACCGTGCGGGGCAATCTGGCGTACAGCGCGTATTCGCAGATGTTCAGCGCCAGCGCGCTGGAGTTCATCATGAAAGGCAATGTCGACGGCAAGACGCCCATCAAGGGTCTGGACACCACCCTGACCGTGCCGCAACTCAAGGTCGATCGCAGCCAGGCCGAATTGCGCGTCGACAAGCTCGCCTACCGCGCAAAGGGAAGCCTGCCGAATGAAACGTTCGATATCGCGTTCGATGCGCCGAGCCTTTCCGTGTCGCCGGAAGCGGCGAAAGGCGAGCCCATCACCGGAACGGTGAAGCTGGCCGGCAAGGACCAGACGCTGGGCGTTGCCCTGGGCATGAGCGGTATCGGCGGCAACGCCAGCAAGCTCAGCCTGAAGGAGCTCAAGATCGACGGTGGGCTGAAGAAAGAAAAGCGCCTGGTTCAACTGAAAATGACCTCGCCCGCCAACTGGGACGTCTTCGAGGAAAAAGGCGGCCTGTCGGCCATGAAGGGCGATATCCGCATCGAAGACGAAGCCTTGCCGGGGGGAAGCTTCGAGTTTCCTTTCATTGGCAGCCTGCAGACCGACTTGTACAAGGACGAGCTGATCAGCGAAATCAATGCCGTTCTAAGCGGCAGCAAGCTGGATTTCCGTGTCAAGGCGACTCAGCTCACGCAACCGCGGATCGACTTCAGCCTGGCGGCCGACAAGCTGGATTTCAATACCTTGTTTCCGCCGATCCCGGCGCCCGCCAATGCCGCGCCCCAGTCCTCCGAAGGCGGGCAGGCATCCCAGGCGAAGGCGCCGGCTCCTTCGCCCGCCAAGCCGCCGTCGCCGCCCGCGCGCCCTGAAACCATGGACTTGTCGGTGCTGGAAACCGCCAACCTCAGCGGCACGATCAATATCGGCGATCTGGTGGTGCACGATCTGAAAGCCAAGCAGTTTGCCGCCTCGCTGCGGGCCGCCGAAGGAAAACTGACGGTCAGCGGCATCCAGGCCAACCTTTACGAGGGCAAGCTGTCCGGCACCTTGACCGCCGATGCCCAGAACGCGATCGGCGTGGACCTCAGCCTGAGCGACATCGCGCTGGGGCCGTTCCTGCAGGACGCCATGAAGGAAAACCGGCTCATGGGACGCGGTACGGTGAGCGCCAAGCTGCGCAGCCAGGGCGCGACGACGCCGGCGCTCGAGGCGGGGCTGACGGGGCTGGTGCAGGCGCGGGTGCGCGATGGCGCGGTGCGCGGCATCAACGTGGCGCAAACGCTGCGCGAGGCCAACGATGTTGTGCGCAACGTGTTCAGCGGCCAATTGCCCGAGGTCGCGACCCGCTTCGATACCTCCCGCCAGACGGACTTCACCGCGCTGGATGCGGACATCGATTTTCAGCAGGGCCAGGGAACGGTGAAGAAGCTTTCCGTGCAGTCTCCGTTGCTCAGGGTGACGCAAGGTTCGCCTGCGAGCATCGACCTGGTGAACGATCAGCTGGATGTCCTGCTGAATGTGCGCGTGGTCAATACCAAGACGGGCCAGGATGGCAAGGAGCTCGAGGACCTGCAGAATGTCACGGTACCGGTGAGGGTGTCGGGCGCATTCAATGACCTGGGCTATCAGGTTCAATGGAAGGAAATCAGCAGCAAGGTCGTGAAGGAAGCGGTGAAAGAAGGGCTGATCGAGATGCTGGACAACAAGATCGGTATCCCGCAGCCGCCGGCCGCGCCGGCCGATGAGGCTGCGCCGGAAAGCCGACGCCCCGACCCGGTAAAGAGTATTGGCGACGCCTTGAAAGGACTACTAGGAAAATGACGACCGCGCTGTATTTCCCCATTGTCGGCTGTGGCGCCGTAAGCGATTCCCGCGCCGCGGGCTACGACAAGCGCTGGCTGATCGTTGACGAGCATGGCGCGTGCGTGCATCAAAGCCATTGCGAGAAGCTTGCCGACATTCAGCTGGACTTGCGCCTGGGTTACCTGGTGATGCGCGCGCCTGGCATGCTGCGCCTGGACATTCCCCTGGATGTCATCGAGGACGACGACAGCGTTCGGTGCCATGCCCAGGTCGGGGAGCAGCGGGTGGATGTCGTGGATGAGGGTGACGTCGCCGCTGCCTGGGTCAGCAACTTCCTGGAGCGGCCATGCCGCCTGGTCAAGGTTCACCCGGATGCGGGCCGGGTTCTGTGGCCGGAGCTGTAAGCGTCCGGTATTTTGCCATGAGGGCGGCTTGGTCCTCGGTGTGCGCCGGATCCACGACGATGCATTCGACGGGACAGACGACCTGGCATTGAGGCTCATCGAAATGTCCTATGCACTCTGTACAGCGCGACGGATCGATTTCGTAGATTTCGGCTCCCATGTAAATGGCGGTGTTGGGGCATTGAGGCTCGCAGACGTCGCAGTTGATGCATTCCTCGGTAATATGCAGAGCCATGGTCCTTTCCTGCAAAGATGAAACAAAGCAAACGGCAAGGCGCCCCGCTTTTGGCAGGACGCCTTGCCAGTTTAACGCCTAGAGCCTGTTAACGCTAAAAGACGGGCGGCGGAGGCGGGGTCAGACCCGGTACGGGGCCTGACCCCTGGCTTGAGGGAGGCGCAAGCACTCAGCGAGCGATTACCCCTGCTGTGTGTGCTCTTGTTGTTCGCGGCGGGCCTTCGCCTTGCTGTGCAGCCAGCGCTCGACGGAAGGGAAGACGAACTTGCTGACGTCGCCGCCCAGGATCGCGATTTCGCGGACGATAGTGCCTGAAATGAATTGGTATTGATCGGAGGGCGTCATGAACAGGGTTTCGACTTCGGGCAGCAGATGGCGATTCATGCCGGCCATTTGAAATTCATATTCGAAGTCGGACACCGCTCTGAGGCCCCGGACGATCACCCGGCCGTTTTGCTCGCGCACGAAGTCTTTCAGCAATCCCGCAAAGCTCTTGACCTCGACATTGGGATAATGCCCCAGCACTTCCTGGGCGATCTCCACGCGTTCCCCGACGGTAAAGAAGGGCTTCTTGGCCTGGCTGTGCGCCACGCCCACCACCACGTGGTCGAACAGGCCCGCAGCGCGGCGAACCAGGTCTTCGTGGCCGCGGGTCAAGGGGTCGAATGTTCCGGGATAGACTGCAGTAATCATGCAAATTCCGATTTATTCAAGTAGGGGTTCGTTCTGCCACGATGGCGCTGCCCGGCCATTGCCGGCCAAGCAGGAGTTATATGCTTATTGGTGTATCCGAGGGATTATTGTCTGTTTTTTGCGTTGCAGCAAATCGAAACAGGTGAAAGTGCACATGCCCCGCCCTGGACTTGCGCAGCAGTTCGAAGCCGTCGGGCGCTTCCAAAGACGCTTCGGACTCAATATACAGCAAGCCGTCGGGGCTGAGAACCGATGGAATCCGGCTCCATAATGCCTCTATCCATCCTTGTCCAAAGGGCGGGTCCAGCATGACCAGATCAAAAGGCGTGTCGTTCAGGCGCTCCAGGATTTGCCGCGCATCGCCCGCGTGGATCCGGACCTGAAGCGCACCCAGGCGATTACGAAGCGCCCGCAGCGCGGCGATCGCCGGTGGATGCGATTCCACCATTTGCACATGGGCCACGCCGCGCGAAGCGGCCTCGAAGCCCAGTGCGCCCGTGCCCGCAAAGAGATCCAGTACGCGCTTGTCCGAGAACTCGCCTCCCCAGAAATGATGCAGCCAGTTGAAAAGGGTTTCCCTGACCCGGTCCGGGGTGGGGCGCAATCCCGCCGCGTCGATGACCGGGATGGGAGTTTTGCGGTAATCACCGCCTACAATACGTACTACATGTTTTTTCATGCGTGGTCGCGGACGTCTGGTTCGTCAAATATTCGGGTAGTGTAAAACGTATGTTCAGTTTTTTTAAAAGAAAGAAGTCTCCAGCGGCGCCGGATGCGGAAGCGGAAAAGAGCATCCTCCAAGAGCCAGCGCCCGATGATCAGGCCATCGCCGACTCCACGCCGCCGCTTCCGGAGCCTTCCCGGCAACCTCCGTCGGCTCCGTCGTCTTCGGAGTCCCTGCCTACCGTGCCGTCGTCCGGTGAGCCGCCGTCACCCGAGCCTTTGCCGATCGAGCCGTCGCCGGCCGCCGAGCCGGAGCTCCAGGCACGCGCCCTGCCGGAACCATCGGCGGTGCAGCCGGATCCGGCTCCTGTGTCCGCTACGCCCGTGGAAATGCCTGTCCCCGGGCCGGAAGTTCCCGCTTCCATCGATGCGGCCCAGCCGGTCACCCCTGCCTCCGCGCCGGCCGTCAAGCAATCCTGGCTGGCCCGGCTGAAGAAAGGCCTTTCCCGCACGGGCCAGAGCATAGGCGGCCTGTTCGTCGGGGTCAAAGTCGACGAGTCGCTGTTCGAAGAGCTGGAGACCGCCCTAATCATGGCCGACGCCGGCATGGAGGCCACCGAGAAGCTCTTGACAGCGCTTCGTGCGCGGGTACGCAAAGAGCGGCTCGAAGACGCCTCGCAAGTGAAGGCGGCGCTGCGCGACATTCTGGCCGATCATCTCGCTCCTCTGGAGAAGCCGTTTCCGCTGGGCAAGGCATCGCCCCTGGTCATCATGATTGCCGGTGTCAACGGCGCGGGCAAGACGACGTCGATCGGCAAGCTCGCCAATCACTTCCAGGCTCAAGGCGCCAAGGTCTTGCTGGCGGCGGGTGACACCTTCCGGGCCGCCGCACGCGAGCAACTGATGGAATGGGGAACGCGCAACAACGTAACCGTCATCGCCCAGGAAGGCGGGGATCCCGCCGCGGTCGCCTTCGATGCCGTCAATGCGGGTCGGGCGCGCGAAGCCGGCGTGGTCATGGTCGACACGGCCGGCCGCCTGCCGACCCAGTTGCACCTGATGGAAGAACTCAAGAAAATCAAGCGCGTCATCGGCAAGGCCGACGGCGATGCACCGCATGAAATCCTGCTGGTCGTGGACGGAAACACCGGCCAGAACGCCATCGCCCAAATCCGCGCCTTCGATGCGGCCATCAATCTTACCGGCCTGGTGGTCACCAAGCTCGACGGCACCGCCAAAGGCGGCACGCTGGCGGCCGTCGCCGCCGGCAGCCAGGGTGTGCGGCCCGTACCCGTGTATTGGATCGGCGTCGGAGAAGGGCTGAACGACCTCCAGCCCTTCGTGGCGCGGGAGTTCGCCACCGCCCTGCTTGGGGATTAGGGGTTGGGGGTCAGACCCAATGGGTCTGACCCCATTTTGCGGCGATTTTTGAGGGGTCAGACCCCGCATGGGGTCTGACCCCGTTCACCCTTTTGCTAAGGTCAGACCCCGTACGGGGTCTGACCCCTTGCCTGGCGGCCCGTCAAGCCGTTCTGAGCCTTCCGGCTTTACGCAGCGTGACGAAGGCTGACTGGGCTTCGATCCGGCACTGTTCCTGCCTGGCGGCGAGCCAGCCCAGTGCGAACAGGGCGGCGGGATGCTCGGCGGCGAGTTCGACGTAATAGTCCTGGGCCACATACAGGTCATTCAGATCCCCCAAAGTTTGCTGGGCCGCCGTCAGCGCGTCATGCACGCGCTTGAAGCGTTTTTCCGCGAACAGCGGCGCGGTAAAGTCCAGGCAATAGCGTAGCCGCTTCACTTTCTTACGCTGATCATGCTGCGTCTCCGACGACAGCGTCAGGAAATGCTCGCCGTCCGAGCAAAGCCGGTCCAGCCATTTATTCAGGCGTCTGGCGAGCTTGCGGGCGGGCTTGCCGGAAGGCGCGCCGTCCCGGGTCTCGTCCTCTTCCGTTATCAGCTCCTGGAGCAGTGCCAGCAGGCATGCCTGGAAGGCGCTGCCGGCGGCCAGGCGCCGGCTCGTGGCGCCGCGCCGGCTGCGGCCGGCCGTCAAAGGAAGGTCCAAGGCGGGCATGCCGGCTTCGAGCAGACGCGGCGTGACGGACAGGCGCACGACATCGCCGTCGCGCTCGTTGCCCAACTGCTTGAAAAAGGCCTTCAGCTCCTGGATGCAAGCGCCGTCGTCAATGGGTATCCATTTGCCGAAAAGCCGCCGGCACGAGCGCAGCCGTCTGATCCCCACGCGCAATTGATGGACGTAGTCGATGGTCAGCACGGAGGTGCCGGCATGCTTGTCCACGCCTGCCAGGAAACAGGCGTTGCGGATGATCTGGCTCAGGCACTCGCTTGCGCTTTGGCGGTAGATGGCGGCCATGGCCGGCGCGCCGTCCAGGCGAGGGTGCTCGGCGCGCCTGGGTTTGAGCAGTTGCCGGGCTTCCGGTGCAGTCAGTTTCCCGGTGCCGGGACGCTTGCCGGCCTTGCGCTCCATTGCGATCCGGGCCAGGGCGTCACCGCGCTCCGCCTTGCTGCGCAAGTCCAGGATGAGGCCGTACTTTTCCAGCCAGTACTGGCCCAGCACGAAGATGTTCTTCGCTTCGCCCGAAATCTGTTCCAGCTCGAGCTCATGCACCGGCAACTCCAGGCCGTCCGCCTTGATCAAGCCGTTGTCGCAGGCAAGCTCCACCACGCCGGAACCGGTATCCATGCGCAACGCGATGCGCTTTACGTCCGTTTCATATCGCATCCGCAGGGAGGGTCCGAGTTCCCGCAGGGTGCTTTCGAGGCCCGTTCCGCGGTAGACCGACAGATCAAGTTCAGGGCCCGGGCGAGGGTGGTTGAACTCCAGGCGAGAGAGCTCGTCGGGGCCTGGCGCCTTGATCGTCTGCACCCATTGCTTGCCTTCCAGACGAAGCCGCAGCGCGATGTCGGCTCGGGCGAGTTGGCGGTCGTCGGTGTCGAAGTAGCGTGCCCGCAGCGGGATGACGCTTCCTCCCGATCGCAGTAATTCCACTTCCAGGGCTTCACGGCTGCCGTTCGGCACATGAAGTTTCAATTCGCGTTCGATCATGGATGCACCTCTGTGATTCAGACGCATCTTACCCGTTTCATTCTGTTTCTTTATGACAGGACCATGACAGCGCGGATGCCGCGTGCGCCACGAGCCGGAAATCAGAGCAATGTCTTGCGTGCGCGAGTGATGAAGACTTCCGCTACGATCACGATGGCGAAGATGAGCACCAGGATGAGGGCGACCTTGTCCCACTGGAAGAGATCCATTGCGCTATTGAGCGCCATGCCGATGCCGCCGGCGCCGACCAGCCCGAGTACCGCCGATTCGCGGACATTGATGTCCCAGCGCAGCAGCACGATGGACCAGAAGGCGGGCCGGATTTGCGGCCAATAGCCGTAGCCGATGATGGAACCGGTGCGCGCGCCGGTGGCGGTCAGGGCCTCGATGGGCCCCGGGTGAGCTTCTTCGATGGCTTCGCCCAGCAGCTTGCCCACGAAGCCGATGGAGCGAAAGGCGATGGCCATGGTGCCGGCGAGGGGGCCGGGGCCGAATATCGCAATGAAGAGCAGCGCCCAGACGAGCGAATTGATCGAGCGGCTGGAGACGAGGATGAGGCGGGCGAGAAAGTTGACGGCTTTGTTGCGGGTAAGGTTGCCGGCGGCAGCCAACCCCACGGGCACTGCCATGATCACGGCCAGTATGGTGCCCAGCGTGGCCATGTGCAGGGTTTCGATCAGGGCTTTCTGGATGGCGCCTGGGAAGCTTGCCCAGGATATCGGCCACATCCGGTTCAGCAGATCGGCCATCTGGGTGGGCGCGTCGTACAGGAATTCAGGAATGACGTCGATGCTGCGCAGCGACTGCACGATGGCAAGCACGAACAGCAGGTACAGCGCAAAGCGCAAAAGGCGTTGGCCGGGCGTATACCGCTGCCAGGTGGTGTCGTATGCCGTCATGCGTCGTCCTCGATGGGGCGTGGCGTGGCGCCTGGCTTCTTCGTGCGCCGGAACAGCGCGGCGGGCGACATGTTGTCGAGCAAAATGGAACGAACCACGCCTGCCAGCAATTCACCCATCATGATGATGGCGATGATGCAAATGAGTATGGTGCAGACGAAATCGTAGTCGAAGCGCTGGAAGGCCGAGAACAAGGTGCCGCCAATGCCGCCCGCGCCCACGATGCCCACCATGGTGGAGTTGCGCAGGTTGGAGTCGAGCTGATAGGTGGAGAACCCGACGAAACGGGCAAAGACCTGCGGCAACACCGCGAAAATGATCACGTTGGCAAATGAGGCGCCCGTGGCGCGCACCGCCTCGACCTGCTTGAGGGAGATTTCTTCGATGGACTCGGTGAACAGCTTGCCGATGAAGCCGATGGACGCCACGGTGAGCGCCAGAACCCCTGCCAGCGCGCCGAAGCCCACCGCCTTGACGAAAATGATGGCGACGATGACAGGGTGCAGCGAACGGCATAGCGAGATCACGGTACGCGCGGGCCAGGTGGCCCACACCGGCATCAGGTTGCGTGCACCCAGCAGGCTGAGCGGCAAAGACAGCAGTATGCCCAGCGTGCTGGCCAGCACGGCGATTTCCAGGCTTTCGGCGATGCCTTTCCAGAGCACGTCCAGCCTTTCGACGCTGGGTGGAAACATGCGCCCCAGGAACCTGGCGCCATGGCCCAGGCCGGCTTCGAAACGGTCCCAGGAAAACCCCAGCTGCGATGCTGCAAAGACGGCATAGGCCACCACCAGGACCAGGCCCAGCTTGGCGCGGAAGGACAGCGCGAACGGCTTGGCGTTGTGGTCGGTTGCGGTGGTGCTTACTCCAGCCACGATTCGCCCCCGTAGATCTGCTTGAGCACCTCGGTGTCGAGATTGGCGGGCAGGCCGTCGTAGACGATGTGGCCGCCCGACATACCGACGATGCGCGTCGCATAGCGCTTGGCCAGCTCGACGTCGTGGATGTTGACGATGACCGGTATGCCGAAAGCGCTTCCCTGCTCGATGAGCAATTCCATGATTTCGACCGAGGTCTTGGGATCGAGCGAGGAGGTGGGTTCGTCGGCCAGCAAAAGCTGGGGCCGTTGCATCAATGCGCGCGCAATGCCCACGCGCTGCCGCTGGCCGCCCGACAGCGCGTCGGCCCGCTGGTTGGCGAAGCCGGCCAGCCCGACGGTGTCGAGCAGGCCGTACGCATACTGGATGTCGGAAGGCTCGAAGCGGCGCCGCCAGGCATTGAACGCGGAGGTATAGCCCAAGCGGCCGGTGAGCAGGTTCTCCATGACGGTCAGGCGCTCGACCAGGTTGTATTCCTGGAAGACCATGCCGATCCGCCGGCGGGCCTGCCGCAAGGCGGACCCGCGTACCTTGGCCAGGTCGACGCGATTGCCGTTGTCGTCCAGCACGATGGAGCCCGCGGTGGGTTCTATCAGCCGGTTCACGCAGCGCAGCAGCGTGCTTTTCCCGGTGCCCGACGGGCCGATGATGGCCGTGAGGCCTTCGCCGGCGACGTCCAGGTCGATGTGCTTGAGCACAGGCTGGTTGGCTTTGTACTCTTTGACGAGTCCGGCAATGTGAAGCGACGCCCCCATGATCGCCTTACTTCTTCTGGTTGGCTTTGTCGTATGCGGAACGGGTGAAGCTTTCGCCCCCCGCCTTGGCTACGTCGCGCACGATGGCCCAGTCCTTTTGATAGGTGACGGGGTAGAAGCGGTCGGCGCCGTCGAAGGCTTCCTGCATTTCCTTGGGGAAACGGTAATCGTAGAAGCACTTGAGCATCTTGTCGCGGAAGGCGGGTTCCAGATCGTAGGCGTAGGCGAAGGACGAGGTCGGGAATTTTTCGCTGCGGTAGATGACGCGGAAGTCATCTTCCTTGACCTGGCCGCGTTCCGCCATGCGGTGGAATACGTCGGACGCCACCGCGGCGGCGTCATAGTCGCCGGAATTCACGCCCATGACGGACTGGTCATGCTTGCCGGAGTAGAGGAAGTCGTAGTCCTTGCCCGGCACCAGGCCTTCCTTCGGGAAGAGGGCGATGGGCGCCATGTTGCCCGAGTTGGACGAGGGCGAGGTGTGGGCGACCTTCTTGCCCTTCAGGTCGGCTAGCGTCTTGTAAGGGCTGTCCTTCTTGACGATGAGGATCAGGTTGTAGCCCTGGAAGCCGTTGGCATCGCCCTTTACCGCGAAAGGCACGGCGCCCGCCAGGTTGACGGCGAAGTTGGTGGGGCCGGTCGAGAAGCCGCCGACGTGCAGGCGGTTCGACCGCATGGCTTCGATCTCGGCGGCGTTGCTTTGCACCTGATAGAACACGACCTTTCGGTCCATGCACTGCGCCAGATGCTTGGTGAACGGGGAAAAAATTTCGGCATAGACCGCCGGGTCTTCGACGGGCGTGTAGGTGAAGACGATGGTGGACGGCGTTTTCAGCTTGGCGGGATCGGTCGGCGTATCGGCGACAAGGTCATTGTTGTCGTCGCAATACATGGTGTCCAGGTCACCCCGGTTCTTGCAGGTGTCTTGGGCGAGGGCGGGCTGGGCGGCGCCAAAAGCGGTGAACACAGCGGCCAGCACGAGCAGTTTTGAAGCCTTCATGGTTTGTCTCCGGTTGGTACGGTCTTGTTTGATATTGTTTTAGGCGTCAATCATATCGATAATGACATGAAATAGAAATAGCATACTTGTCGCCCACCGCGCCAGTCATTCGCGCGCCGGACGGTAGCCCAGCTGGCGCGAGACCTCCGCTGCGCATTCTTTCAGGGCTACTGTGGTCGGCCCGTTGGTGCTGGCGTCGAACAGCGAACTGGGCCCCAGGCTGGTAAGCGCCAGGACGATATTGCCCGAATGGTTGAACACCGGCACGGACAGCGCGTCGATGCCTGGCAGCGGATTGCCCAGCGCCCGCGCCAAGCCAGTCTTCCGGATATCCTGAAGCAGGGCGCTCAAGGCTTCGGGGCTGGGGCGCAAGGCGCTGATGCTGGTGACCACCGCCTTGTCCCCGATTTCGCGCTCGATATAGTGTTCGGCCACCTTGGGCGGGAGCCAGGCCGCGAATACATGCCCCGTGGCAGTATGGAGCATGGACATGACCGTACCGGTGCGCATGTTCACATGGACCGGGTAGCTGGCCTCTGAAATGTGGATCATCGTCGGTCCATGCGAGCCCAGCACGGCAATGGCCAGGGTGTGGCCGATCTTGTTCGCCAACGCCTGGACATGGGGCAGGGCAACGCGGACCGGATCCAGGCGTTGCAGGCTGACCAGGCCCATTTGCAGCGCGAAAGGCCCGAGTTCGTACTGGCTGGTCGCGGCGTCCTGCTGCACCAGCCCCACGCGCGAGAAGCTGACCAGATAAGGATGGGCCTTCGCGGACGTCATGCCCGCCCGCTGCGCAAGGTCCCGCAAGGTCAGCGGCACCCCCGCATCGACCAGGGCGGCAAGGAGCGGAAAGCCGGTTTCCACCGATTGGATGCTGCGACGGCTGTCGTTGGGCTTGGACGTGGCGTTGTTTCCGAGCATGATGCGAACGGGAAGTTGTTCCAGAGACGATATTACCAGGGGCTGAGGGGACAGACCCCTTCAACCGGCACGAGGTCAGACCCTATAGGGTCTGACCTCAACGCCTCCAGCGTGACCCTATAGGGTCCGACCCCAATCCCTCCAGCGCCAGGCAGAGTTTCCTGTTCTGGGCAACAATGCGCCTTCACAGCCGGTTCAGGCGTTAAAATGGGTCAACTTTCCGATGAGCCTTCGGGCCTTTAACTTAAAGTCATGAGCAATATTTCCGATTTGGATCTGGATGCGGCGCAGTCCTTCGATATCTCGCCGGTACCGGAAATCGTCGCCGAACTGCGCGCAGGCCGGCTGGTCATTCTGGTCGACGAAGAAGACCGCGAAAACGAGGGCGATCTGGTCATGGCGGCGGAATACGTCACGCCGGAAGCCATCAACTTCATGGTGACGCACGCCCGGGGGCTGGTCTGCCTGACCCTGACGGAAGAGCGGTGCAGGCAACTGGAGCTTCCTCTGATGGCAAGCCGCAACGGCACGCGCTTCGGAACGAACTTCACCATGTCCATCGAGGCCGCCGAAGGCGTCGAAACGGGTATTTCGGCCGCCGACCGCGCCCGCACCATTCAGGTCGCGGTCGCGCGCGATGCCAAGCCGTCCGATCTGGTCCAGCCCGGGCATATCTTCCCGGTGCAGGCCGTGCGTGGCGGCGTGCTGGTTCGCGCCGGCCACACGGAAGCCGGCTGCGACCTGACGGCGCTGGCCGGCCTTACCCCGGCCGCCGTCATCTGCGAGGTCCTGAAGCCCGACGGCACCATGGCTCGCCTGCCGGACCTCAAGCTCTTCGCGCGCGAACACGGCCTGAAGATCGGCACCATCGCCGATCTCATCCAGTATCGCAGCGAGCATGAATCCATGGTCGAACGCCTGGCCAGCCGCGACATCAAGACGGCCTGGGGCGAATTCAAGGCGGTCGCCTATCGCGATCTGGCATCCGGGGCAACGCACTTGGCGCTCACACACGGCACGATCACGCCAGACATCGAAACACTGGTAAGGGTCCACGAGCCAACCAGCCTGCTCGACGTCCTCGTCGACGGCGAAACCGCCCACAGCTGGAGCGTGCCCAGCGCACTTAGGGCCATCTCCGCCGCGCCTTCCGGCGTGATGATCATGCTCAACTGCCAGGGCTCCGAAGAGCTGATCTCCAGCCAGTTCGAGGCCTGGAACCAGGATCCCGCGCCGGGCGGCAAGCTCAGCGACCGCGAAAGCCGCTACGGCCTTCGCACCTACGGCATAGGCGCGCAAATCATGCGCGACCTGAATGTCGGAAAAGCCCGTCTGCTGGCCCGGCCGCGAAAAATGCCGAGCATGGCCGGTTTTTCCCTGACCATAACAGGTTACGATAGCGAACCTCTTTCCCACCCCTGACAGGAACTGCCGACTATGAATCCATATACTTTGTCTCCCGATCTCAACGGGGAAGGTCTGCATATAGGTATTGTGCGTGCGCGCTTCAACGAAGAGATCGGCGTGGCTGAACTCGACGCCTGCCTGGCCGAGCTGGCCGAATTGGGCGTGGACGAGCGCGATGTCATGGTCGTGACCGTGCCTGGGGCCCTCGAACTGGGCATCACCCTGGCGCAAATGGCGGAAACCTTCGAGTTCGACGCCCTGATCGCATTGGGCGCCGTAATCCGCGGCGAAACCTATCATTTCGAGATCGTGAGCAATGAAAGCGCTTCGGCCATCAGCCGTGTCGCGCTCGAAACCGGAATTCCGGTCGCCAATGGCGTGCTGACGACCGACACCGACGAGCAGGCGCAGGCGCGCGCTGCCGAAAAAGGCCGTGATTGCGCCCGTGGCGCGGTCGAAATGGCCAACCTCGTGGCCGCTCTCGAGCCAGAGTCCGATGACGACGATGACTATGAAGACGACGAGGATGACGAAGACGACGAGGATTGATACTTTGACCACAAGCAAAACGAAGGCCGCGTCCACGGGCGGGCCTTCCCGCTCCAATGCCCGCAGCGCCCGCCGGCGCGCACGCGAATTTGCCCTGCAGGGCGTCTACGCATGGTTGCTGCGCGGCGATGCCGGCCTGCAGGAGGCCGGTGAAATCGACGCCCACATCCGCGACGATGAAGAATTCCAAGAGGCCGACGCAGCCTGGTTCAAGACCTTGCTGCATGGCGTGCTGCGCGAAGCGCCCGCGCTGCGCGAACGCTTCCTGCCCTATGTCGATCGGCCGCTCGAAGAGCTGTCCCCCATCGAGCACGGCATTTTGCTCATCGGCAGCTACGAGCTCGTCCACCACATCGAAGTCCCCTACAAAGTGGCGATCAACGAGGCAGTGGAACTGGCCAAATCCTTTGGCGGCACAGACGGCTTCAAGTTCGTGAACGGCGTGCTGGACAAGATGGCCGCCGATGTCCGGCCCGTCGAAGCGCAGGCCGCCACACGCCGGTAGGGCCTGTTGGGTACGGAATTCGACCTCATCGCCCGTTATTTCAATCGGCCCGCTCCGCCGGACTATCTCGGGGTGGGCGACGACTGCGCGCTCATTCCCGTGACCGCCGGCCATAGGCTGGCCACCAGCACCGACTTGCTTGTCCAGGGACGGCATTTCTTCGCCGACATGGACCCTCGTGCGCTTGGCCACAAGGCATTGGCCGTCAATCTGTCGGACCTTGCCGCGATGGGCGCCAGACCGCTGGCCTGCCTGCTCGGCGTATCCCTTCCCAAGGCCGACCATGCCTGGCTCGAGGCGTTTTCGGGCGGCTTTCACGCCTTGGCGCAACGCGTGGGCTGCCCGCTCGTGGGGGGGGATACCACGCGCAGCGACGACGGCATCGCCATCAGCGTCACCGTCATGGGAGAAGTCCTGCCGGAACACGCATTGCGCCGTTCGTCCGCCCGGGCGGACGACGATATCTGGCTGACAGGCACACTGGGCGCGCCCGATATCGCCTTGCGCCTGCTGCAAGGGCGTCTGCCGCCCGACGCGCATCGGCTGGCGGCAACACGGCGCCAGCTGGAATGGCCCGAGCCGCCGATGACGTTCGCCGCCGCCCTGGCCGGCGTCGCGCGCGCCGCGCTGGACATCTCGGATGGACTGGTTCAGGACCTGGGCCATATATTGAAAGCAAGCGCTTGCGGCGCGGAACTGGAGTACGCCGAACTGCCTGTTGACGACGCCTTGGACGGGCTGGAAGATGAACTCATCCGCAATGCGGTGCTGACGGGCGGCGACGTCTATCAGTTGTGCTTTACCGCGGCACCCGGCGAACGCGTGCGTATCCTTGAGTTGGCGGATCAGTTCAGGCTGAGATTGACGCGTATCGGACGTATCGTCCCCGAGCCAGGATTGCGCATAAGCCACGGTGATCGTGCCATCGAGCCGCCCGCTGCGGGCGGCTTCGATCATTTTTCCTGAACCTGCCGGACTCACCGATCACACCATGCCGGACATCCACCAAACCAGACCAGTCAGCAAAACAAGGGTAGCCGTGGCGCCGGCCTGGGCATTCGGCGCCATGCACCGCATCATCGCGTTCGGCCTGGGAAGCGGCTTGCTCCGTCCCGCCCCGGGCACCTGGGGAACCTTGCTTGGCTGGCTATTGTGGGTTGTGGCGGTGGGCCGCCTGCCGGATCCCTACATCGCTGCGGTCATCCTGGCCGCATTTGCCCTGGGATGCTGGGCTTGCGGAAAGACGGGGCGGGAAATGGGCGTGCCGGACCATGGCGGAATGGTCTGGGACGAAATCGTCGCGTTCTGGCTCGTGCTTTGGCTCACCCCTTCCAGCCTGGTCGCGCAGGCGGTGGCGTTCGCCGTGTTCCGGGGGTTCGACATCATCAAGCCGCCGCCCGTACGCTATTTCGATGCGCGCCTGAAGAACGGTTTCGGCGTGATGTGGGATGATATCCTGGCCGCGGCCTATAGTTTGCTACTCATGGCCGTCTTCGTCCGACTCGGGGTGTTTGCATGACAAATCACGACGCATTGATATTTGCTCCACAACTCGGTAATGCCTTGCGGGAGCGCGGCTGGATGTTCGCCTGCGCGGAGTCCTGCACAGGCGGCCTGCTGGCGGCCGCCATGACCGATACGCCGGGATCCAGCCTATGGTTCGACCGCGGTTTCGTCACCTACAGCAATGCGGCAAAAATACAGCATTTGCACGTCAATGCGGAAACACTGGAGCGCTTCGGCGCCGTCAGTGAAGAAACAGCCATGGAGATGGCCTCGGGCGTATTGAGCGTCACGCGCGATGCCCACGTGGCAATATCCACCACCGGCATCGCGGGTCCCGACGGCGGCACACCGGGCAAGCCGGTGGGCATGGTGTGTTTCGGCTTTGCCCAGCGCACCTCTCAAGGCGTCGTGACGCGGGCGGTCACGCGGGTGTTCGAAGGAGATCGCCAGCAGGTCCGCAATGCCGCGGTGGCTTTTGCGCTGGCCACCGCGCTGGATTTCATGGCCGATACTTGAGGGGTCAGACCCCGGAGGGGGTCTGACCCCTAGGCGCCGCATTGATTGCATCGCGTGTGGCGCGCGCCGCCTGCGCGGCGGCTTCGCGCCAATCGTCTCCCGAGCTGGCGTACAGAATGGCCCGGGACGAATTGATCATCATGCCATTGCCTTGCGCATTGGCGCCCGCCCGGACAGTGGCGGGGATGTCGCCGCCCTGTGCGCCTATGCCCGGGATCAGCAAAGGCATGCCTCCCACGCGCGCCCTGACTTTGGCGATTTCGTCGGGGAAAGTCGCGCCCACCACCAGGCCGCATTGGCCATTGGTATTCCAGCGCTCGGCCACCAGGCTTGCCACTTTCAGATAAAGCGGCGTGCCTTCCGCATCTTCCAGGAATTGCAGATCGGATCCGCCCTCGTTCGAAGTGCGGCACAGCACGATCACGCCCTTGCTTTTCCATTCCAGATAGGGCTGCAGGGAATCGAAACCCATGTAGGGATTCACCGTGACGGCATCCGCTTGGTAGCGCTCGAATGCTTCGCGGGCGTACTGCTCGGCGGTGGATCCGATATCGCCGCGCTTGGCGTCAAGAATGATGGGCAGTTCGGGATGGTGCGCGAGTATGTAGGCGCAAAGTTCTTCCAGCTGGTCTTCGGCGCGATGCGCGGAAAAATAGGCGATCTGCGGTTTCACCGCGCACGAGTACGGGGCGGTTACATCGACGATGGAGCGGCAGAACTCGAAAATGGCATCCGGACGCCCTTGCAGCTCGGCCGGGAAGCGCCGGGTATCGGGATCCAGGCCGACTGTGAGTAGCGATCCGCTGCTGGACCAGGCGTTTTCGAGTTTTTGCGTGAAAATCATGGGAGGGGCGTCAGAGTAATGGATGCAGCCGAAGATTATAGGCTGAGGGACGGGCGCGCCAGTCAGCTCCAGATGCCGAAGCGCGCACCGAGCATGGTCACCCATACGGCGGTGGCAAAGAGAATGGCCAGAAGCACCGCCGCACTGCCCAGGTCCTTGGCGCGGCCGATCAGAGGGTGATGATCCAGAGTGATCGTGTCGGCCAAGGCTTCCAGCGCGGAATTGACGAGTTCGACGATCAGCACGAAGACCAGTACGCCGACCAGCAGCAGTGCCTCGACGACGCTGCGGGCCAGGAAAATGGCGGCGGGTACGAGCACGCAGGCCGCCAGAAGCTCCTGCCGGAATGCGGCTTCGTGCCGGAATGCGGCGTACAGCCCTTTGGCCGAATAGCGCAAGGCGTTCAGCAGCCGGCCGAATCCGCCCTTGCTTTTGTAAGGTGAGTGCACTTTCATTGCGTTGTTCTATGGATTGCAGACCCGGGTGAGAGCTTACACTATCGCCGCGCCGGCGTCGGTACGACCCGCGTTATTTCAGGAGAGCAAATCAATGGTTCAAGCAAAAAGGCCACTCGCATTGGTGACGGGGGCGGGAAGAAGCATAGGCCGATCGATCGCACAGGCGCTGCATGAACGCGGCTACGCAGTCGCCGTGACGGACTTCGACGAGGAAAGCGCCGGCATGCTGGCAGGCGAACTGTCACCGGATGGCGGCAGCGCGCGGGCCTACCGCCTGGACGTGAGCTCGGCTTCCAGCATTGCACGGGTCTTCGAATCCGTCGAGCGCGAGATGGGCGACATCGATGTGCTGATCAACAATGCCGGTGTCTATCCCAGCCGGCCCGCGCTCGAAATGAGCGAGGAAGAGTGGGATCAGGTCATGGACACCAATCTGAAAGGCACGTTCTTCTGCAGCCAGGCATTGGCCCGGAGCCTGGTCAAGCGCGGTGCAGGAGGCAGCATCGTCAACATCGCGTCGACATCGGCTTTTTCCGCCCGTACGGGCGTTGCGCACTATGGCGCATCGAAGGCCGGCGTGGTGATGCTGACCAAATCGCTGGCTCAGGAATTCGGCCCTTTGGGCATACGCGTCAATGCCGTGGCGCCCGGATTGGTCGAGGTGCGTGAAGGCCTGGTTTCGCCCGCCTATCGCGATCAGATCAGCACCGTCATTCCTTCCGGCCGCATCGGAACGCCCGATGATATCGTCGGCGTCGTCGCTTTCCTGCTCACGTCCGATGCAAGCTATGTCAACGGCGAGTGCATTGTCATCGATGGCGGTTTCCTGACAGGGCGCTTCGTGCAACGCGCAGCGGCCCGCACGGCGTAAAAGCAGAAAGCAAGAAAGGGGACGGAAGGTCTCAACGCTGTTTTCGCCCATGAAAAATCCCGGCTCGAGGCCGGGATTTTCTTTGCAGGCGAGGCCTGGGCGAGCCGGCGGTAGTGCCGGCTCTGGCAATGAGGCTTAGAAACCGCCCATGCCACCCATGCCGCCCATACCGCCCATGTCGGGCATGGCGGCAGCAGGCTTGTCTTCCACGATTTCAGCCACGGCGACTTCGGTCGTGAGCAACAGGCTGGCTACCGATGCCGCGTTTTGCAGCGCGGTGCGGGTTACCTTGGTGGGATCCAGAACGCCTTGCTCGACCAGATCACCGTACTCGCCGGTGGCGGCGTTGTAGCCGTAGTTGCCCTGGCCGTTCGCCACGTTGTTGACCACGACGCTCGGCTCGTCGCCGGCGTTGGCAACGATGGTGCGCAGAGGTGCTTCGATGGCGCGCAGGATCAGCTTGATACCGGCGTCTTGGTCGGCGTTGTCGCCCTTGACGGCCTGTACTGCTGTCTTGGCACGGATCAGAGCAACGCCACCGCCAGGAACGATACCTTCTTCAACGGCGGCACGGGTTGCGTGCAGCGCGTCTTCGACGCGTGCTTTCTTTTCCTTCATTTCGACTTCGGTGGCTGCGCCAACGCGGATCACGGCAACACCGCCTGCCAGCTTGGCAACGCGCTCTTGCAGCTTTTCACGATCGTAGTCGGACGTAGCTTCTTCGATCTGGACGCGGATTTGCTTGACGCGTGCTTCTATCGACTTGCTGTCGCCGGCGCCGTCGATGATGGTGGTGTTTTCCTTGGCAACTTCGATGCGCTTGGCCTGGCCCAGGTCTTCCAGGGTGGCTTTTTCGAGCGACATGCCGGTTTCTTCGGAAATGACCACGCCGCCGGTCAGGATGGCGATGTCTTCCAGCATGGCCTTGCGACGGTCGCCGAAGCCGGGAGCCTTGACGGCTGTTGTCTTCAGGATGCCGCGGATGTTGTTGACAACCAGGGTGGCCAGGGCTTCGCCTTCGACGTCTTCAGCCACGATCAGCAGAGGACGGCTGGACTTGGCGACTTGCTCCAGCACGGGCAGAAGGTCGCGGATGTTGCTGATTTTCTTGTCGAAAATCAGGATGTACGGATCGTCCAGGACGGCGACTTGCTTGTCCGGGTTGTTGATGAAGTAGGGCGACAGGTAACCGCGGTCGAATTGCATGCCTTCGACGACGTCCAGTTCATTTTCGAGCGACTTACCGTCTTCGACGGTGATGACGCCTTCCTTGCCGACCTTGTCCATTGCGTTGGCAATGATTTCACCGATGGAGGAGTCGCTGTTGGCCGAGATGGAGCCGACCTGGGCGATTTCCTTGCTGGTGGTGCAAGGCTTGGACAGCTTCTTCAGCTCTTCGACGGCAACGGCGACAGCCTTGTCGATACCGCGCTTCAGGTCCATGGGGTTGATGCCGGCGGCCACGTACTTCAGGCCTTCTTCGACGACGGCCTGCGCCAGAACGGTGGCAGTGGTGGTGCCGTCGCCGGCGTTGTCGGAGGTCTTGGAAGCGACTTCCTTGACCAGCTGGGCGCCGATGTTCTCAAATTTGTCTTTCAGTTCGATTTCCTTGGCAACCGACACGCCGTCCTTGGTGACGGTGGGGGCGCCGAAAGAGCGATCGAGCACGACGTTGCGGCCTTTGGGGCCCAACGTGGTCTTAACAGCGTTGGCGAGAGTGTTTACGCCACGGACGATGCGCACGCGCGCGTCATCGCCGAACAGTACTTGCTTAGCAGCCATTGTCTAATTCCTTGTTTGATTCGGTATCTGATTACTGGACCACGGCGAGAATTTCTTCTTCGCGGATGACGAGCAGTTCTTCACCGTCGACTTTGACGGCCTGGCCGGCGTACTTGCCGAACAGAACCTTGTCACCGACTTTCAGGTCTACAGGAAGCACTTTGCCGTCTTCCGTCTTTTTGCCGGGACCGACAGCTACGACTTCGCCCTGATCGGGCTTTTCGGCGGCGCTTTCAGGGATGACGATACCCGAGGCGGTAGTGCGCTCGTTGTCCAGACGCTTGACGATCACGCGATCGTGCAAAGGACGCAGTGCCATGGAGGAACTCCTGTTCAATAGTAATTAATCAAAAAAAGGCGGGGGACGGTTGTTAGCACTCATCCCCTTCGAGTGCTAATTATAAGGACGAAGTTTTATTCTTCAAGAGGGGCGGTAGGTTTTGTTACATTTGAGTCGCTCTTGGTGCTGAACAACATTACCTCGAAGAATCTGTTCAAGAACTATGAGCGCGACTCGATCGCGCGCGTCACGCTGCACCATAACTATTTCTTCAACACCGTGCAGCGCAATCCCAGGGCGCAGTTCGGCACCTTCGACCTGTTCAACAACCTATTGGAGAACTGGGATTTCTACGGCATGAGCTTCAGCCTGGAGGCCAAAGCCCTGGTTGAAGGAAACATCTTCAACAACGACTCCCAGCGCAAGTGCGCGGAGCCCGAGTTTTTTCCCACGGTGCACGGCATCAACGTGAATTACTGCCGCTATATCTCCATCGCGCCCGGACGCAGTGCGCTGGATAACGGTGAATCCGATCGCGCGGCCTACGAGAAACTGAAGCCCCAGTATGGCTATACCCGCGATTACAAGGCCTTTCTTCGGTTGAAAGACAACCTGTATCTTGGCGATGCGAAGCCAGTGCTGCAGGACTATCGCCCCGAATCGGCTCCGACGCCTCCGTACTGCTACGGTTATGAGAAGCCGACGCAGGACCTGGCCGAGAAGATACGAAAGCTCGCGGGCAACACGTCCGTGGATACACCGCTGCCCGAATCGCGCACCGGCTTGGGTTGTCCAGACTGAAAATCGACATTTCACTGCGTTTGGAATTTTGTCACTCGGGAAAATGGCGGATAGCGACCCGGCCTCTACATGAAGACTGTTCCAAAAGCAGTTATCGAGCGTAGAATCAGAACGCCCTCCGCAATTGCAGGGGGCAGTAAGCCCAATCAAGGAGACGACAATGCAGCGCATTAAGAAATGTGTATCAGCAGTTGTAGTCGGACTGGCGTTCGGCGCGCTATCAAGCGGCGTGATCGCACAGGGTCAGGGGAAGGTTCCGGACAACATTGAAAAGCTCATGAACATGGGCACGACAGGCGCCTCGCTGGATATCGAGTCCATCCCGCAAACAGGTGATCGTGCCGAGGCAATCAAGCGCATTCTCAAGAACATCAAGCTTCCCGAGGGATTCACGATCAGCCTCTATGCCATTGTGCCGGACGCCCGGCACATGGCGGTCGGGCCCTCGACCGGCGTCGTGTTTGTCGGCACTCGGAAAAACAAGATATGGTCGGTAACAGACCGAACCAAGAGCCGCGTGGCAGACGACGTGAAGCGCTTCGCGCCCTCCGTAAGCTTCAAAGTGCCGAATGGATTGTGCTTCTCCAAGGACGGCTTCCTGTACAGTGTCGAGCACAACCGCGTGCTGGTATTTCCAGCAGCCGAGTTCTTCTATGAAGGGCCGGACGTCGCCGCGGGCATCGTCGTTCCACAAGGTGAACTCGTCCCGGTGGCTGAAGAAAGCTTCAACCACGGTGCACGTACCTGCCGCATCGGTCCGGACAACAAGCTGTATATCACGCTCGGCAATCCATACAACGTCCCACCCAAGGAAAAACTCGAGCTTTACGACAAGACCGGCATGATGGGCATCCTACGGATGGACACCGACGGCAAGAACCGCGAGGTCTTTGCGTACGGAGTCCGCAATTCGGTTGGGATGGATTTCAATCCCAAGGACAAGGTCCTCTGGTTCTCGGACAACCAGGTGGATGGCATGGGAGACGACATTCCACCGGGTGAGCTGAACCGCGCGCCCCAGTCTGGCCAGAATTTCGGCTTTCCCTATTACGGAGGCGGCAAGATTCGCACGGTGGAATTCAAAGATGCCGAGCCGCCCGCCGACGTGGTGTTCCCGCAGGTCGAAACGGACGCCCACGCCGCTGACCTCGGGATCCACTTCGCCAAAGGCGAAATGTTTCCCGAAAAATATCGCACCGGCTTGTTTTCGGCACAGCATGGGTCGTGGAACCGAACCACGCCCATCGGCGCTCGTATCCTCTTCACCAGTCTGAAAGAAGACGGCACGGCCGGCGAGACGGAGATCTTTGCGGAAGGCTGGCTGAGCGACAAGAACGAGTACCTCGGTCGCCCTGTCGACGTCGCCTTTCTACCTGACGGCTCCATGCTGATCTCGGATGACATGGTGGGCGCCATTTATCGGGTGGCGTATGAAGGGAAGTAGTATCGGGCGGCTGGCTGGGCGCGACGATGGCGGGTTCGCTCCCAGGTGGCGTAGCGTTGTTTCGGTCTTCGCTGGCCTTGGTCTGGTCGGCTTGGCCTTGCCCTCCTGGAGCGCCGATATCGAGGCCGGGCGGGTCAAGTCCATGCAATGTGCGGTGTGTCACGGCGCCAAGGGCATGGCCACGACGCCCGACGCCCCCAACCTGGCCGGCCAGAACGAAATGTACCTGGTGAAAGCGCTGAAGGATTTTAAATCCAAGGCACGCGAGAACGAGGTCATGAACCTCATGGCGGCCGGCCTCAGCGAGGACGACATGGCCAATCTTGCCGCGTACTACCAGAGCATGGAGATCCAGCTCAAGACGCCATGATAATCACGGCGGGGTCAGGCCCAATGGGCCTGACCCCTCGGCCCAGAAGAAGAAAAGAATGATCGCTGAACCCAATGTCGGTGTTGCAGTCAGGTTGGGAATCGCACAAACCTTGGCCTGGGCCTCGTCCTATTATCTGCCCGCGATGCTGGCGGAAGCGATGGCGCGCGATCTCGGCATCTCGGTCGCCATGGTATTTGCCGCCTTCAGTGCTGCCCTCATTGTTTCCGCGGTGCTGGGTCCGTACGCCGGCAACCTGATCGATCGTTCCGGAGGACGGCCTGTGCTGGCCGCATCCAGCGTCATATTTGCGCTGGGATTGGCGGGGCTGGGCCTTGCCGAAGGCCCGGCGGGCATGTTTTCGGCTTGGCTGATCCTGGGTATAGGAATGGGTTGCGGCCTGTACGAGGCGGCATTTTCCGCTCTTGTCGCGCTCTATGGAGTCAGGTCGCGCGGCGTGATTACGGGCATCACGCTGATTGCGGGCTTCGCCAGCACGGTCGGCTGGCCGCTTTCCAGCTATCTGGAACTGCAGATTGGATGGCGGGGGGCATGCTTTGTCTGGGCAGCGCTCCATCTGACTTTGGGGCTGGCACTTAATCTCAGCCTGCCCAGGCTGGCGGCGCCCGGCAGCGCAGACGCCGCAGCGGCCGAGGACGATTTCGCGGATGACACGGCAACGCCGTCCCAAAACGCGCATCGCTGGGCCTCGATCGCGCTTTCCTTTGTATTCGCGGCCACCTGGTTCATCAGCACCGCAATGGCCGCGCACTTGCCAAGACTGCTGCAAGCCGGGGGTGCGACCTTGGCCACTGCCGTCATGGTGGGAGCGCTCATCGGCCCGGCGCAGGTGGCGGCGCGCTTATTGGAGTTCGGCTTCCTGCGCAACATACATCCGCTGCTTTCCGCTCGTCTTGCCGCGGCGCTGCATCCTATCGGCGCGCTCGCCTTCGGGGCCATCGGCGCGCCCGCGGCCGCGGCGTTCGGCATCCTGCATGGCGCGGGTAACGGTATCTTGACGATCGCCAAGGGTACGTTGCCGCTGGTGATATTCGGGCCGACCGGCTACGGCAGCCGCCAGGGCCTGCTCATGGTGCCCGCGCGCATCGCCCAAGCCATGGCGCCATGGCTTTTCGGCATTTGCCTCGAAGCATTCGGCGTACGGGCATTATGGCTTTCTTCCGCCATTGCTTTAGGGGCACTGCTCGTGCTGATGGCTCTGCCGGCCGGGCTCTCTGCGGGTTCGCGTGGCGCCGACGGTCGCGCGCATCAGTAGATCGCGGGTACGAACATTTCCGGGGGCAATGGATTCCTGGTGTAGTCCGGGTGATGTTCGCGAGCAGGCAGGGCGATGGGCTCGTGCACCACTTCCCCGTAGGGAATCTGCGCCAGCAAATGCAATATGCAATTCAGGCGGGCGCGCTTCTTGTCCACGCCTTCGACTATCCACCAGCGCGCCTCCGGGATGTGGGTGCGCTCGATCATTTCTTCTTTGGCCTTGGTGTAGGCTTCCCAGCGGCGGCGCGACTCCAGGTCCATGGGCGACAGCTTCCATTGCTTCAACGGGTCATGCATGCGCATCAGGAAGCGGCGGTGCTGTTCATCGTCGCTGATTGAAAACCAGTACTTGATCAGCACGATGCCCGAACGAACGAGCATTTTCTCGAACTCCGGCACATCGCGGAAAAACTGCTCGTACTGCTCGTCGGTACAGAAGCCCATGACGCGCTCGACGCCGGCACGGTTGTACCAACTGCGATCAAACAGGACGATTTCGCCGCCGGCGGGCAGATGCGAGACATATCGCTGGAAATACCATTGCGTCTGTTCCCTGTCGTTCGGTGCGGGCAAGGCGGCTACCCGGCAGACCCGGGGGTTGAGCCGCTGCGTGATCCGCTTGATCGCGCCGCCCTTGCCGGCGGCATCACGTCCTTCGAAGATGACGACGACTTTCAATTTGTTGGCGACCACCCAGTCCTGAAGCTTGACGAGCTCGCCCTGCAAGCGCAGCAGCTCCCGGAAATACAGGCGCCGGTCCATGCCGTCGGCGGCCTGATCGTCGCCGGACAGCAAGCGCTCCATGCGCCCGTCATCCATTTCCATTTCGAGTTCTTCATCGAAGCTGTCGATCATCTCGGCATAGAGCCGTTGGGTGTGCTCGGATAGATTGTTTGTCATGAGGCGGCGCTTTTCAGGAAGCTGGCAGGGAGGGACGTGCACCATATCAAAGATATATGACGAACATATGGCATGCGGCTGACTCGATCGAACCATGCATCGCCCCAGGACCAGTGCCGCCTACCTTTTAGCGTTGACAGGCTCTAAGCGAATCAGCCTGCAGGCGGCCGCAGCGGGCCGCCTGCAGGCCGAAGGCATGCCAAAAGCAACCCTGAGACCACCAGCGCGATGGAAACAAGGAGCTGCCAGGATGGCGGCTGTCGGGAAATCGCCAGTTCTATGGCCGCGGCGGTCACGGGGCCCAGCGCCTGGAACGCGACCACCTGACTGGCGTCGATTTTGGCCAGCGCCCAAAGCCGGCAAAAATAGCCCAGCCCGCTGGATAATCCGATGAAGCCCACATTCAGCCATTGGACGGTGGACAGCTCCGGCGCAAGAGGCTCGCCCATGACGAGGCAAAGACCGGTCAGGAAGACTACCGCTGCGCACATTGCAAGCATGCTGGTGGGCAGGGTGGCATAGCGCCGCAAATAGGGTCGGTAGAGAATGCTGCAGACGGCGCCGATCGCCGTCGCTCCGATCAAGGCGGCGAGCGCCGCGGGGTCCCTCTGCTCGGTGCCGGCGGCCGGTGATGATGAAAGCAGCAGAAAGCCGACGCCGCAGATTGCCAGCAGCAGGCCGGCCAGCTTCCCCGGGCGGTAGGACTCATGCCGCAAGGCAATGGCCAGGCACATGGTGAACAGAGGCATGGTGGAGAACACGAGTGCGCACGTTGCCGCCGAAAGCGTTTCCAATGCATGGTTCAGCAAGACAATCAGTATCGCGAACTGGAATATCCCGATGATGGCGATGGCGGCGGCGACCGTGGCCGCGCGGTGGCCGGCCGTCACAGATCGCGCGCCCAGATCTGGCCGACCAGGTCTTTACCGAAGCTGTGGTGCGGCTCTTCCTCGACGAGGCGAAAGCCCGCGCGTTCGTAGATTCTGCGCGCATCGACCAGCACGCTGTTGGTCCAGAGCATCATCTTCTTGTAGCCTGCCAGTCGGGCGAAGCGCAGGCACTCATCCACCAGCCGGTGGCCGATGCCCAGACCGCGTGCCGCGGCCTCGACATACAGCAGGCGCAACTTGGCGGTTTCCGAGTCATGCCTGACGACAAATGCCGAGCCCGCGACTTTGCCGTCCTTCTCGGCGATCCAGCATCGTTCGCCCGTGGGGTCGTGTTCCCTTATATATTTGGCGACGATCTCGGCAACCAGCGCCTCGAAGTCGGCATTCCAGCCATATTCCTGCGCATACAGCGCGCCATGCCGGTGGACCACCCAACCCATGTCGCCCGGTCGCGGATCCCGCAGGAGATAGTTAGGCGATGCGCCGCCAAGCAACTGCTGGATCTGTTCCATTGCGTCCACCAGCTGCTCTTGCCCGGGTTCCGAAAGCTGCTTCAACATGGCCATGACTTCATGGCGCGAGGCCTCGTTCAAAGGCGAAAACGTTTTGCGGCCTTTAACGGTCAATTCCAGCTGCATGATGCGCGCGTCCGCCGCGGAGCGGGTTTTGACGATCAGCCCCTTCTTTTCGAAACCGGTGATCACCCGGCTCAGATATCCCGCATTCAAGCCCAATTCCCGGCATAAGTCTGACGCCGTGAGCCCCGAGCGGTGCGCGAGTTCATACAGGATACGTACTTCGGTCAGCGAGAATTCGCTGTTCAAGAGATGTTCATGCAGCACGCCGATCCGGCGCGTATAGAAGCGGTTGAAACGGCGAATAGTTTCTGCGCGGGTCTGGAGAGCATGGGATGGCATTTCGGGAACCGGATGATATATCTGCCTGAAGCATATTATTTATTGCTTAAGGCAAATAATCAAACGCGAGCTGCATCAAAGGAATGGACGCGATGCCAGCTTCACGCCAAGCAGCAGCAAGAACAGCAGGAAGCAAAGCCGGAATGTTTTGGCGCTGATGCGGGCGCGGACTTTCTGGCCCAGCCACATCCCGGCCAGGGACGGCAGAATGGCCAGCGAGGACCAGCCCAACTGGCCCAGGCGGAAGGCATCATTAGCTGTCAAGCCGACCATCAGGGCGACTGTAGAAACAGTAAAGGAAAGCCCCAACGCCTGAACCAGTTCGTCCTTGTGCAGGCGAAGCGATTGCAGATATGGTACGGCGGGCATCACGAAAACACCGGTGGCGCCCGTGATGCCGCCGGTGAGCAGCCCGACCAGCGGCGACAGCCACGGTTCTTTGCGGGGGGATACGCCCAGGGGCGGAGAGAACAGCGCATAGGCGGCATAGACGATCAAGGCGGTGCCCAGGCTGAAGCTGGACCATATCGGGTCCACGCGTACCAGCCACGCCGAGCCGGCCACTGTGCCCACGACGATGCCGAGCATCATGGGCCATAGACGCTTGACGATGCTTCGCAGGGACGGCCCCGCAAGCAACTGCCAGATATTGGTCACGAAGGAAGGAATCAGAAGCAGGGCCGCCGCCGCGGCCGGCGGCATGAGGGTGCCGAGCAGCCCCATGGCGACGGTGGGAAGGCCCATGCCGGTGACGCCCTTGGCGAAGCCTGCCACGAAAAAAATGGAGGCCAGAGGAAGCAGGAGAAGAGGCGTAAGTTCGTTCATCGGCATATTGGACCGCGAATCGCGCTGTGGCACAATGCGGTTTTCATATGCCAGCCTTCGGCTCAGCCGAAGGCTGAACTGGGGACGGCCATGCGGCTCGATCTGTCGGATCTGCGGCTATTTCTTTGCATCGTGGACGCGGGCAGCATCACGCAGGGGGCACTGCGGGCAAATCTCGCCCTGGCTTCCGCCAGCGAGCGCCTGCGCGGCATGGAGGCCGACCTGGGCTTGAAGCTGCTCGAGCGGCGCAGCCGCGGGGTGGCGACAACGGAAGCGGGCGAGGCGCTGGCTCATCACGCGCGGCTGATTCTTCGCCAGCAGGCTTTGCTGAAGGGAGAACTGCGCGACTTCGCCCTGGGCGCGCGCGGGACCATACATCTATATGCCAATACCGCCGCGCTGACGGTGCTCTTGCCGCGCACGCTGGGTCCCTGGCTTGCGGCTCGCCCGGGCCTGAGGGTCGAGCTGAAGGAGCGAACGAGCGTGGAAATCGTCCGGATGCTCCACGCCGGGCTTGCCGAGGCCGGCATCGTGTCCGACGCGGTCGACGCGAACGGCCTGGTCCGCCAGGCCATCGCCAAGGACCATCTTGCCTTGATCGTGCCTCGGACGCATAGGCTTGCGGAATGCGCTGCGGTGCGCTTCATCGACATCCTGGACGAGGCCTTCGTCGGTCTGACGTCCCGCAATGCACTTCAGGAGCACATCGAGGCGCATGCCCGCGCCGAAGGACGCGATCTGGCCATGCGCGTGCATATGAAGACATTCGAAGGCGTATGCGGCATGGTGTCGGACGGTGTGGGCGTAGCGATACTCCCGCGCAGCCTCGCCGGCCGATACCGGCGGAAAAATGGATATCGGACTATTCCGCTGGCCGAAAAATGGGCAAGGCGGCAGCTATGCTTGTGCTTTCGAGACTGGAACGAATTGTCGCCGCCCATTCAAAGCCTGCTTGCGCATCTGGGCGCGAAAAGCCAGGCGCCCGCTGCCGGCCTTATGCCAGAACGGGGTCAGACCCCGTACGGGGTCTGACCCCGTCGGGAGGCCTAATGCGCTAGGGCTGCGGCATCAATAATTGACGAGCATCCGAGGCTTCGATTCATAGGCCGATTCCTGCCGAGGATGCAAGATGCGGTCGCCCTGCGCGTCTTTGATCCGGGTCACCAGGCCCATGCGGTTCATCAGCTCAATGAAAGGCGCGGCATCCAATTCTTCCACATTGGCCATCTGGCCGACGTCCCATGTTCCTTTGGCGATCAGCATGGCCGCGGCCACCGCGGGAACGCCGGCGGTGTAGGAGATCGCCTGGCTTCCCACTTCCTCGTAGCACTCTTTATGGTCGCAGGTGTTGTAGATCAGCACTTGTTGCGCTTGTCCTTCCTTGGTGCCCTGGATCAGATCGCCAATACATGTTTTGCCGGTGTAATTGGGCGCAAGCGACGCGGGATCGGGGAGCACCGCCTTGACCACTTCCAGCGGCACGACTTCGACGCCCCTGGCGGTGCGCACGGGCTGTTCGGACAGCAGGCCCAAGTTTTTCAAGACGGTGAATACATTGATGTAGTGCTCGCTGAAGCTCATCCAGAAACGGATATTGGGCACATCCAGGTTCTGTGACATCGAATGCAATTCGTCATGGCCCGTCAGGTAGGTGGTGCTGGTGCCGGTGACCGGCATGTCCCAGTCCTTCCGGCGTTCGAACATCGAATTCGCCTTCCATTGATTCTGTTCCCACGACCAGACGGTCGAGGTGAACTCGCGGAAATTGATTTCGGGGTCGAAGTTGGTGGCAAAGTAGCGCCCATGGTTGCCGGCGTTGATGTCGATGATATCGATGGAATCGACACGGTCGAAATAGGTGTCCAGGGCGAATCGCGCATAGGCGTTGACCACGCCGGGGTCGAATCCCACCCCGAGAATGGCGGTCACACGGGCGTCCTTGCAGGCCTGGCGCCGTTTCCATTCGTAGTTGCCATACCAGGGCGGCGCTTCGCACACCTTCGCGGGATCCTCGTGTATGGCGGTGTCGAGATAAGCGGCACCGGTTTCGATGCAGGCACTGAGCACCGACATGTTCAAGAAGGGAGAGCCGACGTTGATCACGATCTGGCTGTGGGTCGCCCGAATGAGAAACTTGGTGGCCTCGATGTCCATGGCGTCGAGTTGATGAGCTTCCAAACGGCCGGCGCTCTGCAGACTGCCCTTTTCGTGAATTGAATCGATAATGGCCTGACACTTGCCAAGCGTGCGCGAAGCAATATGGATATCGCCCAGAACCTTGTTATTTTGAGCGCATTTGTGTGCTGCGACATGAGCCACGCCACCCGCGCCGATAATAAGGACGTTTCGTTTCATTGTTTGACCTCTCTCGTACAAAATTGAACTGTGTCAGGACAGGCTGCTGACGTAGTCCTCAAAAGAAAATTCGCGTACTACACGTACGCTGCCATCGAGTTCCTTGATGGCAATGGCCGGCATGTGTATGCCGTTGAACCAGTTCTTCTTCACCATGGTGTAGCCGCCCGCGTCGCCGATTGAAAGGCGGTCGCCGACTTGCAGGGGAGCCCCGAAGCGGGCTTCCCCGAAAATGTCACCGGCCAGACAGGTCTTGCCGCAAATCATGTAGTGATGGTCGCCGGTCTGGTCTCCGATGGGAGCGGTTTCCCGATAGATCAGGAGATCGAGCATGTGCGCTTCGGTGGAGCTGTCGACCATCGCCAGGTTCTTGCCGTTGTGCCCTGTATCCAGCACGCTGACTTCCAATGTCGTGGTGTGGCGCACGGCGGCTTCGCCGGGCTCCAGATAGACCTGGACGCCGTAGGTTTCGGCGAAGCGGCGCAGGCGGTCGCAAAAGGCGTCCAGGGCGTAGTTCGGCGATGTAAAGCCTATGCCGCCTCCGAGGCTGACCCAGCGCAATTGCCGCAATATGTCGCCATAACGCTCTTCGGTCTGACTGAGCAGATCGTCGAAACTTGCGAAATCGTTGTTTTCGCAGTTGTTGTGAATCATCACGCCGTCCAGACGGTCGATGACGGATATGATGCGCGCGGGATCGCTTTCACCCAGTCGGCTGAACTCGCGCGCAGGATCAGCCAGGTCGAAGCTGGCACGGCTGATTCCCGGGTTCAGGCGCAAGCCTTTGGGTTTGCCTTGCGCAAACGATTCGAAGCGCGTGAGCTGGCTGATCGAATTGAAGATGATCTTGTCGCAATGAGCCACCGCCTCTTCGATTTCGTGATCGGCAAAGGCGACGCTATAGGCATGCGTTTCACCTCCGAATTTTTGGCGGCCCAGCTTGACCTCGTACAAGGACGAGGAGGTCGTGCCGTCCATGTGCTTGCTCATGAGGTCGAAGACCGACCATGCGGCAAAACATTTCAATGCCAGCAGGACTTTCGCGCCGGAGCGCTCGCGAACGCGGTCGATGATCTGCAGGTTGCGCAGCAAGGCGGTTTTGTCTATCAGGTAGTAAGGTGTCTGAATCATGCGTCAAGGTACAGAGTAAGGATCACGGCCGGCCGATTTATTTTCGGTTGCGGGCGCTGTGGTCGGCACCGTTCTTTTCTTGCGGGAGCTTGTCCTGGGCAAGGCGGTCGATGACCATCGGGGGGCGGTCCGGAAAGACGGCCACGAGTTCAAGCCGGCCGCCTATGCTTTCCACATAGTGCTGCAGTGTGGAAATCAGCATGTCGCTTCGTTTTTCCAGGCGCGAGATCGTGTCCTGGCCGACGCCGAGCGCGTCTGCCAGGTCTTTCTGGGTCTGTTTTGCGGTTTTTCGCAATTCTTTCAGCGTTACCACTTGCCTTTCCTTGGACTCGACCTTCTGCTTACGGCGCATATGACGCGGGGCAACGTCATCCGATTTCCTTGCCATGGGGAAGATCCTTTGTTTCGGTAGGAATGAGTGTGGCGGGTGCCCGGCCGAGCTGCCGACGCCGCGGAACGATGCGCCACCAGGGCGTATTATGGTATCAATGACATATGATGTCAAAACCATATGTTTTTCGAGCCATATTTGAGCAAGGGGTCAGACCCCGTACGGGGTCTGACCCCACATCATCCGCGGGTCTGGCCCCACATTCTCTGCCGGACTTGACCCACGTCAGTTGAACGGTCAGCCGCCGTTCCTCAAGATGAAGGATGGGAACAGCTCTTTCAGCTCTTCCGCCAGGGCCGGGCTCGGGTAGGCGGCGACGGGTGTCTCGTTCAGTCCAGGGTCCACGCAGCCGGTGGCGCGGAATACCTGCAGCGCATAATGCTTCACGCCCGCGCCGGCCAGGCGGCGCGCGAGCGTGCGCAACTGGTCTTCGCTGTGCAGAGAAGGATGGATGGTCGTCCGGCACTCATGATGAACGCCGCTATCCAGCACGGCGCTCAAGCTGTCGAAGGCGTGGGTGCCGCTGCCTTTCGTCTTTGTGATCCGTTCATAGCCATCGGCATCGGCCTTGATGTCCAGGCCCACCCAGTCCAGCAACGGCAGCACTTTCCGCAACCTCGCGGGATGGGTGCCGCCGCTGTGCAGTCCGACCAGGAAGCCCAGGCTGCGCACTTCATGGATGGCGGCCTCGAGACCCGGATCCATCGTTGGTTCGCCGCCGCTGAAGACCACGGCATCGATCAGCCCGACCCGGCGGCGGAGCAGCCCCGTCACGTCCGACCAGGGGATGGGGCTATGCGCTGTGCGGATCTGCAAGTGCGGATTGTGGCAATACCCGCAACGCCACGGGCAGCCCTGCACAAAGATCACGGCGGAAAGCTTGCCGGGATAGTCGGTGGCCGTGAACGGCGTGATGCCGCCCACTTTCAGCTTGTTGGGGACGTGCAAGGTCATATTCGGTATTGGCTTGGTGCATGGGGTCAGACCCCATGCGGGGTCTGACCCCCAAGTAAACTGGCCGGGGCAGATGGCCGGGGTCAGACCCCGTACGGGGTCTGACGCCAAGTAAATTTGTCGGCGTCAGTGAGTCGGGGTCAGACCCCGTACGGGGTCTGACCCCTTAGCGTTTTCGTTGAAATACCGGCGCTCGTGGAACTCGCCTTTCTTGCCGATGTTGAAAGAGGAAACGGGGCGATGGTAGCCCATGACGCGGGTCCATATTTCGCAGGGCTGGCGTTCGCCGTCCGTCAATGTGATGGCTTGCTGATGTTCAGTCATGATGAGCTTTCCTTGTTGAAAAGATTGAGATGGATGGTTGAAACGGCCGATCACACGGCCAGTGCGATGCTGTGTTCGGCATCGGCATCGGCATCGGCGTCCTTCCGCTTGCGAGCCAGGATCTCCTCGTCGCATTTGGGGCAGAATGGGTGGCTGCCGCCCAGATAGCCATGGACGGGGCAGATGGAAAAAGTCGGGGTCACCGTGATGTAGGGCAGTCGGAAGTTGCCGAGCGCGCGCTTGACCAGGTTTCGGCAGGCATCGGCGCTGGAAAGCGGTTCGGTCATGTAAAGATGCAGCACCGTGCCGCCGGTGTACTTGCATTGCAGCGTGTCCTGGCGTTCGAGGGCCTCGAAGGGATCGTCGGTGAAACCCACGGGCAATTGGGACGAGTTCGTGTAGTAAGGCATTTCGTCCGTGCCGGCTTGCAGCATGCCCGGATAGCGCTTCCGGTCTTCCTTGGCGAACCGGTAGGTCGTTCCTTCGGCGGGCGTCGCTTCCAGGTTGTACATATGGCCTGTTTCCTGCTGGAAGCCGGTGATTCGCCGGCGCACGTGATCGAGCGCCCGCAAGGCGAAATCATGGCCCCATTCCGTCGTGATGTCGTGATCATCGGCGGTGAAGTTTCGGATCATCTCATTGATGCCGTTGACGCCTAGCGTGGAGAAGTGATTGCGCAATGTGCCGAGGTAGCGGCGGGTGTAGGGAAACAGGCCGTCGTCCATCAATCTTTGAATGAGCGCGCGCTTGAGTTCCAGGCTGTCCCGCCCCAGGCAAAGCAGTTCATCCAGCCGGGCGAACAGGGCGGTTTCGTCTCCCGCAAAGAGATGACCCAGCCGCGCGCAATTGACGGTGACAACGCCCAGTGAACCCGTTTGCTCCGCGGAGCCGAACAGGCCGTTGCCTCGTTTGAGGAGCTCGCGAAGATCCAGCTGCAGCCGGCAGCACATGGAGCGGATCATATTGGGCTTGAGCTCGGAATTGATGAAGTTCTGGAAGTAGGGGAGCCCGTAGCGTGCGGTCATTTCGAACAGCAGTTCGGCATTGGGGCTGTGCCAGTCGAAGTCTTCGGTGATGTTGTAGGTGGGAATCGGGAAGGTGAAGACCCTGCCCTTCGCGTCGCCGGCCATCATCACTTCGATATAGGCGCGATTGATCACGTCCATTTCGGCTTGCAGATCGCCATAGGTGAACGGCATTTCCTCACCCGCGACCACCGGCACCTGATCGCGCAGGTCTTCAGGGCAGACCCAGTCGAACGTGAGGTTCGTGAACGGCGTCTGCGTGCCCCAGCGTGAAGGCACATTGAGGTTGTAGATGAGTTCCTGCATGGACTGGCGGACATCCTCGTAGCGGAGGCCGTCTTTGCGGACATAGGGTGCCATGTAGGTGTCGAAGGAGCTGAATGCTTGCGCGCCCGCCCATTCATTCTGCATGGTTCCCAGGAAATTCACGATTTGACCCACGGCGCTGGACATATGGCGTGGAGGACCGGCTTCCACCTTGCCGGGCACGCCGTTCAGTCCTTCATTGAGCAGGGTGCGCAGCGACCAGCCGGCGCAGTAACCGGAAAGCATGTCCAGGTCATGGATGTGCAGGTCCGCATTTCGGTGGGCGGCGCCCACCGCGGGTGGATAGACATGATCCAGCCAGTAATTCGCGATGACTTTGCCCGAGACATTGAGGATGAGCCCGCCCAGCGAATAGCCTTGATTCGCGTTGGCGTTCACGCGCCAGTCCGCTTTGCTGAGGTATTCCTCTATGGAAGGCTTTACTGCGATATTTGTCATGATTCTTCCGATTAACTATATGTAGTGTTTTGTGAACTCTAATACACTACATATAGTGTTTCAAGGGAAGGCTGCCATGAATCGCAGAATGCTTGATGTGGGTTAAATGCCGACAGGGCTCAGACCCCATGCGGGGTCTGAGCACACTGCGGATCGACGCCGGGGTCAGACCCAGCACGGGGTCTGCCCCCCCTCAGCAGCTACACATGGGGTCTGACCCCTCGGCAGCTGTATACTTGGCAAACGTACAGAAAGCGGTACGCGAGGCGTCTACGGTCCGCGAAAAAGCAGGCAAGGACGCTTTCGTCATGGCCAAAGCCGAGGAAACGATTCATGCGCATCCTTTTTCAGAGCCTGATCGAAATGGGTCGAACCCCAGCGTATTTCTCGGGAATGCAAGAGCGGGCGGAGAAGATCGCGCGTCCCGGGGTTCAGGTCGACTTCGTCGGCATGCCCGAAGGGCTGTATGGCGGCAGCGTGCCCTCCGAAGTACTCAAATATCCCTACATGGCCAATATGGCCGAACAGTTCATCCTCGACAACGCCTTGCGGGCCGAAGCGGAAGGCTACGATGTCTTCGCCATCGGCTCCGTCCAGGATCCGGCTCTGGAACAGGCGCGCGCATTGGTGGACATTCCCGTGGTGGGCTACGGCGAATCGGCCATGCATATTGCCTGCAGTCTTTCCAGCAAGTTCGCCGTCCTGGTCTTTCAAGAAGGCTTCGACCAGATGATGGACCTGCGCATACGGCGGTTGGGACTGTCCGAGCGCGCGCTGCCGACCGCCCTGATCGAGGCGGATTTCAACCTGGTGGGCAGCGGTCTGACGCACGCGGAACCTTTGCTGGAACCCTTCATGCGAGCCGCGCGGTGCGCCATCCAGCAAGGCGCCGAGGCCATCATTCCCGGCCAGCTCTATCTCAGCGAGGCCATTGTCCGGGCGGGTGTCACGCGCATCGACGACGCCCCCATCGTCGACGGCCTGAGCGCCAACCTGAAGATGGCGGAAATCATGGCGGACCTGAAAGCGCTCGGCATCGGCGTGACGCGGCGCGGGTATCAGCACGCACGGCCTCCCGCCGAAATGATCGCTCACGCCCGCCGCATTCAAAAGCGCGACGAACACATCCGCCGCCCGCCCACCTTTTAGCGTCGCGAGCCCTGGCTATCGGCGCTGTTTCCTTTCGTGATGCCGTTTCCAACAAGGAGGTGCTGTCCATGCTCAAACTGAACAAGCTCGGCGGGTTGCTGGCGGGTGCCATACTGTGCATCGGCGCCGCCGCCCATGCCGCGTATCCGGAAAAGCCCATCCATCTGATCGTGCCGTTTCCGCCGGGCGGCGGGACCGACGCCACGGCCCGATTGATCGCAGGTGAAATCGGCCCCATGTTCGGCCAGACCATCGTCATTGAGAACCGTGCCGGGGCGGGCGGCTCCATTGGTGCACAAGCCGTGGCCGACGCGGCCCCCGACGGCTATACCTTGTTCTTCACCACGACCGGCGCCCTGGTGATCAATCCGCATCTGTACAAGAACCTGCGCTACGACCCCATCAAGGACTTCAAGCCGATCGCGCCCGTCGGGTCGTCGGCCAATGTGCTGGTCGTGCATCCCGGCGTAAAGGCCGACACGGTGGAAGAGCTCATCTCCCTGGCCAAACAGCAGCCGGGCAAGCTGACCTATGGTTCTTCCGGCATAGGCAGCTCCAGCCACCTGGCGGGCGTATTGCTCGAATCCCTGACCGGCACGAAACTGACCCATGTCCCCTACAAGGGGTCGGCGCCGGCGGTGACGGATCTGGTCGGCGGCCGCATAGACATGATGATCGACAACATTCCCAGCCACGTGGAGTTCGCAAAGGCAGGCAAGGTCCGTCCGCTGGGCGTGTCGGGCTTGACCACATCGCCGCTGTTCCCGGGCGTTCCCACCATTGCCCAAGCGGGCGTACCGGGATACGACATCACCATCTGGTACGGGATACTGGCGCCGGCCGGCACACCGGACGAGGTGGTGAAAAAAGTAGGGGACGCCATCCGCCAGGTCGTGGCCACGCCTGAAATGAAAGAAAAGCTTGAAAAGATAGGGTCCGATCCCATGGTCCAGACCCCCGAGGAATTCGCCGCCTTCATCGGCAAAGAAAATAAAAAGTGGGCGGACATCGTCGAGAAATCCGGCGCTGCAAAGGAGTAGGGGGTCGGACCCCGTACGGGGTCCGACCCCATAGCGGATTGTTGGAGCCGGGGTCAGACCCCGCACGGGGTCTGACCCCTTCCATCATGCTAAGATTTCGCCCATAGCGTCCCGCCCATAACCTCATGGCCACCCATCTGTCGATGCTCCGACGAACCAGTTGGTGTTTGCTGATTGCGTTCCTGTTTGCCGTGTTCGCCCCTACCGCCAAGACGGTCTGGGCGGGCGAAGCATCGCAGGTCGTATGGGTGCATCTTTGCACGGCCGATGGCGGAAGGCTCATTGCGCTGGATGAAAACGGGGATCCCGCCACGGATCTCGACAGCGGCAATCTTCATGCAGGCCATTGCCTGCTTTGCTTTCACCCTTGCGACATTCCCTCATGCACGGCCGCTGTCCCGACGGCTGCTGTCACTGTGCTGCGCTTCCAGCCTCCCGGCAAGGACTTCGTCCACGAGAGCCGGGTCTGGAAGACGCCTCCCTCCAGGGCGCCACCCGTTCCTGCTTGATCCCTTACGACACGCACGGATTCCTCGGACTCGGTGCACCGCTTTGACTTCTTCAGGGAATCAACATGAACTTCCTACGTATCGGCGTGGTGGCGCCGAACCGGCGGGGACGCGGTCTCGTGACCGTGGCTCCGCGCATCGCCGTCTTCGTGCTTTCATTGGGGGCGTCTACGTCGCATGCCCAGGACGGCGCCGCCACCTTGCCGGCCATCGTGATCAAGAGCCAATCAACCGCCGTCCTGGACACGCCCGCGTCCACAGGCTCCAGCCTGAACCTCACCCCCCGCGAAACGCCCGCGAGCCTCGACATCATCCGCCGCGAGCAATTGGAGGAGCGCGGTGATGCAAGCGTGCTCGAAGCCATCACGCGGGCGGGCGGTATCAGCGCAATGGGCCATCCGGGAAACGGCGGGTCCGCGTTGTCTTCGCGAGGCTTCACCGACAGCACGTCGGTCATGCGCCTGTATGACGGCATGCGGCAGTATGGCGGGGTGGGCGTCACCTTTCCGTTCGATACATGGTCCATCGAACGAATCGAAGTCCTGCGCGGGCCCGCGTCGGTGGTGTATGGCGACGGCGCCATTGGCGGCGTCGTCAATGTGATTCCACGGCGACCCCGGCACGGACCGGTGGAGAACGAGCTGCAGCTCGCCGCCGGGACGCAGGACACGGCCCGGTTCGCCTTCGACAGCAGCGGCGGCCTGACCAACAAGCTGGCTTATCGATTCGACATGAGCGGAAGCAGGAGCGAAAACTGGGTGGACCGGGGCCGGTCTCGCGACCTTACCTTGTCAGGCGCGCTGCAATGGGATGCGACGCGCGACCTGAGCCTGACCTTGAGCCATGCGCAGGGTTATCAGAAGCCCATGCGCTACTTCGGAACGCCACTGGTCGAAGGGCGTCCCGCGGGCGAGCTCAGGCACGAGAACTACAACATCGCGGACGGCCTAATCCGGTATCGGGATGCCTGGACGGAGCTGGATGCGCTTTGGACGCCGGGCGATGACACCACGGTCAAGGCCAAGCTTTACCATGTCCGCAGCAAGCGGAATTGGAGAAACGCCGAAAAATACGTATACAACCCTTCCACGAGGCTGATCGACCGTTCCGACAACACCGAGATCGGCCATGACCAGAAGCAGGTGGGCCTGTCCGCCAACGCGGCTTTCGACGGTCGCCTGGGCGCATTCAAGAACACGTTCTCGGTCGGTTTCGACATCAACCGCAGCAGCTTTCAGCATACCAACAATACCTACGCGGGCAGTTCGGGGCCCGTCGACCCTTACGATCCGGTCCCTGGATACTTTCATAGCGACTATCCGACGATACCGCGCTACCGCAACGAGGCCCTCCAATATGCCTTGTTCATGGAGAACCGGACGGAGCTTACGCCGGAGTGGTCGGTGATCGCGGGCTTGCGCCATGACCGCGCCAAGGTCTCGCGCGACGACCTCGTCTTGTCCTCCCGGGTGCTGGATCGCAGCTATTCGGACACGGGCTTCCGGGTAGGAACGGTATTTCAGCTGCGGCCCGACCTCTCTCTGTATGCGCAGTATTCGGAAGCCGCCGATCCGGTGAGCGGCATATTGATGTTGAGCCCTGCAAACAGCGAGTTCGAGATGGCGAGAGGGCGCCAGATCGAGGTGGGGCTGAAGCGGAGCCTTCTCGACGGCAAGGGCGAGTGGACATTGGCGCTCTACCACATCAGGAAGACCGACCTGCTGACGCGCGACGCCTTGGATCCCGCCCGGCGTGTCCAGGTAGGGGCGCAATCCTCGCGGGGGATCGAAGCCTCGCTGTCCATGGAGCTGGCCCGTCACTGGCGGCTCGAGGCCAACGCCACCATGCTGCGCGCCCGGTACGACGACTTCACCGAATCCTCCGGCTCGCCGCCGGTGGCGGTGACGCGTAACGGGAAGGTTCCGCCCAATGTCGCCCAGCGCCTCGCCAACCTGTGGCTGAGCTGGGAGTTCTCGCCGGGGTGGACGGCCATGGGGGGCGTGCAGTATGTGGGCAAGCGCTACGCCGACAATGCCAATACGCTGGAGCTGCCTTCCTATACCACGACCGACTTGGCACTGCGCTGGCGGCTTGATAAAGACACGACGCTGACCGCGCGCGGCTACAACGTCTTCGACAAAGCCTACTTCACCACCGCCTATTACACGCCTACGCAATGGCTGTATGGGCCGGGCCGCCGCTTCGAACTGACCTTCAATCATAGGTTCTGACGGTGGAACGGGAGAACGACCCATGAGCAAAATGAAGCGTCTGGTCTATCTGGCGCATCGATGGATGGGCATCGGGGGCTGCGTCTTGATGCTGCTGTGGTTCATCAGCGGGGTGGTGATGCTGTATGTGGGCTACCCCAAGCTGACGCCGTCGGAGCGCTTGGCGACATTGCCCGCGCTTGCCGAGGACGCATGCTGCGTGCCGCTCGGCGACCTGGAAGGCGGGTCGCCGGGCGATTCCGTGGCGACGGCCGTGTTGACATCGATCGGCGGCCGGCCGGCTTATGTCTTGCGAAAAGCGCCCGACCGCATACAGGCGGTTTCGGCGCTGACCGGGGCCGCGTTGCAAAAGCCGGCCACCGCCGGCGATGCCATGCTCTCCGCGCAGGCTTTCGCCGGCGCAACGGCCTCGACCTACCTCGGCGAAGTCCAGGAAGATCGCTGGACCCATGGCCGCGGCCTGGACATACACCGGCCGCTGCACAAGGTCCAGGTTTCCTCGCCGGAGCCGTCCACTTTGTATGTGTCGTCGGCAACCGGACAGGTGGTGCTGGATGCGCCACATAGCCAGCAGCGATGGAATTACGTGGGTGCATGGCTGCATTGGCTCTATATGCTGCGCTTCCAGTCCGTCGACCCCGTCTGGTCATGGATCGTGATCGTGCTGTCCGGGGCGGGAACGGTGCTGGCGGCCAGTGGCGTGTGCCTCGGCATCTGGCGCTGGCGTTTCAGCGGACGGTACAAATCGGGATCGCGTTCGCCCTATCGCTCGCCGATGATGAAGTGGCACCACATCGGCGGACTGCTCTTCGGCGCTTTCCTTTGCTTGTGGATCTTCAGCGGGCTGATGTCCATGAATCCTGGTCGCGTGTTCTCTCCGTATGCTTCGCCCGACATGGCCTCCTATAGAGGAGCGGCCGGCACGGATTTTTCCGGCCTGCATGATCCACGGCGCATTCTTGCGGCCCTGAGCGACACCGGTTTCGTCCCGGTCGAACTGGCATGGCTGAGCCTGGCAGGCCAACCCTATGTGCTGGCCTACGATGCGGCGGCCGATACACGGCTGGTAAGGGCGGAAGACAAGGGATTGAGCGTCGGCGATCGCTGGCGCCCGGAGGAAATCCGGCCGGCGGCGGCCGCTTTGTTCCAGGCCGATATCGTGCGTCAATCGTTATTGACGGCATATGACGCCTACTATTACCAGCGGCATGCCGAAGCCATGAACGGCGGGGCAAAGCGGGGGCTGCCGGTCTTGATGCTGGAGTTTGCGGATCCGGACAACACACGGATGTACATCGACCTGCGCACGGCTGACGTGAATCTGAGCCTTGCTCGATCAGAAAGAGTAGGCCGCTGGTTGTTCTATTTTCTGCACAGCTGGGATACACCGCCGCTGCTCAAAGCGGGCGCGCTGCGCGATGCCGCGATGATTCTCTTGAGCCTTGGGGGCGTGCTGATCGCGATGACCGGCATTGTCATTGGATGGCGCAGGCTTTTCCGGGACGTTCGATGATACACTCGGGCGGTCCTGTATGGACGACGACGCGGGCTTCGTTCGTGCCGCCCGCGGATTCGATGAATAAGAAGGGGGCATCCATGCACTACATCATCCAGATTCTCGCAGCCATACTCGTGGGCACCGCCATCGGCGCCATTCTGGGTCCACGCAATAAAGTGCTTTTCGTCGGCTCCGCCGTTGCCATTGCGCTGGGCCTGGTGGCTATTTTTACTGTGTCGTGGGTCGTGCTGGCCATCGGCACCGCAGTCTTCCTGGTGGTCCAGGGCATGCAGCGCGCTCACGCATAGGGGAAAAGGGGTCGTACCCCGTACGGGGTACGACCCCAACCGTCTATGCGGGGGTCAGACCCCATGCGGGGTCTGACCCCAAAAAAATGGCGGTGAGGCTACGGAACCCCACCGCCATCCCATCGCGATGCCGGCCCTAGCCGGCTTTTTGTTGTATCTTTTCTCCGCCGCGCTCTATATCCTGCCCCGCGCCGCGCATCGTGTTGGTGCATCCTGCTACAAACGCAAGAGCGATCACCATCGATAAGATTTTTATTTTCATGCTTTTCTCCTGACCAAAGATAACTGCAAGCGTCCCGGCCGCCCGGCGGCGGTTCGGATCCGATCGAGGCTCAGCAAGCGGCGTGCCTGGCCCGGGAGCGTAGGGCCAGGCCCCGTACGGGGATCTGGCCCTGCAAAGAATTAGGGTCAGACCCCATGCGGGGTCTGACCCTGGAGCCGGCCCTCCATCAGGAAATGATCGAGCATGCTGATCAGTATGCCGCCTTTGCGCCATACCGCCTCTTCGTGCACCGTGTTCAATCGTGCCTGGAGGCGTATCGTCCGGGTGCCGTCGGCGTCCGTGATACGGCAGTCGATCCAGCCGTTAGGCTGTATCGTGTCGGGGACGTCGATGTCGAAACGGGTCTCGGCGGTGATGCCCAGCGAGTCTCGCGTGACGCCAGGCTCGAATTGCAGCGGCAGTACGCCCATGTTCACCAGGTTCGAGCGATGTATGCGTTCGAAGCTCTCGGCCAGTACTGCCTGGACGCCGAGCAGGCGGGTGCCTTTTGCCGCCCAGTCGCGTGAGGATCCGGTCCCGTATTCCCGCCCCGCCACGACCACCACCGGGACGCTGGCCGCAAGATAATGCATGGCGGCGTCATAGATCGACGCCACGCGGCGCTCCGGCATGACGAGCGTGCTTCCCGCTGGGCCTTGCGGCAGCAATTCGTTGGCCAGCCGACCGCCGGTGAAGGTGCCGCGCATCATGACCTCGTGGTTGCCGCGCCGCGCGATGAAGGTATGCAGTCCGGATGGCGAGACGCCGCAATCCTGCAGATAGCGGCCCGCCGGGATATCCGGGCGTATGCCGTCGGCCGGCGAGATGTTGTCCGTGGTCACGCTGTCGCCCAGGACGAGCAGTGGCCGGGCACCGCGCACCGCCCGGTTTGCCGGCGGCCGCTGGTCGATGTAGGGTGGCCGGCGTACGTAGGTGCTGTCGGGATCCCATTCATAGAGCATCGAGCCGCCCGAGGGCAGCGTCTGCCATCCGGCGTCGCCTTTGCTGATGTCGGCGTATTGCGTGCGAAAGCGGTCCGGCGTGACGTAGCGCTTCTCGATATCCTTGATCTCGGCATTGTCCGGCCAGATATCGGACAAATACACGGGCGAGCCGTCAGGCGCAAGGCCCAGCGGCTCCTTGGTCAGGTCCATGCGTACACTGCCTGCAAGCGCGTAGGCGACGACCAGCGGCGGTGAAAGCAGATAATTGGCGCGGGCGAGCGGATGGATGCGACCCTCGAAGTTCCGGTTGCCGGACAGGACGGCTGAAACGGTGAGGCCCCGGCTTTCGATGGCGGATTGGACGTCCGGCGCGATCGGGCCCGAGCCGCCGCCGCAGCTGGCGCAGCCATAGCCGGCAAGATGAAAGCCCAGGCCGTCCAGATCGGCTTGCAGGCCGCTGGCCTGCAGGTAGTCGCTGACGACTTTCGAGCCGGGCGTGAACGAGGTCTTGACCCACTCGCGCACCCGCAGGCCTCTGGCGCGGGCCTTGCGCGCCAGCAGCGCTGCGGCGATCATCGCGCTGGGATTGGAAGTGTTGGTACAGCTCGTGATGGCGGCAAGAATGACTGCGCCATGATCGAGCCCCGCCGGGGCCGCCGCAGACGCGCGAGGCCCCGCTTGCGGGCAGGCGGCGAGGAAAGAGGCTGGAATATCCGGCAGGGCCACACGCTCATGCGGCCTGCGCGGTCCCGCAGCGCTGGGCTCCACCGTGGCCAGATCCAGCTCGACGACGCGCGAAAATTCCGGTTCGGGGGCGTCCGCATCGCGCCACAGCCCTTGCAGGCGGCAGTAGCGCTCGACCAGTTCGATGGCGTCTTCGTCGCGGGCGGATCGGCGCAAGTAATCTATGGTGGCCGCGTCCACCGGGAAAAATCCACAGGTGGAGCCGTATTCCGGCGACATATTGGCCAGGGTCGCGCGGTCTTCGAGCGTCAGCGCGTCACTGTCCAGGGCGGGGCCGGTGAATTCGACGAAACTTTCCACGACTTTGGCTTCGCGCAGCAAGCGAGTCAGGGTAAGCACGATGTCGGCCGCGGTAACGCCGGCCTTCGGACGGTTCAGCAGGCGCACGCCAACCGTTGGCGGCAACAGGAAAGACAGCGGTTCGCCCAGCATGGCTGCTTCCGCTTCGATGCCTCCCACTCCCCAGCCCAGCACGCCGACCGCATTGATCATGGCGGTATGGCTGTCAGTGCCGGCGAGCGTATCGGGATAGGCCAGCGGCGGGTCCTGGCTGTGGTCGACGAACACTACGCGCGCCAGATGCTCCAGATTGATCTGGTGCAGGATGCCGGCGCCCGGGGGAACGATGGAGAGATTGTCGACCGCATGCTGCGCCCATTTCAGGAAGGTGTAGCGCTCGCGATTGCGGCGATACTCCAGGGCGACGTTCAAGTCGAGCGCGCCATCCTTGCCGGCATGATCGACTTCCAGCGAGTGGTCGACGATGAGTTCGACGGGGATGCGCGGATTGATTCTGGACGGGTCGCCGCCGGCGCGCGCCATGGCGTCCCGCATGGTGGCCAGGTCTATCAACGCCGGAATGCCGCTGACGTCCTGCGCCATCACGCGCGCGAGCATCAGCGGTATGGTGTCTTTGCCGACACGCTCGTGATAGTTGCGCAGCACTGCAAGCGGCAGCGTGCCGCCGACGTCATCGCGATCGGCATGGCGCAGCAGGTTTTCAAGCAGGACACGGATCGAATAAGGCAGGCGGTCAAGCTTCGCCTCGGCGAACGCCGCCAACTCGGGCAGGGAATAATAGGCGTAGCGCTTGCCGCCGGATTCGAAAACCTGGCGGCAACGCGAACGCAGCGCGTCGGCTGCGTCGTGAAGAGAAGGATTGGTCATGGTTCCCGCAGGTATCAGGTCGCTTTGATGTCGGCTTTGCGGATGACGTCTTTCCACTGCGCAATGTCGGCACTGATGGTTTCGAGCAGTTGCTCGGGGCTGCCTCCGACGGGCGTGCTGCCTTCGGACTGGATGCGTTCCTGCATTTGCGGGCTTTTCAGGACCTCGGCCATTTCCTTGTTCAAGCGAGCGACGATTTCCTTGGGGATGCCCTTGGGCCCCGCCACGGCGTGCCACAGGTCGGACTTGAATCCAGGGACGCCGGCCTCCTTGAAGCTGGGCACGTCTGGCAAGGCGGGAATGCGGGCGTCGGCGATGCCCAGGCCAATGGCGCGCTTTTCCTGAACGACCGGCACGACGATGGCGACCGACGAAAACATGAGGTTGACCGTGCCGCCGATGGTGTCCTGCAAGGCAGGGCCCGTGCCTTTGTAGGCGACGTGGTTGAGCTTGATTCCCGCGAGGTCGGCCAAGTGTTCCATGCTCAGGTGGGTGATGCCGCCGACGCCGGATGAGCCATAGGTGACGATGCCGGGTTCACGCTTGGCCCAGTCCACGAGTTCGCCGAAACTCTTGACCGGCAGGTCTTTGTTGCCGATGAGGATGAGCGACTCGCGCTTGAACAGTGTGATGGGCTCGATGTCGTTGATGGAGTCGAAGGGCAGTTCGCGCAGCGCGGCGTTGCAAGTATGGCTGCTGGACAGCATGACCAGGGTATAGCCGTCCGGAGGAGACTTGATGGCGGCATGGGTGCCGATGCTGCCGCCGGCGCCTGGCCGGTTTTCAACGACGACCGGAACGCCCAGGCGATCGGTCAGGTGCAGGGCCAATTGCCTTGCGGTCAAGTCGCCGCCGCCGCCGGCAGCCAGCGGTACGATGATCTTGATGGGGCGGTTGGGGTAATCGCCCAGCGAGCCTTGGGCGAGCACGGTCGGTGCGGAAATGCCGAGGCCGCTGCCTACGGACAGCGCGCCCATGGAAGTAATCAAGCGGCGGCGTGTGGTCGAAACCATGGTGTCTTCCTCCTGCGGGGATGTGTCCCGCGAACGATACGGTTATTCATTACTTTTTCAGCTTGAAAATGTTATCGACAATCAAATAAGATTGTCAACAATAACCATAGAGCTTGCAGGCAGTATGTGCTGCGGGCTCGGTAGAAGGAACCAACATGAAGCCAATGGACCCACGAGACGCAACGGACGTCCGGCAGCGTTTGTCGGTGGATGAGATCATGGGCCGCATTGAAGACCTCATCCTGCAAGGGGATTACGGCCCGGGCGCGCGGCTGCCCGAGCAGGTCCTGGCCGACACGCTCGGCATCGGCCGCGGTCCCTTGCGGGAGGCGATCCGCACGCTGGAAGGCCGGCGCCTGCTGGAGCGGGTGCCGCATGCAGGGGTGCGTGTCGCCGATTTGTCCGTCGAAGACATGGACCAGATCCTGACCGTGCGCGAATCGCTGGAAGGCATGGCCAGCCGGCTGGCGGCCGAATACATGACTTTGCCGGAGGTGCGTCGGCTGCGTGCCATCACGTCGGGGCTCGAGAATCTTGGCAGCCGCGACATGGAGGCGGTATTCAAGGTGGATTCCGATCAGGACTTCCATCGCACCATCGTGCTGGGCAGCCGCAACAAGTGGATCACCAATCTGCTATGCCGGGACCTGTACACATTGCTTCGGCTGTGCCGCATGCGGTCGGGGCAACTGCGCCGCGACATGACTCATATACACCAGGAACACCACGCCATCGTCGACTGTATCGAGCGGCGGGATCCGGACGGCGCGGAACGCCTCATGCGCGCGCACGTCCGCCAAAGCCGCGAACGCCTGCTCGCCGCCGTGGCAAGGGGTCAGACCCGGTACCGGGTCTGACCCCACTTGGTTTCTGCCCGGGACAGACCCCGTATAGGGTCTGTCCCCTTGCCGCTTCTTCCGGTCGTCACCCGGGGGTCAGACCCGGTACCGGGTCTGACCCCCGCTTTCCCGCTCGCCACTAGGGGTCAGACCCCATGCGGGGTCTGACCCCTCCAGCTCCGACCGCATCATAAAGCCTTGATATCGGCTTTCCGGACCACGTCCGTCCATTGCGCGATGTCTGCCCGAATGGTTTCCATCAGTTGTTCCGGGCTGCCGCCCACCGATTGACTGCCTTCGGCCGTGATGCGCTGCTGCATGTCGGGCAACTGCAAGATGGCCCGCAGTTCTTCGTTCAGCCGTGCCACGATTTCGGGCGGGATGCCTTTGGGGCCTGCTATGGCGTGCCAGAAGCCCGAGCGGAATTCAGGGACGCCGGCCTCTTTGAAGCTGGGAACCTGCGGCAGCGCCGGTATGCGCTCGTCCGCGATGGCGAGGCCGGCCACGCGCTTGTCCTGCACGACCGGGACGACGGCGGCCACCGATGAAAAAAGCAGATGGATGTTGTTTCCCATCGTGTCCTGCAGCGCCGGTCCTGTCCCTTTGTAGGCAATATGATTGAGCTTGATGTCGGCAAGAGCGGCCAGATGCTCCATGCTCAGGTGGGATATTCCGCCAACGCCGGAAGACCCATAAGTGACGGTACCGGGCTCGCGGCGCGCCCATTCGATGAGTTCTTTTAGATTGCCCGCGGGCAGCTTGGGGCTTCCCACCAGTATCAAGGCCTCTCGCTTCAAAAGCGTGATCGGTTCGATGTTATTGATGGAATCGAAAGGCAGTTCGCGCAAGGCGGCGTTGCAGGTATGGCTGCTGGAAAGCATGAGCAGGGTGTAGCCGTCGGCCGGTGCCCTGACGGCCGCATGGGTGCCGATGCTGCCGCCCGCGCCCGGCTTGTTCTCGACCACGACGGGCACGCCCAGGCGTTCGGTCAAGTGAGTGGCGATCTGCCGCGTCGTGATGTCGCTGCCTCCGCCGGGCGCAAGCGGCACGATGATTTTTATGGGCCGGTTGGGATACTCGCCGGCCGATGCCTGCGCTCGGACCATCGGGGCCGAAACGCCCATCGCTCCGCCCAGGGATACGGCGCCCATCGTGGCAACCATGCGTCGTCGGCTGCGTGAAATCATATGTCCTCCAATGAATGCGGGGTCAGACCCCATATGGGGTCTGACCCCTTGGTTGAATGTTCGGTCGTGTGCTTGGGGTCAGACCCCGCACGGGGTCTGACCCTTTTGAATCGCGCACGGGGTCTGACCCTTTTTGAATCGGGTCCGGCCCCTTTGAATTACGGGGTTTGGCCCCTGAGATTTTGGAAGTCCGTCTCCAGCGTTTCCAGCGCGGAGTCGATGGCTTGGTGGCGATCGGTGATCCATTGCTTCTGCGCATCGAGGTCTTGCCGCGCGCTAGCGATCATCCGTTTCATCTCTGAAGGCTGCGGCCCGCCGGCGGTGGCCCGATGCTCGATGATGGCGACGGGATCCAGACTGGCGCGAAACTCGGGTTCGCTCATGGGCAGGGCTTGCGGATATGAAGTGTCCTTGACCGCCTCGGCATAGATGCGTTGCGCCTGGTCATATGGAAAGTCCAGCGGCTTGATGTCATGCTGCTTGGCATAGTCGACGACTTCCGACGCGAAATGGTGCCCCACGCGGAACGGCAATTTGTGCTTGCGCATCAGATTGTCCGCGAGCTCCTGCGATGCGGTCCAGTCGCTGTTGAGTTCTTCCAGGGCGCGCTCGGGGCTGATGACCAGCGCCTTCAGTACGCGGTCCCAGTTCTTCAAGGCAGTGATGCCGCTGGCCACCATGGCGCTGTTGGTTTTGGCGCTTTTGGGATCCGACATGCCCGGTGTGATGTTGTGCGCCTGCAATGCCGGGCCGAAGGCAAGCGTCATGGCGGTAGACGCGCTGCTGCGCGTGTTGTTCAAGAGTCCGGGATTGCGTTTTTGCGGCATGGCGCTCGACACGTAGGTGTTGTCTCCGCCCTCCTGAAGCAGTATCCATGGGCGCGGTTGCGCATATTGTGTCAGCAAGTCTTCGACGAAGTGGCCCGTGTGCAAGGCAATGCTGGTTACCACGGCGCCCACTTCAACGGGGTGTTCCATGGACGAAATCTGCGATGCGTCATAAGCATTCTCGACCGTGCCTGCAAAGCCCAGGTATGCGGCCATGCGATCGCGGTTCAGCGGCCAGCTGCTGCCGTTCAACACGGTGGTCCCCATGGCGGAGCGGTCGATGCGGGCATAGGCTTCGCGTATGCGCTGGGCGTCCCGCTGCAGCCCCGCCGCATGTCCCAGCAGGTAGTGGCCGTAGCTGTTGGGTTGCGCGGCGACACCGTTCGTATAGTTGGGGACGATGGTGCCGGTGTGGCGTTCGGCCAGGTCGACGAGCGTCGTGGAAGTCTTTTGCAGTTGTTCGGCCAGCTTCAGCAGGTCCTCGCGCAAGATCGCCGCGCGAAACGTGGCATGCATGTCCTGGCTCGACCGGCCGGCGTGCAGCAAGGTGATTTCCTGCCCCGCCTCTTTGATCAACAGGGGTTCGAAGGAAATGACCGTGGATGGCCGCTTGCCGCCTTCCTGGTTGCCTGCCTGGATTACCTTGGCGATGCCTTCGGCAAAACCCGGCGTCAGCGACTTTTCTATCAGACCTTCGTCGGTGTTGATGACCAGAGACGCTTTGTTCATGGCACCCAGCCAGAAGAACTCGTCTTTCTTGATGTCCTGTGCGATGCTGCTTGCGGAATATCCCAATAAGGAAAGAGATAGGGCGGTCAATGCGGCGTATTTCATTTGCGTAGTCTCCTTTTTGCCGTTCGGTGGCCTTTACGCTAGGCGCGTTAATTGTCTTCTTGCGTAGAATATACTTCATCGAACTGACCGATCGGCAAGCTGCGCCTGCCGGTTTTCAATATTCAAAACAATGGAGACGAAATTGAAGATTCCGTATTTTGCCGCATGCATAGCGCTGGCCCTGGGGGCGTCCTGCCCTGCCGTGGCGGACGTCTATCCTTCACGCCCGATCACCATGGTCATCCCGTTCTCGCCGGGTGGGGTGTCCGACACCACAGGGCGTCCCCTTGCCGTATTGATGTCCAAGATACTGGGGCAGCCCATCGTGGTCGAAAACCGGGCTGGCGCGGGTGGTGCAATCGGAATGGCGTATGCGTCCAAGGCCGAACCCAACGGCTACACCATCATGATGGCGCTGCCCAGCATTTCGGCCATCCCGGTCGCCGACGAACTGCAGGGCAAGCAGCCGTCCTATTCCACGTCGAAATTCGACGGCATCGCCCGGGTTTCTGCAGACCCCACGGTGATTTCAGTACGTGGGGACAGCAAGTGGAAGACCTTGCAGGAACTGATTGACGATGCCAAGCAGAATCCGGAATCCATCAGTTTCAGCTCTTCCGGCATCTACGGCACGACGCACGTCGCCATGGAACGGTTTGCGCACGCGGCGGGCATCAAGCTGCTGCACGTGCCTTATGGCGGCGGCGGCGAGCAGGTATCGGCCTTGTTGGGCGGGCATGTCCAGGCGACCAGCCAGACTTACGGCAATACTTCACAACATATAAAAAGCGGAGCCTTCCGGCCGCTGGCGGTGCAAAGCGCCGAGCGGCTTCCCGCCTTGCCGGACGTACCCACGCTGAAAGAGCTGGGCATGGACGCGGAATACTATCTTTGGGCGGGGCTGTTTGCGCCCGCAGGCATGCCGGAGGACGTCAAGGGCAAGCTGCGCGACGCGGCGAGGCAGGCGATCGCCGATCCCTCCTTCGAAAAGACGATGAGCGGCATGGGTACGCCCATCCAATATCAGGACGCGGCCGATTTCGACAAATTCTGGCGCACTGACGAATTGCAGCAGGCGCAGGTCATCAAGACCATAGGCAAGGTCAATTGAAACCGATACGGAGTAGCAGTAAATGAAACTGGCAAGCTATCAGCATCAAGATGAAGTACGTGTGGGGGTTGTCGACGGCGATCAGCTCGTCGATCCCTTGGCGGTGGAAACGGGCACGTCGGCGCTTGGTGCCGGCATACGCTGTTTTGCAACCATGCAGGGCGTGATCGAGAATCAAGAGCAGGCCATGCTTTTGGCGAGAAAGGCGGTGGAGATCAGCCGCGAAAAAGGAGTTGGCCGGTTTGCACTCGCGGAGGCGAGGCTGGTGGAGCCCTTGCGTCCGTCCACCATACTCTGTGCCGGCAGCAACTACCTGAGCCACAATGCCGAAAAAGCCGGGTCCGATACAAGCGGGAAAGAACCCGAGTTTTTCGTCAAGACGGCGGACTGCATCGTGCCGCACAAAGGCAACATCGTGCACGATGCCGCGCTGACCCAGAAGCTGGATGGCGAGGTCGAGCTCGCCGTGGTGATCGGCAAGCCGGGCCGCCATATCCCGCGCGAAAGGGCGCTGGAACACGTATTCGGCTACACCATCGTTAACGATGTCACTGCACGCGACCGCCAGGTTCGTTTCCGGCCCGACGGCAGCAGCTGGTATGAGCTGGGCCGGGGCAAGGTGTTCGACACCAGCGCACCCATCGGGCCCTTCATCGTCACCACCGACGACATTCCCGACCCGCAGGTCCTGAACATCAGCTCGCGCGTCAATGGCGAACTGCGCCAGAACAGCAATACGTCGCAGATGATGTGGGGCGTGGCCGAGCTGGTGCATGTGTTTTCCATCAACCTTACGCTGCGTCCCGGCATGGTCATCATCACGGGCACGCCCAGCGGCACGGCATGGTCCATGGATAAAGAACTGGGCGGGAAATGGAGCGGCGGCAACGGTATCGTGCCCGCAAAGGGCTATCTGCAGCCAGGCGACGAGATCGAGTGCGAGATCGAGAACATCGGCATCCTGAGCAACCGGGTCGTCAGCAGCGCCGGTTGATGAAGGGGGCGAAGGGGTCAGACCCAAAAAGGGTCTGACCCCATGTTCCCGATCGCCGCATGGGGTCAGACCCCGTACGGGGTCTGACCCCTTAAACCCCCGTCAATGCAGCAAAGATGCGCACTGATGAATCTGCTGCCGCAGCCACTGATGCGATGCGCTTCGGTCGTTTCGTTCATGCCATAGCTGGGTGAAACGCAGCCGTGGCAAATTCAAGGGGTGCGGGTGGATGTTAAGCGCGGCGTGGCGCTGAAGTTTCGCCGCCACTTTCGAGGTGGTGGTCATCAGCATGTCGGTGCTGGAAAGGATTTCGGGCACCGACAGCAGCGATGAGACCGACACGGCAACCTGCCGTTTCTTTCCCAGTGCCGAAAGCGCCTGCTCGACGACGCCCATGGCGCCGCCGCCTTGCCTGGGCATGACGACGTGCTTGTAAAGCAGGAACTCGTCGACTCCGAAGCTGGACGCCTCGATCGGATGGCCGGGCCGGGCAAGGCAGACGAAATGATCGCGAAACAGTTCCGAATAATGTATGGGATAGAGGAAGGTCGCATCGGAAGCCAGGCAGAGGTCTACCTGTCCTGAAAGCAGGAGTTCTTCCGCCGTGTTGGTATTGATGTCTTTGGTTTGCAAGGTAATGTGGGGCGCCTCGGCCGACAAGGCCTTGACGAGTTCCGGAAGAAGCACATAAGAGCCGTAGTCCGAGATCCCCAGCGTGTAGTGGATATGCGCGGAGCGATGATCGAATCGTGGCCGTTCCGACAGTATGTTGTCCAGGATGCTGATCGAGTGGCTGATGCTGTGATTGATTTCCACGGCTTTGTTCGTCGGCAGCATGCCCGAAGCCGATCGAATGAAAAGCGGGTCCCGGAAGATCAGCCTGAGGTTGGCCAGCCCTTTGCTGACGCCGGATTGAGTCAGGCCGAGGCGGTCGGCGGCGCGCGTAAGGTTGCGTTCCGACATGATCGCCTCGAAGATCCGTAGATCCATTACATCAAGGTGTTTTCTGCCCATACTCGTTCTTGATCGCGGTGGACGAGATTTTACCTTGCAGATAGTCCGACCGGATCGCCTCGGGGCGGCGGTGGGCGGGGTCGCCCATGCCGCCGCCGCCGGGAGTCATGATGCGCAGCAGGTCGCCTTTGCGCAAGGGCGTCGCCGAGCTCGTGGAGGGCAGGCGCTTTTCCTGCGGGGTGCCGGGGTTCAGGATGAAAGCGCCCAGGGATCCGTGTCTCCCGCCGTTGATTCCTTTTGCCGGAAATTTTTGCCGGGCGCTGCGCAATGCCACCGCCATGTCTTCACCGTACAGCCTGAAGTCGCGCAGTATTCCCATGCCTCCGCGGTATTCGCCCGCACCGCCGGAGTCCTCGATGAGCTCGTAGCGTTCTACGATTACCGGAAATTCCAGCTCCATGGATTCCACGGGCAGATTGGAGGTATTGGTCATGTGCACGTGAACCGCGTCCATTCCGTCGTTCGTGCGGGTTGCGCCCTGGCCGCCGCAGAAGTTCTCGTAGTCGATGAAAAAGACCTGGTTGCGCGGATCCTTGCCGGAAAGGATGGTCCCCTGGAATGGGCCGCTATAAGCCACCTGCCTTTCAGGACAAGATTGGCCAATGGCGTTCATCAGCACATCGGCCAGTATCATCGACGTGATATTGCGGGAGCTGACCGCAGCGGGCGCAATGGGATTGACCACCAGGCCTTCGGGCGCGATCACTCGCACGGCCCGGAACAGTCCCTCGTTGATGGGGCCGCCCGGGTCCACGAAACTTTTCAAGACGCAATATACCGTCGCGAGCGTATGCGGCCATGGAATGTTCTTCCCGCTGCCGATCTGGTCATTGCAGCCCGATAGGTCGATGATGATCTCGTGGCTGTCGATCGAAATCGTTGCGGCGAGATGGACCGGGTTGTCCGATACGCCGTCTTCATCCAGCCAGTCGTCGGCGGTATAGACGCCGGGCCGCATGCCGCTGCGGATCTTCTCCATGACGCGCTTTTCCGTTCCGGCGAGCATGTCGTCCAGGGACTTTTCCATGTTGCTTCGGCCATGCTTGCCGTAGAGTTCGCCCAGCCTTGTTGCGCCACGGTCCACCGCGGCCACTTGCGCGGCAAGGTCCCCTTGGCCGAAATGCGGAGTTCTGGAATTCAGCAGGAAGAGCTCGATGACGTCCGCGTTCTTTTTGCCGGCGGTATAGATGCGCAGCGGCGGAATGCGTATGCCTTCTTGAAAGATACTGACGGAGTCGCCGGCCTCGCTCCCCGGAACCCGTCCACCCACGTCGGAATGGTGGGCGACGGCAATGGCGAAGGCAACGGGCTGGCCGTCAACGAATACGGGAACGGCGACTGTGCAGTCGTTCAGATGGGTAACGCCCACGATATACGGGTCGTTGGCCAGGAACACGTCTCCCGGGCGCAAGACTTCCGGAGGAAAGCGCTTCAGTATTTGCGGTACGAGGCGCAGTGTCGCGCCCAGATGCGCCGGGGCGTTCGCTGCAAGGGAAAGCGTGCGTCCCTGTATGTCGCAAATGGCGGTTGAGCAGTCTCCGCGCTCTTTGATATTGGGAGAGTAGGCAGTCCTTATCAGGCTTGCCAGCATTTCTTTCGTGCAGGCGTTCAATGCGCTCGAAACGATCTCGGTGGTTCCGGTCTTCATGATTCTTTATCCAAATCCAGTTCAAAGTGCGTCGGGGCGCATTACCAAGTGATCTCTATGTTCAGCCAGGCGTCGAGCCGAGCCTGGAACCCCGGAGGAATGATCGTGGTGCTGTCCATCTGTTCGATGATCGCAGGGCCTGCCAGGACCTGCCCCGCATGCAGCTCGGAGCGGTGGTGGATCGGACACCGTACGGCCGACTCGCCGCCGAAGTAAGCGTCCCGGTACTCGCGTGGCTCGGATGCCGCTTCGCCGACGGCCGCTTCGTGCTTCTCGAGCTGCGGCCGTGCAACGGGAATCACGGCGTCCAGCCTGAGCGTGACGATGTCTATATGACTGTCGGCTTGGCGATAGCCGTACATGTCCTCGTGCGCGCGATGAAAGTTTTCCCGTATTTCATCGATACCGGCCGGTCCGATGGCGCCGCCGGGCGCGGCCACGGTGATTTCATGGTTCTGTCCGCTGTAGCGCACATCCGCGTAACGATCGAAATAAAGGCCGGACATATCGCCATACTGTTCATCCAGGTCCGCATGGGCTTGCCTCTCCATGGCGGCGTAAGTATTCGTCAGTGATTCATGCAGTGCCGGATTGGTTTCGGCCATCAGTATGGTCTGGCTCAGATTCTGCTGCACGTCCTTGGTCAGCACGCCCAGTGCGCAGAAGACACCCGCATTTCTGGGTACCAGCACCCGGGCCATGCCGACTTCCTTGGCGACCGCTGCCGCGTGCAGCGGGCCGGCGCCGCCCAGTGCGATCAGGGTGAAGGTCGAAGGATCGATGCCGCGTTCCACGGACACTACCCGGAGAGCCTGCGCCATATTCGCTTCAGCCAGCGCCACTACCGCATTCGCCGCGGCGATGACGGTCGTGTTTTTCGGATTTCCGATGTCTCTGATCACGACGTCCCTGGAGCGTGACGCGTCGATCTTCAACGCGCCGTCGAGCAGATGGCTTTGATTGAGCCGCCCGAGAACGATATTCGCATCGGTCACCGTGACATGGTCGCCCCCATTCTCATAGCAGGCCGGGCCTGGGTTGGCGCCTGCGCTCTCGGGCCCCACGTTCAACAAGCCCCCCTCATCGACCCGCGCAATGCTGCTGCCGCCGGCGCCTATGGTGTGGATGTCGTGGGAAGTGACGCGGATGGGGTATCCCTTGATGGTGCGCTGGTAGGTCTTCTGCGCCTTGCCGCCGCGTATCATGCACACTTCGGTGCTGGTTCCGCCCATGTCGAAGGTGATGAGGTCATGGCGGCCGGTCAGCCGGCCCATGAATTCCGCGCTGCTGACGCCTCCGCTTGGACCCGAGAACAGCGTATCGATGGGGCGTTGTCCCGCCATTTCGGGGCTGAATACGCCGCCGCTGGAGCTCATGACTTTCGGCGGCACGGTGATGCCGAGTTCAGCAATGGCCCGGCTGAACTTCTGGAAGTAGCTGCTGGTAAGAGGAATCAGCGACGCGTTGATCGCTGTGGAAACGAAGCGTTCGTATTCGCGGAACTCGGGCATGACGTCGAAGGAGGTGACGACGTGAACGTCGGGCCAGGCGCTGCGAATTGCCTGCGCCGCTTGATGTTCATGGGATGGGTTCTTATAGGAATTGACGAAGCAGACTGCCACGCTCGAGACCCCTGCGCTGCGCAGTGTCTCCATCGCCTCCATCACGTCGGGAATGGATAGCGGAGTCAACACGCCGCCGTCAGCCCCGATGCGTTCGTCGACCTCGAGCCGGAGGTCGCGAGGCACGGGCACCCGGGGCTTTTGCTTGAATGGGTCATAGAGCGCCGGCCGCTTCTGGCGAGCAATCTCTAGCAGGTCGCGAAAGCCCCGCGTGGTGATGAGGCCGGTCTTCGCTCCCTTCCATTCCAACAGTGCGTTCGTGGCGACGGTCGTGCCCAAGCCCACGAACGACACTTGATTGCCCGAGATGCCGACCTTCCCGAACAGTTCCTTCAAGCCGGCGAGCGGTGCCAGATGGGGCTGCGCGGGCGTGGATGATACTTTATGGCTATATGTTCTGCCCGTATCCTCTTCCAGTAGGAAGAGGTCCGTGAACGTTCCGCCGACATCGATGCCGACACGATAGCTGGGCTTCATAAGTGAACCTTTGTGTTGCGAGTTACTGGGCTTGTATGTTCAGAGCGGTGATGAGTTCGCGGTATGTGTTCAATTCCGTATTGATATAGGGCTTGAATTCCACGGAATTTTTTATGCCCGGCGTTGCGCCGATTTCTATGAAGCGCTGCTTCAAGTCCGGCGAACGCATTGCTTTGTCCAGGGCTTTGCCCAGAATCGCGACGCGGTCTGCGGGCGTGCCCGCGGGGGCCAGAATCCCCCACCAAGTCACGAAGCTGAAGTCCTTCATGCCGGCCTCGTCGAGCGTGGGGACATTGTCCAGCGCCGGGATGGGGAACCGTTCCCGCCCCGTGACGGCCAGGGCGCGCGTCTTGCCGGAACGAATGAATGGAAGGGCGGCGGGTATGCTGTCGATGAGAAAGTCCGTTTCCCCGCCGGCCAGCGCGATTTCCGCCGCGCCGCTTCCCTTGTACGGAATATGCAGGAGCTTGATGCCGGACGCCGCCGCGAACTTCTCGGCCACCAGGTGCGTAGGTTGTCCCAGGCCCGCCGACCCAAACGTGAGCTCATGGCCGGACTTGCCCGCGGCAATCAGGTCCGAAGGCATGTTGTAGCTGCTCTGCGCATTGACCACCAGGACGCTGGGCCCGCTGGCCAGCTGGGCGACCGGTTCGAAATCCTTGACGGGGTCAAAGGGCAAGGACTTGAAGAGCGAAGGGTTGATGGCATGCCCGCTGGAAGTGAAAAGCAGTGTGTATCCATCAGGCTTGCTTTTGGCCACTTGAGTGGTGCCGATATTGCCCGATGCGCCCGGTCTGTTTTCGATGACGACGGAGATGCCGAGATCCTGGCCAAGTTCCTGGCCGACCAGCCTGGCCATGATGTCGGTGCCGCCGCCCGGACTGTAAGGCACGACGATGGTGATGGGGGCGGATGGGAAGTTCTGAGCGCAGGTCGCCCCGGCAGCCACCAAGGCAGCCGACAGGAATAGGGCATGGACGAATTTCATTGAGGTCTCCGTTGCGGTAGGGCAGATTGGATCGAGCGATCATCTTAGAGACCGGCATGGTGGTCAACAATATCGATATAGCGCTAATACGCTATTCCGGTTTGGAATAGCCCAGGGGTCAGACCCCGAATGGCCCAGGGGTCAGACCCAACAGGGTCTGACCCCCTTATCCGATCGCGCCATGGGGTCAGACCCCGTACGGGGTCTGACCCCAAAAAAACTTTGACTTTGCGCAATTTCTGAATATACTTACGCCCTATCAAGGGGAGTAGCTTTCTTTCCGCAGCATCGTCATTACGGCAGTCCTGTCGCAACATCCAGGCTCCCGGTGCTCGGGCAACACCATGTGTTGCAAGCAAGACCTTGCCGTGAAGGGCAAGGTGCATCTCCAGCAATCGCTATGGCCTGTCCTTCTGGATCAGGCCTTTTTTATTGGCGCGACCTTGATGCCTTTACCGGTCTTTTTGGTAAAAGCGCGCATCCGGCCTGATTCTTTTCCCTTTTCACTTGTTTATCCCCAAGGGGCGAGAATGTTAGAACTATTACAGACGATAAGCTGGACGGCGGTTTTTCAGATCATCATGATCGATATCCTGTTGGGCGGCGACAACGCGGTGGTCATTGCATTGGCCTGCCGCAACCTGCCGGCCAAGCAACGGATGCAGGGCATATTATGGGGTACGGCGGGGGCCATTGGCCTGCGGGTCGTGCTGATCGCTTTTGCGTTGACTTTGCTCAGCGTGCCGTACTTGAAGGTGTTGGGGGCCCTGTTGCTGGTCTGGATCGGCATCAAGCTGCTGATACCGGAAGACGAAGCCCATGGCAATATCCAGGGGGGCGCGTCGATCTGGTCGGCGATCAAGACCATCATCATCGCCGACTTCGTCATGAGCCTGGACAACGTGATCGCCATCGCCGGTGCCGCCCAGGGCGCCAATCCGGAGCATCAGCTCGGCCTCGTGATCTTCGGCCTGGTCATCAGCGTGCCCATCATCATCTGGGGCAGCACCATCGTGCTCAAGCTCATCGATCGCTTCCCCATGGTGGTCACGTTCGGCGCAGCGCTGCTGGGCTGGATCGCGGGCGGGATGCTGATCACCGACATCGCTATTGTCGAGCGTTTTGGTGAACCCTCCGGCACCGCGAAGCTGGCTGCCGAGATTGTCGGCGCGGTCCTGATCGTGGTGATGGGCCGCCTGCTTGCGCGGCGCAAACAGGCGGCCACCGCCGAAGCCTAGGCGGGGTCATCGACGCCGCCGATCGTGCCTATCGTACGATCGGCGGTGGTCCCGGCCGGAATTCCAGGACGATCTATTGTCGTTCCGGTTCCAGCTTCGCGAACGGCGATGGTCGCGGTCTTCGGTCAGCACATTGCCCAGCAGACCGCCCGCGGCCGCGCCTCCCAGCGTGAACCACGGATCTCCTCGCGAGACGATGGCGCCGGTCGCGGCGCCAAGTCCTGCACCCAGCATGGTGTTGCTGGACTTCCTGTCGTAATGGGCGGCGCAGCCCGCCAGGCTCAAGGCTGTCAAGCCGACGACGGCAATTTTTCCGAAGCGGTGCATAAGCGTCATGGCGCACTCCTGTTGCTTGATGATGGCTTCAGATTAGGCGTCGGGCATCCGCTCTTCAAGCGCTGATCGCCGTTTTGCAGCGTGCTGAAATAATTGACGCGCCCAAGCTCCCGTTCGTAACAGTTCTGAATTGGTTGTGACGCCACCGCGTTACAATGAACCATGGTTTGCACGGCGGGCGTCAAAAAATGAATACTTCAAGAGGCCTCGCTGCTTCTCCGGCAGTCGGACCCAAAAGCATCGTCGCCCAGGTTGTCCTGGGGCTCTGCCTGATGCTCATCGCCTTCAATCTGCGCCCCTTGTTTGCGAGCCTGTCGGTATTGCTGCCCGAAATCCAGCGGTACACGGGCCTGTCTTCCTCGGCAGCGGGTTATCTGACCACGCTGCCGGTGCTTTGCCTCGGGGTTTTCGCGCCTTTGGCACCCCGGCTCTCCGCCCGCGTGGGGCCGGAACGCACATTGCTGGCGATGCTGTTCATCTTAATGCTGGGTACGGCTTTGAGGGGCGTGGGCAGTGTTCCCATGCTGTTCCTGGGTTCGGCGCTGGGCGGGGCGGCAATCGCGACCGGCAATGTGCTGCTGCCCAGCGTCGTGAAACGCGACTTCCCGCAGCATGCGGGCCTGATGACGGGATTGTTCACCATGGCGCTATGCGGCGGCGCCGCCGTGGCTGCCGCGACGACCTTGCCCTTGGCCGCGCGCTTCGGCGATTCCTGGGCAGCGGGGCTTGCGGCATGGGCGATACCTGCCGGGTTGGTGTGCCTGATATGGGCGCCGCTGGCGCTGCGTACGAAGCCAGCCGCCGGTCACGCACGCAAGAGCGTTCGCGGGCTTTGGCAGGACGCACTGGCCTGGCAAGTCACTTTCTTCATGGGGTTGCAGTCAGCACTGGCCTACTGTGTGCTGGGCTGGATGGCGCCCATGCTGCGTGCTCGCGGCCTGGGCGGTGTCGAAGCGGGGCTGGTGCTGTCCGTCTCCATCATGGTGCAGGTGGTGACCTGCCTGCTGGTACCCGCGCTGGCGATGCGCTTCCGCGATCAGCGCATCGTGAACGCGGTGTTGGGCCTGACCGCCGGCTTCGCACTGACGGGCATGCTGATCGCGCCGATCTCCACGGTATGGGCCTGGGCGGTCTTGCAGGGCATAGGACAAGGCGGCTTGTTCGCCATGGCCATGACCGTCATTGTGCTGCGCTCGCCCGATTCCGTCGTGGCGGCGCATTTGTCGGGCATGGCGCAGGCGGTGGGCTACGTGCTGGCCGCTTTCGCACCGTTGCTGGTGGGCATCCTGCACAGCCTGACAGGAAGCTATGACGCAAGCGCGTGGCTGTTTGCCTTCGTTGCGCTCGCCGCCGCGCTCAGTGGATGGGGCGCCGGACGATCGCAGCATGTGCAAGCCCGGGCGGAATCCGTCAACGCAAAAAGGTAGGCGAACAAGACTCCGTCGGGCCGATTAACCGGTATGCTAACGACTCTATTAGATAGCAAGGCGGTGCATGCTTCCTGATATTTTCTTGTTGGTCTGTTTTGTCGTGATCATGTTCGTGGCCGTGTATTTTCACACGGTCACCGGTTTCGGGGTTGCCATGATCGTCATGGCCCTGGCCAGCGGCATGGGTATCGCTTCGGTGGCGGCGCTCGCGTCCATCATCAGCCTGATCACCCTGGTGAACAGTGCGATGGCATTGCGCGGCGACCTGCATCACATTAATTGGCGGATTGCAACGGGAATGATCGTCAGCATCCTGCCGGCCAGCGTGCTGGGCGTGATCGTTTTGAACTACCTGAGCAGCACGGCGGCCGATGCGGTGCAGATCCTGTTGGGACTGGTCATCGTCTATGGCGGGATCAGCTTCGCGTTCAGGCCCCATGTGCTCGAACGGGTTTCAGGCCTGGCCAGCTTCATGGCTTATGGCTTCGTCGGAGGATTCATCGGCGGCATGTTCGGCATTCCCGGTCCGCCCCTCATCTTCCAGTTCTATCGTCAGCCCATGTCGCTCCCGCAGATCCGCAGCTTCCTGATCCTGATCAACGCGGTCGTGGCGGGATCGCGCACTCTGTTCGTTGGCGCCCAGGGGCAACTGGATGCGAACATATGGACGCTGAGCGCCATTTGCCTGCCCGTGGTGGCCGTGGCGACCTGGGCAGGGCGGCGCTATCCGCCGCCGCTCGCCCCGCAAACCATGCGCCGCATCGCCTTCGCCGTTTTGTTCCTGATGGGCGTGGGGCTCATCGTACCCGTCGTGCCGGCATATCTGTAGCTGGGGACAGACCCCGCAGGGGGTCTGTCCCCCCTGTCTCTCGGGGTCGGACCCCGTGCGGGGTCCGACCCCTCATCACGCAGGCGCGCCTTGATAAACCAGGGGTCAGACCCCATATGGGGTCTGACCCCGTGCAGCTCTATAATAGCCAAAGTCTATTGGATCAATAATATTAATCAATTTTACAAATCAATAGGGGCGGCCTATACTCTTTCTGTGTTCGGGTAATCCACGAACTTTTTTTGACTAACTAGAGGAAACGCTATGTCTCTGATCAACACCAAAATCAAACCGTTTAAAGCAACTGCCTTCCATAACGGCAAGTTTGTTGAAGTCAGCGATGAGTCCATCGCAGGAAAGTGGTCGGTCTTCGTTTTCTATCCCGCCGATTTTACTTTTGTTTGCCCCACCGAACTGGAAGACCTGGCTGAGCAATACGCTGAATTCCAGAAGCTGGGCGTTGAAATCTACAGCGTTTCGACCGACACCCATTTCGCCCATAAAGCATGGCACGACACTTCCGAGGCAATCGGCAAGGTCACCTACCCCATGATCGGCGACCCGACCCAAACCCTGTCGCGCAACTTCGAAGTGCTGATCGAAGAAGAAGGCATCGCCCTGCGCGGTACGTTTGTCGTGAATCCGGAAGGCGAGATCAAGGTCATGGAAGTGCACGACAACGGCATCGGCCGCGTTGCTTCCGAACTGCTGCGCAAAGTGAAGGCAGCCCAGTACATCGCTGCGCACCCCGGCGAAGTTTGCCCCGCCAAGTGGGAAGAAGGCGCCAAGACGCTGACGCCGTCGCTTGACCTGGTCGGCAAGATCTAAGCGCTTACCGGCTGCGATAAGCAGGTAGCCCAGACGTCCGCCGCGCAAGGGTCAAGAGCGCTTGCGCGGCTCTATAAACATCCTCTTATCATGAAGGTAGACACGCTATGTTAGACGCAAATCTCAAAACTCAGTTGAAATCCTACATGGGAATGATTTCCCAGCCGATCGAAATCAATGCCTTCCTGGACGACGGCGCCAAATCGCGCGAGCTGCGTGAACTGCTGCAGGAAATCGAGCTGATGTCGGACAAGATTTCGTTCGTCGAACGCAGCGACAGCGCCCAGCGCAAGCCTTCATTCAGCATCAACCGCGTCGGCACCGATATCAGCGTGACCTTCGCCGGCATCCCCATGGGGCACGAATTCACGTCGCTGGTTCTGGCGCTGCTGCAGGTTGGCGGCCATCCCATCAAGTTGGATGAGTCCGTCATCGAACAGATCCGCAATCTCGATGGCGACTATAAATTTGAAACCTATTTCTCGCTGTCCTGCCAGAATTGCCCGGACGTCGTGCAGGCGCTGAACGTCATGTCCATCATCAATCCGCGCATCCAGCATGTTGCGATCGATGGCGCGCTCTATCAGGACGAGGTCGAAGCCCGTCAGATCATGTCGGTGCCGACCATGTACCTGAATGGCGAAGTCTTCGGCCAGGGCAGGTCCAGCGTCGAAGAAATCCTTGCCAGGCTGGACACCGGCGCGGCAAGCCGCAAGGCGGAAGAACTCAGCGCGCGCGAACCTTACGATGTGCTCATCGTCGGCGGCGGTCCGGCGGGCGCCGCGGCGGCCGTTTATGCGGCGCGCAAAGGCATTCGTACCGGCGTCGTGGCTGAGCGCTTCGGCGGCCAGGTGCTTGACACCATGGCGATCGAGAACTTCATCTCCGTGAAAGAGACCGAAGGCCCCAAGTTTGCCGCCGCGCTGGAAGACCATGTCCGCGCCTACGATGTCGACATCATGAATCTGCAGCAGGCAAGCCGCCTGGTTGCCGGCGACAAGATGGTCGAAGTGCAATTGGCCAATGGCGGAGTGCTGAAAGGCAAGGCCGTCATCCTCGCCACAGGCGCCCGTTGGCGCGAAGTCAATGTGCCCGGCGAACGTGAATACCGCAACAACGGTGTCGCGTATTGTCCGCACTGCGACGGCCCGCTGTTCAAAGGCAAGAATGTCGCCGTCATCGGCGGCGGGAATTCGGGCGTTGAAGCCGCGATCGACTTGGCCGGCCTGGTCAAGCACGTGACGCTCATCGAGTTCAGCGACGTCCTGCGCGCCGACGCAGTACTGCAGCGCAAGCTGAAGAGCCTGCCCAACGTGACCATCATCATGTCGGCGCAGACCACCGAAATCCATGGCGACGGCAAGAAAGTCAACGGGCTGTCGTACAAGGATCGAATCAGTGGCGACATTGTCAAGGTCGATCTTGAAGGGGTGTTCGTGCAGATCGGCCTGGTGCCCAACACAGAATGGCTCAAGGATACCGTCGCCTTGTCCCGCCATGGCGAGATCGAAGTCGACGCGCGCGGCCAGACCTCCGTGCCGGGCGTATTCGCCGCGGGCGATTGCACCACGACACCGTACAAGCAGATCGTCATCTCGGCAGGCGACGGCGCCAAGGCGGCTCTGAGCGCGTTCGATCACCTGATCCGCAGCTCGGTCGCCGATCAGGAAGACGCGCCGGCCAAGGCCGAGTCCGTCGTCGCGGCCTGAGATCTTGGGGTCGGACCCCGTACGGGGTCCGACCCCTTTTTCTTTCCGTACGGGGTCAGACCCCTTTTTCTTTCCGTACGGGGTCAGACCCCTTTTTCTTTCCGTACGGGGTCCGACCCCTTTTTCTTTCCGTACGGGGTCAGACCCCTTTTTCTTTAAAGCCGTCAGCCCTGTGGGGTCAGACCCCATCCGGGGTCAGACCCCCTGACCTTTCTATTCCCGGCACTTGCCGGCAGGCTTCCAGCCACCGGCGCCATGCGTCCCTGAGCCCAGGGTCGCTACAATCCTGTTGTTTATCAATGACAGAAGGAGCATGGCAACAATGGCTGGGAAAATCAGAATCGGCATAGCCGGATACGGCAATCTGGGGCGTGGCGTGGAATCTGCGATTGCGCAAAGCCAGGATATGGAACTGGTCGCGGTATTCACCCGGCGCGCGCCCGAAGCCGTGAAGACGCTCGGCGGGGTGGCGGTGCATGCGCTGGACGACATCGCGCGTTTCCAGGGCCGGATCGATGTACTTATCCTTTGCGGCGGGTCCAAGAATGACCTGCCCGAGCAAGGCCCCGCGCTGGCAGCGCTGTTCAACACCGTGGACAGTTTTGATACGCATGCGAAGATTCCCGAGTATTTCGAAGCGGTCAACCAGTCTGCGGAACCGGCCGGAAATGTCGCCCTGATTTCAGTAGGCTGGGATCCGGGCCTGTTTTCCTTGAATCGCCTGTTCGGAGAAGCCATTCTTCCGGAGGGCGCCAGCTATACATTCTGGGGCAAGGGGCTCAGCCAGGGGCATTCCGACGCCGTCCGGCGTGTCGCCGGGGTGAAAGGCGCCGTGCAATACACGGTGCCCGTCGAAGAAGCGGTTGCGCGCGTGCGCAGCGGAACCGCGCCGACGCTCGCCACCCGCGAGAAGCACACGCGGGAGTGCTATGTCGTGCTGGAAGAGGGCGCGGATGCAGCCCAGGTGGAGCAAGCCATCGTGACCATGCCGGACTATTTCGCCGATTACGACACGACCGTCACTTTCATCACGGCTGAAGAGCTCGCGCGCGATCACGGCGCCATGCCTCACGGCGGTTTCGTGATACGTAGCGGCACAACGGGGCAGGGCAGCAAGCAGGTCATGGAGTATTCGCTCACGCTGGAAAGCAATCCCGAGTTCACCTCCAGTGTCCTGGTCGCCTACGCGCGTGCCGCCCATCGCATGAACCAGCAGGGCGTCGCCGGCGCTCGCACGGTGTTCGACGTGCCTCCCGGCCTGCTGTCGCCGAAGTCCCCAGCGCAATTGCGCAAGGAAATGCTCTAAGTCAATTTGTAGCGTTTGGTCCTATCCTGTTGCATGATCGGCGTCCAGCCCTTCTACAATGACCTGACATTGTTGACCTTCGCCCGCATTGCGGCGGGGACTGGGAGAGATCATGCCGCGCTACGTCAGAATTCTCTTATGGTCATGCCTGGGGGTGCTGCTGGCATTAGCCATTGTCGTGGCATTGCTGGCGACCATGAATTGGAATATGGCACGCCCGTGGGTAAGCCAGCGCATCTCTCAGGTAATCCATCGTCCCGTCGAGATCAGGGGCGATCTGGACGTCGATTGGCTGCGTCCGCGCAAGGAGTCTGAAGGGCCGCGCTGGTTGCCCTGGCCGCAGATCACCGCGAATCAGGTCGTGGTCGGCAACCCGGCCTGGGCGGACGAGGGCAAGACCATGGCGGAGGCGTCGCGCCTTATCGCCACGATAGATTCCGGCGCTCTTTTTCATCGTGTCTTCCGACTGAGCAGCCTGCACATCGAAGACGCCTCCGTGCTGCTGGAGCGCAATGAGGGCGGAGCAGTGAACTGGACCTTGAGCGAAACCACGGAAGAGTCCAAGACACCCTCCAAATGGACATTCGATCTGCAGTCCCTGTCCCTGACCAGTGTGCGGGCCCAAGTGATCGATGCGACCAAGGAGCTGGATTTCCAGACCGAGTTCGACAGCATCGCGGAGCCGGGCGCCGACGGCTATGGCCTGGAGTGGAAGGCCAAAGGCCGGTATCGCCAGGCCGAATTGACCGGCGAGGGAAAGTCGGGCGGTGTGCTGTCGTTGCGCGATGGGGCCAAGCCTTTTCCTCTGAAAGGCGAAGTCAGTGTCGGGACGACCACGATCGGCCTGGAGGGGTCGGTCACGCGACCCCAGTCGCTCGCCGCCCTGGACGTGCGGCTCACTCTTGCGGGCGACACCATGGCGGATCTGCTTCCATTGCTGGGCGTCGCCTTGCCGGAGACCCCTCCCTACGAGACCGAGGGGCGGCTGATCGCCAAGCTCGATGGCGATGCAGACGTCTGGCGCTACGAGGAATTCAAGGGCCTGATGGGTAAAAGCGACTTGCGCGGCACGCTCGAGTACCATCGGCGCAAGCCCCGGCCGCTTCTTACCGGACAGGTCGAATCCCGCTTGCTGCGCCTGCGTGACTTGGGTCCGCTCATCGGGCTTGAAACCAGCGGCATGGAAAAGAAAGAGAAGAAAGCGTCCGATTTCAAGCAGCCAGCGGACAAGGCGCTGCCCGCCAAGCCTTTGAATACCGAATCATGGAAGGTCATGGATGCCGATGTGCAGTTCGCAGGCGAGAAGATTCTTCGCGATGAAGACTTGCCGCTGGACAACATCAAGGCCCACGTGGTGCTGAGCGACAGTGTTCTGTCGTTGAAACCTCTCAATTTCGGCTTCGCGGGCGGGACGCTGGCGAATAATCTCGTGCTCGACGGCCGCGACAAGCGCATCAAGGCCGACCTGTCCATACAGGCCCGTCATCTCAAGCTGAAACAATTGTTTCCCGGTGCGGAGCGGATGGACGCCAGTTTCGGCGAGCTGTTCGGCGATGCCAAGCTGAAGGGGCAGGGTGTATCCCTTGCAGAATTGCTCGGCAACTCGAATGGAGAGCTGCAGGCCGTTGCCAGCCGAGGCACCATCAGCCGCTTTCTGCTGGAAGCGGCCGGCCTGAACGTGGCCAACATGGTGATGGTTCAGATCTTCGGTGATGAGCAAGTGGTCATGGACTGTCTGGCCAGCGATTTCGCCGTCGAGGACGGCGTGATGCGCACCAGGGTGTTCCGGTTGGAGACCGATGACGCGGTCGTCGACGTAGAGGGCCGGATCAACCTTGCCGAGGAGCGTCTGGACTTGCAGATCCGTCCGCAGAACAAGACGGTGCGCATCTTTACGCTGCGGTCGCCGCTGTACGCGAGGGGCACGTTCAAGAATCCCGATGTCGGAGTGGAGAAAGGCCCGCTTGCCGCACGCGTGGGCGCAGCGGTCGCCTTGGGCGTTATCGCCACGCCGTTCGCCGCCATCCTGCCTTTGTTGAACGTGGGTACGGACCAAAGCACAGGATGTTCTTCCTTCGCAAGCGCCAAAGGGGATACAGGCAAAGCGGCGCCCGCCAAGCAGGAGGCGGGCAAGGAAACGCAGCAGAGCAACAGAGAGCAGCAGATCGAACGCACCGACGATGCAGGAGAAAAGGACGAAGCGGGCTTCCCGAAGAACATCACGCCGTAATCGGCGAAGGGCTCAGGGTCAGACCCCGTACGGGGTCTGACCCTATCTCCGCTTTTTGGGGTCTGACCCCGTATGGGGTCCGACCCCTTGACCTGATCGGCGGTCGGACCCCGAGCGGGGTCCGACCCCTTGATTCGACCCGGGGTCAGACCCCGAATGGGGTCTGACCCCCGCATGATTTTCCAGCCGGTGCACGATGGCAAGGATGAAAAGCGCGGCCAATGTGCTGACCACGGCCGTGGTTTCCTTGCCCATGCCGGCGGCGATGCCGATGGCGGCCGCGACCCAGATGCTGGCGGCGGTGGTCAGGCCTTTGACCTGCTCGTCTTCGCCCAGCTTGATGATCGCCCCGGCCCCCAGAAAGCCGATTCCGGCGATCACGCCTTGCAGCACGCGGCTTGCGTCCGCCAGCGGCATGCCGCTTTGCAACGGCACGAAGACGAAAATGGCGGCGCCAAGCGAGACCAGCATGTGGGTGCGCAGCCCGGCGGCCTTGCCGCGCAGTTCGCGCTCGAAACCTATGGCCGCACCCAGCAGGATTGCCATGGAGAGCCGCAACACCATGCGCGTTGCCTCGGCGGCGTCGGGTATGTCGGAGAATTCCTGGACGATCGTTGCCCAGATGCTATCGGTGATTTCCACCATCGTAACGGTATCCTAGTGGAGTAACGGTTAGAATAGCAGCCCCGGTAAATGAATATCAACTGGTTCGAATCATGAGACTGCTCATTGCATTGCTGCTTCCCTGGCTGACGTTTTTCACGATAGGCCGGCCTGTTGCGGGCATCGTGTGCCTGATCCTGCAAATCACCCTTATCGGTTGGCTGCCGGCAACCATCTGGGCCGTGTATGCGCTGTCCCAGTACAAGACCGACAAAAAGATCGAGAAAGCCCTCCAGCAGCGCGGATAATTCGGCGGCGCTGGCAGCGCCGTCCATCGTGCTCATTACGTGTCAACGACCATGACCAGTCGCCTCGCACTGAAACAAATCACCAAGCGATACCCGGCCGTCGTCGCCAACGATCAGGTCGACCTGACGGTGCTGCCGGGTGAAATCCATGCCTTGCTCGGCGAGAACGGGGCGGGCAAGTCCACGCTCATGAAGATCGTGTACGGCGTGACCAGACCGGACGCCGGTCAGATTTTCTGGAATGGCCAAGAAACCAATATCGCGAGTCCGGCAGTAGCCCGTAAGTTGGGCATCGGAATGGTGTTCCAGCACTTTTCGCTGTTCGACACCCTGACGGTCGCTGAAAACATCGCCCTGGGGCTGCCCGGCGGTACGCCGCTCGATGAGCTGGAGCAGCGCATTGCCGATACGGCGCGTCAATACGGACTTGATCTCGAGCCGCAGCGGCATGTTCATACGCTTTCCGTGGGAGAGTGCCAGCGGGTCGAGATCGTGCGCGCGCTGCTTGGCAATCCCAGGCTGCTGATTCTGGATGAACCCACTTCCGTGCTGACCCCGCAGGCGGTGGCGAAGCTGTTCGAGACGCTGCGCCAGCTGGCGGAAGAGGGATGCAGCATTCTGTACATCAGCCATAAGCTGGACGAGATACGCGCGCTGTGCCACGCCTGCACGGTCATGCGCGGCGGCCGGGTCACGGGGCAGTGCGATCCGCGGCGTGAAAGCCATGCCAGCCTTTCCCGCATGATGATAGGGTCCGAGCCGCCGGTCATGAAGCATGAACAAGCGACGCCGGGCAGGGCGGTGCTGGCCGTGCGCGGCCTGTCGCTGCCGAAGGCGCATCCCTTCGCCACCGAACTGCGCGACATTCATTTCGACGTGCGCGAGGGCGAGATCCTTGGAATCGCCGGCATTTCGGGCAATGGCCAGCAAGAGCTCATGGGTGTGCTCTCCGGTGAAGACACGCGCGCCTCCGCCGGCGCGGTGTGCCTGGACGGCGTGCCGGTGGGCAAGCGGCCCGTTGCCTGGCGCCGCGCGCGCGGCATGGCTTTCGTGCCCGAAGAGCGCCTGGGCCGTGGCGCCGTGCCCGAGCTGAGCCTGGCGCAGAATATCCTTTTGTCGCATCAGGATGCCGGGGCATTGAGCCATGGCTTCATCAAGACGCGCGCCATACGCGAGCTGGCGGCCGGCATCATCGACCGGTTCCAGGTCAAGGCGGCAGGTCCTCAGGCGGCGGCGGCAAGCCTGTCGGGCGGCAATCTGCAAAAGTACATCATCGGCCGCGAAGTGGCGCGACGCCCCAGGCTGCTGCTGGTGGCTCAGCCGACGTGGGGCGTGGATGTCGGCGCCGCCGCCCAGATACGCGCCGAACTGCTCGCCCTGAGGGACGCCGGCTGTGCGGTGCTCGTGATTTCGGAAGAGCTCGATGAGCTCTTTGAAATCTCGGATCGGCTCATCGTCATGGCCAAAGGGAGGGTCTCCCCGTCCATCGGCGTGTCGGATGCAAGCGTCGATCTCATCGGGCAATGGATGAGCGGGCTCTGGGAAGATCATGCGGCCAGGACCGCCGAGGTGTCGCATGCTTAAGCTCGAGCCGCGTGCGCAGCCATCGGCGTGGATGTCCTGGCTCTCGCCCATATTGGCTGTGCTGCTGACCATGCTTTGCGGCATCGTGCTGTTCTTGGCCGTTGGAAAGGACCCCGTCGCCAGCCTGGCGGTCTTCTTCGTCGAACCCATCAAGGATTTGCGCGGGTGGTCGGAAGTGGGCGTGAAGCTTGCGCCGCTGCTCATGATTTCGGTCGGTCTGGCCATGTGCTTTCGGGCCAATGTGTTCAATATCGGGGCGGAAGGGCAACTGGTGGCGGGCGCCATCACGGCGGGCGCGGCCATTCTGTATTTCGACGACGAAACCAATGGCGGCTTCTGGCTGATCACGCTTGCATTGATGGCGGGCGTCCTGGGCGGCATGGCCTGGGCTGCCATCACCGCATGGCTGCGCGACCGCTACAACGCGAACGAGATTCTCGTCTCGCTGATGCTGGTGTATGTCGCCCAGCTGCTGCTGAGCTATCTGGTACATGGTGTCATGATGGATCCCGATGGTTTTGGGTTTCCGCAGTCGCGCCTGTTCTCGGACGGTTTCCTGTTGCCTGTCGTCCTGCCGGGTACGCGCCTGCATCTGGGCCTGCTGCTGGCAGTCGCGGCGGCGCTGGCGGCATGGCTGTATCTATCGCGCAGCTTCTCGGGATTCAAGTTGCAGGTCGGGGGAATGGCGCCGCTGGCCGCGCGCTATGCCGGCTTTTCCTCGCGACGTTCGCTCTGGACCTGCATGCTGGTGTCGGGCGGCCTTGCCGGGCTGGCCGGCGCCAGCGAGATCATGGGACCCATCGGGCAGCTGACGCCTTCTGTTTCCCCGGGTTACGGATTTGCAGCCATCATCGTGGCGTTCGTCGGGCGGCTGCATCCCATCGGGGTGGTGTTTTCCAGTTTCATCATGGCCTTGCTGTATATCGGCGGCGAGTTATCGCAAAGCCGCCTGGGCATGCCCAGCGCCATCACCGGCATCTTCCAGGGCATATTGCTGTTTGCGCTGCTTGCCTGCGACGTGCTGATTCACAACCGCTTGCGCTGGAGATAACCATGGACGCGCTTGCTCCGCTCATCGCTTCGGCCGTCAACGCCGGTACCCCGCTCATGCTGGCGGCGCTGGGCCTGCTCATCAATGAAAAAGCCGGCGTCATCAACCTGGGTTCCGAGGGCATGATGCTGGTTGCCGCGGTCATGGGTTTTGCGGTCACGGTCCACACGGACAGTGCGGTCCTTGGTTTTGGGGCGGGGGCGCTGGCCGGCATGGCAATGGCCGGTTTTTTCGCGTGGCTGACGGTGTGGCTCGGCGCGAACCAGGTGGCCACGGGGCTCGCCCTGTCTCTTTTCGGTGTCGGCGCATCCGCGTACATCGGCATCGATTATGTCGGCAGCAGCCTGAACGCCATGAAATTCAGCATACCTTATCTGGAGCATATCCCGGTACTGGGTCCGGCCATCTTCCAGCAGCATCCCATGGTGTATCTGTCATTGTTGCTCTGCGCAGGCATCGTCTGGTTCCTGAACAGGACGCGGGCGGGCCTGATACTCAGGTCGGTGGGAGAATCGCCTTCTTCCGCGCATTCTCTGGGCTACGACGTACGGCGCATCCGCCTCGGCGCTTTGCTGTTCGGAGGTGCATGCTGCGGGCTGGCGGGGGCCTTCATGTCGCTGGTATACACGCCGATGTGGGTGGAAGGCATGGTCGCGGGCCGCGGCTGGATCGCCCTGGCGCTCACCACTTTCGCGACGTGGCGCCCGATCCGCGTCCTGATCGGCGCCTATCTGTTTGGCGGCATCACCATTCTTACCTATCATATGCAGGCGCTCGGCGTGCCCATCGCTTCCCAGCTGTTGTCGATGCTGCCCTATCTGGCAACGATACTGGTGCTGGTTCTGATTTCTCGTAATGCAAACTGGATCAGGCTGAACATGCCTGCGTCCCTTGGAAAAAATTTCAATCCAAATACCTGAGGATAATCATGTCTGCAAAATTTCTGCGTAAAGCGTTGTGCGTCGTGGCACTGGCGCCGGCCCTGGCGCTCACATCCGCCGTCGCGGCGGAAGAGCCCTTGAAGGTGGGCTTCGTATACGTCAGCCCCATTGGCGAAGCCGGCTGGACCTGGCAGCAGGATACGGGCCGCCGCGAGATGGAGCAAGCGCTGGGCGGCAAGATCAAGACGCAATACGTGGAAGACGTGCCCGAAGGCGCCGATGCCGAGCGTGTGATCCGCGATCTGGCGCAGCAGGGCAACAAGCTCATCTTCACGACCTCCTTCGGCTACATGAACCCCACGCTCAAAGTCGCCAAGCAGTTTCCCGACGTGAAGTTCGTGCACTCCACCGGCTACAAGACGGCGCCCAACGTATCTACCACGAACGCACGCTTCTACGAAGCGCGCTATCTGGCCGGCATCGTGGCGGGCAAGATGACGAAGTCCAATGTCGCGGGCTATGTGGGCGCTTTCCCCATCCCCGAAGTCCTGCAGGGCATCAATGCGTTTACCCGCGGCATGCGCAGCGTCAATCCGAACGCGGAAGTGCGTGTGATCTGGGTCAACAGCTGGTTCGATCCGGGCAAAGAGCGCGATGCCGCGCTGGCGCTGATCGGCCAGGGTGCCGATATCGTCACGCATCACACCGACTCCACCGCAACGGTGCAGGCGGCCGAAGAAAAAGGCAAGTACGCCGTGGCCTACCACTCCGACATGAAGAAATTCGGACCCAATGCGCAGATCGCGGCGGTCACTCATCATTGGGGCGATTACTTCACCAAGAAGGCGCAGGAAGTATTGGACGGCGCCTGGAAATCGGACGGCACCTGGGGCGGCATCAAAGAAGGCATGGCCGTCATCGAAGGCTTCGGCCCCGCCGTGCCGGAAGACGTGAAGGCGCTGGTTACGGAAAAGCAGGCCGATATCGTGGCGGGCAAGCTTGCCCCGTTCGCAGGCCCCATCACAGACAACGAAGGCAAGGTCCGGCTGGAATCGGGCGTGTTGGACGATAACGGCCTGAACAAGATGAATTACTATGTTCAGGGCGTGGCTGGCAAGCTGCCAACCAAGTAAGTGCCAGAAACTGCAGATACAAAACCGGCATCGCGTCCGCGCGATGCCGGTTTTCGTTGGTGTATCCGTTTCCTGTCAGCGGCCGTAGAAGGGATAGCTCGGATCGTTGTATCCGTGCGAGGATGCATGGCCGGGGGCGACGAGCTGGTCGACCAGCGCTTCGTCTTCTTCGCTGATGGTCACGTCTAGCGCGGGATAATAATCTTCGAGCTGGGCCAGCGTGCGCGGGCCCGCGATCACCGCGCTGATATGGCGGTTGGCGAGCACCCAGGCCGTGGCGAAATGGTTGAGCTTGATCCCTTTTTCCTGGCAATGCACCTGCAGCTTCTGGGCGATCAGCAGCGACTCCTCGCGGAACTCGGTCTGCAAAATGCGCCGGTCGCCACGGCCCGCGCGCGTTTCGGGGGCCGGTGTTTGCCCGGGTTGATATTTTCCGGTCAGCACGCCGCGGGCGATGGGGCTGTAAGACACCACACCCAATCCATAGTGGGAGCAGGCGGGCAGTATCTCGACCTCGGGGCCGCGATTCAACAGGTTGTAATAGGGCTGGCAGGCGATCGGGCCCGGGATGTTGGCTCTTTCGCATAGGCGCGCCACTTCCGCGATGCGCCAGCCCCGGAAGTTGGACAGCGCGAATGCGCGTATCTTGCCGGCCCGTATCAGATCGCCCAGGGCGCGCACTGCCTCGTCCAGGTTCTCTTCGTGATAGTCCCTGTGCAGGTAAAGGATATCGATATGCCCGGTATTCAGGCGACTCAGGCTGTTGTCGACTTCGCGGGTGATCCAGTGCCGCGAGTAATGCGATTCGTTCGGCCGCGTGCTCATGGCGTTGCCCAGCTTGGTCGCCAGGACCCAGTCGTCACGCTGGCCTTGCAGCAGCTTGCCGACCATTTCCTCCGACTTGCCCTTGGTATAGATGTCGGCGGTGTCAATGAAATTGATGCCGCGCTCCCGGGCGGACGCCACGATGTTCTGCGCTTCGGGAAGCTCGGTCTGATCGCCGAACATCATGGAGCCCAGGCATAGGGCGGATACTTTCAGGTTGCTGGCGCCAAGGCGTCGGTATTGCATGCGGGTCTCCTTAGAGGCGGCATCGGGCCGCCGGGTGTTTGACGGGAATTATGCCACTATTGAAAGGGTCAGACCCCATGCCTCTGTTGAAGGGTCAGACCCCGTACGGGGTCTGACCCTAAGAACCGCCTCAGACGGGGTCAGACCCCGCATGGGGTCTGACCCCATGGCCTTCCCCACGAGGCAGGGCCCAGGTACTGATGGCTTGCGCAACCGGATCGCCGCCAGCCGCGGGAACGAGCAGGACTTCGCCCGCCGCGAGCCGGCCGGTCTTCAGGATGGTGGCCTGTGCCAGGATGCCGCCCGGCGGCGCCTTGCGCAGGAAGTTCATGCTCAGGCTTGCCGTGACGGCTTCGCTATTGCCGGTTGCTCCGACAATGGCCGCATACAGGGCGACGTCGGCCAGTCCCATCAGCATGGGCCCCGCCACGATGCCGCCCAGGCGCTGGTGCGAGCTTCGATCAGGCAGGCGCAGCAGTGCGCTGCCAGGTCCGATTTCAAGCGTTTCGATTTCCAGCACCGAGGCGAAGGGATGATGGCTCGCAAGCAGCCGGTCGAACTCGGCGACGGTGATCTTGGCCTTCTGTGCAGCAAGGGGGATGGATGGATGCATGTCGTCCTGTGTGTCTCTTTTTATCGTATGCACCATAGTACACTTGTGCCGTCATGATCAGATACTGGTACGCGTGGATGTCCAATGAGCGGCAAGTCGGCCTGAAGGCCTTGCTGCTGGTCTTCCTATTGCGCGCCCTGGTCCCGGCCGGCTATATGCCGGTATTGCTGTTTGCGGGCCATAGCCCGGCCCTTACCGTCACGCTTTGCGTAAAAGGCCTCCCGGATCGCGTCATCGAAACGCTATCCCTCGATACCCATCACGGTCATGCCGAGCCGCAGGAATTGGACTGCGCCTTCGGCTCGGCGATAGGCCACGCATACACGCCGCCTCCAGCGGCCATCCCTCCCTTGCCGCCGGCCGTCGCGAGCGCGCTGCTGGCCGTGGACCTTACAGCCAGCGCCGAACCGCGGCGCATGCCCGGCCCGCCGCTGGGTTCGCGGGCACCTCCGTTCACGGCCTGAGCCTTCCCACTGCTTGCGCTGCTCATTGACGCCGGACAAAGAGGTCGGGGCGTCCATCGCGTAGCCTGTCAAAAACAAACTCGAACGGAATACATCATGAATAAATCAATCCTGAATGGACTGCTGGCCACGGCCGGCCTGGCGCTGGCCCTGTCTGCCGCTGCGGGCACCACCCATACGATGCAGCCCTTGCTGCTCGCCCATGCGGGCCATGCACACGCGGGGCATGGGCAAGCCGCGAAACACGATGCGGCGGCTTTTGCCAACGCGAAGGTGTCGGAGACCCTCTCGGTAAGCCAATGCTGGATACGCGCCATCCCGCTACCTGCGCCGTCCGCGGGATATTTCCTCGTCAAGAACGGTGGCGGCAAAGAGGCCAAGCTCGTCGCCGCGGCGTCCTCGACATACGGCATGATCATGCTGCACCAGACGACGCACGAAGGCGGCATGAGCCGCATGTCCGAAACCCACGATATCGCGGTCCCCGCCGGAGGCGAGCTGCTGTTCAAGCCGGGCGGCTATCACGCCATGCTGGAAAAGCCGTCGGAAGCGCCGGCGGTCGGCAGCAAGGTCGGTATCGATTTCCTGTTCGACAACGGCGAAAAAGCACATGCCGAGTGCGATGTCAAGCCAGCGAACACCAAAGGGCACTAAGCTGCGGTGATGGCGCGCCCTCAAATGGGGGCGCCGTACTCCAGCGTGTGCAGGAATCCGGCGACGGCTTTGTTGAAGGCTTTCGGATTGGCCAGATTCATGCCGTGCGCCGCAAGCGGTATCGTCACGCGTTCGGCTCTGGGCAAGATGCCCTGCAGGCCGTCCAGCCGGCTGACGTAGCGCTCGGGACTGTCCGCGCCACCGATCAGCAGCACTGGTTTGTCCAATGCGGGTAAATCGCTGCGGCGAACCGTGCGATCGCTTTCCTGCAGTTGCGCAAGCAGGGTGTAGGCGTTGTCGTGCACCATGGTCTTGAACCAGCTCACCATGCGCCGCCAGGTATCGGGACCATTCACCGCATCGACAAAACTGGCCAGCGCCGACTCCGTATCCCCTTTGCGCAGAAGCTCGGCGACATCGGAACGGAACGACTGGACCGGCGGCTCGCCGTCGAACGGGAAGCCCGGGTCGGCGAGTATCAGCCCGTTGATCGACTGCGGCGCCTGCAGCGCCATCTGGAGCGCGACCTGGGCGCCGCGGGAGTGGCCCAGGACATGCACTGGCCGGCCGTTCCTGATGCGTTCCATGAAACGCAACATGTCTTCGACATGCTGCTGGATGCTGAAGCCGGGATCTTCCCGCTGAAGCGCCCGCGGCCAATATCCGCGCAGGCTCGGTGCGATCACGGCATGTGATTGGCTGAACGCGGGAATCTGCCAGCGCCAGTAGCGATAATCGCAAAGAGATCCATGGATCAGCAGCAGCACGCTGCCCTGGCCGGCCTCGGTGAAATGGATATCCGTATCAGGCAGGGAAATCGTTTGTTCGATAAGCCCAAGAGTATGCGGCATGGTATCAGCTCAAAGTTGAATGAGGTCGTCGACAAAAACAGTGGCATGTCCCCCGCGGACGACTTGTATGCGGGCTTGCACCTTGAACGCATGGGCCAGGTGCTCGGGAGTGATGACGGCCTTTGGCGACCCTGCCGCCAGCAGCCCGCCCTGATACAGAAGAAGGGCGGTGTCGGCGTAGCGCAAGGCCATGTCCAGATCGTGCACCACGATGATGATCAACATGTTTCTTTCGCGCGCGAGCCGGCCGAGCAGGCCCATGACATGATGCTGGTAGTTCAAGTCCAGCGATGCCAGCGGCTCATCGAGCAGCAAGACGTCGGGCTGGTCGACCAGCGTCTGGGCAAGCCCCACCAGCTGCTTCTGGCCGCCCGAGAGTGCATCCAGGTATTTGGGCGCCAGTGCGGCAATGCCCAGGCTTTCCAATACCGCTATGCTGCGTTCCATGGCTTGCGCCTTGCCCGGACGGCGGCGAACGTTCAGCGCCACGAGCAACGATTCGGTGACCGTAAGATGCAGGGCTTCGGGCAGCGACTGGGGAAGGTAGCGCAGAATGTCGGCGCGGGCGCGCTCGGGCTGGGCGAGCATGTCCCGATGACCGAGGGAAAGCGCATGGAATCGTGCAGGCGCCATTCCCGCGAGCGACTTGAGCAGCGTCGACTTGCCGCTGCCGTTGGGGCCCAGCAGAGCCACGACTTGTGCTGGCGGAAGAGGAGGCAGATCGAGATCGTCCAGGACCTGCAAGGAGCCGAAACGGCAGGACACACCCTTGGCGATAAGCGTTCGCGCGCTGGCAAGAGCATCCATATTCAATAAACCCGGCGACGCGTCAGGACGATGATGAAGAACGGGATTCCCACCAGCGTGGTGACGATGCCCACGGGGACGACGACCTGGTCGCTGATGAGCTTCGAAGCGATGGACGCGCCAAGCAGTATCAGACTGCCCGTGGCGGCGCTGGCAGGCAGGTACCAGCGGTGATCCTCGCCCCATAGCCGGCGCGCGATATGAGGCGCGATGAGGCCGATGAAGCCGATCACGCCCACCAGCGCCACGGCGACGGATGCCAGCATGCTGACACGCAGCAGCGACCAGCGCCTGGTCCGTACGGGATCGACGCCGAAGCCCGCCGCCCGGGCATCGCCGAAACGCAAGGCGGTCAAGCGCCAGGCATTGCGCAACGCGAAAGGAAACACGACGGCCAATGCGCCGGCCATGATGGCCAGCTTGCCCCAGTCGCTGCGGGCCAGGCTGCCCATCATCCAGAAAATCAGGTCCTGCAGTGCCGCCGCATTGGCCAGCAACTGGATCAGCGACAGCAAGGCGTTGAAGGCGAACACCAGCGCGATGCCGAACAGCACGATGCCGGTCGAGCCGATGCGGGCCCGTTTTGCGATGGCATCGAGCGCCAGCGCACAGAGCAGGGCCAGCAAAAATGCGCTGAGAATGAGGGTGTGGTCCGCAGACAGCAACGGCAGCCGCCATTGGAAGACGAGTGTCAGCGCGGCGCCCAGCGCGGCCGCCGAGGACACGCCAAGTGTAAAGGGGCTGGCGAGCGGATTATCGAGCACGGTCTGCATTTCGGCGCCTGAAAGCCCCAGCGCCGCACCTACCAGTACCGCCATCAGCGCCTGAGGAAGGCGGATGTGCCAGAAGATGACATGCGGCGCGCCGGCGTCCGGGTCGGCAATGCTGCGCCAGAGGCCGGCAACGCCGATGCCGGAAGGGCCGAGCAGGACGTCGAGCACCACCAAGGCCAGTATGGCCGCCATCATTGCGGCCAGCATTCGTGCGCGCTGGCGCCATGCCGCCTGGTAAGCGGCAAGCGCCGGACTCGCCATTGCCATTACTGCAGCAGCTTGAGACGGCTCTTGGCGGTTTCAGCGGCAGAAGTTTGCGGGTAATCCTTCACGATGCGCTGAAGGCTTGCTTTCGCGCCTTTCAAATCGTTCAGTTCGATCTGGCTGGCGGCAATGACGAGCAGCGCGTCGGGCGCGCGCGGATCTTGAGGGGCGGCCTGTATCATTTGCTGCAGGCCACTGATCGAAGCTTTGAAGTCCTTGCTGGCATACCGGCTGCTGCCCTGGTAGAAGCGAGCCTCGGGTACGAGCTGGCTTTCCGGATAGGCTTCCAGGAAGGTCTGGAATGCCGCGGCGGCTTCTTTGTACTTCCCGCTGCGGAAGAGACCCATGGGGCCTTCATAAGCGGCTTGTTCCTGGGGGTCGGCCACTTTGTCCGCATGGCCGCCGCTCTGGTCTTCGCTGGAGCGCTTCTGCAGGTCAGCCTGCCAGTTCAGCTGCTCGATCTGCCCCCGCATGCCGGCCAGTTCATGCTGCAGGCGTTCCAGCTGATCAGCCAGTTGCAAGCGAGCCTGCCGGTTCTGTTCCGTGACCTGCTTGAGCTGTTCGCGTAATTCCAGGATGGCGCGGCGCGCTTCGTCGTCGGAAAAAGCATGGGCCGGTGCCGACATCAGGCCGGACAGCGCCGCAGCCAGTGCAAGAGTGCCCAGGGACTTGGAATAAAGGCTCATAGTTGTTCCGTTATTGAAAATAGCAAAAAAAACGCCGCAGCGGTCCACCGCCACGGCGTCACATTGCGGCGAATCGCGCAATTATCGCTGATAGACGATATCTGCGCGACGGTTCTCGGCGTAATCCGCTTCGGTGTTGCCCAGGGCGCGTGGGCGCTCTTTACCGAAGCTTACCGCTTCGATCTGGTTGCTGTTGACGCCCAGCAGCGTCATCATGCGGGAGACCGCGTCGGAACGGCGTTGACCCAAAGCCAGATTGTATTCCGAACCTCCGCGTGCATCAGCATTGCCTTCGATGCGGATCTTCTGCTGACCGTGGCTGGTCAAGTACGAAGAATGCATTTCGACCAGGCTGCGGTATTGTTCGGGCACGGTGTAGCTGTCGAAATCAAAGTAGACCGAACGCTGTTGGGCGAGGGGGCTTTGAGGATTGAACGGGTCCATGATCTGACCCGTGCTGGTCGAGTCCGTTCCACTGCCGGCACTGGTACCGGACTGGTCGAGAGGTACCGAGCTGCATGCTGCCAGCGTGGCGGCAAATGCGGCTATTGAGAGGCTTCTTGCAATGCGCGAGCTCATTTAAGTTCCTTTGAAAAAGAGTCACACTAAAATCAATTTGTAAATGGTCCCCACGTCGGTTCTCGTACTTTGCCGTTGAGAGTCGAGAGTGTCTGGCGGACACGGCCATCGACTGAAATAACGGCCAAAACACTACGGCCACCTTGTACGGAACTGTAGAGGATCTGCATTCCGTTTGGCGCAAAACTGGGTGACTCGTCATCAGGCCCGGCTGTCAACAATTGTTCAGATCCGGTACTCATGCTTTGCATTGCGATACGGAAAGCACCATTTCTACGTGTAACGTACACCAGGTTATTGCCATCGGGCGACATGGCCGGTGAGATATTGTAACTGCCATTGAAGGTAATGCGTTGCGCATCGCCGCCACTGACAGGCACTCTGTAGATATGGGGATTGCCGCCGCGGTCGCTTGTGAAAACGAGCGAGGATCCGTCGGGCGTGTATTGCGGTTCGGTATCGATGAGCGGCGAACGCATGACGCGGCGCAGGCCGGATCCATCGGCATTGATGGTATAGATTTGAGAGATGCTGTCCCGGGAAAGCACGACAGCCAGTTGCTCTCCGCTGGGTGACCAGGCGGGGGCGCTGTTGTTGCCTTTGAAATTCGCCAATGGCACCCGTTGGCCGGTAGCTAGGGTCTGCACGTACACCACAGGTTTGCCAAGTTCAAAGCTCACGTAGGCCAGGCGCTTGCCATCGGGAGACCATGCGGGCGATATGATGGACTGCTTGGACCGCAGCATGACCTGAGGGTTCTGGCCGTCGGCGTCTGCAATTTGTAACTCATAGCCGTTGCCTGTTTGCAACACGTAGGCCAACCGTGTGGAAAACACGCCGCGAACACCAGTGATTTTTTCGTAGATGCGGTCGGCGATCTGGTGGGAGATGCGGCGCAATTCCTTTTCGGTGCCGCTGAACGCCACGCCGTCGAGCTGGGTACGCCGCACCGAGTCGACCAGGCGGTAGCTGATGTTGTACTGCCCGCCCGACTGGCTGATGGAGCCATAGGCCAGATAGTCCGCACCCCGATTGCGCCAGTCATCGTACGCGATGGAGCTTTCGGCATCGAGGCTGGTGCCCGCGGAATTGATCAACTGAAACTGACCCGAACGGGTAAGGTCCGCCCGGATGACCTCGGCGACGGCCTGGCCTTCGGCGCTGCCATTGAAATCGGCGATGGCGATCGGGTACTGGGTGGCGCCCACGCCTGAAATGTCGACGCGCAATTGAGCATCTGCCGACCTTGCGGCCAGCAGGCTACCCGCCACTAGGGCCATTCCCATGACCCACGCGCGCCATCGGGAGGATGGGGCGCTTGTTGCTGGAGTGAGGGCTGTCATATCTACTATCTCCTGTTAGTCGTACATTCGGTAGTCGCCCTCGATCGCGGAGGGATACTTTCCGGAAGGCGGTTTGGGGAAGGGCGAGCATGCCTGTATGCCTTTCCTGACTGCTTCGTCGAAGCGGGGGTTACCCGATGAGCGTCGGATCACTACATTCTCGACCGTGCCATTTGGCTTGAGACTTGCCAGATATTGTACTGTGGGGTTGGCGGGGCCTTGACGCGGCGGCACGCTGTAGACCACGCGTGGCCGAACGCAGGCGCGCACCTTGGCGGCATAGCCATCGTCGTTGCCACCGCCGCCGCTTTGATTGCGGTCTGCCGTGCCGCCAGGTATGCCCGCGGCGCCCAGGGCGTCGCCACGCATCGCCGCCCGCAGCGCCTCCCGCTTGGCCGCTTCTTCCTTGGCTTTCTTCTCGGCGGCAGCCTTCTCGGCCGCGGCCTTTTCAGCTGCCGCTTTCTTGGCGGCTTCTTCCTTGGCTTTCTTTTCGGCAGCGGCTTTCTCGGCTGCGGCCTTTTCAGCCGCTGCTTTCTTGGCGGCTTCTTCCTTGGCTTTCTTTTCGGCAGCAGCCTTCTCAGCAGCAGCCTTCTCAGCAGCAGCCTTCTCAGCAGCAGCCTTCTCAGCAGCAGCCTTCTCAGCAGCAGCCTTCTCAGCAGCAGCCTTCTCAGCAGCAGCCTTCTCAGCAGCAGCCTTCTCGGCAGCCGCTTTCTCGGCAGCCGCTTTCTCGGCAGCCGCCTTCTCGGCAGCCGCTTTCTCAGCAGCCGCCTTCTCAGCAGCCGCCTTCTCAGCAGCCGCTTTCTCAGCAGCCGCCTTCTCAGCCGCGGCTTTCTCAGCAGCCGCTTTCTCAGCAGCAGCCTTCTCGGCAGCCGCTTTCTCAGCTGCGGCTTTCTCGGCAGCAGCCTTGGCTGCGGCGAGCCGATTTTCTTCTTCCTCTTTTTCCCGTTTCTTGCGCGCCTCTTCCAGTGCGATGTCGGGATCGACTTCGGGTTCGGGTTGCGGCACCGGAGGAGGCGTGGCAGCCGGAGGCGCCGGCGGTGGGGCGGGTTGCGGTGGCGGCTCCGGAGCGGGAGGAGGCGCGGGCGCCGGCTCGGGTGCGGGTTCCGGCTCCGGTTCAGGCTGTGGCTCCGGCTCGGCTTGCGCTTCGGGTTCGGCTTCGTCCGGCTCGGCTTCCTGTTCGGTGGGCTCCGGCTCGGCCGCGGTGGGCGTCGTGCCATCCGCCCATAACTCCACCTGTACGGGGTTGGGATTGCTGGGCGAAGCAATGAAACCGAAGAGCATGAACAGCAGCAGGGCCGTATGTATGGCGACGGCATAAGCCAGCGCCCGACGTTCGTCCTGTTGTTCGGGAGTGCGGTACACCGGCTTGCGAGAGTGTTTCTTCGTCTGCTTCATTGCGTAGCGTGTTGGGCGCGGACGGCAGCCTGCCGCGCCGGCCCGCCTGATTCGTTCACCGTTCGGGAGTGGACTTCTGGTCTACCAGCAGGCCCAGCTTGGAAATGCCATTGCTGCGCAGCTGGTCCATGATTTTCATGACCGTCTCATAAGGCACGCGCCCGTCGGCGGCGATCACCACGGGCGTGTCGGCCGTAAGACGCGTACGTACCTCGGTAACCAGGTTCTGGCTGTTGATCTGCTCGAACTCCTGGCCGGAATCGCGCACGCGCAGGGAAAGCGTTCCGTCTTCGCTGACCTGCACCTCCAGGGGTTTTGCCCGCACTTCGGACGCTTGTCCCACCGACGGCAGCTCGATCAGACCGGGAGTGATCATGGGCGCCGTCACCATGAAGATGACCAGCAGCACCAGCATGACGTCGATGTAGGGAACGACATTGATCTCGTTCTTGAGTCGGCGAGAGCGGCCTGTGCCGCCACGGACGGATGGCATTAGCGAACCTGACGTTGCAAGATATTGAGGAACTCGTCGATAAAACTATCGAAGCGAATGGACAGGCGGTCGATTTCATTGGTGTAGCGGTTATAGGCTACCACCGCGGGGATTGCCGCGAACAGGCCGATGGCCGTGGCGATCAGCGCTTCCGCGATGCCGGGTGCCACAGCGGCCAGTGTTGCCTGTTGCATGGACGACAACCCCAGGAAGGCGTGCATGATGCCCCAGACAGTGCCCAGCAGCCCGATATAGGGGCTGACCGACCCGGCGGAAGCAAGGAAGTTCAAGTGGGACTCCAGGTTGTCCATTTCGCGCTGATAAGTGGCGCGCATGGCCCGGCGCGGGCCGTCGAGCATTGCATCGCCGCCGCCGTTGCTGCGTCGCGCCTTGATGAATTCGGTCATGCCGGCGTCGAAGATGCGGGCCAGCGCGCCGTGCTCGGATCGACGGGTTGCGATGGCCTGCTGCAATACCGACAGGTCGCCGCCGGCCCAGAAGTCGTCTTCGAACCGGCGCGTCTGGTCATTGGCGCGCTTCAGCGCAGACCTTTTGCTGAAGATATAGGTCCAGGAAAGTATGGAGATGCCCAGCAGTATGAGCATGACGAGCTGTACGGGGATGCTGGCATCGATCAGCAATGTAAGCAACGAAAGGTCGCTAGAAGCTTGCATGGTTATTTCTTGGCCTTTTCCAGTAGGGTTCTGAGTTCATCGGTGAGCGGGGCAGGGCGGAAGCTCGTGGTATCGACGCAGCATATTTGGATATCGCTTTCGCACAACAGTTCCCCGGCGCGGACAGCCGCCTGCCTGAAATGGATGGATGCCCGGCCCAAGCGGGTGATGTCGCTGCGTATCGTGAGCAAATCATCTAGCCGTGCCGGTTTGCGGTATTGTATTTCAACGTTTTTTACGACGAATATGCGCTTTGCTGTTTCCGCGAGCTCTGTCTGGTTCACGCCCAGGCGGCGCAGCCATTCTGTGCGGCCGCGCTCGAAAAACTTGAGATAGTTGGCGTAGAACACCACGCCGCCCGCGTCGGTGTCCTCGTAATATACGCGAATATCCAGCTCTGGATTCTGTAGGGTTGTGTCTGGTGACATGTCTTTGGTTAAGCGGTGTGACAGGACGATTTCGCCGGAGATCACAATGCAAGCGGGCCGGTATGACCGGCCCGGGCCTGTTACAGCGATTTTAACTGCTGAAGGGTGAATTCGAGTGCCTGCTCCAGTGGAATCTTGTCCGCCGTTTCGTTTCTGCGGGCCTGGATCTCTACGATGCCCTCCTTCAGGCCGCGGTCGCCAATGGTAATGCGCAGCGGCGCGCCGATGAGCTCCCAATCGGCGAACATGATGCCGGGCCGCGTGTCGCGGTCATCAAGAATGACATCGACGCCGCTTGCCTGCAAGTCCTGGTAGAGTTTTTCGGCCGTGTTGCGGACTGTTTCACTTTTATGCAGGCTCATAGGGCAGATCACAACTTCAAAAGGCGCAATGGCGCGCGGCCAGATGATACCTTTATCGTCGTGGTTCTGCTCGATGGCCGCAGCCGCGATGCGGCTGACGCCGATCCCGTAGCATCCCATTTGCAATATGGCGGGTTTGCCGTCGGTTTCCAGGAAGCTTGCATTCAGGGCCCTGGAATACTTGTCGCCAAGGAAGAACACGTGGCCGACTTCGATGCCGCGCTGTATGGCAAGCACGCCGCCTTGCGGATCCGGGTCGCCCGCAACGACGTTGCGCAGATCGGCCGTGACGGGCTCGGGCAGGTCGCGGCCCCAATTCACACCGGTGTAGTGGTAGCCTTCTTCGTTGGCCCCGCAGACGAAATCGCTCATGTGGGCGACGGTCAGGTCGGCGATCACATTCACGGGCTTGACTGTATTGACGGGGCCCAGGTAGCCGGGCACGCAACCGAAGGACTCGAGGATTTCCGCTTCCGTCGCGAATCGATATCCGTCTTCGAAGCCGGCGAGCTTGCCCGCCTTCACTTCGTTGAGCTCGTGGTCTCCGCGCAGCAGGAGCAGCCAGATGCGGGCGGGCTTTTCGCCGGCCGGGTCGTCGGTGGCAAGGACAATGGATTTCACGGTTTCAGCCAGCGGCTTGCCCAGCTGCTGGGCAACGAGTTCGCACTTGGGGGCATCGGGCGTCGCGATCTTCGTCAGTGCTTCCTTCGCCGGAGCGCGCTCGGCTATCAGGCAGGGAGCCTCCGCCAGTTCGATGTTGGCGGCATACTGGCTGGCGGGGTTGTAGACGATCAGGTCCTCGCCCGTGTCCGCAATGACCTGAAACTCGTGGCTGCGGGAACCGCCGATCGAGCCCGTGTCCGCAGCCACCGCCCGGAACTCCAGCCCCAGCCGTTCGAAGATGCGCATATAGGCTTCGAACATCTTGTCGTAGCTTGCCTGCGCCGACACCTCGTCGCGATCGAAGGAATAGGCGTCCTTCATGGTGAACTCGCGCCCGCGCATCAGGCCGAAGCGCGGCCGGCGCTCATCGCGGAACTTGGTCTGTATGTGGTAGAAATTGAGCGGCAGCTGCCGCCAGCTGTGAATCTCGTTGCGGGCGATATCGGTAATGACTTCTTCCGACGTCGGTTGAAGGATGAAGTCGCGCTGGTGCCTGTCCTTGATCCTCAGCAGTTCGGCGCCGTACTGCTCCCAGCGGCCGGACTCCACCCAGAGCTCCGCGGGCTGCACCACGGGCATCAATAGCTCGATGGCGCCTGCCCGGTTCATTTCCTCGCGCACAATGGCTTCGATCTTGCGCAATACCTTCAGGCCCAGGGGCATGTATGTGTAGATCCCGCCCGCCGCTTTCCGGATCATTCCGGCACGCGTCATCAACTGATGGCTTTTTACTTCCGCTTCCGCAGGTGCTTCTTTCAGAGTGTTTATGTGATACTTGCTTGCATGCATGGTGAGGATCTCGACAGATACGTATAATCAACAGTAATTGTATTGAATTCGCTTTGGGGTGGCCCATGTTAGACCGTGAAGGCTACCGTCCTAATGTCGGCATTATCCTCGTAAATCAGAAAAACGAGGTTTTCTGGGGCAAACGTATTCGGGAGCACGCATGGCAGTTTCCGCAAGGCGGCATCAAGTACGGGGAAAGCCCCGTTCAGGCCATGTATCGCGAGCTGCACGAAGAAGTCGGCCTGCGACCCGAACATGTACGCATATTAGGGCGGACGCGCGACTGGCTGCGTTATAACGTTCCGAGTAATTTCGTCCGGCGCGAATCGCGAGGGCACTATAAGGGGCAAAAACAGATCTGGTTTTTGCTGCGCATGGTGGGCCGCGATTCCGATGTCTGCCTGCGCGCCACGCACAGCCCCGAGTTCGACGCATGGCGCTGGAGCCAGTACTGGGTGCCGCTGGATGCCGTCATCGAGTTCAAGCGCGAAGTCTATACGCTTGCCTTGAACGAGCTTGCCATCATTCTCTTCAAGCGCGGCCAGGAAACCCGCTACCTGCGGCATCGCGGGCAGCATGCACGCGCCTTGGCCGCAGCGGATACCAAGGGCCATGCGCGTACTGCTGGTTGAAGACGAACGCGAGATGGCCGCGTGGCTCGAACGGGCGCTTGCCCAAAGCGGCTTCGTTCCCGACCACGCGCACGATGCGCAGACGGCCGAACATCTGCTGAGCGTGTCCGAATACGACGCGGTCATCATGGACTTGCGGCTGCCCGACAAGCACGGCCTGGTGCTCCTGCGCGAAATGCGCAATCGGGGCGACATCACGCCGGTGCTCATCCTCACTGCCCAGGGCGCGCTTCAGGATCGCGTGCGCGGATTGAACCTGGGCGCCGACGATTTTCTTTCCAAGCCCTTCGCGCTCGAAGAGCTGGAGGCCCGGCTGGCCGCGCTGGTGCGCCGCAGCCGAGGCAGGCTGGTGCCGCAAATGCACTGCGGCTCGCTGGTCTACGACATCGAAAGCCGCGCTTTCTCCCTGGATGGCGCCATCCTGCACCTTACGCCGCGCGAACATGCGGCGCTGGCCGCCCTCATCACGCGCAGCGGCACGCCGATGGACAAGGCGCAATTGTTCAGCAGGGTGTTCGACCACGACAGCGATACCAGCCCTGACGCCATCGAGGTGGTGCTGCACAGGCTGCGCAAGAAGCTGGCGGGCAGCGACGTCCGCATCGTGACGGTGCGAGGCCTGGGCTATATGCTGGAAAGCCCGAGCGGCGATACGTGATGATGCGCTGGTTCTCGCAGACGTCCCGCGGCAGCATGCGGTTCTGGCTGCTGGTCCTGCTCATACCCGGCACCATCGGCCTGTTGCTGTTCGACAGCGTGAAGGACTATCAGGCGCTCAATGCCGTGACCGAAGAGGTCTATGACAGCGCCTTGCTTGAACCGGCCAAGGTGCTGGAAACCAGCATCGAGTTCAATCCCGATGGCTCCTTGCGCATCGATCCGCCTTTTTATGCGCAAGTGATGCTCGAGTCGCGCGCTGGAAACCGCAAGTATTTCCGCGTCGAGGAAATTTCTCCTATTGCGCTGAATCTGGCGGGCGAATCCACCAAGAATCTCGAAGGCCGCACCATGCTGGGCATGCAGGGCTTGCCTAGGCCGGAGTTCCTGGCCGAGAACGAGGGCATGCCTGTCTTCTACAATGCCATGTACCGCAACGACCACTTGCGCTTGTTGGCGCTGTGGCGCGACCTGCATCTGGACGGCGTACGGCGGCAAGTGCTCGTCATCGTCGGCGAAAGCCTGGACATGCGCTTGCGGACGCAGCAGGAGGCATGGCGGCATGGGCTGTTCCGCGACGGCCGCATGCTGATCCTGGCCGTCCTGCTGGTGTGGATCAGCGTTCAATGGGCGCTGCGGCCCCTGATCGAACTGCGGCGCGAGATCAAATCGCGCGATGTCGACAACTTGAGCCCCCTCGATGCGGAGCAGGTTCCGCGAGAGGTCGTTCCCCTGGTCGAAGCGGTGAACCATCATATCGATCTGTATCGCCGCGTGCTGGCCCGGCAAGCGCAGTTTCTGGCGGATGCCTCCCATCAATTGCGCACTCCGCTTGCCATCATGCGAACCCAGGCGCAGTATGCCAAGCGCGAACCCGACATTCAGCGCATGCGCGACACCTTGGATGCCATCATCCGGCAGTTGGGCCAGACTTCCCGCCTGACCGAACAGTTGCTGTCGCTCGCGCACGCCAGCCGCAACGATGCCGCGCCGCAGGCGCTCGTCGATCTGAGCGCGCTCGCTCGTGAGGTCGTCCTCCAGTATCTGCCGCTGGCCCGGGAGCGCAACCAGGATCTGGGCTGGGTGGATTGCGTCGCGGAATGGTCGAGCCGGGACGAAGCCATGGGCGTTCCTCGGACCTGGGTGCTGGGCAGCGACGCCGAGCTGCACGAGTCGATTGCGAATCTGGTCCACAATGCCATCAACCATGCAGGCGACGGCTGCACCATCACGGTATCGGCCGGTGCCGATGAACAAGACGCTTGGGTCAGTGTGCGCGACAACGGGGTGGGGCTGGATCCCTCGTTGCGCGACAGCGTCTTCATGCGCTTTGATCGGGGCGGCAGCGCCGGCCGCAGGGGCGCGCCGGGCAGCGGTTCGGGATTGGGGCTGGCGATTGCGCTGGCCTATGCGCAGCGCAATCGGGGCACTATCGTATTGATGGATGGAGACCCATCGCTGAACGATGGCGTAGGCTTGTGCGCGACCCTGAAAGTGCCGCGCTACAAGGCCTGAGCCGATTGCTTTATTTGCTGGTGCGCAGCCGCTTGATGAGGCTGGACGTGTCCCAGCGGTTTCCGCCCATCTGCTGGACGTCGGCGTAGAACTGATCCACTAGGGCGGTGACGGGCACGCGCGCGCCATTGCGCTTCGATTCGTCGAGCACCAGGCCGAGGTCCTTGCGCATCCAATCGACGGCAAAGCCGAAGTCGAACTTGTCGTCGATCATGGTGCTGCCGCGATTTTCCATTTGCCAGCTTTGGGCCGCCCCTTTGCTGATGACTTGCAGCACCTTGGACATATCCAGCCCCGCCGCCTGGCCGAACGCGATGCCTTCGGAAAGGCCCTGGACCAGCCCGGCGATGCAGATCTGGTTGACCATTTTGCACAGCTGGCCGGCGCCCGGGTCACCGAGCAGCGTGACTGCCTGCGCGAAACTCAATGCAAGCGGCCGTATGGCGTCGAACTGCGCTTGTTCACCACCGCACATGACGGTAAGCATGCCGTTGACGGCGCCCGCCTGGCCGCCCGATACCGGCGCGTCGACAAATCCTATGCCTTTTTCCTTGGCCAGCGCATGCAGCTCGCGCGCCACTTCGGCAGACGCGGTGGTGTGGTCCACGAAGATAGCGCCTTGGCGCATGCCGGCCAGCGCGCCGTCCTCGCCCAGCACGACGCTGCGCAAGTCGTTGTCGTTGCCGACGCAGCAAAACACGATGCTGGCGTCTTGCACGGCCTCTCGGGGAGTGCGCGCCGCGCGGCCTCCGAACTCCTGCACCCAGCTTTCGGCTTTGGCATGGGTCCGGTTGTACACCGTGACGGAATGACCCGCTTTAGCAAGATGCCCCGCCATGGGAAAGCCCATGACGCCCAGACCCAGAAAGGCGACCTTGGCTGAAGGCTGGGTTTCGTAGGTCCTGGTATTGATGGAAGGCATATCGTTGTTCTCCAAAGGTTGAGTATTGGTATTTTTGTTGCGCCTATAAGGTTACCTCATTGCCGACGCAAAAAACCCACCGCGCGGGTGGGTTTTTTGCGGGGCTCATCGAGCCGAAGCGCGGGAGGGCGTCAGCCTTCTTCGACGAATGTCTCTTGGCGTTTCTTCTTGATGGAAGGCAATGCCACCAGTACCACCAGGAAGGCCGCCGCGATCAGCAATGACATCGAGAGGGGGCGTGTGACGAAAGTCGTGTAGTCGCCACGTGCCAGCAGCAGGGCACGGCGGAAGTTTTCTTCCATCATGGGGCCCAGAACCAGGCCCAGCAGCAGAGGCGCGCCTTCGCACTTGAGCTTGGCCCAGACGTAGCCGACAAAGCCGAACGCCGCTGTCATCCAGATATCGAACACGTTGTAGTTCAGCGAATATACGCCGATCGTGCAGAACACCAGAATGGCGGGGAACAGGATGCGGTAGGGTACGCGCAGCAGTTTGATCCACAGGCCTACCAGCGGCAGGTTGAGGATGATCAGCATCAGGTTGCCGATCCACATGGACACGATCAGGCCCCAGAACAGCTCGGGGTGGCTGGTCATCACCTGAGGGCCAGGCTGGATGTTGTGGATGGTCATGGCGCCGATCATCAGGGCGGTCACGGCGTTGCCGGGAATACCCAGGGTGAGCAGTGGAATGAACGATGTCTGTGCCGCGGCGTTGTTGGCCGATTCCGGACCAGCCAGGCCGGCGGGGTGGCCCTTGCCGAAGCGCTCGGGATTCTTGGAGATCTTCTTTTCCAGCGTGTAGGACGCGAAAGAGGACAGCACCGCGCCGCCGCCGGGCAGGATGCCCAGTGCGGAACCCAGGGCCGTGCCGCGCACGCATGCCGGCCAGGCTTCCTTGAATTCCTGCTTGTTGGGATACAGGGTGCCCACTTTGCCCGTGATGTCGACGCGCTGGTCTTTCAGTTCCAGGTTGGTCATGATCTCGGAGAAACCGAACACACCCATTGCGACCACGGCGAAGTCGATGCCGTCTTGCAGCTCGGGGATGCCGAAGTCGTAGCGTGCCACGCCGGAGTTCACGTCGGTGCCGATCATGCCCAGCAGCAGGCCGAGCAGAATCATGCAGATGGCCTTGGGCAGCGAGCCCGAAGCCAGCACCACGGCGCCGATCAGGCCGAGCACCATCAGGGAGAAGTATTCCGCGGGGCCGAACTTGAAGGCGACTTCGGCCAGCGGAGGCGCGAAGCCGGCCAGCAGGATCGTGGCGACGCAGCCGGCGAAGAAGGAGCCCAGGGCCGCAATGGCCAGGGCCGCGCCGGCACGGCCGTTGCGGGCCATCTGGTGGCCGTCCAGCACTGTCACCACAGCGGCGGTTTCACCAGGCAGGGCGACGAGAATGGCAGTGGTGGAACCACCGTACTGCGCACCGTAATAAATACCGGCAAGCATGATCAGACCGGCCACAGGCGGCAATACGTAAGTGATGGGCAGCAGCATCGCGATGGTCGGTACTGGGCCGATGCCGGGAAGTACGCCGATGAGGGTGCCAAGCAGACAGCCCAGCAGGCAGTACACAACGTTTTCCAGGCTCAGGGCGACCGAGAAGCCCAACGCCAGATGTTCAAACAATTCCATGTTCAAGGCTCCTTAACTGCCGATGAAGCTGGGCCACAGCGGGAAAATCAGGCCTAGCCCCTTGACGAAGGCGAGCCACACAAAAAGTACGAGAAAGAAACCGGTGAGCGCTGCCACTTTCCAGCTGAACTGGTGGCTGGCCATGCTGCTGAGGAAAACCAGCAGGAACACCGAAAGGTATACGCCCAGGAAATCAAAGACGACGCCGCACAGTGCGACTGAGCCGATGATGATGATGGCGATCTTCCAGTCGAAGCGTTCGACTTCGGTATCTTGAGCCTTGGGCGACATGGCGCCCAGCGAGACAATCGCCCCGAGTAAAGCGAGAAGCACGCCCAACCAGAAAGGAAAGTATCCCGGACCCATGCGGGCAGCGGTCCCCATGGAATAGTTGGTGGCGCCCAGTGCGAATCCGACGCCTAAGGCGACGAACATTATGCCGGACCAGAAGTCCTGTTTGTTTTTAAGCTGCATGTTGATGAAATCTCCCCGACAGCAAGATGAAACTGAAAGCCGGGTTTCTGTTCGCTGCCCACGGTTTCCGTGCGGCAGGGTTCGGAACCCCGCATATCAAAGGTGAGGCATGGTAATTGACGAAAAGAGGGCTGAAAACCCAGATTTCCCCTCAGTTGTCTAGGGTTAACCCCTAAAATCCACATTTTTTACATATTCCAGGGGTAAATGACGCGTCATACTCCTGCAATTGAAAGAATTTTGAAAGGTAACGGAAAGAGGGGTGAAAGGTTATGATTAGTGGCTATTTTTCCCTACCCAGATCGTCGCTGGATGGTTTACGATAACGCCCATGTTGCAAGATCTCGATTTTCTCGCCGCCCGTGTCGGGCAACTGGTGCAGCTTGCGCGGCAGCTTCAGTCCGAGCGCGCTGCGCAGCAGGCGCGCCTGACCGCTCTCGAACAAGAGCGCAACGCCTTGCGCGACGAACTGCAGCGCCGCGACGCCGAATATTCTTCCGCGTCCGAGCGCATGGCCGACCACGAAGCGCAGTTGCAGTCCGTGCGCGATGAAGCGCAGGCGGCCATGGCCGCAGCCAGGTCCGAATCCGACGCGATGCAGGCCGGCCTGCAGGCCGAGCTGTCACGCTACAAGGCCGAATCAGAGGCTCTCAAGGGGCAGTTGTCCGTCAGCCAGGCCGACTCCTCGCGCTTGCGTGTCGTGGCCGCCAAGGCGCGCGAACAGATTGATTCAATATTAATGCGCCTGCCCGGCGCGCCTCAGGAGTAGCAGTTATGGAACGCATCGACGTATCCATCTTGGGACGCGATTATTCCCTGGCTTGCCTGCCCTCTGAAAAAGAGGCGCTGCTTGCCGCGGTACGCCATGTCGACCAGCGCATGCTTGCCGTCAAGGGTTCCGGAAAGGTTTCCAGCAATGAACGCATCGCCGTCATGGCTGCCATACAGATCGCCGGCGAACTTCTCACCATGCGCGCGCCTGATGGTCCACTCAGCAATGTTGCGCTCGGCGATTTCAAGCGTAAAATTGAAGACATGCACGAAATGCTCGACCAGGTCGACGGCCTGAAAACATCGAGCCAGACTTAGGTATACACTATAGGTTCACACAGTTTTCACGGATACGCCCAGGCGTGTTCAACAGTTAGTCCCTGCCGTGTTCGTGACTCGGCCAATATTCCTTGAACCAATGCTATGGCATTAGGTTGCTGGATTGACAAGTGGGAGTGATCTCCTTAATTGGAGAACCCGAAGCTTGGCTGAAGGCGACCACCTTGAACCTCAGGTTCCGGGATGCCGGCCTTGACGGCACAGGCGGGGCAATAATCCAAAGCTCGTCCTACGGACGAGCTTTTCCTTTTATGGGTAGCCGCATGCATCTTTCCGTACAGAAACGTAAACGTTTGTTGGCAGCAATCATGGGCGCTGCGGCACTTGCCGCTTCATATTCCGCCGCGGCGCAAGTTCCGCCGGGCACGGACAGCCATAAGCGTTTCGCCCATCACGAGATCTGGCCGCAGGCCAGCCTGCAAGCCGAAGCGGCGGCGGAACTTGCGCATGACACGGTAAGAATCACTTTGGCGTCCGAAGTCAGCGAGTCGTCGCAGGCCGCCGTGGCCGCTGCACTCGCCAAGGTCATGGACAAGGTCATGGCGCAGGCGAAGGGGCACCAGGGCATCAAGGTCAGCACGGGCAACTACAACATCTGGCCCATGAACGATAAGGACGGTCAGATATCGAACTGGCGGGGGCGCGGCGAAATCCTGCTGCAGTCCGGCGATTTCACCGCTGCATCCGAGCTCGCCGCCAAATTTGCCGACCAGATGCCCATTGCCAATCTGTCGTTCTCGGTTTCTCCGGAAGCGCGCGCTAAACAAGAAGAGGCACTGCTGGAAAGCGCCGCACAGGCGTTCCGCGACCGGGCGCAGGCGCTTGCATCGGCCTTTGGCTATACGGGCTACGAGATCAAGGAAATCAACCTTGGCGGGGCCGGAACCCGCTTCGAGGCCGCGCCCCGGGCGATGATGATGGCCAAGGCTGCGGATGCGTCGGCGGTGCCTCTCGAAGGGGGCACCGAGCGCATCACGGTTACGGTGCGTGGGTCGATTTTCTTGCGCTCAGAGCAAAAATGATCAGACCCGCCACGATCATGGGCACAGAAAGCAATTGACCCATTGACAATCCGCCCGCCAGCAGCCCCAGGTAATAATCGGGCTCGCGAGTGTATTCCACCATGAAGCGGAATACGCCGTAGCCCATCAGGAAGAGGGCGCTTATTTGCCCCGTGGGGCGCGGCTTGCGGGCGAACCACCATAAAAGCGCGAACAGCACGAAACCTTCCAGCGCCATCTCGTACAGTTGCGAAGGGTGTCTGGCAAGGCTGTCGCCGGCCTGCGGGAAGACCATGCCCCATGGCACCTGTGTCGGCCTGCCCCAGAGTTCTCCGTTGATGAAGTTCCCAAGGCGGCCGGCGGCCAGGCCAAGCGGGATCAGTGGCGCGATGAAATCGCCGATCTCCAGCAAGCTGCGTCCGCGCTGCCGCGCGAAGAGAAGCAATACCACGATGACGCCGATCAGCCCGCCATGGAAAGACATGCCGCCCTGCCATAAATACAGGACCTGGATGGGATCGGACAAGTATTCGGATGGCTTGTAGAACAGGACATATCCCAATCTGCCGCCGGCGACGACACCGAGCACGCTGTAGAAAATCAGGTCCTCCAGGTCGCGCAACGTAAGGTCGGACAGCCCCTGCTTGATGCGCCAACGTCCGAATACCCAGACCAGGCTGAAGCCAATGAGGTACATCAGCCCATACCAATGCACGGCGATGGGTCCGATTTGAAATGCTACAGGATCGATTTGAGGGTAGTGAAGCATGTGAAGTGTCGTCTCTACGGAACATCGTCGATAATACCCGATACGCCCCGGTGTGCTGTTTGCTTCGAATTGACCAAACAGTACACTAGGACCTTGACAGCGGGCACGGGGAAGCGCTGAAAGGTTCACCGGATTATCCAGGGTTTCTTCCCGGCGATGCCGGCGTTATGTTGATCAACGGGTTGATTTATGCATTCGGTTTTTCGTATCGTTTTGTTTGGCGTCGCCGGTTTTCTTTGTGCCGGCGCCGCGCAGGGGCAGTCCACCACCGGCTTGGCGCTGGCCCAGGCCAGCAATTGCATGGCCTGTCATCAGGTGGACAAGAAGCGGGTCGGCCCGTCTTTTGTCGTCATCGCCGAAAGATTCGCGGGCCAGGAAGGCGCGGTGCCGTATCTGGCCAATGCCATCATCCGGGGAGGTCGGGGGCGTTGGGGCGCGGTTCCGATGCCGGCTCAGCCGCAAGTCAGCCCGGCCAATGCGCAGCTGCTTGCGGCATGGATACTTTCGCTGGCTGAAACGCCGGCCGCAAAAATCGAATAGGAAGGCATCATGACGGAAATAGCGATACTGGGCGGTGGGTGTTTTTGGTGTATCGAGCCTATTTTCAAGGCTCTGCACGGCGTCGAGGGCGTTACGCCGGGGTATGCCGGCGGGCATGTCGACAACCCAAGCTACGAGCAAGTCTGCACCAAGACTACGGGGCATATCGAAGTCGTCCGCGTGGAGTTCGATCCGCAGGTCATCGATTACGCAACGGTGCTGCGCGTTTTCTTTGCCAGCCACGATCCCACGACCTTGGATCGCCAGGGCGCCGACGTGGGCCCGCAATATGCGTCCGCCATTTTTTGCCAGTCGCCGGCGCAGCGGGAAGTCGCCGAGTCGCTGATCAAGGAACTGCAGGCCGAAACCGGCCAGGCCATCGTCACGCGGCTGCTGGGTGCCGAAACCTTCTGGCCCGCCGAAGACTATCACCATGATTATTTTGCGCGTAACCCCTACCAAGGCTATTGCCAGGCGGTGATCTCCCCCAAGCTTGCGAAGTTCCGCAAACAGTACGCGCATTTGCTGCGGGGTCAGACCCCGGGTGGCGTCTGATTCGACCCGTGCAAGGGGAGGCAGACTCTGTTCGGGGTCAGACCCCGTACGGGGTCTGACCCCCAAAAAACACGAACGGTCTTGCTCAAGGGGTCAAACCCGTATGGGGTCTGACCCCAATACGTGCTGGGGCTCAGATCCCGGCCGGGACGGTCCGCCAGCCACCCCGGTTCGTCAGCCGGGCAAGTGTCGCCACGATGATCAGCGTAAGCACGACACGGCCGACCAGGACGATCCATATGTCGGCGCCCAGCGCCAGCAACAGCAGCGTATCTTCAATCAAAGAGTGCGACAGCGAAAGCCAGGACAATGCCAGGAAGCGCGTGCGTGCCGGGAAGTTCTGCTTTTCGGCTTCTTCAATGATGAGGGCGCCGCCATAGGTAAGGCCAAGCAGGACGCCCACCGTCGTGACGGGGGCAACATCCGCATTGAGTCCGGATACGCGCAGCACCGGCGTCATCAATCGGGTAAAGCGGCGGATGATGCCGAGGCGTTCGAGCAGGTCCAGTGCGACCACCAGTGCGAAGATGATGCACAAGGTCAGGCCCAGAGAGAATGCCGTGGACTGTATCCAGCCGATGAAGGGCGAGCCGGCGTCAGCGGCGATGACTTCGGAGCCGCGCAACCAGTCGAAGGACAACGGCTCGGACAGGGCGCCCGTCAAGTGGCAGGCCCATGAGACCAGGGCGCCGTAGAAAATCGCGGTGCCGATGCGCAAGGCGGCGGTGATTCCGAATCCGGCGCCCGCACGGCGGACGATGGCCTGCTCTACCGGAATGGAATGGGCGAACAGCATCATGGCGCATAGCGCGCTGACCTGAGCAATGCTCATGTCGGGCGGGGAAGGCAGGCTGCTGAGAGTGGCGATGCCGCCGTAGATGCCTGTAAGAAGCGTGGTGGCCCAGATGATGCCGGCTTCCGGCGGCAAGTGCAGCAAGGCCATGGCCGGCGCGATCAACCGCCCTGCTAATTCAACCAGGCCGAAAACGTCGGCGATTTTCACGATGACCATCACGGGTAGCATGACTTTGGTTACCGTGACGAACAACCGCCAACTGCGCTTGGCGAGCGCTAACAGATACGCAAGCATCCCACTTTCCTTACTATGACGCTTGGAATTCTAGCTGTTTGCAGGGAAGCCTGCCTCTCCGGCCGGCGCCGCGGCCGGAGAATCGGGCTCATGTTGCGATTAGTCGACAGACTTCAGTACGCCGCGGCGCATCTGATCCAGTTCGATGGACTCGAACAGCGCCTTGAAGTTGCCTTCGCCGAAGCCGTCATTGCCCTTGCGCTGGATGATCTCGAAGAAGATGGGGCCGATCTGGTTTTCGGTGAAGATCTGCAGCAGCAGTCCGCCCCCGGCCGCGCCGTCCAGCAATATCTTGTTCTTCCGCAGGCGCTCGACGTCTTCGCCATGATTGGGCAGGCGGCGGTCCAGCAACTCATAATAGGTATCCGGCGTATCCAGGAACTGAAGGCCTGAGGTCCTGAGCCGTTCCACCGTTTCATAGATATTGTCCGTCGCCAGCGCAATATGCTGGATGCCTTCGCCTCGATAGAGGTCCAGGTACTCTTGAATCTGGCCTTTTTCCTCGGTGCCTTCTTCATTGATCGGAATCCGGATCGTGCCGCAAGGCGAAGTCATGGCTTTGGACTTCACGCCCGTAACCTTCCCTTCGATATCAAAGTAGCGGATTTCACGGAAATTGAACAGGCGTTCATAGAACTCCGCCCACTCGCCCATGCGGCCTTTGTGTACATTATGTGTAAGGTGATCGACCAGCGTCAGCCCCGCTCCCTTGTGCGCGACGTCTTCGTTTGCGGTGGAGGGGTCGATGGGCTTGAAGTCGACGTCGTAGATGCTGATGTCGCCGATTCCTCCGTGTCCTTCTTTGCCATTCCAGCGGTCGACTAGATAGATCAGTGAGTCCCCTATGCCTTTGATGGCAGGAATGTTCAGCTCCATCGGGCCGCTGCCCGAGTCAAACCCCCAGGCGCCCAATTCCAGTGCGCGCTTGTAGGCTTTGGCGGCATCCTGAACGCGAAAGGCAATGGCACAGATCGAGGGCCCATGCAGGCGGGCGAAACGCTGCGCGAACGAGTCGGGCTCGGCGTTGATCAGGAAGTTGATTCCACCTTGCCGATACAGGGTCACGTTCTTGTTGCGATGGCGGGCGATCGCCTTGAAGCCCAGCGTTTCGAATACCTTGCCCAGTGCCACCGGATCGGGCGCGGTGTACTCGATGAACTCGAAACCCGCCGTGCCCATGGGGTTGTCCCATTCCTGAAAATTGTGTGCCATTGTCCATGCTCCTTGAATATATAGGGGTCAGACCCCGTACGGGGTCTGACCCCTGCTAATTACCAGCGGGGTCTTACCCCAGCTTATTCCGATTACCGCTGGGGTGTACCCCGTTGATTTCCATCAGGGTGGCCAACCCCGTGAGTAAAAAGAAATTCTAAGAAAAAATGCGGGCAGCGGATTGCCAAGATGCCCCGAAAATGCCCTTATTGAGCAATAATCTGCTTAAGAAAAAATATCTCATGGTGGTTTATGTCTCAAAATGACCTGGATAAAATAGACCGTCGTATTCTGATGGAATTGCAACGCAATGGCCGCATCAGTAATCAGGATCTCGCCGACCGCGTATCACTGTCTCCCAGTCCTTGCCTGAGGCGAGTCCGGCGCCTGGAAGAGGAAGGCTATATAGAAAGCTATGTGGCGCTGGTGAATCCCGATAAAGTGGGCCTCAAGCTGCTGGCCTACGTCACCATCCGCTTGAACAAGGTCTTCCGCTCTACGCACGCGCCGGTATCGGACTTTGCCAGGGATGTGCAGACCTGGCCGGAAGTCGTCGAATGCTATGCGATGTCGGGCGACATGGATTACCTGCTAAGAGTGCAAGTAAGAGACCTGGCCGAATTCTCGCGCTTTGCCATGGACAAGCTCATGCAGCACCCCGCGGTCGTGGACATGCGCTCGAGCTTCACGCTGCAACGGATCAAGGAAACGACCGAACTCCTGATTTAACGAAGGGGTCAGACCCCGAACAGGGTCTGACCCCAACCACTCGCCGCCCCGGGATCATCCCGGGGGATCATCCCGGGGTCAGACCCCGCACGGGGTCTGACCCCCTCATCAAGCTCGGATCGGATCCCTTACCAATCAAGGGTTTACCCGATTCATTGAATGCTTACCTGCTTTTGATGACAGTATGACTTGCGCGGTGTGGAGAATTGATGCTATAGTTCGTTTCCTCGCTGACGGGCATCTAGGGTTTTCCCTAGTCGGCAGTGGGCAGCAAGACCGCGAGGTCGTGCGGCGGCAAGGCCGGTGCCTTGTGTTGCGGATGAGTTGCAGCGCAAGGGGGTTGAAGGAAATAAAGTCAGCCCCGATTTGACAC